>NZ_JAFBEB010000004.1 GCF_016908525.1 Brevibacillus fulvus
GCCGCTAGGGTCTTAAAGACCCTCGCTCGACTTGCATGTATTAGGCACGCCGCCAGCGTTCGTCCTGAGCCAGGATCAAACTCTCCAATAAAGTTTGGAAAACTGACCAAAAACGATACTAGCAATGTGAGTCGATTTCTATCCGATTTTCAAAGAACAAATCTCACAACGAATCCTACTTCGTTCTCTCTCCATTTTCTATTTCGGAGGGGAACGTTTAATAATATAGCACAGATAAAAAAACAATGCAACAGTAAATTTAAAAAAAATATTCACAAAGTGTCAGCCGAGAATAAACGCAACAGAATGAAAATGCTTGTTCAACTTGATACTAACATTATAAACAAATATGAATCATTGCGAAGGGAACCTGCCTATGTTGCGTGTTGTCAGTTATAACATACACAGTGGTAGAGATCTGTTCTGGCGAAAGCGGCTAGCAGAGATGATGATCCTGCTCCGTTCGCTCAATGCCGACATCATCGGGTTGCAAGAAGTGCACGAAAACAGTAAATACGGCTTCCAGGCACAGAAAATCGCCGAACATCTTCAATATCACTATATATTCGCCCCCACGTTGCCGGTTGCCGACGGTTATTACGGCAACGCCTTGTTCACCCGGATTCCGATAGCCGAAGCAAACTGCCGCCTGCTTCCCGCGAGCAAAGAACCTCGCAGCTTGCTTAGCGCTTCACTGCCGTGGCAAGGACAAACCATCGAAACCTGGGTCACCCACTTAAGTTTAAGCGCAAAAAGCAGAAAGACCCAATTAGCGGTAATCGAAGAGCAGTTGCGCAGCCAAACATCTCCTGTCATCCTGTTGGGCGATTTTAATACACAAACGCCTTCGCTTCCCGCCCATTTGCTGGATTGCGCCCAAAAAAAAGAGCGTCATACACTCCCGACGCTCAGCCCTTTTCCCAAAAGGATTGACTTTATTTATGTAAGTCCTCAATGGGAAGTTGTCGATTATGAAGTGATCAAGGTCGCATTGTCCGATCACTATCCTTTGCTTGCTACACTAAAACTGACTCAACCGCCAACTGTTGAAGGATAAAGTCTTTCACATCAATGAGCCTTGCCGGTTTTTTGAAAGGATGGGCAGCGCCGACGACAACTAACGGGATAAGCGAATCCTGACGATGAAGAGAACCATGGCTGCCCCCTCCAAGATGGGTTGGCGAGTACTCGGACAAAAATTCATACCCTGGCGCTGCTGTAATCACAATCATTTCGGTCTCTTGCGAATACAGCGATCCATATAAACGGGCCAAACCATCCGGATAATTGGCATAAAAAAGCACCCCTTCTTCATTGAAGTGCAAGTCAAGCGCCTCTCTTTCCCCTTCAATCGTCCATGCAGATCGGTAAATATCCCGGATTGCCCCGCCTTTTTTATATCGGAGCCGCTTCCTGTTTTCCCCGTTGTAGACATTTACCCAACCCTGCTCTTTCCAGGCAATGATGTCAATACGCGGATCCGCTTCCAGCCTGTTGATCACTTCGCCGCTAATGTCTGGCTGCAGCGGATACAGATAAGTCATTCGCTCATTATTGCAAATGACGAGTTGATCATCATCGCGAACCGGTTCGCCAAGCTTGTAAATACGCAAATCAGCCAACAATTTGTCCAGTGAGATATTGTGCCGTTCATCGCGGCCGATCTTTGTCTGTCCATGATCACTGATTAAAAGAATGACATTCTTTTCCACCACTTCATCCCATGTTTCAAATGAGTCCAGGAACCGCACCAACTGTTGATCCACCTGGGCTAAATGGTTTACAGCCTGATCCGGGGAAACATGCAGTTTATGATCGTTGTCAGGAAGATAAATACAGGTGCAATCGGGCTGCTTACCACTGCGGATCACTTCTATTAAGACATCGATGGCATACATATCATTGATGCCAAAACGGGACGGCATGGAATGAGACCAACTCCAGTTGATGGGCCGGAAAATGGAGGGCTTGACGAATGTCCCGACACTCAAAATCTGCGGACCGCTGATGGTTCGATGGAGTTGAAAGCTCGTCAAGACGTCAACCAAAAACGGCAGCGCCGCTTTATGCTTCTCCTTGCCGCGGTGGGCGATGACATTAATCGAGCCGGAAACAAGCCCCCGTTCCTCCAGTTCTTCATGAACGGTTTTCACATTTTTGCTCAGATGTGATTCGTTCAAGTCAAAAAGAACATTGGTTGCACATTGTTCCACACCTATCCGATAAACCGGGAGAAACCCGTTTAAGTAATTGACAATTTTTTTTGAAGCCGGATCAAACCAGACCAGACCCGGTACTTTATGTTGGTCGGGATACACTCCCGTAATCAAGGAACAGTCCACCGAAGCGGTCATCGTCGGAAAAGCGGTGACACAGTCGGAAATGTATTGCCCTTTCTCTACCAAAAATTTTAAAGCGGGTGCTTTGTCTTCGGCGATACACTGGTCAAGCACCTCCGGCATCATTGAATCGATTAGGAATAGAAGTACCTTTTTCATATCCTTCCATCCTTCCTGTCCGCGTGATAAGTTCTGCTCGTCTTAGTGTAGACTCTCCTCCTCCATCTATTCCTGAAAAAAACTCCCTTGCCCGTTACAGGCAAGGGAGAAGAAAGCCGGTTAAGGAATGGTGATGATCGTCTGATTGCCAATTTTTTGCCAGCCGATTTCCTTATGCTGCGCCAAGTATGATTGGATCGAGGTGTATCCTTCTTTTGGCAAGGACTGGTCACCGGTAATGCTGGACAACACCGAATTACGCATCGTCGATCCCGCCGTGTCTTCTTTAAAAATTTGCTCCAGGATCGGGAACTCCACCCCGTTAATCTGTGTGCCATCCTCGGATTCGCTTAGTACAAAACGCTTCACATCGAAATGTTTCAGCCCGGCGATAACTTGGCCGACATAATCTTCCACTTCGATATCGGGTTGCAAGCCAACATGATTGACCACCATATGATTCGGAGTAAAATATTCGTTCAAGGTGATCTTTAAGGCATCGCCGTCAGTCAACGGAATAATTTGCTGGGCACTGCCCTTGCCATACGTTTTCGTGCCAACCAATCGGGCGATGCCGTGGTCGCGCAGTGAGCCGGACAACAGCTCGGAAGCAGAAGCGGTATTCTCATTGACCAAAATGATCACCGGATAGTTGACTTGGCGACCGTTGTGCACCCATGTTTGCATTTCCACCCCATTGCGATCGGTGGTGTACATCAGCAGACCGTCTTCCATGAACAGGCTGGCGATATCCCGCGCAGCTGTCAAGTAGCCGCCCCCATTGTCCCGCAAATCGAAAATCAACGCTTTCATCGGAGTCTGACTGTTTGTCAGTTTTTGCAACTGATCACGCACTTGTGTCGCCGCATCCGAGCCGAACGTCTCCAATTTAATGTAGCCGATGTTATCGTTGAAAAGCGTGCCTTCCGCTTCCGGAATCGACAGGCGAGCCCGCTTCAGCCTTATTTGTTTTTCCGCGCTTTCTTTTTCCCGATAGATGCGCAGCACAGCCTGGCTTCCTTCCGGCCCTTTCAACAAATTCAGGGCATCCTCCAGACTTTTTCCGCTCAGATCGATATCATCAACGCCCAAAATCTGATCGCCCGGCTGAAGTTCCGAAGCCGCCGCCGGAGAATTGGGAATAATCTCGCGGATCAGCAAACGATCATTTTTGGTGCTCAGACGGAAGCCAAATCCAACCATCTGGTTTTCCACGCTGTCGGTAAATTTGCGCAACTCCTCTTCGGTAAAAAATACGGTATGCGGATCATCGAGAGTCGACAGCATCCCGTTGATCGATTCCGTCAACAGAAACCGCGGCTCCAAATCGTATTGATTTTGCCAGCTGGAAAGCCTTGCTTCCAGTTCGTCCAAAGTGTCATCGGTCTTAGCATAAGTCAGTTCCTGTTTTTTTGTTTCGTTGACTTCCTCACGAACATGGGCAAGCGCCCCTTGAACCAATTGCGATTCCGCCGGACGGCTCAAATGATTTTCGTGCAGAAGCTGAAACACCTCGTCCAATTCCAAATACGGATTTTGCGTCTCGGCATATCCCGAGGTCGTCCCGAAAAGCAAGGTGAAAGCAACACCCAGTATGATTCCTCTCAAGCATTTCATTTCTCTTCACCCGCCTGTTCGCTGATCGTGGCCGGAATGACCATTTTCACTTGATCGTAATCGCCGTAAGTTTCCTGACCGGAATACGCGGCATATTCATTGCTGTCGTAAACCTCTTCATATCGCCAAATATGCCGGACAACGAATCCGCTGCGCCGATCTACATAGTATTTGTTCACGTACATCGGCACCCGCTTGATCCGCGCCGAATCGAATTCGATTGAGTCGGCGGACTTGACCAGCTTGTCGCCGGGAATCCACTCCGTTATCACATCATATGAGCCAAACGATTGTTGCAAGTAGCGGGCACCCAATTGCTCGGCGCGCTGCTCAACCGATTGAGATTCGACCCATTCATGCAAATAATCAAAGGAACCTGTTTTCGTTTTCGTCCATTTCTGCTGTTCAAAATCATAGGAATATTGCACGTTGTTTCGGTAATCATCGTAAGTTTCCAGTTTTTCCTTGACCAATTTGTACGGTGATTGGAAAAAGCCGGTCGTATGGCTTGCTTTTGTTTTCTCATCAAAGACCTGCGTATAGTGGAACAAATAGCCGCTCAACGTTGATTCTCCGGTAACCTTGTATCCTCTGACCGCTTCCGTGCGTTTGAGCGCATACGCGAGATCGCGGATATAATCCGGCTGCTTTTTCAAACTGTTGAGTTCGTCTGCCAACGTGATCAAGAGTTGCTTGCGGTCCGGTTTCAGCCGTTTGCCGGCATTGTCCAATACTTCTTCCGCTTCGCCCAGCCGTCCTTGGTTGGCCAAATAATAAACGGTATTGATCAATCCCGCGTCAATTTCCGTCAATTGCTGATAATGCGCCAGAGCTTTGTCCATTGCCCCGCTTTTCATCTCCAACGCCGCTATGTAAATGGCCCACTGTTGCCACTCTTCAGACCCTTGTTTCATCTTTTGCTCGTAGCCGTAGAGCCGCGGCAACGTCTGTTCATAAATTTGCGGATCGGTGTATTCGATTTGCAGACAAATGTCATACACATTGGCCATCAGCAGTTTGAGCGTTTCCGGAATGACAATTTTGTCAGCGTAGTAGGCGTCAATCGCGGCAATCGCCTCGTTCAAGTTTTGCGACAAATCGGTGTCCGGATTCCAGCTTAAATAGTAATGAATGCCGACCTGATTGGGGTAGCCGGCTTTCCCCAACGCTTCCAGACGACGGTAAGTGTCCGGATTGTCCATCTGATTGCTGACTGCCGTGACGCTGTCCAGAAAAACTTTGTCATCCCCGGTCGAGTTTTTCAAATACCCGTAAAACAAAGGGAAAATATTCTCGATATAGGGAACTTGCGGAAATTTCTGGCCGTCGTAATCAAGCAGCGGCAGCACTTCCCCCTGTTCCAGATAGGCACTGACCTTATCGGCAAGCACCGCAGCATCGGCGCGTGTCAGCGGTTTGCTTTGATTGCCATCCAACCAGCCACGCTCACTGAGAATTTGCAACGCCTTTTTTTCCGGAGCAGCAGTGACGAACATTTGGATTAAATTCGCACTTTCCTGCCAGGTGATTGGCTGCTCCGGATGGAACTCCTTGCCGGGAAAAATGTTTTGGATTGCCTGCGGACCGTATAAACGTTCCAGAACGACGGAAACGCGCAAGATTGGTTCATACATCCAGGTCAGTCGATCGACGTCCCGATAAGGCAAGTAAGGTTCTTCCGTCCCGTTTGTTTCCACCAAATGATCAGCCCCCGAAGTAAGCGTCAGACTGTACAATTGGTCTTGGCCCAAGGTAAAGAGACGATCGAGCAGCGTCAAAAATTCGGCCCGCGTCATCGGCCGTTGCGGAAAGAAACGCGGATTCTCTTTTCCGGCGACAAACAAGCCTTTTTCAACGGCGCTGACAATTTCCTTTTTCGCCCAATTCTTGCTGATATCCGTATAAGGCAACCATTGGACCGCAGCCTGGGTCGGCATCGCAGTCCACAGCAATGTCCCGCTCAGCATGACCGATCCGGCAATTTTGGCCATTCTCTTTGTTCTGTTTTTGTTAGACAAGGATTCTTCCGCATTCATCACAGTAAACCAGTCCCTTTCCCCTTCTCCATTCGCTCATCTTGCTCAGTGAAAGCGGCATAAAGCAAACCGTGCATGAATTGTTTCTCACTTCCGCCAACGGGTTTGCCTTGTTCTCAGCGATCCGGTAATACTGAGCCAGCGCCTCTCCGTCAAGCTCCTGTTCCCATTGCACGATTTCAAACGATTTTTGTTGAATCGTCTGTTCCGCTCGCAACGCCTCTTTCTGATGGGAGGCTGCATAACGGTCCCTTTCATTGTTGGCCATCCATAATTCCTGTTCCAGCAACAGCTTGGCTATCTCCTCATCCGGAGTTTGCGGAGCAGGCACCGCTGCCAACTTTTCCGTCAGTTGCTGAATCAGCTGATCATGCTGTGCCAGGCGGTTTGCGTACTCTTCCCGCACCCGTTCCGCCTGTTTAACCGCTTCTTTTGCCTGATGCCATACCAATAGACGCTTCGCCATCAACATCCGTTTCCACCTCTCCTAGACAAATTGAAACGGATCGGTATGTTCCACTGAGGCAAACACTTCTGTTTGATAACCGCCCGCAGCCAATCGTTGCCCCAAATATTCGGCCAATTTGCGCTTCATGATTTTCTCGATGTTATGGCCGGCATCGATCAGTTTCAGCCCATCGGCCATCGCGTCATGGGCCGTATGGTAATAAATATCGCCGGTTATCAACACATCTGCTCCGCGAAAAGCCGCTTTTCCCACAAAGGAATTACCGTCACCGCCGACAATTGCCACTCTTTTTACCAATTCATCCATTTTACCAACGACGCGCAGCCCGCGCAAATCAAAGCGGCTTTTGACCAACTCGGCCAGACTCCGCAGCGTAAGCGGTTCGGGCAGCTTGCCGATCCGGCCGATACCCAGTCCGGCCCCCTTCAATTCCAACGGATAGATGTCATAAGCCACTTCCTCGTATGGATGGGCTTTTTTCATCGCCTGGATGATCGACGTTTGCTTGGATGCTGGAATAACGGTTTCCAAGCGAATCTCGTCCACCCGCTCCAGTTGTCCGGTCTTGCCGATATAAGGCGACGTTCCTTCCTCCGGCAAAAATGTTCCCGTTCCGCTCAGTTGAAAGGAACAATGGCTGTAATTGCCAATCTGCCCGGCGCCGGCAGCCATGATCGCTTCAAATACAGCATCGCGATGAGCGGCAGGTATGTAAACGACCAATTTCTTCCACCGGTCCTCGTGAATTGCCTCCAACACCTCAACATCTTGCAAGCCGAGCTCTTCGGCCAACCAGTCATTCATTCCCCCGACAGCAACATCGAGATTCGTGTGCGCCGTGTAAACCGCAATGTCGTGTTTGAGCAGTTTTTCGAAAAGCCGTCCGGCAGCCAAATCGGTTCGCAAATGTTTCAGCGGCCGATAAATGACCGCATGGTGGGCAACAATCAAATCAACGCCTTGAGCGATCGCCTCATCGACCACCGGTTCCAAAACATCAAGCGCAACCATTACTCTTTTGACCGGTTTCTGCAATGTCCCGACATGCAGGCCAATCTTGTCCCCTTCCATGGCCAGCGATTTTGGCGCTAGCTGTTCGACCCATTGAATGATGGTTTGTCCGTTTGCAAGCATTGCACTACCTCCTCTATCCATTGAAGCTCGCGATTGACCTCGTCGAGACGAAGCTTTGCTTCCTCCCGGCTCGATTGCTGGAGCTGTTTGGCCACATATTGCAGCTTTTGCTGTTCCGCCTGCCACTTTTTCCGCAGAGCGGCCGAATGTTCCCGCCATAAAAAGGGGCCGATCCGGATTAATTCTTCCACGGTGCGGTCCTGACCCGTGTAAGGAACGAGCGGGTCCCCCGGTTCCGCAACCAAAATTTCATAAATGATCTGGTCTTCTTCCATAATCGTTTCGGCCACGAGCTGCCAACCATTGTGAATCAGCCAGCGCCGCACTGTATCCGCTCCGACATTCGGCTGTAAAATCAGCCGGGAAACGCCATCCAGTTTATCCTTGCCCGCTTCCAGAATGGAGGCAATCAACTGCCCCCCCATCCCGGCGATACAAATTACATCCACTTCTTGCGGGGCAAGTACGGCTAATCCATCACCTTTGCGAACGGTTGCCCGCTGATGAAGCTGTAAATTATCTATTTGTTTTTTCGCAGCTTGGAAAGGGCCTTCATTCAGTTCACCTGCTATTACATAAGAAGCCGTCCCGCTCGTCAGCAAAAAGGCGGCGAGCAAGGCATGGTCTGAACCGATATCCGCTACTTTTGCCCCTTGCGGACAATAGTTGGCGATCGTCTCTAACCGCTTGGAAATCATGATCGACGTCATTTGCAGCATTCTCCTTCCGATACCCTTTATTTTACCCTATTCGCCTGGCAAATCCCAACAAACAAAAACCGAGAAAAATCCCGAGCATACGAGCCGAATAGGGATTTTTGCGGAATTTCGGAGTCTCCTCCGTCAGCGGTAAACTCCCTGCCACGCCTGATGAAGCCGTCTGACGGCCGGCTCGATCTCGCTTAGTTCCATACCGGCAAACCCCAACAAGATCCGATTGACCCGGCCGGCAGATCCTGTGGAAAAAGCCAGTGCATCATAGACACGAACACCTTGTTCCAACGCCAGGCGGACCAACTCAGCTGCACTCTGCTCGCTGTCAACTTCGATGCCAAGATGAAGACCAGCATCCTGCCCGACTATTTTGACACGGGCATCCATCACTGTTTTCAGCGCTTCCAACAGGCGGGCATGTTTCTTTTGATACACCATCCGCAAGCGCCGGATATGGCGCTCCCATTCGCCTTCTTGCATAAACAGTTGCAACGTCCGCTGATGAAATCGCGACGCTGTTTGTTCATAATGGATCAGTTGCGTCCGGTACAAGTTCAATAACGGGGGCGGCAACACCATATAACCAACGCGAATGCCCGGGAGCAAAACTTTGGAAAAAGTCCCGATATAGACTACGTGGCGCCCTTGCCGGTCAAGCCCTTGCAGGGAAGGAACCGGTTTGCCCCGATAACGAAATTCCCCGTCATAGTCGTCCTCGACAATAAAGCCGTCAACCGCTTCCGCCCATTGCAGCAGCTTCAACCTCCTGGCGATCGGCATGACGATTCCTGTCGGATATTGATGAGAAGGCGTGATGTAAGCTGCCCGCACGCCGCTCTGCCATAGTTGCTGCACATCCAGACCTTCTTCATCCAACTCAATCGGAATATTTTGCAAACCTAGATGCTTGCTGACAAATTGCACAGCCTGATACCCCGGCTGTTCAAAGCCGATTTGCTTGAGTCCCAGCACCGTCAGCATCTGGCAAAGCATAGAAAACAACGTTTGCGTTCCTGCACCGATCACAATTTGCTCTGCCGTGCAGTTGACCCCTCTGGCGTGGCGCAGATAATCCGCCAGTTCTTCACGCAGGCCCGCTTCACCTTGCGGATCGCCATAACTATAGAGCGATGGGTCATTCATCGACCGTTGGCTGAGCTTTCGCCAAACCGTCAGCGGAAATTGGGCGGGATCAAGTGTCGATAGCTTGAAATCATACAAGATCGGCTGGGTTGGCGCCTCTTGCTTCTTGTTTCGCAAGCTCGGCCGATCCGTTGCACGGCGGTCCAGCAATTCTGCTGCCAGTTCCACGGAAAAATAGCCGCTTCGCTCACGACTTTCCACATAGCCCTCAGCCAACAGTTGCTGATAGGCCAGTTCGACCGTGATCTTGCTGACGCCAAATGGCTGGCTGATGCACGGATCGAGGGCAGACGGGTACCGGGCGTAATCCGGCCGCTGTGAATCTCCTGTTTCAAATATTGATAAAGCTGCAGATACAGCGGAATTTCTGCATGTTTTTGCAAGTGCACAGTAATTTCCAGCATAGACCCTCCATCTGTCCTTAACAAAAATACGAAAATTGTCCATTGGGAACCAGTCAATTATGTTCTATAGTAACCTACAAGACCCAAACCGAAAAGGAGCGTTTCTGAACGATGATGCCAATCCGCTTAACCCAACGCACTTGCACCGATCCGCAACGAATCGAGACGTTTTTGCAAACAGCCAGAGTCGGCCATCTCGGTCTGATCGACAAGAACGGCCCATATGTCGTGCCGCTCAATTTTGTTTGGTGGAAAGAGTCTATTTATTTCCACGGAGCGGATTCCGGCCGCAAAGCGGCAATCCTCGCCAGGCAGCCTGATGTCTGTTTTTCCGTCTGCGAAGAGTATGGAACGGTCGCCGATCCTGTCCCGGCCCATACCGATACCGCCTATATGAGTGTGATCATCTTCGGGACGGCCTCCTTGGTCACGGATGTTTCCGAAAAACGTGATGCCCTGCAGCAGCTGTTGGATAAGCACGTCCCCGGTTATTTTTCGTCCCCGCTCGCCGCGTCGCATGTCGAAAAGTACCGGTCTTCCCGGAATAGCCCGGCGGTTGTTTACCGCATCAAGCCGACAGAGCTCACCGCCAAGGAAAATGCGGCCGACACCGCCTCTCTCTTTTATCCCGGGCGAACGGCCGCAGCTGATTTAAACCGCAGTTAACTCTGCACGCAGCAAAACAAAAAAAGGATCTGGAGCGATGGCCAGATCCTTTTTTTGTTTTTCGGCGGAAGTCACAAACGCAGCCAGCCAAACCAGTATTTTCGCGTAAAGAAGAAGAAAACCGCTCCCAGAAACACTTTCAAAAACAGAAGCAATTGAATGACATCCGTCTTCGCTGCGGGTATGTATAAAGCTTCCACTTCGGACCCGAAGAAGAACAGCAAGCCGCAAATCGCCAACACGCCGGCCAGCTGCTGATTGCGTTCATTCCAAAGGAAGCCCAGTCCCAGCATCAGCAGCGCAATCGGCACCCAATAAAGTTCCACTTTCCACCAGCTGAAATCGGCCGCCAATCGATCGGACACGGCCAGACCGTATATCATGGCCAGACCGAGGAACCCGCAATACAGCAGGTAGCTGTAGCGAAAAAACAAGCCGTTGACGAGCCACAGCAAGCAGACGATCGTCAAAAAGCCCAACAGGACGCCCGTCCCATACCCCAGGGAGCGCAGCAAATAAACGCCGCCAATAATCAGGATCAGAAACGAACCGCCGAGTCCAATATGCCCGAGAATCGGCAGCGATCGGCGGAAAATAACCGCCATCAAGTAAAAGATCAGCGCAAAAATGGAAAAGATCGCAATTTGCATTGGCGTACTAAAATCGCTAAAATGAAAAGCAGATAAGATCATTGCCGCTATGAAACAGGCGCCCGCAAACCAAGCAAAGATCAGCTTCCATGATACGCTGATTCCAGCGCTTCCCGCATGGTTGGCTGTTCCGGACGTCAGTCGCTCGGTACCGTATGCTGCCGTTCCTGTATGCGCTTTCTTGGCGATTGTGCGAGCTGCGTCGCCAACCGGGCGTTCACCTTCTGTATAGAGATTGAGTAAAAATATACAATAATGTTCAGGAATCAAGTTATTTTTACGCCAAGTTTCAATTTCTGCAATAATAATCTTCTTCCGTTGATCATTCAATGGTCACTGCCCTCCTTGAGCGCATTCATGTCCGAAAAGGAACATCCACGAAAATACGAAAGCGCCTTTCGAACAACCGGATACAAAAGAAAAAGCCTACGCAGTGACTGACTCCGCCAGAACGTAGGCATTCATCTCTATTCTAATATCGGCTATTCGAGGAAATCTTTTAAGCGTTTACTGCGGCTCGGATGCCGTAATTTCCGTAGGGCTTTCGCCTCAATTTGGCGGATGCGCTCTCTGGTTACACCGAACACTTTACCTACTTCTTCCAACGTCCGTGTCCGTCCATCATCCAACCCAAACCGTAACCGAAGCACATTCTCCTCGCGATCGGTCAACGTATCCAGTACATCTTCCAACTGTTCCTTGAGCAGCTCGTAAGCGGCAGCATCAGATGGTTCCAAAGCATCCTGGTCTTCAATGAAATCGCCTAAGTGCGAATCATCCTCTTCCCCGATCGGTGTTTCCAATGAAACCGGTTCCTGGGCGATCTTCATAATTTCCCGCACTTTTTCCGGAGTCAGATCCATTTTTTCGGCGATCTCTTCCGGCATTGGCTCTCGACCGAGTTCTTGCAATAACTGGCGGGAAACGCGAATCAGCTTGTTGATGGTTTCCACCATGTGCACCGGAATCCGAATCGTCCGAGCCTGATCGGCGATAGCCCGCGTAATCGCTTGACGAATCCACCATGTGGCATATGTGCTAAATTTGTAGCCTTTACGGTAGTCAAATTTTTCCACCGCTTTGATCAAACCCATGTTTCCTTCTTGAATCAGATCCAGGAAGAGCATTCCCCGACCTACATACCGTTTGGCGATACTGACAACCAAGCGAAGGTTTGCCTCGGCAAGGCGCCGTTTTGCTTCTTCATCTCCTTGCTCGATACGCTGCGCCAACTTGATTTCCTCTTCTGCGGAAAGCAGAGGAACACGCCCTATCTCCTTAAGGTACATCCGCACGGGATCATTGATTTTAATACCGGGTGGCACAGAGAGATCGTCGAAATCAAATTCGTCAGCTTCCTCATCCTTGATCATCATTTCGTCATCGTCGTCGTCTTCCTCGTTTTCGTTCGTTACCTCTACTCCCTGGTCTCCCAGGAATTCGAAGAACTCGTCGATTTGATCAGAATCCTGCTCAAATCCGGAAAGACGTTCCATAATTTCCTTGTAGGTGAGAATACCACGTTTCTTTCCTAACTCGACCAATTGTTCTTTCACTTGTTCAATGGAGATTCCTTCCATATCTGAAGTGATGTTTTGCTTGTTCATCTACTATCCCTCCTTCCCCGGGAATGATCTGATGCTACCCTCTCTTTAAAGCATTTTCCAATTCAAGAATCTTCATCCCTACGACGGCAGCTTGAATTTCCAGTTGCTTGCGCACATCCTCTGATTCGGCACTTGCTGCTTGTAAGTTCAGCATTCGCTGTTCTTCCCGCAAACGATCCAATTCGGTGCGCATCGGGTAGTTATTTACTTGTTTGATGTAGTCACCGATCGCTTGATCAGATATGTCTTCCTTCCACTCCATCATGGCCAATCCCGAGGCTAATTGCTTTAACTTTTCATCTTCCAGATAGTGTATAAATTTTCCTGTGTCTTCCGGATACCCTTCAGCATAATAGGCGTACAAAAAGGCGGCCAACGCATCATGTTCGTCAATCTGGAAGCTGGCTTTGCACTCTCTTTGTACGCGATCAGCGATATCACGGCTGCGCATCATGTAGTAAAGCAGCATTCTCTCTGCTGTATGATGCGCTGGAGCCAGCGATTTTGTGACCGTAAATTTGCCATTATTTATACTATTATTCCATGCTGGCGTTACTTTATCCCTGTGCTGATTACTTTTTTGCTGTTTATAGACCTTGCGCGCCTCTGACTTGATCGCGTCCAGCGACAAGCCAAAATCCTCCGCCAGCTGTCGTTCGTACAAATCACGTTCAACCGGGCTATCCAGTTCGGAAATGATGAGAAGAGCCTCTTGTATAAAACGAGCCTGATCTGTCTCATCGTTTAATACGCGATTGCCTCGTAAATGTTTCAGCCGAAATGCGGTAACAGGCATCGCTTGAAGCAAAACTTGCTGTGAAAACGCTTCTGCACCATGCTGTTTCAAGTAATCATCCGGGTCCATTCCCTGCGGCAACGGAGCGATTCGCACTGTACAACCAGCCTGATGCAAAACTTGAATCGCTTTTGCCGTCGCTTCTTGACCGGCAGAATCGCCGTCGTAGCAGATGGTGACTTGTTCGGCATTTCGCCGGATGATTCTCGCCTGCTGTTCGTTCAGCGCTGTTCCCAAGGTAGCTACCACCTGGGAAAATCCCGCCTGCCAGGCCGAGATTACATCAACATACCCTTCAAACAAAATGGCCTGTTTTCGCCTTCGGATAGAGGCTCGCGCACGATGCAAATTGAACAAGGTGGCACTTTTGTTAAACAAGATGCTTTCCGGGCTGTTTAAATATTTAGGATGCCCCCCGTCCAACGCTCGTCCGCCAAAAGCGATTACTTCCCCCTGTGAATTGTGAATCGGAAACATGACTCTTCCGCGAAACCGATCAAAAATGCGTCCACCTTCATTTTTGGCCAGCAGGCCCGCTTCCACCATTTGCTCGAGATCAAACTGCCGCCTTTTCAGAAACTGTGTGATAAAATCCCAGGAATCCGGAGCAAAGCCAAGCTGAAACTCCTTGATCGTTTGCTGGGAGAACCCTCTTTTTTGCAAATACTTCACCGCTTCTGTTCCATACGGGGTTGATGTCAAGACATAATGGTACATTTGGGCAACTTGCGAATACGCTTCCAGCATCTTCTGCTTGGCCGACCGTTCAGGGGACTCATTTTCCTCCTTCAGTTGCGGAACGGTAATACCGGCTCGTTCAGCCAGTTTGTGGAGCGCTTCAGGAAAGGTCAACTGCTCGATTTTCATCAAAAAAGAAAAAACGTCTCCACCGGCGCCGCAACCAAAGCAGTGAAAAAACTGTCTTTCTGCGTTGACATTGAAGGATGGGGTTTTCTCCGAGTGAAAAGGGCAAAGCCCCACCAACGCCCGGCCGCTCTTTCTTAGTTGCACATACTCGCCGACAATATCAACGAGGTCAACAGCTGACCGAACCTGACGCACGATCTCCTCAGAAGTTTGACCAGCCATCACTTTTCACCTTTTTCATGTAAAGATGAAAAAATAACAAGGAAATAGATTTCGTCATTTTTCATCAAATTCCTGCTTCCAACGGCATTATTTTTTTAAACTTAAGCATTTCGTGTCCGAAATTGCTTGAAGAGATCGCTGCACTTCTTACTTTTCCACAGAATACTCTCCATTAAACCTTTTGCTTCAAGCCTCCTAATCATTCTACAAAATACGTCAAAATTCCTTCTAATGTCCTATTTTCTTTCCAGCATTTTATTTTTCCGGATCAACTCGAGAATAATGTTGGCCGTTTCTTCCACCGCCTTGTTGGAGACGTCAATGACCGGGCAACCTAACCGCTCCATAATTTTCTTGGAATAAACCAATTCCTCATTGATCCGTTCGATGGTCGCGTAGTTCGCTTGAGCGGTCAATCCCAATGCTTTTAGTCTTTCCGTGCGAATTCCGTTCAATTGCTCAGGATTGATCGTCAGACCGATGCAACGTTGTGGAGGCAACTGAAATAGTTCTTCAGGAGGATCTACTTCTGGGACCAAAGGTACGTTTGCTACTTTCAGCCGTTTGTTGGCCAGATACATCGACAAAGGTGTTTTTGAGGTTCGCGATACGCCGATCAGAACGACATCGGCGCGCAGCAAACCGCGCGGATCACGTCCATCATCGTACTTGACGGCAAATTCAATCGCATCGACCTTGCGGAAGTATTCCTCGTCCAGCCTTCGCACCAAGCCCGGTTTTCCGGTCGGCGGAACCTGCAAGTTCATTTGCAGGCAATCCAGCAGGGGCCCGATGACATCAATGCTGGGAATGCCGGCTGCTGCAGCCTGCTGGGCGATGTAGGTCCGCAATTCGGGAATAACCAGCGTATAGACAATCATAGCGTCGGATTCTTTGGCCGATTCGATCAGCTCATCGATTGATTCCTTGTCTTCGATGTACGGATACTTTTGAACATCGATCGCGAAACGATCAAACTGACTGGCGACTGCCCGGACCACCAGTTCCGCTGTCTCCCCTATCGAATCGGAGACGACATAGATGAGTTGCCCTTGCTTGCTATTTTGCATCTCTTCTCCTCCTATACTTCCGACTCTTCGCCCAGTTCGACAAACGCTTTGGCAATGGTCGTCTTGGTGATTCTGCCAAGCAATTCAAATTGCCGGGGGTCCTGTTCGCTTTCGCGGACAACGGGCAGGGAGTCAATCTGAAAATCGATCAGCTTTTTGGCCGCGGAGTAAAGGCTTTCTCCCGGCAAACATGTAATGATATTGGGCATGCGCGACATGATGATGCTCACTGGCATTTCTTCCAATGCCTTGTTGCCGATTGCGGCTCGCAGCAAGTCTTTTCGCGAGACGACGCCGACCAACAGACCTTTTTGATTCACCACAAACAAGGTGCCTACATCTTCGAGAAAGAGCGTAACAGTCGCATCGTAGGCTGACGCAGACTCCTGCACGACGATGGGCAAAGCTTTGTAGTCATTGACCAGCAACTTGTGCAAACGCTCACTGATCACCGAGTTCGCCTTTTTACCCGCGTAAAAATAACCGACACGGGGCCGCGCATCCAAGTAACCTGACATCGTTAAGATGGAGAGGTCAGGTCGCAAGGTGGCACGGGTTAAATGCAGACGTTCGGCAATCTGCTCTCCTGTAATCGGTCCTTCCTCTTTGACAATCTGCAATATTTGTTCTTGACGCTTGGTAAGTTCGATGACGAATCACCACCGGTTTCTCGCTTTACTATCCCTAGTATTACTCTATAGGCGTGTATTTTCCTGCTTTTTCACGAAAAATAGTAACGCCTCCGTTAAACTCGGAGGCGCTTTTTTAAACTTAGGCGAAAACGATTTTGGTAAAATCAGCGAACGCGTAAATCCGATTTGCGATCATGCGCAGCATCGCCAGCCGGTTTCGCCGGATTTGTTCATCTTCCGCCATGACCATCACCTGATCGAAGAAGCGTTGAATCGGTTCCCGCAACTCCGCCAGTTTTTCCAGCACGGCAGGGAACTCCCCTTGCTGCCAGAGAGGCTCAACCTCTTGGGTCACTCGCCGGTATGCTTCGTACAGCTGTTGTTCCGAAGCTTCAACCAATCGATCCTGAGCAACTTGGTCACTGTCCGCTTTTTGCGCCAAGTTATACACGCGGTTAAATTGTTCGACAGTCCATTTAAATTCTTCCGCCTGCACGGCAATCGCCAACGCTTTGGCCCGTGCCACCAAATTCGGCACGAAATGAATGTCTGTGGCAAGCACGGCATCGATCAAATCGTAGCGAATTTCTTCTTCTTGCAGCAGAGTCCGCAAGCGGAGGATGAAGAATTCGGCCAGATCGTGTTTGACTTCTTCAGCGGAGCGCTTGCCCACTCCTTTTTCCTGATAACTGCCAATTGCAATTTGCCACAGCTGTTCCAATGACACGTTCCAACCGCGTTGATGCAAAATATGAATTACGCCCGTTGCCATCCGACGCAAGCCGTACGGATCTTGGGAACCAGTCGGAATGATTCCGATCAGGAAGCAACCGGCGATTGTATCCAGCTTATCGGCGATGCTGACAATCGCCGCTTCCGCCGAATCCGGCAGATCGTCACCGGCAAAACGCGGCAAATAATGCTGTGATACCCCGCGAGCGACCGACTCGCTTTCGCCCGCTTTCCGCGCGTAATCCTCACCCATGATCCCTTGCAGTTCAGGAAATTCGCCGACCATATTGGTCACCAGGTCAAATTTGGCGATTTCCGCAATGCGATCGATCGTTTGTTGCTCTTGCGGGCCATAGGCCAGCAATTTGGCGATTTCCCCGGCATTGCGGCGAATACGTCTGACCTTGTCTCCGATTGTTCCCAACTCTTCATGGAAAACAATGCTCTCAAGACGTTTCAAGCAATGCTCAATCGACAGTTTTTGATCTTCTTCATAGAAGAAGCGGGCATCGGACAAACGGGCGCGCAGCACTTTCTCGTTCCCTTTCGCCACGTTCTCCAATGCATGTGCATTTCCGTTTCGCACCGTGACAAAATGATTCAATAACTGGCCCGCTTTGTCCTCGACAGGGAAGTAGCGTTGGTGTTCGCGCATCGAGGTGATCAGCACTTCTCGCGGGATGGACAGGAAGGCCGGGTCAAATGAACCAAACAATACCGTCGGATATTCGACCAGATGGACAACCTCATCCAACAACCCTTCGTCTACCGGAATATGCCAGCCTTTCTCATCAGCAAGCTCGCGCAACTGCTTGACGATTTCCGCCTGCCGCTTTTGCGGATCGGCGATTACAAATTGCTCGGCCAGTTTCTGTTCATATTGGTCCGGTGTCTCAATCGCTACTTCTTGTCCAAGGAAACGGTGCCCGCGCGTGATTCGGCCCGCTTTCACCCCGGCTACTTCCAGATCGATGACTGCCGATCCGAACAAAGCCACCAGCCAGCGAATCGGCCGGGCATAACGCAATTCATGCGCACCCCAGCGCATATTTTTCGGGAAGTTCATCCCGGTGATCACTTCGTTTAATGCCGGCAGCAGCTGAACGGTTTCTTTTCCAGCTTCACGCTTGCGGGCAAAAACATATTCTACCCCGTTGACCTCTTTCAGATACAGTTCTTCCGGTTCCACACCGTTGCTGCGGGCAAATCCGAGCGCCGCTTTCGTCCATGCGCCGGTTTCATCCTGCGCGATTTTTTTCGCCGGTCCTTTGGCTTCCTCATCGCGATCCGCCTGCTTTTCCGCCAAACCGGCGACGATCAGGGCGAATCGGCGCGGCGTTTCATACGATTGAATCCGCTCATATTGCAGCCGTTCGGCTTGCAGCCATTTTTCCACTTTTTCCTGAAACTGCGCCGTCGCATTGGCGACAAAGCGAGCAGGCATTTCTTCCAGACCGACTTCCAGCAACAAATCTCGTTTACTCATGTGTTGCCACTCCTTTCTTCAACAAAGGGAAGCCCAACCGTTCCCGTTCTGCATAATACGTTTGCGCCACTTCCCGGGCCAGATTGCGCACGCGGGCGATATAGCCGGTGCGTTCGGTCACGCTGACTGCTCCACGCGCATCGAGCAGGTTAAAGGTGTGGGAACACTTCAAAACGTAATCGTATGCCGGGAAAACGAGATGTTCAGCCATGGCCCGTTTTGCTTCTTTTTCATAGGTGTTGAACAATTGGAACAACATTTCTGTATCGGATACTTCAAAAGAATATTTGGAATGCTCGTATTCCGGCTGTTTGAACACATCGCCATACGTGTAGCCATTGACCCATTCCAGTTCAAACACGTTTTCTTTTTCCTGGATGTAGGAAGCAAGGCGCTCCAGACCGTAGGTAATTTCCACCGCGACCGGTTTGCATTCCATGCCGCCGACCTGTTGGAAATAAGTAAACTGGGTAATTTCCATGCCGTCGAGCCAAACTTCCCAGCCAAGTCCCCATGCACCCAGACCCGGGTGTTCCCAGTTGTCCTCGACGAAGCGGATATCGTGCTCCAGCGGCTCAATGCCAAGCTGCCGCAAGCTTTCCAGATAAAGCTCCTGAATGTTGTCCGGCGACGGTTTCATGATCACCTGGAACTGGTGATGCTGATACAGCCGGTTCGGATTTTCGCCATAACGGCCGTCGGCAGGGCGGCGCGACGGTTCAACATAGGCTACATTCCACGGTTCCGGCCCGATGCTGTGCAAAAAGGTCATTGGGTTGAGCGTGCCCGCGCCTTTTTCCACGTCGTACGGCTGGACAATCAAGCAATTTTGTTTGGCCCAATAGTTTTGCAACGTTAAGATAATGTCTTGGAAAGTCATCTTCATGGGACAATCCACCTCCTGAGTTTATTGGCAGTCTTGGATATTAAAAAACCTCCCGCCTCTACACCAGCCTTTAGCTCGTGTAGGGACGAGAGGATTTCCCGCGGTTCCACCCTACTTGACCAGCGTCTTGCCAACGCTGTGTCCAACTTTCAATCAAACAATATGCTCCGGAACGCCTTTTCACCGGCATTGCTGTCGAGCTTGCACCCTCCCCGACTCGCTTGGATAGCAAGAGACCGATTACTTTTTTCCATCACCGCATCTATGAAACTAATGGTCCTATCATAGCGAAAATGTTCCAGAATGTCAACGTGTCCCGTCGCCCATCCGTTCCACCTGCTCCAAAAACGAACGGGTTTTCAGATGCAGATCAAGGTGCTGGTCAAAAAAACTGCGCAGCACATGTCTAAGCTGCGTTCGGGTTGCCGGTTTCACATCGATTTCTCCCAAACGTTCCAACTCGAACAACTGAAACAGCCGCAACAGCTTCCAGGCAGCCGGCGTTACGGCAATCGCGTAGGGATCAAGCGTAGCGCACTGCGGGCACAACAAGCCCCCTTGGGTGACACTGATTACATAGGGCTCCCGTTCCGCACCGCAATTGCTGCATCCTTGCAAATGGGGGCGTATTCCCGCCACGATCAGCATTTTGCTCTCAAAAATTCGGCAAAGAATCTCTGGGTCCTTGCCTTCATTCATATAATGAAACGTCATCGCCAGCAGTTCAAACAAATATGGATTGGCCTCCCGCTCTTGGGTCAGCCTGTCCAGCAACTCGGCCATATAAGCCGCATAGGCCGTATGTAACAAATCCTGGCGCAAATCGCGATAAGATTCAATCACTTCCCCTTGCGACAAATCCGGCATCCCGCTGCCCGGACCGGTCTTGCAAAGGTAATAGGCATGACTAAAAAGTTGTGACACGGCAATAAGGCGGCTCTTGGTCTTTTTTGCACCACGAGCCATGATCCCTATTTTGCCGTGTTCCCGGGTAAAAACCGTCAAAACTTTGCTCGACTCCCCGTAGTCAACGCTGCGTATAACAATTCCTTCCCATTTTACAAGCATGCTTGCGACTCACCCAGTTCATCTGGGGCGAGGTCTGCTTCTTCATCCTTTGTTGTGGAAATCTGGCTGTGTTCGCAGTAAAGAAGGTAAGCATGGATGTCACCGGTTGAAGCAAAATAATGCCATGAAAAGTCCCGTAACATAAAGCATCATCCTTTCTCAAATCGGCTTGATCCACTTCCTTATTTAGAATCACCCTCGCCCACTTTTCTATGCCTTGGAAAAATTGACACGTATAAACGCGTTGCTACTGTTCGTCATGGAAACCAAAATTGCGCAGCAAGCGCTCCTGATTGCGCCAATCCTTCTTCACCTTGACCCATACTTCGAGGAAGACCTGTTCGCCCATCAAGCGCTCGATATCTTGTCTGGCCCGGCTGCTGATCTCCTTCAGCATGCTGCCTTGCTTGCCGATCAGAATCCCTTTTTGCGAGTCCCGCTCGACATAGATCGCGGCATATATATACAACGTTCGGCCGTTTTCTCCCCGCTTCATCTCTTCTACCGTAACAGCGATCGAGTGAGGCACTTCCTCTCTGGTCAAGTGCAGCACCTTTTCCCGAATCAACTCGGCAACGATAAAGCGCTCCGGATGGTCCGTAACTTGTTCCGGCGGATAATACATCGGCCCCTCTTCCATCTCGTCAAAGATCGACTGGACAAGCGCGCTCGTATTGTTGCCTTCCAGCGCGGAAATCGGCACGATCTGCTTAAAGCCAAGCAGCTGCCGGTAATCATCGATAATCGGCAACAACGCCTCCGGATGGACTTTGTCAATTTTGTTGATCACCAGAAAAACCGGCGTCTTCACCTGTTTCAGCCGCTCGATGATGTAGTCATCCCCGGCGCCCCGCTTTTCCGTGGCATCGACAACAAACAAAATCAAATCCACTTCATTTAACGTATTCTCAGCCACTGACACCATGTAATCGCCCAATTTCGATTTCGGTTTGTGAATCCCCGGGGTGTCGAGATAAATAATCTGGCCTTCCTCCGTCGTATGTACCGCCGTAATTTTATTGCGCGTCGTTTGCGGTTTATTGGACATGATCGCGATTTTCTGGCCAACGATATGGTTGAGCAGTGTTGATTTTCCTACATTGGGCCGGCCGACGATCGCGACAAAGCCCGATTTGAATGCAGTCTTCTTCGTTGTTTGCTTATCCACGCAAATCCTCCTTGGTGAAAGCGCCCGGCAGCAGAGCTGAGACCGTTGTTTCCTCGATGACCCCGTCCGTGTTGGCGAGAATGACTTTCATATCCGGCGGGCACAATTCCACCATCACCTGGCGACAGGCTCCGCAAGGCGGAACCGGAACCTTGGTCTCGGCAATGACGGCCAGCGCTTTATAGTTTTTATCTCCTTCCGAAACAGCTTTAAACAAGGCGGTCCGTTCCGCGCAATTGCAAAGCGGATAGGCGGCATTTTCAATATTGCAGCCGAGGTACACCTTGCCATCTTCGGTCAATAATGCGGCGCCTACCGCAAATTTGGAATACGGCACATAAGCCAGCTTGCGAGCTTGTTCAGCCTTTTCCACCAATTCATGATCTGTCATGTTTTTTATCCCCCATTTCCCATTTTCAGTATGTCCAAGTTTTCCCGATCAGCTATCTGACTGGAGACAAATGCTTGACGGGGAGGCGACGAAAAACCAGACCCGCCACATTCAGACAAGTCCGGCTTTTTGCCTCCTGTTTCCGTACTGCAGGCAAGCACTAACTGAACAGCCAGTTAGCAATTTTCTGCCAAAGCGGGGGGACGAAGATCACCAGACCGATGATCGCGGAAAACAAAGCGGCGATCAAAACGGCCGCCGCTCCTGCATCCTTCGCCACCTTTGCTTTCGGATGATACTCTGTCGTCAACAGATCCACCGTCGCCTCAATCGCTGTATTGACCAGCTCCAACGAAATGACAAGGGCGATACATCCGAGTACAATCAACCATTCATACCGAGAGATTTGCAACCACCAGCCAGCCAGCGGAACAAGTCCGGCAAACGCCAGATGGATGCGCATATTTGGTTCCGTTCGGATTGTCCGGATGACTCCGGACCAGGCATACGCGACACTTTTTCGAAAGCGGAGCCATTCGTTCAACAAGATCTCCTACCTTGTCAAGCCGATCTTCGCCAACACTTCCTCCTGCCGTCCAAACATCTCTTTCTCTTCTTCGGCTGTACCGTGATCATAGCCGAGCAAATGGAGAAATCCGTGGACAGCCAGAAAGCCCATCTCACGCTGCAACGAGTGTCCATACTCCTCTGCCTGCTCCTTCGCTCTTGGCACGGAAATAATGATATCCCCCAGCATGTTGGGAAAATCGGCCAGTTCTTCTTCCTCAACAAAAATTTCCGGTTCACCTTCGCCCGTTTCATTCATCGCAAACGAAAGCACGTCGGTCGGCCGGTCAACCCCGCGGTATTGCCGATTCAGCTCATGGATGCGCTCATCGTCGACAAGCGTAACCACGACCTCGCCGGATACTTCCTCCAGTTCGGCAGCGGTTTGCAAACATTTTTCCATCAGCGCTGCGATTTCGTCGTCGATTGTTTCTTCCTGAATGATCTCGATTGTTAACACGCTAATTGCTCCTCATCATTTTTGAAATTCGGCCTGTACTTCGTCTTTGGCGTAAGCCTGAATAATTTTTTGCACCAGGCTGTGGCGAACGACGTCAGACTCTTGAAAGCGGATAAACGCAATCTCCTTGATTGGAGCCAAAATTTGCTCCGCAATTTTCAGACCTGACTTTTTGCCTTTTGGCAAATCTATTTGCGTAACGTCTCCGGTAATGACCATTTTCGACCCAAAACCAAGACGGGTTAAAAACATTTTCATCTGTTCGGAAGTCGTATTTTGCGCCTCATCAAGAATGACAAAAGAATCTTCCAGGGTACGCCCGCGCATGTAGGCAAGCGGAGCGACTTCAATCGACCCGCGTTCCATCATCTTGGCCACCTGTTCGGTTCCCAACATGTCGTAAAGCGCATCGTACAGCGGACGCAGGTACGGATCCACTTTTTCCTGCAAATCCCCCGGCAGGAAGCCAAGGCTCTCCCCCGCTTCCACAGCAGGTCGCGTCAAGACAATTCGTTTGACTCGTCCCGTTTTCAAGGCTTGGACGGCCATGACCACAGCAAGATAAGTCTTGCCTGTACCTGCCGGACCGATCCCAAACACGATATCCGAACGTTTGATCGCCGACAAATAGTGACGCTGGCCCAAAGTTTTGGCACGAATAATCTTTCCACGCTGTGTACGGGCCACTTCCTCGTCATACAGATTGAGCAGCTGTTCCGTTTCTCCTTTGTCTACGAGCTGCATTGCATAAGCGATGTCCCGCTCCGAGAGCGTAATGCCGCGGCGAACCAACTGCAGCAGAGTTTCCAGCAAATCAGCAAGCTTGTTCACTTCTTCCTTTGCCCCGCTAATCACCAATTCTCCGCTTCGCGTACTGATTTTTGCAGTCGTTTTCGCCTCAATCTGCTTCAAATATGCGTCGTGAGGACCGAACAGCATGAGTGCTTCCGATGCATCTGCAAACTGGATCTTTACCTCTTCTTGTACGTGCAACAGGCTTCCATCTCCTTGCCGTGATAAATAACGTCACTCTGTCTTGTTTTCCGATGAATCGGGGAGCGGAGGGAGCGCTACGATCGGCTGTTCCTCTGCGATATCCTCGATTACGGTATAATGAATACTCAAGTAAACTTTACCATTCTCCGTCTTTGTGTGCAAAACTTTTTCATCCTTTATTTGGGCATCGCCGCTGGCTCGTTTTAATATATCAAGGCGGGCGCTTTGCTTGCCAATCTCTACCGCTTCTTCCACGGTCAACTGCTTGTTTTTTTGCTCCATCTCGCGCAAG
The DNA here is from genome assembly GCF_016908525.1 of Brevibacillus fulvus. GTDB lineage: Bacteria > Bacillota > Bacilli > Brevibacillales > Brevibacillaceae > Brevibacillus_G > Brevibacillus_G fulvus. Next base: position 24,571 of record NZ_JAFBEB010000004.1, read on the forward strand.
GTTACGGTTTTCCAGCCGACCGGCAATGTGAAAGCTGCACCCAAGCCAAGCTGGTGCCGCTCTTCGCTCGTCTCGGCCTTGGCGTACTGCGAAGCGTTAACTGGCCAGATCCGCACTGCCCATGAACCGAGCAGCAAGTAATGGTTTTCCTGCTGCTGGCCGGTCAGCTGATAGCGCGATTGGCGCAAGGGAACCGTGACCTGGCTTTCGTACCAGACTTCTCCCTGCACCGTTCCTTTTGCCGCGACCAAGCCTTGCCTTTCTTCATTGCCGATCACGCCGGAAATCAGCACTTGTCCCTTTTCCACAAACTGATTCACCTTGACCATGCTCTTTCCGGCTTCGGCCATTACTTTGGAGATAACCGCGCGCTTCTTGGCAACCAGGTTGCGGGGACCAACAGCCGGCTTGGGCATCGGTTCTTCTTTTTCGACTACCTGAATGATCGCCTTCGTTCCCTGCAAGCGTACCCCGACATAGGAAGCTTCCGGCAACAAACGAAGCAATTCGCGCTGCAGTTGCTGCGGTTCTTCTAGTTTGGCCTTCCATGCCCCTACTTTAATCCCGATCTTTTCAGCAGCTTGGCCGACTTTTGTCGGTGAAATATGGTACGTTCCCTGGATTTCCACACTCCAGACAAGCGATGAGAGCATGTACAATCCGAGAAAAAAAAGCAAGGCTCCGATGACAAACCCGGAACGCGCCTTAATTCTGCGAAACCAGAAAGGCAAGCCATCGCGCGAGACAACGTGCGTACGGCAGCCTGTCTCACGCAACAGCGGACGCAATCGAAAGTAATCGCCGATCAAAATCTGGCACTCGCTTAATTCTGTGCCAATCCGCCTGATATTCCAAATATGGATGCCTTCTCGAACCGCCATGTTTACCAAACGTTCAAAGCGTTTGCCGCGGACCTTGATGGTAATATTCCCCTCCAGCCACTCCTTCATCATATTCCGCATCTGTTCAGTCCCCCCGTTATGTTCTTACGGTTTTTCCACAAACTTCACATTGTGTATCCGGCCTTCCAGCAGTACTTCTTCCGGCAAAATCGCCCGGATAACCAGCTGTTCACCGCTGACGATCAGTTGGCCGTTGGTTAGCAACAGGCGGAGCTCCTTTTCACTGAAATGCAGAACTCCACGGTGATTCTCTATGTACATTTGCAAATGACCAATCATGGTTATCCGCGGGACCTCAAGGACCACATCCTGTGGCAGATCCAATACACCTACAGCCAATTGGCGTAGTCGGCGGCTCCAACGTTTCATGAGTAAGCCCCCTTCATGCTGGCGCATAGCGCTCATTGTTCGTCCTATGGAAAGCGAAATCCAGATGTCCGGAGGGTGCTTTCTCTTATAACCCTATGCAGGAGGGGGAGCGATTCATTCGATAAAAAATGCCAGCGATCATTTTTGTCGCATCACGTTCTGCAACAGCTTCAGATCGTTTAACGGAGTGGGGTTGATAAAGGAAGTGAAGCATAGAAGCGAAGATTGATTCCGTAAAACAGAAAAACCGCAGTTGCCTTGACAACTGCGGTCTGACCGCTTTAACTAACCGGTTTCTACGAGAGACTGGTTGACGGGATACGCGATTCTTCCAATTGGGTATTCTGAGCAGCCAATGCTTTTCTTTGTTCCTCACGTCTGATCATTTTCCATTTTTTGATAACTCGCTTCACTTTATCAGCGGAGCATCCACAGGCAATCGCTGTCTCGTAGATGGATTTGTTTTCATAGATACACAGCCGAATCACCTTTTGCCGAAAACGTCCCAGACGTGCCATTACCGTTTGATCAATCGACTCCAAAACAGTCCCTTGCATGAATCAAGCCACCACTCTTTCCAATTACTTACATATATGTAATTAAAAATAGTGGATTGGACGATAACAGACAAGCTTTTCATCTCGACGATTTTAGCGTTGATTCAACAGCAACTCGCAAAGATGGTCAAATTTTGTTGAATGGTCAGCCGGTTTGTCGAAAAAACAAAAAAAGAGGAGGAGCGAGCTCCTTCCTCTCCATATGGCAGACAGCCCTGTTGTTGTTGAAAAACGGCGTTACTCCCAAGCCGAGCGAGTGCCCGTAATCAGCGATTTCTTGACGAGTAAGGCGGCATTGTTCGCGGTGCCTTGGCTTTAGGCGGCGACAGAATGAGCGCCCATTTCATCCCTTCAACAGGATCAAGCGCCGGTTCATGGCGGCCTTCGAAGTTTGGCTGCTCTTGCTTCACGGTTTCGCGGATAACTTCGGGTTCGCTCTGCCTAAACGGCGTCTCAGCCGCTTCTTGTTCGGGCGCAACAGAGATGGCCGATTTCCCGCGCGAGTCCCGCCATTGTCCTGCTGGCGGGACCGGTTCAGGCCGTACCATCGACTTGCGGCTGCTTTCCCGTCGCTGGCTTTGACCGGCCGGACGATCACCAGTACCGTAGGCGGGAGTTAAAATATCCCGGCGCCGCTGATTCCTTCTCCCTGATTGGGAACGCCCCAACAACCGCAGTCCGAACAAGGCCAGCAGCACGTACCAAAACTTAGACAAGAGCCACAGCGCCAAGCCAATCAAACCATCAATCAGGTCGATCAGATCCATCTGTCGTCTCCCCTACTTTTTGTCGTCGCCGATCGATTTTTGTTTTCCCTCTGCGTTTTGTCCGAACGAATCGCGCATTTTGGTATCAGCCTGGATGTTTTGCAGGTTGTAGTAGTCCATGACGCCCAATTTTCCGCTGCGCAGCGCCTCCGCCATCGCCAATGGCACTTCTGCTTCCGCTTCCACGACTTTGGCGTGCATTTCCTGTACACGCGCCTTCATCTCTTGTTCCGTCGCCACCGCCATCGCCCGCCGTTCTTCCGCTTTTGCCTGGGCGATGCGCTTATCCGCTTCCGCCTGATCGGTCTGCAGCTGTGCACCGATGTTTTTGCCTACATCGACATCGGCAATATCAATTGACAAAATTTCAAACGCCGTTCCTGCATCCAATCCTTTGCTTAAAACCGTTTGTGAAATCAGATCAGGATTTTCCAGCACGTCCTTATGGCTGGCGGAAGAACCAATCGTCGTGACGATCCCTTCCCCGACCCGGGCAATAATCGTTTCTTCCCCCGCTCCCCCAACCAGACGGTCGATATTGGCCCGTACGGTTACTTTCGCCTTGGCCCGCACCTCGATCCCGTCTTTGGCCATCGCCGCGATCACCGGGGTCTCGATCACTTTCGGATTAACGCTCATTTGCACCGCTTCCAGCACGTCGCGGCCAGCCAGATCAATCGCCGCGGCACGTTCAAAGCCGAGCGGAATGTCCGCTCGTTGGGCGGCAACCAGCGCATCGACGACTCGATCGACGTTCCCGCCGGCAAGATAGTGGCTTTCCAGCTGATTGGTGTCCAGCTGCAATCCAGCCTTTCGCGCCTTGATCAACGGATTGACGATGCGCGAAGGAATAACGCGGCGCAACCGCATGGCGATCAGCGTAATAATGCTGACGTGAACTCCTGAAGCCAATGCGGAAATCCACAACATCACGGGTACAAACGTGAAAAAAACAGAGAGCACGATCACAATGAGCACTACAATAAAGATGAAAAAAATCAAGCTGCCGTTAAACAATCTTATTCACCTTCTCCTTTGGAATTTGCTTTGCTTACGACCACCCGGGCACCTTCCACCTGCACGACAATCACCGAGCTGCCTGGCTCGATGTAAGCTCCCTGACTGACCGCATCGACGCGCATTCCTTGAATGTTTACGATTCCGGCCGGACGCAGCGGTGTCAGAGCCAGCCCGTGCTGCCCAAGGAGTTCCCGCTGATCCTTGGCAGCCACATACCCCGCTTCATTGCGCTGGGCATCCTCCAGAATCAGTTTTCGCCAAAATCCTCTGATTCCATAAATCTTGGCCAACACGACAGCGACAATGACGGTAATGAGCATAGCAAGCGCGAGTGCCAGCAAACCTTGGCGGATGTCGTAAGCGGCCAGCGCCAGTCCGCTGATCATGCAGACAAATCCGATCAAGCCCACAATCATGCCTGGCACAAACAGTTCCAAGACCATCAGCAGTAAGCCGATGAGGAACAGCCCAAGGTGGAACCATTCGGCATATCCGGCCATCAAATGACCAAAGAAGTAAAGGCCAAACGCGCACAGGCTGAGGCCGCCGGCGATGCCAAATCCCGGGGCAAACAATTCCACGGCAATCCCCGCCAACCCGATAATCAGCAGCACACTCATGACCAGCGGGCTGGTGACAAATCGGGCGATTGTTTCACCCAATGTCGGCTCGATGGCTTGCACCTGCGCCCCCGCAACCCCCAGATGTTGGTATAATTCATTGACATTGTTCACCAACTGATCCGCGTAGCCGACAGCTTTCGCTTTTTCTGCATCCAAAGCCAAAACGGAGCCCGGTTCTTTCAAGCCGGGCAAATTCATCTCGATTTGCACCATCGCACGCGCAATCTGCGGATCTCGGCCATTCAGGGCTGCCGCCGTCTCCATTTGTTGGCTCCAGGCCGAGAGAATCTTGATATCGGCGGCATTGCCGGCCAGATCAATCGGCGTGGCCGCACCGATAAAACTGCCCGGTGTCATCACAATCTCATCCGCGTGCAAGGCGATATACGTGCCTGCGGAATAAGCCTGATTGTCAATATAGGCGACTACCCGCATTGGCGCTTGCCGAATCAATTGCCCGATGCTGCTCGCCGCGCCAATCTCTCCCCCGGGGGTATCGATGTGCAGGATGACCAGATCCGCACCCTGCTGTTCCGCCTTCGCAAACGCTCGTTGCAAAAAGCTTTCCAATCCCCGTTCAATTCCTTGTTCAACCGGGACCCACACTGGTTTCTGAGCAGCGGCAGACGCTTCACCGCTGTTCCAGCCTGTAAACAGGCACAGCAACAGGAACTGCAACAGGAACAGCAAACGCCATAGGGGATACCCAAACTTTTTATCAGTGCTTATCACGAACCCCCCCTTTTTTCGACAGATCTGTTCATATAATGCTATACGAATGAGACGACGTTTCGTTTCGCTTTCATACGAATAGGCGGCATAAAAAAACCCAGCCGGATTACGGCTGGGCTTTTCTGCTGAATCTATGATGGTAACTCTTCAGATACTATTTTTTGAACGAGGGTACCGTCGGCTCTGCCTTTTACTTTCGGCATGATTGCCCCCATTACCTTCCCTGTTTCTTTTTTGGAAGCGGCTCCCGTGGCTGCGATCGCCTCGCGGACGATCTGCCGGAGTTCCTCTTCGCTCAATTGAACGGGCAGATAAGGAAGAAGAGCCTCGATTTCCTCTCGTATTTTACTTGCCAAGTCCTCACGACCAGCTTTTTCAAACTCATGGAGGGAGTCACGGCGCTGTTTTAACTCACGGGTCAAGACAGTAAGCACTTCCTCATCGGACAATTCGCTACCTTTGTTAATCTCTTCGTTCTTCAGTGCGGCTTTCACCATGCGAATAACAGAAAGTTTAACTGCAGCTTTGTCCTTCATCGCTTGCTTCAAATCTTGATTGAGTCGCTCCATTACACTCATGATGAGCCCCCCGTTAATTAGTACTTGCGTTTACGAGCCGCTTCGGATTTCTTCTTACGTTTCACGCTCGGCTTTTCAAAGTGGCGGCGTTTGCGTAGCTCAGCCAATACCCCAGCTTTTGCGCTTTCACGCTTGAAGCGGCGAAGTGCGCTTTCCAAAGACTCGTTTTTCTTGACGCGAATTTCTGCCATCTGTCTTCCCTCCCTCCGCTTAAAACCGTGGGACAAACTGTTCGAGCACAGACTGTCAACTTACATTATAGGACAGAATAAGCTAACAGGTCAACCTTTCTCCTGATGATTTCCCAATTATTCTTCAAAACCGGCCAAAAAATGATAATGAATATGGAAAACTTCTTGTCCGCCGGCTTTGCCGCAGTTGTTGATCAGACGAAATCCCTTCACCTGGAATTGGTTGGCCAGCTTTTGCGCGACGACGTGGATATGTGCGATCAACGGAAGATCCTCTGCGGTCACATCCATCAATGTGGGAATCGGCTTGCGGGGAATAATCAACAAGTGAATCGGCGCTTTTGGATTGATGTCATGCAGCACGACGACCTGTTCATCCTCGTACGCAAATTTGCCGGGGATCTCACCGTCGATAATTTTGCTGAAAATCGTTTTTTCCATCCTTTTACCTCCGTTCAGGCATACGCATCTGCCCTCAGCCATAATCATTACTCTAGGGAATATTTTCATCATAACGAACAAGCTGATTGCGATGCAAGGGGGATTATGATAGCATGACCTTCGAAACCTAACAGAAGGGGTTAAGGACATGAATCCGATCACAATCCAACAAGCTGCCGTGATGGCAGAAGGATTGCTGTTGCATGGCAATCCCCAACAACTTATTGAAGCGGTTCATTTTGACAGCAGACAAATGGAGAAAAATGGACTGTTCGTCCCGATTGTCGGCGGCGAACGCGACGGCCACGATTTTATTGAACAGGCGCTTCAACAAGGGGCGGCTGCTGTCCTCGTTTCCAATCAAGCCAAACTGCCGCAGCAACTGCCGGACAATGTTGGCGTCATTCTTGTCAATGATACGCTGCGCGCCTTTCAAAAACTGAGCGCCGCTTATCGCCGCCAGTTTGACTTTCCATTCATCGCCGTGACCGGAAGCAATGGCAAGACGACGACCAAAGATATCATTGCCTATCTTCTTTCCGCCAAAATGTCTGTCTACCGTACCTATAAAAATTATAACAATCATCTTGGGGTTCCATACTCCCTGTTGCAGCTGCAAACAGGGCAGCAAGCTGCCGTACTGGAGTTGGGCATGAACCACGCCGGAGAAATCGATCTGCTGGCCTCGCTCGTCAAGCCCCAGATCAGCGTCATTACTTATATTGGCGACAGTCATCTGGAATACTTCGGAAGCAGGGAAAAAATCGCCTTGGCCAAAGCGGAATTGCTCCCCCATACCGACCCGGACGGTCTGGTGCTGCTCAATGGCGACAACAGCTATCTCAGACAGATCAGCCATCTCTACTGCGGAAAGATCCTGTACTACTCGGTGAACGGACCGGCTGACATTTGGGCCGAGCAGATCACGCCCGACCAGGAAGGCACCCGGTTCACTGTGCATTTCAAGGACGGACTGAGCTTTCCCGTTTATATGCCGCTGTTTGGACGGCATAATGTGTTAAATACGCTTCCCGCCATTGCCATTGCCCGCCACTATGGGTTTTCGCCGGAAGCGATCGCCCAAGCGCTTGCGGAAGTCAGTCTGTCAGCGATGCGGTTTGAGGTGCTGCACGCCAACAGCGGAGCCATTGTGATCAATGACGCCTACAATGCCAGCCCGGCTTCGATGGAAGCTGCCATCTCGACCTTTGCAGAAATATTTCCGCAACGCGAGCGCATCCTGGTCCTTGGCGACATGTTTGAATTGGGAGCGGACAGCGAAGCGATGCATGCCGGCGTAGGAAGATTTGCCGACCAATTCCGCGGGCAATTCGCCATGCTGGTAACGATCGGCACGGACAGCGAAAAACTGTCCGCGGCCTATCTAGGCAACAAGCGCCATTTTACGAACAAACAGGACGCCCTGGACTTTTTACAGGGATACAACACGCAACAGCATGCCATCCTGATCAAGGCATCGCGCGGGATGAAGCTGGAATCGATCGCAAACGAACTGCTTGGCTAACTGGATCAAAAAACAACCAGCCCCCGCGCACAATGCGTCGGGGGCTGTTCCCTATTCAAAATTTTCCGCAGCTACTATGTTCCGCTGTTTTTCTTCGTGGCGTTCCATCGCCAGCTTGACCAAACGGTCGATCAACTCGCTGTAACTGATCCCGGCTGCCTGAAACAGCATCGGGTACATGCTGTGCGGCGTGAAACCAGGCATTGTATTGACTTCATTGATATAAACCTGGTTATTTGCTTCATCCCAGAAAAAGTCGATGCGAGACAGCCCTGAGCCGTCGATGGCGGCATACGCCCGTTTGGCCAGTTCCGCGATTCGTTCGGACACCTCTGCCGGGATATTGGCGGGGATTTGCAATTCCGTGCCTGCGCCTTTGTATTTGGCTTCATAATCGTAAAATTCTTTGGCGGCAATCACTTCCCCGACGACCGAGGTAAGCAGCTGTTCATTGCCCAGCACGCCGATCTCCAACTCACGAGCCTTGACAAATTGCTCCACCACGAGGCGGCGATCAAATTTTGCGGCAAGTTCCAAGGCTGCCGCCAGCTCTTGCCGATTTTTTGCCTTGCTGATCCCTACGCTCGATCCCATGTTTGCCGGCTTGACAAAGCAAGGGTACCCCAACTGTGTCTCAATCAGCGCATAAACAGCTTCCGCCTCTCTCTCCCATTGGCTGCGCAGCAGTCCGACATATTTCACTTGCGGCAAATTGGCCTGGGCAAAGATGTTTTTCATCATCCATTTGTCCATCCCGACCGCAGAAGCCATCACGCCAGCGCCAACGTAAGGGATATTGGCCAGCTCCAATAACCCCTGGATCGTGCCATCTTCTCCGTTTGGCCCGTGGATCACCGGGAAAATCACATCCAGTTCTTGCCCAAAATTCATCGTCGGAACGGCTGCATGTGTCACCAGTTCACTGTTGGTTGCAGACGCCGAAGCGGTTCCGTTAGTCAACCGCAGCGAGTCCACCGAGTGCAGCTGTTGGTCAGTCACTTTGCCTTTCACCCAACTGCCGTCCATTTGCACATAAATGGGCAGTATATCGTACTTATCCTTATTAATCGCGTTCATCACTGAAAGAGCTGTGCGCAGTGACACCTCATGCTCGGAAGACTTTCCTCCATACACGATGCCCAGTCGAATCTTGCTTCCCATGAATAAAGCTCCTTTCACCCGTTTCCGAGTCTCCATACTATTTGCTATGGTATGCGCACAGATCTGTCCATGCGCCGGCCTTTGCTGAAAAATTACCCATAAAGCATACACAAAGCTTGTGGCGATTACAAGAGACTTCTGCATCACCGAATCAGATGAGCTTCATAAAATGTACAATAATTCAGACGAATCACCGCCTTATTCCCTAATTTTTTACAAGTTCACAATTGGGGGTATCTTGATGCGAGATTATCTGCTCTATTGCACGTACTGTTCCAGTTATACACTGCTGCACAGCTATGACAAAGAAAAAGGGGATTTTCTCGGCGAATATTCCTTGCTGCATAATGAATATACACGCAACAGCAGCGTGCTGAACAAATTTCTGCTCTCCCATCTCGGCCACTCGTTGCGACTGATTCCGTCCAAAACCGAGGAGTATATGAATATCATCTGCACGGCCGCCCATTTCCTCGAGGATGACCTCGACAAATACGTGGAGGAAAGTCTTGCCTTGCAAACCGATTACGAACGCGACAAAAAGAAGGAGCGGGAAATAGGCAAAATCCAGATGCATCTCGCCCTGATCCTGTTGCAGGAGGAACTGAACAAATTGAGCAAGCTGTCGGGTCAGACCTCGGCGGAACAACAAGTGCTTTTGGGCAAAGAATTGGGCATGAAACGGGCGCTGGAAATTATCCAGCAGGTGATGGCCGACAAGCAATTTGCCTGAACAAAGAAACCCGACCGGCCATGCGCTGGCCGATCGGGCTTATCCCTTGTTATTTTTTTACCAATTCACGGGAACGTTTCGCTCCGCGTTCTCGATCCCAGTCCCGACTTTTCCGGTCGTTCCGATCCCGCGAGCCAGCGTGGCCTTTTTCACCGCGTTTCCAATCGTTTGATCGGCGATTGAAACCGGAGCCTGACCCTGCGCCTCTTGGCTTTCTCGTGCGCAGCGGTTTTTCCGGAGTCAGTTCCACATGGACATCGCCGCTGTCGCGGGTAAGCAGCTTCAACGCCGCCGCTACGATCTGTTCGGATTCAAATTCTGCCAGCAATCCGGCTGCTTTCTGCAAATAGGAGTCGAGATTGCTCTCCTGGATCGCCGTGGTCAGCTTTTCCGCTGTCTCATCCAACTGCCCGATCAGCGCTTCTTTTTTGGTTGGAGCCGGGCGTTTTTTCAGCTTGATTTTGTTTACCCGTTCAATAAACTGCAAATGATCCAGTTCATTCGGCGTCACCAGCGAGATGGCCACCCCTTCGCGGCCAGCCCGACCCGTCCGGCCAATCCGGTGCACATAACTCTCGGGGTCTTGCGGCAGGTCAAAGTTAAACACGTGGCTCACATTGGAGACGTCAATCCCGCGGGCTGCCACGTCGGTGGCGACCAGCAGTTGAATCCGGCCCTCACGGAATTTGCGCATCACCTGGTCACGCTGATTTTGCGACAAATCACCGTGCAAACCTTCCGCAAGATAGCCGCGTTTTTGCAAACCGGCGGCCAGTTCGTCGACACGCCGCTTCGTCCGGCCAAACACGACCGCCAATTGCGGGCCCTCAATGTCAATCAGGCGGCAAAGGACATCAAATTTCTCGCGTTCTCTGACTTCAACGTAAGACTGTGCGATCGCCGCGGTTTTCACCGTCTGCGGAACAACTGATATGTGCTCGGGATCACGCAAAAACTGGTCGGCCAATTTGCGGATCGGCGCTGGCATTGTGGCGGAAAACAGCATAGTTTGCCGTTCGCTCGGAACCTGGCTCAAGATTTTTTGGATTTCATCCAAGAAACCCATGTTCAGCATTTCATCTGCTTCATCGAGCACAACCGTGTGAACGTCTGCCAGGCGAATGGTCCGCCGTTCGATATGATCGATCAAGCGTCCAGGCGTGGCAATAATCACGTGTGGCCGATTTTTCAAAGCGCGTATTTGGCGGCTGATTTCCTGCCCACCGTAAACGGCCAGGACGTTCACACCTTTGTGGCGGCCCAGTTTGGTCATTTCTTCCGCAACTTGAATGGCAAGTTCGCGGGTAGGGGCCAGCACCAAAGCTTGTACTTTGCCCACTTCTGTATCAACTTTTTCCAACAACGGAATGGAAAACGCCGCTGTTTTTCCCGTACCGGTCTGCGCTTGGCCGATCAAGTCCCTGCCGGACAAAGCTGGCAAAATCACTTGTTCTTGAATCGGGGTAGCAGATGTGTAGCCCATTTCGCTAATTGCTCTCGTAATTCTGTGATCGAGCGGAAAATCATAAAATGTTTTATTCACTGACAATACTCCTTTATCTCTTTACTACCGTTGCAGTCGTTAGTTCGCGTTACGACGAGACGCTTAATTGTAGCAGACTTTAGGATAAATGAAAAGAAAAGAAAACCAACAACTGCCTAGCGCCGATCCCTGACTTCAAAAATGGCAAACTTGAGATAGTGACCTTCATCTGCTCCGCTTATCTCAGGATGGTCTTTTCCTGCCCCTCTCCATTCAATCAAACGGATAATTTTTTTTGCATCAAATGCCGCTTCCTGGATAGTTTGTAAAAAAAGTTCCGGCGAAACATGATAGGAACACGACGCCGTAACCAGATAGCCGCCTTGCCGAACCAGCTTCAGACCGTGCAAATTGATGTCCTTGTAGCCGCGAATCGCTCCACGGACGGCAGCACGCGACTTGGCGAAGGCCGGCGGATCGAGGATGACCACATCCCAGGATCGGCCAAGCTCCACGCTTTCCCGCAAGTAATCAAACGCGTTGGCCACGACAAAGTCCACGCGATGCAAAAAACCGTTCAAGGTGATGTTTCGCTTCGCCGTCTCGATCGCATGTTCGGAAATATCCAGAGCGGTGACTTTCTTGGCCCCGTGCTTGCAAGCGTTCATCGTGAACGAACCGGTATGGGTGAAGCATTCCAGCACTTCGGCGCCATCCCAGAACGGATTTTTTACCACTTTCCCCCGTTTGTCCACCGGCATTGGCTGACGCTTGCCGTCGTTCTCCACTTCCTGCAAGGAAATTCCATGCTTTTCCCCCCAGCCGGTCATCAACGGGGCGATCGCCGCGCGGTTTTCCCGTTGATCGTAGAAAAAGCCGGTTTTTTGTCCCTCGACGATATCGACGATATATTTCAAACCGTTTTCTTCAATCGTCACCTCTTGCGGACATTGTCCATACAACACTTCTTTGCCCTGCTCCAGACCTTCCAGTTCCCGTACCGGAACGTCGTTGCGCAAATAAATCCCCGCCGGCTGGAAAACGTCAATCAGCGCTTGTTTGATTTGCTCCCGCCGCACATCCATGCCGAGCGATAAGATTTGCGCCACCAAAATGTCGTTATACCGATCGACGATCAGCCCCGGCAAAAAATCGGCCTCGCCATAGACAACCCGGCAAGCATTCGGGTTGGACACAAAACGGGTGCGAAACCCGAACGCTTCTCTGACCCGTTTGGTAAAAAACTGTTGGTCGATTTCTTCCTTTTGATCATAACTCAAAATCCGCACAATGATTTGCGAGGCGGGATTTATATAACCTTTGGCCAAAAAATGCCCCTGATGGTTGACAATATCAACAATCTCCCCAGGTTGATATTCCCCTTGAATTTCCTGCACTTCCGATTGAAACACCCACGGATGCCCGGCTTCCAGCCGTTTTTTCCGACTTTTGTTTAACAGCACTTTTGCCATTGAATCTTTCGCTCCTTGTCATGCTTGTCTCTGTTTACGCATAGCGTTAGTAATAAGTAATCAGGACAGGCTGGCTCCTTCGTTGGCCGCGATTTCCTGTACTGATAAGGAGGATACCCGTGCAGCTCACTCTCAATATTCTCGTTCCGCTCATACTCGGATTAGGCTTTTTTTTGCTCGGTATGTACGCGATGCGGATCGGCTTTTATCATTTGGCGGGAAAAAAAATGGAACAGTGGCTTTATCGCTTTACCCGGACGCCGATCCACAGTTTTTTGACCGGCTTGATCACCACCGTCGTTTTGCAAAGCTCCGGGGCAGTCACCGTCTTGACGATCGGATTGACCCAGGCAGGTTTGATCAGCTTTACCCAAACCGTCGGGATTATACTTGGGACAAATCTCGGTACAACGGCAACCACCGAATTGATTGCGCTTCGTCTGGAAACGATTGCCGTACCGCTGTTCCTGATCGGCGTCGCCCTCTGGCTGCAATCTCGTCCCCTTTTGCGCTATACCGGGCTTGTCCTTGCCGGCTTTGGCCTCATTTTTATCGGTATCGACACAATGAAAGCAATGGCGAAGCCGCTTGAACAGTCTGAAACTTTTCGCACGCTCTTTCTGGAAAGCAGCCACTCCGTCTTGATCGGGTTGGTGACAGGGACGTTGTTTACCGCGCTGATCCACAGTGGATCGGCAACTACGGCGATCACCATGAGCTTGATCGCCCATGGGCTGCTGTCAATGGAAACGGCGCTGGCGATTATTCTCGGAGCGAACATTGGCACCTGCTTTACCGCACTGATCGCCTGTATTGGCACCAATGCCGCCTCCCGGCAAGTAGCCTGGTGCCATACGCTGTTTAACGTAGCAGGAGCCTTGTTGTTTTTACCTTTCTTATCTAGTCTTGCCCAAATCAGCGCAATTTTTGCGAGCGATCCGGCAATTCAGATCGCCCATTCGCAAACCATTTTCAACCTGATTTGTTCGCTGGCCGCCTTGCCATTCGCCAAAGCCATCGCCCGCTTCATTCGTTGGCTTGTGCCTGACGATCATTTGTCCAAGTGATCAGCACGGATCAGAGCCAAAAGGCGAGCGGAATCAAATAGAGCGAGGTGCAAATTGCGGAAATGATCATGGCCACGCTGGCGGCGGCCGCCTGGATCGGCGAACTTCGCTGCAGACTAGCCGTTCCGATGGCATGGGCAGCGGTTCCCACCGCAACGCCTATGGCCCAATCATCGGTGATACCCAACCTCTTTAACAGCGGGCCAGCGATCAAGCTGCCGATCATCCCGGTCAGAGCGGTCAACACGGCTGCCAATGCGGAGATTCCCCCAACCAGTTTGGTCAATTCCAGAGAAATTGGTGTAGTCACCGATTTGCTTAACAGACTTCGGACAAGCGAGTCATCGACATTCGCCAAGGTCAAGACCAACCAAGCCGAAAGCGGCGACAGCGCGCATCCGACTGCGATTCCCAGCAATGCTCCCCGCCAGTATCGGATGAAGGCTTTCGCCTGTTTGGCCAACGGCACAGCAAGCGCCACCGTTGCCGGTCCCAGCCAAACAGCGATCCAATCCCCGCCTCGTTGATATGCCTGCCAATCCCCGCTGATCAACCACCAGACCGGTCCAACCAGGAAGACGGTGCCAACAAGTGGCGATAACCAGCTGATCCGCTTCCGCAGCGCCATAACTGCCAAATAGCCCGCAACCGTAACGAAAAAGGCAGCCGCTTCAAGCATGCAGCGCTCCCCTTTCCTGCTCTCCCCGCTGCTGGTCCCGCCGGATTTTTTGCGCGTACTTTTGCATAATGGCGCCGCTTGCCCACATGACCAACGGCGGACCCATCAGCATCGCTGAGAGCAAAACAATCGGATGGGCGGCGAAAACATCGGCATACCGGGCCGCACCGACGATGATGGGTACGAAAAACAGCAGCATATGTTTGAGAAAAAAGGAACTGGCCTGCTCAACCCACTCCAACTTGATCCAGCCAAACAGCAATCCTGTTGCCAGCAGCAACATACCGAGCAAATTGCCCGGTAAAGGCAGCGACAAGCCTTTCTGCAACAACATGCCCAACGCGTAAAACGCAAGTAACAGCAAACTCCCGCGTATCCATCCGCCCATGCAAATCACGCCTTCCTTTCGTTCTCCTGTTATGTATGAAGCAATCAGACCGTTGATGCCCCTTGCCATAATCATTGAAACGAAAAGCTCGACCCTATAGGTCGAGCTGCTGTTCGTCGATGTTGCCTGCAAAAATTGCCGGAAAGTTATCGCTTTAGTACCCGCTGCCGGAAGCCGACTGCCCGGAAACGATGGCAATGCCCGCGCTCGCGCCGATGCGGGTTGCTCCAGCCTCGACCATTGCCAAAGCGGCCTCCCGGTTCCGCACTCCCCCGGACGCTTTCACGCCGATCGTGGGACCAACGGTTTTGCGCATGAGCGCGATATCTTCCACTGTCGCTCCTCCTGGTCCGAACCCCGTGGATGTTTTCACGAAATGCGCGCCTGCTTTTACGGAAAGCTGGCAAGCCAGCACTTTTTCCTCGTCAGTCAGCAGTCCGGTTTCCAAAATAACCTTGACCAGTCTGCCATCTGCAGCGGCAACAACCGCGGCGATGTCTTGCTCCACGACGTCCCGTTCACCCGATTTCAACGCGCCCACATTAAGCACCATATCAATTTCATCCGCTCCATTGGCGATAGCATCGCGGGTTTCCGCCGCTTTGGCCGCAGTGGTGGTTGCTCCCAGCGGAAAGCCGATCACTGTGCACACTTTTACTTGACTGTCAGCAAGCAATTGCGCACAAAGCTTCACCCATGCCGGATTGACGCAGACAGACGCAAACTGATATTCCTTTGCCTCTTTGCACAACTGTTCAATCATGGCCTTGGTTGCTTCCGGTTTTAATAATGTATGATCGATATATTTGTTTAAGTCCACTCGTTACACCTCGATTTGAAAGTGGGATAGCGCTTTGCGAAGCACGCTGTCATTGTTGCGGTACCCTTTCTCCTGCTGGAGTTTCCAGGCGACTGCCGGCTCAACCCATTGCACGCCGTTTATCTCTTCGACCTGCACCGTCACTTCAGACGTGTAAGCTTCCATCAAATAAAAATGCACATCTTTGTCTACAATCTCACCGGTTACTGGATGATGATACTGATAATGGGTCGTTTCCAGTTGATCGACCAGCTTGCTGCGAATGCCCGTTTCCTCCAAGACCTCGCGAATCGCCGTTTCCTCAATGGTTTCGCCGATTTCCTGTTTTCCTTTCGGCAACGTCATTTTCCCGTAACGATCCTCGATCAGCAAAAAAAGCAGCCGATCTTCCTCCGTGACACGATAGACGACTCCCCCGGCCGAAATCTCTGTCATATCGCTTTTTCCTTTACCACGGGAACGGTGATGTTGTCCAGCACACGAACGAACGTACCCTGACAATATTCGGAGCCGGCCTGATCAATCCGAACTTTGCACAGTTTGCCGATCATCTCTTCATTGCCCGGGAAAACGACGTTCAGGTAATTGTCCGAGTAACCCATCAGCAGTCCGCTGTTCGGTGCATCCTTATACGGTCTTTCCGGAATGACTTCCAGCACATCGCCCACATATTGTTTGGCGTAGTCGAGCGTCAACTGTTCGTTCAATTCCAGCAACTTGCTTACCCGCTCATGTTTGATCTCTTCGGGGATCTGATCCTCCATCCGCGCCGCTGGCGTACCTGTGCGCATCGAATAAGGGAACACATGCAGTTCAGCGAAGCCGATCTTTTGAATGAAGTTATACGTGTTCATAAACTGCTCATCGGTCTCGCCCGGGAAGCCGACAATTACATCGGTCGTAATGGCCACGCCCGGCAATGCCTGACGAACTTTCACCATTTTTTCGTAAAACTCGGCGGTTGTATATTTGCGGCGCATCCGTTTCAGCACAGCATCGTCGCCAGCCTGCAGCGGCACATGCAAATGCCGGCAAACTTTATCAGAATGGTTGATTACTTCAATCACTTCATCGGTAATTTGACTTGCTTCAATCGAACTGATTCGAATCCGTTTCAAGCCTTCCACCTGATGCAGGTCAACGAGCAATTTGGCCAAGTTGTAATCTTCCAGATCTTCTCCGTAGCCGCCTGTATGGATACCGGTCAAGACAATCTCCAAATAACCGGCCTCGACGAGTTTTTTCGCTTGTTCGATCACGCTCTCCGGTTGGCGTGAACGCATCAAACCGCGCGCCCAGGGAATAATGCAAAACGTGCAGAAATTGTTGCAGCCCTCTTGGATTTTCAAGGAAGCTCGCGTCCGGTCGCTAAACGAAGGAACGTCCAGATCTTCAAATTCGCGCGCTTTCATGATGTTGCCGACTGCATTGATCGGCGTGCGCTCCTGACGGATTTGCTCCACATATTCGACCAATTTTTCCCGGCCTTGCGTTCCGACAATAATATCCACCCCGGGGATCTCCGCGATCTCATTCGGGGACGTTTGGGCATAACAGCCGGTAACCGCGATAATCGCATCAGGATTATGGCGGATCGCTCGTCTGATCACCTGCCGGCTTTTTTTATCACCTGTATTTGTAACCGTACATGTATTGATCACATATACGTCCGCTGAATCCGATTCGAAGTCAACTCGTTGGTACCCGTTATTTTTAAACAGCTGCCAGATCGCTTCCGTCTCATAACTGTTAACTTTGCAACCTAGCGTATGGAAAGCAACTGTAGACATTGCTCTTCCTCCTTTCATGGCAAGATCATTTATCTTTCAAAATGGTAGGATGCGGCCGACAACAAATATTGGCTGGCTGTTTCCGTGCGCAAAATGCGCGGACCGAACGTAACGGCCTGGAACCCTTTGCTTTCCGCCCACTCGACTTCTTGTTCGGTAAACCCGCCTTCCGGGCCGATCAAGACAAGCAAGGAATCGCCGGGAACCAGCGTATCCAACACTTCGCGCAGTTTCGCCTGCTCTTCCTTTTCATAGGCGATCACACAGCGCGTATATTGTGCGCCCGTCTCCAGCGCCTGCTTGAACGAAAGCTGCCCGCGTATTTGCGGCAAAACGCTGCGATGCGATTGTTCTGCCGCTTCCTTGACAATTTTCGTCCAGCGCTCCAGCTTTTTCGCTTCTTTCTTCGGTTCGAGCTTGACAATCGTACGCTCGGATGAAAACGGAAAAAAAGCGAACGCGCCCAATTCCGTCCCCTTTTGCAAAATCCATTCCATTTTATCGCCTTTTGGCAAGCCTTGCCCGATCGTAATCTGGACAGGAAGCTCTTTTTGCTCATCCAACCAAGTTTCAATCTGTGCCTGCACGGCGTTCGCCGAGCTTTGGCGCAGTCTGGCCAAGCAAGAGCGCCCCCGACCATCGCAGACGATGATTTGCTCTCCTGGTTTGAGGCGCATCACGTTTACGATATGGTGAACATCATCACCGGTGATCGTCACTTCCCGGTCGGAAATTTGGTGCGGCTCGACAAAGTACCTTTGCATCTATCTAACCCCACTATTCTACCTTTTTTTTGCGATGATTGCCACCCAATCCTCAATGTAAACTGTTTCTATCACTTCCAAGTTTGCTTGCTGCAACGCGCGTTTTACGTCATCTTCGCGTGCGCTGATAATACCGGAAGCGATAAATGTGCCATTGGGCTTCAGTACGCGAGCCACATCATCCGTAAAACGCACAATCACTTCTGCCAAAATATTGGCGACAACCAGTTCCACCGGTTCCTCGATGCCATCGAGCAGATTGTTCTGTCGCACGGTGATGTGTTCATCAACATGGTTGATCTCCGTATTGGTCTGCGCCGAACGAACGGCAACCTCGTCCAAATCCAGAGCCAGCACATGGGCTGCGCCCAGCTTTACGGCCGCGATGCTTAAAATCGCTGTTCCTGTGCCCACATCGTAAACGCGATCGCCGGGTTTTAAATACTTCTCCAAAGCCCGCAAACAAAGCACGGTTGTCGGGTGTGTTCCCGTTCCAAACGCCATGCCCGGGTCCATCTCGATCACGAGTTCATCTTCGCGCGGTGTATATTCTTCCCAGATCGGCTTGATCGTAATATGTTCGGAAACCGAAACCGGCTTATAATACTTTTTCCAAGCATGCGCCCACTCGTCCTCATGGACATCGGTCACCACGATTGCCGCTTTGCCCACATCCAGATCGTACGTGTGCAATTGATGCAACTGATTGCGGATAAAGTCGACCGTTTCCGTAATATTGACACTTTCGACCGGAAAGTACGCTTTCACAAAGACGCCTTCCGTGGGAAAATCGTCAGGGGAGAGCTGGTAGATCTCACCAAACGGCGTATCCCAATCCCGATACAGAACTTCCGGGTCCTCGATAACCACCCCGTTTGCTCCTGCCTCGTGCAGAATATTGGAAACCGCTTCGACCGCTTCTGCCGTTGTATGTATGCTGATTTCCGTCCAATTCATTACTCCCAACTCCCCAATGGAATATAGCAGGAAGCCGGCCTGTACCCGCTTTGGTCCCAGCCGGTTCCCACAGTCAATGATTATTACTCGCCACGAAACGCCCGTTTCATTTTTTCAAAGAAGCCTTCTTCGTCATTTTCATGCGGTGATCCGCCTGCCAAAGAAGCAAACTCCCGAAGAAGCTCTCTTTGCCGATCGGTCAGTTTGGTTGGCGTTACAATCCGCACTTTCACATGTTGATCGCCCCGCCCGTTGCCGCGCAAATAGGGAACTCCTTTTCCGCGCAACCGGAAGAACGTTCCTGTTTGCGTACCGGCGGGTATTTTTAGTTTTACCCGTTCTTCCACGGTTGGTATTTCAATTTCGTCGCCAAGCGCTGCCTGGGCAAAGTTGATCGGCACTTCACAATAAAGATCGTTGCCTTCGCGTTCAAAGAACTCGTCCGGTTTCACTCGCAACACAACATACAAATCCCCGGCCGGACCGCCGTTTACCCCTGGTTCTCCTTCACCGGACACACGCAGCTGCGCACCGTCGTCCACCCCGGCCGGAATGTTCAAATGGATCTTCCGGCGAATCTTCATCCGGCCGGTTCCACGACATTTGCTGCATTTCTCTCGAACCACTTTCCCTTTGCCTTCACACGTCTGACAGACTCGGCGGTTAACAATCCGCCCAAACGGCGTATTGGCCACCACTTCCTGCTGGCCGGTTCCGTTACAGGTTTTGCATGTATCCACCGGCGTTCCAGGCTTCGCTCCCGAACCATTGCACGTGTCGCAAGTCGCTTCGCGGGGAATTTCCACATCGGTTTCCTTGCCAAAGATCGCCTCTTTAAACTCAATCTGCATGCTGTATTGCAAATCGGAGCCTTTGCGCGGCGCATTCGGATTGGCTCGGCGTCCGCCGCCGAAAAACATGTCAAAAATGTCGCCGAACCCGCCCATGTTGCTTGTATCAAAACCGCCAAAGCCACCGCCGCCGAAGCCCTGATTCGGATCCTGGTGGCCGAAACGGTCGTATTGGGCTCTGCGTTGAGAATCGGACAACACATCGTACGCTTCTTTCACTTCCTTGAACTTCTCTTCCGCGTCTGGCGCCTTGTTTACGTCAGGGTGGTACTGGCGAGCTAATTTGCGGTACGCCTTCTTGATCTCGTCCGCACCGGCGTCCTTGCTGACCCCCAGAACCTCATAATAATCCCGTTTCATTGCATTGATCACTCCCGTTTCCAAGCCAGTCAAATGTTATCATAGCATGTGCCAGTCAATGCATCAATCAAGGTTGCCTGTTTTGTGGAGTTGACTTGAAAAAAAGTCAAAGCCAGCTTACCTTGACTTTGACTTTTTTGATCGCACTGTTTAGTTCGCATCCTTGATTGGAATCGATCGGCAGCCCATCGTCAGGCTCAATCTCATTCCTGCTTATTTCTTGTCTTCATCGACTACTTCATAATCTGCGTCGACGACATTATCTTTCGCGCTGCCGCCTTGTGCTCCCGCGGTTTCCGCTTGGCCTTGCGCTTGCGCAGCCTGAGCCGCTTGCTCATAAAGCTTGATCGAGATTTGTTGAACCACTTGCGACAATTCGTCTTTGGCCGCTTTGATCTCTTCGATGTTGCCGCCTTCCAGCGCTTGTTTCAACTTGTCTTTGGCGGCATTGGCTTTGTCAACCTCCGCCTGATCGACTTTGCCTTCGACCTCTTTCAACGTTTTTTCGGTGGTGAAGACGAGCTGGTCGGCTTCATTGCGGACTTCCACTTCTTCTTTCCGTTTTCTGTCCGCCTCTGCGTTCATTTCCGCTTCTTTTACCATCCGTTCGATTTCTTCATCGGACAAGCCCGAGTTAGAAGTAATCGTGATTCGTTGTTCTTTTCCGGTGCCCAAATCTTTGGCACGAACGTTTACAATCCCGTTGGCGTCAATGTCAAAGCTGACTTCGATTTGCGGAATTCCGCGCGGCGCCGGTGGAATATCGGTCAATTGGAAACGGCCCAAAGTCTTGTTGTCGGCTGCCATCGGACGTTCCCCTTGGAGAACATGGATCTCAACTGAAGTCTGATTGTCGGCTGCCGTGGAGAATACTTGCGATTTGCTGGTCGGGATGGTCGTATTCCGGTCAATCAATTTGGTGAACACGCCGCCCAAAGTTTCAATCCCGAGCGAAAGCGGGGTGACGTCCAGCAGAACGACATCTTTCACATCGCCGGTCAAGACGCCCGCTTGAACAGCCGCACCGAGCGCGACGACTTCGTCAGGGTTAACGCCTTTATGCGGTTCTTTGCCGATAAATTTTTTGATCGCTTCCTGCACAGCCGGAATCCGGGTAGACCCACCGACGAGAATGACACGGTCGATGTCGTTTGGCGTCAAGCCGGCGTCTTGCAACGCTTGGCGAGTTGGCCCCATCGTCCGTTCGACCAGGTTGGCAGACAGTTCTTCAAACTTCGCGCGCGTCAAATTCAATTCCAAGTGTTTCGGACCGGTTGCGTCCGCAGTGATAAACGGCAGCGAGATCGTGGTGGTCAAAACACCAGACAAGTCTTTTTTCGCTTTTTCCGCTGCATCTTTCAGCCGTTGCAAGGCCATCCGGTCTTTGGACAAGTCGATGCCATGCTCTTTCTTGAACTCACTTACGAGATAATCAATGATGACTTGGTCAAAATCGTCACCGCCCAAACGGTTGTCACCGGAGGTTGCTTTCACTTCAAAGAAGCCGTCAGACAGCTCCAAAATGGACACGTCAAACGTACCGCCGCCGAGGTCAAAGACGAGCACCGTCTGGTCTTCGCTCTTCTCAATACCATATGCCAGCGCAGCAGCAGTCGGTTCGTTGACGATCCGCAGCACTTCCAGACCGGCGATTTTCCCGGCATCCTTTGTCGCTTGACGCTGACTGTCGTTAAAATAGGCCGGAACGGTAATAACCGCCTGAGTCACCGGTTGACCCAGGTAAGCTTCCGCATCTGCCTTCAATTTTTGCAGAATCATTGCGGAGACTTCCTGCGGCGTGTAATCTTTTCCTTCCAATGTAACTTTATGGTCAGTTCCCATCCAGCGTTTAATCGAAATGACTGTATTGTCAGGGTTGGTAATCGCTTGACGTTTTGCCGCCTCACCGACAATCCGTTCACCATTTTTAAATGCGACAACAGAAGGTGTTGTCCGGTTTCCTTCCGCGTTGGCAATAACGATCGGCTCTCCGCCTTCCATTACAGCCACACAAGAGTTTGTTGTACCCAAGTCAATACCAATTACGCGACTCATTACGTAGTTCCTCCTTCAATATCTCTCATTCATGAAACGGCCTCGACACCAAAACAGGTCAAGCATTGACCTTAACCATAGCCGGCCGGATCACTCGATCTTTAAACTGATAGCCTTTCTGCAACTCTTCGACAATAGCCCCGGATGGGAGATTGGTGTCCTCGACCTGCATCACGGCTTGATGCAGATTGGGGTCAAATGGTTTCCCTGCCGTTTCAATCGGCGTCAAACCTTCTTTTTCAAACACTTGCACCATCTGGCGATAGACCATATTGACTCCTTGCAGCAACGATTCAACCGTGACCGTCTCTTTGTCGACGTTCAGGGCGCGCTCGAAGTTGTCGAGCGCTGGCAGCAGTTCCTCGATCACTTTCAAGGAAGCATATTTCTGCAAGTCTTCTTGTTCGCGCCGAACTCTTTTGCGCAAGTTTTCCATATCAGCCAGTGTCCGCAACATCCGGCTTTGGTGTTCCTCCGCCAAAGCTTTCCAATGCTCAACCGTCTCCTCGGGTTTCACCGCAGATGTCTGCTCGGCCGATTCAGCACTTGCCGCTTCAGTCGCTTCCTTGGCGGCTTCGTTGCCGGACTCCTGTTCTTGTTCGATTGGTGTTTTTTCGTCACTCAACATGCATTACCTCCTACAAAACAACTGCTCCGTTGCCCACAGATAACAGATGCTTCCATTCACTTTCTATTGTAGGCGGGAAAAACCCCGCGTCATACCGTGATAAATGCTACTGTTCATTCAGTATCTTGGACAAACCTTTCGCCAAGAAGTCCAACACCGAAATTACCTTGGAATACTCCATTCTGGTCGGACCGAGAATACCGATCATGCCAACCGGCTTTCCTTCCAGATAATACGAAGTGGTGATGACACTGCATTGTTTGATGGCTTCCAGGTGATTTTCCTGACCAATTCGAATTTGCATGCCTTGGGACGGGGAACCAAACAAACGGATGACTTTGTCGTTTTGCTCGAGCAGTTCCAAAATGTCCTTCACTTTCTCCACATCGCGAAATTCGGGCTGCTCCATGATTTTTGTTGCGCCCCGCAACAGCACTCTGTCGCTTTCATCCTTGCTGAAAGAATCTTCGATGACTTGCAGAATTTCCGCGTATTGCTCCATATTCCGCTGCATTTCACCGGCAATCTCCTGATAGAGCCGCTGTCTTAACTGCCAGAACGGCACATCGCGCAGCCTGCTGTTGAGCAAGTTGACCAGCTTCTCGATCTCCGAAGCCTGAATTCCCACAGGCAAGTCAAACAGCTTGTTTTCCACACGGCCGGTATGGGTGACCACTATCGCCACAGCTTGTGCTGCGTTCAGCGGGACGATTTGGATATGCTTCAAACGATGCTCGAAAATTTCCGGACCAAGCA
The DNA here is from genome assembly GCF_016908525.1 of Brevibacillus fulvus. Taxonomy (GTDB): domain Bacteria; phylum Bacillota; class Bacilli; order Brevibacillales; family Brevibacillaceae; genus Brevibacillus_G; species Brevibacillus_G fulvus. Next base: position 48,240 of record NZ_JAFBEB010000004.1, read on the forward strand.
CAATCGACGTATAATTGGTCATTTGCGACAAGATGGCAGCCGTCGATTCAATCACTTGTTCGAAATGGTGGATACGGTCCGCAAACAATTTTTTCAGCTTTTCGACTTCCACTTGCGACAAAAATTGCGGTTGGATCAGGTTGTCTACATAAAAACGATATCCCTTGGTCGAAGGGATTCTTCCGGCGGACGTATGCGGCTGCTCCAAATAACCAAGCTCCTCCAGATCAGCCATTTCGTTGCGGATGGTGGCCGAACTAAAGCCAATATCTTCGCGCTTCGAAATCGTTCTGGAGCCGACAGGTTCGGCAGAATGGATATAATTATCGACAATCGCATTCAAGATCATTCGCTGACGGTCTGATAACATGCTGCTGTTCGCCCCCTGTTTGTTAGCACTCCTGCTGATTGAGTGCTAAATCATACTATAAAAGTAGCAGTAGAAGAAGTTTTTGTCAATGTTTTCAACGTGTTAAAGGATTTTAATCTCTGAGAAAACGAGCAAATACTTCATTGCCCAGCGGAAGACCTTTACGGGTCAAGCGCAAAAAGCCTTCTTCTTCAATCAACATCCCTTTTTCCTTTTCTTCCTGCACGATCGGGCCGAATTCCTCTTCCACCGAACGGCCATACCGTTTGGCAAACCGTTGCAAGTCAACGCCTTCCATCAGCCGCAAGCCCAGGATTAGTTCATCTTCCATCGCTCCGCTGTCACTGACCGCAAACTGTTCAACCCGCGGCAATCCTTTGTTGCACATCTGCATATAGATCGCCAGCGGCCCGGCATTGACGTGCCGCTGATGGTTTGCATAGCCGTGCGCTCCTGCTCCCAGACCATAGTATTCATTGTTGAGCCAATACGTTTTATTATGTCTGCTTTCCATTCCCGGTCGAGCAAAATTGCTGATTTCGTACTGCGGGTAACCGTGCTGTTCCATTTGATCGATCAGCATCATATACATGGCCAATTCCGCCTCTTCCGTCGGCAGCGGCAGCTGATCTTTTTGATAGAGGGTATGGAACAATGTATTTTCCTCGACTTTCAAGCTGTATGCCGAAAAATGCGTAGTCGGCATTTCAAACGCTTTTTGCAAAGTCTGCGCAAATATTTCTTCCGTTTGTTCGGGCAAACCAAACATCAGGTCGATGGAAATATTTTGGAATCCTGCGGCAATGGCGTTGTCGATGCTGCGGTATACATCATCCACATCGTGAATCCGCCCCAACCGTTTCAACAATCTGTTGTCAAACGATTGTACGCCAAAACTGAGTCGGTTAACTCCCTCGGCGCGCATGAGCGCCAGCTTGTCCCGATCGGTTGTTCCCGGATTCGCCTCCATCGTAAATTCCAGGTCCACAGTCAAATGCTTGTTCAGATGCTTATGAACGATCTGCAGAAAAGCGGCCATCTGCGCCTGATCCAAAAAGGTCGGCGTGCCGCCTCCAACGAAGATTGTTTTGACTTGCTCGGGCGGTTGTTCCGCAAACGTCAGCGCCATTTCCCGATCAAGCGCTTCCAGGTAGTCCCAGATCAGTTGCGGATTTTTGGTCACAAACGAATTAAAGTCGCAATAATAGCATTTATTTGTACAGAACGGGATATGAATATAGACGGATTGGGGAGCCATGTCACTCCCTCCTTTTTCGGTTAAGTTTCGCATAGAAAATCACGACCCGCCAGTTTCGTTGGCCAGGTCGTGATTTGGAGTTGTTTGCCAGCCGGTCCGCGGGATAGAGCAACCGGTCGTTTCCTACTTTTTGTCATCCATCCGCAGGACAGCCATGAACGCTTCTTGTGGAACTTCTACGGAGCCGACGGCTTTCATCCGCTTTTTCCCTTCTTTTTGCTTCTCCAGCAGCTTCCGTTTCCGGGTGATGTCCCCGCCATAGCATTTCGCCAAAACGTTTTTGCGCATCGCGCTGATCGTTTCGCGGGCAACAACCTTATTTCCGATAGCCGCCTGAATCGGTACTTCAAATTGCTGGCGCGGAATCAATTCTTTTAATTTTTCACAGATGACCTTGCCGCGTGCATAGGCATTGTCTTTGTGGACGATAAACGACAGCGCATCGACCACTTCGCCATTGAGCAAGATGTCCAGTTTGACCAGCTTGGACGGTTTGTAGCCGGCCAGTTCGTAGTCGAAAGAAGCGTAACCTTTTGTGCCCGATTTCAACAGGTCAAAGAAGTCATACACGATTTCGGAAAGCGGCATATCATATTTGAGCTGGACGCGATTTTCCCCGAGATATTGCATATCGAGGAAATCGCCGCGTTTTCCCTGGCACAGTTGCATGACGTCGCCCACATAATCTTTTGGGACCATAATCGTTGCGTTTACATATGGTTCTTCAATAAAGTCGATCTTTTGCACTTCCGGCATTTTGGAAGGGTTATCGATCTCGATCATTTCGCCGTTGGTCATCGTCACCCGGTAAATAACGCTCGGGGCAGTCGTAATCAGGTCAATGTTAAACTCCCGCTCGATCCGCTCCTGAATAATTTCCATATGCAGCAAACCGAGGAAGCCACAGCGGAAACCGAAGCCCAACGCTTGCGATGTTTCCGGTTCAAATTGCAATGAAGCATCGTTTAACTGCAATTTTTCCAAGGCATCGCGCAAATCGTTGTAATCGCTGGTGTCAATCGGGTATAGGCCGCAGAAAACCATTGGATTGATTTTGCGGTAACCCGGCAACGGCTCGGACGCCGGACGCGCCGCATCTGTGATCGTATCCCCAACCCGCGTGTCGCCAACCGTTTTGATCGACGCGGCAACATAGCCAACATCGCCGACAGTCAGCTCGTCGACCTGGGTTTGCCGAGGTGTGGATGTACCCACTTCCGTTACCTCAAACGTTTTGTTGGTCGCCATCATTTTGATCTTCATGCCTTTGCGCAGCGTGCCGTTGACAATTCGCACAGAAGCGATCACCCCGCGATAAGGGTCAAAATAGGAGTCGAAAATCAACGCTTGCAGCGGCGCATCCGGATCTCCTTCGGGCGCGGGCACTTTTTGCACAACCGCTTCCAGAATATCCTTGATGCCGATTCCCGCCTTGGCGGAAGCGAGACAAGCTTCGCTGGCATCCAGGCCGATCACATCTTCCACTTCTTGGCGGACGCGCTCCGGCTCGGCGCTGGGCAAGTCAATCTTGTTGATGACCGGGATAATCTCCAGATTATTGTCCAAAGCCAAATAGACATTGGCCAATGTTTGCGCTTCGATCCCCTGCGCGGCATCGACGACCAGCAGCGCACCCTCGCAGGCGGCGAGGCTGCGGGACACTTCATAAGTGAAATCGACGTGTCCAGGCGTATCGATCAAATGCAGAATATAGTCGTTTCCGTCATCCGCTTTATAATTCAACCGCACGGCATTCAGTTTGATCGTAATCCCGCGCTCTCGTTCCAAATCCATTGTATCTAGAAATTGCGCTTCCATTTCCCGCTCGGACAGGGCTCCCGTCAGTTCGAGAATCCGGTCGGCCAAGGTTGATTTTCCATGGTCAATGTGAGCGATAATGGAAAAGTTGCGAATTTTTTTCTGTCTTTCTCGACGATCCATTCGTTTGTTTCCCTCCCACGCAATCAGAAGTGCTTGCGCGATTAACATTTATATGAGAATCGATTGTAACCGTAAAAATTGCACTAAGATTGATTATAGCAAAGCATGATGGGAGTAGCAATAAGCAGGCTGTTCACCCATGCAACGCTGCGAGAGGATTCCGCCTCTTTCATGTCACGAATCAGCAAGCGAACGCCGATACGCTTTCTCATGAAATCGGGTAATGATCCGAAACAGCTGCTTGCCCTCCTTCGGCAGCGGATGGCGCTCATCAAAGTTTCGGTACATCGCCTGATAAGGTTCCGGCACCCAAATATATTTGTGTATATACGCTGTCAGGTGAAAACCGTTTGCTTCCCAGAAGCGGACGCGCCGTCGATTTTCCTCTGATGACTCTGCCTCCACTTCGACAATCATTCCTTTACAGCCTGGTAACGTACAAGCCCACCGCCCGATTTGTTCCAGCAAGAGATGGCCAAGGCCTCTGCCGCGCAGATCCTGGCGAATCGCCAAATAATCGACGACCAAGGCTCCTGCCTGCTCGTCCAATCCGCTCAAGGCCATTCCGACGATGTCCGCCCCTTGCCAAATCGTGTGCAGCTGGCACAGCCTTCTGGCAAACATCCGGCGAATGATCTCACGGCTTTTTCTGCCATCGGGAAACGCTTGTTCATAAATGGGCTCTGCCGCCAACCAGGCGGCCTCGTCCCACTGTACGGCAAGTTGATAGGTGATTTCGTCCACTGCGCCTCCTCCTTTCCTTCCGTCGGATCACCCGAACATGCGATCAAAATGTTGCTACCTTCTATTGTACCCTTTTGGGGGGAGCCGGCTTGGCAAAATTCGCATTCATCCAGAGATTATGATAGATTGTTAGGAAGTGAAAGGAGAGATCATAGATGATTCAGCTGGATCGCCTGGTTTATGCGACAACAAAGCCCGACGAAGTGGATTCGTTCCTGCGGCGGGAACGCGGTCTGTCTGTAGCTGCGACAGGCACATCTTTTCCCGGCGTAGCCACGCGGATCTATCCCCTTCCCGGCGGTGGCTTTTTGGAAGTGACGTCTATCGAAGATCAGTCGCAAATCGCTGCTTCCGAAGGCGGCAGCGCCCTGCAACAGTTTTTGGCAGAAAAAGGAGCTGGTTATTACTCGTTGATTTTGGAAACCGATCGCTTGGTGCACGTAAAGAAAACATTGAAAAGCAATTTTTATCCCACTTATGTGACAACTCCGCAAGAAGCGGTCGATCCGACAGGACAAACGATCCGCTTTCAAATGGTCGGCAGCGCTGCTCATTTGCCATGGTTCGTCCAATATAATCAACCGCGCGTCTCTCCCGAAAGCGAGCAAGAGCAGGGAGTGATTCTGTACAGCCCTTTCTGGCAAGCGGATACCAACCTCCTGGAGAAAATCTTCGGGCAAAAACCGGACCGCTCCTCCTCAGCCGTCAGTTTCCGCATGAGTAACGGATGCTTTCGCGTTGTCCAAGCAGCCGAAGAAAGTTTTGCCTATTTTGACAAAAACGGCATCTTGTTTCCGCCAAACTAACCAATCGGCTTACTCTCCGCATCCCGCAGCTTGCTCCCGTCCATAAAAAAGATGGAGTCGACAGCATTCACTGCCACTCCATCCTTCAGGGCGGACATGCGATCTCACTGTCCGTACATCAGCCAATAATTTTCAATTCTTTCGGAAACGTTGTCAACACTTCACAACCGTTGTCTGTGACCAGCACGTCATCCTCGATTCGTACGCCGCCCACTTCGGGAATATAAACACCCGGTTCGATCGTAAACACGTTTCCCGTTTTGGCGATATCTTGATTCTCCCCATGAACCGAGGGATACTCGTGTGTCTCCAGTCCCATTCCGTGACCGAGGCGATGGATAAAATATTCACCGTAGCCACGCTCGGCGATCGCTTCGCGCGCTTGCTGATCGATGCTGGCGAAAGTCACGCCGGGCTTTGTCGCGTCGATCCCCGCGCGATTGGCGGCCAATACCGCTTCATACATGGAAGCCATGCGCTGGGTGACGCGCCCAACCGCAAATGTCCGGGTAATATCGGAAATGTATCCATCCGCATAAACGCCCAAATCGAACAGCAAAAATTCGCCTTCCTTAATGGGGCGATGATCCGGCTTTCCGTGCGGCAACGCCGACTTTTCCCCGGCCAATACCATCGTCTCGAATGATGGCCCCTGGGCACCCAGCTTCTTCATTTGGTATTCCAGTTCGGCAACAATCTCAATCTCGGTTACGCCCACCTGTACTTTTTTCAGACCTTCGCGCAATACATCCTCGACCAGACGGATCGCATGCTTGATCCGTTGCACTTCCTCGCTTGTTTTGACCGAACGCATCTCCTGCAGCAGCGCTTCCATATCCAAAAAAACTTCCGCCCCGATTGCCGCCTTCAATTGTTCGTAACGATTGACGGTCAAGTGCCCTTTTTCGATACCGACCTGACGAAGCGATGAAGGCAACGTACTTTTTAGCACTTCGTACGGATTTTGGGTGTCGGTATGCGTGACAATTTTTTGCACGCTGGAAGCCTGACTGGCCGCCTGACGGTCCAATTCCGGCGTGATCAAGACAGGCTCATCGCCATGGGGAATGACCAGACCGAGAAATCGTTCATGCGGATCGGAGTTAAACCCGGTCAAATAATACACATGCCGTGGAGAGGTGATGATCACAGCATCCAGTTTCTGATGATCCATATATCGCTGAATTTGTTCAAGTCGATTGTTCAAGGGTTCCACCGCCATTCCTGTTCTTTACTGTGAGGATACCATTTTCCGATGGGAAATTGAAGAAAAAATAAAAGCCCGCGATCGGGTATATCCCCCGTGTTTCGAGCGGGCTTCCAGTTTTTGATGAGCTGTTTAATTTTTCATCCGCGGGTCGAGCGCATCGCGCAGACCGTCACCGATTAAGTTAAAGCCCAATACAGTCAACATGATCGACAGACCGGGGTAGATGACAGTCCACGGCGCTTTTTGGATATACTGGCGGGAATCTGCGAGCATTTTGCCCCATTCCGGCTCGGGCGCTTGTGCACCCAATCCAAGAAACCCGAGCGAAGCCGCTTCGATAATCGCCGTGGCAATACCCAACGTCCCTGTTACGATAATGGGCGCCAGACTGTTTGGCAAAATGTGCCGAAACAAGATTCGGGAATCTTTCATCCCAATCGCCCTTGCTGCCGTCACATATTCTTCTTCTTTGAGGCTTAATACTCGTGAGCGAACGAGCCGTCCATAGGTAGGAACGTTAATAATCGAGATGGCCAGCAACGCATTTTGCAAGGAAGGGCCCAGAATCGCCACGATCGCGATCGCCAGCAGGATGCTCGGAAAAGCGAGCATGATGTCAAATATGCGCGAAATCAGCATATCAATCCAACGACCGTAATAGCCTGCCAACAGCCCGAAAAATGTGCCGACAATAATCGAGCCGATGACGGAAAAGAAGCCAACCCACAGAGACAACTGCGCGCCATATACTACGCGGGTGAACACATCGCGGCCATTATAGTCCGTGCCAAACCAGTGTTCGGCGGATGGCGGCTTATTTTTATCCGTCAGCACCCCTTCATCGTATTTGTAATCCGTGATGAAAGGAGCAAGCAAAGCGATGGCAATGAAGAACAAAATGATGATAAACCCGATCACCGCCGCCTTGTTTTTCCGCAATACCTTCCATGCATCGCGCCAAGGCGAGGAAACCTTTTCTTTCGATTGAACTACTGTCTGGGTTTCAACTTGTGCCATATCGTAACCTCCCTCCTTCTAGCGATATTTAATACGTGGATCGATGAGGGCATACAGAAGATCGACCAGCAGATTGATCACGACGAAAATGGTGGCGATCACCAAAATCCCTGACTGAATGACCGGATAATCACGGTTGCCGATCGCCGTGTAAATATAGCGACCGATCCCCGGCCAGCCAAAAATCGTTTCGGTCAACACGGCTCCGCCCAGCAACAAACCGGTTTGCAATCCGATGATCGTCAGGATCGGAATAAAGGCGTTTTTCAAAGCGTGTTTGTAGACCACGAAAAATTGGCCCAAACCTTTGGCCCGCGCTGTGCGAATATAGTCCGAGCGCATCACTTCCAGCATGCTCGAACGGGTAATCCGCGCAATGATCGCCATCGGAATGGTTCCCAAGGCAATACCAGGCAGAATCAAGTGCGAGATTACGTCTTTCAGTTGATCCCAACGCCCGGCCAAAATTGTATCAATTATGTAAAATTGTGTAATTGCAGTTACCGGATCACGCGAGCTGTCACGGCCTACCGACGGGAGCCATTTTAATTCCTGCGCAAAAAACCACTGTTCCATCAACCCCAGCCAGAAGATCGGCATCGATACCCCGATTAAGGCAATGAGCATACAGATGTAGTCAAACCAGGAATTTTGTTTCCACGCGGAAATAATCCCCGCGTTTACCCCGATAAAAATCGCAAATATCATGCTGAATACGGTCAATTCCACAGTCGCCGCCAAATACGGCCCAATCTCCGAAGTGATTTCCGCTTTTGTATGCAAAGATACACCCAAATTGCCAGTTAAAATATCTTTAAGGAAGAGAAAATATTGCTCGTAAAGCGGCTTATTCAGCCCCAACACTTCGCGGAATTCTTCGACAGCTTTCGGACTTGCCTTTTCACCCAAGATCGTTAAAGCAGGATCGCCCGGGATGGCATGGATGATGGAAAACACGATGATGGACATTCCCAATAAAACGGGGATGAGCATGAGCACTCTTCGGATTGTATAGGATAACAATGCCATCTCCTCGCTTTCAAAAGATAAGATGCATGAGGAAAGGGTAAGAAGAGGGGAACTCCTCTTACCCTGACGCCAGTAAGAACTGCTGGATTATTGAATGTCTACTTTTTCGAGACTTTCGGAACCTTTTGGATGCGGTTTGTAATTGATCACTTTTGCACTTGCTGCCAGAGCAGGCTCAGAGTGAGCAATCGGCACCATCGGCACATCTTTGAAAATAATTTCTTGCGCTTGCTTATACAGTTTTTCCCGCTCTTCCTGAGTGACAGCCGATTGAGCTTTGATCAGCAGTTGGTGAACTTCTTCATTGTTATAACGGGTGTTGTTGTTGCTGCCGATGTTGTTTTTATCCAACAAGGTGTACAGGAAGTTGTCCGGATCACCGTTATCACCGTTCCAGCCAAGCAGGAACATATCTTGTTCCCCTTTGCGGGTTTTTTCCAGATAAGTCGCCCATTCCATCGTGACGATTTCCGTTTCAACACCAATTTGTTTTAAATCTTGTTGAATCGCTTCGGCAATTTTTTGTCCATCCGGCATGTAAGGACGCGGTACCGGCATTGCCCAGAATGTGGTTTTAAAGCCATTGGGGAAACCTGCTTCCGCCAGCAATTGCTTCGCTTTATCCAAGTTGAACTCACGGTCTTTGATGTCGTCGTTATAGCCCCAAATCGAAGGCGGCAACGGGTTTTTCGCCGGTTGGCCCAAACCGTTCCAGAACGCTTCTACCAAAGCCGGTTTGTTTACGGCATAAGCGATCGCTTCCCGTACTTTTGGATTGTCGAACGGTTTTTTCTCGGTGTTGAAGCCGAGGAAACCGATGTTCATCGACGGACGGAGGATCAGTTGCAGATCCGGGTTGCTTTTTACCGTTTCCGCATCATCCGGATTCAGGCCATCCATCAGATCGATTTCACCGGAAGTCAGTGCGGTCAAACGCGCGCTGTTTTCCGGAATAACCTTGAACACAAGTTTATCGACTTTTGGATAACCTTTGTTCCAGTAGTCCGGGTTTTTCTCCAATGTGATCGTATCATTCCGCTTCCATTCAACAAATTTGAACGGACCTGTTCCTACCGGATGCTCGTTAAATTTCTCCGGACCCATTTCTTGCAGCGCTTTTGGCGACGCGATGGCAAACGGAGACATGGCCAAGTCGGCAATGAATGGCGCCAACGGGCGGTTCAGCGTAAATTTCACCGTAGAAGGATCGACCACATCAACCGATTTGATGACATGGCCTTCATCCCCTTTGTAGCCGCCAAACATGTCGTTGTAGTATTGGAAACCTTCCGGGTTGTGCAATGGGTTGCTTTTATCCATCCAGCGGTCAAAATTAAACTTGACGGCATCAGCGTTAAAATCAGAGCCGTCGTGGAATTTTACGCCCTGGCGAAGTTTAAATGTATAGGTTAAACCGTCAGGCGACACTTCCCAGCTTTCAGCCAGTCCGGGAACGACATTTGTATTGGTCTCTTCAAAGTTCACCAACGTTTCCATAATATTTTCGGTTACTTTGTAGGACTCACCGTCTGTCACCGTGATCGGGTCCAATCCAGGCGAATCGGCACCGCGTCCAACGATCAGTTGTTTCGGACCGCTGCTGGCACTGTCGGCCGCTTGGTCCGCTGCGGGTGCCTGTTGTCCGTTATCGGTTGTTTGCGCTTGTTGCGATCCGCTGCATCCTGCCAATGCCAGCGATAAAGCAAGCAAGCCGGATAGTGCAGCGCTTAACACTCCTTTTTTCATTTCATATCCCCCTTTGTTTTTCTCTCCGACTGACGAATGCCTGGTTCGCTAACTATTTCCCCCGCATCCCCCCTTTTTCCGTAACCCTTCAGATTTCGCGATCACTCGTTGTACAAATGACAAGCCGTAAAATGGTCTCCCCCGATATCGCGAAATTCTGGTCGCACCGTACGGCAAATGTCCATCGCATGGGGACAGCGGGTGTGGAATGTGCATCCGCTCGGCGGATTGGCCGGACTGGGCAACTCGCCCTGCAGGATGATCCGTTCTCTTCTGTTGTCAGGATCAGGGTCCGGAACAGCAGACAACAAAGCCTGGGTATACGGGTGCAGCGGTTTTTCATATAACTGTTCACTCGGAGCCAATTCAACAAGCCTGCCCAAATACATGACTCCGACCCGGTCGCTAATATGACGAACAACGCTCAAATCGTGGGCGATAAACAGGTAGGTCAGCCCGAAATCACGCTGCAAATCCTGCATGAGATTGAGTACCTGCGACTGGATGGATACATCGAGCGCCGATACCGGCTCGTCAGCCACAATCAACTTCGGATTGAGCATCAACGCGCGGGCAATGCCGATCCGCTGACGCTGACCGCCGCTGAACTGATGGGGATAGCGTTGGGCGTGATAGCTGTTCAAGCCGACGATTTCCAGCATTTGCTCTACTTTTTTCCGCCGTTCGGCCGGCGTGCCGATGTTATGTACTTGCAACGGTTCCTCGAGGATTTTGGCAACAGTATGTCGTGGATTCAACGAAGCGAAAGGATCTTGGAACACAATCTGCATATCCCGCCGAAGCGGACGCAGTTCGTCTTTCTTTAACGACGTCACCTGTTTTCCGTCAAACCACACTTCTCCGGAGGTTGGTTCGATCAGTCGCAACAACGAACGGCCGGTCGTCGATTTTCCGCTGCCGCTTTCCCCGACCAAACCAAATGTTTCTCCTCGTCGAATGCTGAACGTTACATCGTCAACCGCTTTCACCTGGCCAACTTCTTTCCCAAGGACGCCGCCTGTGATTGGATAATATTTTTTCAGGTTTTTTACTGTAAGTAGTTCCTGGTTCACATCCATGCTCCTTTCGGATTATTCGTTCAACCAGCAGCGGGATCGGTGATTCTCGCCAACTTGGAGCAATTCCGGCATTGCTGCCCTGCACTTGTCAGTCGCGTGCTCACACCTGGGCGCAAAGCGGCAACCGGCTTTTAACGAACCCGGGGTCGGCACATTTCCCGGAATGGAATAAAGCCGCTCTTTCTTGCCATCCATGGTTGGAATGGAATTGAGCAAGCCGATGGTGTACGGATGTTTTGGCTGTTTCAGGATCGTCCGCACGTCCCCTTCTTCCACGATATTTCCGGCATACATCACGACAACGCGGTGGCACATCTCTGCAACCACCCCCAGATCGTGAGTAATCAACATGATGGCCGTACCTGAATCTTCGTTCAATTTGCGCATTAAATCGAGGATTTGCGCCTGAATGGTCACATCCAGCGCTGTCGTCGGCTCATCCGCAATCAACAATTCCGGATTGCAGGCCATGGACATGGCAATCATCACGCGCTGGCGCATTCCCCCGGAAAGCTGGTGGGGATACTCATCGACAATTTGTTCTGCGCGGGGAATTCCTACCCTGTTCAAAATTTGAATCGCTTGCTTTCTCGCTTCCGCTTTGGAAGCTTTCGTGTGCAAGCGAATGGCTTCCGAAATTTGATTGCCAATGGTAAAGACCGGATTGAGCGAGGTCATCGGTTCCTGGAAGATCATGGCGATCTCATTGCCGCGAATTTGTTTCATCCTTTTCTCACTCGCTTGCACCAGATCTTCGCCTTTAAACTTGATTGAACCACCGACAATTTTGCCAGGGGGATTGGGAATCAATTTCATGACGGAAAGCGAGGTAACACTTTTGCCACTGCCGGATTCGCCGACGATTCCCAAAATTTCGCCCCGATTGACAGTAATCGTCACCCCGTCTACCGCCGGAACTTGTCCATTATCAGTGAAAAAGTGCGTTTGCAAGTTTACTAATTCCAAAATAGGCTGTGTCAAAAATCGCACCCCTCTTGCCGAACGAATTTGTAATAAAAACCAACTGTGAGAAACATTATGCCATTAACCTAATTTATTGACAAGATAAAACAAAATGTGAATTGCAACTATTCATACTATTTAAATTTATACTAAAAAAATATCCACCTAATTAAACGTAATTAGGCGGATTCATGCATTTCCTGGATTTCTTTAAGAGGGTTCAAAGTAAGAGGAGAGCCAATCAACCGCCTGCTGGATGCCGGTTTTTATCGCTTGTCCCAGCGAATTGCCCAGGCTGCTGACATAATTGACCATCTCCTTGGGACGCGCTTCGACATGCTTTCCCATCACCGCTATTTCCATCTCGCCGTTATCGATTTTTTTGATATAAAACGTTTGCGGCTTTTGCTCAGGCAACCCTTCCACTTTGTAAATTCCTTTTTCCGCTGCCTGCAAGCCTAGCGCAATGCCGAGAAACAGAATGAGCAGCAAGCCCGTCAATTTCGCGGTGACATTCACAACCATCCCCCCTGTCAGCCTTCCTTCGCTTCCTGCGGTTGCGCTGCATTGACCCGCTCCGCTTGCCAGTAATATTCCGCAAACACATCCGCAAAAGCTTCCGCTGTGTTATAGCACTCTTCGGGAACGTTTTCGATCCCGCCAATTTCTATTAACAGACTGCCCGGAGAGACCGACTGGTTATACTCGCCATCACCGCTATTTTCCCCTTTGGACGAAATTTCTCGGGTCAAACCGGGATATTTTTGCTCCAGCAGTTGCTTGAGCTCATTGGCAAATTTTTCGTTTTGCTCATAGTTTTTGTTGCCTTTGCCGATCACAAACTTTAGGCGCGCATACGTTTTTCCGTTGATCGTCGCGGTCGTTTCGCTTCGCGGACTGGAATCGCGATGCAAATCAAAAAAATAGTGAAGTTCGCGGTTTTGCTGCACGGCGGCCTGCACTTCCTTCAAAGATTCGGCATAAGAGAGGGGATAGCGTTTACCGGCATCGACCAACCGCTGATAAATGTCGGCAGTGCTGACCTCTGTGCCGATTCCCCGTTCATTTAAAGCTTCCGCCAGCTTTTGGCCAACCAGGGTGATATTGACCTTTGAATCGTTGACAGATTCGGTTTGCTGATCCATCTTGGTGACACTCAGCCACGACTCGCGATTATGCGTATGATAAACAAACACAATTTTCTTCCCATCCGTCGTCGGTTTGGCCACCGGCGGTGAAGCGATCGTCTCCGTCTTGGGCTTGTCCGTTGCATTGGCCTGGTCGTCCTCGGCCGTTGCCGCTTGGCCGGTATTCGGTACCGCCTGAGGATACTCGATCGTCAAAAGGTCCATCGCCTGCTCCTGTTTCGTTCCTTGCTTGCTTTCGAACGTTAGCAGTCCCGGCACTTCCTGCTCTATTACACCGTGCCAATCGCCCGGCTGCACTCCGGTTAATATGTGAAACATATATGAGGTCAAACTTTCACTGGCCCTCGCGGAAGGCGGATGGACAGACTGACTGAGCGCCGGTATCTCTTGCCCCATAATCGATAGCAACGCAATGCTGGAAACTTTGGCCGTCACCTGCTGAACAGTCGCAGATGTAAATAGCAGCCGGTGTCCGTTCAATGTGAGCACACCGCTGATGACAAACAGAAAGGCCGTAAGAAAAGATAGAAAAATGAATTGACGCTGAATAAGGGTTGCCATTTCTCCCCCTCCTCTGACGATGGCTTAGCATTTTACTACTAATACCTATGTCTAGTAGAAAGCAGGTAGAACTAGCAACCCTAGTTTTTTGCGTTCATTTTCTATTTGCTTCAAATCTCGCTTGTTCTTAGTGCGTATAAGCACCGCTGTTTTCCCGATTGACCGCCCGATGCAGCGCGTTGTTCAAGCCGCTGGCGATGATGTTCGAGATGCCTTCCATAAAATCGTCCACTTCTTTGGGAGTGACGACCAGATCTTGTCCAAGCGGTCGCAACACTTCATGGATTAATTGCCGTTTCTCTTGTTCATTGAGCGAACCGACCAGCCCCATAAACGTCCGGCGTGACTCGGGATCGGGCAAATCCGCTTCCGTATATGGCTCTTTGCGTTCAGGCAGATTGCTGAGCGCCAATCGGTTGAAAGCTCGCTTGCTTTCTTGCAGTGACTGAGCGAAATGACCCAAGAGATAAGTAATGGCGTCATTGACGATCGTCGAAGCAAAAACGACTGTCGGTACGCCGATGGCGATCACCGGCACGCCAAGCGTCGCCTGATCGAGCGCTTTGCGTTTGTTGCCTACGCCCGAGCCGGGGTGAATACCTGTATCCGATATTTGGATCGTGGTGTTGACCCGATGCAAAGCCATAGAAGCCAGCGCGTCAATCGCGATCACAAAATCAGGTTTGCTTTGCTCGACAACGCCATAGACGATTTCACTTGTTTCAATTCCGGTGATTCCCAGCACTCCCGGCGAGATCGCGCTGACTTCGCGATAACCCGGCTCAACCGAATCCGGCGCCAAAGAGAACAGATGGCGCGTGACCAGCAAGTTTTCCACGACCATCGGGCCCAAGGCATCGGGCGTAACATTCCAGTTCCCCAATCCAACCACCAGCGCTTTTTGCTCCGCAGTGATTCCCATTCGTTCAAGAAATTGCTGGAATTCTGTGCTGAAGCGGGCCATCACTTGCTCTTCTATCTTTGTATCGTTATCTCGCAGTTTCGGCACCTCTATGGTTACATAATGGCCGACCAGCTTTCCGATCTCCCTGGCCGCCTGCTCGCTTTGGACATGCAAGCGCGTCACTTTGATTCCCGGTTCGCTTTCGTCCGTTTCCAGCGTCACCCCGGGTATATCGCTTTCCGCTTGCTGGCGTATCCGTTCATGCGCTTCTACAGCCAGATCGGTTCGGACATCGTAGCCAGCCAAATTCACGTTATGTTCCATCCATTGCCACTCCCTTCTGCTAGTTTTAGTTTGCTTGATCTTTCTAATTTTATTCCGAATCCTTTCTTGCAATCAGCCAAACTGCGTGCTAGAATAAGTTTTGTTGTATTTCTTGCAAGAACCGATGTGTTTTTTCGTCCTAAGGAGGTGACATACATGCCAAATATTAAATCCGCGATCAAGCGTACCAAACAAATTGAAAAACGTCGCGCACAACGTGCTTCCCAAAAATCCGATCTGCGTTCCGCAGTAAGAAGCTTTGAGAAAGCCGTAGCTGCAAACGATGTTGAGTTGGCAAAATCCACTCTTCTGGTAGCTGTGAAAAAGTTGGATAAAGCTGCTACCAAAGGTCTTATTCATAAAAACGCAGCAAACCGTCAAAAGTCACGCTTGATGAAAAAAATGAACACCCTGACTGCTCCAGTAGCATAAGGTGTGATCGCAAAAAACCCGCGAACTTCATGTTCACGGGTTTTTTCGTATTTATAAGACAGACGCGACCGCTACTTGGAGACCGATTCTCCCGTTAGCGAAATCGCTTGGTCTGTTTTGTCTCGTTCAACCGTCCGCAAGAACAATCCGAAAACGGAAGCGAGCACCTGTTGAAAAAGCATGCCCAACACAACCGGAACCGCTACCGGCGGCGGAAAATAAGCAATCGCCAACACCGCTCCGGCGCTAATGTTTCTCATTCCGCAGTTGTAGGTTAACGTAACAACCACTTCGCGTTTCCAGCGGAATAGTTTGGACAAAGCCCACCCGAGCCAATAACCAAGCACGGCAATACAAAACACGGCCACCGCCATTCCGATCAGCTTGCTGTCGATTTGCCGCAGATAGGGAGAAACTACAGAGGCATTAATCATCACTACCAACGACAGTCCCGTTTTGGAGAAGGGCGACAGCCTTGGGCCAAGGACCGTCTTAACTTTCCCGCGAGTCAGCTGGTTCAGCCCCATCCCCAGTACGGACGGGATGACAATCATAAAGAGCAACCCATTCATGATCGAAGCAGCGTCAATATTCGCCTCCGCTCCCACCAGCCAATGCAGCGAGAAAGGAACAATCAGCGGTGACAGCAGCGTATCAATCAGGATGATCGACAGGGTAAGCGGAATATCCCCCTTGTAGATGGACACCCAAATAAAGCTGGTGATTCCCGTCGGGATCGCGGCAGCCAATACATAACCGGTAATCGTATGAATATCGTCAGGGTACAAAAGAGTCCCGGCCGTCCAGGCAATCAGCGGCATCAAAACATGCAAAATCAACAGATTGACCAGCATCGGCAGAGGCTGTTTGACCACTTTGCCCAATTCCGAAAAGTTCGACCCGAGACTTCCTGTAAAAGTCATAAAAGCGAAAATCCACGGAGATAAAAATGCGAACGGGTGCAACCAGGAGCCGAACAGCACGCCAATCAGCACACTCAGCGGCGTGGAAATCGGCATCAGCTTCTCCAGTATCGCGTTATATTTTTGCAAAATAGCCATAAAAAACCCTCTCATTTGCTGCTGCTGTTAGAACGGTAAAAAATCAGCCAGCCCGAAAAATTTTGTATGTATTTTAACACTATTTATAAATATTGAAAAGAGATGAACAACTGTTGAAAGAAAATCCCGCTCTTGCCGACGCAACAAACGGGAGTCCCATACCCCGCGGTCACTGCACACTTTTTTGCAGCTCCGCAGCCACTTTTGTGACAAACAACTCGATTGCCAATCTCTTTTCCACCTGGCCCGATTTGATGCGGAAATCTTCTTCCGCCAAATATCCCAACAGTCTCCGCAATGATTCTTCCTTAAAGTATCGTCCTTGCTCCATCGCCTTTTTCACCGCATAAGGGTGAACCTTCAGCATGCCCGCCAACTGTTGCTGCGTATAGCCGCGCGGTGCCCATTGCTTCACATGCAGCAGCAAGCGAAATTGCCGCGCCAACAAGGCAAGCAGGCGGATCGGTTCTTCTCCTGTTTTCAAACAGTCATACAGGGTGCGAAAAGCCCGTTCCAGACGACCGGTGACTATTTGTTCAATCAGTTGAAAAACATCCTGCTCCAAAGTACGGGAGGACAACAATTCAATGACTTCATCGCTGATAACCGCCCCGGGTTTGCCGAGATAGAGAGCCATTTTCTCCAATTCTTTATCCAGCAGACGAAGTTCGCCGCCAATTCTTTCAATTAGATTGGCTGCTTGCGGACGATGGATCACGACCTGATATTGCTCGGCACGCCGCTCGATCCAGGCCAGCAAATCATTGTCACGCAACGGAGCAAAAGACAAAACGACCGCTCGCTGTTGCAGAAGCTTGACCAGTTTTTTTCGCTCATCCAGCTTGTCCGCCTCGATCGCCAAAATTAAGGAAGTGTATTCGGGCGGATTTTCCAAATAGGCAAGCAATGCTTCCGGATTGCTCTCCGTCTTGGCCGGAGGTTTCATTCCGGTCAGAAAGTAAGCCTGACGGGCAATCACCAGCCGATGTTCGGATAAAAACGGCAGCGTTTCCGCATCGGTCAAAATCTCCGCTAACTCCGTTTCCGTACAATCATACTGACTGTAGTTCAAATCGGCATAAGCGGGATCGACCATTTGCCGGCGCGCTGTGTCCATAAATTCCTCTGCGAGAAAAGATTCTGTTCCATAAATCACATAAACCGGCGCAAATTTTTTCTCTTTTAGATCGCGAATGACTGAATGTAATGGTACCACCCTGTTACCCCTTTCTTCGCAAAGTCGGCTTGTCCAAACATCTTAATATTGGAAAACTGAAAAAGCCGTGGGATTCGGATCGCCACGGTTTTTCGCTTAGGCACCTCTATGTAAACGTCTAAGGAGAAGCCCCCGGGTTTTCTCCTCCATAAACGGTAAGCAGGGGGTGCTTGGTAGTATAACTTACGCAAGGAGCTGCCGTTTGGTGCCGGTCCGTTCAACCATTTTCGTTCCTTAATCCCGTTTCTCCCGGCCAATCGCTTTCCCGGGAGGATCCTCCCATTTTCCGTTATGCCGGCCGTTATTGCCGAGATTGTTTTTATTGCCGGTTGCTTTGTTTGCTTCTTTTCCCTGATCCTGATTTTCATTTTTTTGCTCCGGGCCGTTCCCCGACCGCTTTTTTTCAACGCCAGCCGGTTTTTGTCTTACGCCAGCCGTACCATATTGTTGTTCATTGCCATAACGTTGCGGTGTGGCAAGCGGATTGTCCTTCGAACCAGTCGGAAAATCCCGTCGGTTCGTTTCCGGAACCTCTTTTCTTGGCAAGGTGCCATTTGACGGAAGCTCCGTAATCACTTCCTGCTTCGGAGTCGCCGCCGGAACACTCTGTTTTTCCCCCTCCGCCGTTTTCGTCTGCGGTTTGATCGGAGACTGCTCCGTTTGCGGCGTTTCTTTCGGCGTCGGCTCTTTCGTTTCCGGTTCCGGCAGCTGTGGCTGTTCAACCGGTTGCGACGGTGCATCCACCACTTTCGACGGCTGATTTCCCGGATGGGAGCCGTTGCGCAAATCTTGATTGGCACTGATTCCATACAAAACAACGCCGATCAGCAAACAGGCTGCTGCAACGCCTGAGCCCAGCTTTGCCAACCAGACCGGCATTTTCTTCGGCTTGCTTGGACGGTCAGCCCGTTGCTTCACTGCCAATCTGGCCACTTCCGGCTCGTTGGCCGCCGCCTGACTGCCGAAAGATTGACGCCGTTCCGCTTCCAGCTTGGGCAAGATCGCGTCCACAATGCTGATTTTTGGTGTTACAGGGGGGAGTTGGGTCAATTGGTCAGAGACGCTCTTCAGGCGATCATAGATCAGTTGCAGTTCCGGCTCTCTTTGCAGCAGTACGGCCAATCGTTGCTGTTCCAACATGTTTAAATCGTGATCAAGATCTCGTTGAATCAGTTCAAGCGCGTCTTCCCTTTGCATTACCCAATCCCCCCTTTCTGATAATCGTACAGCATTTGCTGAAGCTGTTGCCTAGCGCGAAATAAATACGACTTGACCGTATTAAGCGGAATTTCCAACGCATCGGCTATTTCCTGATAAGACATGTCTCGCAAGTAGCGAAACACGACGACCATGCGATATTGCTCGGGCAATTTTTGAATCGCCGACTCGATATCGCGGGTCAAACCGTTGTAAAGAATTTCTTCTTCAACACTATGTTGATCCGGTATCGACAGTTCATGCTGCTCGATGGAAATCGTCTCTTTTCTGCTGCGAAATTTGTCAATGCAGATGTTGCTGACGATCCGCTGCACCCACGTGCTAAATTTCGCTCGTTCTTGATAAGAATCAATTTTGCGGTATACGCGAATCAACGCTTCTTGAGTAGCGTCAAGCGCATCCTGTTCATTTCCCAGGATATAGTAAGCGCTGCGGTAGACAGAGTTTTCGATTGAGCGGAGCAGTTCAACCAACGCCTCATGGTCTCCCGCTTTGGCCCTGCTGATCAGCTCTGCTTCCTGATTCATTCTTCTCCCCCCTACAGACGTGACGCTCTGCGAAAAGGTTGCAGTTTTTACTGCGAGCTATCATAGTTGTAATTTTCTTGACTTTGGGCAAGGGGAAGCTGACTTTCCCATGTCAGACTGTCCGGCCGAATATGCAATGTAACCGCCCCTTGCCGGTCGGTTCGCAAAATGAGCGTTCCTGCATCCGTTAACCGTTGAATGACTTCATTCGAGGGATGCCCGTATCGATTGTTTTTGCCGACAGAGATAATTGCCAAGTCGGGCTGCGTTTTTTTCAGCATCGGCAACGAAGTAGACGTCTTGCTGCCGTGATGCCCCACTTTCAATACATCAACTCGGGGCAGGAGACCGCTTTTGAGCAGCTGTTCTTCCCCCGTTTGTTCGAGATCACCCGTAAATAAAATTTGTTTTCCATACGCACTCAGCAGCAATACCAGCGATGCGTCATTTTCGCCTGTTTGCGTATCGGGACCGGGATGCAACCATGTCCAATACACATCCTCCCGATCCGTCCACATCTCGGCTGGCTCGCCTGTTTGGATCGAAACCCCGTGTTGCTGCAGCAAATCAAGCAGCTTTCTCTCTTGATCGGATGGTTCGGTTCCATTTACAAGTACGCTGCCAACTGACACTTTGTTTATGATCGCGAAAAAACCGCCAATATGATCGTAATCTCCATGCGTCAGCACGAGATGGTCAATCCGTTCAATACCGCGTGCCTTCAAATACGGAAGCACCACATTTTTCCCCACTTCAAATGGTTCCCGCTTCTCCCGCCACTTTTCACGGGAAAAGGGGATAGTTCCACCACTATCTATCAAGTATACCTTTTTCTTGCCTACCTCGACAACGATAGAATCTCCTTGCCCGACATCCAGAAAAGTGACCCTCACTTCGTTCCCGTTGTCAAACGGCTGCCGGGCGAATACGAGCAAAAGAACTAAGCTCATCCCATAGAATGCAGCATCGCGTCTTCGGCGAAACCCTCTGTGCCATAAAACCGGGAGCAAAACAAGAAAAATTGCGTAAGAGCATAGCCAGATCGGCTGCGGGTGCGGCCAATAAGAAAAAGGAATCCGCAACCGATCGATTTCCAGCAACAGCGGATGCAATGTCTGCAAAATCCAGCTGATCAGCTTGGAGGGAAAATAAGCCAGAGCAGGATGCAACCATCCGGTGACGAGCAGCACGTATCCCGCCGGCAGCACAATAAAAGACAATATCGGGACAAGCAGCAAATTGAGCAGCCAGGAAAGTGGCGAAAACTGATGAAACCAATAAATTAAAAAGGGAAAAGAAATCAATTGCGCCGACCACGTTACGGCAAATGCGGTACGCAGCCACGCCTTCCTTGGATAAGGCGATTGCGACAATATCGGAACATAGATGAGCAGACCGAGCGTAACGACAAACGAGAGCTGAAACCCGATCTGCCATAATTGATAAGGGTTGATGGCCAGCATCAACAACAGTGCAGCCGCCCAAATTTGCAAGACGTCCAGCCGTTTCCCGGAATTCCTCCCCCAAATGCCGAGCATGCCCATGATCCCCGCTCTTACGGCGGAAGAGCTGGCACCGACCGACAAAACATACACCACTATGAACAACAAGGTCAGGCCGGTCGTTTTCTCCCGGCTGATCCCGACTTTTTCCACCACCCATAAAAACAAACCGCTTACCAAGGTAACGTGCAGTCCGGAAATGGCAAGCACATGAATCAATCCCTGATTGGCATATGTTTCCTCCAGCTCAGGTGAAACGTTGCTTTGCATGCCCAAGAGCAGCGATTGCATATACCCGGCAATTGTCTCGTCTGTGAAAACGAGCGATAATTGCCGGGCGGCCTGCGCCTGCCAGTTTTCAAAAAAGGTAAACAGATTGGCCGAGGCCAAGTCGATCGTCACCTGTTCAAATTGCGTTTGCGCGGTAACCGTCACCCCTTGCCACCGCAAATAATCGGCATAATCAAACGCATAAGGATTGCTGGCCTTTGCCGGCAATGACAGTGACACGACGGCGGTAAGCCGATGCCCTTGCCGCCACCTGGCCGCCTGCTCAATCTGCGCTTGTTCGTTCAATTTGACGCGAAAGGCAATTCGCTCGCGTGGCCGCACCGGTATCACATTCGCCCGGACTTTGCATAAGTCCACCTTTGCGTAAAAACGAACTTGATCTCCGTCTCGCTCCACAGCAGAATCAATGATGCCGGACAGCTCCACCCCGTCTTTAGCAACGTATTCCACGAGCGTCGATTGATGCAAATGATCATAAACATAAAAGTAAGCGGCGAAACAAATCGCTGTGAACAAATACACCAAAACCGTCCGTTTCTTCCGATTAGACAACGGCAGACAGCAGCCCAGCGTGACTGCGGCTCCCGCTGCGATGAGAAACGGTTTTGCATAAGCAGCAATTAGCAAGCCGACAACCGCGGCGATACTGAGTCCGAACAATCTTTCCTTCAATCGTTTCCCCATGTCCCCGACTCCTTGATACAAGCGATCGTTTTTATCGTAGGCAAAGCAACAGGGACAAAAAAAGCAATTGTTTTCCAGGCATTTCTGGTACTGTGGAGAGATTGCACTGCTGTCTAATACATGATAGATTAGCTATATCGTGATTTTGGGGATACCCAATGAGAGGAAGAGTCTATTTTTATGTGCGGAATTGTATCTCTTTACAATAAACGAAACGTCCCTGTAGATCAGGAGACCATTTCATCTTTGACCCGGGTGATTTTGCACCGCGGTCCAGATGATGACGGTTTTCATCTGGCGGACAATGTCGCTTTGGGCTTCCGCCGATTAAGCATTATTGACGTAAGCGGCGGGCATCAGCCCTTTTATAATGAAACCAAGGATATCTGGATCATCGGTAACGGTGAAATCTATAACTATCAGGAACTGCGCAACTGGTTAATAGATTGCGGGCACGTATTCCAGAGTGAATCCGATATCGAAACCATCCTGCACTTGTATGAACAGGTCGGTTTTGACGCCCCCAAACATTTGCGCGGCATGTTTGGCTTTACGATTTGGGACGGGCAAAAAAAGCTGCTGTTTGGCGCTCGCGACCACTTTGGCATTAAGCCGCTATACTATACCGAGACGGCGGATTCGATTGCGGTCGGCAGCGAAATCAAAAGCTTGCTGGAACTGCCTGGCGTTAAGCGGGAAGTCAATCCTACCTCCTTCTATCATTACCTGACCTTCCAATATGTTCCCGATCCGGCAACGATGTATCAGGGGATTTATCGCGTACCACCCGCGCATTATTTTGTGATCAAAGACGATCAAATAACTTTGCAGCAATATTGGGAAGCCAAATTCACTCCCGATGAGAGCAAGCCTTTCTCCTATTTTGTTGAAGGAACCCGGGAAGTTTTGCTTGATTCGGTGAATAAGCACCGGGTCAGCGAGGTTCCCCGCGGCGCATTTTTGTCCAGCGGTGTTGACTCCAGCAGTATTGTCGGTATGTTGCGGACATTTGAACCGGTAAAAACGTTTTCGGTCGGTTCGGATATTCCCGGATACAGCGAATTGGATTATGCCCGCCGCACGGCACAGTATCTCGGGACAGAGCACCACGAAGTCATCGTCAACGCCCAACATTACATGAAAGAACTTCCCCGTCTGGTCTGGCACCAAGACGAGCCGGTAGCAGATCCTTCGGCCATTTTGCTCAATTTTGTCGCCGAGCTGGCCAGTGAACATGTGACCGTTGTGCTATCGGGTGAAGGTGCCGATGAGTTTTTCGGCGGGTACAACATTTATCGGGAACCGCATTCGTTGCGGATGTTTGCCCATATGCCAGGTTGGTTGAAGAGCTCATTGCGCAGCTTTGCCGAAAAACTGCCTGATCATGTAAAAGGGAAAAACTTTTTGATCAGGGGCTCCAAAACTGTGGAGGAACGCTTTTTCGGAAACGCGCTGATCTTCAGCGAAGAACTGAAAGCACAGGTGGTCACGGAAAACCTTCGCACCTCTGCCAACTATCGTTCTCCCTGGACGATTACGGAGGAAATCTATAAACGGGCCAGCGAGTACGATGATGTCACCAAAATGCAGTATCTGGATATCCATACCTGGTTGCGCGGAAACATCCTGATGAAAGCGGACAAAATGACCATGGCCAATTCGCTGGAGTTGCGCGTTCCGTTTATCGATACCAAAGTGTTCGAGTTTGCCGCAACAATTCCGACCAAATACAAAATCGCCAATGGGACAACCAAGCATGTATTGCGGGAAGCGATGAAAGACTTTCTTCCGCCTGAAATTAAAACGCGGCCGAAACTGGGCTTCCCGGTTCCGACTCGTCATTGGCTGAAAAATGAGTTCTATAAATGGGCAAAAGAGATTATCTTTGAAGCAAAGGTCGATCATTTAATCAATAAGGCTTACGTCTTGTATATGTTAGACGAACATCGCGAAGGACATGGCGACTATAGCCGCAAGATCTGGACCATTCTTATTTTCATGCTATGGCATCAAATCTTTATTGAACAAAAATATTCGTTTGAACCTTTTGTAAGTCCAACCGTAGAAATTCGCCGCAAAAAGAACGCATCGATGCAACAAATCGGCTAACTCTGGATCAAAAATGCCCGGCCTGCACGAAATGCCTGTGCCGGGCATATTTTTCTGTATCCAAAAAAAGGAGCCACCGCTCCCGATCCAGAATAGTTTAAGGATTTACTACATATTGCTGCCAGGAAAGGAAGAGCGTAGGCGATGAATGACAATCACACCTGCAATCAAAGCAAGTACTCTCCTTATCTTACTTTTACTCGCTCGGAATGGGGAGCGTTGCGCCAATCCACCCCGCTTACATTAACCGAGGAGGAAATCGCAAACTTACAAGGAATCAATGAATACTTATCCTTGGATGAAGTGGCGGAAATTTACTTGCCGCTTTCCCGCTTGCTTAATCTATATGTGGATGCCACCCAAAAGCTTTACAAAGCGACCCACACCTTTTTGAACGATCAATCGGCCAAAGTCCCCTATATCATCGGCATCGCCGGCAGCGTTGCCGTGGGCAAAAGCACGACGGCCCGGATCTTGCAGGCGTTGCTGGCCCGTTGGCCCAACCATCCGAAGGTGGATCTGGTTACGACAGACGGGTTTCTTTACCCCAATCAGATTTTGGAACAACGTGGTCTGATGAAACGCAAAGGGTTTCCGGAAAGCTACGATATCAAACGGTTGTTGCAGTTTATGGCCGATGTCAAATCGGGTGTCGCGGAGATCGAAGCCCCCGTATACTCTCATCTGGCTTACGATATTTTGGCCGATGAAAAGCAGATCATTCGCCAACCGGACATTTTAATCGTGGAAGGAATCAATGTGCTGCAACCGCCCAAAAGCGAACAAGCCCGCTCGACCCCGCAACTGTTTGTTTCCGATTTCTTCGACTTCTCCATCTATGTCGATGCTGACGAACAACAGATTATGAAGTGGTATGTGGAACGCTTCAAGCTGCTGCGAAACACCGCCTTCCAAAATCCCGATTCGTTCTTCCATCGTTATGCCAACTTGTCAGACGAGGAAGCGACGCAGACAGCATTATCCATTTGGCGGGAAATCAATCTGGTCAATTTGCAAAAAAACATTTTGCCTACACGCAATCGCGCTCACCTGATTATGCGCAAAGGGGAAAACCATTTTGTCGAACAGGTGAAATTGCGCAAATTATAGACCATACAATCACATCCGCTGGTTGCCTGGCAACCGCATAGCTGGAATGCCTTCGTTTGCAAAAACGGAGGCATCTCTTTTTTTGCACGCGATTCTGTCTTTGCGTATGCTGGGAACAGCGCAGTCAGAGGAGGTGGATCAAATGCTGGTGGAGCTTTGGGAGCGTTATCAGCGCTGGATCATTGCCGGTGGCATTGTGCTCTTGTGCTTGCTTAGTCTGTGGCTTTATTCCCGTGATGCGAAGGAAGGGGGGCTATTGCCATTGCACGCGCACGCCCTGACTTTGGCAGAACAGCCTGCGGCCAAAACCGGTCAACCGGTCGGGAACGGCCCAGCGGACAGCGAGCAATCCAATCGCCAGGCGGAGCAGCTGATCGTGGTCGATGTCAAAGGCAGCGTCAAACAGCCGGGAGTTTACCAACTTCAGGAAGGTCAGCGTATTTCCGACGCGATTGCCAGGGCCGGTGGCGCATTGCCAACCGCCGATCTTAACCGGATCAATCTTGCCCAGCGCTTATCCGATGAAAGTATCGTGCGCATTCCGGCTAAGGGGGAAGCAGACGCAGCGGCCTGCGCCTGCGAGACTGAACCGGCCGTCATCATTGGCACAAGCAGCGCAACGGACAGCGGCAAGGTCAATATCAATACGGCCAACGCGACGGAACTGATGAATCTTCCCGGCATTGGGGAAACTCGCGCCGCCGCGATCCTCGCCTATCGGGAAAAACACGGGCCGTTTCAAACGCCAGCCGATTTGAAAAAGGTGACGGGAATCGGGGAGAAAACGTACGACCAGTTAAAAAATAACATCACGGTCAAATAGTTCCTCGTCATGTTCGATCCTCTCAGTTCATACACTGAAACTATTAGATTGGATGGAGGGATAGACATGCAGATCGGCTTTATCGGTACCGGAAGCATGGGCAGCATTATCATCGACGCCTTGTTGACTTCCCGCTCCCTGCAGCCCAGCCAGATTATCGCGGCAAACCGAACGTTGGCCAAAGTCGAGTTGCTGGCTGAGCGTCACCCCGGTCTGGTGGTTGCCGCCAATAACGATGAGGTCGTCCGCCGCGCGGAAATCGTGGTCGTTTGCGTCAAACCGTTCGAATACAGACAGGCATTGGAGCAATTCGCCGATGCATTGACTGCGCAGCACGTTTTAATCACAATCACCAGCCCGATCCCGCTGGAAGACTTGGCGCAACTGGTCCCGTGCCCGGTCGTGCGGGTCGTACCCAGCATCACCAATGCCGCTCTGGGCGGGATGGTGTTGTGTGAGTTTGGCCCGCAAGCAACTGAATCATTGCGCAAGCGGATTTATCAACTTTTTTCCGCGCTGGGACAACCGGTCGAGGTCACTTTTTCGCTGCTCAGGATCGCTTCCGACATCAGCAGCTGCGGCCCCGCTTTCCTTAGTTACTTGTTGCAGCAAATGATTGAGGCCGCTGTTGTGGAGACGGGCATTTCGCGGGAAGCCGCAACTTTTTTCACAACCCAGATGGTGCTCGGCTTCAGCAAGCTGCTGGAGAAAGAAATCTTTACGCTTCCCGAGCTGGAAGCCCGGGTTGTCGTACCCGCGGGAATCACGGGCCAAGGTTTGATTCCGCTGAAGGAACATGTCCCCGGTCTTTTTCATGAGGTTTTTAAACGAACGCACCAAAAGTTTGCGGAGGACATCGAAGAAGTGAAAAAATATTTGGATTCTATGAAACAGACGTAAACCCGAAAACAATGGCAACAAATGCAAAAAACTTGGCACGGGCAAGCGGCCAAGTTTTTTGTTGCTTTAGGGGCGAACTTCCTCAAGCGGTTTACGCGCGATGTAAAACAAACGTTCACTCTGTTGCTGCGGCGGAAGCGGTTGAAAGTCAGCCGTGACGGAAATGTCGGAAAAGCCTGCGTCTTTTAACCATTTCAGCATTTGAATCGGTTGATAGGCCCGCTGTCTGTGGTCTTCTTCGACCCGTTGGTACAACCCGTTCGGTTGCTGCAGGAAGAAGGTCAATTCGTGTTCGACCTCAAGACGCAACGGATCGCAGAAACATTGCCAAATATACGAAACTTCGTCCTCGAGCAAGGTAAACGTGTTGTTTGCAAAGACATGCAGGATTTTGTACGGACTATGTACATCAAACAAAAAGCAGCCTCCTGGTCGCAGATGCCGATAAACTTGCTGAAACGTGGCCTGAACCTCATCTTCTTCCACCAGATAACTGAGCGAATCGCAAAAGGAAATAACCGTATCCGCCACAAACAGGTCCAGTTCGCGCATGTCCTGTTCCACCAAGGCGACTTCGACATGAGCCTGCCGCATGTTTGCATAGGCCATCGCCAGCATTTCTGCAGACAAGTCTACGCCTGTTACGCTGTACCCTTGTTTCGCCAGCGGGATAGCGATTTTGCCTGTACCGCAGCCAAGATCGATGATCGTTTTCGGCCGACCGTGTTCGGCAAAAAAATGCTCCAGCCATTCCAGCCATTGCTCGTACGGTGTGTCTTGCATCAGCTTGTCATAAACAGCGGCCAAATGTTGATACGCCATCGTCACGCTCTCTCTTCCCAAGAAACCATTTTGGCGTCTGACCAGAGACGTTCAATATTATAGAATTCCCGTTCTTCGCGGTGAAAAACATGGACAACCACGTCGCCGAGATCTACCAATACCCAACGGCCTTCTTCCGCGCCTTCAATGCCCTTCACATCGTAACCGTGTTTATGCACCTGCTCGCGGATTTCCGAAACAATCGCCTGAACCTGCCGTTCGTTATTGCCATTGCAAATGACAAAGTAATCCGCAATGACGGAAAGGTCTCGAATATCGAGAATCTGGATATTGTTTGCTTTTTTATCGTCAATCGCTTTCGCCACGATTTTGGTTAATTCTTCCACTGTTTTTACCATCAAATTCCTCCTCTTTTGCTGACGAGATCATTATAGGCATGCAAGGTAAGCGGATATACCTGCTTTTTTTGCTCAATCAAAAAGGTGATTGTACCGCCTAACGCTTGCGCCAATGCTTGGTCCAAATCTTGTTCGGCCAACTTCCGGATTTGCTCCACGCCGGGAAATACACGATTCGGTTCTATATAGTCTGCCACACAAACGATTTTTTCTAACAGCGACATGCCAACCCGTCCCGTCGTATGGTAGCGCACGGCTTGAATCACGTCCGGTTCAACAATGTCCAACTCCGTTTGAATGACAATCGCCCCGACGAAAGAGTGCCACAATTCCTTTTCTCCATGAAGCAGCTCAGCCGGCAAATCGTGCCGCACGATCACTTCCCGCATCTTGGCTACCGGCCAGCATTTGCAGTAATCATGGACATACCCGGCCAATTCCGCTTTGTCCGGATCTGCCCCGTAGCGGACCGCCAGCTGGCGTGCGGATTCCGCGACGCCAAGCGTATGTTCATAACGTTTTTGGTTCATCTGCGCTCTGACCTGTTCCAGCAGTCTTTCGCGATTAGCCAGTAAACTCATACAGCCTCTGCTCCTTTATATAGGTCTCGACTGCCGGCGGCACCAAATACCGGATGCTGTGTCCGCCGGCTGCCTTTTCCCGGATCAGCGTGGACGAAATCTCCCAGACCGGCATCGACACGAAGCGAACATAGGCGGAAGCGGCCGTCTGATCATAGCTGGCCCCTGGTCGTGCCAACCCGATAAATTGGACCAGTTCGCTCAACTCCTCAAACCGATGCCACGTCGGCAGCATCTCCACCATATCTCCCCCCACAATAAAGGAAAAACGGCAGTGCGGGTACCTCTCCACCAGTATCCGCATCGTATCATATGTGTAAGAGGGTCCTTCCCGCTTCAATTCCAAGTCGGTTATGCGAAAAAACGGGTGGTCGGCTATCGCCAACTGCACCATCCGGTAACGATGCTGCTCTTCGCTGATCCCTTTGCCTTGCTTATGGGGAGGAATCCGCGCCGGCATAAACCAGACTTCATCCAGATGCGCCTGCTCTCTTGCCTGTTCGGCAGCCAGCAAATGGCCATAGTGGATCGGATCAAACGTCCCGCCAAAAATCCCGATTTGCTTCATGACCATGACTACGGCAGCTCGATCGTTTTTTGCTCGGCAGATTCTTTGTACAAAACAACGGTATGTCCGATCAATTGCACCAATTCTGCTCCCGTTCCTTCCGCCAGCTGTTGCGCCACTTCATTCTTGTCATCAAGATTATTTTGTAAAATGGATACCTTGATCAGTTCCCGAACTTCCAAAGCCTCCTGAATCTGTTTAAGCATATTCTCATTTACTCCACCTTTTCCCACTTGAAAGATCGGGGTCAGATGGTGCGCTTGCGAGCGCAGAAAACGCTTTTGTTTTCCTGTTAACATGTCGTGTCTCCTTTTGGGTCGTGATCTTTTCTATTTTATTATAAACCCGGCTTTGCTGAATAATGAACACTATACCGCTTGCCGCAATGCATCCAGCACGGTCTTGCGCATCAGCTCGGCGGGTGCATCGAGCCCCGTCCACAATTCAAAGGCCAATGCGCCCTGATTAATAAACATGCCGAAGCCGGAATGAGCGGTGGCACCGTTTTCCTCCGCAAGCGCCAGCAACCTCGTTTTAAACGGGTTATAAATCAGGTCGCTGACGATCAAATCGCGATGCAGCCATTCTGCCGCAATCGGTGTGTCGGCAACGTTGGGATACATGCCAACCGAGGTCGTATTAATCAGCAGACCGGAATTGGCAATCGCTTCCTTGCTTTGCTCCGCCTCTACCACCACGGCCGGCAGAATCGCCGACAACTGTTCAGCCAGTTCCTCGGCTTTCGCGCGAGAGCGATTGATCAAGCGGATTTCTTTTACCTGCTGCTTGGCCAGCGAAAAAGCGACCGCCCTGGCCGCGCCGCCAGCGCCGACGATCGTTACAGTCTGTCCTTGCAGATTGATGCCCGTCTCTTCTGTCAGTGAGCGGACATAGCCCGGCCCGTCGGTATTGTAGCCGATCAATTTGTCCTGCTCGTTTACAATCGTGTTGACTGCCCCGATCTGTGCCGCCAATGGATCGATTTCATCGAGATAAGGCATCACCGCTACCTTGTGCGGGATGGTTACATTGACGCCACGCAAGCCTAATGCGCGGATGCCGGCGATCGCTTCGCCAATTCGCGCCGGGTCGACATCAAAAGCCGCATAGGCAAACGGCAGCCCCTTTTCAGCAAAGGCGGCATTGTGCATCAATGGCGAGAAAGAATGGCCGACTGGGTGCCCCAACAATCCAACCAGTTTGGTCGTACTCGTTATCATCATGATTCCCCTCTCCCCTTTTTACCGGTTAGCCTAAATGAGCGCTTTTCGCATCCCGACACTTACTCCTTTTGGTGCGTGCACATCCACATAAGCGGGCGATTTTCCTTGCAGGCTTACCCATCCCAAACCGGAAATAACCAGATCGGTCGGCCCTTGCGGATCAATTTTGAAACTGTGCCGAACCATCGGTGGAAGCTGTTGTGCCTCTTCGTTGTGCGGAGGTGCCAGCAGTTCGCCGTGATGCTTGGCAAATACTTCGTCCGCATTGGCCAGTTTCGTTCGATGGATATACAGGTTGTTGGCCACATAGACAACAAATGGCTGATGTTCGCCGCGAACAAAGTCGATCCGGGCCATGCCGGCCAAAAACAAGGTTTGTCCAGAATCAAGCTGGTATACTTTTGGATTGATTCGGGAAGTTGGTGTCAACTGACGCAAGTCCTTGGGTGTAACCATATGTCCGATTTGATCGCGATTAATAATTCCTGGCGTATCATACAGCGATCTGCCATCTTCGAGGGGAATTTCAATCTTGTCCAGTGTCGTTCCCGGGAAAGGCGATGTCGTAATTTCCATATCCGCCGCGCCGTAATCGTGCAAAATCCGGTTCATCAATGTAGACTTGCCAACATTGGTTACCCCGACGATGTACACGTCACGTCCCTTGCGCAATTGGCCGATCTTCGCCAGCAGTTCCTCGATGCCGATTCCTTTTTGCGCACTGACCAGCAACACATCGGCCGGGCGCAAACCGCGTTCCTTCGCTTCGTGCTGCAGCCAGTTGCGCACACGGTTGAGATTGATATTTTTCGGCAGCAGATCGACTTTGTTGCCAACGAGCAGAATCGGGTTGTTTCCGACAAAGCGGGGCAAGCCGCGCAGCCATGATCCGTTGAAATCGAACAGATCGACGACCATCACCACCACGCTGTCGGTGGCACCGATTCCGTTTAAAATGCGTAAAAAGTCGTCATCGTCCATCGCGACGGGAGCGACTTCATTGTAATGTTTGATGCGAAAGCAGCGCTGACAAATGACTACTTCCCGTTCCAGCGCCGATTTCGGGGTATAACCCGGTTTTGCTTTGTCCTCCGTTTGCAACAGAATGCCGCAACCGGCACAGTGCTGTTCCATCAAGCTTTGCTCTTCCACGAAATCATTCCTTTCTTGCGCATGTAATAAAGAGCAATTTTCTCCATTTGCCTGTTAAAACGCGTCCAAAAACCGTCCGTTCGTGCAACGGGTACGACCAAAATGGTATGTAAACCCAGCAAATTGCCGCCCAGTACATCCGTAAACAATTGATCGCCAATGACCACCGTTTGCGCAATCGGTACATTCATGTATTGGACCGCTTTCAAAAAGGCATGACGCGTCGGCTTGCGCGCCTCCCAGATGTAATAAATCCCCAGCGGCTGGCAAAATCGCTCCACCCGCTCTTGTTTGTTATTCGAAACCACAGTCACCTGAATGCCCGCTTGACGCAATTTGCCGAGCCAATCGATGATCTCGGGGGGAGCCAATGGACGATCCCATTCGACAAGGGTATTGTCCAGATCGGTGATGACTGCGCGAATATTCTTCCTTTGCAGTTCCGCTATATCAATATGGTAGATGGAATCAACAAACTCATTTGGCATTAACTTTTCGAGGAACACGCTGCACCTCCTGCATTACTCCCGTCCAAAGCTCCAATATCGGGACTAAATATACCATAATCCCCCTGTATGTTGCAAAAAAAATACAGGCTTCGCCCGATCGTTGTCTGCAGCTCGACCTGTCAAAAATATTGTTGGCTCTCGTCACGGCGCGCCAGCAGGGAAAAAAGATCAAGTTGTTCGTAGCGCGACTGCGACTGATCAAGAAAGTTGGAAAAGCCGACACCTACCAGTCTGATTCCCGGTGCATAGTCGAAACTGTCGACCAGCGATTCCAACAGTTGTTCCCACCCGATGCCCGACTCGATCCTCCGTTGTTTCGTCCGCAACGTAAAATCGGCATATTTGATCTTTAAAGTCAACGTTTGCGGATGCACACCTTCTTCTTTCACATCTTGCATGACCTCTTGCAGCAATTGGCGGGCTAGCTGGAGCACAGCGTCCCGGTCAAACAGGTTGTCCGTCAGCGTTGTCTCCCGGCTGAGCGATTTGACTGACCGATCCATGACGATTTCGCGGTCATCCCGGCCGCGGGCGCGCTCATAGAGCGAATAGCCCATTTTACCGAAGAGCTGAACCACTTCCTCAAGCGACAGTTGCCAAAATTGTTCCACGGTGAAAATCTGTTTCTTTGCCAACAGCTCCTGTGACTTTTTGCCGATGCCGTGCAGCGAGCCGATCGGCAGCGTCCGTAAAATGTCAAGCGCCGACTCCGGCCGAATCACGACAAAAGCATCCGGCTTGCGCAGATCGCTGGCGATTTTCGCTAAAGACATATTGTAGGACAGGCCAATGCTGCAGGTCAGTCCGACTTCTTTTTTGATTCGTTGTTTGATTTCCCGGCCGACCGGTACGGCGTTCGCATAGTGTGATACATCCAAATATGCCTCATCCAAACCGACTGTTTGATAGCGCTCGGCATATTGCTGATAGATTCGGCGAATCTCCGCTGATATTTCTTGGTACCGCGCATACCGTACCGGCAAAAAAATCCCCTGCGGGCATTTTTTGCGGGCCAAGGCGACGGGCATCGCCGATCTGACTCCATAGGCGCGCGCTTCATAGCTGCAGGTAGACACAACCCCGCGTCTGCCTGTGCCGCCAACGATCACTGGCTTGCCTCTTAGTTCAGGATGATCAAACTGCTCTACGCTGGCAAAAAAAGCGTCCAGATCGAGGTGTAAAAATTTTTTCAAACGGGGGTCCCCCCCAAACAAATATTCTCATTTTGTTATTATCTCGCGCCGGCCGGCTTTATGCAAGGTCTCTTGCCAGCAAGGCGAGGTGCTCAAGCACACGCCAAGAAAGCAATTGTCTGAATTTGCCAACTATATTATGATAGATGGAAAATTAGGTCAATGAAGGAGCTGAACCAATGCTTGCCGACATCCAACCATCGCTTCAGGAGCTGCTTGACAAAGCAGGAGGAATATGGGGAATTGTAATCGAAGACCTGACGACTGGCGAACAGCTGGTCTGGAACGAGCAACGTCCTTTTTACGCGGCCAGTTTGATCAAAGTTCCCATCATGGCCGCGGTGTTTGCAGAAGTTTACAACGGGAACCGCAGCTTTGCCGACACCTGCCTGCTGCGCCAGGAAGATTTGGTCGGCGGAGCCGGTGTACTGCAGCATATGACACCTGGTACGGCGTTCACTTTGTGGGACTTGACCACGCTGATGATTATCCAGAGCGACAATACCGCCACCAACATCCTGATCGATTTGCTCGGGAAGGAGCGAATCCGGCAGATGATTCAGCAGCTCGGCATGACGAACAGTCAGTTTCATCATAAATTGATGATTGTTCCTGCAAAAGCCGAGGGCTCCAACGAAGTAAGCGCCGCAGGGATGGCTGCGCTGTTTCGCCAGTTGTCCAAAGGACAAATCCTTTCCTATCACAGCTGTCAGCAAATGATCGCTATCCTGAAAAAACAGCAATTGCGCGACTGCCTTCCTTATTATTTGCCGGAACCGGATCATCCCGTAATCGGCGGGCTTCCGCTGTGGGAGTTGGCCAACAAAACCGGGATGGTTCGCCATATTCAACATGATGTCGGCATTTTGTATCTGGGACAGCACGCTATTCTCATCGCCATGCTCAGCCAAAATGTGGAGGCACGTCTGGCCCGCGAAACGATCGGTCGGACAGGCAAACTGCTGTTTGACCATTACCGGCAAAGCTGATGATGATAAACAATGAAAACGAAGCCACCTTACGAGCAAGTTGGCTTCGTTTCTACTGAAATCTTCGTTCCGCTTCCAGACCCATTTTTTTCAGCAAGTGGATCAACTGCTCTTTTTCTTGCTCTTCCAGACCTCCAAGCGCATGACGAATCGCTTCGGCGTGTTCGGGAAAAATCTGATCAAGCAACGCTCTCCCTTTTTCTGTCAGATCGGCATGAATGACTCGCCGATCTTTTTGATATGGTTGGCGCGACAACATACCGTTTTTCTCCAGCTTATCCACTACATATGTTACGCTGCCGCTGGTAATCAGAATGCTGTTGCCGATCTGTTGAAGCGGCTGCGGTCCTTTATGGTAAAGCAGTTCCAGCACGGCAAACTCTGTGGGGTGTAATCCGTGCAGCTTAATATCTCTCATCGAATGCGCCCAAACGCTTTGGTAGGAACGAGATAAAACTCGATATAAATGCAGAGCCTGTTCGGTCTCACGTGTGTTGTCAGACAAAGGCTCACCTCCCTATAACTATGTTGATAGCAATATCTTAATCTACAAGCAATAGTTGGGTCAAACAAAGAATCCTGCCGCCCAATTAAAAAAGGGAACTGCCCCCCGCCATTTTGGACGGCAGGATCAGTTCCCCATCGAGCTTTCACAGTATGAAAGATTAACCTTTTTGCAAAATGCACTTGCTGACCTCGTAAGCGCTGGAGAAGGACAGTTCCGACAGTTGTCCTTGTCCCTGGCACCAGTCGCCGGCAAAGAAAGCATTGCGATAATCCGGGAAAAACGTCGGCAACGCTTGCTGATTCATCGTCCACTTGATCTCCTGAACAACCGCTCGGGTCGATACCCGCGGAACAACCAGCTGCTCGCGCCAGCCGGGAAAATGCTTGTCATACAGCTTTTCGATCACTTCCTTGCGCTGTTCAACCAAGTCTTTGTTGCCCAATTCCTCCTGGCTCAAATAAGCGGTCGCCTGCAAAAGTTGTCCACCTTCCGGAACGCAAGTGTAATCATAATAGGAAATATCGGTAATAAACATGTTGTTCTGCTTATCGTAAATATAAGTGTAAGGAACATCTATCCGGCTTTTTAACCCGACATCGTAGACGATGACATAGGTTGGATCGTAGTTGGCATAATGCGTCATGATATGTTCCAGGCGGGTTTCCTGGAAGATTTTGGCGAGTTCCTTCGGCGGGATACAGAAAACGAATTCGTCGCCTGAGATAACGCCATCCGCTGTGTTGACGCCAGTGACATGATCCCCCTCGACAGCCAATGATTCCGCTTTCAGTTTGGTGAATATTTTTCCATCGTTTGCTTCGATGACGCGGACAAACTCTTCGATCAAAGCTTGCCAACCGCCGCCAATATAGGCGACCGGTTTATTCGTCGTAAAAATCCGACGGTAGTAATTAAAAAAGACATCGGACGGAATCTTTTCCGGTTCTCGTGTAAAGAAGTTGGAGGAAGCAAGACCAAGCATCATCTCCCGCACTTCTTCGTTTACCTGTTTTCTTTCCATCCACTTTTGAATCGATAAATGCGGATGTCCGGTTTCCAGTTTCAACATGGTTTTCAGAATTTCAAAAGTAAATTTGACTTTATCGAAACCTTTAAGCAGTTTCGTTTGAAACAAGCCTTGAATATTGGCGGGAACGGCTGTCAAATCATTGCCGATATCGTATTTCGCTTTGGTCGGCTCAAAATCACGCCAATCAATTTTCAACCCCAATTCCTTTTCCAGTTTACTCAAGACAGAAGTATCTCTTCCATAAATTGCGTGTGCGCCGAAATTAAAGTTGAACCCTTTGATTTTTAATGTTACTGCTCTTCCGCCCAATGCGCCGCGCTCCAGCAAAGCGATCTTTTTCCCTTTCGATGACAAATAAGCAGCTGCGGAAAGACCAGCTAATCCTCCACCAACAATAACCACGTCAAAATGATTTGTTGTCATAACGATCTCCTTCAATCTCAACGTATCGTGGGTAAAACGGTTATCGCACAACCTTTAATCATCAGATAGAATAACGGAAGTTCCTAGAAGTTGTCAATAAAAATGTACTGTGTCTATTCCTATACTTGTTATTATTCAAGCAAATGCAACTGTTCTGTACCTTGCTTGGAACGGGCATTGTCTTTGTCACGCTGATTCCCTTGTATGGCCTGCGGCGAAGCTGTGCTATTCGATGCAAAAAAGGCAGATTCATCCTGCTTTGCCGCTTGCCAAACCGCAAGAGCATTTGCTGCCTGAATCTGCCTTTCTTGTCTGCCCGGCCGGGAGCGGTCTTTGCTGCTTCCTTTCAGGCGATGACTGGCGACGCGGCGAGGAGGTCGCCCGTTTCTTGCCCGTCCGAGTCACTCTGTCTGCAGAGCGACCGAACTTGGCTCCGATCTAGTCGTTTCTGCGCGTCATTTGCTGCCAGACCGTACCGCTGGCCGCTTCGCCGCTTTCAATTCGTTTCAACGCCATTTTGACTTGCAGGCGCACCTCAAATTCCGGATCGTCTTCTGCTTCCCGCAATGCCGGCAAAGCAGATTCATCGCCTACTTCATAAAGGAAACGGGCGGCCCGCCAGCGAACCAGTTTGTTGCGATCTTTCAGCGCGCGCGCCATCGGACCGATCGCACGCGGGTCGCCTAAATCGGAAAGCGTGTCGCCAGCGGTCCGTCGTACAGAGACCGATTCATCCTCCAGCGCTTCAAACAGATAAGGAAGGACCTTGTCTCCGCCAACCATCCCCAAATAAACGGTAGCCAAACGGCGGATGGACGATTTCGGGTCGTGCAACGCTTTCACCAGAACAGGCAACTGTTCCTCTGTCGGTTCCATCTGTTCCAGCACGGCATAGCGTTTTTGCCATTCGGGCTGATCAAACATGTCCAAAGTAACCGGCGGTTTCTCTTCTTTTTGTTCTTCCACGACCGGCGGGGCTTCCCCTGTCATTTGCATCGCTTGCTCCACAAGCTGATCCAATCGCTCCTGATCATAAGTGGCATCGATTTCCTGCGCCACTTCCTGGCCGATTTCCTGCAAATCCCCGTAACGAACCCCATGTTCGATCCACTTGCGTTCGAGAATGACATTCGGTGAAGCCGCGCCGGCGGTCATGGCGGCTTTCATAAATCGTTCCGGCAAACCAGCCCGAATTTGTTCCGTTCCCATTGTCACTTTTACCTGCATCGGAATTTGCCGGAACATCTGCACAAATACTTGCGCTTCCCCAAAACTTGTCTCCACGGTCGAACTGCTTTGCACAGCGGCGGATGTATCTCCGAAAATTTCCCGTACGCGCGACAAAATTTGTTGCCAGTCTGCGGTTGATTTACGATCAATCGCAATAAAATCGGCGGTATGAAACAAACTGGTAACCCCATCGATTTGCAACAGCTTTTTCATCAATTCCGGGGCATCGGCCAGGTTGTTTTTGTCATAGACCTTCTGAATGCCGTTTGGCAATTTCTGGTCCACATTCAATTTCATCGAATTTGGACTAGGTGTTGGTTCGATCGATAGCAATTTCATCCCAATCCGCTCCTTTGTTTAGATAGAAATGACACAACTTCCTTGCAGTCTCCTCTTGAATTGTATACCAATCGTCTGCAGAAGTCACTGCGTTCCGCCGGCAACTTCAGCTTGCCAAGTGCACGGATGCCGCTTCGCCCAACCTCATTTTGGCAAGATAACCTGCTTGCAACTTTTCGACCGACGGCTTAAAATAACATCACGATTCATTAACAAAGGGGGAGCAACGAGATGGACGAATTGCTTTATCTGTTTTCGTTCGATGATCTAAGCTTCCTGTTCCCTTTGCTGCTTGGAATCGCAAGCACGCTGTTTTGTTTCAGAACGTTTCAGGCACCCAGATTGCGCATTTTGTTGCGAACAAATCAACATAATCAGTCCAGCCAAGTGATCCCCCTCTTTCTGGAACAATATCCACCATTTGTTTACCCGCTTACGATTCTGTTGCACAGGTTGAAACAGGGGAATGCCGATGAACAGGAGGAAACCTCTTACGATTCGTATATGGGGTTGCAAGTTGCCGCGAAGCGAATCTAAGGAGGTTGACAACATGATTTCCCAGTATATTGGTGATCTTTTGATTTATTTGGTTAGTTTGCCGCTGCTCGCCTTTCAAACATTTGAAGGCTTGCAGGCGATGGTCGACGTGTTTAATCTGATTGCGGAACATAGCCAGTTGAAATAAAACAAAAAACCAGTGCCTTCGGGTGCTGGTTTTTCTTTTGCACAAAGCCGCTGCATTTTGTTTCGATGGAATCATTCGTTATAATGGAAACTGTCCATTCCAGATATTTGCATTTCCTTCAGACATCGTTTATCTGTTGTGACTAAAAGTGACCGGGGGAGAAAAATGGCAAACAAACCGATCTTGCAAGTAATAAATGCGACGAAACGATATGCCGGCAAAACCGTGGTTGACCGCCTCTCTTTTGATCTGTACAAAGGAGAGATCGTCGGGTTGCTTGGCCCGAACGGGGCTGGGAAAACAACGACGATGCGCATGATCGTCGGTTTGATTTCCATTACAGAAGGAGACGTCCTTGTTCACGGCCATAGCATCAAACATCGGTATGTTCAGGCTGTCTCCCATCTCGGTGGAGTCATAGAGAATCCGGAATTTTATCCGTTTTTTAGCGGTTACGAAAATCTGCGCCACTACGCCAGAATGTACGCGGACGTAAGTGAACAGCGAATTGCCGAAGTGGTGGCGTTAATCGGCTTGTCCGATGTGATCCACAAGCGAAGCGATGCTTATTCGTTAGGCATGAAACAACGTCTTGGAATCGCCCAGGCTCTTTTGCACAAGCCTTCCCTGCTCGTTCTGGACGAACCGACCAACGGCCTTGATCCGGCCGGCATTCGTGAAATGCGCGATTATTTCAAACGAATTGCCCGCTCAGAAGGTGTGGCAATATTAGTATCCAGCCACCTGCTGTCCGAGATTGAATTAATGTGCGATCGCGTAGTAATCATTCAAAATGGCAAATTAGTGGATACACAAACGGTCTCCGCACCGCTTGAA
Organism: Brevibacillus fulvus; assembly: GCF_016908525.1. Taxonomy (GTDB): domain Bacteria; phylum Bacillota; class Bacilli; order Brevibacillales; family Brevibacillaceae; genus Brevibacillus_G; species Brevibacillus_G fulvus. The sequence goes on from NZ_JAFBEB010000004.1 coordinate 87,661, forward strand.
GACAATCAGGCATCGGTCATTGCCTTCGAGGTAGACGATCCGCCAAAAGCGCGGCAAATCCTCGCTGCCCGCTACCCGGAGGGCGCTGACGGCATTGTGGCCGGCACGCATACCGTCTCTCTCCCCGTAGAAAGAGAGCGCATTACGGAGATACTCGCCTTGTTGCTAGCCGCACAGCTTCGCATCTTCAGCGTACAACCGGTGCGAAAAAATCTCGAAGACCGTTTTTTGGAAAAGACAGGAGGAAACCGGATTGTCTAGCTTGCAGAACCTGATCAAAAACGAATATGCCAAGCTGTTCAAACGAAAGCGAACCTGGCTGATGTTTGGTTCCCTTGTCGCGATCAACGTAGTTGCCGGGTTTGTCGCTTACAGATACTTGCAAGGCAACACCGTACCGATCGCGAACCGAAGCTTATGGGGCTTTGTCGCCATGCTGCAAAACGGAAGCATTCTAATCGTGCTCTATTCGCTTGCGATCGCCAGCTCAATCGTCAGCAGCGAGTTTGCGCTGGGCACGATTAAATTTTTGATGATTCGGCCGGTATCCCGGACAAAACTATTGTTATCGAAAATGCTGACCGTTTTGTCGCTGATCATTTTGTTCTACCTTACGCTCTTTGTTTGCTCTTGTCTGGCGGGCGGTCTTGCCTACGGCTTTTCATCGCCGATACAGGCCGGAACTGCGGCCGACTTGGACACGGCCGATTCCTTTTATACGGCGATCAAGGCCTACGCATACGGAATGATCGAAACCGTGATGTTTGCTGCGCTCGCCTTTATGTTTTCCGTTCTGGCCCGCAGCACCAGCCTGGCGATGGGGATCGCTCTCCCGCTCTATATGCTTGGCGGTCTATCCAACCTGCTGATCGCCAAATACGGATGGTCCCGTTATTGGCTGTTTGTGAATCTTGATCTGGAGATGTATGATCGGGGACTGCCGTTTCAGGCAGGAATGACCCTGGGCTTTTCTCTGACCGTTCTGGCCGTCTATTTGGCACTGTTTGTGGCGATCTCCTTTGTTGTTTTCCAAAAACGCGATATAGTCTAAACAACGCTCTGGAACACTTCCTGTCCACTCCCGCCTTTGTAAAGACGTTCCGGCGCAGAGCTTTCCGCTCCCCAGGGAAAGCTTTTTTTTGTTTATAAATACAATTGTTGAATCTCGGCGGCAACTTCGTCCAAATTGTTGGACACTTGCTTGATGCCGTATCCGATCGCCAGCGGAGAGGTCGGAAACCGTGGGATCACTTTCACCGCGATCGTCTCTTGCAACTGATAGAAAAAGAGATTATAACTGCTGATTTTGCGGTGCTGGACGACATAACGGACAAGCATCTGCACATAGTCAGCCAGTTTGGGAAGCTGGTCAAAGTCGCTCAACAGCACATTATATTCATAGAAACTGATCCGCGGATGTGTGGAAATATTGCACTCTACTCCCGGCTGCCGATCAATCAGCACCCCGCGAAACTGTTCTTCCGCAATATTCAAACGGTAATCATAATGCTTCAAACCGCTTATCTGCATATGCGGATGACGAATGGAGCCCCCTGACAGCGGCCCGTGATTTTTGAAAAAGATAACCGATCGATAGTCCCCGCTTTGCTCCATTCTCAGCCAATGCTCAACGCCAAAGGCGAACAAGTCGTGCAGGTGGTCTTTGTCATAGATGGACAGCTCTGAATCGCACTCGTCCGTTTCGATCAATACGGTCGGAAACGTATCGAGCAAAACGGGATATTTATTTTTGACCAGAATAATAGAACCACGCTGATCAATAATATCATCTAACTGCTCCCGCTCACAAAACGGGCAAGCGTGCTGGCGATTGATGATTGTTTCCGGCTTTTGCCTGCCGATCGAAGTGTTAAAAATCATATGGGATTGCATGGCGGCCTCCTTTACCCAACAGCGATGAAAAACAACAAACGCTAAAAAAACACTTTACAAGACTTATTAAACATATTATTATACTATAACAAAGTAAGTTAATTTAATTTTTCCTAACAAGAAGGGAGCTTTTCCATCATGCATCTTGGACTACTGATTATTCGCTTGGTTATTGGACTTACATTTGCCGCACACGGAACACAAAAGCTGTTTGGCTGGTTTGGCGGTCATGGCGTCAAAGGAACGGCCGGCTTTTTTGAATCGATTGGGATTAAACCGGGTGCAGCGATGGCAATACTGGCCGGTCTGGGCGAGCTTGCCGGCGGTCTGTTCTTCGCCGCTGGTTTTCTCACGCCGCTGGCTTCTCTGTTGATCGTCGTGCCGATGTTGGTGGCCATTTTTACTGTTCACGGCAAAAACGGATACCTCGCAACAGGCGGTTATGAATACAATCTGGCTTTAATCGCCATCGCGGTGGGCATTGCTTTGACCGGTCCGGGCGCTTACTCGCTTGATGCCGCTTTGTTCGCCTAAACGGATACCTCACTGGGGCTGCTTTTCACGGCAGCCCTTTTTATTTATCATCCCTGTCTGCAAAGCCATTGGCCCAAGATTAACTCAAAACGTTCCGGCTACCGCCATCTCCGCCATTTTGGGCCGAAGAGCAGGCATATGGGTCGATCGCCAAGGGATTCCCTTCATGTTTTACACAGCCAGCGCTCTGCTCGTGCTCTGTTTTGCGCTATTATCCAGTTTTGCCGGAAGCGCTGTGTCGCTGATCGCCCTCCTGCTAATTCTCGGGTCGGTCGGACAGATGTTCATGCAAATTACTTTATCCAACGCGATCTCCCGTACGCTGCCGAAGGAACAGACGGGTATCGGGATGGGCTTGCTGTCCATGCTTAACTTTATTGCCGGAGCGATCGGCACCGGCATATACAGCAAAATCGTCGATCAAGGTTCCCGCACTCCCTGGAATCCGCTGAACACATCCGCCACTGCTGCCGTCTACAGCAATATTTATCTTATGCTCGTCGTGTTGCTGGTGGCTGTCCTCGTTTTGTATCAAGTGAGCAAAGCAGTGCACAACAAGCAAAAAAATCCGGGGCGAAAGCGTAACCACTTCGCCCCACGACGTTATTCAATCTTGGAAGTTTTCGACGACTCGCCCATTCGCCAGTAGGTGATCAGACTGATCGCAACGCATGCCGCCACGTAATAGTAGAACATCGACTCCATGTTCAAGCTCTTCAGCCCGAGTGCAATAAATTCCGCCGTACCGCCAAAGATCGCGACCGTCACGGCATAAGGAAAGCCAACGCCGAGCGCGCGGATTTCGGTGGGGAACAGTTCCGCCTTCACAATCGCATTAATCGACGTATAGCCGGTCACGATGACCAAGGCGGCCAACATCAGCATAAAGGCAACAAATGGCGCCTCCGTATGTTCCAGCAATACAAACAGCGGTACCGTCAACAACGTTCCGAGAATGCCAAACCCGAGCAGCAACGGGCGCCGTCCAATCCGGTCCGACAGCAAGCCTGCCAGCGGTTGTAAAATGACGAAAATGAGCAAGGCGAGAAAATTGATCCAACTGACCGTCACCTTGTCCATCCCGATGGTGTTCACCATAAACTTTTGCAAATAGGTCGTGTAGGTGTTGAAAGCGACTGTACCGCCTAACGTTAACCCGACAACGGTCAGGACCGCTTTCGGATATTTCATCAATTCCCGAAGCGTTCCGGCTTTTTTCTTGCTCTGTTCTCCCATTTTTTCAAACTGCTCCGATTCATCCATCGTCCGGCGCAACCATAAGACCACCAGCGCTCCCAACGCACCGATCACAAAAGGAATCCGCCAGCCCCACGCCTTCATCTCCGGTTCGCTGAGAATTTGCTGCAGGACGATCTGAACCCCCAGGGCGACCAATTGTCCGGCAACCAAGGTGACATACTGGAAGCTGGAATAATAACCGCGCCGACCGCTGCTGGCCATTTCCGACAAATACGTCGCCGAAGTTCCATATTCCCCTCCCAGCGAAATCCCTTGCAGCAACCGTGCAAGCACAAGGATAATCGGCGCTCCCATCCCGATGCTGGCATAACTTGGCGTAAAGGCGATTACCAGCGAGCCGCCCGCCATGATCGTGACAGACAGCGTCAAAGCGGCCCGCCGTCCATGCCGGTCAGCGTAACGCCCCATCAAGAGGCTGCCGATCGGCCGCATCAAGAAGCCGATGGCAAAGACCGCCGCCGTGTTCAGCAATTGGCTGGTCGCGTCCCCTTTGGGGAAAAACTCTGCGGAAAAATAGACGGCAAACGCCGAGTACACATACCAGTCGTACCATTCAATCAGATTGCCGACCGATCCTTTGAAGATGTTTGCTGTAATTCGTCTTTTTTGTTCTCGATTGATGGATTGAGACATTCTGATTTCCTCCGTTCTGCCATTCTCCCAATATTCTCACAGTTCCAAATAATATTATTTTACATATTTACCCAGAAAGTTCAAGAGGGTTGCACTCGGAAACTTCATTGCTCGTCCCACTCGTCAATCAAGCGCCTTTTGCTCTTTGGTTTCGTCAGTTCGAAGCTGTGCTTCACCATATCATGAATTTCATGCTCCGGGAGTTCCCCATCCAGGATAACCGTGTTCCAGTGCTCCTTGTTCATATGGTAGCCGGGTTTGACCTCTCCAAAAAGGCCGCGGAGAAAATCGGCTCGATGCGGCTCGCATTTCAGATTGACACACAAATGCTGATTATAGTTGAAGATGAGTGCAAACATTTTCTTATTCCCTTGGTGCCGAATCGCGATCCAGCCATCGCCAAAAGGATAGTCTTCATATGCGCCTGGAAATGACAGACAATACTTTATGATGTCATCCTTCGTCATCATTTTAGTCCTCCTTACTGCTGCTCAAATAAAATAACGGACAGCAGCGCCATCACCTCAAATTGCAAGGGGACCTTTTCAAGGTCCCCAGTTGCTTACTGTTCAAAAAGCAGCCGCGCTCCGGCAATGCCGGGATGCGTCATTTCGTACGGGTCCAAAATCAAATCCAGCTCTTCCTCTGTCAGTACGTTGTACATTAGACAAAGTTCCCGCACTGACTTTCCAGTCAGAATCGCCTCTCTGGCGATGCGTGCCGCCACTTCGTAGCCAATATGCGGGTTAACGGCGGTAATCAAACCGGCACTTCTTTCCACATACGCCTTCATCACCTCTTCATTGGCGCTAATGCCATCGAGACAATATTCTTTGAACACACGGAAGGCGTTGTTCATGATGCTGATCGATTGCAGCAGGTTGAAGACCAAAACAGGCTCCATGACGTTCAATTCCAACTGCCCCGCTTCAGATGCAAGGCAAATCGTATGGTCATTGCCAATGACCTGGAAGGCAACCTGGTTGACGACTTCCGCCATGACCGGGTTGACTTTCCCCGGCATAATCGACGATCCCGGTTGTCTTGCGGGCAAGGAAATTTCCCCTAATCCGGCACGCGGTCCGGAAGCCATCAGCCGCAAGTCGTTGGCGATTTTGGACATATTGATCATGCATATTTTCAAGGCAGCGGAGACCTCTGTATACGCATCGGTATTTTGGGTAGCGTCAACCAAATCTTCGGCGCCGACGATTGGAAAACGGCTAATTTCGGCGAGATGTTTCACCACATTTTCGATGTAACGCGGTTGGGCGTTCAAACCGGTTCCTACAGCGGTCGCCCCCATATTCACCTCATACAAATGCTGGCGCGACTGTTTGATGCGTTCCATATCGCGGCTCAATACTTTCTGATAGGCTTGAAATTCCTGGCCAAGACGGATCGGCACCGCATCCTGAAGATGAGTCCTGCCCATTTTGATGATGTGGTCAAACTCTTTCGCCTTGTTGGCAAAAGACTCACGCAGCACTTCCATCGTCGCCAGCAATTTTTCCAACATCATTAAAGTCGACAGGTGGATCGCTGTCGGGAACGTATCGTTTGTCGACTGGGACATATTTACGTGAGTGTTCGGGCTTACCTGAAAATAGTCGCCTTTCTCAAAACCGAGAATTTCCAAAGCGCGGTTGGCGATGACTTCATTGGTGTTCATGTTGATGGAAGTGCCCGCGCCTCCCTGAATAGGATCTACGATGAATTGCTCATGCCAGCGTCCGTCGATGATCTCGTCTGCTGCTGCCACAATCGCTTGTCCGATGCGCTTGTTGAGCTGACCTGTTTCCATGTTGGCTAACGCGGCAGCCTTTTTCACCATCGCCATTGCGGTAATCAACGATTCGTGGATGCGGTAGCCCGTTATTGGGAAATTTTCCATTGCCCGCAATGTTTGCACACCATAATACGCATCTTTTGGAACTTCCTTTTCCCCCAAAAAGTCTTTTTCGATTCGCTTGTTTTCAAGCCCCGCCATAGTTTGCATCTCCTATCACAAGAATTGAGTAATCGTAAAAACTGCATATAAAATTGCTTGTGGCCGGTCTACCTCATACTACCACAAATGGAGGCAATTTCGGGTAGTTCAAATAAATCGGGCATCCAAAAAATCGCGTTTCCCCCGACAAGATGCAAAAAGGTACTTTCCCTGGGCTAGACCGTTCGTTCCGTTGCGTTTGCCGTTTTGAAAAAGACCGCTCAATGCCAAAAGCTCTATAAAGACATAAAAAAAGCCCTCTTTCGCCGCTGTAACGCCAACGAAAAGGACTGTATGTATCGCATGGAAATGGTGCCCCCACGCGGAATCGAACCACGAATTGATCATTACGAGTGATCTGTTATACCATTTAACTATGGGGGCAAATGTCTTAAGCTGTCGCCATCGACGTTTATTATAGTATCAGATGCTATTAAAAAAATCAAGAGTTTTTTAAGAAAAAATTCATATTTCACCAATTCATATACATGAATATCGTTAAAGATGAAAAATATAGGAAATGGCCCCTTTTTACTCTATACATATGGAAAACAGGAGGAAACCTGCATGGCCCAAAAACGCATTTTAATGGTTGTCACCAATCACACCACGATTACCGATGATCACAAAACAGGCTTGTGGCTCGAGGAATTTGCCGTTCCCTACAATGTCTTCAAAGCAAAAGGCTATGCTGTAAAAGTTACCAGTATCCTGGGCGGCGAAGTCGCGCTTGACCCGAACAGTATTGGCGAGGAAAAAAATGCAGAATGGGCAGAAGCAGAGCAGGAGTTGAGGCACACCGCAAAGTTAAGTCTTGAAGACGCCCGTGGTTATGATGCCGTCTTTTTGCCCGGCGGCCACGGCACTATGTTTGATTTTCCCGACAATGATACGTTGCAAAAAGTTCTCCAACAATTCGCGGAAGACGGCAAGGTGATCAGCGCTGTGTGTCACGGCCCCGCCGGTCTTGTCAATGTTACCTATAAAGACGGAACCCCCTTGGTCAAAGACAAAACGGTGACTTCCTTTACCGATGATGAAGAGCGAGAAATGAAGCTGGATATGCATATGCCTTTCCTGCTGGAATCAAAACTTCGCGAGCGTGGCGCGCGATTTGTCTCGGGTAAGAATTGGAGCGATTTCTCCGTTCGGGACGGTCTCTTGGTCACCGGACAAAATCCGATGTCAAGCAGAAGCACAGCGGAAAAAGTGGTCGAGGCATTGGAGAGCACTTCCCAAAAATGAAGCAACGCGATCAGCAAACATCCCTCTGTCGGTTGACAGAGGGATGCTTCGCTTCCTAGACGATTTTACCGATGGCGTCCAATACCCGATCCGGTTGGAATGGTTTGACGACAAAGTCTCTTGCCCCGGCTTGAATTGCGCTGACAACCATATGCTGCTGCCCCATGGCGGAACACATGATTACTTTGGCGTCCGGATCAAACTGTTTGATTCCCTTTACCGCGTCGATTCCTTCCATCACCGGCATGGTGATGTCCATCGTGACGATATCGGGTTTCAATTGCATGTATTTTTCAATCGCATCCTTGCCGTTTTCTGCTTGGCCGATGACCTCATGCCCGCCTTTTTGTAAAATATCAGTCAATTGCATGCGCATGAACGCTGCGTCGTCAACCACTAGTATTTTTGCCATCTTCTTTCAACTCCTAAGCTGGTTATTCATAGAGTTATATACCCAGGCATGTTGCCAGCTAAACAAGTTTTGCAAAAAAAGATAGGAAAAAAGACCGGTCTCTTTCCTGACAGACTTGACCGGACGGTGCATCCGGTTTAGTATCAAACCAGCTAATCTGTTGACAAGGAGCGATTTCCATGGCAGAACAGGACCAACAAATCTGGAGCCGTCCAGACGGTTATACGATCACGACGGACAAAAATTGTTTGAATATTGATACAATCCATCATTTTCTCAGCACGCAATCGTATTGGGCAAAAGACATTGCCCGCGAACTTGTCGAGAAACTTGTGCAAACCTCGACCATCTGTTATGGAATCTATAACGGAAATCCTTACACAAACAGCCAGGCGGAACAAGTCGGATTTGCCCGCGTTGTTTCTGATCTCGTCCGTTTTTCCTGGCTCGGCGATGTCTTCGTCGTCCCCGCCCACCGCGGACGCGGGTTAAGCAAATGGATGGTCGGTCTGATCGTGGAACATCCGCTGTTAAAAGGTACGTCATTTAATTTGACAACAGCAGATGCCCACCAACTGTATGCCCAATATGGCTTCGAGTTGGTGGATCAACCGGAAAACCGGATGCATCGACAGTTGGATTGGCCGACAATTTACCAAGCTCACGGCCTTGCCGCCACCCCCAATAACCACAACGAATAAACGCTGTGGCCGACCTGTAAGAAAGAGCCATCGGTTCCACAACAAAACGGAGGCGGTTTCGCTCTAAAACCAGCGAAAAACGATCCTCCGTTTGTTTTTGTCCATCCGGTGCCACCGTTCTCCTCCGCTATATGCCGAAAATACCGGGCAACCACAATGTCAAATCGGACCAATAAGTGATGAGCAGCAAGTCAATAATGGTGACGGCGATAAATGGCCAGATCGCTTTGATCAACTCTTCCAGACGAACTTCCCCCACCGCCGAGGCGATGAACAGCCCCGCACCTACCGGCGGCGTTAACAAACCAATGGTGGCGTTGAGACATAAGACAACGCCGAAATGAACAGGGTTAATGTGGAAATGCTCGAGCAAGGGCAAAAAGATGGGCAGCAAAATAACCATAACCGCCATCTCATCCATCACTACTCCGGTAATCAACAGCAGCAAATTGACCAGCAGCAAAAAGACCCCCGGGCTGGAAGTTATACCGCCAATCCATTCGACCAAATGCTGTGGCACTTGCTCAAAGGCCAGCACCCAGCCGAACGCCGACGCCATCGATAGCAACATCGTCACGGTTGCTGTGGACAACCCGGCCTGAACTAAAATTTTGGGGAATTGTTTGAATTTCAGTCCGCCATAAACAAACTTGCCGAACACGATCGCCAGCACACAAGCGATCCCGGCCGATTCGGTTGCCGTGAACACCCCTGAAATCGTACCGCCAATGATGATCAACGGAACGGACAACGCCGGCAGGACACGCACAAAGCCTTTAAACAATTGATCGAATGTCGCTCGCTGGGTTTTGGGAAAATTCTGTTTATATCCGATAAAAGCAATCAGACCGATCAAAGAAGCGGCCAGCAAGATGCCGGGAATAATACCCGCCAGAAACATTTGACTGATCGAGACGCTGGAACCGACCGCATAAATAATGAAGAGCATGCTTGGCGGAATAATCGGCCCCAACAAGGCTGCGGAAGCGGTGGTGGCAGCGGCGAACGAGCGGTTGTAACCGTCTTTTTCCATTTGCGGAATCATCACACGACTCATCATTGCCGTTTGCGCCGTGGCGGAACCGATAATGGAGGCCAAAAATACGTTGGCAATCACATTCACATAGGCCAATCCCCCGCGAAAATGACCTGCCAGCGTTTTCGCAAACTCGATCAACCTGACCGTGATTCCGCTGGCATTCATCAATTCACCGGCCAGCATAAACAAAGGGATCGCCAGCAGACTGAATCCTTCCACACCCGAGTACAAGCGTTGGGGCAAGCTTTCCAGCAACCCCCATTTGTCGCTCATCACGATGTATAAGACACTGCTGATGCCGAGGACGAGTGAAATCGGCACTCTGATCAACATGAGCATGAAGAACAAGATCAAGGTAAACAGCATCAGGCAATCTCCTCCTCGCCGCGGATCGCTGTCAGCAAGAAAGCGAAAGCATGAATGGCCATGCAAATCATGCCAAACGGAATGCACAGATAGGGGTAGAGCATGGAGATGCCCAAGGTTGGCGATTTTTGCATCAGCATGGAAGGCGCCGTCACCCATTTGATGGACAGCACCAACACGAGCAGACAAAACAGGGTAATGATCGCAAAGCCAACGGCCAGTACTACCCGCCGGACTCTGCCGCTCAGGCGGTCAAATACGAGCGTAACGGTAGCGGCCTGCTGGCGCTTGATCCCCATGCTCCCGGCAATGAAGGTAATCCATACCAGCGTGTAGATGGCGACCTCTTCTGCCCAGCTTAACGGACTGTTAAGAAAGTAGCGAAAGGCGACCCCCAGGACGATCGAGAGAAGCATCACGCAGAACAGCACAATCACGAGCACGGACTCAAGCCTGGCGATCAGGTCGCTGCATTTTTTGATAAAAGTCATCCTTCTCTACTCCCAGCTTTTATTCTGTTCCAAGAAAGCTTTGATCAGCGGATTCTTCTCGGAATATTCTTTATACATTTGATCAATCAGCGGCTGCAGCATCGCTTTATTGGCAAACACAGCGACGTTTACACCATTCTTTTTGATTTCTTCGATTCGGGAAGATTCCAGCTTGATCGCTTCCTCAATGCCCCAATCAACCGCAGCCGTCATCGCCTCGCGGACGATCTGTTGATCTTCCGGGCTCAGTTTCTCAAAGCTGCTTTTACTGGCCATCACCACTTCGGGAAACGTCATATGGCTGGTTAAGGTTAAATCTTTGGCAATTTCATAAAATTTTTGCGAAAGCAGCGCATCGAGGTCAATATCGACGCCATCGATCACCCCGGTTTGCAGCGAAGTATACACCTCAGGCAGCGGAATTGGTGTCGGTCCCGCACCCACGCCTTTCCAGAACTCTTCGAAGAGCGGGCTGGAAGGAATGCGAATCTTTTTCCCGTTCAAATCGTCGGGCGTCGTCACCAGCCCGGATCGCAGCAAAATGTGCCGGTTACCCGCAAAGAAGTAATCCATTCCGACAATGCCTTGACTGTCCAGCTCTTTCAGCATTTGTTGGGCGGCTTCCCCTTTTCTTGCTTCGGCAGCCGATTTCAAGTCAGGAAACAGAAACGGCAAAAACCATCCATTCAAAGATTCCGAACGGCTGCTCATATATCCGTTGCTGATAATGGCGAAATCGAGCGTGCCCGTCTCCACCTGCTGTACCATTTCTTTTTCCTTGCCGAGCTGAGCCGCCGGAAAAATATCGACCTGCATGCGGCCGGCAGAGCGTTTATTCAACTCTTCTTTAAATTTTTCCGCCACCTGGTTTTTGATGTGGGCAGCTTGTACTTCATGACCGAGTTTGAACGTATAGCTCGGTTTGGCAGATCCATCGGCCGCACCGCTTGCTCCCCCTTGTGCGGTGTTCTCATTGCTGCCGCACGCCGATAGAATGGCGGCTGCACTAACAGCTGATAACAAGAACGCGATTACCTGTTTTTTCATAGGCCCCCCCTGTTTTCAAAAAACGAATTTAGCGAACTTTGAACTTCGATCTGCAAGACGGCGTCAGCCTTGATGTATGCGCTTTCAGCATTGTTTCGGAAAGATTCCCGAATGCGCAAGAAGACAACTGAAAAAGCTGAACCCTCCTGCACATGGGAAACGTTCCATGTTGACTGATTCAATCTTCAAAATAACGTACATTTTCTTTCGACAAAATCTCCCGCAGCCCGTAAAAATCGAGGCTTAACTCTCCCCGTTCGATTTTCGCCTTGGTGTCTTCTTCTTTCTGCACACGCTTTTGGGCCGCTTCCAGCGAAGTTTGCAAATCTTCCTGTCTGACCACAACGACACCATCGTCATCGGCCAGCAGCAAATCTCCCGGCCCCACTTGAACACCGGCACAAACCGTCGGAGCATTCACCCATCCGCCTCTTGTCTTGGTCGTGCCAAGCGAATGAATCGCCTTGCTCCATACCGGAAAACCAAGCTCTCTAATTTTGGCCGCATCGCGAATGCCGGCATCGATCACCACGCCTTGAACTCCCCGCTTGATCAACGCCCTGACGATCAGTTCACCGATCATCCCGTGGACACTTTCACCGATCGTCGTCACAACCAGAATATCCCCGGGCTGACACACCTCAATGGCGGCGTGGATCATCAAATTGTCTCCGGCATGGCAAATCGCCGTAACCGCCGGACCGCAGATGGCTCTTCCTTCAATCACCGGCTTTAACGAATGATTCATCAGACCGGTTCGGCCCTGCGCCTCGTAAACGGTGGAAGTATCCAACGCGGCATACTGTGCGATCATGGCTGAATCCGGTCTCGCGATGTTGCGGCGAACGTATTTCTCCATTAAACTAATTCACCTCCAACATAAGGGAAGAAGCGGCTGAACGCTTCCGCATACTTGTACTGGTTGTTTCCCGAGCAGCGCCGCGCATGATTGCCTCTTAATTTTGCCTTGGCACCGTAATAATCGATCAGATGCTGTTGCGCTTTGAAACAGTTCATCGCGCCTTCTTTTTGTTCGTAAACCTCCGTAATATCGATGATCACATCCGGCTTAAAGTCGCTAATCTCGGATTGGTGCGGTTCAAATCCGAACAGTCGCGCCTGTTTCGCTGCAGGATAGCCGTCGATGCGCACACCGTTTGAGGTGGACAACACACTTGCTTCAAATACATATTTGGAAACGGTCTCGTGATCAGGGTTAAAGGCATCCCGCGGACCATGGCTAATAATATGGTGCGGCTTCACTTCGCGGATTTTTTTGGTCAACCGCTCCATTCTTTCCGGGGTGATCTGCATATGGTAATCTGCAAAGTCCCAGATCTCAACGTCGGTCACGCCCAAATGCTTGCAAGCTTGTTCGATTTCTTCTCTTCGCACGTTTTTCACGTTTTCAACCGTTTGCCCCGCGATGTTCCAAAGATCATTGGACTCGCCTCTTACGCCGTAGCTGAGAATGACCAGTGAGACGTTTGCGCCGTTTTTCACATATTTGGCGATCGTTCCGCCCGCTCTCCATACAAAATCGGCGGCATGTGCGCTTACCACCAACACATTGACATCGTGATCAATCATCGTTATCCTCCTCTATCTGCCTGAATAGTCGCACGCGATCTTTGTTGCATAAAATTGCTCAACAATATTGATTCCATGTATTGAGTATAAATATCGTCCTGCAATTAGTCAATAGTTTGAATTTCGTTTCTTTAGCGAAATTTTTGCTGCCAGCCTGTTTCATAAAAAAAGACGAAATAATCGTTTGCATGATTATTCCGTCCTTTTATTCCATTTCCTTATTCGACGGCGGGAGTTCCATATGTATGGAAAGTCGGCACCGTGGCATTGCCCCACGCCTGTCCTTTGGCTCGTTCCGCTTGTGTCCAGGTGATCGGTTCCCAATCCGGGGCAAAAATCAGGTAACCGCCTGCGCACAATTCAATGCGATTGCCGCCTGGCTCGTAAACATACACAAAAAAAGTTTGGTTGGCTGCATGTTTGCTGGGAGCAAATTCGATATAAACGCCATTGTCGAGAAAAATATCCGCCGCCCGCAGTACCGCTTCTCTGCTTTCCACATTAAAAGTCAAATGGTGCAGGCGTCCTTTTGCTCCCGTCTTGTCGGATGTGTAAGCAATTTCATACGATTTGTTGGTAACATGCAGCCAGGCTGCGCCTCGTTTCCCATCATCGAGGATAAGCTGTTCGCTCATTTTGAATCCAACATGCTCCATCATGAATTGGCTGTCTGCATCTACATTGGAAGTGAGCAAATTGAGATGATCCAGTTGCCGAATATTCGCTCCTCGCGCCGTGTTTTTTTGCGGCTGATTTTTTAACGACGGTCTTAACTCGGCGGGAGGTGTATATTTAACCGCTTCATAATAAATCTCCATCCGATGGCCGTCAGGATCGGTGAAGCGGTAAGTCAGGCCGTGATCGATATCGCCCTGCTCTGCCCAGCCTATGCCGTATCCGGTCTTTTCAATCGCCAACGCTCTGCGCTCCAGAGCAGCGGGAGAAAATGTACGCATTCCGATATGGCCTAACCCTGCTTGGGGTGATTCGGTCAATTTCAGGCTGTATAGCTGGTAATCTCCCCAGCCCCGTAAATAGACGGATTGACCTTGCCTCGCCACTTCTTCCATCCCGAGAATTTCCTTGAAAAAATGCAAGCTCTCGTTCGGCTTTGGCGTAAGCAATTCAACATGTCCCAAATGCGCTACATCATGAATTTGTTCTTGTGCCATCATTTGCCCCTCCGTATATAACAATATTGTTTATCAATTATGGCTTGCAATAATTGTAAATGAAAGGGCTTTCCGTTGTCAATCTGTTATCAATTTTCTGAACGATCGGTTTATTTGCTGCGGAGTTGCGGAAACCGTGCGCCGGAGCAATAAAAAGCCCTTGATCCGGAAACGAACGATCAAGGACTTTTCATCATCGAATGAGCAAGTGATCTAGACGATTCGTTAAAGCAATCGGTAGCTTTCCCGGAGTTGCCATTCGGGCAATGGTGAAAGCTGATGGTATCCGGCGAATCGTTTAAAATTTTCCCGGGAACTGTTTGACAATGATTTTGGTTAAAAAAACCGCTTTTATACAGCAGCGTTTTTATGGAAATAACGGATTGCGAATGGAAAGAAAAAAAATCCGTCTCTTCCCCCCTGACTGATCTGCGCGGAAATCGTTATGCACATTTGCACCAAGCGATTCGACAGGAAACAACCTATAGGCATTATCTATAAAGAAGATCACTTCTATATATTTTACAAATATAAAGAAGTGATCGATAATCATCACATAGATCTCGTTAAAAAGAGGGGTTTTCGATGGGAAAACTTTTTTCCGCTTTACGGCCGGAACATGAGCAGTTTATCCAGAAGCAACGAATCTTTTTTGTTGGGTCGGCTCCCTTGCAGCCTGAGGGACATGTAAACATTTCTCCAAAGGGCTATGATGTACTGCGGATTTTGTCGTCTTCAGAAGTCGCCTATCTGGATTTGACGGGGAGCGGCAACGAAACAAGCGCGCACATAACCGAGAATGGACGGATCACGCTGATGTTTCTCGCGTTTGAAGGAGCTCCCCTGATCTTGCGGCTATACGGGAGTGGACGTGTCGTCTTGCCAAATATGCCGGATTGGGAGCGGTTGATTCCACACTTCGATCTGCTGCCCGGCGCGCGTCAAATCATCTCGGTCCAAATCCATGCGGTGAAAACATCTTGCGGTTACAGCGTCCCTTACTATTCTTACGCTGGAGATCGCAACACACTGCAACAGTGGGCCCAAAAAAAAGGAGAACAAGCTCTTAAAGCGTACCGTCAGGAAAAAAACAGCCTCACCATGGATGGATTGGTTACACCCTTGGGTCAAATTCCCTCCCAAACTGCAGATGCTGACGAAAACGGCTAAGCACGGTCCACTTGTGAAAAATGCCCCCGTATCACCGGGGGCGTTCGTTTGCAGATGGCTTATTTGTTAGCGTGATTTATCTTCCCTGCGCCTGTTTGGAACGGTAAAATTCGTTAAACAACTTCATCAACGCCCGCTTCTCAATCCGAGAAACATAGGAACGGGAGATCCCCAGTTCGCGAGCAATTTCCCGTTGCGTTTTTTCCTTGTCTTGATCCAAGCCAAAGCGGCCAATAATGACCTCTTTTTCCCGATCGTCCAAGATGTGAATGTGCTGGTAAATCTTGTTGCTCTCCAGTTTTAGCTGAACCGCATCGACCACTTCATCCGTCTCCGTACCCAGCACATCAATTAATGTAATCTCGTTTCCTTCCTTGTCCGTGCCAATCGGGTCATGCAGCGATACGTCTTTTTTGGTTTTTTTCAAACTGCGGAGATGCATTAATATCTCGATTTCACGGTCAAAGCGACCGGCGACCTTATAGACAACGAAAAACCAGCATCGGGAAAGATGCTGGCCGCGGAACTCGAAGCTAAACCTTGCGCTGGCACGTTAATAACACTCGAAATAGTCAATCCGATTCAGATCTAATCCGGTATACACCCAAGAAAAGCCATTCCAACGATAACCTGCTACCGAAGTGGGACCGACGAAGACAGGATAGAACCAGAATTCTCTGCCATTTCGCAGCCATACATACGTATAGCGATACAGGCAGGAACGAATTGCACCGGGATCGACACGATATGTTCTGCCAAAAGGTCGGGAAGGAGTGCGACCTACCGGTGGAGGACCGGGTGGAGCACCGCCGCCTCTTTGTCCGCCGGGAGGAAACCCGCCGCCAGGGGGAAACCCGCCGCCAGGAGGAAACCCGCCGCCGGGAGGAAATCCGCCGCCGGGAGGAAATCCGCCGCCGGGAGGAAACCCGCCGCCGGGAGGAAACCCGCCGCCGGGAGGAAATGGTGGTCTGTAACTCACTTGCTGTCACCTCCAATCAGTCTCTTATAGGAGATGCGGCGGGGACTGAAATGGATTGGATGAATGTAACGGGGCACTTCCCTAATTTCCATTCACACTCGGCTAGAAGGTATAAATTTCGATTGCCGGTGAACTTTTGTAGACCTTGATTTCACGCACGACTCGCCGAATCAGCTCTCGTCTGTCTTGGTCCGTCAGTTGCTCCGGCGCAACCTCAAGATAAAAGCGTACTGCGTCATGTTCCGGACTGGTGGCGCCGCTTACCTCGATATTTGTTGCTTCCATCCGCTGCAGTTGCTTGGTAATTCTGGTGATTTTCTCCTTTGCTTGCCGCAATGCCTGTTCCAGCTCATCTGCCATCTCGCTGTGCTCAACCAGCATCGTCAGCAGCCTGCTTTGTGCATTCTTCGCTTTTGCCAATTCCCGTTTCAAGCGAGCCAGCTCCTGCAGTTGCTCCTGCTGCTGTTCGCGCACCGCCAACCGCTCCGCTTCCTGTATATCGCTCTCCTCGCCCAGCCAGCGGTTCACGCTTTGCCAAACGAGTTGGTCCACTTGTTCGCACAGAACGGTATGGCCACAACCCGGCTGTTTCGCCCCTTGCGTATTTTTCCGATCAGAATAAAGAAAAACAGTTTTCCCCCAATGGCTCGCTTTTTGCCCGGTCATCGTGTTTCCGCATTCGCCACAGCGCAGCAATCCGCTTAGCAAGTATTGGTGTTGCGCTTTCCCGGCCCAACGGCGTCTCGATTCCTTCAACAACTGCTGGGCGTGTTCAAACTGCGCTTTGTCCACAATCGCGGGGCAAGGAATGCAAATCCACTCATCTCTTGGCCGTTGTTGAACGACCCGCCTCTCGTCCGCTTGCTTATACCGATTGGCCAACATGCCCTCGGTATTCCAGCGATTTTGGTAAAACTCGCCGATGTAAGTCCGGTTGGCCAAAATTTGCCGGACGACTTGCCGATGCCAGACAGCCGCGCCCCGTTTGGTCGGGACCCCTTGCTCGGTCAAATATCTGGCGATTCCGTTGATGCCGTGAATGTCGGGTTGCGGTGTCGTAAACAAGTTGAAGATCAAGCGGACGATCTCCGCTTCCGCTTCGTTGATGATAAACTTCTCTTGCTCTTTGCAATAATCGTACCCGAATATTTTAAAGTCGCGCAGGACACGCCCCTGACGTGCCTTTTCCTTTCGTCCGCGCGACATGCGTTCGTTGATTTTCGCTTTTTCAAACTCGGCAATAGCGCCCCGCATGCTGTAAAAGAGATTTCCTTCCGGCGTTTTCGCGTATTCTCCGTTGACGAAAAGCAATTCGATTCCCCGCTGATCCAATTCATCCGTAATGATCAGTTGATTCATCAGCTTGCGCGACAAACGGTCGGGGTCGAGACAAATCACTTTGCGGATTACTCCCCGCTTCGCGTCCTGCCGCAAGCGGGTCAAAGCGGGCCGATCCAAAATCTCTCCCGACACGCCTTCATCGATATATTCAATCACCGTTTCGCCGCCCGCCTTCCTCCGGCATTCCCGTATCTGGTCCTGCAGACTGAAGCCGCTCTTCGCCTGTTCCTCTGTGCTCACTCTCGCGTAGATCCCTACCATGCAATCTCTCCCTCCTGAATTTTTCGATCAGGTAGCGGTAACAATCGGAGCGAATGCGGTCAGATGAATCGCCAGTGAGAAAATGTACCAACATCATACATCCCCTCCCTGAGAAAGAGGATATGCGAGAACGGCTTGTTTTCTTGTCTTTTATCTGCTGCCTGCAGAACACAAACAAGAGGAGACGAATGTCCCCTCTTGTTTAATCATTGCCAATATTCTTAATATGGGCGCCCGCCGACAACGAAGCGATATTCCCAGGAAGTATCGTTAAACTGGGTGATTTTTACACCGCCCGCTTCTTTGCTGTAGGTGTGGAGAATCTTTCCGTCGCCCAAATAAATCCCCACGTGGGTGATTCTTTGGCTCGCTTTGTCAATTCCGCTGTAACTGGACGCTTTCGAACCTTTGTAGCTCATCATGAAGATCAGGTCGCCGCGCTGCAAATCGTCCACGTTGTAGACTGGCGTTCCGCTTTTCTTCACAAACTCGGCTTGTGAACGGGAATTGCTGCCGATGTTAATTCCTGCACCTTCCTTGTAGGCCAGCATCGTAAACTCGGAGCAGTCCATCGTTTTGCTGTTGGAGCGGGTAGAGGCATATTCATACGGAGTCCCCAAATATTTCATACCGGCTGCAATGACTTTCTCGGCGATATCCTGATTCGCAGTTGTCTCATTGCTCGGTGCAGTTGGTGCCGGTTGCGGCTGGGCAGGTGTAACCGGTTTGGAAATCACCGGCTGGCTCGGTTCAGGCTTGTCCGGCGTTTGCACCGTATCGTTCAACAGACGGCGCACTCCGATCAGTTTGCTTGCCTGGCTTCCGGTCAAAGATTTGGTCACAACCTCGTCCTCTCCCGCTGAAGCATAGACAAATTGTTGAGCCCCTACATAAACCCCCATATAATTAGGAGTACTGGTGCCTTTCGTGGAGAAGAAAACCAAATCCCCCGGCTGAATGCTGGCGGCATCTACTTTTACCCCTGCTTTGTATAATGCAGAGATGCTGTCCGCAACATCGATTCCCACTTGCCGATATATGTAGGCTGGTAAACCTGCTGAATCAAATTGGGTAGGGCCATTGGCTCCCGATTGATAATCTTGGCCAACCAATGATTTGGCCAAAGCAACAACTTCTTGCGTATTTGCGGACGCGGCTTCCCCGGTTTGTGCTGCAGAAGCTTGTCCACCTTCAGCCAACATCAACAGGGACGTGCTTAAGATGACGGCCAATGATGACTTTTGCAACCATGCTTGTTTCGTCATTTTGTTTCCTCCTAGCTGTGATGTTTTCTCCCAGTCAACTGGGTACAACCCCATCTTACTGGTCTGTTTGCCAGAAATTAAGACCGCAATTTTTTCCAAATAAGTATTTGATTAGATAGTCCCACGTTTATCTGCAGTTTCCAATAACGCATCTTTATGTAAAGGGACAGGGTACAAAGTCCCATAAAGTGTTAATCATTTGCTCAGAAAAAAAATGCCATGTATTTACAGGAAAATGTAAAAACATGGCGCTGCATACTCGCTTATGATCTTATGTTCCGCTTTCTGACGAGTCGTTTATTTTTTCTTGCCAACTTTCGCTTTATATAAGAAACCGTTTGATCCATCTTCATCTTGTGTGAACCTTTGACCAAAATCGTGGTGTTCGGTTGCAGCCGTTTGGCCAACAGACGATGCAGCTGTTGCCTGGAGGAGCAGTGGACAGCTTTTTGTCTGGAAAGTCCATGCTGCAGTGCCCCCGTTCGAATATGTTTGGCATCCCGCCCCAATGTATACAAGTAATCAATCTTTTTCTTTGCCAGATATTTGCCCACCTCCTTGTGTCCTTTGACCGCATAGTTTCCCATTTCCAACATGCTGCCCAGCACCGCAATTTTGGGTCCTGTCGCAATTCGGGCCAAAACATCGGCGGCTGCTTTTACCGCGGTGGGGTTGGCGCTGTATGTGTCATCCAACACTTTAATTCCGTTTGCCAAGCGATTGACGACCAATCTTCGTTCCGGTTTTTTATAATGTTGTAATCCGGCCTTGATCAACGGGATGGAACAGCCGAGTTGGTGCGTGACGGCAATCGCAAACAGCGCATTGTATATGTTGTGTTCGCCAAAAGCGGGGACGAAAAAAGTATGTTCCTTATTCCGCAGAGCGACGCGAAAGCTCATGCCGTTGGATTGAAACCGGATGCCTTTGGCCCGATACTGGGCATGCTTGCCTGTTCCGACCCGGATAATTTTCCCTTTAAATTTTTGCGTCAACAGCAAGCGCGAGTTTCGGTCATCCGCATTCAAATACAACGTTCCCGTCGGTTTCATATATTGGATCAGTTCGGACTTGGCCCGGGCAATTCCCGATATTTTCCCGCCAAAATTGCCGATGTGCGCCGTCCCGATATTGGTGATCACTCCGATATTGGGCTGAATAATTTGACAATGCCGCTTGATGTTTCCTTTTTTGAGCAAGCCATATTCCAAGACGACCGCGCGATGTTGATCAGTGATTTTACGCGCGTTCGCCCGCGTATTGTTTATAAAATTCATATTTTTGGCTGTCTGGAAAATTTTGTAGCGCCTTCTTAGAATGGAGGCAATCATCTCTTTGGTTGTCGTCTTTCCCGCACTGCCGGTAATCGCGATCACCGGTTTGTTCAAGATCAGCGTCTTTTCCTTTCGCACTGGCGTTGCTTTCGGTTTGACGGCTGTCTTGCGTGTTTTAGATTTTGCGCCAACCCGCCATCGTTTGACTCGCGTTCGAACCACCAATCATCCCACCTTTTTCCTATGTGTTGTTTAGCCACTCCACAGACGCACACCATCTTATGAAAAGAATAGGTGATTGGTATAGACGGGTATCCGCCTTCTCCCTGTCCGCTTTCACCCAAAACCAACCTTGACCCACTGGAATAAACTATAGAATTGAAACGGTCAAGGGAGGCGAGTCATGACAACGAAAATCAAAATCGTAGCAGTCGGCGACATTTTGATGTGGGGCAAGCAAATTGCCGCTGCCAAAAAAAACGGCGGCTATTCGTTTCGCTCCATGTTTCAAGAAGTCCGCCCTTATTTGCGCGGCGCCGATCTCACCATCGGTAATCTGGAGACGACCTTTTCGGGCAGAGAAAAACAATACCAACAAAAAAACCCGAAGACGGGTTATCCGATGTTCAATTGTCCGGATGAACTTGCCAAAACGTTAAAAGCGACCGGATTTGACGTACTGACGACAGCCAACAACCATTGCATGGATCGGGGCGTCCGCGGCTTGAAACGCACGTTGCAAGTTTTGGACCGCCACGGTTTTGCTCATACAGGAACGTATCGCAAAAAGGAAGATTCCCGCAAATTCCTGATCAAAAATGTGAAAGGAATCCGCGTCGGCATACTCGCTTACACCTACGGCACCAATTATATTTCCGTTCCCAAATCAAAGCCTTGGTTGGTCAATCGGATCAAACTGGAGAAAATCCGCAGCGATCTTCGCCGGCTGCGCAAAAAGGCGGACGTCACCATCGTTGCCTTGCATTTTGGCCAAGAGTTCCGCCGTTATCCGACAGACAAGCAGAAACGATTGGTCAAAGCGGTATTGAAAGCGGGCGCGGATGTGATTTTAGGCTGTCATCCGCATGTGCTTCAGCCGATCGTCTGGAAAAACCGCCAGTTTGCGATTTACTCGCTGGGCAACTTTATCTCTGCCAGAATGCGCGACAATCTTCAGACGGAGAGCGGTGTCATTCTCAATTTGACCATAAAAAAAGAGGACAACGGCGAAACCTATGTATCCGGCTTCGACTATATCCCCACGTGGACGCAAAAATGGAGCAAAAACGGAAAGGCATCCTACCGCGTCTTGCCGGTCAAAAAGTTTCTTCGTCATCCCGATTCCCATATTTCCGCGAAAGACCGTGACACTTTGAAACAGGTGTGGAACAATACGACCGCTCATTTAAAAGGACACGCGCGGTAAGCTGGTTGTGCTGCAGCTTGTGAAGCCTCCGTCTGGCTTTTGCAAGCTTTTTTGTTTGCCTCGAAGCTTTGACAGTAAACTCTCATTCTCAATGCATCGGGCGGCGTATGTGGCGAGCTTCGTCCCTTTGTCTACCTGGTAACTTTCAATCGCCTTGATCAAACCGATGGTCCCGATCGAAATGAGGTCCTCGCTGTCTTCTCCGGTGTTTTCAAATTTTTTCACGATGTGCGCTACAAGCCGCAAATTATGTTCAATCAGTTTGTTTCGCGCATACGGGTCCCCATCTGCCATCAGCCTGAGATATTTCTCTTCTTCCACTTCCGGAAGAGGCTGTGGAAACGCATTGTTTTTGACATAGGCTACAAACATCAGAAGTTCTTTGAAAAAAAGCGAAAGTGCCATTAAGATGCTGGACACGTCTGCCACCTCCAGGTCTTCTTGCTGCTGCTTACTTTTATCCATATGTGGGCGCGTGCCTAAGTGTGCCTGTTCACGGGCGGGCGACCGAACGGAAAAAGTCACTGTCGTCCTCAGCCGGCAAAGCGAATTCTGCAGGGACATCCGTACCGTTCGTTTCATACAATGTAAAGACCATAATTCCCTGCCGTATTTTTTGATCGAGGAGGATCAGGAAACGATGACCAGACTCTATATCTCGGCACGTGCATGGAACCAGATTGAGCGGGCCGTCCGCAAAAATCCGGAAGTGGAGACCGGGGGGATCATGATGGGCTATCCGTTGAACGAACAAGACTGGTTGGTCACCTATGCCAGCGAACCCGGTCCGAAAGCGATCCATCAGCCGCGCTCCATCTTTTTTGATGAGCCCTACTTGCGCAATCTGGTGCGCAAATTAAATCGACGCGGGGCGGGGCGGTGGCGTTATATCGGCGACTGGCACAGCCATACGGTCCGACGCCTCTCTCCCAGCAAAGGGGATCGGCAAACCGTTTATGAAAAAGCGGTTCAGGCCAAATACGCCTCCACCTCTCCCTTGATGCTGATCGTTGGCTTAGGCAAGCGCGACCAGTTGAATGCACGTGCTTATATTCTTACGGATTCGCTGACCGAGGTGAAGGAGATTTATCTGAAAGAGCGGCAAGCGCGTCGATGACACGCGCAAACAATTCCGGTCCCCGGTTGACCGCAGAAACCGGTTGATTTTCCGCGACGACAGCGATCGCATATTTCGGGTGATCCTCCGGCGCATACCCGACAAACCAGTGATGATTCCTGGCGACGCCATTTTGCTCCACTTCAGCCGTTCCGCTTTTTCCCGCAACCGGCCAGGCGGCTTGCTGCAAGTAGCTGCCTGTTCCTTCGGTCACCACTTCCCGCAGCATTTTTTTCAATTTGAGCGACGTCGCGGTATCGATACCCTCCTGGGGAAGCATTTGTGGGGAAAAATGATAAAAATTCATCCCGTTTCGATACGCAATATCGGAAACGAGGCGAACCTGCCCCGGCTGTCCACCGCGTAAAATCGTGACCATCATGTTGGCCGCCTGCAGCGGAGTGACGCGCACGTCCCGCTGGCCGATCGCAGTCTGAATGAGCACCCCTTCGTCCGTCCGCGAGGTCTGTGGTGCAAAAATCTCGCCTTTTTCTTCTCCGTCAATCTGCCGGAAGTTTTCCAGCTTGTAAAACTGGGCGGTCAGATGGCCCACCTGCGTTCCTAATCCCAACCGTTTCGCATATTCTTCGATTTTGTCTGCTCCCAAACGATTGGCAATCTGGGCAAACACAACATTGCACGATTCGGCAAAAGCCTCATCGATCGTAATACTGCCATGTCCCCCCTTTTTCCAACAGGAAAAGCCATACTTGCCGTATTCCCCTTCACAGAGAAAATGTTCGCCGGGGGAAACAACCCCTTCCGCCAAAGCGGCGGCTGCGACGATGGTTTTGAAAACCGAACCGGGCGCGAGCTGCTTGACGGCATGATTTTGCCAGGCGCCTTCCGCCAGATTGACATGATTGGGATCAAAGTTGGGCCGACTGACCATCGACAAGACATCCCCGGTCGTTGCATCCAATACAACGATCGCTCCTTCGTTCAGTTGGGCTTGGTCAGCTACATCTTCCATGCTCCGCTGAATATCCTTATCCAATGTGGTGATCAACGACAACGGATAAAATTGATTGGTTTGCTCCGTCAGGCGAATATCCAAGCCACGCAGCGGGTTTCCTTGACCATCGACGTAATAGGAAAGGATCGAAGGCTGCACGCCCTGCAAAAATCGGTCAAAGCTGTGCTCCAAACCTGATGCGCCAACCAGGCTGTCCAGACTCATTTTTCCCGCCTCAAGTTCCTGTTGGTATACGGATTGGACCAATTGCGGATTTTGGTTGACAAAGCCGACGACGTGTTTGGCCACTTCATCTGACCGATAGCGCTCTGTCACTTCGAGAGCCACAATGCCGGGAATCTGCAGCGCATTTATCCGCTCGGCCTGTTCATCGCTCAATGGAATGATATTTCCCTGCTGATCGCGCAGCATCATCGGCGTTTTTCCTTCGTGCACAATCCGTGAAATTTCCGCAGCCGGCTGCTGGACAATTTGCGCCACTTTGTCCAACATATCCGTTCCTTCCAGGCTTCCCCTCGCCAACGGAAAAATGATCAGCGCCTGCTCTTCCTTGCCGGTGAAAGAGCGGCCCTTTTGATCCAGAATATCGCCGCGGCCGCTGTTCAACATTATGCTTTGCTGCCGCTGTTTCACGGCATTTTTGACCAGATCGATATGATGCTTGGAAAAGTTGTGCGGCGCCCCCAGTTGAATCCACCAAAGCCGGGCGGCCAAACCGCTCCATACCAACGTTAAAAACAGCAACACGACAAAACTGCGCCGTTTGATCTGACGGACCAGATTCATCTCGATTCCTCCTTCCTTTTTCCATTGTTGACGGAAAACAACGAGGAAAAACCATGTCTAAGCGAGGAATGGCTGAAACGGATTTAAAAAGTAAAAAAAAGCAAGAGCGCACCATTTCTGTGCACTCTTGCTCGGTTTGCAGACAAAACTATTTGCATTGCAAGTTGGGGGGCCGTTTCCGATGGCGAGCGGTTTAACCGCCCAGTCATGAGCAACGTGGACCGGTCGGCGGCGGCGCAACTTCGCGCCGCTTCTTACAGCTCTGCCACAGTCTGTTTTTCTTCCAGGATATTGCGGATCTTCGTGGACAAAAGATCCAAGGCTACGCGATTGTAGCCCCCTTCCGGAACGATCACATCTGCGTACCGTTTGGTCGGTTCAATAAACTGCAGGTGCATCGGGCGCACGACAGACAAATACTGATTGACGACTGATTCCAGCGTTCGGCCGCGCTCTTCAATGTCCCGCTGAATCCGGCGCACAATCCTGACGTCCGCATCGGTGTCGACAAATACTTTAATGTCCATCAGCTCGCGAATGCGCGGATCTTCCAAAATCAGCATGCCTTCCAAGATGACGACATCTTTCGGTTCAATGCGAATCCGCTCCGGTCGGCGATTATGCTGTTTAAAATCATAGATCGGTTTTTCAATCGGGCGCCGATTGAGCAGTTCCTGCAAATGAAACAGCAACAAGTCATTATCAAAAGCGAACGGGTGGTCATAATTGGTTCGCGCCCGTTCCTCCATGCTCAGATGACTTTGGTCTTTGTAATAGGAGTCCTGTTCAATCATGATCACACTGTCGTTTTGAAACTGGCGAAACAACTCTTTTGCTACAGTGGTTTTGCCGGAACCGCTTCCTCCGGCTACCCCTATCAAGACGGGGTTACCCATGCTCGTAATTCTCCTTCCTGCGTCGTCAGACTCTGCTCTGTATAGTCGTTATCGTTTATAGCTGACGGCTAGGCCGTCTCCTACCGGCAGGATGGCCGTTTCCAGATCCGGCCGTTCCATCAAATGATGATTAAATCGGTCAATTTTTTCAACCAGCGGCCGCAGACGTTTGCTTGCTTCCTCCGGCGCCGCCACGAGGCCACGAAATAAAATGTTGTCACAAATAATCAGTCCGCCTGACCGTACTTTGGGCAGATACAGATCAAGAAAGGTGCGATACTGTCCTTTGGCCGCATCAATAAACAGACAGTCAAATTCGTAGTGATCGGGCAAACCTTTGGTCGCATCGCCGCCAATCAGCTCGATTCGCTCCGACAGACCAGCCAATTTGAAATTGTTTTGTGCCCGTTGAATCCGCTCTTCGTCTAATTCCATGGTCACAATCTTTGCATCAACCGCGGCTTCTGCCAACCAAATCGTTGAATAGCCAATCGCTGTGCCCACTTCCAAAATCGCTTTTGGACGATGAAGCATGAGCAGCAAGCGAATCGTCTGGGCAGAGGGCAGTTGGATAATCGGAATCCCTTCTGTCTCTGCTTCTTGTTCCAGTTGGGCTAGCAACGGGGAACGCGCTGACACCAGTTTAGTCACGTAATCTTCAATTGCTGGATTGGTAATCATAGTTTCACCCCCGTCAACCGAACTATTATATCATATCTGCCATAGTTGGAAAGCTTGTCTTAGAAGTTTCCGCGACTTTTCGCGTCACGTGCCAGATGCTCTTGATACGTCTTGGAAAAATAATGCTCCGAGGAACCGTCTTTTTTGGTAACGAAGAAAAAGTAATCATGGACAGCCGGGTTGACGACAGCCGCCAGCGAAGCTCTCCCCGGATTGGCGATCGGGCCGGGCGGCAGCCCTGGATGGATATAAGTATTATAAGGACTGTCGATTTTCAAATCGTCCAACGTGATTCGGTCGCGCTGTTTCCCCAACACGAACTGTACCGTGGCACAAGATTGCAAGAGCCAGCTCTCCCGCATCCGATTGAAAAACACTCCCGCGACAATGGGCCGTTCTCTGTCGCTGACCACTTCCCGCTCGACGATGGAGGCCAGGTTGACCGCGTCATCCAGCGACAGCTTTCTCTTGTTCAAAGTGTCCAGCCATTCCGGTTTTAATTCCTTTTCAAACTGCCCCAACAGCTTGGCCACCACTTCATGCGCGGTCGCCCCCTTTTTGAACTCGTACGTTTCCGGGAACAAATAACCTTCCAGGCGATACTTCCTGCCTTCTTTTTGGGGTATATCCGCTACAAAGGGGTACTCCGGAAATTTGCCTTCATTCACTTCCCGCAGAAAATCCTGCTTTTTCACAATTCCCTTTTCTTCCAGAGAACGGGCGATCTGCTCCGTATTCCAGCCTTCCGGAATGGTAAACTTGACAGTTTCGACATACGTGTCGCCATTGGCCATTGCGGTCAACAGCTGATCGATCGTTTGGCCTGGATGAAATTGATAAGTCCCGGCTTGCAGTTTGTTGCCGCTTCCCTCAAAACGGGCATAATATGTAAAGAGCGTTTCGTTGCGAATCAATCCCGCTTGCTTCAGAATTGCGGCGATTTGCGGCACCGACGAACCGGACGGGATCGTCACTGTTTTGACTGTATCGCTCAGTGCAGTCGGCTGCAACTGAGAATCGACGTAATAGGCTGCTCCGGCAAACAGGACCAAAAGACAAACTACGGCCCCGGCGATCATCCACAAAAGGCGTCCGCGTCTCTTTTTCAGCGGATGTTCATTGAATACGTCCACGATTGAAAAGTCCTCCTCTTCCTGTATCGACAACATTATACCGAAGGCAGGCTTGACTGTCACCTTTTGTCGCTTCGCTCTTCCTCATGATTCGCCAAAATTCTCCGTAACATTCCATAAAAAAAGGTTGCCGATTGCTCGACAACCTGTGTACCCACCTGCTCTTGCACAGCAAGAAAAAGGAAATGACAACGATTAAAGAGTGTCGTCCTTTTCCAGATCGCTGATCAAGGTTTCAAACGCCGCCTCCACTTGTTCCCATTCGGCATCGTCCTCAATCGGCTGCAACATGTCAGCCCCTTCGTAGCGCAGGAAATGAACCTCGTACTCCTCTTCCTCTTCCTGATCGACCGGAACCAAAACAAAATAGGTCCGATCTTCAATCTCAAAGATATACATAATACGGAAGTCGCGTGCAGCGTCATCATCTTCCTCAGTCAAAGCGATCACATCGCCCACTTCAAACTCATCCATCATCTCTTCGCTCATATATGGATCACCTCGCTTTTGCGTCTAGATACCCCTGAAGGATTAAAGTAGCGGCCATTTTATCAATGACCTTTTTACGTTTTTGCCGGCTGACATCGGCGGCAATCAACATTTTTTCAGCCGCCATTGTCGTCAGCCGTTCGTCCCATAATTCAACAGGCAATCCTGTCCGTTCTGCCAAAAACGAGGCAAATGACTGGGAGAGCTCCGCCCGCGGTCCGATTGTTCCGTTCATATTTTTCGGCAAGCCGACGACGATGCGTTCCACGCCATAGTGAGCGATGATTTGCTGCAAGCGGCTCAAGTCTTTTTCCTTCGATTCTCGCCGAATCGTTTCCACTCCCTGAGCCGTCCAGCCCATCTCATCGCTCACGGCGACGCCGATCGTCCGATCACCATAATCCAGGCCAAGTATGCGCATGTTTCAAACTCCTAGTATCAGGAACGGTGTTGTGACAAATACACCTTCACCAATTCTTCGATGATTTTATCCCGTTCGATTTTCCCAATCAGGCTGCGTGCATTGTTGTGGCGCGGGATAAAGGCAGGGTCGCCGGAAAGCAAATAGCCGACAATCTGCGTAATCGGATTATATCCTTTTTCAAGCAGTGCATTGTACACCTCTTGCAGTGTCTCCCTGACTTCTTCCTCGTTTATTTCCTTGGGAACAGTGTATTTCATGGTATTGTCCATGGAATTCATCACAAACACCTCGATTCAGACGGAGATTGGTTCTCTCCAAAATATTTCCTTTATCAAGTTATTCGCGCAAACCGCTGTCGAATCCTTGTTTCGGAAGATATATTTTTTGACAAACTCTCTCCTGTTTATTTGCTGACCGCCTGGCTTTGAATCAACTCAACCACGTAGTTCAGCGCTTCGTTCAGTTTGCCCGGCTCTTTGCCGCCTGCTTGGGCCATGTCCGGGCGACCGCCGCCGCCACCGCCGCAACGGGCAGCCACTTCTTTAATGATCTTGCCGGCATGGAATCCTTGATCCATCAGATCTTTGGTTACGCCTGCAACCAGATTGACTTTGTCGTCTTCAGCAGATCCCAGCACGACTACGGCAGATCCCAGTTTATTTTTCAATTCATCGACCATCGTTCGCAAGTTGTCCATGTCGGTCGCGGAGACGCGTGCGGCAAGCAACTGGACTCCATTCACCTGTTTCACCTGTTCCGTCAAGGAAGCCGCTTCAATATTGCCCAGTTTGGCGCGGAGCGATTCATTTTCGCGTTGGACCTCTTTGAGCTGTTGCAGCAATGCCTCCACTCTTGCAGGCACTTCCGGCAGCAGCGGCGATTTGATCGTTTGCGCAACATCACGCAGTGTAACCAACTGCTGGTTCAGATACTCATAAGCACCGCGTCCTGTTACCGCCTCAATCCGGCGTGTTCCGGCGCCAATTCCGCTTTCGCTGACGATTTTGAACAAACCGATTTCCGCGGTGTTGCCAACGTGACAGCCGCCGCACAATTCCAGGCTGTAATCGCCAACTTGCACCACGCGGACGATATCTCCATATTTTTCGCCAAAGAGTGCCATCGCGCCCATTGCTTTCGCTTCCGCAATCGGTTTGTGCGTAATGTTGACGGCCAGATTTGCCCATACTTTTTGGTTGACGATCGATTCAATTCGCTCCAGCTCTTCCGCACTGATCGAGCTGATATGGGTAAAGTCAAAGCGCAAACGCTCCGGCGCAACCAATGACCCCGCCTGGTTTACATGAGTGCCGAGCACATCTTTCAAAGCTTGATGCAGCAAATGAGTTGCCGTATGGTTTTTGGTAATATCCAGGCGAGCTTCCCGGTTTACTTCGGCCGTGATCTCATCGGCGACATGCAAAGTACCGGCTTCGACCACAACGGTGTGCACATTTTGGCCTTTTGGCCCTTTTTGCACATCGGTAACACGCGCTTTAACGAGATCGGAGCTGATCGTTCCCTCGTCGTTGACTTGCCCGCCGCTTTCCGCATAAAATGGCGTTCTCTCCAGCACAACCTGCGCGGTTTGCCCTTCTTCCGCTGCGTTCACCAATTCGTTGTTGACAATGATAGCGGCAACTTTGGTTTTCACTACCAATTCATTATACCCAACAAATTCGCTGTTAACCGTCAACTCGCTCAATGCGCCGCCTTGTGTCTGCATGCTGTCGACATCCTGGCGGGCAGCGCGGGCCCGTTCACGCTGTTCCTCCATCGCTTGTTCAAAGCCGTCCCGATCGACCGTCAAGCCTTGTTCTTGGGCAAAGTCTTCGGTCAAATCAACAGGGAAACCATAGGTGTCATACAGCCGGAACAGTTCCTGACCGGAGAGGACGGTTTTTCCGGCTTCCTTGGCTGCTTTCACCATATCGCCCAAAATGGCCAAGCCTTCATTCAGCGTTTCATGGAAACGTTCTTCTTCCGCCCGGATCACTTTTTCAATAAATTCCCGTCTTTCCACGACTTCCGGATAAAACTCGCCCATCATCCGGCCGACGGTTTCCGTAAGCGAGAACAGGAACGGCTTCTCCACGCCGAGTTTTTTGCCCATGCGCACAGCACGCCGCAGCAAACGGCGAATGACGTAACCGCGTCCTTCATTGGAAGGCAAGGCCCCGTCGCCAATCGCAAACACGACTGTCCGCACGTGGTCGGCGATCACTTTCAACGCGACATCTGTTTCCTCGTCCGCTTTGTAGGCAACGCCGGAAATACGGCTTGTCTCCTCAATCAACGGAAAGAGCAAGTCGGTTTCAAAGTTGTTGTCCACTTCTTGCAGGATGGACGCCATCCGTTCCAGGCCCATCCCGGTATCGATATTTTTCTTCGGCAATGGTGTATATGTGCCGTCGGGATTATGATTGAACTGGGAAAATACGAGGTTCCATACTTCCAGATAGCGCTCATTTTCACCGCCCGGATACAGTTCGGGGTCATTTGGATCATTGCCAAACGCTTCGCCGCGGTCATAGAAAATTTCTGTATTCGGTCCGCTCGGGCCTTCGCCGATGTCCCAGAAGTTGCCTTCAAGACGAATGATGCGCTCTTCCGGAATGCCAATTTTCTTATGCCACAGTTCAAAAGCTTCCTCATCTTCGGGATGAATGGTCACCGACAGCTTGTCTGGATCAAAGCCGATCCATTCCGGACTGGTCAAAAATTCCCATGCCCAGGTGATCGCTTCTTCCTTGAAGTAATCTCCGATGGAAAAGTTGCCCAACATCTCGAAAAACGTATGGTGACGGGCGGTTTTCCCGACGTTTTCGATATCGTTCGTCCGGATGGACTTTTGCGAGTTGGTGATTCGCGGATTGTCCGGAATAATTCGGCCGTCAAAATATTTTTTGAGCGTGGCCACCCCGCTGTTGATCCACAGCAAAGAAGGATCATCAACCGGAATCAGCGAAGCGCTCGGTTCAATCCGGTGCCCTTTGCTGACAAAGAAATCAAGAAACATTTTGCGAAGCTGGTTTCCCGTTAACTTCTTCATAACTAACATCCTCCTGAATATTTTTGATGATCGACAGCATGTCTGAAGCCCAGATAACAGAAAAAAAGCCCTCATCCCCTCAGGGACGAGAACTTGGATTCTCGCGGTACCACCCTGCTTACAGACACCCGTTTTCCCATAGTGTCTGTCGCTTTATAAAAGACAGATAACGGTGTCCAGCCGCCGGTTTTTACCTGGTCTTGGGAATAGCCTTCAGTTACTCTTCTTCTGAAAACCCTCTCAACCAAGGGGCTTCCTCTCTGTAGAAGGGCTTTAACCTACTCGTTCCTTCATCGATCCGTATTGGTTCACTTCCCGTATTATATGATTAGCGGACAGGGACTGTCAACTTTCATGTAATAACAAAGCGATCCGCCCGATCACCACTTTCAGCACAGCCAAAACAGGCACGGCGACGATCATGCCGACGATGCCTCCCAACGTTTCACCGACCAGCAACGCCATAATGATCAGCAGCGGATGCAGATGCAAGGAACGTCCGACGATGTTAGGCGAAAGCACGTTTCCTTCCAGCATTTGCACCACCACATTGACACAGAGAACGAGCAAGACCATTTTGGTGGAAATAGTCAAGGCGACAACGACAGCCGGAGCAGCGCCAATGATCGGTCCAACGTACGGAATCACGTTGGTCAAACAGACAAAGGAAGCGAGCACGAACGAATACGGCATGCCGATCAGCCAATACCCCAGATAGGCGCATAGTCCGACGATCAGGGCAACGATCATTTGCCCGTGTATGTATTTGCCGAGTGATTCATTGACATCGCGCAAAACGGACAAGGTTTGTTTGCGATAGGCAGCAGGAATGATCATCAATCCTGCCTGATTGATCGCTTTCATATCTTTCAGCAGATAAAAGGCAATAAACGGAACAACGGCATAAGCCAATAGCTTGCCCAGTGTATGGCGCATATTGTTGATCATTTGGGCAATCGTATTGGACAAGCGGTCATGGGATTGGATAATCACCCTGTCTACACCGTTGGAAATGCTGTCTGGCAAAAAATATTTTTGATTCTCCCACTCTCTCATCCAGGATTCATACCATTGCATCACCCGCGGCAAATCGTCGGAAAGCTCTATTAACTGTCGGGTAAAAATCGGAATGGCATTTAACAGGGCAACGGCAACGATCAGCACAAATGAAACATAGATCAGCAGGACGGCCACCAAGCGGGGAACACGCCTTTTTTCCAATGCAGTGACAATCGGGTGCAAAAGATAAGCAATGACCAAGCCGACCAAAAACGGAAGCAAAATCTCTTGTAAAAACTCAAAAAACGAGCGAATTAACGGTTTCAGCCACCATAAAAGATTGATGATAACCAACAGTAAAATCAGATTGACCGCAAAATGAAAAAACCGGGTTCGGCGGATTTCGTTCATCGGACGTGATCCCCCCCAGAATTGATTCCTGATGCTTAGGATGAGCGTCCGGAAATTAAATCATGTATGTATTGACCGATTGGCCGATTTGTTTTATTATAGGAATAAGCAAAAGTGAATATCCCAAAGGGGAGTAGCTGAAACAGCAAAGTCGTCATTACGGGATTGATGTCCCCGGCTTTGTTGGCAACATTCCGTTGTAAGCAAGACCTTTGCCATCGTTTGGTGAAGGTCTTTTCTTGTCTAAAAAACGACCTTCGCCAGACCGGCGAGGTCGTTTTTCTTTTTCAGCCACGCTCCCCAGAAAAAAGGAGGTTGTACCATGGACTTTTTGTTTGATCCCACATTTTGGTCCGGTTTGCTGGCAATTATCTTGATTGATCTTGTGCTCGCCGGCGATAACGCCATCGTCATCGGCATGGCTGCCCGCAATTTGCCAAAACATCAGCAAAAACAGGCGATTGTCTGGGGGACTGTCGGCGCGATCGCCATCCGCGCGATTATGACAATCCTTGTCGTCTGGTTACTGAATATCCCGGTTTTGCACTTGGTCGGCGGACTGCTGCTGATCTGGATTGCCTACAAGCTGCTGGCTGATCACAAAGAGCACGATACGGTGCAAGCCGGCAGCAGCCTTGCAGCTGCCATCCGTACAATTATTATCGCCGATGCGGTGATGGGCATGGACAACGTCATCGCCGTTGCCGGTGCCTCCCACGGCAGTTTTCTGCTGGTCATCCTTGGACTTTTGGTCAGTGTCCCGGTGATGGTTTGGGGAAGCACGATGATCCTGAAAGCGATCGAGCGCTATCCGTCGATTATTTATGTTGGTGCAGCCGTCCTTGCTTACACCGCGGGCAGCATGATCACCACAGAACATTTGATCAGCGGTTTCTTCACGGCGTACCCGGCACTGAAATGGCTCCTGATCGTTCTCATCGTCGCGGGTGTATTGCTGGCCGGAAGAAGAAAGAAACAGCAGCTTGAACAACTCCATCGGCAAACAGAAGCGGCCGAAAGGGAGCAGGAACAACCCGCCTCGATTGCGGAACAGGCATAAACTTCATCGATTCAAAAACTGCGCAACGGCAGATTCGGACAAACAAAGTTCGAACCTGCCGTTGTTGCTTTCGCAAAGCTCCAGTCGGTTTACGAACGAGCATGGCAGATTTGCCGTATTTGCCCAAAATGATGCTCGTCATGTTCCGCCAAACTCGAAAAGTAAGAAAAAAGCGATAATTCCGTTTGGCCGATCCGAAAAGTCTGTGTCCACAACTCGTCCTCCAGCTGCTCGATGGCGGTTATCAATTTTCTGCGCCCTGCCACAAATTCGCTGATCGTGTCTTCCTTCGTCCTTTTCCTGCTGATCGCTGCCGCTTGCTGATTGATGTCTTCCGCATTCGGTCCCTTGGGCAACGGTGCATTTTTGAACAAGTACGGGAGTCGCTGTGAAACCACAAATTCGTCCCAAGGATGCAAATGCCCGATGATTTCGGCAATGGTCCATTTGCCCTCGGCAATTGGCGTTCTCCATTGTTCCTCTGTCAAAACGCGCAACCCGCTTGCCCATGCAATTGACTGTTCATAGTGTTCCAATATTTTTCGCTTTTGTTCGCTCAAAGCCAACAACTCCTTCCTGATCTGCTCGTCATGAAAAAAGGCGGCTTTCGCAAGCCACCCTATATCACATCGTTATTTAACGAGCACGCACGGTTTGTCTAATCGCCGACACTGCGACCCGTGACAAATTTCTGCCCATCATGGGTAACCGGTTCAGTCCAAACGCCATCAAACGGTTGCGCCGTTTGCGATTCATCATGTATCCAACCGCAGCAACAACGCCACCAGCCAGCATCATGCGCATCAAGCTGCGACCAACCATTCTTGCACCCCCGCATCTCTTATAGTTGGATCGAAACGGTTTGCTCCTCCAGGAACAGATCGTTGAGCGATTGCAGAGATCCATCTTCCTCGACTTGATACACCGAAGAAATTTGATCGCCGGCTACACTCATTTCAATAAAACAATTCCAGCAATAGTACTGGTTGGTTCCAATCTTCCCAATGTCCTTTGAGCTACAATTCGGGCAAATAACACGCATACCTTCTCCTCCTTGCCTTTCACGCCTGCATACGAATCGAATTGGGCACGATCAGATTCTCTTCACCGAAAACGAGTGAAGCAGGAGCTGAAAGCCGCTTTCGTCCGCTGGTTACATCAGCAATCCATCCGTTGGACAGTTCGTATGCTACAAGCTTTTCCCAGTTTGTGGAAAAATAAACATCTTCTATTTTCCCCAGAAACTTGCCATCCTCTGTAATCACGGATTTGCCTTTTAGTTTGTTTTTTCCGCACACCAAGCCAACTGTCGCTTCGGCGATTTGTTGCAAAGAGGAGATCGTGTCTTTTCCCGCAACAGTGAGAAAGTCTTCTCCCACCGCATGAATGTGCTCAACCGGGATAAACGTTCCAGATTGGAACCAGTTGCTTTCCGAGAGAACTATCCCCAACACGTGCCACTCCAAATCGCAAAGAATGTCCCGGACACTACCAATCGTTTCTCCAGTCTGCAGACAGATGATCGGCAAGCCTATAACATCCAATGCTTTGTGCATTAGGGAACCCCCCTCCGCTCTATTAGTATCGTGCGAACAGCTTGTCCCCATTCGCCACAATCTGTTCCAGTCGACCAAGCGACTGGTTTTCCCAGAGCTTTGGGCTTGTTCCGCGCGCGGCAGTGTTAAACCTCTTCTTCCGTTTGCCGAAGCCGCTGTTCCAAGTATGAGTAGCGAACTCCTTCATCATCGTTTTCCACAGCAAGGCGAAATGCTTCCGGGTCGCCGCAAAGCAGCAAAAACGCTTTGCTTCGCGTTACCCCTGTATAAACCAGTTTTCGCCGCAGCATCCGGTAATAATTGCGGACAAATGGCATGACAACGATGGGAAATTCACTGCCCTGTGATTTGTGGACAGAACAGCAGTAAGCCAGCGTTAGCTGGTGGTACTGCGAACGTTTGTAAATGACTTCACGTCCGTCAAATGATACAACCAACATCTCTTCGTTTTCTTCATTTTCATTTGGCATAAAAATCGCCACAATTTCGCCAATATCGCCATTAAATACCTGTTCTTCGGCATTATTGACAAGTTGCAATACTTTGTCGCCTGTACGAAAAGAAGTTTCTCCAAATTGAACTTCCCGTTTTTGCGGAGATTTGGGGTTAAACAGTTCCTGCAACTCGCTGTTCAGTTGATTCACCCCAGCCACGCCCTTGTAAACGGGAGCCAGCACTTGAATATCTTTTGCCGTATATCCTTTTTTTACGGCCCCGAGGCAAATTTGTTTCACTACTTCGGCCACATCTTGTGGCGAACTTGTGAAAAATCGCCGATCTGGCAAATTTGCGTGCAAATTTTGCGGAACTTCCCCTCGGCGAATTTCGTGAGCCAATTGGATAATCGTCGATTCCTCCGCCTGCCGGTAAATCTCCGTCAATTGGACACACGGCAACAGCCCCGAGCGGATAACATCGGACAGTACGTTGCCTGGCCCGACGGAGGGAAGCTGATCAGGATCTCCAACCAAGATGATTTGCATGTCATCAGGAATTGCGCGAAACAGTTGGTTGGCCAACCAAATGTCAACCATCGACATCTCATCGACGATCAGCAGTTTTCCCTGAATGGGATGTTCGTGATCCCGTTCAAAACTGTCACCCTTCCAGCCGAGCAGCCGGTGTATCGTCATTGCCGGCAAGCCGGTCGTTTCTGTCATCCGCTTGGCAGCGCGGCCCGTCGGTGCGACCAGCAAGATCGGAAAAGGCTGTTCATGCGGATCATACCGCTTCAAATCCAGACTGATACCGTGCAAATAAGCAAAAATGCGGCAAATCCCGCGAATGACCGTTGTCTTCCCGGTACCTGGACCGCCTGTCAACAGCATCAACCCCGATTCGATCGCCTTTTCAATCGCTTCTTTCTGCGTCGGTGCGTAGCTGATACCCAATTCTTCTTCAATTTTTCCCAGCGCCTGATAAAATTCCGATGCAGGGAATTGTGCAAGCGGTTCTCTCTCCCGGAAGTAGCGAAGCCGTTTGGCCAAGCCAATTTCCGCAAAAAATAGCGACGGCAAATAAATCCGCGTCTCTTCCCAATAAATTTTGTTGTCCAGAAACAACGCTTGCAGCGCAGATTCGATCTGTTCCCGTTGAAAAGGATGCCCCCCGCACTCGTCTAACAGCTTTAGCGTCTTGTCGATCAGTTCA
This sequence comes from Brevibacillus fulvus, assembly GCF_016908525.1. Lineage (GTDB taxonomy): Bacteria > Bacillota > Bacilli > Brevibacillales > Brevibacillaceae > Brevibacillus_G > Brevibacillus_G fulvus. Next base: position 124,980 of record NZ_JAFBEB010000004.1, read on the forward strand.
CCGTCGGGCATATACACATGTCCCTCGCCATATGCCGCTTCCTGCAACAAGTGCAGTGCCGCCGCTTTGACCCGTTCGGGGGAAGATGCGGATATCCCCGTCGCCCGCGCAATTTCGTCAGCGCGGCGAAAACCGATTCCTTGCACCTCTTCAATCAGGCGATACGGCGTTTCCGTGAGCACTGTCATCGTCTCGTGCTTGAACGTTTGGTAAATGCGCAACGCTAGGTGAACACCGAGGCCGAACTGATATAAAAACACCATCGCTTGTTCCAGTGAGCGATGTTCCAAAACCGACTCATAAATTTGTTTGGCCCGTTTGGGGGAAATGCCCGGAACGGTTTGCAGCTCGTCGGGGTTTTCGGCAATAATCGTCAGTGCGTTAACCCCTAAATGTTCGACAATCCGTTTGGCCAATTTTTTGCCAATTCCGCTAAACAAGCCACTGGCCAAATACTTTTCCACGCCTGCTTGCGTTTTTGGCGTTTCCCGTTCGTATCGATTGGCGGCATACTGGCTGCCAAACCTGGGGTGCGTTTTCCACTCACCGTAAAAGGTAAACAGTTCTTCGGCATGCGGACGCGGAAAATGCCCAACGACAATGACTTCTTGCTCTTTGACATGCTCGGTGGTCTCCTCGATTTTAAGCCGTACGACCCCGTACCAGTTTTCTTCATTATAAAAAATTTCCTGAATCACATGCCCGCGAATATATGTTTCTGCAAACAAAGGGAGCTGCAACTCAAATCACCCTCCATTCTTCCGATGGCCACCGCTCTGATCTTCGTTGATCCAGCCCGTCCTTCTGATCCGCCGAGCAAGGCCCAGGAAAGATGTAACGAACCGCTTCCGACAGCAAAAAATCCACTTGAAAAAGTGGATTTTGCCGTATAATCCTAAATTGTAAACCGTTTGACTGTTTCTGACAACCTTGGTTCAACCAACATTTATTTGGAACGCCCGAGCCGTTTGACGATTTCACCCGTCTTCTTGGCCGCTTCGCGCACTTCTTCGAGCGTATTGGTGATGCCGAAGCTGAAGCGAACAGCAGACTCGGCAATCGGTTGCTCCAGGCACATTGCCGTCAATACATGGGAAAGTTCCAGTGAACCGGACGTACAAGCTGATCCGCTGGCGGCGGCGATCCCGACGAGGTCGAGATTGAGCAGCATCGTTTCCGTGTCGACTTCCGGAAAACTGACGTTGAGAATGTGGGGAAGAAAACGTTCCGGGTGTCCGTTTAGCTGATGGCGGATACTGTCCTCCTGCCACACTTGCAGCATCGTCTGGCGCAGCTGCAAATATTTTTTCACCCGTTCCCCCATTTCTTCCTGCGTCACTTTGACCGCTTCGCCAAACCCGACGATTCCGGCCACATTTTCCGTTCCGCCGCGCCGTTTCCGCTCCTGGTTGCCGCCAAGCAAATAAGGGATAAAGTTGACATTGCGTTTCATATAAAGGGCGCCGACCCCTTTTGGCCCATTGATTTTGTGGGCGGAGACAGACAACAGATCTACTGGCAGGGCGGCCACATCGATCGGCAAAACGCCAAACGCCTGGACTGCATCGGTATGAAAGTAAATGCCGCGCTCTTGCAAAAACTGACCAATTTCCACGATCGGCTGAATCGTGCCGACTTCATTGTTTCCATACATAATCGAGACGAGAATCGTGTCGGGCCGCACCGCTTCTTGCACTTGTTCCAAATGGACCATTCCTGTCTGATCGACAGGCAAATAGGTAACGTCAAAGCCGATTTGTTCCAAATGTTCACAAGCGTGCAGCACGGCATGATGTTCGATCTGCGAAGTAATAATATGTTTACCGCGTTCCCGGTTGGCCATCGCCACACCGATCAAGGCCATGTTGTCGGCTTCGGTCCCTCCGCTGGTAAACACAAGCTGGGCGGGGTCCGCTCCCATGAATCCGGCGATTCTTTCCCGCGCCTGTTCCATTGCTTTGCGGGAATCACGGCCGAAACCATGGATACTGGACGGGTTGCCAAAAAACTGGGTGAGATAAGGCTGCATCGCTTCCCACACCCGCGGATGTACCGGAGTGGTGGCAGCATGATCTAAATAAATGCGATTAGGCAATTGAGGTCACCTTTTCTTTGCTTGTTAGATGTAAAACATATATCCTTCCGAATCACCCTCATCTTGATAGGTGATTAAATCTTTTAACGTCGTGGAATCGAGGACGGACGAGATACTGTCGCGAATGCGCAGCCAAAGATAACGTTTGGCCGGGTCCTCCTCTTCGGAAAATTCAACCGGGCTGATCGGTCCTTCCAAGACACGCAGAATTTCGCCCGAGGTGATCTCTTCCGGCTTTTTGGCGAGAATATAGCCGCCGTACGCTCCGCGAATGCTTTTCACCAGACCGGCATTGCGCAGCGGGGCAATTAATTGCTCCAAATAATGTTCGGATAAATCATTTTTTTGGGCAATGCTTTTGAGCGAAACGGGTCCGTCGCCTAGCCGATTGGCTAATTCCATCATGATCGTTAACCCATAGCGACCTTTTGTCGATATTTTCACTTCGTGAACTCTCCTCCTTGGCCTGTTATTCACTGTTTTCTGTTTTCTTATGCATCGTGCTCCCAACCTTTCCCCGCTTAAGTCCCCTGTATGCGGGGCAAACTTCCGACAGGGGGGTGAAGCGGATGGCATCCAAACAGGAGCGAAATCATCCATCTGAAACATTGTACAAGTATCCGGCGGGAACAATCGCCCACAAAGCTCGTTTTGGCGACAGCGTCAACAGCAAACGGCCAAATGAGCAAGGGAATTTGCCAGATGATCAACCATATACCGATCGTCAATGAAATCCCTGCCTGGCAGGGGTTTTTCTTGTTCCTTTCAATCTCACGGCTTACTGGCGATCCGGTCTGTTGCGCAAACGGCGCATTTCCTGCCATTTCTTCATATTTCGTTCGTAACCGATTTCCTTTGGTTTGTAAAAGGAATGGTGAACCCCGTCTGGCAAGTATTGCTGGGGAACATATCCATCCGGATAATCATGCGGATAGAGGTAGCCCGCGCCATGTCCCAGTTTGGCTGCCCCTTTGTAGCTGCGATCGCGCAGATGAACCGGCACAGGTTTGTGCCCCTCTGTGCGGATCGTCTCCAAAGCCTGATTGATTCCCACATAAGCAGCGTTGCTCTTCGGTGCGCTGGCCAAATAAGTGGTTGCTTGCGCCAGCGGAATTCTCCCTTCCGGCATCCCGACCAGTTCCAATGCCTGAAAACAGGAAACAGCGACCTGGAGGGCCTGGGGATCGGCATTGCCGACATCCTCCGAGGCAGAGATGACCAAGCGCCGGGCGATAAAGCGCGGATCTTCTCCGGCATCGATCATGCGGGCCAGCCAGTATAAAGCAGCGTCAGGATCGGAACCGCGAATCGACTTAATGAAAGCGGAAATCGTGTCATAGTGGTTATCCCCGCTTTTATCGTAGCGAACCGTGCGGCGTTGAATCGATTCCACCGCCACATCGAGAGTAATGCGGATTGAACCGTCTGCGCCAACCGGTGTCGTCGTCGCCGCCAATTCCAGCGCATTCAGCAATCGGCGGGCATCGCCTTCCGCATAGCGGATCAGATGCTCCGCTGCTTCCTCCTCAATTTTTACGTGCAAATCCCCCAAACCGTTTTTCCTGTCGGTTAGAGCACGCTCCATCACTTGCCGCAAATCCGCTTCCGACAACGGCTCCAGTTGGAAAATTTGCGAACGGGACAACAGCGCCGGATTTACCTCAAAAAACGGATTTTCCGTCGTCGCGCCAATCAAAATGATCGTGCCCTCTTCTACATAAGGAAGCAAGGCATCCTGCTGCGCCTTATTGAAGCGGTGAATCTCGTCAACAAACAAGGTTGTCCGCGTGTTTTCCATAACCAGCCGTTCCTTTGCCTCTTCCACCACTTTGCGGATGTCTGTTACCCCTGCGGTGACAGCATTCAATTCCGCAAAACGGGAGCGGGTAGAGCGGGCGATTACTTTGGCCAACGTCGTTTTCCCCGTACCGGGCGGACCGTAAAAGATGAGCGAAGACACCTGGTCCGCTTCAATCGCGCGTCTGAGCAATTTACCCGGTCCCAAAATATGCGCTTGGCCGATAACCTCCTGAACCGTTTGCGGACGCATCCTGGCCGCTAACGGTTTGTTCCGTCCCCCCTCTTGTTCGTCAAAGGCGTAAGTGAACAAATCCATGTCTGTCCTTACCCTTTGGCCGGCTGCCAATCGATGATATCGCGGACGACAACGCTGGCAAGGATCAAACCGGCTACCGACGGAACAAACGCGTTGCTCGCAGGGGGTTGACGTACTTTGCGGATCGGCGAATTCGGATCAACAACGATCTGGTCGCGAACCTCGTCGCGGATCGTCACCGGGATCTCTTTGGAATATACCACTTTCACGCCTTTGTAGATGCGTTCTTTGCGCAATTCCCGGCGAATCACTTTGGCGATAGGGTCATAGCTGGTTTGCGAAATATCAGCTACTTCAAACCGCGTCGGATCCATTTTGTTCGCTGCGCCCATGCTGCTGATAATCGGAATGTTGCGTTTTTTCGCTTCCAGAATCAAATGGATTTTGGCGGAAACCACATCCATCGCATCGACGATATAGTCGATGGGGAATTCAAACAGCCGCGTGTACGTTTCTTCGTTGTAAAACATATGCAGGGTAATCACTTCACACTCTGGATTGATCAGCGCGATCCGTTCTTTCATCAATTCAGTTTTTTCCCGCCCGATCGTCTGCAAGTTCGCATGGATTTGACGGTTGATATTGGTAATATCGACAACGTCCTTGTCCACAAGAATCAGCCTGCCCACTCCGGTTCGAGCCAATGCTTCCACGGTAAATGAGCCAACACCGCCGACCCCAAGGACAGCGACGGTACTATTCTTCAGTTTCTCTAAACCCTCTGGTCCAAAGGCCAATTCACAGCGCGAAAATTGATGTAACATATGTCGAAACAACCTTTCACTTTAATCTCATCGGATAAGTAGGGAAGCATAGAGAAAAAAGCCCCATTATGCCGTGTTGCTCCTCAGTTTTGAACCTGCACTAGCAGGTGGGTGTACCGCCTGACCGCTTCAAACTTCCACTCGAAGGAGGCATGTCATTGCGGCCACGGACAAGAACTCCCTTTAAAAGGGTTGTGGCTCAAAACTATCGGAAGTCACGCACATCGCAGGGCTTTTTTAATTACTTATATCGTATACGAAGCAAGAGAGGATCGCAAGTTTCCCTGCCTTACGCCTCTTCGCCGTCTTCCTTCTCTGCAATGCTGGCGATATGCAGATCCTTCAACTGGGCTTCTTCGACCGTTCCCGGCGCATTCACCATCAAGTCGCTGGCACTCGCCGTTTTCGGGAAGGCAATGACCTCGCGCAAATTGTTGCGGCCAGCCAGCAGCATGATCAGGCGGTCCAAGCCAAGGGCGATTCCGCCATGCGGAGGTGTGCCGTATTCAAAGGCATCGAGCAGGAAGCCGAATTTTTCCCGCGCATCTTCCGGACTGTGCCCCAGAATTTTGAACATTTTCTCCTGAACGTCGCGTTTGAAAATCCGCATCGAACCGCCGCCGAGCTCATAGCCGTTCAACACCATGTCATACGCCTGGGCGCGCATTTTGCTTGGATCGGTTTCAAACAGATGCAAGTCTTCGTCTTTTGGACGGGTAAACGGATGGTGCAGCGCCACATAACGTTGCGCATCCTCATCCCATTCTACCAACGGGAAGTCAACCACCCACAGGAACGCAAACTTGCTTTCGTCGATCAAGCCCAATTCCGCTCCCAATTTGGAACGAAGAGCACCCAATGCATCGGCAACCACTTTGGGTTTATCGGCCACAAACAGAAGCAAATCTCCATCAGCAACCTCCAACCGCTCTTTCATCGCCTGCATTTCCGCTTCGGTAAAGAATTTGGCGATCGGCCCTTTTACTTCGCCGTCTTTGAAACCGATCCAGGCCAAGCCTTTGGCGCCGTACCGGGAAGCGAATTTGCCCAGATCATCGGCTTCCTTGCGGGAATAATGGCCGCAGCCTTTGGCATTGATCGCTTTCACTTGCCCGCCGTTTTCCACGACGCTGGCAAATACTTTAAACCCGCTGTTTGCGACCAGATCGGAGACATCGACCAGTTCCATGCCAAAGCGGACATCCGGCTTGTCCGAACCATAGCGAGCCATTGCTTCCGCATAAGTCAGACGCGGGAACGGAGTCGGCACATCAACGCCGATCGTTTGTTTGAATACATGGGCAACCATTTTTTCCATCATCGGCAGCAAGTCTTCCATCGACAAGAAGGAAGTCTCAATATCGACCTGGGTAAATTCAGGTTGCCGGTCTGCCCGCAAATCTTCGTCGCGGAAGCAGCGAACGATCTGGTAATAGCGCTCAAAACCGGAAACCATCAACAGCTGCTTGAACAGCTGCGGAGATTGCGGCAAAGCGTAAAATTCGCCTGGATGAACGCGCGAGGGAACCAAATAGTCGCGCGCGCCTTCCGGAGTGCTTTTGGTCAGCATCGGAGTTTCCACTTCCAGGAAGCCGTTGCTGTCGAGGAAATCGCGGAAAGCTTTCGCTGCCTTGCTGCGGAGAATGAAGTTGCGCTGCATTTCCGGACGGCGCAAATCCAGATAACGATATTTCAAACGGATTTGCTCATCGACATCCAGATCATCTTCAATCGGGAATGCCGGCGTTTTGGCCTCGTTGAGGATGGTGATCGTATGGATATGAACCTCGATTTCCCCTGTTTTCAATTTGGGGTTGACCGCTTCGGGAGCGCGTTCCACCACTTTTCCGGTAACGGACAGCACATATTCGCTGCGCGCTTTATCGGCGATTTCCCACGCTTCTTTATTGTATTCGGGATTGAACACGACCTGGACGAGCCCTTCCCTGTCCCGCAGATCAATAAAGATGACGCCGCCCAAATCGCGTCGTTTTTGCACCCAACCGTTTAACGTCACTTCTTGTCCTACTAACTCTTTGCTGACTTGTCCGCAATATATGGTACGTTGTTTCCACTCCATCGTTTTTTACTCCTTTATTTTATGATTTTTTTAAAACACTCGCCAACTCCGCCACAGAAAGCTCACGCTGATCGCCAGTGGCCATCTCTTTGAGGACGACGGTCCCGTTTTGCAATTCGCTTTCCCCGAGAATCGCCGTGAAGCGGGCTTCCAGACGATCGGCCGCCTTCAGCTGGGCTTTCATTTTCCGCTCGAGATAATCCATTTCCGCGCGGATGCCCGCCTGACGAAGCTGATCCAACAATTTAAAGGCGACAGCTTTTGCCGCAGGCGTCTGAATGACCAGATAGCAGTCGATGCCGGACTCTACCGGCAGCTGGATGTTTTGCTTTTCCAGCGCGAGCAGCAATCGCTCAATGCTTAAGGCAAAGCCAATCCCGGGCATGTCGTCTCCGCCCAGCTCCGCAACCAGTCCGTTGTACCGGCCGCCGCCGCACAGCGTTTCGACCGCACCGATTTCCGCCATCTTGATCTCAAATGCAGTCAAGGTGTAGTAATCGAGACCGCGAACGAGACGGGGATTGACGGTAAAAGAGATGTCCAGATCGCTCAAATACTCTTGCACCGCCGAAAAATGGGCGGCAGACTGTTCGCTGAGGTAATCGAGGATCGAAGGAGCGTCTTTGGTCAACATCTGGCATTTTTCATTTTTGCAATCCAAAACCCGCAGCGGATTACGGTCAATCCGCGATTGGCAATCCGCGCACAGCTGATCGCGCACACCGTTGAGAAAATCAGTCAGATAGGTGCGTTGACGGGCGCGATCTTCAAGCGTCCCAATGCTGTTCAGTTCAACAGAAATTCCTTTTAAACCAAACCATTGATAAAAGCGCACTGCCAAAGCAATAACCTCGGCATCAATCGCCGGGTCCATCGAACCGATCGCTTCCACCCCAAATTGCGTGAACTGCCGCAACCGGCCAGCCTGCGGGCGTTCATGGCGAAACATCGGACCAATGTAGAACAGTTTTGTCGGTTGATTGGGCGAACCGTACATTTTGTTCTCCACATAGGAACGCACAACTCCCGCGGTATTTTCCGGACGCAGCGTCAACTGATCCTCACTGCGCGGATTTCGGACACTGTACATTTCTTTCTCCACAATGTCGGTCGTTTCCCCGACGCCGCGCTGGAACAGTTCGGTTTGCTCAAACAACGGCGTTCTAATTTCCTGATAGTTAAATCGACGGCAGAGTTCCCGCGTCTGGCTCTCGATATATTGCCACTTTTCCACTGTGCCTGGCAGTATATCCTGTGTGCCGCGGGGAATTTGAATCTTTGCCATTGCCATTCCTCCATCTTCTGCAAATGTTTTCTTTATGTGCATCCGCGCTGCATCGGCGTTGCCAAAAGCCGGGCTAGCCTGGCAAACCGGATAAAAATAAAAATCTCCCGTCTCTGACATGGTTCATCATGTCAGGGACGAGAGATGTTATACACATTCCCGTGGTGCCACCCTGCTTGAATACAAACGTATCCCGCTTTCAGAACGACTTGGCAATCTGCTTTGCCGCAGATAACCGTCAACCGTTCCCAAACCGTTAACGCCGGTGTTACGCCTTACAGTTACTGGCTTTGCGCGTTCACTGGGGTCTTCCGGGAAGTCATTCGCCAAGACGCAATAGAGAAATGCTTGCAGCCACGGCATTTCCTCTCTAGCTATTCGTTCCTTGGGTACTTGGTCCCTTCATCAGATCGCTATGCAACAAACTTATTTTGAAATAATAGCAAATACAGGATTGGCCGTCAACGGTCGGCCGCATTTTTTTCCAAAATGACCGGCTGCCGCTTGTCTTCGTAAAGCTGGTCCAGATCCCGCAGTTTCGCTTCCGTCAACTGGCGATACGTTTCGTTGTACGTTTTGGGATCTTTCGGATTCGGCCAGCGCGTCAGCTTGTCGGAACCCGGTGGGATTAACTTGGAGACAGCGCCGCAGCCAAGCCCGAGGATCGTTTGCGCTTCTTCCATGATCATGATGTTATAAATGCTTTCTTGACCCGGTTGCGCATAGCCGACGTTTTCCAGATTGCCGAGAATATTTTTTTGCCGATAGAGATAATAAGGACGATAGCCGTTGGCCGAAGTCCATTGTTCGGCCAGGTTCATCATCTTTCTGATTTCATCGCGGCTGGCGACCTTGTAACGCTCTTTGTTTTGCGTCATTTCCGAAGCGCGTTTAAACGAGAGCGTATGAACCGTCAACGAAGCCGGCTTCAGCTTTTCCACTTCGCGCAAACTGTGCTCCAGCTCATGCATTCCTTCGTTGGGAAGCCCGATAATCAGGTCCATGTTAATATTGGTCAGTCCCATCTCCATCGCCAGATGATACTTCTCAATCGTCTCGGCGACGGTATGATGACGACCGATTGCCCGGAGAGTCTCCTGGGTAAACGACTGCGGATTGATGCTGATTCGATCAACCTGCCACTTTTTCATGACCTGCAGTTTTTCCGCCGTAATCGTATCCGGACGTCCTGCCTCGACCGTCAACTCCCTGACCTGATCCATATGGGGAAAGCGATCGTAGAGAGTCGTAAACAGCTGGTCCAGATCTTCCGCAGTAATGCTCGTCGGTGTACCGCCCCCGAAGTAAACGGAGGTAACTTTCATATCACGCTGCTTCAACCATTCGCCGATGTGCGAAATCTCATGGTGCAACCCGAGCAGAAACGGATTGACCGAGGCGGCGTGACTCTTGATCGCATAAGCCGGAAATGTGCAGTAGGCACATTTGGTCGGACAAAACGGAATGCCGATATAGACGGACAACTCCCGATCGATTTCATATAAATCGGGGACAACTTGCAGTTGCAAGTCGATAATCTTTTGCAACAGATCCAGTTTGTAGGGGCGCAGCCGATAATCCTCGCGCAAGATTCGATGTGCTTCCTGGCGCCCGATGCCATTTTCCAGAAACTGATGCAACAGTTTGGTCGGACGGATTCCCGTGAGAATCCCCCAGCCTTGTTCCACTCCTGTATGCCGCTCCAGCAAAGTGAGCAGCGTATAGCTGATCGCCTGTTTGGCGGTTTTCCGCTCGCCCTTTTCATCACGGGTCCCAAACGGCCGTACGTACGAATACTCTTCCGTCTGTCCGCCCGCGTCCAGTCTGCCGTGGGCAACTACCCCGGTTTGCTCATATCTTAAGGAAAGCGTAAGATTCAAATCGCCGTTCAGCTCTTCCTGCTCATCGCAAAACGTGATCTGTGGATCTTCATAAAACAGCGCCAAGATCAAGCGGATTTCCCGTTCAAATACATGGCCGATACACTTGACTTGAATCAATTTGTTCACCTGCTTTTCAGTCTGCCATTACCCATCTTAGCCGACCGAAAAAGCACGGTCAATGCGCAAAAACATGCAATCGTGCATTTCAGGCCAAGCTATCGTCTGATTTGGCGGCGCAATCGCTGAATTTCCGCAATCGACAGGTGAAATTCCCCGGACATTTCGACATCATTCATCACTGCCTCTTTTTCCAGAAAATCGTGAAAATCGACGGAGAAGAGACGGTTGCTCAACTCCTTCGCCAGTGTTTCCTTGTTTGATTGTCTCATCCAATCCCTCCTGACGTGTTCATCCCGGTTGTAATAGAAGGAAACATTTTGTCAAAGTTTGCAGGAAAAAGCCGGTGTAAGGCGAAAATTAACAAGGCAGAAGCTTCCTTGGAAGAAATAACAAGAAAGGATGTAAACCTTGTTGATTCGGCAAAAACTCCTGAGATCCATTCTGATTGTATTTATGCTTTGCGCGATGCCGACTTCTGTATTCGCTGCCGCCAGTCAAGTGCAAGTCACCGTAGACGACCTCAATGTGCGCTCTGGCCCCAGTTTGACAGATTCGGTGCTGACCACACTTCCGTTAAATACGGTGCTTCCCGTATTGTCCCAACAAAATGACTGGGTTCAGGTAAAGCTGCCCAATGGCACAACCGGCTGGGTTGCCAACTGGTTGGTCAAGCCGGCGGCAACGGCAAGTGCGGCGAAACAGATCGAAAGCACCGTGACCAACTTGAACGTGCGCTCCGGACCAAGCCAATCCGATGCGGTACTGACGATGATCAATCCCGGTCAAAAGTATACGGTGCTGCAAAAAAGCGGAGATTGGTATCAAATTCAATTTGGCAATTCTCAGAAAGGATGGGTAGCAGGCTGGCTCGTAAAAGAGAGCACTGGCATATCCAGCGGCAAACCTGTCAGTTCAACTCCCGTACAGTCGAAACCGACTGTACCGGCACAATCGCCAGTGCCAGTGCAACCCGCCGGAACAACAACATCGGCTGGATCAACGGTTGAACCAACGACGCAACCGGCGCAAGCCTTCCCATCGTCGGGAATCAAAATCACTCTCGGCTTTTCGCCTTTTGTCTATCCGCAACCGAATACGGATCTCCCTGCCATCACCCAGTTAAACGCAGGAGATACGGTGATCAAAACAGGCGAAGCGACAGGGTGGTGGGAGATTGACCTGAATGGCATGACCGCCTGGATACCGTCTGCTCCCGATGCACCGGCAGCCAGTGTTGTTCCGCCAACTATCGCTCCGGCGACGGTACCGGCGCCTGCTTCGTCATCGACACCAGCCGCTCCTGCCGTGCGCACCGCGACCGTGGCAGCCGACAACGTCAACTTGCGGACGGGAGCGAACACCGGCAGCGCGATTATCGCTACCTTGCCGATCGGAACTGCTTTGACCGTGCTGGATCAGCAAGGCGACTGGTATCAAGTGAAAACCGGTGACGGAAAGACTGGCTGGATGGCCGGCTGGTTATTGAGCATTGCGCCGTCCGCTGCAACAAGCGCAGTCAACGGACAAACCGTGTCCGTGATCAGCAACAATACTCCGGTCCGCTCGCAGCCTGATGAAGCCTCCCCCATTCTCACCCTGATTCAGGCGGGCGAACTGTATACCGTGAAACATCGCCAGGGAGACTGGTATCAACTTGAATTGCCGAGTGGCCTGTCTGGCTATGTGCTTGCCAAATTGGTTTCCGCCAACAGCACTCCGCAAGCAACGAGCGGCCAGCTGAAAAACAAACTGATCGTCGTCGATGCCGGCCATGGCGGCCAAGACAACGGAGCCACCGGATTAACTTATTCGACACTGGAAAAAAACATTAACCTGCAAGTTGCCCAACAGCTCAAAACCAAACTGGAAGCTGCCGGTGCAAAAGTGATCATGACGAGGTCGGACGATCATTACCTCACCTTACAGCAACGGGTAGATGTGGCTGTGCAAAATAAAGCTGACTTATTTGTCAGTATTCACCATAATACGCATCCCAATACGTCTACAAACGGTTCGATCGTCTTCTACTATACGAAGGGCAGTTCAAGCGAGCTGGCTGCCATCGTTCAGACGGAACTGATTGCGGCAACGGGCTACAAAGATATGCAATCTCGTTTCGGTGATTATTATGTATTGCGGGAAAACCCGATTACCGCCATTCTGGTGGAAGTGGGTTTCCTGTCCAACGCGGCCGAAGAAGCCAAGCTTCGTTCAGCCGATTATCAGGAACGGGCTGCACAAGGGATCTTAAACGGAATTGTCCGCTACTTCTCAACAAAAGGGCAATAACATAACAATCACCTTCAAAACAGAAAAAAGCAGAGAGCGTCATTCCGCGCTCTCTGCTTTTGTTTATGTACGAACGTTTTCTATGCTTGCCAGAAACTTTTCCTGCAGGCTATGCCTCAACAATCAGCGTCACCGGCCCATCGTTGAGCAGACGCACTTCCATCATCTGCCCGAATCGGCCGGTCTCCACATGCAGTCCTTTTTCTCGCAACTGTTGATTGAACCGTTCGTAAAGCGGTTCAGCCTGCTCGGGACGGGCTGCTTCCATGAAGTTGGGACGTCGCCCTTTCCGGCAATCGCCGTATAGCGTGAACTGGGAAATGGATAAAACCTGACCGCCTGTTTCCAGCACGGAATGATTCATTTTTCCTTGCTCATCTTCAAAAATCCGCAAATGAGCGATTTTGTCCGCCGCAAAATCAACCTGCTGTTCGGTATCGGTATGTGTAATCCCGACCAACAAAACCAATCCATGGTCGATTTTGCCAACAACATCGCCATTGACCGTGACGCTGGCCTCTTTTGAACGCTGCACAACAACTCTCATCTTTCGATCTCTCCTTGGTTCAAAAATAAACAGTGCCCCAGCGAAGGCACTGTCTTTTCTCAGGTGTTTAAAATCCGGCGAACCGAGTAGATGTCCTTAATCCGCTTGATTCGTTCCACGACTTTGTGCAAATGATCAACATTGCTGATCGAAATGGTCATATGAATCGTTGCCACCCGATTGCGATCGGCCTTGCCGCTGACAGCCGCGATGTTTGTTTTCGTTTCACTGACAACCTGCAGCACATCATTTAACAGCCCATTGCGATCGTGTCCGGTAATTTCGATGTCGACACTATAGTTGTGTTGAATCACACTGTCCCACTCGACATCGATTAACCGCTCCCCGTTCTCCTCTGTGTGGACATTGGGACAATCGGTCCGATGGACAGACACGCCCCGCCCTCTTGTCACGAAGCCGATGATCTGATCGCCGGGAACCGGATTGCAACAGCGGGAAATCCGGACTAACAGATTGTCCACGCCTTTTACTTTGACACCCGATTCGCTGCGGGAGTGATTCGTTGGCGAAGGTTTAAATTCAGGCAACGGCTGACTCTCTTCCCGTTCCCGGCGCAATTTCTCCGTCATTTTGGAAGCGATTTGCGCTGCCGTCAAGCCGCCGTAACCTACGGCTGCAAACATATCTTCCTGGCCTTGAAAGTTAAATTTGGCCGCGGCCTCCAAAATATTTTCTTCGGTCATGACCTCTTTCAATTCAAAACCGCGCGCCTTGATTTCCGCTTCGATCATTTGCTGCCCCTTGGCAACATTTTCTTCCCGCTTCTCTTTTTTAAACCATTGCTTGATTTTATTGCGAGCATGGGCAGATTTGGCAATTTTCAACCAGTCCTGACTCGGTCCATAGGAATGTTTGGAAGTCAGCACTTCAACAATATCGCCCGTCTTTAATCCGTAATCGAGCGGTACAATTTTCCCGTTCACTTTGGCCCCGATGCAGCGATTGCCAATGGCGGAGTGAATGCGGTAGGCAAAATCGAGCGGTACGGAGCCTTTGGGGAGTTCAACCACATCGCCTTTTGGCGTAAACACAAAAACCGTATCGGAGAAAAGATCTTGTTTCAGCGATTCCATGAACTCCTGAGCATTGGGCGACTCCTCATGGCCGCCTTGGATGATTTCGCGCAGGTTGCCCAATTTCTCGGCAAATGACCCCTGCACTACCCCTTTGCCTTCTTTGTAAGCCCAGTGGGCAGCAATCCCGATTTCCGCTGTCCGATGCATCTCCCACGTGCGGATTTGCACTTCCAGCGGTTCGCCTTTGGGACCAATCACCGTCGTATGCAGCGATTGGTACATGTTCGGTTTCGGCATGGCGATATAATCCTTGAAGCGCCCCGGCATCGGTTTCCACAAGGTATGCACGATCCCCAGCACAGCGTAACAGTCGCGGATATCGTTGACGATAATGCGCAAGGCAAGCAGGTCATAGATCTCATTGAACTGCTTGTTCTGCGTCGTCATTTTTTTATATATACTGTAAAGATGCTTCGGCCTGCCCGAGATTTCCGCTTCAATATGCAGCTCTTTCAATTTTTCCTGAATCATCTCAGCTGCTTCTGTAATGTAAGCTTCTCGTTCCGCCCGCTTCTTCTGCATCAGATTGACGATGCGATAATATTGTTGCGGATTCATATACCGCAAGGCGGTATCTTCCAGCTCCCATTTGACCGAAGCAATCCCCAGACGATGTGCGAGCGGTGCAAAAATCTCCAGTGTCTCATCGGAAATTTCCCGCTGCTTCTCCTCCGACATATGACGCAACGTCCGCATATTATGCAGACGGTCAGCCAGTTTGATCAAAATCACCCGTATATCCTGAGCCATCGCTACCAGCATTTTGCGGTGATTTTCGGCAAGCTGCTCCTCTTTTGATTTATATTTGATCTTGTCCAGCTTGGTAACTCCGTCAACCAGCCTGGCTACATCTGCTCCAAATTGCTGGCGAAGATCTTCGAGCGTCACCTCTGTATCTTCGACGACATCATGTAAAAAGCCAGCTGCGATCGTAACCGCGTCCATATGGAGATTTGCCAGGATACCGGCAACAGCAATCGGGTGCATGATATAAGGAACCCCCGACTTCCGTACCTGCCCCTCATGCGCCTGCCTTGCCAAATCATAGGCTCTGGTGATAAGCTGAAGGTCAGCTTCAGACAAATAATCACTGGCTTTTTTTATAACCTCATCAATGCCTGTTATCATAGTTCCCTTCCCTTATCCTCTCACTGAAGAAAAACTTGCTACCAGCCGACACGGATTTCGCCTGGTATCGATCAATAGAAAAGCAAAGAACCCTCGATGGAGTTCCTTTTTTCTTCCGACTGTTCCTGCATTATAGCTTGTACGAGACCGCCAAACATACTGCATTTCATTATATTATCTTTTAACTTGGAATCATTGTAAAGGTAATAATCTTGAATTCCTGTGGAAGTTCTTTGAAAAATTGCGAATGGGGGGCTAATCTCCCAAATACAGGAAAAACGGGCATTTGCCCGTTTTCACTTGGTCTATGGTTCGGATCAAAACAAATCGTTTTCGCGGTGACTTAGTATTGCACCAATGTGGTCGTCGGAATCTCTCCCAATTTTTTGCGGCCTTCCAAATACGTCAGTTCAATGAAAAAGGCGGCTCCAACCACTTGTCCTCCCAATTGGTTAATCAGATTGATCGAAGAGGAAATTGTTCCGCCCGTCGCCAGCAAGTCATCGGCGATCAGCACCCGCTGTCCCGGTTGTACGGCATCCACGTGCACAGCCAGCGCGTCTTTCCCGTATTCCAGATCATACTCAGCCTTGATGGACTCATACGGCAGTTTGCCCGATTTGCGGATTGGCACAAAGCCCACACCGAGAGCATAAGCCAATGGCGCGCCCACGACAAAGCCGCGTGCTTCCGGACCGGCAATCAGATCGACGTCCAATTGTTTGGCGAATGCGGCCAATTCTTCGATGGCGGCTTGATAGACCGCTCCTTCTTTCAGCAATGTGGTGATATCTTTAAAACGAATTCCTGGTTGCGGGTAATCGGGAATCACCCGAATATACTGTTTAAAATCCATGTTAGTAGCCTCCTACGGGGCGGGAACTGGTTCCACCCACTGATTCATATATTGAACAAGCGATTCATACGAAGATAAAAGCAACTCTTCCGCTAGCTCCGCTTCTTCTTGCCATTCCTGATAAAATTGCGAACGATCCAGTGCCTGTTTCGCTGGTTCCGGATGCAATCGAACCCGCTCCGCTTCTTCCTGGATAAACTGCAGTTCCAAAAAAACAGCCAACATTTTGTCCAGTACCGCCCGCTTCAATTGAAGCTTGCGAGCCAACGCGTCCAATTGCCCCTTTTCAATCATCGGGAATTGACGAAACATTTGATACAGCAGTTTAAACTGATCCCGGGTCGGGAATTGCACCAAATCAAAGCTGGCGTCCGGATCGCCAAATAAACAGTAAATCCGTTCGGCATGGCGCATCTGACACAAAATATGCCGCAAGACGCTCTTCCGCGAAGGCAAATCATACAAAATCAGTGTACGATATGCGTTTCCATCTGCCAAGCGGTACGACTCCGCCCCCGCGTACTCCAGACGAATCTCTTTGTTCGCTTGCTGCTGAAACTCTGACAGCCAGGCGGAAATTTCCTGAAAACTTTGCTGGCGGAACGTAACGGTCAACACGCCCTGGTCCTGATTGATCACTTGCAGCCATTTGGCCCGTTTCTCCCGGCTTCCCCGCCAATCGAAAATTTGCTGATGCGGCACCGCCATATCGCGAATGGTCAGTTGCGCCTTTCGATTGCCATTCCATTCGTTGATCGACAACTCTCCCAGCACCTGCAGCTTCGCCTTCGGAGTAATCTGTGCAGCCAGATGAGCCAGTTGAAAGCCGATCGCGTCAATGGCTTTGCCGTCTTTCACCAGACTGCATTTCAAATGAGAGTCCTCTCTGCCGATCAGGCGCATCGCCGTGCTTTCCACCTGCTCCAGCAAGATGAGCGGAGTGGGATTGCCCATCCCAAATGGCGCCAATGCTTCCATCTGTTCAATCAATGCCAAATCGACTTGCTCGATAGCGACCGCCACATCGACGCGAGTCAACGGCATAAAATCTTCTTCTGTTAACCAGTCTTGGGCAAGTTGATTCAGTTTTACTCGCAAAGGAGCAAGATTTTCTACCGGCAGCGTCATTCCTGCCGCCATGGTATGGCCGCCGTAATGCGGCAGCAGCTCCTTGCAAGCGGTCAGCGCTTCGTACATGTCGAAACCGGCAATACTTCGCGCCGAGCCTTTGGCCGTGCCTTTCTCCGGATCGATTCCCAACACGATCGTCGGCCGGTAAAATTTTTCGACCAGACGCGAGGCAACAATGCCGACCACACCAACGTTCCAGCCTTCTTTGGCGACGACCAGCACCTGATTCTCTTCCGGGGGAAACTCAGCCAGAACCATCGCCACTGCTTCTTCGGTCATTGTATGCACCAATTCTTGCCGCTCCCGGTTCAATTCATCCAAGGCGGCGGCCAGCTCGTCAGCCTCAGCCGCATCTGTTGTCGTCATCAGTTTGATCGCCGTTTCCGCTGTTTCCAGGCGTCCGCCAGCATTAATCCGCGGCCCGAGAGCGAAACCGACATGTCCGCTGGAAAGTTCCGTTTCCGCCAGTCCGCAGACCCGTACCAACGCTTGCAACCCAACGTGATGCGTTTGATTGAGCCGTCGCAATCCCAAACTGGCCAAGATCCGGTTTTCATCGACAAGCGGTACCAAATCGGCAATCGTGCCGATCGCAGCAAAATCGATCAGATGCATCGGCGGCTCCCCCAACAAAGCGTGGGCAAGTTTGAAAGCGACCCCGACACCGGCAAGCATCTCAAACGGATAAGGACAGTTCGGCTTTTTCGGATTGATAACCGCATAAGCCTCGGGGATTTGCGCCGGCGGTTCGTGGTGATCGGTAATAATCAGATCGAGGCCAAGCTCCTGGGCATAGCGCGCCTGTTCGACCGCGCTGATACCGGTATCCACCGTCACGACCAAGCCAAAGCCTCTCTCGCGGATTTGTTTCAACGCTTCATTATGTAAACCATAGCCCTCGGTAAATCTGTTCGGGATATAATAGTCAAATTGGGCTCCCAATTCACGAAACAGATGAACGACCAAGGCGGTTGAACTCACTCCGTCCGCGTCATAATCTCCATAGACACAGATCGGTTCCCCTTGTTCAATCGCCCGCCGTATCCGCTCGACGCTTTTTGCCATGCCATCCAACAAAAAAGGATCGTGGAACTGCTGCGGGCTGATTTGCAGAAAATTTCTGGCTTGCTCAGCGGTTTGAATGCCGCGGATCACCAACAATTTTGCGATGAACGGAGGCAGGTCGCCTGATCGAGCCAGCTCTTCCGCTACTTTCTCATCGTAGGCAGCCAATTGCCACCGAGTTTTCGCTTTTAGCATAGGCCCTCTCCCCCAATCCTCATTCATTATAGTAGAAAAGCTCCCGAGCGCCAAGCATCAACTGACGAACAGGCTCAGACTCGCTTGTTCGAAAAAAAGGACTATCGAGCACAACGCCCGATAGTCTTTCGGTTCCTGGTTGCAGACGCTTTGCGAGCGACCGCGTTACCCTTGGTTTGGCGCAGTGGCCAGTTTTTCTTTTTTCATTTGCCGTTCTTTTAAAGCAACCCATACTTGCGCGGCGATAAAAATGGAGGAATACGTACCGCTGACCAACCCGAAAATCAACGCCAACGAGAAGTTGCGGATTCCTTCCCCGCCAAGAATGGCAATGGACAAAGCACAGAAGAACACAACCGCGACGGTGAAGATCGAGCGGCGCATCGTTTGCCACAAGCTGACATTGACCATATGCTCCAGATCTTCAATCGTTTTGATTTTGGTCGAACGCAAGTTTTCGCGAATCCGGTCAAAAATAACGATCGTATCGTTGATCGAGTAACCGACAATCGTCAAGATCGCCGCGATAAACGTCAAGTCAACTTCCAGCCGGAATATGGAGAACAAAGCGATCGGAATAAACGCGTCGTGCAGCAAGGCGATCACGCAGGCTACCCCAAACAAGAATTGGAAGCGAATCGCGATATAAATCGTAATCCCGATCGCAGCAATCAAAATGGCGATCCCTGCTTTTCCAGCCAATTCGCGAGCAATCATCGGATCTACTGTTGATTCCTGTTTCGTTACCTGATCGCCATATTTGGTTTTCAACGCTTGCTCAATCGCCGTCAGTTTGGCAGGCTCTACGGTAT
Organism: Brevibacillus fulvus; assembly: GCF_016908525.1. GTDB lineage: Bacteria > Bacillota > Bacilli > Brevibacillales > Brevibacillaceae > Brevibacillus_G > Brevibacillus_G fulvus. The sequence continues at coordinate 144,443 of NZ_JAFBEB010000004.1, forward strand.
TGTCAAAGCGCGTATATACCTGGTTCGTTCCGTATTTCGTCAGTGCGGTATGCTGCACATTGGGCAGATTTTGTTCAATCACCTGTTCAACATCCGCTGTATTGAACTCTTTGCCGATCAACAAGTCGAGCCGGGTCCCCGCTTTGAAATCAACGCCGAGGTTCAGCCCGAAGATCAGCATGCAGACCAACCCGATGACGAGAATGGTTGCCGACAGGAGAAAGAATTTTTTCCGGTTTTTTACGATATCGAACTTGATAACTTTTTCATGTTGTTGATTAGAGCTCACCGATCTCACTCTCCTTTACTCCGTACCAGAACGGCTTCTTGAACATGTTGGCTTTCAGCAGGAGCCACAGCAGGAAACGAGATCCAAACACGTTTGTGATCAAGCTGACGATAATCGTCATCGTCAAAGTGATGGCAAAACCTTGGATGGAACTTGTCCCAAAATAAAACAGTACAAGCGCCGCAATAATCGTTGTAATATGACCGTCAATGATGGTAATAAAGGAACGGCGTTGACCGGCGCGGAATGCGGACAAGATCGTTTTTCCGGAACGAATCTCCTCCTGAATCCGCTCATAGGTAATAATGTTGGCGTCTACCGCCATCCCGACGGACAGGATGAACCCGGCAATCCCCGGCAATGTCAATGTCGCGTGCATCCAGTTGAGCACAACCATACAGAAATAAATGAATCCGGCCAGGGTGATATTGGCGATCATGCCCGGTACACGGTAAACAAACAGCATGAACAGGAAGATCAATACTGCGCTGACATATCCGGCGTAAATCGTTTTTTGCAAAGCCATCGCCCCAAGGCTGGCGCCCACTGATGTCACCTGTTTCTCAACCAGTTTGGCCGGAAGGGCCCCCGAGTTCAAAATGCTGGCCAATTCTTTGGCCGAATCCACCGTATAGTCCCCGGTAATTTGCGCGCTGCCGCCCGTGATGACCGATTGAATCGTCGGATTGGTCAGCATGTTTTCATCCAAATAAATCGCCATTTTCTTGTGCAGGTTGGCGCGCGTCACATCTTCCAGCTTTTTCGGATCAGAGAATTTCAACAGAACAAGCGGGCGTTTCAAATCGTCATATCCGACAGATGCTCCGTCAGGCGCCAAATCGCTGCCGCGCAAAATAATTTGCCCTTTTTCGTCACGGAAGGTAAGCACAGCCGGTTTTCCGATCAGTTGGCGCAACTGATCCTGGTCCGTATTTTGCGAAGCGATCTTGACCCGAATCCGGTTTGGCAATTCGGTCGTGATATCCGGTTCAGCGACACCACCGATATTCACGCGTTTTTCCACCATTTGCGCTGTACTGTTCAACAGCTCGCTGGTTACTTCTCCCCCTTCGAGCGGTTGCACCTCGTAGAGAATTTCAAAACCGCCTTTTAAGTCAAGGCCGAGTGTAATGTTTTTGGCCACAGGCAGAGAAGTTGTCCCTACCAGCACACCCAAGGCCACAATAACAAGTAAGAAGACAAAAAAACGACTCCATTTTATCATCTGGATGATACCCCTTTCCCTCAAGGGTTTTCGTCAGGCAGAACGAAAAACCAATATGCCCATTATAGACAAGGAGAAAAAACTGTGTCAAATTAACTTGCAATTATTTCTATGGGAAACGATTGTAACTTCCCCTGCTGTTTCTTCTGCCCTGACTCGCCCTCTCCTGGTGACTGTTGTTGATACGATTTTGCAGCCCAAAAGTTTCAGTTGGAATTTTTGTACATTTTCAGCATGATCCAGTTCATGTATTTATTGATTTTTAAAGTTAGGATGTCATTGACGATTTTGTGCATAGGCGGCAGTTCTTTATAAGCAGAAGAGACACATGCCCAAATCTCCTCTGCCGAAACATTTTCATATCCAAGCAAAGCAAATTCCTCCACTTTGCTTTCGCATAGGTGCATAATTTGTGAAAACAACTCTTCGTCTTCCACCATCGCCTGTCTCTCCTCTCAAAATTGTCATGGTTCCACCAGCAAGTCCATATGTTTAACTATAAAGTTCTCCCACTCTGACTCCTTTAGGAAAGAAAGGGCTAGACCATGAGACAATCTTTTTTTTATGGTACGGTTATCCTGATTGTAGCAGGAGCGGTCACAAAGGTGCTAGGCTTTGCCAATCGGATCGTCCTCTCGCGCATCATCGGTGCCGAAGGGATGGGGCTTTACCAAATGGTCGTCCCCATTCTCTATTTTTTAATTAGTGTGACGACTTTCGGTTTGCCGGTAGCCATTGCCAAACAAGTGGCGGAGACGGAAGCGGCCCAGGACTCCCGCAAAACGAAGCGATATTTGCTTTTGGCCTTGTTGATTACAAGCGCGCTGAGCCTGCTGGTCAGTCTCGTCTTGTTGGCGGCCGGCAAATGGATCACCGGTTGGATCTTTTCCGATGAGCGGGCGTTTATCGCACTGTTGGCGGCGATTCCGGTCATTCCGATCGCCAGTATATCCGGGGTTTTACGCGGATACTTTCAAGGCAAGCACAATATGACTCCGACCGCCACTTCCCAACTCGTCGAACAAATCGTCCGCATTGCATTGGTCGTTGTCATGACCACATCTTTCATGGATTTCGGCGTTGAGTACGCGACAGCAGGGGCAGTGGCCAGCATCATCTTTGGCGAATGTGCGGGACTTGCCTACATCATCTGGCAATTTCGAAAAGGTGGACGAAAAACAGCGGAAAGCTTGTTTCAACAGCCGTTCCTTGCTTCCCTGAAGCAAAATCGGGAAAGTTTGCACAAACTTTTGTCCGTTTCGCTCCCAGTAACAATGAGCCGCTTCATCGGCTCCATTCCCTATGTGCTGGAGCCGATGATTGTGCCGCTGGCTTTGTCGCTTGCAGGCTATAAAACAATTGAAGCTACCTCAGCCTACGGCCAATTTGCCGGCATGGCGGTTCCGCTTCTGATGTTTCCCACCTTTCTGACCTATTCCTTGTCTGTATCGCTGGTTCCGGCGGTGGCAGAGGCCGCTTATCAAAAAAATAGCTCGCTGGTGCATCGCCGGGTTTATCAATCGATGCGAATCGTACTCGTGATCGGCGCCCCCTGGACAGTGCTGTTGTATGTATTGGCGGAACCGCTTTGCGCCCTGCTGTACAATCAACCCGAAGTCGGGCAATTGCTGAAAGAACTCGCTCCGTTCTCCGTTTTTCTGTTCTTTCAGGCACCGCTTGCGTCCGCCTTGCAAGGCCTTGATCAGGCCAATATCGTGATGCGAAACACGCTGTTTGGCTCGATCGCCAAAATTGTGGCCATGTTTTTGCTCACGTCCCAATCCAGCTTTGGCATTCACGGCGCCGTGATTTCGCTCAATCTGAGCATAACCTTGATCACCCTGCTTCATTTTGCCAGTCTGGTCAAAGGAATCGGGTTTGCCATCGAGATCAAGGAGTTTCTCAAAATCGGCTTCGCCATGCTGGCGATGGGCTATGCTTGCTTCTATATGACCACACATTGGTTACTTGACCTGCCGATTCATCGGATGATACTGACTGCCGCCGGCTCCAGCCTGTTGCTTTATTTGCTGCTGCTGGTCGCCTTGCGCATTCTCGGCAAGCAGGATGTGCAGCGAATTCCGTGGATCGGCGAGCAGCTCTCCTTGTTCTTTCCCCGCCGTTGAGCGAATCACGGACGGGGTTTATCTTTGATATCGATATGGATGTTCCCCTGGTCGTCGATACAGCAAAAAGAAATGTCCTGGACTTTTTTGATTCCACGATGCCGAATCTTTTGTTTTAACCAAAACTTGTTCTGGCCGATTCTCTGCAATCCTTCCTCGAGAATTTGGCCATCCATGATCAATGGAGTCGGCAAGCCGTTGAATTTGACTGATGACGACCGTTTTGGAGGCGGAAAATGAAAATCGCCGCGTGTAACCGAATCTTTATCCGGTTTGGGAAATACGCTCATCTGTCCGGTCGGCTCCAGCAAAGCAAATTCCACATCGGCGACGTTTTTAATATTTTTTTGGCGCAAATGCACCAGCAAATCATCCATATTCATGCGGTTTCGCCGCATCACATCTTCACGAATCTCGCCGTTTTCAATAATCAGCTCCGGTGTGCCGTCAACGATATCGCGAAACCTTTTGCTTCTCAGCGAAATAAACGCCATAATGATTTCCAACACGGCAATCAGCATCATCGGCAGGAAAAAGTTAAGCATGGGCTCCTTAACATTTTCGATAGTCATAACCGCCATTTCCGCGAGCATGATGGAGATTACGACGTCAAAAACGGACAGCTTCCCTAATTCGCGTTTGCCCATTAAACGCAACAACATCAAAATGAAGAAATAGGTTAACAGGGTACGCAGCAGAATTGTGGCCAGCTCCATTTTTTTGTCGTCCTCCTTACGTGGTGTTGCTTTTAGTCTCCACGCAAACAGACGCCCCTATGCTCGCCAGTTTTCACCTTGTCGCTACATGTTTTATAGCCATTTTCGTTTGCGGAAAATATAAAACATCGAGGCCATCATAATGACCATAATGAGAATGGCAATCAGCAGCATGTACGGTTCTGCCGCCGTTCCCAACCAGCCGAACGTATTCATCCCGAATATCCCGGTGACAAAAGTCAACGGCAGAATAATCGTCGAAATGATCGTCAAGATACGCATGTTCTCCGTTGTTTTCGCGCTGATAATCGTATAATAAGTATCGAGCGCACCGTTCACCAGGTCGCGAAATGTCTCGGTCGAATCGGAGATCCGTTCCAGATGGTCGGTCAGGTCCGTGTAAAAAGGTACATTTTCTTCAGATATGTCAAAGGAATAGCGGCCGTTCACATTGGCGAAAATGCGCTTTTGCGGCAGAATGACCCGCCTGATCAGAATAATGGTCCGTTTCAGCGCCAAAAATTCCTCCGTAATCTCTTCCATTTGATGCTCGTACATCTCATCTTCCAGTTCATCGATCCGCACGCTGATCCGGTCCATAATCGGAAAATACTCGTCGGTAATGCCGTCAACAATCGCGTACAGCAAATAATCCGGTCCCCGATTTAAATAGGTGATATTGCGATGACATTGCGCGGCAATGCGGCCGATCGTATTCATCGGCGATTTGTGAATGGTCACAATGTAGTTCGGTCCCAAAAAAACGTTTAATTCCAGCGTCGTAATCTCATTGTCACTCTCTTCATTATAACGCAGGGCATGAAAGACGAAAAAATAATAGTCCTCATAATGGTCAACTTTGGCCCGCGGACTGACATGCAGGCAGTCTTCAATGGCCAATGGGTGAAATTGAAATATATTGGCAATGTATTGCAACTCATTGTTGCCTACATCATATAGATCAATCCATAACAAATCTTCAGGTGAGCGCAACCATTCATCCTTTGTGCTTAAATCGACATCATGGTACATCTTCTGTTCCGAATGGTTATAGAAATATGTTTTAATCAATCCTTTCACCCCCATTTGATCCCTCATTCATCATACGAGAATTCGCCCTAATGTTCAATGAATAAGGAAAAAATGTTGACAACGGCTAGTGTTGCAAAATGCCGACCGCTTGCGCCTTGTCGCGAATAATTTGCCCGGGAAACGAATATGGCAAACAAGCCCCTCATATAGATGGTACAAACAGTTACTTGTGAGGGAGGTTATGTTGTGCGCAGTTCATCCACCTCAATCGTTACGGGGTTGCTTTTCACTTTTGGTCTTGTTCTGGTTGGTTCCCTGCTTACCGCTGCACTGCTCTCGCTAACCGATATTCAGGAACGTTCCTTGCCTTATTTCACCTACGCGATCAACATCATTAGTCTCTTGATTGGCGGATATGTGACGGGGCGGCGCTGCGGCGGGAGAGGATGGTACTACGGTGGACTGACCGGTTTGGTTTACTTTTTGCTGGTTCTGTTGATCGGTTTCCTTGGATTTGATGCACCAGTGAGTCTGATCACCCTCGTCTACCTGTTCGCCGCCTTCCTGATTGCGGCAATCGGCGGCATCTTTGGCGTCAATTCCACCATTAAAAGATAGTGTAGACAAAACAGCTCCCCTTTAAGTAGCAAGTGTGCAAACAGCCCGCGCTGCTTAAAGGGGAGCTTTGCTTTGCGCGGACGAACGGGAGGATTAGACGATGCCGGACGAACCCGGCAAATAAAAAAGCCAGCGTTGAGCAGGTCAACGCTGGCTTGCGGAATCACCATTTATTTTGTCTCTTCATTCACTGGCTCAGCAACCGCCGGTTTGGAGGCAGGAGCGGCCGGAGCAGCCTGGCTTGCCGCCGTCACGGAATTGATCGCACCGCGGTCAAAAGTGACATTCACATTGTGGGCAATGCGAATAACCACCTCTGTATCGTTGATGTCATGGATCGTACCGTGTACGCCGCCAATCGTTACAACCTTGTCTCCCTTTTTCAAGCTGGCAAGCATTTGGTTGCGCTGCTTGTTCCGTCTTTGTTGCGGACGAATCAACAGGAAGTAGAAAATCACAAACATAATGATAATAGGCAACAGCGATTGCAAGTTTTGCATTGCAATTCCTCCTTCGGCTTAAAATGATCTATCTTCACTCAACCCATATTGAGCGAAAAACTGGTCGCGAAAATCGCCCAGTCGATCTTCCTTGATCGCTTCTCTTACTTGCTCCATCAATTTGATCAAAAAGTGCAAATTGTGGTAAGTCGTCAGTCGAATGCCAAACGTCTCTTCCGCTTTGATCAAATGGCGAATATAGGCTCGCGTGTAATTTTTACATGTGTAGCAATCGCAAGCCGGATCAAGCGGGGTAAAATCTCTGGCATATTTGGCGTTGCGGATGACCAATCTGCCCTGGCTTGTCATGCATGTCCCATTGCGCGCAATCCGGGTTGGCAAAACGCAGTCAAACATGTCGATGCCGCGAATCGCCCCCTCAATCAAAGCATCCGGCGAACCGACGCCCATCAGGTAGCGCGGTTTTTTGTCGGGCAACAAGGGCACTGTATAATCAAGCACTTCATACATCAGAGAGAAAGGCTCGCCAACGCTGAGTCCCCCGACAGCGTACCCTGGGAAATCAAGCGAAACGAGATCTTTGGCACTCTGTTCCCGCAAATCCCGATACATTCCCCCCTGCACAATTCCAAACAGCGCCTGTTCATCCGGGCGCTCATGGGCGCGCAAGCAGCGTTCCGCCCAGCGGGTCGTTCGTTCCATCGACTTCTTCACATAATCGTATTCAGCCGGATAAGGAGCGCATTCGTCAAAGGCCATAAAAATATCGGCGCCGAGCGCGTTTTGAATCTGGGTGGCTTCCTCCGGGCCAATGAACAGCTTTTCCCCGTTCAGATGGGAACGAAAGGAAACCCCTTCTTCTGTAATCTTACGCAAATTGCTCAAACTAAATACTTGAAACCCACCGCTATCCGTAAGAATCGCTCCGGGCCAATTCATAAAGGAATGCAGCCCGCCGGCCTCCCGAACGATTTCATGTCCCGGCCGCAAAAACAAATGGTAGGTGTTGCTAAGGATAATTTTTGCGCCCATCTGCTGCAATTCTTCCGGACTCATCGTCTTTACTGTGGCTTGCGTGCCCACAGGCATAAAGACAGGCGTTTCGATGGTGCCGTGCGGCGTATGTAATTTACCTAATCTGGCTCCTGTCTGTTTACACGTTTTGATTAACTCGTAGCGAACTGCCAATCTTTTGCACTCCTCAGGATAGACTTATGTCTTATCTATTATAGTTGGAACTGTATAGAATCACAAGTTATACCAATCAAAGGCTGCCAACATCCGTTGACAGCCTCACCAGTCAGATGATCAACATCGCATCGCCAAAGCTGAAAAAGCGATATTCTTGTTCAACCGCACTTTTATAAGCTTGGAGAATATGTTCCCTTCCGGCCAAAGCGCTGACCAGCATCACCAACGTTGATTTCGGCAAATGAAAATTGGTCAGCAAACCGTCAATCACTTTAAACTCATATCCAGGGTAAATAAAAATGTCTGTCCATCCGGAGCAGGCTTCCAGTTGACCGTTTCGTTCACTGCCCACCGTTTCCAGCGTCCGGCATGAGGTTGTGCCGATCGCGATCACGCGTTTTCCTGCAGCTTTGGCCTGCTTGATCAGCGCCACCGTTTCTTCGGACATCTCATAGTACTCGGAGTGCATCACATGCTCTTCGATCTTGTCTGCGCTGACCGGACGGAATGTCCCCAATCCGACGTGCAGTGTTATATAAGCCAGCTTGACGCCCTTTTCCTCAAGTTTTGCCAAATACTCCTTGGTAAAATGCAAGCCTGCAGTAGGCGCTGCGGCAGAGCCGCTTTCCCGGGCGTAAACGGTCTGGTAGCGCTCTTTGTCCTCAAGCTGTTCATGAATATAAGGAGGAAGCGGCATCGAGCCCAACCGCTCGAGAATTTCGTAAAAAATCCCTTCGTAGGAAAACTTGATGATGCGCCCGCCGCTTTCTGTCACCGCTTCGCAAGTGCAGCGCAGCAAACCGTCCCCAAAGCTGATTTCCGTTCCCGGCTTGACTCGTTTGCCCGGCTTCACCAGCGTCTCCCAGCGGTCATCCCCCAGTGATTTGAGCAGCAAGACCTCAATCTTGGCCCCGGTATCCACTTTTTCACCGATCAACCGCGCCGGAAGCACCCGGCTGTCATTCAGCACGAGCACATCTCCCGCTTCCAAATATTCAATCAGATCCACAAAGCGGCGATGCTCTATTTCTCCTGTTTGTTTATGCAACACCAGCAAACGGGAGGCAGTCCGTTCTGCCAGCGGATGTTGTGCGATCAAACGTTCCGGTAAATAAAAATCAAACTGTTGTACGTCCACTTCAATAGCTCCTTACGTTATTCAATCTGCTTCAATTTTAATCCCTGTATAATAGTGTTTCAGAATCTCTTTATAGTCATACCCTTGTTCAGCCATCGCCTTGGCGCCGTACTGCGAAACACCCAGGCCGTGGCCGTAACCGTAACCGCGGATCAAATACTGCTGGCTTTTGGAAGCCACTCGCCACTCGCCCTGCGGATTGAAAATCAGGAATTGTCCGGCAGAGCCGTTCGCGGGAGAAGCTACTTTCGTATCGGCACCGATTGCGTGCAGTTCCTCATCCGCATCCGGAAGCGAGCTTGTCCGTCCATTTGCCCCGAGGACGCTAACCGTGCCCAGCTCTTCGATGGAAAACTTCGTACTGCGCAAAGCGTTGCCATTTTCCGCAAAAATCGAACGATGGGCATCCGGCGACGGCACTTTCAATACTGTTCCGTTGGCTTCCATTTGCAGCACACGTCCCGATGGGCCTCGTTCCGTCACTTCCAGACTGTTCAATGAGCCGCTGATTTGCGGGCCATTGTTCCGCGCCTGGCTGGCGTTGATCATACTCTTCATCTCCGCGGGCGTGTACGGCCCTCGCGTCCAGCTGAACGCATTTTCTTCGAGTTCCTGACCGATGATGGCAACCTCCGCCCCGCGCGTCAACGTGGTCAATACGCGATGGTAGGTAGTGCTCGAACCAGCTCGCAAGTTAATCAGCTCGCTGCTCACCTGGCCAAGCTGCAGTCCCGCTGGATTCGTCTCCCCGGTCAGCTGCACCAGATCAGAGCGGATATAACCGGTCGTCCCATCATGAAGGGCTACCAGATACCAGAGCTTGGCAGCAGCCAGTGGGGCGGTGTCATTGCTTGACACCGGTTTTGCATAAGGCACGGCGTTGCCCCATACCTCTGTACCGTCCGCTGTTTCTCCGCCGGCATTGGAATAAAAGAAGGGCTCGATCGGTTTCCCTTGATAGGTGATAATTTCTCCTTCCGTTTTGTCGACCGCCCTGCGGATATCGGCTGCCTCCAGATTGTAACCGTAGTACGCCTGCTCCGTCACCGTATCAGACAGATCGGCCACACCGTACTTGTTGTTCATGGTAACGGCGCGCGTCCGGGCCAAAACGGCCTGGACCTTGAGCGCCTCCTGCGGCCAGCCGGTTTGCATTTCGGAACCGACCACGCCGTACAAATATTCTTCCAAAGGAAGTTCATTTACGACCGTCAGATGTCCTTTATATTCGGAAAGTTCAATCTCCCCCCGATACCGTCGGCCGCTTCGCTCTTCCACAGTGATCAACTCGGTGCCGCTCCCCTTTTTCGGAGCAACCAGCAGTTTCGATTGCTGGGAAAACGCATATTTGGTCATGCTTTCGCAGCTATTGCCGCCAGCCAGCACTTCCGTTCGCAGCAACGCGTACTCCGGTTCATTCGCTTGCGAAAACGCGAGGTTCGGAAACTTTGCCTTGGCTTCCTGCCTGATCGTATCCAATGCGCTCACCGAAGCTGCCTCGCCGACCCAGACCGCATACTTCGTATTGCCGTTTTTATTGATGACAACCGGATAGGCATCCAAACCTGAATGATCGAGTACCTCCTCCCAATTCTCCGCATCTTTCAGCGAAGAAAACGTTCCCGCTTCCAAATGGAAGGGACCTTTTAATGTCGGTTGCAGATTGGCCGCCTGTTGAACCGCAGCCGCTTTGGCGCTGGCAGCCTGCGGCGTCGCGTACGAACCGCTCGTTACCTGATAGACGGTCTTGCCGTCCTTCTGCGCCAGTTCGATCGATGCCGGCAACCCGTGTTGACTGAGTTTTTGGGCTACTTGTTGTGCATAGGTGAAACTGCTCGTCTCCGCTGCGAGATAATGATACTCGTCTACCGTAAATCGGGCAGTCGTCTCTTTCCCGCCGGAAAGTTTTGCTGAACGATCGTCGGCAAAAGATATGCTTAATCCGTTGTCACTGGACAAAGTTACCGCCGGCACCGTTCCACGGTAACCGAACCCGGCATCAATAAACAATGCGACGCGTATATCCTTTCCCGCTGCTTCCGCTCGATCGGTTGCCATGGGAAAGAGCAGCATGCACCCGGCCAACAGGCCCAGCTTCTTCCAACTCTTGTTCATGATGTTTCCCCATTTCTCTGCCATTCTGTTCGCTTTTCCCAGTTTCCGCTCGAAACCACTTGCACCTTTTTGTTTTTCGACAAATTTCCTGTGCTTTCCTGCTTATTTCCGAAAGAAAAAGACTATCGACAGCGGCGCGATAGTCTCAGATTGAAGACAAAGCAGTTTTCTTGTGTGAGAAACGGACGCTCTCCTCGCTTCGACTCCGCTCTTTGTCCGCAAGCAAACAGACAAGAGCGTTCACGCTGATCCGTTTTTCTTTATTTGAACAAGCGAAACAGGTAACTGATTAAGGAGAGAATCACGCTGATCACGATACACGTCACAACGGGAAAATAAAAGCGGACGTTCTCTTTTTCCACGGCAATATCTCCCGGAAGTCTGCCTAACGGAAGATATTTTCCGCCAATTTGCCAAAGCACCCCGATAATCACCAACACCACTCCGCCAATGATCAACAGTTTGGCTACCGGATTCATTGTTTCATCTCCCGCCCGAAATGTTGATAGGCCGCCCCGGTGACCGTCCGTCCGCGAGGCGTGCGCTGCATAAACCCGATTTGCATCAGATAGGGCTCATACACATCTTCAATCGTTTGCCATTCTTCTCCTATTGTAGCCGCAATCGTATCCAATCCAACCGGCCCTCCGGAAAATTTGTCAATGATCGCCAACAGCAGTTTGTGGTCGATATGGTCCAGTCCGCAGGAATCAACCTGCAGCCGGGTCAAGGCTTCGTTGGCGATCTCTTCTGTAATCACCCCTTCGCCCTGCACCTGGGCAAAATCGCGAACCCGCTTCAGCAAGCGATTGGCAACACGGGGGGTTCCCCGCGAACGTTTGGCAATCTCGATCGCTCCGCCTTCTTTAATGCCGATCTGCAAAATATCGGCAGCGCGGGTAACGATAAAGGCCAATTCCTCCACAGTGTAGTAGTCCAGCCGGTTGACAACGCCGAACCGGTCGCGCAAAGGCGCAGACAGCATCCCGGCGCGCGTGGTCGCCCCGATCAAGGTAAACGGCGGCAGTTCCAGGCGAACACTGCGGGCGCTCGGTCCTTTCCCGATAATAATATCAAGGGCAAAATCCTCCATCGCCGGATACAATACCTCTTCCACGCTGCGATTGAGACGATGGATTTCATCGATAAACAACACGTCGCCTTCTTGCAGGTTAGTCAGCAAGGCGGCGAGGTCACCCGGCCGCTCGATGGCCGGTCCCGATGTTGTCCGGATGCTGACCCCCAGCTCATTGGCAATAATTTGCGACAAGGTCGTTTTGCCCAACCCTGGCGGTCCGTAGAGCAGGACGTGATCAAGAGCTTCTTTCCGCAGCTTGGCTGCTTCGATAAACACCTTGAGGTTTTCCTTGACCTGTCGCTGTCCGATATATTCAGCCAAAAAACGGGGGCGCAAACTTAATTCATGCTCATCCTCCCATTGCATGTTGGTCGTTATGATCCGATCGTCCATCTGCTCATCCCCTCATCATCATGGCCAAACCTTGTTTGATCAGTTGTTCCACGTTTGCTCCGCCATCCGCCAGTTCACGCAAGGAAAGCTTGACTTTTTGCAGTTCCGCTTCCGTGTAGCCCAGCGCTTCCAACGCTTCCAGCGCTTCCGCGAACTCACCTTTCCGTACATCAGCGGCGTAATCTGCTGCCGGAATGATCGCCGACGGAGTAAAACCTTGCAATTTGTCTTTCAAATCGAGCACCATTCGCTGCGCGGTTTTCTTGCCGATTCCCGGGAATTTGGTCAAATAGGCCACGTTCTCCTGCTGTACCGCCAAGACGATCTGTTCCGGCGTTGCCGCGGCCAAAATGGCCAACGCTCCTTTCGGGCCAATCCCGCTGACATCAAGCAGCTTGCGAAACAGATCCCGCTCATCGCGTGTCGCAAAGCCGTACAGCAAAATCGCATCTTCCCTGACATGATGATGGGTATAAAAGCGGCGTTTCTTATTTTCATCCTGCACAAACAGATAGGGATTCGGACAAAAAAGGCGATAGCCGATCCCGGAGGTCTCCACGACAACGTAATCACTATCCAGATATGCGACATTTCCCTCGACGAAATCGATCATTTATGTACACCTTCCACAATCTTGGTAAAATTACGAAATTGCGCATGCGTGACGGCAATTCCCAGTGCATCGGCGACATCATCCGGCTTCGGTACTTCTTTTAAGTGCAGCAGCAGCCGGATCATTTCCTGAATTTGTTTTTTATCTGCTCCGCCATAACCGGTCACGGCCTGCTTGACCTGCAGCGGCGTATATTCGTAAACAGGGACGCCTGCCAACTCGGCCGCCAGCAAAATGACGCCGCGCGCTTGGCCCACGGTAAAGGCGGTGGTCACATTGCGATTAAAAAACAGCTTCTCAACCGCCATCTCTTCCGGTTGATAAGTCGCTAGAATCTCCTGCATCGCTTCAAAAATTTGCTTGAGACGCAACGGAACAGGCAAACCCGCTTCCGTTTGAATACTGCCATATTGAATAGGTTTGAGCTGGCTCCCCTGCTTTTCCAATACCCCAAAACCCACAATGGCAATACCGGGGTCAATTCCCATAATCCGCATAAGACACGCTCCGTTTTTTCTTTTATCTTTTAACTGTACCATATTCCCGACAAAAAGCGAACATGCATTTCCGTTTCATTCAAAACTCTTACAGCGAAAAGGCCTAACCCTGTTGGGGTTAGGCCTATACGGCGTCCTAGTGTTTGTTCATTCCCAGTGCATCCATGTAGTCGTGCTGCATGTGAGCATATTCGTCAACACCTGCTTGCATCTGTTCATTGATTTCATTGATGCGACGAAAATCCAACTGGTTATGCCCCTGGTTTAACTGAACATACAAACGCTGGTGGAATTGGTCTTTATAGCTTCCTCGTGGTCGCGAAGACATCCAAAAGACTCCTCCTTGTCACGCCGTATGCAAACAGTATGTGACAAGCGCCTGCTGTTTATGTAAGTTTGAGGATGTTTCTTAATGATGTCCGTCGGCTGCGCCCAGCTGAAATTCACCGTATGTCGACAAAACGCTGTTATATTCAGCCAAGTCCCTTACCCGTATGCCCTGAAACAACAAATCTACCTCTTCTTTCGGTAAAGTGGCCTTCATCCGTTCCGTGTTGATCTGATAGAAAGTCTGAATGACATCCTGCTCTTGCGGCAATCCGTTAAACAGCGTCAGCATCCCGTCCGGCGTCAAGCCGAAGTAACCGTTTGCTTTGCAGGCTGGCGCGAGATCGTTTTCCCGTTTCAGCAAAATCAGCTTTTGCGGTTCCGAGGTAATAATCTCCCAGCCGGCGTAATTCGTCAACGACTGGGCCAGTTTATCGTACGGGATCTGCACATGCTCCTCATCTTTGAGCCCGCACAAATACGTCCGAGCCAGCACCAGGTCAAAATGCCGGCTCTGCGGCTGCCAAACGATGTTCACTTCCGCGGTCTGCCCGGAGACTGATTGTTCTGATCCTTTGTTATACAGGTAGACACCGCCGCCGGCGAGCAAAGCAACAAACAGCACGACCGAGATGCTGCTGTACATTCTCAATTTTTTCATCGCATTCAAACCCCTTTAATGCTTTTATTAACCCAGTCTAGCCAATGTAAAAAAACCGTATACTTCCAATCTAGTGTCTACCATCTACTGGAAAGCTATGTTAAGATTACGGTGAATTATATTTTCTAATAATTTGGGGGATTGTAATGAGAAAAATTGGCAAAAAGCAGATTGTCTTCAGTTTGCTTGCAACCACACTGATTGCCAGCTCTTTGGCCTTCCCATTGGTTCCGGCCAGCGCTGCAGGCGAGTCTACACTTCATCTGAGACTGCTTGAAACGACAGACATCCATACCAACATCGTGAACTATGATTACTACCAGGACAAGTCGACGGATGAATTCGGTCTGGCGAAAACCGCCACATTGATCAAAGCGGCGCGAGAGGAAGCCAAAAACAGCTTGCTGTTCGATAACGGCGATTTGATCCAAGGAAACCCGCTGGGTGATTATGTAGCAAAAGTACAACCGCTAAAAGACGGCGAAATTCATCCGGTGTACAAAGCGATGAATTTGCTGGATTATGACGCGGGAAACATCGGGAACCATGAATTCAACTTTGGATTGGATCACCTGCAACGCAGTCTGAAAGGTGCCAATTTTCCATACGTCAATGCCAATGTGTATATTGACGACAAAGACAATGACCCTGCCAACGACAAAAACTATTTCACTCCATACCAGATACTGGAGAAAACATTCAAGGATGACAACGGCAACGATGTCACGCTCAAAATTGGCGTGATCGGCTTCGTACCGCCGCAAATTACCAATTGGGACAAATCCAATTTGGAAGGCCAAGTAATTGCCAAGGATATTGTGGAGACGGCCAACAAATATATTCCGGAAATCAAGGCGAAAGGCGCAGATCTGATCGTTGCCATCCCTCACTCCGGTTTGGGCAACACAGAAGCGAGCGGCATGGATGAAAATGCCACCTATTTGCTCAGCAAAGTGGAAGGCATTGATGCGATCCTGTATGGCCATACGCATACGACCTTCCCGGGAAAAGGCTATGACGAGATTCCGGGCGTAGACAATGCAAAAGGAACGATCAACGGCGTCGCTGCTGTACAACCCGGATACTGGGGCAACCATCTGGGGATTATCGACCTGACTTTGGTACAGGAAAACGGCAAATGGAAAGTGGCCGATTCCCAGTCGACCGTCAAGCCGATTTATGACGCTGTCAACAAGAAAGCGCTGGTAGACGCCGATCCGAAAATAATCGAAGCGGTCAAGGCGGATCATGATCATACGGTCGAGTGGGTGCGCTCTGCGGTGGGCACGACGGCAGCCCCGATCCAAAGCTTCTTTGCGCTGGTGCAGGATGATCCTTCGATCCAGATCGTGACCAATGCGCAAAAATGGTATGTGGAAAAGAATATCAAAGGAACCGAATATGAAAATATCCCGGTGCTGTCAGCAGGTGCTCCGTTTAAAGCAGGCGGACGCAACGGCGCCAGCTATTATACAAACATTCCGGCTGGAACGATCGCGATCAAAAACGTGTCCGACTTGTACGTCTATCCAAACACCGTAAAAGCCGTACTGTTAAATGGCGCCCAAGTGCAAGAATGGCTGGAACGTTCTGCGGGTCAATTCAACCAAATCGATCCGAAGAAAACTGAAGAGCAACCGTTGGTCAACGATGCGTTCCCAACCTATAACTACGATGTAATCGATGGGGTTTCCTACGAAATTGATGTGACTCAACCGGTTCGCTATGATCTGGATGGCAAACTGGTTAATCCGGACGCACACCGGATCAAAAACTTGTCCTTTAACGGAAAACCGGTAAACCCTGAAGACAAATTCATCGTCGTCACAAACAACTATCGCGCGGGCGGCGGCGGCAACTTCCCAGGTCTTGACGGCAAAAACATCATCATTGATTCGCCGGATGAAAACCGTCAAGTAATCATCGATTACATCCTGGAGAATAAAACAATCAATCCAACAGCCGATAACAACTGGAGCTTCACACCAATTCAAGGAAAAGTGAACGTGACCTTTACCACTTCTCCGCAAGCGCAAGCGTTTGCTGAAAAACTGACTAACATCCAGTTCATCAACACCCAACCGGATGGTTTTGCCAAATATTCGATTGATCTCTCCCAAAAATAATTCATTTGCACCACAGGAAAAAAGCTGATGACTACCGACGTCATCAGCTTTTTTTATCCGATAATCCGGTAATTCTCCCAAGCGGGATGGCCAAAGATCTCCGCTTCAGCCCGTAAAAACCGTTCTCGCGCCTGCCGCAAACTCCGCTCCAGCATGACAAGTTGACTTACACCGCGCAGCATAAAGCCGGAACGTCGCGCATACAGTCCGGCAACTTCTCGCAAAAAGTTGTCCGGAAAACGCAGCAGTTGATGAATCGTCCAAATTTGGCTGTCGCTTAACGGCTTGAGTTTTGTATAAGCTTCCATGGCTTCTTGAAAAGCGGAAACGGCATATCCTTGCAACAGCAGCATTCGGCCGAAAAATTGCACCAAATCGACGAGTTGCATATCGGAAGCAACGGTATCAAGATCAATGAGATAGCTGACTCCTTCCGCATCAATCAAGAAATTATGACTGGCCAAATCCCGGTGAGCCAATGTCCCCTTCGTCACCGCCTGATCCATTTCCGCTTTCAGCGGCAATGCTCCGGCATGATTCAGAACATCCCAACTATTTTCTCTCGTTTCTTTGGCCATCGCCAGAATCACTTGTTCCAAACGGTTTTGCGGCCCGCGCCGGGCAATCGCTGCGGTTATCTTTTCAAAATAGCGAATCCGATCTTCCCATTTGTCGAGGAGTGGTATTTTCCCGGCCAGCATTTCGTGAGACGCCGGAAATCCCTCCGCGGCCAAATGGAAGCGGGCAAGCGCCGTGGCCGCTTTCCGGACATCGGTCAATGTGACGAAGCTCGCTTCCCGTCCCGGTATCTCTTTCATGACGGTGTAGTAACGATTCCCCAGCGGCAATACTTTTTGTCCGCCGGAATGCGTAACATAGTGAACCGTATGATAAAATCCGTTGTCAAACAGTTGATCGGAAAGCTGTGTGACCCATTCGGCCTTCTCTCTTTGCCGATAGCCCTTAATAATCCATACGCCTCTGTCCGTCTTGGCGATATAAACATTTCGCCGCGCTTTCAGTCCATAAATTCGACAACGATACGCCTTCTGCAATCCGGTGAATAGCGTCTTTTCCATAGCCGTTCACTTACTTTAACAAGATTCATCATCATGCTCATCAGATTGCTCCCAATCGGGCCAAACTTCGCTGGAAGGCACGTGCGGCATATTTGGCATAGGAGAATAATAGTAGCTGATTGATTCTGAATAAGAACTTTCCGTCATCCGGCTGCTGTCGCCAGGCCTAGGACCAGCAGGCGGTTGGTAAGGATAGGTGTACGGATTTGGCATCGTGCTCATTCTTTGTTGCGCTCTTCCCCCGCAACGGCCGCCGCAACCGCCACAACCACAACCGCAATCTTGTTGCAAATCTTTATCCATGCCCATGCTCTCCGGTTGTCGAGTAGGCTGCTGGAGCGGTGGACACAACGGCATTAAATAGGGGGCTGTCGGCATTCCTGCGGTTGGCGGTTGACGAAGCGCGAATGACCGCTGCTGCTCGTTGAATGGCGGAAGAGGAGAAAAGTACGGTTGCGGTGTCGTCGGCGCAAACGATTGGAACGGCGGGAAAATCGGCGCCTGGGCTGGTGGCATGATCGTTTGCGGAGAAATCATCGACTGAAATGGAACGGGCGGCTGCGGCGGCATGATCGGCGGTCGTTGCGGCGGTTGTACGGGTGCTTGCGGCATCAGCGGCGGCTGGAACGGCGGCTGTACGGGCGCTTGCGGTGCAATCATCGGCGGCTGGAACGGCGGCTGTACGGGTGCTTGCGGCATCAGCGGCGGCTGGAACGGCGGCTGTACAGGCGCTTGCGGTGCAATCATCGGCGGCTGGAACGGCGGCTGTACGGGTGCTTGCGGCGCGATCATTGGCGGTTGCTGCGGCGGTTGTACGGGTGCTTGCGGCATCAGCGGCGGCTGGAACGGCGGCTGTACGGGTGCTTGCGGCATCAGCGGCGGCTGGAACGGCGGCTGTACAGGCGCTTGCGGCGCGATCATTGGCGGTTGCTGCGGCGGTTGTACGGGTGCTTGCGGCATCAGCGGCGGCTGGAACGGCGGCTGTACAGGCGCTTGCGGTGCAATCATCGGCGGCTGGAACGGTTGTACGGGCGGTTGCGCGGGCGCTTCCGGGACAGGAATATATGGGACTTGCGGAATCACAGGAAATTGCGGAAACGGCTGGGCGGGCGGAATCGCCTCCATCTCCGGCACTTCTGTTGTCGGCGGCAATTCGGGCAGTGGCGTAATATCCCCCGTGTCAGGAGCTTGTTCTGTCTCCAAAGTTGGCGGTTGCTGCGCCGGTAAATTGAACTGCTCAGTTTCCTGAGTTGGCTGCTCCTCCGGCAGATTCGGCAACGGCAGCGGCCTTCTGTTCTCCGCTTTCTCCTGCTCACGCGGAAGGATGGGAACCTGGTCCGTCGGTACTTTAATTTTCATCCCCGGGGCAATTAAGTCAGGGTTTTTTAGTTCGTTGTTTGCACGGAGCAACTCTTTATAATCGACTCCATACTTTTGAGCGATTTTCCACATGGTGTCGCCTTTTTGAACAATATGAATTTTCACGCCTTAATTCTCCTTCCTGACTAAAACTACCTTATCATGGTATGCACCCATGGGCCGTTTGCTCTCCCCTCTGCCAAAATAATCTCCGCCAGTGTCCCGCGTCTTCACCGCGTTCTTTTCTCCCTTGGCACAAAAAAAACTGCCGATCTAAGTCGGCAGCTCCGTTTGCAGACAAACCTGTGTGTTGTGGTGCATGAAGGGCCGTTTCTGCGAATCCGAGCGACTTTCAAAGCCCGGTCCAACGAACGGTTTGGCTCGGGGAATCAGCGGCGCAACTTTTTGTACAGTCCCCTCGACCGAAGCGAGCGGTTCATAAGCTAATCGATCGTTACGCCCTCTTTCTCTACCCGCTGACGAAACTCTTGCAGCAATTGTCCGGTTACCTGACCGGGTTTGCCGTCTTTAATGCGGCGACCGTCCACTTCGATGACCGAAATGACTTCAGCAGCAGTACCCGTCAAAAAAACCTCATCCGCCACATAGACATCGTGACGGGTAAACGGTTCTTCCTTTACGACATATCCTAACTGCTGAGCTATTTCGATGATCACCTGTCTCGTAATCCCTTGCAATGCGCCAATATACGCGGGCGGTGTGTACAAGATTCCTTTTTTGACAAGAAAGACATTATCTCCGGACCCTTCGGCGACGTATCCTTCGCGGTTTAACATCAACGCTTCGCTCACACCTGCTTGTGCCGCTTCCATCCGTACCAAAATATTATTCAAGTAATTTAGCGACTTGATTTTGGGATTCAATGCATCCGGTGTATTTCTTCGCGTAGGCACGGTAATGATGCGCAGGCCTGTTTCATACAACTCCCGGGGAAACAAGCTTAACTGTTCGGCAATAATAATCACACTGGGAGTTGGGCAGCTTCTGGGATCCAGCCCGAGATTGCCGGTGCCGCGGGAAACCACGAGGCGAATATAGGCATCACGCAGATTGTTTCGGCGTACGGTCTCGACCACTAGCTGACACATTTCCGCAGGAGTGTGCGGAATTTGCAACAAGATGGAGAGAGCCGATTCATACAGCCGCTCAATGTGTTCCTCCAATCGGAAAATGTTTCCGTTATACGCGCGAATCCCCTCAAAAATGCCATCCCCATACAAAAAGCCATGATCATATACCGATATTTTTGCGTTTTCTTTGCAGACAAATTCTCCATTTAAATAAATCAGCTGCTCCGACATGCGATTCCCTCCACCAGGTTATTTGCGCGTTTTTCATTCACGAAATATTCAGAGTTTGCCCACAATTATAACCTGGAGAAGGGATGGCGTCAAATGTTAGGAGAATAAGCGCCGCCGCCGTCTTCGCGGTGGTTCTTCGGCAACCGGCACCGATTTGACTCGCCATTGACTGATCAAATCCTGGACTGCCGGATTGCTTAACAGATTCAGCCACTCGCTCAGTTTAGCTGGATCAATGTTGCTGAGCAGGCTCGGTTTATTTTCCCCCTTGCTTTTCACACTTGCTTCCGCATTGCTCTTCTTCAGTTCATTCACCTGTTTTTGCAGTTCATCCACCTGTTTTTGCAGATTTTTGCGGGAACTCGCGACCTTGGCCTTCCCTTTTTTCTGCTTGGTCATTCTTCTTCCACCTTCTCCCTCCAAATCAGTTTGCAAGACAGGAAACGATTCGGACAGCATGGTCTTTGGACCTAGTTGACACTCAATGAATTTGCTTCCCTATTTTATGAAGTAACTTTGGGACTGGATTGGGTATTGGTACAATTCTCGAGAATTGGGCAAGATTGCGAGCAGACGAAAATGTTCGGGCAAAATCCATTCCAAGCGATCCGGAAAACGGCCAAATAAAAAGGTTGCCGAGTTCCTTCTCGACAACCAAGAGAGATTTGTTTAACAAGTGATCATATGAATATATCGCGGATATGTGCCCAATGGCCGGACCTGGCAACCAAGCGCCTCTATTTCAGCAAAAGCTCCCGGCAGCAAGACGTCGTCCATTTTTTGTTCGATATCGATCACGAAATAATAGCTTCCCAAGCCTTTTTTGGTCGGGCGTGACTCAATCCGCGACAAGTTGATTTTGCGCCAGGCAAAAGCTGCCAAAACTTGGTGAAGTGCTCCAGGAAAGTCTTCTGGCAAAGTCACCAAAATCGTCGTTTTTTCCACATCGGAAGGCAACAAACTGATTTGCTGTTTCCCTACCAAGACGAACCGGGTGTAATTGTTAGAATAGTCTTGAATGTTTTGCTGAGCAAACATCAGCGGATAAATTTCCGTATTCAGCCGATTTCCGATCGCCGCCCAGCGTTCCTCCGGATGACTGCCGACCATTTGTGCAGCCAGCGCGGTACTGTTGGTATATTCAATTTCGGCTTGCGGTAAATGTTCTTTCAGGAAGCGATGGCACTGAGCGACCGCATGCGGATGAGACAGCACCTTGGTAATGGCGGAAAAGGGCAACGGAACCTCGTTTCTGGCAACAAGCAGATGCTGGGAAATTGGCAAAGCCAGCTCCGCCAAAATCGGCATTTCCACTTCGTTAATCAACCAATCCAAAGTCAGATTGACCGTTCCTTCAATGGAATTCTCCAAAGGGACGATTCCAAAATCAACTTCTTCCGATGCCGCAGCCTTCAACGCATCAATGATCGTGGGATACGGATAGTAGCTCGCTTCCAGATGCGCGGTCATCAAACGCGCCGCTTCTTCGGAAAAAGTACCACGAGGCCCAAGAAAAGCAAACTTTTTCATGTTTCTCTCCTATCCATCAAGCTGGTTATTAACGGTTATATTTTCGACACTTGTACCCCATCATTGTCTGGCAAGAGCGTTAAGGTTTGATAGCCAACCTGATGTTTAACCATGATCCGATCGACAAACGATAACAGCTGTTGCCGATTTGTTTCCCCCGTATAAAAGCAAATAATGGTAGGACCGGCACCACTGAGGGCAGCTCCCCACGCGCCATGCTCGGCCGCGGAAGCGAGAATTTCGCTTAAACCGGGTACCAATTGCGCTCGATACGGTTGATGGAGACGATCCTGCATGGCACTTGCCAACAAATCCAGCCGTCCTTGTGCCAATGCAGCCACGAGCAAACTACTGTGACCCACATTATAAATCATATCCTCTTTTCTGTACAGGTCGGGTAAAACCGTACGTGCCTTCTCCGTAGACAGCCAGAAATCGGGAATCACCGCCAGAGCGTGAAGTTGCTCGGGAGCGGTGAAACGAACATACGGAACGGCCGCTTGTTCCGTATCGGGCATCGTTGCCACCACGAATCCGCCAAACAGAGAGGCGCCGACATTATCGGGATGTCCTTCCAGCCGGCAAGCCATCGCAAACAGTTGCTCGCGGGTGAAAGGTTCGTCGAGCAAAGCATTGGCCGAGACCAATGCGCCGACAATCGCGGCCGCGCTGCTGCCTAACCCCCGTGTTAATGGAACGGTTGATTCCACTTCAAACAGCAGTTCGGGAGCAGGGCGTCCGGCCTCTGCAAACAGTTGGGCGGCAATTTGATACAGCAGGTTGCTTTTGTCGGTCGGCAGTTTGTCCAGTTCCGGTCCGTTCATTCTTATTTCCGTTTTCTCGGCATAACGCAGTTCAATCGTCGTGTACAACTGAAAAGCCATGCCAAGCGTATCAAAACCCGGCCCCAGGTTGGCCGTGCTGGCCGGCACGATTACGCGAACTTTATTCATACCGTCACATCCCTGCAGACTCGATGATTTGCATGACAGCTTCCTGCGTAGCGGGAACTGCTTTTGGTTCAGCGGCAACTGTTTTTAAGGCAATGTTCGGGTCTTTCAGGCCATTTCCTGTCAATACGCAAACAACGGTAGAGCCAGCGGCCAAGTTTCCGGCTTTGTGCAGTTTCAAGACACCAGCCAACGACGCGGCGGAAGCAGGTTCGCAGAATACCCCTTCGGAGCGGGCCAGCAATCTGTACGCTTCCAAGATTTCTTCATCGGTCACCGCTTCAAACAAGCCGTCGGATTCGCGGACAGCAGCGATAGCTCCTTCCTTGCTGGCAGGATTGCCAATTCGGATCGCAGTTGCTACCGTTTCCGGATGTTCCACGGTCTCTCCTTTGACCAGCGGAGCTGCACCAGCAGCCTGGAAGCCATACATATGCGGCAATTTTCCGCTTTTCCCAGCTTGATGATACTCTTTGAATCCCTTCCAATAAGCCGTGATGTTCCCGGCATTGCCGACGGGGATGGCCAAAATGTCCGGAGCGCTGCCAAGAGCATCGCAAATTTCAAAGGCAGCTGTCTTTTGCCCTTCGATCCGGTACGGATTGACAGAATTGACCAGCGTAATCGGGTGGGTAGCGGTGATTTCGCGAACAATCCGCAGCGCCTCGTCAAAATTGCCGTCAATGGCGATCACTTCTGCACCGTAAGCAATCGCCTGGGCCAGTTTGCCCAAAGCGATGTTTCCGCTGGGAATCAGCACGATGCAGCGCAATCCCGCCCGAGCGGCATAAGCAGCAGCGGCAGCGGACGTATTGCCGGTAGACGCGCACATGATTGTGTTGCTGCCTTCCTCGATCGCTTTGGCCACGGCCATGACCATGCCGCGATCTTTGAATGAACCGGTCGGATTTAACCCTTCATATTTAACGTATAGATTCAATCCCAATTCCTTAGATAGTCGATCCGCATAAATCAGCGGCGTATTTCCTTCATGCAAGCTCAAATGAGGGGTCCGTTCGTTGACCGGCAAAAACTCCCGATACCGCTCGATGATCCCCGCTTGCCGATTCCCAATCGCATTCATTCCGTTTCTCCTCCTTCAACTCGATAGACGCTTTTGATTTCATTGACCACTGCCAACTCTTCAAGTATGGCGATAACCTCATCCATGTCGCGTTTTGCTGCCTGATGGGTAACCATGACAATTTCCGCTTCGCCTTCACGGTATGGCTGCTGCAAGACCTGCCCCAAACTGATATTTTTCTCGGATAGCAGTTGCGTGATTTGGGCAAGCACGCCTCGCTCGTCGCGGACGATAATCCGCAAAAAGTAACGGGAATATTTTTCGCTGTCCGCCTTCAAAATTTTCTCCTTGTAAGGTCCGACCATCCCGCGCCCATTGACGCCAAGCTTCATGTTTTTAACCACGGTCACCAGATCGGAAACAACAGCTGTCGCGGTCGGCAGTTCCCCCGCTCCCGGACCGTAAAACATCGTTTCCCCGACGGCTTCCCCGTACACATAGACGGCATTAAAGACGCCGTTGACCGTCGACAGCGGATGGGAGGTATGCACCATCGTAGGCTGTACGCTCACTTCAATCGCATCGTCATCGCGCTGGGCCATTCCCAGCAGCTTAACTTCATAGCCCAGCTTTTTGCCATAGGCAATATCCGCCTTGGAAACACCGCTGATCCCTTGGACGCTCACATCTTCGAGATTTACCGGCACGTGAAAGCCCAATGTGGCCAAAATGGCCATTTTGCGGGCGGCATCAAAGCCTTCCACGTCGGAAGTCGGATCGGCCTCGGCATAGCCCAAAGCCTGCGCTTCTTTCAACACCTCAGCATAGTCGGCACCTTCGCGGCTCATTTTGGTCAAAATGTAGTTGGTTGTTCCATTGACAATCCCCATCATTTTTTTAATCCGGTCAGAAGAAAATCCTTCAACCAAGGCCCGCAAAATCGGGATACCGCCGCCAACGCTCGCTTCATAAAAGACGTCGCAGCCTTTTTCCTGCGCTTTTTGCAAAATCT
The DNA here is from genome assembly GCF_016908525.1 of Brevibacillus fulvus. GTDB lineage: Bacteria > Bacillota > Bacilli > Brevibacillales > Brevibacillaceae > Brevibacillus_G > Brevibacillus_G fulvus. The sequence goes on from NZ_JAFBEB010000004.1 coordinate 169,325, forward strand.
CTCCGCCATGCAGCGCCATCAAATCTTTGTTGGCTGTGACCACATGTTTGCGGTTGTCCAAAGCGGCCAAAATGTAATCTTTGGCAGGCTGGATTCCGCCGATCACTTCCACGATCACATCGATTTCCGGATCTTCGAGCAGTTCCCGCGGATCCTCGGTAATCAACCGCTGCATTGTCGCAATGCCGCGGCCTTTGCTTTTATCCTGAACCAGAATTTTCTTGATTTGAATGCTGACTCCGGTTTGTTTTTGCAAGTCTTCCTGATGGGCCTCGATCAAGCGCACCACACCTGTCCCAACCGTACCAAATCCCATCAGTCCCACTTTTACAATCTGCTTCTCCATCTCTTCTTCCTCCTCTGTTTGTTTCATTTATCCCCTTCCAACAATCATGGCCTTGCGCACGCCGTTTATTTGCTGCAAGCCATCAAGGAATTCTGTACTGGAGACTCGCAAGTGCGCCATATCGATCGACATTGAAGCATTGGCGATACCCTGCAACGGAATCGTCTGATTGATCGTCAACACGTTTCCGCCTTGATCTGCAACATACTGCAATACTTTGGACAATATCCCGGACCGATGATCAAGCGCAAAAGTCACCGTCATGATCTTTTCGCTCATCATCGCATTAAACGGAAAGATACCGTCTTTATACTTGTAAAACGCACTGCGGCTTAATCCAACGCGTTCAACAGCCTCGTTTACTGTTTCCGCCTCTCCCGAATCAAGTAACTTTTTGGCTTCAATCGTTTTGGCGATGGACTCGGGAAGGATGTCAGAGCTGATCAAGTAAAACTTTTCTTGCTTCCCCATGTGTCCTCCTTATAAAAACAACTGTTCATTTATAGAGGACATTATATACAATCATCCTTATGCTGGCAATGTTATTTTTATATTTTTATAAATTGCTAAACAAAATTAACGTAAAGGTTAAATTTATTTCGCCTGCGCACACTACCGATATCGCTGTCAAAAGTGAGGTGAAACCTATGGGAGGCCGTGGAAAAATGGATAAATCCCGCCGGCGCAACAATTATCCGCCGGCAAAGCCGAGTGACCTTGACCAGTTTGGTGCAGAGATGCGCGGGAAGAAAATTGCTTCGCCGCAAGAGGCAAGCAACGCAGCTGAAAATAATGAGTAAGGTCGCCGGACACGATTCCTCTTGAAAAGGTAACCAGGATCTTGTATCTTAGTTGTATGAATATTGAACTAATGGAAGCCAATGAACAGCGAGTCAAGATTTTTAAAGCGTTAGCTGATCCAACGCGCATTGAGATCGTTCGCACTCTGTTTCTGGCGAAAAAAGAGCTGGCTTGCGGGGAGGTAGGGGGTATTTGTGCTGTCTCGAAATCAAACGCCTCCTATCATTTCCGTACGTTGCGCGAAGCTGGTCTGATCAAGGTGCGCAAACATGCGCAAACCAAATATACGACGTTGGACGAAGCAACACTCCGGAAATATTTGCCTGGGTTCCTTGAAACATTGTTGTGACAAGGAACCTTTTTTCATTCATTTAGTTGAATAATCATAAAACGAAACAACTAAATGCCGGCGGACACCATTTTTCCGCGCGTGATGATCTGGCCGCACTCTTTCTCGACACCTGCAGGCGTGACGATCGCTGGGCTGAGCCAATCAACGATGGATTCAGCAACGGCCGTATAACGAAAAAAACACGCAGCGCGCATAACGCCCACTGCGTGTCAATTGTATTTGATTTATGATTTACTGCTGCCGTGCAACGTTTGATAGTAGTCCTGCAGCATCTTCTTGAACTTCGGTTCAATACTGGTGATTGTTACCATTACGCGCACAGAACCATCGACAAACTCTTTCTCCACCACTTGTGCCATGGCAACCAATTCCTGCTTCGACTTCGGCAGGAAAAATGATAAATTCAGGTATTCTCCCTTGGCTAAATAACCATCTGTCCCCAGCAACAATTTGAATGGCGAAAAGCCGAGCAAAATCGCTTCTCCCTGTTCCTCGATCGGTTTTGCCCCCATTACTTTGTACGGAACAGAGATAATATAGTCCGATTTGACCAAAGGCAGGTCTGCATTCTGCTGAATCTGAATGCTGAGCGGAAGCATCCTTAAAAAGAGGATCGGCCACATTAGCTGCTCCTGGACCACCTCCATATGAATGGCAATCCGATTTACAGCCGTCTCCAAATTCAAGATCAGCTCGCTGCCCAGCATGGAACTGACGGCTCCTTTATCGAGCTGGCAGGAGACAATCAATTGATTTTCCTTGCCATGTTCGATCATTGCCGACCACGAATCTTTCCGCTGAGGATTCACCAGGTTGACCTGTGTTCCTCGTTCCAGTTGTTTGGCGGATATCAGTGATGATAGAGAAGGAGTCACACTCATGTTTTCTGCTTCACTCCACGAATTCAAACTCGAAGTTGCCGATGCGCACCGTGTCGCCGTGTTGTGCGCCATTTGCCCGAAGTGCATTATCCACGCCCATGTTTCTCATCATGCGGGCAAAACGCTGAATGGAGTCATAGCTGTTCAGGTTGGTCATCTTCACAAGCTTTTCAATTTTTTCCCCGGAAACAACAAATACATCATCTTCCTTGCTGACTTCGAACGGGATCGGTTCTGGTTCCGCTTTAAACACAACCCGTTCTTCCACTTCCGGAACTTCCTCGACGAGCGGTTTGTCCGGCAGCTTGGCCAGTTCGTCCGCCACGGCATACATCAGTTCCTGAACACCTTTACCGGTTGCCGCGGATATTTCGAAGACCGGCACCTCCGGCAGCTTTTCTTTAAACCGCTGCAGATTTTCCTGCGCTTCCGGAATGTCCATCTTATTGGCAGCGATCACCTGCGGCCGCTCTTCCAGTTTGATGTTATACAGCTTCAATTCCTCGTTAATCTGCCGGTAATCTTCATAAGGATCGCGTCCATCGGTCGCAGCCATATCGATCACGTGGATGATCAGTTTCGTCCTTTCCACGTGACGCAGAAACTGATGTCCGAGACCAACGCCTTCATGCGCCCCTTCAATCAGTCCGGGCAAGTCGGCCATGACAAAGCTTTTTTCGCCCAAATCGACAACCCCGAGATTAGGCGTCAGTGTCGTAAAATGGTAAGCGGCAATTTTCGGTTTGGCCGCCGTAACGCTTGCCAGCAACGTGGACTTGCCTACGCTCGGATAACCGACCAATCCGACATCGGCAATCAGTTTTAATTCAAGCTGAACATTCCGTTCCTGTCCAGGCTCGCCATTTTCGGCAATTTCCGGCGCCGGGTTGGCCGCCGTAGCAAAGCGAATGTTTCCTCTGCCCCCGCGGCCGCCTTTGGCAATCACCGCTCGCTGGCCGTGTTCGAGCAAATCCGCTACCACTTCGCCTGTATCAATATCGACAACAGTCGTTCCCGGAGGCACGCGAACAACGAGATCTTCCGCACCAGCTCCATGCTGAGACTTGTTGCGACCATTCTCTCCGCGGGGAGCCTTGAAATGACGCTGGTAGCGAAAATCAACAAGTGTCCGCAACCCTTCATCCACGACAAAGACGACATCGCCACCTCGTCCGCCATCCCCGCCTGCGGGGCCGCCAAGGGGGACGTATTTTTCCCGCCGGAAAGACACGGCGCCATTTCCTCCGTCTCCACCTTTTACATAAATCTTAACTTGATCGACAAACATATGGTCACCTCATTTTTGCAACAAGTGGAAACCCGATCTCCAATCGCCATTCATTGGATGTACGCATCCAGTCGATGACTTCGGTCGCCGATTGCTTGCTTCGCTCCATTAGCTTTTCCACTTCCAAATTGCCGGATTCACTTATCATTCCATCCAGTTTAAATCGGAATACAATTCGTTGCTCCCATTCCAACAATGTCACCGTCATATGCTTGGTCTCAAACGCATCTTTGACCAAATGCTGCTTGGCGAGCAAGACAATCTGGGTAATCACCGCAAAGAGCTCTTGCTTATCTTTTTCCACCAAGGACAGATCGACTTGGTTGGCCAATTCCACCGTTAACACCAGATCATCATGGAGAGCATTAAAGGTTTGGAAGAAGACGGAAAGAGCCGAGCAGTTAATCCGTGAGAGGGAACTCTCATGGTTCAACAGTTCTGTCACTCTTTTTAAATATTCCTCCCCCTGTTCAGGCCGCCCTAACTTCAAGTATCCAAGCAGCACTTGCAAATGGTTCATCCAATCATGCCGCTGACGATTCAACAGTGTGAGCAGTAGATCTGTCTGATGGGTAAAAATATTTTGCTCTCCCTTCATCTTCCTCACCCGATATCTATGTATTTTAAACGTTCGTTTCCTATTGTAACACAAGCTCTCTCCCTTGTTGCAGAAAACGAAGAAGAAAAAGAAAGCCCAGCACTTAGGCTGGGCTTTTTTGCGTGTAAGTGGTCATTACGCTTCAGATGCTACAGGCTCAATTACAACTTGTTTGCGGTCACGTCCGAGACGTTTGAAACGAACAACGCCGTCCGCTTTTGCAAACAAAGTGTCATCGCCACCGATACCAACATTCGCACCTGGATAAATTTTCGTACCGCGTTGACGAACGAGAATGTTACCAGCTTTCACGAATTGGCCATCGCCGCGTTTTGTGCCCAAACGTTTCGCGATAGAGTCACGACCGTTTTTAGTGGAACCTACCCCTTTTTTGGAGGCGAAAAACTGAAGGTCCATGGTAAACAATGTTTTCATGTGGAAGCACCTCCTTGCCATTTTTGATCTTTCACCGTAATATATTTCCCATATTGTTGCGCAACAGCGATCAAAGCAATTGCCATGCTTTCGGCAAGCAACTGCAGCTTCTCATGGAGGGACGGATCAGCGGGATGCGTCACGCTCCAGCGGAGAAACCCGCCGCTTTTGGCCGCCTGTTCAACTTGGGGAACCAATCCGAGCAATGGGTGAATCGAATTCAGGATGCCAAAGCTGATGGCCGATACCGCCGAACAGACAATATCCGAACCATATTGAGCCGCGTTGGCATGTCCTGAAATCGTAATCTCCGCTATGCCTGCGTCATCTCTTTCGATGGTTACCTGAATCATACAGCCACCAGATTACGCGTTGATTTTTTCAATCACAACTTTGCTGAATGGTTGACGGTGACCTTGTTTGCGACGGTAGTTTTTCTTTGCTTTGTATTTGTACACGATAACTTTTTCGCCTTTACCGTGTTTTTCTACTTTCCCCGTAACGGTTGCACCTGCTACAGTTGGAGCACCAGCAGTAACTTTGCCGTCTTTGCTTACAAAGAGAACTTTATCGAAAGTAACAACGTCACCTTCGTTCGCAGCCAATTTCTCGATGAAGAGAACAGCTCCTTCTTCAACTTTGTATTGTTTGCCACCCGTTTCAATAATTGCGTACATTGTTGCACCTCCTCTTATACTCAGACTCGCCTATGCAGGTGTGGTCAGCGTGACCAGCTTGGACAAACCTGTCTCGAGCGGTTACAGCATGCTTGAGGTGAGCTGGCAACTGTAACAGCAGCAATCGCTACTATTTCCGTGTGCATATCTCTAACAAGCATATCTGCATGAACAAATACTAGAATAACATAAAGTTAGGTTATTCGTCAAGGATTTTAGACAAGCTGGTTTTCAAACAATCGTACCGCTTCGGCTTTTGCTCCCAGGTAGGCAATCTCGTATTGGCTTGGGTGCAAATTTTCTTTGCTGCCAATGAACAATTCAAAACCAAGCTGGCGTTCCCACGCTGCTTTGTCCGCAGGCTCCAGTTCTCGATAGACCTCGATCGGCAGGTAAGCAACCACCGCCTCTGCTTCCGCTTGTTTCGCATAACCGCTCAGTTCCCGCCACAGGCGTTGTATGACCTCTGCTTGCTGCAAGACCCTGCCTTTGCCTTCACAGGTCGGGCAGAGACGGGTCAACGCTTCCCCGATGCTTTGCCGGCTTTTTTTGCGGGTCATCTCCACCAGTCCCAGTTGGGTCATTCCCACAACGTAGGAGGTCGTCCGGTCTTTTTCCATTTCCGCCTGCAACGTTTGCAGCACGCGCTCCCGGTTGCTCGGCTGTTTCATGTCGATAAAATCGATGATGATAATCCCGCCAATATCGCGGAGGCGAAGCTGACGGGCAATTTCCTTGGCCGCCTCCAGATTGGTTTTGGTCACAGTTTCTTCCAATTGCTGGGCGCTTTTTCCGGTATATTTGCCCGTGTTGACATCAATGACAGTCATCGCCTCGGTAAAATCGATAATTAAATAGCCACCGCTCTTCAACCAGACTTGCCGCCGCAGCGCCTTGTCGATCTCTGCTTCCACTTGATAGTGATCAAACAAAGATTGCCTTCCCTGATAAAATCTGACGCGATTTTGCAGGTGGGGATAAAGGGCGGCAACCATTTTCTTCGCTTGCTTGTACGCCTCGTGTTGATCGATCCACAATTCACTGACATCATCGGCAAATAAATCGCGAATGATCCGGTTCAACAAATCCGTATCCTGATAGACGAGTGCCGGGATCTTGTTGTTTCTGCTCTTTTCCAGAGCCTCTTGCCATGCGGCGCGCAAATACATCCATTCATGGGCAATCTGTTCCGCATCCAAACCTTCGGCCAATGTGCGAACGATCGCTCCTTCCGACGCTTGCAAAAGCGCCGCCGTCGTTTGCTGCAGGCGCTGGCGTTCCCGCTCGCTTTTGATTTTCCGCGAAACGGATACTTGCTGATCGGAGTTGGGCATATAGACGATCGTCCGTCCTGGTATGCCCAATTGCGTCGTAACCCGCGGCGCCTTGGTTCCCGTTGCTTCTTTGTTTACTTGCACCAATAGCTGTTGGCCGGAGTGAACCAGTTCGCGGATGTTTGGTTTGGGCTTGTCTCGTTTTCCCTCTTGCCAGTTGTGAGGCAAGGCATCATCTATGTATAAAAACGCATTCTTCTCCTGTCCGATATCAATAAAAGCCGCCTGCATGCTGGGCAAAACATCAACGACACGCCCCAGGTAAATATTCCCCATCTTCTCCTGGGATTCCCCGGTTTCCATATAAAATTCGGCCAACCGCTCTTCTTCCAGAACGGCCGCCCGTGTCTGATGCCGGCAAATGTTAATCAATATCTTTTTCACAAGCTGCCCCTCCTTCCATGTACTCGCCCTTTATTGTACACGAAAAGAAACGTATCGCCGAATCCTGCCCGGATTACAGCAGCCGGCTGACCGCAATATCACGCTGATGTTGAAAGAGAACAGCTTCCAGCAGTTGCTCTTCGGCCAACAACCCGCCTTCCGGTCCGCGAATCAAGAACAGATGATAACTCCCTCTTCGCAGTTGTTCCGCCGCTTCCTTCACCGTAACATCGGGCGACAGACTGACGGAACGAAGCGGCAAATGCTCCTGACCGGCGATATACTTTTCCATTAAAAAGCGAATGAATTGGTAAGGAAAGCGAATAAATGCCTGCATGTTGATGAACAGCAAGTAAACGGCCAGCATCACCAGATTCGGATTGAGAAAAAAACAGCCCAATCCCAGCATAACCGCCGCAAAAACGACACTGGTTCCTAACGAGAAACGGGCAGCAGTGCCGTATGGCCACAAATAGCAGAGCAAAGCCTGAACGATCCGCCCGCCATCCAACGGCCAAATCGGCAACAAATTGAATCCGGCAATGATCCAATTGCTCGTGATGAAAAACTCCGCCCAATCGGCGGACCAGATGCCTGCCCACCACAAAAATTGCGCCAGCAAAATCATGGTCACATTCATAAACGGCCCGGCAACAGCCATGATGATTTCGTCCAGCGGTTGGGAAGCAACCGCTTCTTCAACCGTAGCCACGCCGCCAAACGGAAGCAGCTTAATCTCGGATACGGTCCAACCCAATTCGGTTGCTGCGGCGACATGTCCCATTTCATGGATAATGACAATCACAAACAACGTCATAATCTCGGTAAAATTTCCGGTAACAAAAGACAGGCCAATGACGACCCAAAATAATAGATGGATTCTGATGCGAATTCGTGGCAGCCATTCATTAATCAAGCGGACCCACATCCAGCGGATCCACATAATGCTCCTGTTGCTTCATCGTCACAAAAACATAGCGGGATGCCTGATCAAATGTCTGCGCGATTCCGATGACGTCACCGGCCTTTAAAAAATCGTTTTCCGCTACCTTGACGGTCTCCATGTTGCCCAACCAGACTTCCCTCCCCTTGCTCAAACGAAGCACAACGGTTTTGCCATAACCCGGCTTTTCGCCTACAAACGCTACCCAACTTGTTCCGCTGTTCACCACTTCACCAGTCGCTCCAACGTCCATGACGACTTTGGGGTTATTTGGCTCAAACGGTTTGACCAGTTTCCAGCTGTTTGGCAACTGCCAATCCTGCAAATTGGGCGCGGTACTCACCGGCAGGGCATTTTTCTCGGGAGAAAAGGCCGGCAGGATGGTAGGCAGCTGACCAAACCGGGCTTGATACCATTTCGACACTCCGGAAAAATTGAAATCGCGGGTCATGACTTGATAGGCCGTTTCCTTCCAAGCATCAGGAAAGGACAGACTCGTTTGGAACAAGAGGTAGGCAATCCCGATCAGAAGCGCGGAAAAAAACAACTGCAGTCCGAACCGGCGCTGCGGAGGCAACCTGTTCAGCTGCTCGTCCTTGTTTGCTGTCGTGTCCAAATAAGCGCCGGCAATATACGGGTCTCCGATCGAATGGTTCCATTCCTCTTCAAAAGAAGCCATGCTCTCGCGGGATTGATGACGGATCCGTTCCAGCCGTTCTCGGCGCCGCTCTTTCACACGTTCAATTTCGTCAAACATGTCGAACCTCCCAGTTATCCGGCTTTACTCTCAACATATGACTTGTCTATGCGGTTTAGACCGCACGGCCGGCCAACCTTACGAGCGCCTCCCGCGAGTGACAACATCTTTCGGCTAAACAGCAAAAAAGCAGTCTCTCGGCGAGGAGAGACTGCTTTCTAATAATCGGTTAAAGCGATTACAGTTTCACAACGTTAGCAGCTTGAGGACCGCGGCTACCTTGTACGATTTCGAATTCTACTTTTTGACCTTCTTCAAGAGTTTTGAAACCTTCGGATTGGATTGCGCTGTAGTGTACGAATACATCGTCTCCGCCTTCAACTTGAATGAAACCGAATCCTTTTTCAGCGTTGAACCATTTAACAGTACCTTGTTGCATGAAGTAAAACCTCCTAAAAATATCCGCCAGACGATGGCGATAAAGTGATGCGTTAACCCTTTTTTACCAAACGATTTTTTCATGTACGAAAAAAGTCGTACTTGCAAAGAGATTTGATCACATGGTGACGCATCTCATAACAAGTACGACTGATCATCCAATCCATCAAATCACTTTATAGTGAGTAAAAACGGTTAACTTGGAAATAGTTTAACATATCTTTTTGCGTTTGTCACGCTATTTTGGCTGAACGTTTCAACAGCTAGCTGCTTAATCAAAACGCAATTTGTCCTTGCGCATCCCGATATTGACAACAATCGCAAGGATGAAAAAGTTCGTAAGCAAAGAACTTCCTCCGTAACTGATAAACGGCAAAGGAATCCCGGTAATCGGCATTAATTGAATCGTCATTCCAATATTTTCAAATATTTGGAATGTCAGCATCCCGACTACGCCAGCTACGACATAAGACCCGAACGGATCTTTTGCTTCCATTGCAATCCGGATCATCCGATAAATCAAGGCAAAAAATAAAATCATCAACAGGCCGGCGCCGATAAAGCCTGTTTTCTCGGCTATCACCGTAAAAATAAAGTCGCTCTCACCGACAGGAACCCAGCCAAAGCTTGCCTGTGTTGCTGTATTGATCCCTTTGCCCATCAGTTGCCCGGAACCGATGGCGATGAGGGACTGCTTCAACTGGAACCCTTTGTAGAGCGGGTCGAGATCGGGATTTAGCCAGAATGTGATGCGATCCCATTGATAAGGTTTGATGATCTTGAAAAAAAGATCTTGTTGCTGAAAGTAAAGGAACGTCATCGTGGCGAAAAAGGCGCCGACCAATCCCCCCAAGTACAAAACATGGCGCACGCGGATGCCGCCGACAATCAACATCGTTGCCAAAATTCCGGTATACACCAGCGAGGTGCCCAAATCCGGCTGCACCAAGATCAACAGCAAAGGCACGCCGACCAGCAACCCAACTGGAACCAATTGATAGAATGTGTGCAGTTTTTCCTGTTCATCTGTTTTTTTCGCCATAAATTTGGCTACTGCCAAGATGGTGAACAATTTCATCGGTTCGGATGGCTGAAACAGGACGACGCCCAAATCATACCAGCTGGTTGCGCCGTTGATTTCTTTTGTCGCAAATACGCCAAGCAGCAGCACGATGCCAATTCCGTACAGGACATACGCCACCGTGTTATAGATATGATAATCAAACAGCAAGACAACGAGCAGGATTACATAGCCGAGCAGATACCACAGCATTTGTTTGTAAGCTGTGTCCACCCCGGCCGCTGAACCGGAAATACCCAAAAGGCTGAATGCTCCCAAGCAAAGAATGATAAATAAGATCGGCCAGTCGATTGTTTTTAAGTGTCTTTTTTCAAAGTCCATCTCCGCTCGCCTCCCCCTTTCCTCTGCCATAACAAGCGGCGTTCTTACGCATTGCGTGCCTGAAAAAAGAACAGGAGCGCTCCTGTTCTCTTGTCGTTCATTATTTAAACCCGAAAAACTTGCGAACCTTGCTGAACATTCCCGCTTTCTCTTCGAGAGGTTGCAGCGGAACCGCTTCTCCCAGCAAACGGCGGGCGATGTTGCGATAAGCGAGCGATGCGCGTGAATCATGGCTCATCACTGCCGGTTCCCCCAGATTGGCTGACTTGATTACATATTCATCATCCGGAACGACACCGACCAAGTCAATGGCAAGCAAATCCAAAATATCTTCAACATCCAGCATATCCCCGTTTTTTACCATATGTGGCCGTACGCGATTAATCACCAGTTTGGGCATGCCCACCTTTTCGCGTTCCAGCAAACCGATGATCCGGTCTGCATCGCGCACAGCCGCTTTTTCCGGTGTAGTCACGACGATTGCCTGATCTGCACCCGCCACGGCATTGCGAAATCCTTGTTCAATTCCGGCCGGACAATCGATGATCACATAATCAAATTCGCGTTTTAATTGAGTCACAATCTCCTCGATCTGCTCCGGAGATACAGCTGTCTTGTCCTTGGTTTGCGCAGCAGGCAAAAGGGACAGCGTCTCAAAGCGCTTGTCCTTGATTAATGCCTGTTGCAAACGGCACACTCCTTCAGTAACATCGACCAGATCATAAATGATCCGGTTTTCCAGCCCCATCACGACATCGAGATTACGGAGCCCGATATCTGTATCCACAAGACAAACTTTTTGCCCGTGCAAGGCCAAAGCCGTCCCAATATTGGCAGAAGTGGTCGTTTTGCCAACACCGCCTTTTCCTGAAGTGACAACAATTCCAATCCCCACACCGGTTCCTCCTCTTTCCACACGCCTTACGCTTTCGACTCGCCCAATTCAGGTCTTACACGATGGAGAAAGTTCATCTTGGCAACTTTCATATTTCCATCTTCCACATAGGCAAATTCGGTTGCTCCTGAATTTTCCGCCCATTCTTCACCAGGTCTGCTAATAATATCCGCAATGCGGAGTTGTGTCGGCAACATCGAAGCTGCGGCGATAATCACTTGATTATCTCCATTTGTGCCGGCATGCGCGATACCGCGCAAATTGCCGAGCACAAAGATACTCCCTGTACTTTTTACCGTACCGCCTGGATTTACATCCCCCAGCAACAAAATATCCCCATCAAATTCCAGCACCTGTCCAGAGCGGACCGTTTGCGTTTTCAGCAAAAAACTGGACTTTAGCCGCTCGGCAAAAGCCTCCTCCTTGCTGATCACATCCGCATCGATCATATGAATGACCAAATTGCCGCGCTGACGAATAATCTCGGTCAATTGTTGTTGCTGCTCCGGTGTACAATAACGTTTGCCCAGTTTGAGGGAAACGCGAATTAACGGACCAGACAAGATTTGCTGATGACTGTGCTCGATCTTTTCCCGCAGATCCGCTACCAGTTCATCAAAGGAACATGTATCGTCCATGAAAAAGACAAGGCCGTCTTTTGTTCCTTTAATTGTAATTTTATTTTTGACAGTCTTCATGGACCTGTTTCACCTCAAACGTAACCTTTCGCCATGTTTAAAAGAGATTCCTGCCCAAGCGGAAAAAAATGCAAGTACGCTTGCGGCTATTTCTTCTCTTGTTTGGTTCCAGAGCCGGTCAAAACGCCAGGGTACAGCTCATTGTACGCCTCCAGGAGCTGGCGGGCAATTGGCCCGGAAGCGTCCGCGCTGTGCACGCTGTCACGCAATCCGTTCGGCACAACGACAACAAACACTACCTGCGGATTTTCATAAGGAGCAAAGCCAACCATCACGGCGTTATCCGGACGACCGGTTCCGGTTTGCGCAGTCCCTGTTTTCGCCGCTACTGTAAAGGGCAAGCCGCGGAATGTACTGGATGCCGTTCCGCCCGGCTGCGTAACCAGATACATCCCCTCTTTTACCACTTGTATCCATTTCGGATCAATATCGACTTTGTTCAATACTTCCGGCTCGATCTTGGTCAACACCGGCCCCAACATTTTCGGATCTGTCGAGCCTTTGCGAATCTCTTTTACCAGGTGAGGGCGAATCCGGTAGCCACCATTTGCAATAGTGGAAACGTACTGCCCCAACTGCATCGGCGTAAAAATATCATACTGTCCGATAAAGGCGTCGGCCAGGTTCCCATAGTAGGAGTTAGGGTTTTCTACCCCCGCTTTTTCATAAGGCAGATCGACACCCGTTTTTACTCCAAGTCCGAACTGATGGTTGTAAAAATCGATGACCGAAAACTGCTTCTTGTAATCATCGGCGCGATCGGCCAGCCGCATCGCCATGGCGTACATATAAGTGTTGTTGGACACCTGCAAGGCGCGCCGTGCGTTGACAGCTCCGTGTCCGCCCGTTTTCCAGTTCTTTTTAAACACGTTACCAACTTGCCAACCGCCGCGGTCGATGATCGTTTCTTCCGGCGTAACCAGTCCTTCTTGCAAAGCCATCATGACAGACAGCGGTTTGACCGTGGAACCGGGCGCATATGCGGAGTTAATGAAGCGATTCGACTCGTTCGGCAGAATCAATGAACTGTACTTTTCATTGAAACCCAGCGCTTTCCGATCGTAATAAATATTCAAATCATAATCCGGATAGCTGGCCATCGCCAAAATTTCTCCCGTATTGGGGTTCATGACCAACGCATGGATGTCCTTCATCTCTTTTGGCACGTCGGGTCGCTTTTTCAGTTCCTCAAAGTGTTTTTTGACGATATCTTCCACTTTGCTTTGGAACCGGCGATCCAGCGCCAACACTAGATCATCCCCCGGTTCCGGCGCGACTTTCTGCTCTTTCTCCACCGTTTCCGAGTTTTTGTTGACACGAACTTCCATCACGCCGTCTTTACCGCGCAAATACCGCTCGTAGTATCGTTCCAGCCCGGTTTCCCCTACGCGATCGTAGGCATTGTATCCCTGCGCTTCATACTCTTTCAACTCATCCGGTCTGATCGCATTTGTATAGCCCAAAATATGCGTGCCAAATGGACTGCCATCCGGATCATTGTATATTTTTCGCATCGGTTCCAGCTTCACGCTGATCCCCGGCAGCTCCGTGCGTCTTTCTTCAATTTTAAACATTTCATTTTCACTAATGTTTTCTTTGACGCGCCGCGGCATATAGCTGGGGATATCGTATGAACGCATTTCTTTCAAAATCCCTAATTTATGCCATTGGAATTTCTTCTCCTGTTCCGTTAGCGGAAGTTTGACATCGAGATTAAAAAAGTCGGCATACTGCAGCAGATCCATATCCGATTTTTGTGCCAGTTCTCCCACAGGCGGGAATTGGCGCAATACGGCCTTGTTTTCCTTGATCAAGTCATCGCGGTCCTCTTTGCTTAGTTTGATGTTCACCGCGATGTTCGCCTGCAAAGCGGAACGCAGCAGTTCGGTATCGGACAAGTTTTGCAGTTCTTCCGGTTTTTTATTCAACGCCTTTTGCAAACTCGCTTTCAAACGAGCTTGCTCGGCGCTGTCAAAAGGACTTTTGACCCGTACTTTCAGCAACAAGGCAGTCTTCGCCAAATCAAGGTCGGACATGCTGTCGATCGCTTCGATTTCCGGCAACTTGCTTAGTTTGGGCGTCAATTGTCCAATGAGCTGTTCCGTTTCGGCCTTGTTCAGAGCAACCGGCAGCGTTGCCTGGAGCTGAACCGCCAACTGCAACAATTCCTTGTCGGTGAATGTATCGGTGTCATCGATCGTCAGAATTTTTGCCAGCTTTTCAGCCGTTTGCTCTTCTGTTTTGGCGTCAATGTCCTGATTTTGTTCTTTAACATAGTAAACGGTATACACCGGTTTATTGGAAACGAGAACTTGCCCGTTGGCATCGAGAATTCTCCCACGCGGCGCGGAAATCGGCAAGTCGCGCGTACTGTATTTTTCCAGAGCGAGTTTATACTCTTCCCCCTCGACCAGTTGGACAAAGGCAAGTCGTAAGATAATTGCGGCAAAAAACAGGAACACAATGAAAAACAAGACATTAAGCCTGAACGGAATGTGAGATTTTTCCTCTTTTGTCTCACCCAATTGATCCTACCTCCCTTCGCCTGTCATTAGACTATTCGATCGATCGGCTGCCTTTTTCCACTGTTTCGCACAAATAACGCATTGGAGCATAAATCAAGATCGCAAACAAAAGATTAAGTCCAACCGTCGGCAAGATTTGATTGATCAAGATCCATTGTACATCATTGGGAGCGGTAGAAAACAAGCGAAATAAAATGTACAATAACCATTCATGCCCAAATAGCGTCAAAGCGATGGTCACAAAGACAAGTGGCGCGCTGCGGTGAAAGAGTAAACTGACCAATCCGGCGAAATAACCGGCAACCATCATTGACAACATATAGACGCCAATCGCTTGGCCATACAGCACATCTTGCAGCAAACCGATGCCCAATCCGTAATACAATCCCTCTCGCCTGCCGAGAAACATCGACAGGATGATGACTGTAACAAGTGCAAAGCGGGGTACTGCCAGCCATGACAGACCCCAAGCATTTGGTGACAATACCTGCAAAACCGTACCTTCCAACAAAAAGAGAAGCAGCACTGTGGCGGTTAGATACAATCGCGGCATCACTGACCTCCCCCACCTGTTGCTGGAACCGAATTGGCTGGCGTCACTGATTTTGTTTGCGGTGTAACAGGTGTACCCGAATTATTTGTTTGTGTCGTCGGAACAAGATCGCCGTTCGGTGACAACGTATACGCCCTCTCGACCACCATCACTTCGTCAATCTCGTTGAAGTCAGCGTTTGGTTGAATGTAAGCGGTCTGTGTCAAACCGTAATCATCCGCCTGCACGCTCACGACTTTGCCGATCGAGAGATTTTCCGGAATGACTCCTCCCATTCCGGATGTGACCACGGATTGATTCTGCTCGACTTTTTGTCCCCACGGAATCTTCCGCATAATCAACAGACGATTTCGCGGATCATATTCTTCAATTACCCCATTGATGTAACTGTATACGATTTTTCCGTTCGCGATTTGTTTGGCCAAGATTCTTGCGGAAACATGGTTGCTGTTTTCCACATTGGTCAATAACTCAACCGTCGCAGAAAAGTTGGCAACGCTTTGCACTCGTCCAATCAAACCTTTTGGCGTAATGACGGCCATGTCCTTCTTGATCCCGTCCTTCTGGCCTTTGTCGATTGTGAGGACATTGTTCCAATTGTCGGAGTTGCGGGCGATCACCTCTGCAACCCGAAACTGGTAGCTGCTTTGAGTATTCTTCACATCAAGCGCCGCCCGCAGCCGTTGGTTTTCCGCCTTGGTAGCTTCCAGTTCATCCGTTACCTGCGCAAGTTGGTCCAGATTCGCCTTGAGCACTCGATTTTCCTGATATACATTGTACGCGTCGCCAATATCTTTAAACAATCCGGAGACCACTTGCGCAGGACGGTAAAAAATGCTCTGCAAGACACTTACTGTATCCTTGAGAAACATTTCCGGCCAAGTCAGATTTGCCCTTTCTCGCGATGTATAACCGACCAGCGAGATTAGCAGGACAAGTCCTATCAATACCACAATCAGACGTTTGTTTCCGAAGAACGACATCTTTTAACCTCCAATTACTTGCTCCGTTTGGAACGGGAAGAGGTGATGCCGTGCTTCGATTTGAACAAGTGGAGGTTTTCCAGTGCACGTCCCGTTCCGATTGCCACACAATCCAGCGCGTTTTCCGCAACATGAACCGGCATTCCGGTCTCTTTGCTCAGCAGGCGATCGAGATTGCGCAGCAGGGCTCCTCCCCCGGTCAAAACGATGCCTCTGTCCATAATATCAGCCGCCAATTCCGGCGGACTTTTCTCCAGCGTAATCTTCACCGCTTCTACGATCGAAGCAACCGTTTCGGACAGAGCGTCAGCAATTTCCTCGCTGGTTACGGTAATGGTCTTAGGCAGACCGGTAACGAGGTCGCGACCGCGAATTTCCACAGATTCCTCATGTTCAGGCGCGATTGCCGACCCGATTTCCAATTTTAGCGTCTCCGCCGTTCTTTCGCCGATCATTAAATTGTAACGTCTTTTGATATACTGCATGATCGCTTCGTCCATTTCATCTCCGGCGACGCGAATAGAGCGGCTTGTTACAATGCCGCCCAGCGAAATAATCGCTACCTCGGTAGTTCCCCCACCGATGTCGACAACCATACTGCCTGTCGGCTCCCATACGGGCAAATCGGCGCCAATAGCCGCGGCAAACGGCTCTTCAATCGTATACGCCTCTTTGGCTCCCGCTTGCTTGGTCGCGTCTTCCACTGCCCGTTTTTCCACAGCGGTAATTCCCGATGGCACACAGACCATTACGCTGGGCCGGCGGGAAAACATTCCCTGATTTTTTTGCGCCTGGCGGATGAAATATCGCATCATCGTTGCCGTAGTATCGAAATCGGCAATTACTCCGTCTTTCATCGGTCGGACGGCAACGATATTGCCTGGCGTACGGCCAATCATGCTTTTTGCTGCATTCCCTACCGCTTCGATCGTGTTCGTGTCGGTGCGAATCGCCACGACAGAAGGCTCACGAACAACAATCCCCTTTCCTTTTACATAAACAAGTGTATTAGCAGTGCCCAGGTCTATACCTAAGTCACGAGAAAATCCACCAAACATAAAGTAAATCTCCTTCCGTTTTGTCAAGACAGACAAATAGCTGCGCCGGCAATCATTTAGAGATAGCCTTGTTCCTTTAAACTGACATACCTGCCATCGCCAATAATAATGTGATCGAGCAAAGAAATTCCAACCAAGTCCCCCGCTTCCCGCAATGTGCGGGTAACTGCGATATCTTCCCGGCTGGGCGATGGATCACCGCTCGGATGATTATGTAAACATATCAAGGAAGCACTGCTTCGTTTAATTGCTTCCCTGAACACTTCACGCGGATGAACAATCGAGGCGTCCAGGCTGCCGACAAATATGGTCTGCTTGCCAATTACATGATTTTTCGTATTAAGAAACAAACAAACAAAATGTTCCTGATTGAGATGACTCATCTCGGGAATCATCAGCTCAGCTACATCGCGAGGCAGACGAATGGAAGTCCGGCGTGCGGAAAGAACGCTTTTCGCTGTAATTCGCCGTCCGAGTTCCATTGCGGCAAGCAGTTCCAATGATTTAACCTGCCCAATGCCTTTGATTTGCATTAATTCCTCAGTCGAAGCTTGCGCCAGCCCTCGCAAATCGCCAAACGTGGCGAGCAAGGTTTGCGCCAATTCAAACGAGCTTTTGTGTTCGGTACCTGTCCGCAACAGAATCGCGAGCAGTTCGGCATCTGCTAAACTTGCCGCTCCGTAGCGCAGTAAACGTTCACGAGGCATTTCATAAGAAGGGACGTTTCGCTTTTTCTTTTCGTTACACGACTTCACCTGCAAAATTCCGCCTCCCGCATGTTTATTGAAACAGCAAGGCTGACAACAGGAAGACGGAACAAGAAGCTTGGCCTTTGCCGTTTAAAACAATCGGATGCCAAACTGTGAGAGCATTTTCGCTGTTAACTGCAAGGGCAGACCGACGACAGTAAAATAGTCGCCTTGTATTTCCTCGACAAGGGTTGCCCCAAACCCTTGAATAGCATAAGAGCCTGCTTTGTCCATCGGTTCTCTGGTAGAGATGTACCCACGAATCTCTTGGTCGGTCATTTTGCGCATCTTCACCTGAGTCGCACTGTGCGCGACCTGAACCGCTTGCGTGGCTGCCTCAATCAGCGCAACGCCGGTATAGACGGTATGCGTCCTCCCTTGCAAGGCTGTCAGCATTCGAAAGGCATCGTCTTCATCCATAGGTTTTCCCAGGATGTTTCCATCGAGCACAACGATCGTATCAGCCCCGATCACAATGCCTGAGGATATTTTCCCGGCAATTTCCCGCGCCTTGCGCAAAGAGAGCTGTTCAACCACTTCAGCTGGCGTCAGCGAGGATGAAAACGTCTCCTCCACATCACTGCTCATAATCGTGAAGGGAAGCTTCAGTGTTTCCAACAACTCGCGCCTTCTCGGTGAAGAGGAAGCCAGTATAATCTCTGCTGCCTTTTCCATCTCTACTTACACCTACTTTATTTTGCGATATATCCAGAAAGCGAGGGCAAGCCCTCCGATACTTGTCAGATTTAGTTTTACCTGAAACGTCAAATCATACTTCAAGATGTCTAAATCTGCAGCGGGAGTCCAAGTGATTACTTTTGCTGTTTGCAAAAATGGCAACCATGGTCCCAGTATTTCCCCCAAGATACTGCCAAACAGCAATCCCGCAATCAATAACACAACCAATGTCAGGGTTTCCTTCCCCCGCATATATACCCTCATCCCTTTTCCCTTCTATTGATTGAAGGGAATTCTCTTTACCAACCATTAGTGTAGCAAATGCCGAGAGTTGAGACAATCCCTGATGCCGTTTGTTAAAATTTATAAAAAAACAACGGTCTCTGCAAGGAAAGTTTAGAGACCGTTTCACTTGAATATTTATCATTGTCAGATCACGACAGTTTGCTCCAGCTTAAATAATTTTGCAAATAGGCCAGAACGCCCCCTTGCACTTGCCAAGCATAGGATTCCGCTTGTGACGGTTTATTGTCGGCCAACGCTGCCGACATTTTTTCCTGGGCCGCCATCGCCTGATTAAGACCGGTAATCATTCCATTGACATACGGTTCCCACTCTTGCGGAAACTGACCGCTCCGGCTCTGCTCAAGGAATTGACGGTGCTGCTCTTTGAGATGATTCATTTCTTCAGCCGTGATTTTTTGCGCATTCGGATCATTGCCAATTTTGCCTGACCAGTAACTGAGATCGCCAACCAACGAAAGCCCTGTGGCAAACATATTTTGCAAACCACCGGCACTTTCTTGGGAAGCGGACGCGGTTACCGTGACATTAGGCCGCTCGACTTCCGGAATGGTTAGCTCTTTTATATAGACTTCCATTCCTTTGTTTTTCAAGTAACTGGCTAATCCTAGCAAATCATCGCGTTTCGGAGCGACCGCAACATAAAGATATTGTTTTCCCTCCTGCTCGACAAGCATATGCGGCAGTCCTTGTTGCTCCAGTTGGGTAATCGCCGTTTGCGCCGCTTCCGCTGTAGCAAACACGCCAAATTGCGCCATCATCAACGTCTGCTCTGCCACTTTGATCCGCAGTTGCGTTTGCGCAGGCGGACTCATTGGCTCGGTTTCCGTCTGTTGCGGCTCATCGGGGACAGAGGCGTTCTCCCCCGGCAGTTCCAGGCCAGTGGTAAAGGTGGTTAATGACTGAAAGGTTCCGTCCAATACATTGCGATAAGTAGAAGAAAACTGTTCTTGCAAGAAAGCGGTCAACACGAAAAAACCAAAGATCAGCCCGATTGCAATCGCGCTGAACAGAGTGAGCGTCGTTTGCAGCAGAGGATTTTTGGAAAGATACCATTTGCGGTAATGCCATTTGTCCGCAACATCATCTATTTCTTCATGGAAATCGTTCGGATCTGTTTCAGTTTTTGCGTTGACAGGCGAGACTGTCATACGATTACCGTCGGTACGGACTTCCAGCAGCCGTTCCCAAGCATCTTTCTCCGATTTGCCGATCTCGCCTGGCGACGGCGTTTCTGTTTCCTCTTTCCTTACGATCGGCGTCGTTACGACCGGCGCCGGCACCGCAACAGGGGGTGTATTTTTCAATTCCATCTGCTGTCCGTTCAGTTTTACGCTGATCTGGCTATTCCGTTTATCTGCCACATTGTTTACCTCCCTTGCTCTTCCAACTCTAGTAGTACTAGCTTACGATCGAAAAAAGAGGCTTATGACAGAAAAGTCCGGAACTTTTTTAAGCAAATGACTCGGTTATCAATAAAAAAGAAGCAAAATCCAGCGAGTGATCAGTGGATTTTGCTTCGCGTCTTCTCGTTATGCAATCGGTAGCGGGCGACCTTCCAAAAATTTGCGCCGATAACCCGACCGACAAAGAATGTTGTCTGGTTAATTGACCAGTTTATCCGCGAGCCAATGGGCCGATTTCCAAATATCCCCGGCCCCCATCGTCAGCACAAGATCGCCCGGTCGTATTTTATTGATCAGATGTTCCTGCACTTCTTCCTTAGTCGGGATATATTGCGCGCCCGGATGGCTGTTGTTGCGAATTTTTTCGACCAGTACTTGTGAAGAGACCCCTTCGATCTTTTGCTCACCCGCCGGTGAATAAATATCGGTAATGATCACTTCATCCGCTTCCCGGAACGCGCGGCTGAATTCTTCCATCAAGAAATGCGTTCTCGTATAGCGCTGCGGCTGAAATACCGCAATCACCCGGCGGCCCGACGCTCTCGCCCCGTTTAACGTGGCCATAATTTCCGTCGGGTGGTGGGCATAATCGTCCACGACAAGAATATCGCGAATTTCACCGATAATTTGGAAACGGCGTTTGGCTCCTCTGAAGCTGGCCAGCGCAGCCGTAATTTGCGCAAATTCCACGCCCAGGTCCATGCAGATGATAATCGCTGCCAAGGCATTGGCGATATTGTGCTTGCCGGGAATATTCAGCATCAGTTCTCCCAACCGCAGTTCGCCTTTCCAAATTTCGCACTTGGTCATTCGATCGCCACAGACAATCTTCTTGGCAGTGTAATCGGCCTGATCAGCGAATTCCGGTTCAATCGCATACGTAAGGATCGTTTTGTCAACGGTCGAGAGCAGTTGTCTTACATGACAATCATCGAGACAAACGATCGCTTTGCCTTCCTGTTGCAGATGGCTAAGGAATTTTCCATAAGCCTGTTTCAAATTGGCGAAGTCGCCGCCGAAATGCTCCAAATGATCGGCTTCGATATTGGTAATCACTTCATAGACGGGGCGATATTCCAAGAAAGAGCCATCACTCTCATCCGCTTCCGCTACGACAATCTGACTTTTTCCGGCTTTGGCATTCGTTCCTGCGTTCATCATTTCTCCGCCAATAATAAAAGTCGGTTCAAGTCCACACTCTTCAAGCACATGCGCAATCATTGAGGAGGTGGTTGTTTTACCGTGGGCGCCTGCCACTGCAATTCCCGTCCGTTCATTCAAGATTTGCGCCAGCATTTGTGAACGGTGCATGACCGGAATACCTTTCGCCGCCGCTGCAGCCACTTCCACATTTTCTTTCGGGATGCTCGTGGAGTAAACAACGATATCTGCACCGTCTACATTTTTTGCATCATGCCCCTCGTAAACAATGGCACCACGTGCAGCCAGCTTTTTTGCCAATTCATTCATTGCTACGTCTGAGCCGGAAACCTTGTATCCAAGGTCGATCAAGACGCGGGCGATGGCACTCATACCATAACCGCCTATGCCCACAAAGTGGACGTGTTGTGCCTGATCCACCCTATTCACCTGCCTCTTCTACCGTTATGGGAAAGATTGCGCGCACTTGAGAGATAAAATAGAGTGAGCCGCAGACGATCAATACGTCATTTTGATGCTCTTCCTGTTTGCTCATCCACGTACGCAAAAAATGATGCCAATCCGCTACAAGCTGAAGCTTTGAGTCGTTCCATTCCGCCACGCCAAACGAATCCAGCAAGGTTTCGGCCGACGCAGCCCGGGGAAAATCGAACGTAGTCACATAAACGCGTTCCACCTGTTGCTGCAGCGGGCGCCAGGCAGCAGCCATACCCGCCAACGGTTTATCCGCCAGACCAGCGATCAAGAGATTGATTCGCGAATGTGCCGGGATCAATGCTTGCAAGCTGTTGACCAGAGCTTGCATGCCTTCCACATTATGGGCACCATCCAGCAAAATCAACGGTTTCTGCCCGACGACTTCCAGACGTCCCGGCCATCTCGTTTGTTGCAGACCTTTTGCAATTTCTTCTTCATCCAAAAGATAAGAATAAAACTCGCGCAACAAGTCGATCACCATGACGGCCAAAGCGGCGTTATAAACTTGATGGGTGCCGTTCAGGCTGATTCGATATTCTGAGGCTGTGCGTCTGAAGAGTCCCTCGTACCGGAAACGTTGTTCCCCCAGCTGGGCGTCGAGCGGTTCTGCCGAGTAATGTGTTCCATACTTGTAGAGGGAGCTCTTGCCCTTTTTCGCCGCTTCCTCCATGACCGCCAGCGCTTCCGGCAACATATTTCCCAAAACAACCGGGATTCCCGGTTTGATGATACCGGCCTTTTCCCGGGCAATGGACTCAATGCTGTCCCCAAGCACGTCTGTATGATCAAGCCCGACATTCGTAATGACCGACAACAGCGGGGCAACTACATTGGTGGAGTCAAGTCTTCCTCCCAATCCTGTTTCCCAAATCACGACAGCAGGCTGAACCACTTTGGCATAATACAAAATTGCAATGGTGGTGATGACTTCAAATTCGGTTGGCGAACCGTGCTCTGTCGCATGCTCGCAAAGCTCGACGAGCGGTTTCACTTCATTCACCAGCGACAACAGATCTTGCTGCGGAATCAACGCTCCATTGTAGCGAATTCTCTCCCGAAAATCGGTGATATAAGGAGAGGTAAAAGTTCCGACGCTGTACCCCGCTTCCTGCAACATCTGGGTTAAATA
Organism: Brevibacillus fulvus; assembly: GCF_016908525.1. Taxonomy (GTDB): domain Bacteria; phylum Bacillota; class Bacilli; order Brevibacillales; family Brevibacillaceae; genus Brevibacillus_G; species Brevibacillus_G fulvus. Next base: position 192,516 of record NZ_JAFBEB010000004.1, read on the forward strand.
AGCACAGGTCGAGCCTTTGCCATTCGTTCCCGCCACATGAACAAAAGCCAAACGCCGCTCAGGATGACCCAATTGCCCCAGCATCCAGCGCATCCGCTCCAGCCCAGGCTTTTGTCCAAAGCGAAGCAAACCATGCAGCCAGTCGAGTGCTTCATTATAAGTGGAAAAACCTTCTTCCATCATCTATGACTCCATTCTTAAAAGTATGCCTGTTTTTTGTTTTCATGCCTCTTTTAATTCAGCCAACCGAGCGAGCACTTTCTCCCGTTTCTCCATGTAATCGGCCATTTTCGCCTTTTCTTCCGCAATTACTTTTTCCGGAGCCTTGGCAATAAAGCCAGGATTGTTCAATTTTTTCTCGATCCGCTCCACTTCGGCATGCAGTGTGGCCAGTTCTTTCTCCAACCGTTTCACTTCCTGTTCCAGATCAACCAAACCGGCCAACGGCAGGAACAATTCCGCACCGCTTACCACGGCAGACATCGCCTTCTCCGGCGGCGTCAGCTGATCGGTAATCTCCAGCCGCTCGGGATTGCAGAAACGGATGAGATACTCTCTCGATTGCGTCAATCGTGCCAGTGTCACTTGATCACTCGCCTTGATCAACAGCTCAATTTTTTTCGACATCGGTACGTTTACTTCGGCGCGAATATTCCGCACGCTGCGGATGACTTCCATCAACAAGCCCATTTCCGCTTCCGCGTCCGGATTCAGCCATTGCTGGTCAACTTGCGGCCACTGCGCAATCGTCAGGCTCGTTCCCTGATGCGGCAGAGCTTGCCAGATTTCTTCTGTAATAAATGGCATGAACGGGTGCAGCAACCGCAACGTTTGATCGAGCACTGTAACAAGTACGGATTGGGTTGTTTTCTTGGCAGCCGGATCTTCGCCGTATAGCGGAAGTTTGGCCATCTCAATGTACCAGTCGCACAAATCATCCCAGATAAAGTTGTACAAGACGCGTCCGGCTTCACCGAATTCATAGGCATCGATCAATCTGGTCACATCCGCAATTGTTGCTTGCAAGCGGGAGAGGATCCATTTGTCGGCAATGTTCAGTTCGCCTGTCAAATCAATGTCCTCGTAGCGGAAGCCTGAGAGGTTCATTAAAGCAAAGCGGGAGGCATTCCAGATCTTGTTTGCAAAATTGCGGTTTGACTCAACTTTTTCCCAATAGAAGCGTTGGTCATTGCCTGGCGAGTTTCCGGTTGCCAGCGTAAACCGAAGCGCATCGGCGCCATACTTTTCAATGACTTCCATCGGATCAACGCCATTCCCGAGCGACTTGGACATTTTCCGTCCTTCTGAATCGCGGATGATGCCGTGAATCAGCACGGTCTCAAACGGATTTTGCCCGGTAAACTCCAAACCGGTAAAGATCATGCGCGCCACCCAGAAGAAAATGATGTCGTAGCCGGTAACCAGCACATTGGTCGGATAAAAATACTTGAAGTCTTCCGTCTCATCCGGCCAGCCCAATGTGGAAAACGGCCACAATCCCGAACTGAACCACGTATCGAGCACGTCGTTGTCTTGCTCGAGCCGGTGACTGTGACAATGCGGACATTCGCTGACATCATCCCGCGAGACAACCATCTCGCCGCAATCCTGGCAATACCAGGCCGGAATTCGATGGCCCCACCACAATTGCCGGGAAATACACCAGTCACGAATATTTTCGATCCAGCGCAAATAGTTATTTTTAAAACGCTCCGGCACAAACTTGACGCTCTGCTCGCTGGCCGCGCTCGCCAAAGCTTGATCAGCCAAAGGCTGCATTTTGACAAACCATTGGGTTGACAAATACGGCTCTACAACCGCATCGGTCCGCTCGCTGTGTCCGACCTGATGGATATGTTCCTCAATCTTGAACATCACGCCTTGTTCCGTGAGGTCTTTAATGATTTGCTTGCGGCAGGCGAACCGGTCCAGACCTTGGTACGGCCCAGCTTGCTCGTTCATCGTCCCGGTTTCATCCATGACCACGATTTGTTCCAAGTTATGACGCAAACCGACTTCAAAATCGTTGGGATCGTGAGCCGGAGTAATTTTGACGGCGCCAGAACCAAATTCTGGGTCAACGTACTCGTCGGCGACAATCGGTATGTGCCGTCCGACAATCGGCAGCACGACATACTTGCCCACCAGATGTTTGTAGCGTTCATCATCGGGATGCACCGCCACTGCAGTATCCCCCAGCATCGTTTCCGGCCGGGTGGTGGCCACTTCGATATAGCCGCTGCCATCGACCAACGGATAGCGCAGGTGGTGCAGCGCTCCTTTTACTTCCTTGTAAATGACCTCAATGTCAGACAGCGCGGTTCGAGCAACCGGGTCCCAGTTAATAATCCGGTTTCCGCGATAAATCAATCCTTTTTCATAAAGACGGACAAACACTTCCCGCACGGCACGGGACAATCCTTCATCCATCGTAAAACGTTCGCGGGTGTAGTCGAGCGCAAGGCCCAGTTTTTCCCATTGCTCACGAATATGATTGGCGTATACATGCTTCCATTCCCAAACCTTTTCCAGGAATTTCTCACGCCCCAGATCATAGCGGGAAATGCCTTCCTCACGCAGATTGGCTTCTACTTTGGCCTGGGTCGCAATTCCGGCATGGTCCATCCCCGGCAGGAACAGTGTACTGTACCCTTGCATCCGTTTGGTGCGGGTCAGAATATCCTGCAAAGTCGTATCCAACGCATGGCCCAAGTGCAATTTCCCCGTCACGTTTGGCGGGGGAATGACAATCGTGTACGGTTTTTTCTGCGGATCGCGCTCCGCCTTGAAAAACTGCTGTTCGATCCAATAGCGATACCATTTGGCTTCCGCCGTTTTCGGATCGAAATTTTTTGGCAGTACATTTTCCAGTTCCTGCTGTTGTTCCGTTGACAATTGAAAAACCTCCTTTTTGGCTTACCCTCTCTTGAAAACGATTAAGGAAAATAAAAAAACCCTCCATCCCAAAGGACGAAAGGGTTATTTTCGCGGTACCACCTTTGTTAGCATGCAGTTTGCGGGTCTTCCCCTGCATGCCCACTCATCATTCAGATAACGGCTGCGGCCGGTCCCGACTACCCACTCCGGATGCGACAATCAGCCGCCAATCCTTCGTGCTCGCCGAAACAACTCCTGGGCGACCTTCAACAAAACCTGTGCCTTAGAGAATCTCGCAGCGTTTCGATTCTCCCTCTCTGCCAAGGCAGCTTTGTTTACTCTTCCCATTCGACGTTTTTGGTCTGCTCATTCAGTTGAAAATCTACGCTATATTATATACGAATCGCTCTTTCCCAGTCAAACCGATTATGGTTTAATTCGCTTTTCTCAAAGTGAGACCAAGTGCTTCGCCAAACCCGAGCACTTGCAAAATATCGTAAATTTCTTCCTGGATATTGATGATCTCCACCTGTTTCCCATTGGCCAATAACTCTTTTGCCGCAAAGAAAATACTGCCGATCCCTGCAGAATCGACAAAGGAGACGGCTGCGAAGTCGATGTCAATCCGCTCATGCTGCCGGCCCTGTGTGCGAACTAATTGACCCAACTGTTCACTGACTGACATGTCCAGTTCACCCGCTAACAAAATCGTCACCAATTGACCCTTTTCCTCTAGCTGAAAGTCCATGGTTCGACCTCCTTTCCCCGACTTGAATCAAGCACGCACTTTCGATCCCCTTGTCTTAATACCACCGGAAGAAGTGTCTCAAACTGGTCGTTTTTTCCTAACAATCTCCAACACCATTCTGGTTCCAAAGACCGAGCTGTTTAATCCGACCTTGTCGCAGTACTGCAGCATCACCTGAAAGCCCGCTCCCATTGATTGACGAGTCGAGTATCCTTTTTGCAAGGTCAGCTTCGGCAATTCTTCCAAAACCATGCCAAGTCCCTGATCCAGTACAACGACGCAGCATTTTTGTTCCTGTTCCGACCAATACAAGTCAATTACGCCGCCATTGCCATACTTGAGCATATTGGAAGCGGCCTCGTTCACCGCTACGATAAACGGAAGCACGCGTTGGGAAGCGAAGGCAAACCGTTCCAACGACTCGCGCAGTTTTTGCCGCAATCCGGCCAGATCGGTTGGCTGGTCAATTCGCTGCGTGAAGCAGTGCGTTGCCTTTTTTATCATCTGGTACATTTGCTGATCCCGCAGCAAGACGAGCTTGCCTTGGGTGACCAAGGCCAACACATGGCGATACAGCTCCCACTCTTGCATCTGCCGTTCCCGCTCGGCGGCAACCGCTTCCGTAACATCGAGGATCACCACTCCACAGGTTCGTTCATTCAGCGGCAACACATGCACATCGTATATTTGATGAAGCCTGGTGGACATCACTTGTTCACGTCTTGCCTGGCCGCTGCCGAGCGCCTTTTCGACCGCTTCTGCAATCGCCGCTTCCCCAATCTCGTTGAGCGCGGGTGAATGCCCCCCCTCAAGGGATTTGAGCTGGCCATCCTCCCATACGAACATATACAATTTTTGCAACTGCCGAAGGATCGATAATTTTTGCAGTTCTTGCTTGATTAATTCCCGCTGTTTTTCTTCTTCCGGACCGAGCTTTGACAAAATGGCGCTTGGCTCCAGTTCATGGCTCAAATGCCAGGAATGGAACTCTTCGAGCAACAGCCGTTCCAAAATATCCTCTTTGCGCAACACCTTTTCAATATCCAGCACGATATAACACTGCTTGTCCAGACTCGGACCCGCGCTGCCGATAATGCGGTAATCGGCGGAAAGTTCCACTTCATAGCGGCCCGGCGGCCATTTTTCGTAGGTGCGCAAACCAATGGTCAGCCGGCTCACCGCTCGTAACTCTGCTTTCAGTTTTGCTCCTGAAGCGAGATGAGTCGCCGTTATCGGCCTCGGCGGGATTACTTTTTTTCCCATACCGTTTGCCTTCAGCCCATCAAGACAGTTTGTACAGCCTGGATTTTCCGGACACTGATCACACAACAGCATGTAATTTCGTTCCTTTCTTCCGCTAACTGAAAGAAATATCGAGGATGAGGACGGCGATGTCGTCATTCTGTTTCTTTTGCCGAATCCTCTGACGGATATTTTGCTCAATTGCTTCCACCCGGTCGTTCTCGCTCTTTTCCTGCGGATAAATCACCTGTGCGAAATGTGACAACCAGTTGGCGGGATTGCCGGCGGCATCGTCCCGCTCCAAATCCAACAAGCCATCGGTATAGACGAGCACCGTGCAATCTTCTTCCAACTGTTGTACATCAAGAACATATACGGCTTCCTTTTTCAAGCCCATGCCTATCCCGGCCGAGCATGACAACACTTTTTGCTGCGAACGGGAAAAATATAACGGTTCCGGATGTCCGGCCCTGCTCATTTTCAACAGACGATTGACATGATCAAAGACAAGCACAAACATGGTCACAAACGCATGCGCCTTCGCCAAATCTTCATAGAGCAATTCATTGAGCTTTTGCAAGATTTGCTCAGGAGAGTGGCAGCTTTGGGCAACCGACCGAAAACAACTGCGGATTCCCGTGATCAGCATGCCCGCCGGCAGACCATGCCCGGAGACGTCGGCAACAAGAAAGCAGCTGTATTGCTCATTCATTTTTACAAAATCGATATAATCTCCACCCACATAGGTAACGGGCAAGTAAACGACCTTTGCCTGCAAGGAGGGAAGGGTCAATCGCTCGTGCGGAATGAAGGAAGCCTGAATTTGCCCAGCCATTTGCAGCGCCTGCTGGATTGTTTTGAGTTCCAGCGAAGTCCGTTTTTCGATGCTTTGCAGCAACAGTCCGCGGATATGCAGAGCAATTGCCTGTACGAGCGCTTGCTCCAATTGTTGCGTTTGCTCGTCCTGGCTCTTCGTCTCTGCCGCCACTTCCACAAGAAACGAGCCATGGTTTGCCTCCTGGGAAGATTGGCCAAAAAATCGCTCGCGCAAACGGCAGACAGGAACAGTGACCTCCGCAGCTTTACGTTGTTTTTGCAAAATCACTGCGCCGTCCCAATCGCTGATCGTGACAGTCAGCGAGGCCAGTCCATGCATTCTTTCATACCAGCCGTTCACCATCTCCTCGATAATATGCGACAGCAGCCCCTTGGACATCAGATGCGGCGTCGTTGCACTGCTGCCCGCAAAAAGCCTGCCATAATCGTTTTTCCACTTTTCCAACTTTACTCTATACTCATCCATGTCATTATACCTCAGTCGAATGATCTCGCTTGCCAGAAGAATTTTACTTTCCCTCTCTTTTCCCCAAAAAGCGTTGGCTGAAACTTTCGCGAACATCCCAAGCTCGGGTCGCATATGCTGAAACGAGGTGAATGGGCATGAATTTCCGCTGGAAGTACCATCCCACTTATTTGCGTATCAAATTTTTTTGCAGGCAAATTTTGCTTCCTTTGATTGTATTTCAATTTATCCGCACCATGCTGCTCCCCACGACATTTGACGTTGTGTTGCTCGGTTTGTTGGCGGTCGCTTATGTTGCCATTTATATGGAATGGGTGTAACGAAACATTCCGTCGCAAATCAAACAAAAAAACGCCTCAACGATCATTGAGACGTCTTCCCCGTTAAAATGTATGCCGTATCCAGCGACTCATCCGCATAAAACGGTCGATATCTTTTTCAAAGCGGTTGACGGCGTATAATTCGCTCCATCCCTGCTTCTGCAGGTAGTAGCCCTCGATATCCCGCATGATCCGCTCCGGATAATGGAGAAAAATCGCCAGCAAGTCTGTTTCCTCCGGGCGCAGCGGAAAAATGTTGGTATATTGTTCGAACAAGCGCGAAGCTTCCTCTTCATCGCCAATTTGCTGAAAATAGGTTCGGTAATACAAGGTAAGATCTCGGGTAGGCGTATCATAGCGTGCCCGGTCGAAATTGATCAGACGGGCGCTTCCCGTACGATCGAGCAGCAAGTGAGGCGGGTAAGGCGAACCGTGATTGATCGACAGCCGGAAATGCGCGTGCGTCCTGTGCCGTTCTTTCCATTCCCGCAACAATTGAATGGATGTAGCCGCCGCTTCGGCAAGGAAAGGTTCATTGGCCAGAAAGACAACATCGACCGGTGATGGATAGGTGCGTCCACGGGCAATCTCCAGACAGTTTTTCATTTGTTCCAGCCACTGGGTCCATTTGGCCAGCATTGATTCAATCAGCGGTTCCACCTGACGCGGATCATCAAAGCGATAGTTTTGCGAGAGCTGATGCAGTTCCGCCAGCCGTCTGGCCATCAGTTCCGGCCATTGGGCAAGAGGCACTTGTTGCGGCAGCCACGCCGTCAGGTAGTATGTCGATTCCCCGCGTTGGACAAACGGTTCATTATACTTGGTCAAAGCCGGAAGCACTGCACCATCCCAACCGCGTTGGTGCAAATGATGCAGTGCATTGCCGACAAAAGCAAGACGATTGGCGGGAGCCGTTGACCGCTTGCAAACGAATGAACCGTATGGTGTCATCGCTTTGTATACATTCGGCTGCTTGATCACCTCGATGGTTTGCGCAAACATATCATATTCTTGAAACAAGGGATAAATATCATCAAATTTGCTCACCTGTCTTCACGCCCCTTGTCCGTTCTGCCCGATAGGCAAGTTGCACAATCATCTGATCCCATGCGCACTGTCGCTCTAGCACCGCCTGCAAATCGTCAGCCCAAGTGTCGGCGACGGCTCCGCTGATGACGACAGCGGCAGATTTTTGAAGTTGCTCCCAAACCTCCCGCGGATAGACCAATAACGCGATGATCAGTTTGTATTCATCATAACGCAGCGGTCTGATCGTTTCATAACCATCCAAAAAAGCGGAGACGAGTTCCATTGAGCCGCTTTGCACATAAAGCTCCCGCAAAAAGCTGGCGACATCCCGGTGCTGAATAGAGATTGGTGTCCGATTGAACCCTCGCAAGTAAGGCTTTCCTTCCACCAAGCACCAATTGTGAATCCCCAGCTGTCGATGGCTGACGATCAGCCCTTCTGGATCCAGCTCCAGTTGTTGCAGCAATTCCACACATTTCTCCATACGTTCCCGCAGCGGCCTGAATTGTTCCAACAACCAGGCAGCCCCCCGATTGGATTGGACCGCTATGAGCTCATCTTGCAAATCGGCCGCCCGTTTTGCCTCAGCGATCGCCATCAGCTGTTCTTTCGCCAGCAGATCAACCGGAAAAAACTGTTGGGTTTCCTTGAGAATGAGATGCAGATGAGCGATTCGTTGACCCGTATCTTGAACAAGCGCAGTGGAAAGTTGAAAAGGCTGAGCCCCTTCCAGATGGTCAACGAGGACGAATCCCAGTTTTTCTGCCACGACAAATGGTTTGGCATCGCGGGTACGGATAAACCGTTCGACTTCCCGAATGCCAGCCCGGGCGAGCCGTTCGCGCCATTCAAAGGACCATTTTAACAAATCAACGCGCGGCCAGATTTGCAATTGTTTCCGGCCACGGTTTGTTTCCAGCAAATAATAATCATCGACTTGTTTGATCTGAATGACCCGGGCCTTATAGTTTTTTAAAACAGAGCGGAGATCGACTCTTACGCTGTTCAATATGGCCCACCCCTTCGCCTTATTGAGGGATGTAGAGGATTTGGCCCTCTTCAAGTCTGTCCGATGCCAAACGGTTGACTTCCAAAATTTTGGAGACCGGCAAAGCGTAACGCGAAGCGATCGTTTCCAATGTTTCATTGCGTTGAACAATACATAAGCGCATTTTGCTAAAGCGTTCCTCATTTGATTTGACAAATGAGCTTAAATTGCTGACAGCTTCCGCGGTTGACGGACTGGCGGACTGGGCGGACGGATCGGATTCCCCCTCGGCTTGCGCTTGTTGTTGCGGTTCGGTTGTCGCTTGCGCACGTCTGCTGCCGGAGAAAATCGAGGTTAGATTGAGCGACTCTTTCGCTTCTGCAGAAGCCTTGGAACTGATCGCCACTTTTAATTCCTTTTTTTCCGCAATTGTTTCCTCGAGTGCGGCCGTCTGATCGTCCACGGCAGCGAGTGTTTCCGCAGCCTCCGCTTGTTCTGCCGCTTCGCGCATTTCTTCCGCTTCCAGGGCGGCCATAATCTGTTCGGCTTCCTCCGCTTCAGCGGCTGCTTCGGCAGTCTGGTCGCTGTTGGCGGTTGCCTCCGCCGTCACCGGGACGCTGTCAGCAGTCATTTGCGCGGGCTCAACTGTCTCCTCCGCCTGGACATCATCGTCTTTCGCTCGCACCGGCTCTATGTTTCGTGCCGGCTCTATGCTTCGTGCCGGCTCTGCGTTTTGTACCGGATCTGCGTATTCTCTCCGCTCTGTCTGTTCAGCCGATCCCACGTTGTCTGCCGAGTTCCACGCCTGTTCCGCTTCATTCGCGTCCTCTGCCGAATAGTTTGCATGGATAGCCCGATCAGCAGGATCTGAAAAGTTTGCCGGTTCAACGTTCGCTTGTTGACCCGGCTGTGAACTTTCTCGATTGCTGGGTAGCGAGTCGGAAGCAAAGCTGATGTCGCCAAAACGCTCTTGTCGATCGTTCCGCTCCTCCTGCTGCGCTTCTGAGTTCGATTGGGCAGCAAACCCGTTCATAACGGGAAAGTTCAACTGATTGCCCCCGCTGTAATAAGGAGCAGGGATATGAATGCCGGACTCGTCGGATTGTTCCTGATAGCGGGACTGTTGCTGATCCAATTCCTGTTCAATCGCTGTCAATTTCCGTTCAATATCCTCCAGCGAAGTTATTTGCCGCTCCGCTTGTTGTTCATCGGCAACATGGACGAATTCCCATTCTTCCGCTGGTGCCGTTTCCGTTGCTTTTGGAGTTTCCTCGCGCAAACGGATGCCGGCAATCTTCAACTCCGCCATGATTTTCAGCTGATTGGCACTTTCCACTTGGTAGTCAAAACCGTCAATGATGGCATAAACATTTTCCAGCAACTCGATTCGCTTCACCGGTATGGAAATATTGACCGGTATCCGATGGGAGATTGCCAATTCAGACTGAAACAGGAAATCGCTTGTCTGATTTTGTTCTATTGAAAAGGGGCTGAAATGAAGAGCCGAAACCAAGGTATCCGATCCGCCCGCTTCCCCTTTATTGGCGCTCCTCGTCGGCTCATATTTGCCATTCAAATGCAACCAACCGGTAATGGAAATTTCTTCGCTTCCTTGGATGATTTCCACTACTGGCAACAATTCCAACTCTTTCAATTGCGCAATACCAGCTTTATCCGATGAAAGGAAAACCGTCTCTTTAATATGAAACGAAAGTAAGTCATCCTGAAAAGCCACGTTTGCTCCTCCTTTCGAGTACAGAACATTTCTCTATACTTTATGGACAGAAGCGCAAAAAAAGAACTGCTCTTTCCGGCCAGAACGCAACAAAAAAAGAGCACTCTGCAGTGCTCTTTCGTTTCGGGCCGCTTATTTCAGTTCGGTAATGCGTCCGTCTGTTTTCAAATTCAAGCTTTTCAGATTCATAATTTCTTCTTCCAGCAGATTGTAAATGGTAAAGCCGGTATTGAACGCCGGTTTGTTCAGCGTTTCATAGCCATCTCCGCCTACTGCCATAAAGTCGTTGGTGGCCACTTTATACGTCTTTTTCAAATCAAGCGGCTGACCGCCTACTTTTACTTCGACTACCCGTTGGCCGACCGGTTTTTTCGGATCAAAGGTAAAAGAAAGGCCGCTTACTTGCGGGAAGCGTCCAGCCCCTTGCTCAATTTGGCTGACGCCGTTTTCCAGCGCTTGTTTGATTTCCTCGCCTGTCGCTTCGATCACGACCAACGTATTCGGGAAAGGAACGAGTGAGTACAAATCTTTTTTGGTGATATCGCCCGCCTTGATTTGGGTGCGGATGCCGCCAGAGTTGGTAATGGCCAGATCGGCTTCATGACCGGCGATCGATTGTGTCCGTTTCAGCAGCACATCAGCGATAAAATCGCCAATGTTGGTTTCCTGTTTGCGCACGAGCTCACGGTCGCCATCAAGATCAGTTTCCGTTTTGGCGATCACAACATTCATCGCTTCGTCGACTTTAGCAACGATCTCTTTCACCATTTGCTCGATTTCCGGATCAGCTTTGACCGCCTCATCGTATTCCAGCAGTCCGCCGCTAAATCCGACCAGTTCCTTGCCATAGTAGTACAAGTCTGCCCGGCCCAATGATTTGCCGTATTCCCAGTCCTGTACGATGTAAGTACCATTGACCAGCTCAGGCGTTCGCAGCGGGGTATGCGAGTGACCGCCAACGATCAAATCGATGCCATTAACATTTTTGGCAATTTCCCGGTCTACGTCAATGCCCACATGGGAAACGACGACCACATGGTCAGCCTGTTTTTTCAGTTCGGGAACCAAAGCTTTGGCCACCTCGACCGGACTTTTGAAGGTAAGCCCTTTGACGTTGTCCGGGTGGGTCAAAACAGCCGTCTCTTCCGTAACAAAACCGAGGAACGCAAATTTTTGTCCACCGATTTCAGCGGAATAAGTAGGAACAAGCAAATTGGTTCCGTCCAGCTTATACACATTGGCGTTGATAATCGGATACTGCAATTGATCGCGCAGCTTCAGCAACTGCTCGTAGCCAAAATCAAACTCGTGATTGCCGGCTGTCATCACATCATAGTCCAACGCATTGAGGATTGGCAAAATGGATTCGCCTTTGAATTGGTTCACGAAGACGGTTCCCTGGAAAGTGTCCCCGGCATCAAGCAACAGGAAATTTTTGTTCTCTGCTCGCCATTGTTTGATCAATGTCGCAATTTTCGCATAGCCAAACTCTTTGTTGGACGAGCTTTCCTCGATATGGCCATGCGTATCATTGGTATGGCCGATTGTAATGTGTGTCGTCAAGGCATCGCCAAGAGCCTGAAAGAATTCGCCGCGGGTGACTTGCGCTTTCTCGTCCAGTTGCAGCATATAGCCGACTTTTTTGGCCAACTCGGTTACTTTCGCAGCGGAGAGCAGTTGGCTTGGGTTTTGCATATCCGCATCGCTAACAGCCCCTTGCTGTTTTGCCCATTGCAGATAAGGCGCAGCCCAGTTGCTGCCGGTTGCGGCCGGTTCCGGTTTGAATCCTTTCGCTTTGGCCAAGGTGGTCACGACTTCCGCCAAAGTAATATTGCGGTCAAGATAGAGCTGGCCGTCTGCGCTGGCATTGACGATCGCCTTCTTCACCATCCAATCGACATGTTTCACCGGCTGCAGCGGTGCGGCCAAAACAGAACTTGCCCAAACGGAAGAAGCCAAAATCCCCGTCAACAGGGCCATGATTGTCCGATTCATTTTTTTCAATGCATGTTCCCCCTTAATCATTTTTTAATAAGTTCACCGTTAGTATAGCAAAAATTTCATATTTTTTCTGAAAGATTACCATAAATTAATAGAATTCTTACAACTATTAGTCCGCCCGCAGCTTTTCCGTCCGAAATGCCTGGCTGAATTGTTCCACCGTAACCGTCGTCTGGCTTAACTGCAATGCCTGGCCAAGCCGGACCAAACCGGGTGCCTTGACTCCAGCTTGCCGCAGCCAATCATCATTGGCAAAAACAAGCGCGGGCGGCCCGTCGGCAATCACGCCACCTCTGGCCAACAATACGATTCGCTCACAATAGCGGGCGGCGAATTCCATATCGTGCAAGATAGCGATCACTGTTTTGCCTTCCGCTTTCAATTCGGACATGATTTGCCCGATCCGGCGCAACCCTTGCTGGTCCTGCGCAATCGTCGGCTCGTCAAAGATGATCGCTTCCGGATTCATCGCCAGAATCGAGGCAATGCCGATGCGTTTACGGGCTGCATAGCTCAGATCATAAGGATTCTCCTTCTCCACATCGCTTAAATCGAGCGCTGCCAAAGCTGCCAGGGCGCGTTCCTTCGCTTCCGCGGGGGATTGACCGATCTGCAACGGGCCAAACATCACTTCATCCAATACGCTGCTTTTAAAAATCTGCTCATCCGGATTTTGAAAAATCATCCCTACATGACGGGCGATCTCGGCAGCGCTGTACTGGCGTGTATCGCGGCCGCCGATTTTGATCCGTCCGGCCGTCGGCTTCAACAGCCCTTTGAGCAATTTCATCAGCGTTGTTTTGCCCGCACCATTCTCTCCCAGAACGGCCGTCACACCGGGAGCGAAGGCGATGGACAGTTGATTCAATACGTTCATTCCCGGTTCATATGCAAACGAGACTTGCTCAACCTCGATAAGCTTGTTCATACTGGTTCAGCCTTTCTATCGTTTCTCGCAATGTAATCGGCACTTTTTCGCCATGATGCGGCTGAACAACTGCCTGGTAGGCTTGCGTGAATACCGGCGCTTCCACTCCCCAGTCCGGCAGCGAAGGATGACCGAGCACGGCATGCGGAGAAGCATCTGCCATTATTTTTCCCTCATTCAGCACAATCAATCGCGTACAGCATTGAGCCAGCATTTCCACCTTATGTTCTGCCAACAGGATGGTTATCCCTTCCTTGCGCAGTTGCCTCAACACCTGGTAAACCTCTTCCGTTCCTTTCGGGTCCAACTGGCTGGTCGGCTCGTCCAGCAGCAGGATTTGCGGTTTCAACACGAGGACGCTGGCGATCGCCACCCGTTGCAATTGCCCGCCGGACAGCTGATACGGGTTCCGTTTGCGAATCCCGGCAATTCCGAGAATCTCCAATGCCCAGTCGACACGCTCCCGCATCTCTTCCTGTGCAATCGCGAAATTTTCCAACCCAAAGGCGATTTCTTCTTCCACGGTCATTTTTGTCCCTGACAGCTGATTGGCGGCATTTTGCAAAACCATGCCAACCTGGCGGGACATTGCCGCCAAGTCCATTTTCGCTACCGGTTGGTTGTTTACGCGCACTTCACCAGTCAGGTCGCCTTGAAAAAAGTGCGGGATCAGTCCCATGATCGCGTAACACAAGGTTGTTTTCCCGGCGCCATTGCTGCCGAGCAAGCCGATACATTCCCCCGGCTCGATGACGAGATTGATCCCTTCGAGCGCCGGTCGGGCCATCTCGGAATAGCGGTACGTAAACTGTTGCATCCGTATCATCCGAATAACCTCCAGCAAAGTATTCCCAAGGTGCTGCCAATCAGCACGAAACGCACAGGCAGCATTCCCTTGTAGACCGGTTCCGACCGGTAAAACGTGCGCGGACCGCCAAGCGAGAATCCTCTCACTTCCAAGGCCATCGACCGCTCCTGGATATTGACAAAGGAAGATAAAATGAGCGGAGTCAGCAACGGCAAAAAAGCGCGAAACCGCGTCGACAAACTGCCGCGAACGGCCATCCCGCGCGCTTCCTGGGCTTCCTGAATCTTCGCTGCATTCCGCATCATCAGCGGAATGATCTGCAAGATCGCGGCAAGCATATAGGCAAGCCGCGGGGATACACCGCGACGGACACAGGCTTCCAGCAAGTCGGTTGGCGAAGTGGTCAACACCAGCAAGCTTCCAGCGGCGATCATCGTGATGACCCGCAGCGAAATTTTTAACGCGTAGCTGATTCCCTCCCGATAAAACGAAAGCGGCCCCACTTGCAGCAGAACGGTTTGATTATTCTGATAAAACAACCCCTGAATGAGGAAAATGCTGATCAGCAACAGGGCGCAACCGGCCAAAATTTTCACAGCCCTGCCCAATTCGCGAGCCAAATAGAGCAGGCCGACCGTCAGCAAGGCAAGCAAACAGGCTCCCGGCAATGTCGGGACGACAAAAGCATCGATGAACAGACAGCAAACGAGCAACAGTTTGCTGAGCGGGTCCATTCGCTTGTGAAAAAACGTGTTTTGTTCGCGATACAGGCTTGGCGTATTCATGCTTTTCCTCTGCTTCCCTGTCAGCTTATTTGCGAACCGCGGTCTCGGCGGAGCGAATCCCTTGCGTCAGGCGTTTCGGCAAGCCTAGCGCTATAAAATAAACGAGCGCGGCCACCACCACCTTATCGAACAGATCGAGCAGCAGTTCGTCAATAAATGAGGCGAGCCAAATATTGACCCCGTTTCCGATCAGCATTCCAAACAAGAGATCGCCCCAGGCCTTTCCGGTTTGCCCGCCCCAAAGCAACACGTTGATCGGCGTACTGACAATGGCAGAAACGATGGCGACAATGATCCCGGCAACAATCGCCTTGGGCAAGGAGCGAAACCATCCAAGCGCAGCGAGCACGCCGGCGGCCATGGCAATCGCGATGCTGCTGATGCCATACCAGATCGAGAGTCCGCCATCCATTGTCAAGCCGAAAAAGAGATTGTTGACAAAGCCGCTGATCGCGCCAATCCATGGACCGGCAATCACCGCGCTGAGAATCGTTCCAATCGAGTCAAGCCAAATCGGCAAGTTCAAGGTATTCGCGAGCTGCTTTCCGATAAAATTGATTCCTACCGCAACCGGAATCATGACAATCCCCAATGTCGTCAAACGAAACGCTCCTTTTGCCATTTCCCCATTTCCCCCTTTTGCCCGTAGTAAATTCTCCCCATTTCCTTCCTGATTACGCCCATTATAGCGAGAGAGACCGCGTAGCGTAAACAAGATTTTTCCAACAGAGGAAAAAACAGAACTAAAAAATATGGACGGACAGCTCGTTTTTTCGCGGGCAAAAAGCGGCCTCGAGACTGGGAGAACGGCGAATGAGCCTACGGACTATTCAGCCAAAAACGTTGCAAGTTCCTCCGTCAGTTTTTCCGGCGCTTCATACATGCTCATATGGCCAACAGCCGTCAGCAACACTTGCCGAATATGAGGACTGGCGACGGAAAAGCTTTTTTGCCGGCTGATAATTTGGTCTTGTTCTCCAGCCAGCAACAACACCGGTGTATGCGCTGAGCGCAATACATGATTGCGGTCAATGCGGTGTTTCATGCCTTTTGCGGTGCGAATCGCCCCTTCAGCGGGAGTGGCGAAGCCAATTTGTTTTGCCTGTTCAACCGCGTCCGGCATCGTTTGAACATGCTCAGGGGCAAACAGCCGCGGAATGAGTCCGTCAATGAACGGTTCCATGCCCTGCTGTTCAATCGTTTGCACCGCCTTGTCGCGGCCCGCCTTTCCCTGTTCATCATCGGGATAGGCTGTGGAATGAATCAGGCCGAAAGCACGGAGCCGTTTGGGGTATTTTTCCGCGAAGGCCAGCGTAATGTAGCCGCCTAATGAGTGGCCAAACAAGCTCACCTGATCGAGTTTCAGCTGATCGAGCAACGCCAGCAGATCTTCCGCAAATTGTTCCATGCCGTAAAACTCCCCGTCAGGGGCATCGCTGTCGCCATGACCGCGCAAATCCGGCGCGATCACTCGATAATGTTGGCCCAGCAAAGGAATCACTTCCTCCCAATAGGCTGAACTGCCGCAAAACCCATGCAGCAACAACACAGGGGCTCCGCTTCCAGCTTCCTGGTAGGCCAGCTTGATGCCATTTGCGATCATTTGTTTTTTCAATTTCCATCATCCTTTCCGTTTTGCTTATTGGCGATATGTTTTGCCCAGCGATAGACGGCCGCTCCAATCCTCCCCAGCGTGTTTAGCGCTTGCGGGTGTTCCACTCCCTCGGAGAAAACAGAGATGATGATTGTCCGTCCGCGAACATACAGGATACCGGCTTCATGCATTCTGCCGGTGTCCCAGCCGCTTTTATGCGCCAGCTGCCAGTCTTCGTCTTGCGGCAAAAGAGACGGCAAGCCATTGCAAACTTGTTGCTTTTTTAACAGCTCAACCATTTCCGTACAGCTTTTCTCTGCTAATATCGTCCTGTTGGCCAACCGGGACAGCAAACCGGCGACGTCGCTGGCCGTCAACAAATTGACTTGCGGCACATCCTGCGGATAGATCATCATTTTCCGGTAAAAACGACTCCGCGTCATTCCCAACTGCTTCATCGTCTCCTGAATGGCGGTTGGACCGATCCGTTCGATCAGCAGATTGGTTGCTGTATTGTCGCTTTGAATGATCATCAATGTCAGCAAATCGCGAACAGGTAAGGCCAACCCAGCCGACAAATGCTGCAAAACGCCGGAACCGCCTACCCGATCCTCCCGCCTGATCGCGAGTTGTTCATCCAGAGCAAGCCGGCCCTGTTCAGCAAGAGCATAAACAGCGACCATGATCGGCAATTTCATGACGCTTTCCGCGATGAACGGCAGCTGTTCATTCGTGCCCCACCGGCAGCCCGTGTCTGCATTTTCCAGGACGATGCCCCAGGTGCCGCCAGCTTGGCTGGTCAATTCGATCACTTCGTTGACCAGAGTCTGCAAGGTTCTCCCTCCTTTTGCGAAAAAAGCACCCCGGGAATCATTCCAGGGTGCTTGACATCGCTGCGTTTATAATGCTTTCATCGCCCGATAGCTGGCTTCGATCGTCTGCTCAATATCATCCTCGCTGTGCGCCAACGAAACGAACATTCCTTCAAACTGGGACGGCGGAATCATGACGCCTTCTTCCAGCAAGTTGCGGAAATAGCGCGAGAAAAGCTCTACATCGGCGGTTTTCGCTGTATCATAGTTGATTACCGGCGTTTCGGTAAAGAACATGCATACCATCGAACCTACTCGGTTAATCGTGTGCGGCAAGCCGAATTTGCGGGCATTTTCGGCCAATCCTTCCGCCAATCGGCGGGAACGCTGCTCCAGCTGTTCATAGACGCCAGGCTCGCCCAACAGCTGCAAGGTAACCAGGCCGGCAGCCATTGCCAGCGGGTTTCCGGAAAGCGTTCCCGCTTGATAGATCGGTCCGGCCGGGGCAATTTGCTGCATGATCTCCCGTTTGCCGCCGTAGGCCCCCACCGGCAGTCCGCCGCCGATCACTTTGCCCATTGTTGTCAGATCCGGCGTGATGCCGTATAAATCCTGGGCACCGCCGCGAGCGACGCGGAAACCGGTCATCACTTCATCAAAAATCAACAGCGTGCCATGCTGCTCGGTAATTTCGCGCAACGCTTGCAAAAATCCCGGTTGCGGCGGCACGACGCCCATGTTGCCGGCGACCGGTTCAACGATGACTGCAGCCAGTTCCCTGCCGAATTTTTCAAAGACCAACCGCAAACTGTCCAGATCGTTATACGGGATCGTGATGGTATTCACGGCGATCGTTTCCGGCACACCCGGGCTATCCGGCAAGCCGAGCGTGGCGACGCCGGAACCGGCCTTGATCAGCAAACTGTCGGCATGCCCATGATAACACCCTTCAAATTTGAGAATCTTGTCGCGTTTCGTATAGCCGCGAGCCAACCGCAGCGCGCTCATCGTCGCTTCTGTACCGGAGTTGACCATACGAACCACTTCCACCGAAGGAACGATTTCTGCCACCAGTTTGGCCATCTCGGTTTCCCTCTCCGTTGGCGCTCCGAAACTGGTTCCCAACAAGGCGACCTCGCGAACCGCTTCAATCACCTGCGGATGGGCATGACCCAAAATTAACGGGCCCCAGGAACCAATATAATCGATATATGTATTGCCATCGACATCATAGATGCGCGAACCTGCTCCTTTTTCAATATAAACCGGGTCGCCGCCTACGCTTTTGAATGCCCGAACCGGACTGTTCACACCGCCGGGAATATAGTGTTGCGCTTCTGCGAACAGCTTGTTTGATCTATCGTGTTGCATTCACAATCACCTCATCACATATCGAAACATTTTTTAAAAAAAGCGCCTGTTTGTCTTCCCGCAAACAAGCGCTTTTCATTTGTAAACAACGGCTTAGAGCCCTAACTGCTCAGCCACTTTCTCTTCCCATTCATAGATTTCGGGCGTGAAGTAGGACACACGCGTTTTCTTGTATTCCTTGGTTGAGTATAGCACAATGCGATCGGTAATGCCTGTTTCGTCCTCAATCGCTTGCAGGATCGCTTCGCATTCTTCCATATCCCGGCCATGCACCATCGTAAAAATGTTGTATTTCCAATCGGGATAGGTCGGACGCAAGTAGCAATGGCTGACGGCGCGGAAGCTGCCCATTTTCAGGCCGATCTCGTCAGCCTGATCAGCCGGTACATTCCAAACCCCCATGCCATTGGCGCGGAAACCGGCCTTGCGATGGTTCAGCACCGCGGAGAAGCGGCGCATCTGACCTCTGCTGACCAGTGTGTTCGCATGTTCCAGCAATTCTTCCGTACTGATGCCGATTTCTTTCGCCCAATCGTCAAACGGACGGGAGACAAACGGCAAATCTTTCTGCAACTGCAGAATCACCTTGATGTCCGTCTCAGTCAACGGGATTTGCATTGCCGCCTGACGCATCTCTTCGGTGTAATTGGGCGCTGCTTTGTCGTTTGCTTCACTTTCTTTTTTCACGTCGAGCTGTACGCCGATTTTGAACAACTTCAAGGTCGGCAAAATCCGAATGGACTCGACTTGCGCCATCTCGCCGAGAATTTCCACGGTTTTTTCCAGCCCAAAGCGGCTGTTCGGCGGAACCGCAATGGTAAACCAGAGGTTGAAGTCATGGTTGCGTTTGTAATTATGTGTAATCCCGGGATGTTGATTAAAGATTCGCGCCATCTCATCGAGTTTCTCCGGAGCGATCCGGGCAGCGACCAGGCTTGATTTGTATCCGAGCGCCTTGGTATCGAAAATCGCCGACATCTGGCGGATGACATCGCCTTTCATCCCGCGCAGGCGCTCCAGCAATGTCTCTTCGGTCGTGCCGATTTTTTCAGCCAACGCCTTGTAAGGTTCGGCCACCAACGGAATATCTTTCTGTACGGCGTCCAATATCTCTTTGTCGAGCGCATCCATCAAGTCAACTGACATCTTAATACCCTCCTTCTCGCAACCATTTTGCGATATCCTTGGCGTGATAGGTAATAATCAAATCAGCGCCGGCCCGTTTGAATCCAAGCATCGTTTCCATGACGATTTCCCGCTCGTTAATCCAGCCGTTAGCAGAAGCCGCTTTGACCATCGAATATTCCGCACTGACGTTATAGGCAACCATCGGCAAATGGAACGTTTCCCGCAGACGGTACAGCATATCCATAAAAGCGATGCCCGGTTTGACGATAAGAAAATCGGCGCCCTCCTCCACGTCGGACGCTGCTTCCCGCAATCCTTCGCGGGCATTGGCCGGGTCCATTTGATACGTTTTCCGGTCGCCAAATTGCGGCGCAGAGTTGGCCGCATCGCGGAACGGGCCATAATAGGCAGACGAATATTTCACCGCGTAAGACATCACCGGAATATTTTGGAACCCTGCTTCATCGAGACCAGCGCGGATAGCAGCGACAAAACCGTCCATCATATTGGACGGAGCGATAATATCCGCTCCTGCCTTCGCCTGGGAGACGGCTGTTTTGATCAGCAGTTCCAACGATTCGTCGTTGTCGACATAACCGTCATGGACGACTCCGCAATGCCCGTGATCGGTATACTCGCACAGACATGTATCAGCGATCACGACCAGTTCCGGATAGCGCTCCTTGATTACGCGAATCCCTTTTTGCACAATCCCGGTATCTGCGTAAGCTTCCGAGCCGCAATCGTCCTTGTGCTCCGGAATCCCGAAGACAAGCACGGATTTGATGCCCAGGCTGACGATTTCATCCAGTTCTTCTCCCAATCGGTCGAGCGAGAATTGATAAACGCCCGGCATGGACGGAATCTCATTTTTTTTATTGGTTCCCTCTACAAAAAACAGCGGATAAATCAGATCATTCACATGTACGTGATTTTCCCGAACCATACTGCGCAAAGCGGCAGTTGTGCGAAGACGACGGTGTCTGGCAAATTTGAGTGTCATGTTTTCTCCTCCAGCTTCCCTTTTACAAAATATCGATCAAACCTTGTATGGTATAATCCTTGGCCACTGCATCGACAGTTAAACCTAGTGCGTTGGCGGTTTCCGCCGTAATCGGCCCGATGCAGGCGATTTTAACGCCCTTCAGCAATTCCAGGTTTTGCTCGCCAAGCGCCTGCACGAAATTTTTTACCGTGGACGAACTGGTAAAGGTAATGATCTGAATCGCCCCTTGACGAAGCAATTCCAGCGTTTCCTCGGCGTTCTCCGCATCAATCTCCGTATCATACGTATCCACTTCCGTCACTTCCAGACCGAGTCGGGTCAATTCGCGCGGCAGCGTCTCGCGTGCGATATCAGCCCGCGGCAGCAACACTTTTTCTCCGGCATGCAACTGGTCCCGCAGGCTGTCCAGCAAACCTTCTGCCCGGAATTGACCAGGCAGCACTTCCACGACCAGCCCCTTTTCCTCCAAGGCAGCGGCTGTCTTCGGACCAACCGCAGCAATTTTGGCCCGCAGCTGGCGAATATCCAGTTTTAATTCACGCAACCGCTTGAAGAAAAAAGCTACGCCATTCGTGCTGGTAAACATCACCCAGTCAAACTGCGACAAATTGCGCAGCGCTTGATCCAACTCCTCCTGCCGTTTGGGCGGAACCATCTTGATTAGCGGAAATTCGATCGGTTCTCCGCCGAGTTCGGCGATTTGCTCGGAAAGTTCGCTGGCCTGACTGCGGGCACGGGTGACCAGGACACGCTTGCCAAACAGCGGTTTCTGTTCGAACCATTGCAGTTTTTCGCGCAGTTTTACGACTTCCCCGACAATGATGATCGCCGGATTGCTCAATCCTGCCTCTTCCCGCTTCTGCACGATATTTTCAAGCGTACCGACCACGGTCTGCTGTTCGATCGTCGTCCCCCAGCGAATCAGCGCAACCGGTGTTTGCGGGGATCGGCCGTAACGAATCAACTGCTGGCAAATGAACGGCAGATTGCCAACGCCCATGTAGAAAATGATCGTTTCCACTCCGGTGGCAAGGTGTGGCCAATTGATGCTTGATTCTGTTTTTTCCGGTCGTTCATGCCCTGTCACGATCGCCAGCGAGGAATTAAAATCGCGGTGAGTGACCGGAATCCCCGCATAGGCTGGGGCAGCGATGCCGGAAGTAATGCCGGGAACAATTTCAAACGGAATGCCATGCTTGACCAGTTCTTCCGCTTCTTCGCCGACACGTCCAAAGATGGAAGGATCGCCCCCTTTCAAGCGAGTGACCACTTTGCCTTCGAGAGCTTTTTCCACCAATACTTGATTAATCTCTTCCTGGGTCAACGTATGCCGGTCCGGCAATTTCCCGCAATAGATCAATTCGACGTCCGGTTTTGCGTGGGAGAGCAGTCGGGGACTGGCCAGCCGGTCATATACGATGCAGTCCGCCCGTTTGATTGTTTCCAGACCACGAACCGTGATCAGTTTTGGATCACCAGGTCCTGCTCCGACAAGATAGACTTTCCCTTTGCCCATGCTTAGTTCTCCTCCAATACTTTGGCCAGTACCTCTCCGGCACCTCCAGCCAACAGGTGTTCCGCTACTTTTCGTCCCAATGCCTCAGGATCGACACCGGTTTCTGTATGTGTAAAGATTTGCGTTCCATCTGGATCGGCAATCAATCCGGTCAGTGTAATCCGCGGCGCTTGTTCACCAGATGCTTCATCGATGGTGGCATATCCGCCGATCGGCACCTGGCAGCCGCCTTGCAACCGGTTTAAAAAGGCGCGTTCCGCCGTTACCGCCAAACGGGTTGGCAGATGATCGAGTTTCGCCAGCAATGCCCGCGTCTCGGCATCATCCGTACGGCATTCGATCGCCAGTGCGCCTTGCCCGACGGCCGGGACACTGATCTCGACCGGAAGAAATTGCGTGATCGTCCCATTCCACTTTACCCTTTCCAATCCGGCCGCAGCAAGTATAATCGCATCGTAATTTCCTTCGTTCATTTTGCGGATGCGTGTGTCGATATTTCCGCGAATCGATTCTATTTTCAAATCAGGACGATAGTTCAGCAATTGCGCTGCCCGCCGCAAACTGCTGGTGCCTACCACCGCGTTTTCCGGCAACTCATCCAGCCCTTTTCCCTCTTTGGAAAGCAGCACATCGCGCGGATCAACACGACGGGGAACCGCGCCGATCATCAATCCCTCCGGAAGCTCAGCAGGCATATCCTTCATGCTGTGGACGGCAAAATCGGTTTGCTGATCAAGCAGCGATTGCTCAATCTCTTTGACAAACAAGCCTTTGCCACCTACTTTGGCGAGCGTCACATCGAGGATCTTATCCCCTTTGGTCACGATCTCGCTCGTTTCGAATCGGGCTTCCGGCGCCAATTGCTGCAGTTGTTCAATGACCCATCCGGTCTGTGTTAACGCCAGCATGCTGCGGCGGGTTCCTACTTTCCACGTTTTCATGTTTGCCTCCTTGACCTCCCTCTCGACTCCACTCGCCAATCAGGGACGCGGCCATGTTTTTTCGTTCTTCTCCACTGGCGAAGAGATAAGCATCATCAAGCAGTTGTTGAAAAATCCGTTTGCGGACTTTTGCATCGTCTACTTGCGCCAGTACTTGTTGCCTGGTCTCCGCCAAAAAATCAAGATATTCCT
This sequence comes from Brevibacillus fulvus, assembly GCF_016908525.1. Classification (GTDB taxonomy): domain Bacteria; phylum Bacillota; class Bacilli; order Brevibacillales; family Brevibacillaceae; genus Brevibacillus_G; species Brevibacillus_G fulvus. The sequence continues at coordinate 215,840 of NZ_JAFBEB010000004.1, forward strand.
CGTACTCCGGTCCGATCAATCGCTCCAGTTCAGTTTTCAGTTTTTTGGCCAAACTGGGCGAAGCGCCTGACGTCGATACCGCGACCATTAATTTGCCGCGCTGTATGACAGACGGCACGATAAAATTGCAGAGATCCGGTCGATCGACGATATTGATCCAACCATCAGTCAATTTGACAGCACGATAGACTGCCAAATTCACTTCCGCCCGGTTCGTCGCCGCGATCACCAGTGTATAGCCGGCCACCTGCTGTTGCCGAAACTCTTCAGCGATCCAACGGAACTTCCGTTGCTCCTGCCACAAAGCGTGCAGACCGGGCGAAAGCTCTGGCGACAGAACGGTTACATCCGCACCGGCCTGCATGAGCGACAGTACTTTGCGCTCCGCCACCTCCCCGCCGCCGACAACCAGACAGCTTCGCCCGCTTAAATCGATCATTAAAGGATACTGTTGTCTCATCAAGTCATTTCTCCCTCATAACCACCGATGAAAACGGGAGGCATCGGTAAGCAGGAAATTAAACAAAAGCACGGCAAAGGCGATCAAATTGCCAACAGCCAGCTTGCGGGCCAGCCATCCGGTGCGAAACCGTTTGTAAAGCAAATACGAATAGGCTACCAGCACCAATAACGAAGTCCAAACTTTTGCGTCGTTCCACATCTTCCCAGGCAAGACCAGCTGTCCCCAGATCGTTCCCAGAATGATCGCCAACAACAAGACGGGAACGCCGATCATATTCATCCGGTACGCGTACACTTCCAGCCGCTCCAGACTCGGCAGACGCTGAAGCAACGGGGTCCAGCGCTTTTGCTTCAACATTTTGTGCTGCAGCATATACATCGCCGAGAAAATCATCGACAGCGACAAGGCGCCATAACTGAACAGCGCAAGGACAATATGGATGAACAGCAACTCGGACGTGAGCCTTTGCGGAATGGTTTGCTGCGGGGTTTCCGGCAAAAACATGGACAACGTCAGCACAACAAACCCGATCACATTGGTAAAAAAGATGAGCAAATCAATGCGAAAGAAGTAATTCACCAGCAAGGAAAGGGTTACCAAAATCCAGGAATAGAAAAAGAGTGTCTCAAACAAGGTCAATACGGGAAAATAGGATTTTTCGGACATTTGTGAAACAAAAAAAACGGTTTGCAACGCCCAAACGACAGCAAGCAACCCAAAAGCCAAGCGATTGACTTTTCGGTTGCTTTGCACAAAATCATTGAAATAAAAGAGAACACTTGCAGCATAGAGAAAGATCGCCAAATCGTAGATCCACCTCACATCAGCCATGTTCTCTCTCCTCTCTTTCCTATAACATCCTACTCTTGCCATTGAGCAGCCAGACGTTGCTCACGAGCGGCCGGTTGCTTTTTCTCTTTCGCCCAAACAGCTTCCTGTCTGTCTCGTTCCATCTGCTCTTCGAGAGCGAAGATCGCCGCAAAAATATCCAACACTTCATCGCCGCGTTTTTCCGCCGCCAATTCTTTCAAGCGGACGACCGGGTCATGCAATAATTGATTAATGATTCCTTTGGTATGCTTGCGAATAATATGCAATTCTTTTTCCGACAGATCAGGCAGTTTGTTTTCAATCTTCCGCATCGCTTCGCCATGAATGGCAAACGCTTTTTCACGCAATGCGGCAATCAACGGAACGACGCCAAGCGTATCGTACCAGTTGGTGAACGCAACGATCTCCTCTGCGATCATTTCCTCCAAGCGGACTGCTTCCTTGCTGCGTTCAGCGAGGTTGCTGGCGACAATTCCCTCCAGATCGTCAATATCATATAAATATACATTATCAAGTTCGTGAATGCTCGGGTCCAAATCGCGCGGAACGGCAATGTCGATCATGAACAGCGGGCGGTTTTTCCGCTGTTTGACAATCGGTTTCAATTGTTCTTTCGTCACCACGAAATCGGTTGCCCCGGTCGAGCTGATCACGATGTCGGCGGTCAACAGGGCGGTCGAAAGCTGCTCCATCGTGCAAGCTTGCCCGTTAAACTTTTCCGCAAGCTGCTGGGCACGCTCCAGCGTCCGGTTCGCCACCCGCACTTCGGTCGCGCCATTGGCATGCAAGTGTTTGGCCGTCAGCTCGCTCATTTCCCCGGCGCCGATGACCAATACTTCTTTGCCGGAAAAAGAACCGAAGATTTTTTTGCCCAATTCAACAGCGGCATAGCTGACGGAAACCGCATTTTGCCCGATCGCAGTTTCGGTATGTGCCCGTTTGGCAAACGTGATCGCCTGTTTAAACAAAGTATTGAATACCGTTCCCGTTGTTTTTTGCTGTTGCGCAAGCAAAAAGGCATCGCGAACTTGTCCAAGGATTTGCGTTTCTCCCACGACCATTGAATCGAGGCCGCACGCAACATGAAAGAGGTGATCGATTGCCTCTGCATTCTCTTTGACATACAGGTGATCCTGAAAAACTTCCTTGTCAACCCCGAACCAGTCGGCGAGGAAATTACGCGTGTAAAAACGTCCGGTATGTAACTGATCGCAGACGACATAGATCTCTGTCCGGTTACATGTACCGAGAATGACGCTCTCGATGATACTCTTCGTCTGGGAGAGGAGATTAAGAGCGCGCGGCGTGCTGTCGTCAGTAAACGAAAATTTCTCGCGGATTTCGACAGGAGCCGTTTTATAATTAAGTCCCACCAATAGGATTTCCATAGCTTCCTCCCAGTGTTACGATGCTTAGTCTAAAAAAAGAATCGTTATTATTATAACATTATACCCCTCGAGAACCAGTTTTAAATGTGAAAAGTTTTTTAAGCTTCCTTGCGAGGGAAGGCGACAATAATAGAATCGGTTCGACAGGTTGCGCTCCTCTATTTTACGCCGGTTCATGGTAAAATAGCAAAAAACAAATTGCGGTTTACCATTTGAATGAAAAGCGAGGAATATGCGTTGAGCAAACGGTTTTTGGCTGATACCACTCTGCTACTGATCGCCTTCGTCTGGGGCGCTACCTTTTTGGTCGTGCAAAATGCGATCGCACACCTTCCCCCCAACACTTTTAACGCCGTCCGGTTTTCACTGGCTACCTTGGTTTTGCTGGCCGTTGTCCTGATTTTCTCGCGGGAGCAACTCCGCCGGTTTTCCCGCTCCGTCTGGAGTGCCGGATTTATCCTCGGGTTCCTGTTGTGCCTGTCATACGGCCTGCAGACCGTCGGCTTGCTGTATACCAGTTCTTCCAAAGCTGGCTTTATCACCGGCCTCTCTGTTGTGCTCGTTCCTCTGTTCAGCTACCTGTTCTTGCGGGAGAAATTAAAAAGCGTCGCCCTGCTCGGAGCATTGGCTGCTGCTGGCGGGCTCTACTTGCTCACCGCTCAGCAGTCGCTTGTGCTCAACAGCGGAGACCTGCTGGTGTTCGGCTGCGCGATTTGCTTTGGTCTGCAGATTGTCTTTACCGGGAAATTTGCCAAACAGCTGCCGGCCTTGCCGTTGGCGATCGTCCAATTGGGTACGGTTGCGCTGCTCAGCTGGCTGTATGCCTGCTGTTTTGAACAGTGGCAGTCAGCTTTTGCCGCCAAGACGATGTTGCAACCACAGGTGGCATGGGGGCTCTTGATCACGGCGATCCCGGGAACGGCGCTGGCCTTTCTCGGGCAAACCGCGCTGCAAAAATTCACCACCTCCACCAGAGTTGCCTTAATCTTTACGATGGAGCCGGTCTTTGCGGCCTTGACCGCATATGTGTGGATCAATGAACGGCTCGCCGTACCGCAATTATGGGGATGCGCCTTGATTCTCGGCGGAATGCTGCTGGCTGAACTGCCTGTGCCAAATTGGCTGAAAAAACAGCCGGTCGAGAGCAAGAAGCATTCCTGAACACATCTTGCCGACGAAAACAAAGAGTGCGGCCCGCTGACGACGGGTCTACACTCTTCGTTTGATTTCTTGCAAAACAATATCCGTAAAAATCTTCATCACATTGCCGCATACTTTTTGCGGCAAACGTTCCGCCCGCCGCAGAGATTGCTTAAGCCGAAGCAATCCTAACAGCGCCTGCGGGGTCCGACCGCGCAATCCTTCCTCGATGAGAGCAGCTGCAGCCTGTCCGACCTTGGACCAGTGCCAGTATTTGTTCACCCACTGTCCGATTTCTTGCGCCAGCCGGCGGTTCTTCAACTCATGTTGCAGATAAGCGGCTGTCCGTTCCATCTTGAAAAACAAATCTTTCAGCCCGGCAACGGCAACCATCGGATCGCCGTGCAACAGTTCAAAGCGAAACTGGTGCAGGGCGGCTGTAAGCTGAACCGCTTCCTGATCATTCAGAAACGACCCTTGGACATTGTCGGCAAAATCCAGAAACTCCGCTGAATCGTCATCTCCCACAACTTGCCGGATCGCCTCCTGCCAGGAGCGGAATGGTTCATACTGTTCCGGTTGGCGAAGGTAATCGGCAATGGTGATCAACGGTATTTTGGAGCTCTCCACATATTCCATCGCATTGGCCACATAGCCGGCAGCATACCGATACAGCTGCGGATCGCGATGCAGCAGCGGACCAATATGCAACTCATTGGCCATCGCCAAATCATTGACCGGATAATTGTCCCAATAAAGAGGCGGATGGCCGGTATGCTCCCAAAACCGTTGGGCGTCTCCTTCGGTGATCGATGGCGAGCAGATAAAGCGACCGGTCCAAAACAGGTGAATCTCCGCGGGCAACTTTCGGCCCAGACTAACGATGTAGGCTTCATTGCCCAACCCGTGATAACGCGTCGGGCAAACGACCAACCAGCACTGCTCCGGCCAACTGCGCATCTTTTCCCAGACCCGACCGATTACATAGGCATGGGCGTCAGCCAGGCTGGGGAACGACTCTTGATCCATTCCGTGCAGCAGTTTCATCGGGATGTCGTCAAATAACAGCCCAAAATGACGAACACCGAGACGAAACATTTGCTGATATTTTTCCATCACTTTTTCCAGATGGGAATCGCTGGAATATTCCATGCTTAAACCAGGGCTGAGACAGTAGTAAAAAGCCATTTGCTTCCGCTTGGCTTGCGCAATCAATTCCGCCACATGGGTCACCTGATCGTCTGGATGGGGCTCGTACCAGCGTTCGCGCAGATAAGGATCGTCCTTCGGCGAATAAAAGTAGCTGTTGAATCCCTGCTCGCCCATAAACGCCAGCATGCTGAGCCGATCCGCATGCGACCACGGTGTGCCATAAAAGCCTTCAATGACGCCTCTTATGGAAAAATACTCGGTCCGACTCAAAGATGTTCCCCTCCAGCAATTCTTCCTGCTTTAACTCTCTGCTTCTTCCGTTTCTGCCTCGGTCTCGGTCCCGGTATTTATATACTTGAGAATGGTTCCCCACAATTCGTCGCGACCTTGTCCCGTTTCCGAAGAAAAGACCAGCATGGAATCCGTTTCACGGAGCTGCAACTGTTCGCGGATTACTTTCAAGTGTTGCTGCCATCTTCCCCTTGCGATTTTGTCTCCTTTTGTGGCTACGACCACTGTCGTTAATCCGATTTGCTTGCACCAGTCGTACATGGCAATATCATCTTTGCTGGGAGCGTGGCGAATATCCACCAGCTGAACGACCAAGCGCAACTCTTTTCGGTCAGTCAAATAGCTTTCGATCATTTTTCCCCACTGTTGTTTGACCGATTTGGCCACCTTGGCATAACCGTAGCCGGGAAAATCGACAAAATACAAGCGATGATTAATGCGAAAATAGTTGAGCGTTTGCGTTTTCCCCGGACGGGAACTCGTCCGCGCCAACGCTTTCCGATTCAACATCTTGTTGATCAACGATGATTTTCCGACATTGGAACGACCTACCAGAGCGATTTCCGGTAGGCCGTCGGTCGGATATTGTTTAGGTCCAACTGCGCTAATAACAAATTCGGCCGATGTTACTTTCATGATTTCTTCACCAATTTTTTCGTTAAGGCGTATTCCAGTACTTCATCGAGATGTTCGACTGGAACCATTTTCATTTCTTTGCGTACACTTTCCGGGATGTCATCAAGATCTTTTTCGTTTTCTTTCGGGAACAAGACGGTTGTCAATCCTGCGCGGTGTGCGGACAAAACTTTTTCTTTCAATCCGCCGATCGGCAAAACCCTGCCGCGCAATGTAATCTCGCCTGTCATCCCTACCTCTTTCCTGACAGGTATGCCGGTCAAGGAAGAAACCAACGCGGTCGCCATCGTAATTCCCGCGGAAGGCCCATCTTTCGGAATGGCTCCTTCAGGCACATGAATGTGGATATCATACTTCTCGTGGAACTCGGGATCGATGTCCCACTCTGTTGCACGTGAACGTATATAGCTGAAAGCCGCTTGCGCCGATTCCTTCATAACATCGCCAAGTTGCCCCGTCAAAGTCAGTTTTCCTTTTCCCGGGAACATGCTGACCTCCACATTCAGCGTATCGCCGCCGGCTTGTGTCCAAGCCAGACCGGTTACGCTGCCCACTTGATCTTCCTTCTCGGCCAATCCAAAGCGGAAGCGCGGTTTTCCCAGCAAGCTCTCCAACGTTTTGGCGGTAACTACGACGCGCTTTTTTTCACCGCTGACGATCAACTTTGCCGCTTTCCGGCAGAGGTTGGCTGCCTCGCGGTTTAAATTGCGGACACCGGCTTCCCTTGTGTACTGGCGGATGATCTTCATCATCGCGTCTTCATTTACTTTCAGCTTATCCTTGGACAACCCGTGTTCCTCGATTTGCTTCGGCAGCAAATAGTCCTGGAAGATGTGCAGCTTTTCCAGTTCCGTGTAACCGGCAATATGGATCACTTCCATCCGGTCCAACAGCGGACGCGGGATCGTATCCAGCGTGTTGGCGGTGGTGATAAACATTACGTTGCTCAAATCATACGTTTCTTCCACGTAATGATCGCTAAACTTGTCGTTTTGGTTCGGGTCCAACACTTCCAACAAAGCTGCCGACGGATCGCCGCGAAAATCGGAGGCCAATTTGTCGATTTCATCCAGCAGGAAGACCGGATTGATTGTACCAGCCGTTTTCATCCCTTGAATAATCCGGCCCGGCAAAGCGCCTACATAGGTACGGCGATGGCCGCGGATTTCCGCTTCATCCCTGACACCGCCAAGGGAAATGCGCACAAATTCCCGCTCCAGTGAACGGGCAATCGATTTGGCCAGCGAGGTTTTTCCTACCCCCGGCGGCCCAACCAGGCAGAGAATCGGGCCGCGCATCTGGTTGACCAGTTTTTGCACCGCCAAATACTCAAGCACGCGTTCTTTCGGTTTCTCCAATCCGTAATGATCTTCATTCAGCACATCTTCGGCATGCTTGATGTCCAGATTGTCAACCGTTTTACGCGTCCACGGCAAAGCGAGCAACGTATCGATATACGTGCGGATAACGGCGCCTTCCGCTGAAGTAGTCGGCATTTTTTCCAACCGATCCAGCTCTTTTTCTATTTTGGTCCGAATCCGTTCCGGAACGTCCGATTTATCCAGTTGACTGCGCAATTCCTCAATTTCGCCGGCACGTCCTTCTTTGTCGCCGAGTTCCTTTTGGATCGCTTTCATCTGTTCACGCAGATAGTACTCTTTCTGCGTTTTTTCCATCTGTTTCTTGACACGCGTATTGATCTTCCGCTCCAGCTCGAGAACTTCCCGCTCATTGTTCAAGATCGTCAGCAAGATTTCGAGACGCTGCTGAATGTCGACTGTCTCCAAAATCTCCTGTTTGTCCTTCATTTTCAGCGGCAAATGCGAAGCGACGATGTCGGCCAGGCGGCCCGGTTCTTCGATATCGCTAACGGAAGTAAGCGTCTCCGGCGATACTTTTTTGGATAACTTGATGTATTGTTCAAAATGATTCAATACGGCACGCATCAGTGCCTCAACCTCGTTGTCCTCCGCTTTGGTTTCTTCCAAATATGTAATGGAGACCTCAAAGTATTCGTCTTCTTTCAGGTACTCTTCAATTTTGGCCCGTTTCAGCCCTTCCACCAATACGCGAATCGTTCCGTTTGGCAGCTTCAGCATTTGTTTTACACGGGCAACAGTCCCTACCTCATAGATTTGACCCGCAACCGGCTCTTCTATTTGAACCTCTTCCTGTGTGGCCAACAAAATTTTGTTATCGTCAACCATGGCTTTTTCCAAGGCTTTAATAGATTTTTCACGACCTACGTCCAAGTGTAGCACCATGCTTGGATAGACGAGCAATCCACGCAAGGGCAAAAGCGGAATCTCTCTTTTCCCGCTCAATTCACCCATGGCCCGGCACCTCCCGATATCTTACTGTCAATTGCATGTTTGAATAAAAGCACGCACAAAACAAATCCATAATTGGCGATTAGGCCCATTATCAGATCATTTTAGCGTAAACGAAGGCCGATGTCTAATTTCCGATACACTTCACGAGCGATTCTCTATTATAGCGTAAGGCTGGAGGGTGCCAGTTCGTCGGTTTGCACTGTCAAGCTGATCGGAGACAAAACAACCTCCTCGGCTTGAACCGGTTCGATGAACGCCAAGTCTAATGCTTCCTGGACGGTAGACAGCGGAATAACCTCGATGTCGCTCATCTCGGCAAATATTGACTGCCAGTTCTCTTTCGGAATCAGCACGCGTTTGGCCCCTGCTTGACGCGCCGCTTCCACTTTGGCCACGACACCGCCAATCGGCTTCACCTTGCCATGAATGCTGACCTCCCCGGTAACAGCGAGCAAATTATCGACCGGCTTTCCTTTAATCGCGGAATAAATGGCGATCGCGATCGCTACACCAGCCGACGGACCATCGACGGGTACACCGCCCGGAAAATTGATATGCAGATCGTAATCGTACGGCTTTACGCCAAGCCGTTGCAATACGGTCAACACATTCTCGATGGACCCTTTGGCCATTGATTTTCGGCGAATCGTCCGGCTTTGCGTTCCCAGCTCTTCTTCCTCGACCATCCCCGTCATCGTTACCCGTCCGCTTCCAGCAACTGCTGCCAAGGATGCGGTCACTTCCAGTTCCATGACGCTCCCCATGTTGGGGCCATAGATGGCCAGCCCATTGACCAGACCCACTTGCGGCGTATCATGCACCTGTTTTTCCAACCGCGGCGATTTCTGGCTGCTGTGCACGACCCATTCCACATCAGCGGCCTCGATTTGCTTGCGGCCTTCGGTCAAAGCGATCCCTGCGGCAATTTGCAAGGTGTTGATCGCTTCCCGTCCATTCGTCGCATAACGCTCGATCACAGCAGCGGCTTCCGGGAGCAAATCCATGTCCATTTTGCCAACCGCTGTCTTGACGATACTGCCGATTTCCGCCGGTTTTAACGGACGGAAAAAAATTTCCAGACAACGCGACCGCAGCGCCGGAGGAATTTCCTCAGGGGTACGAGTCGTCGCGCCAACCAGGCGAAAATCCGCTGGCAATCCATACTGAAAAATATCGTGGATGTGGGAAGGAATCTGGTTATTCTCTTCACTATAATAAGCACTTTCCAACATAACTTTCCGATCTTCCAGCACTTTTAGCAATTTGTTCATCTGTACCGGGTGCAATTCGCCAATTTCATCCAGGAACAGCACGCCCCCATGAGCCTTTGTCACTGCTCCCGGCTTTGGCTGCGGAATTCCTTGCTGTCCCAACGCGCCGGCCCCCTGATAAATCGGGTCGTGAACGGAACCGATCAGCGGATCGGCAATGCCCCGTTCGTCAAAGCGGGCAATCGTCGCGTCGATTTCCACAAATTTGGCATCTTGCTTGAACGGAGATTGCGGATTCCGTTTGGCTTCTTCCAACACGACCCGGGCCGCCGCCGTTTTGCCAACGCCGGGTGGTCCGTAAATCAGCACGTGTTGCGGATTCGGTCCGCATAAAGCGGCCCGCAATGCGCGCAAGCCGTCTTCTTGCCCGACAATTTCCTCCAATGAACTTGGCCGGGTTTTTTCCGACAATGGTTCGGTCAAGGCAATCATCCGCATTTTCCGCAATTGATCCATATCTTTTCGGGATTCCTTATCGCTCGAGGTCTTGGCTGTCCGTTGCGTCCGTAGTAAATTCCAGAAATAGGTACCAATGATGATACCGACAACTACCTCAATACAGGCAATGACTAGCGTCGTATAGTCCATCGTTATTCCCTCCCACCTGAGCTCTCTTGAACTATATAGAGTAGTATTGCCTTTCCAGCCAACCAGTAAACGACAAGAAAATCTTTCAATTACTTTTCCGGACGGCGACGCCATTGGCGCTTTTTTTTGCCATAAAAAAAGAGAGCGTACTGAGCCAGTACACTCTCTTTGCTGTTGCTCGTTATGCCGTTTCACCGATTTCGTTTCCTTCTTTGTTGACAAGACGAGGCTTTACCTTATCCCGAACCGTTTCTTCGGTAATCAGGCACTTGCCGATGTCTTCGCGGGAAGGAAGTTCATACATCATATCCAGCATAATTTGTTCGATAATGGCGCGCAGTCCGCGGGCGCCGGTGTTGCGCTTGATCGCTTCCTTGGCGATTTGCGACAGTGCTTCCGGGGTGAAATCGAGTTCCACTCCGTCCAGACTGAGCAGTTTTTGATACTGCTTCACCAGAGCGTTTTTCGGTTCGGTCAAAATGCGCACCAGCGCATCCTCGTCCAGCGGCTCCAATGTCGCCAGCACAGGCAGACGGCCGACGAATTCCGGAATCAAGCCGAATTTCAACATGTCTTCCGGCAGAACGTATTTCAAGTATTCGCCTGCTTTCAGATCGCCTTTTACCCCATCGGCATCCGTGCTGAAGCCGATCACTTTCTTGCCGATGCGCCGTTTGATAATCTGTTCGATTCCATCAAACGCACCGCCGCAAATAAACAAAATGTTGGAGGTGTCGATCTGGATAAATTCCTGGTGCGGATGTTTACGGCCACCTTGTGGAGGTACACTTGCGACGGTTCCTTCCAGGATTTTCAGCAATGCCTGTTGCACGCCTTCGCCGGATACATCGCGAGTGATGGAAGGGTTTTCCGATTTGCGGGCCACTTTATCGATCTCGTCAATATAAATGATGCCTTTTTCGGCTTTTTCCACATCATAGTCAGCTGCCTGGATCAATTTCAGCAAGATGTTTTCCACATCTTCACCGACATAACCGGCTTCTGTCAGCGAGGTCGCATCGGCAATCGCAAACGGCACGTTCAAGATGCGCGCCAGCGTCTGCGCCAGCAAAGTTTTCCCGCTCCCGGTCGGTCCAATCAGCACGATGTTGGATTTTTGCAACTCCACATCTTCAATTTTGGCGCCGGAGTTAATCCGCTTGTAGTGATTGTATACGGCCACTGCCAAAGATTTTTTCGCCATGTCCTGCCCGATGACATACTCATCGAGGATTTGGCGGATCTCCATCGGCTTCGGAATCTCTTTCATATCGATATCTTCGTCAGAGCCGAGCTCTTCTTGGACAATCTCATTGCAAAGTTCGATACATTCGTCGCAGATGTAGACGCCTGGACCTGCTACCAATTTACGAACCTGTTCCTGCGATTTGCCGCAAAACGAGCATTTCAACTGACCTTTATCATCGTTGAATTTAAACATTCATTTCACCTCTTATCAGGTCATTTGTTTGGGTGAAAGATCGCGTCAATCAACCCGTATGCTTTGGCTTCTTCTGCGCTCATGAAATTATCGCGGTCCGTATCCCGTTCAATCCGATCATACGGCTGTCCAGTGCGTTCCGCCAAGATTTCATTCAACTGTTTTTTGGTTTTCAGAATCCACTCGGTATGAATCCGAATGTCTTCTGCTTGCCCGCGAACTCCGCCTAATGGCTGATGAATCATCACTTCGCTGTTGGGCAAGGCGTAACGTTTCCCTTTGGCACCAGCCGTCAGCAAAACTGCTCCCATGCTGGCCGCCATGCCAATGCAAATTGTCGAAACATCCGGTTTGATAAATTGCATCGTGTCGTAGATGGCCATTCCCGCTGTAACTGAACCACCTGGAGAGTTTATGTATAAACTTATGTCTTTCTCTGGGTCTTCAGCAGCCAAAAACAAAAGTTGGGCCACCACCGCATTTGCAACTTCATCATCAATTTCGCTGCCCAGAAAAATAATGCGGTCTTTTAACAAGCGTGAGTATATGTCATAGGCACGTTCTCCGCGATTGGTTTGTTCAATAACCATAGGAATTAACATGTGATCCACCCTCCTCTGCAATGTTTATGGAATTTCCGCCATTCGCTTGCTTTGCTCCAGGCTGTCCGGCAAAAACAGATGATGTTGGAAAAACAAGGCACGACTCGTTTGCTCGTGCCTTGTACGCTTATCCTTTTGTACTAAGTTATGCTGTAGCTTTATTTTCTGCAACCAAAAAATCGACTGTTTTGCGAGTTTGAATATCGCGGTACAAGCCAGCCAAACCATCTTGCGCAGCAAAAATCTTGCGAAGTTCGTCAGCAGGACGGCCGTACATGCTAGCCAGTTTATCCAGTTCTTCGTTTACATCTTCTTCCGTTGCTTCGATGTTTTCCGCTTTGGAGATCGCTTCCAGCGTCAATGCGGTGCGAACGCGAGTGGTTGCATCGCTGCGGAGCTGATCGCGCAATGCGCTCTCATCCATGCCGGAGAACTGATAGTAAAGCTCCATGTTCATTCCTTGCATTTGCAAACGTTGGGCAAACTCGTTGACCATTTGATCGATTTCTTGCTCGATCATCACGTTTGGAATGTCGATTTCCGCGTTTTCGCTGGCTTTGATCACCAATTGTTCACGGATGTAAGTATCTTTGTCTTTCGCTGCTCTTTCTTCCAGTTTCTTTTTGGTGTCGGCTTTGAGCTCTTCCAGTGTATCAAATTCGCTTACATCTTTCGCGAATTCATCATCCAGTGCCGGAAGATTTTTGCGCTTGATGCCGTTCAATTTCACTTGGAAGACCGCTTCCTTGCCGGCAAGGTTAGGAGAATGGTACTCTTCCGGGAAGGTTACTTTTACTTCTTTTTCTTCGCCGATAGCCAAACCTACCACTTGCTCCTCGAAACCGGCGATAAAAGTGCCGGAACCAAGCTCAAGGCTGTAATCTTCAGCTTTCCCGCCTTCAAACGGAACGCCTTCGAGGAATCCTTCAAAATCAATGTTGACGATATCGCCGTTTTGCGCTGCGCCTTCTTCGATCGTCACGAGTTCAGCATGGCGTTCTTGCATGCGTTTCAATTCAGCGTCCACATCTTCATCGGTGACAGCGAATTCTTTCGGCTCGACAACAAGATTTTTGTAGTCGCCCAGCTTCACTTCCGGTTTGACGGTTACGGTTGCCTTAAAGACCAGCGGTTCGCCTTTGCCGATCTTTTCGACATCCACTTCAGGGCGGTCCACCGGTTCGATGCCCGCTTCGCGAACAGCTTGTCCGTATGCCACCGGCAGCAAAATATCGAGAGCATCTTGATACAAGGACTCTACACCAAAGCGCGCTTCAAACATCTTGCGCGGAATTTTACCTTTACGGAAGCCGGGAACATTCACTTTTTTTACGACTTTTTTAAATGCTTGATCCAAGGCGTCATCCACTTGCTCCGCACTCACTTCAACGGTGAGCACACCTTGGTTATTCTCTAACTTTTCCCATTTTGTTGCCACTTAAACTTCCCCTCCTAGATTAAATCCAGAGACATTGCCCCATACCCTAACAAAATATAGCCGTAACGAGAGCAATTAACTGCAAATATAACCATTCTAGTATAGCATATTCATTTGGAATTTCAACCTGGCCGCCGCAAAGTAAATTGTCCGCCGCGTTCAGAGATTGGTTTGCCATGGTGATCAAAATATGTGACTTCGACCACAACCTGTTCGGAAGTTGCCTCCGTCTGTTCCAATATAGCATATGTAGGGACGGCAAAACCACGCGGAAGTTGCAGGCTGCCCGGATTCAGGAACAAAATCCCCCGTTCGACCGCACAAAGCGGATAGTGGGAATGGCCGAACAGGACGAGATTCGCTCCCGTCTCTTCAGCGCGATAGTGCAGGCGCATCAGCGAGTTTTTCACTCCGTAAAGATGGCCGTGCGTCTGCAAAATTTGCAAGTCGCGCCAGTTGGTCATCCGCTCGTTGGGAACGTCCGGCGCGCTGTCGCAATTGCCATGAACCAACAGCATCTCGGAAAAAGGCTGGCGAGCATGGTCCACACAAAAATCGCCGCAATGATAAAGCCGTTCGACCGAATGGCGATTGACGGTTTCCTGCACTTCCCGCACCAGTCCGTGCGTATCGCTCATGATCAAAATGCTCACGGTCGATCACACCTCTCTGATTTTTTCTAACAGGTTATGCAGCGCCATCGCCCGGTGACTGATCCGATTTTTTTCTTCCGGCGGCAATTGCGCCATCGTGCAGAGACGCTGAGGCAGGAAAAAGACGGGATCATAGCCAAACCCGTTTGTTCCCGCCGGCTCTCGCAAGATTACGCCCTCGCATTTGCCTTCAGCCAAGAGCGGCGGCTGTCCCGGTTGCACAAATGCAAGCGTGCAGCGAAAACGGGCGGTCCGCTTCTCGTTGGGCACTTTCTCCAGTTCACGCAGCAGTTTTTGCCAATTTTCCTCGTCCGTGGCGTGCTCTCCGGCATAGCGAGCCGAATATACACCCGGCCTGCCATCCAGCGCATCCACTTCCAGCCCGGAATCGTCGGCTATTGCCGGCAGACCGAGAATCTGCGAAATCGTTTGCGCTTTTTTGATCGCGTTGGCAGCAAACGTATCCCCATCCTCGATGACTTCCGGGGCGTCCGGATAAGCGGAGACGCTGACAACCTCCCAGCCGAGCGGGGCCAGCAACCGGTCAAACTCCTTGACTTTCCCTTGATTGCGGGTTGCCAAGACTACACGTTTTTGCTCAAGCATCTGCGTTCACCGTCTCATTGGCTGCCCGCCCAAAATCGAGCGGAATGTCTGCCAGCACCTCTTTCTGAATCGCGATCAACTCATTTACCCCTTTTTGCGCCAGGGCAAGCAATGTTTGCAGCTGTTCCCCGCTGAACGGAGATTCTTCTCCCGTTCCTTGCAATTCCACGAATTTCCCTTGCCCCGTCATCACGACATTCATGTCCACTTTTGCCGAAGAATCTTCTTTATAGTTGAGATCCAGCAAAGCTTCTTCCTCGATGATTCCTACGGAAGTGGCCGCAAGAAAATCGCGGAGCGGCAGTTGTTTCCAGGTTCCGCTTTGCACCAGTTTGTTCATCGCTTCCACCATCGCCACAAAGGAGCCGGTGATCGACGCCGTGCGCGTCC
This sequence comes from Brevibacillus fulvus, assembly GCF_016908525.1. Taxonomy (GTDB): domain Bacteria; phylum Bacillota; class Bacilli; order Brevibacillales; family Brevibacillaceae; genus Brevibacillus_G; species Brevibacillus_G fulvus. Next base: position 231,063 of record NZ_JAFBEB010000004.1, read on the forward strand.
CGCCGTCTGCCTGGATAACGTCGCAGTCAATCCAGATCGTCCGCTCGCCCATTCCTTCCAAGTGAACAACCGAACGGAGCGCCCGACCGATCAGTCGCTGGATTTCCATCGTCCGCCCGCTCACTTTTCCTCTGGCCGCCTCGCGGGGATTGCGCGTTTCGGTCGCACGGGGAATCATGGAATATTCCGCTGTCACCCAGCCTTTTCCGCCATTGCGCATAAACGGAGGGACCCGATCTTCCAGCGTTGCTGTACAAATGACCTTCGTATCCCCCACCTCGATCAAGCAGGAGCCTTCTGCGTGCTTGATGTAGTTTCGCGTAATTTTCACCGGTCGCATCTGATTGCTGGCACGGCCATCTATTCTCATGTCAAGTTCCTCCTCGATCTCTTCGTCAACTTTGCTCATTATACCAAAGGCGAAATGGTAAATGCCACCCTGCCCCTGCCACCTTGCTTCCGCGTAAAAGAAACTCCACACTGAAATTAGCGTGGAGCGTCTCTTTAGTAACATTATCAGCTTTTTCGCAGTCAGAACTGCATGGAATTAATTTGCAGCGGACGATCCACCGGCTTGGAGAAATCAAAGGCTCCGCTGGTGACCGGTTTCCCATCGACCATCACCTGTACCTTGTTGGCTCCGGTGTTTTCCGTCAATGAAAGCAGCAGCGACTCGATCGCCTCCGGATTGGCCTCCTTGCCGTTATCGTATTTCAGCAAATCATCGCTGAGATTGACGGTAACGGTATCCGCTTTTTTGTTCACATCGAGCACTTTCGTCGTGCTGAGGATCGAACTGTACAGCGGCGAACCTTCTTTCGGCCCCTTGATCAGCTCCTCGACAACCGCCCTGGCCACGTCATCTGTCTCCGGGATCAGGCGGGTGACGGGCACCAGGTAAGAACGTTGGTCATCCAGTTGTCCTTGAAAGTAAACCGTGACAGGAGTCGTTCTGCCGGGGATCGCTCCCTCAGCCAGCTCCACATTGATGCCAGTATCGCGGTTGAGCAGCGAAATTGGCGTGTTGTCGACCGGCATTTCCGACAAGGGGGTTCCATTGACCCAAATTGAAACATTTTTAATGGTCTTGAACTCAGTGAGCGCGCGGGAGATCGCGTCGAGAATCGGCTTTTCCTGCTCGGCGCTGTAATTTTTAAATTCCTTGGAAAAATCAACGGTTGCCGTTCCTTCCTTAATGGTCATCCCCAGTACCTTGGTTCCCTCCGGCAGCACAGGGCTGAATCCAGTCGGAAGCATTGTCTCAACCGGGCCCCCTTTGACCATGTAAGTGAGAACTTGTTTGGCCGCGCCCTCTTCTTTCGGCAATGTCAAGGAAACCGGCACGACATACCCGTTTGGATCGAACAGGTAAACGGTGCGTTCCGCTGTTCCTTGTACCTGCTCCGCCGCCTCACCAGCATTTCCGCTCGCAGCCCCGGCAGGTTTTTCCTCCAACACTACGTCAGCTTGAGGGGGAGCATCAATGCTGGATGTCTCTTGCTCCGGACCGAACAGCCCGCATCCTGTCAGCAAAACAGTACTTACCCCAAGCACGGCTGTTACTTTGCCAATGCGTCTCAACCCCATTTTCCCAACCTCCTCAAAACACTTTGTACTACCATTTATACGAGCCTGAGCTTGGTTTATGCCCGAATGTCCAAAATGGCAGAAAAGGGGGAGGAGGTTAGGCTGCGATCAGAAGTTGGGGGCTTTTTCCAAAATTTTGCGTTGCACGTTTATGTGACAGCCAAACCATGCTTCGCCAATGTTGCGAAATGTCACATCGTCTCCGCTGGTGTAAAAATGGTGTTCGACGCCATCGCCCCGGGCGGTCGCCAGGCTGTCCTGCAAAGATAACAGCATGCTCAGTTCACGCGCCGTCTCCTCTGCCGAACTGATCAAGGTAACCGTCTCGCCCATTGCTTCGGCAATTAAGGATGTCAGCAGCGGGTAGTGGGTACAGCCCAAAATGAGTGTATCCAGATCGTACTGATGCAAAGGGGCCAGCGTCTCTTTGACGATCCGGACAGCTTCCTCGGTATGTTGCAGCTGCTGTTCGACAAGCGGCACAAAGGCGGGGCATGCCTTGCCGACTACATAAAGCTCGGGATGAATCCGGCGCAACGCCCGTTCATAGGCCGCTGTGCGAATCGTCGTCTCTGTGCCGATCACGCCGATCCGCCCTGATCTTGAGGCAGACAAAGCCGCCCTCGCGCCTGGCTCGATCACTCCCAGCACCGGAATATTTAACCGTTCGCGCAAATCTTCCAGCGCTACCGCCGTTGCCGTATTGCAGGCAATGACAAGAGCCTTCAACGGATATTGCGACAAAAAATCGACCATTTGCAGGCAAAAATAGCGGATTTCCTCCGGGTCTCGCGAGCCATACGGACAGCGTGCATTGTCCCCAAAGTAGATAATTTGTTCCTGGGGCAACTGCCGCATGACTTCGCGAGCGACCGTCAAACCGCCTACACCAGAGTCAATGATTGCGATTGCATGTTGTTTCTGCATGTTGATTGTCTCCCTTATTCGTTAAGTAACGATGAGCTGTGTAAACGTAGCTGCTACTACGATATGAAAAATGGCACAAACGTGTAAGGTACAAATGCCGCACCACCTTTTCCCTATTCTCATATCATGGGCTAGAGAATGTAAAGGAGGAAATTGCGTTGAAACAAGATCTGGAAAGCTTGCGCCAATGGTGCGACTGGGGACAGCAATGGATCAGCTATTTGCGGCAAAAGCCGCAATTATTGACAGCCGAGTTGGGCAAGCAGCTGGGCAGCTTCTCTGACGCGTTCAGCCAACTGCAGCGCAAGGCCGCAGATATTCGGAAAAAACCTCAAGCGAATCTTGAGCTTTACCGGCTGACGGCAAAAGCCGAAGAAGTGGAACGGCATTTTGAACAATTTTTGCGGTTAGTCCAGGACAACGCCTCCGATCCAAACCGTTGGTGGTCCGGGCAAGAGGGCAATGCCGACCAGCGGTCCGAAACCCCTGTTTTCCAACCGGTGCCGATCGGCAAGCATACTTTGCCGCCGCTTCCTTATGCTTATGACGCTTTGGAGCCATATATTGATGCAGAAACGATGCGGCTGCATCACGACAAGCATCATCAAAGCTATGTAGACGGGTTGAACAAAGCGGAAACGATGATGGCACAGGCGCGGGCCACCAATCAGTTTGATTTGATCAAGCATTGGGAACGAGAAGCGGCTTTTCACGGTGCCGGCCATTATTTGCATACGATTTTCTGGACGATCATGAGCCCGCAAGGCGGCGGGATGCCACAGGGCGAATTGCTCCAGCAAATCAATCGCGATTTTGGCTCATTTGATGCGTTCAAACGTCATTTTTCCCAGGCTGCCGAAAAAGTGGAAGGCGGCGGTTGGGCGATTCTCGTCTGGTCGCCGCGGGCACAGCATCTGGAAATTTTGACGGCCGAAAAACATCAAAACCTGTCGCAATGGGACGTGATCCCTTTGTTGGTTCTGGACGTATGGGAACATGCCTATTATCTTTCTTATCGGAATGATCGTGCCAAATATATTCAAGCATGGTGGGAAGTCGTCAACTGGCCGGAAGTGCAAAACCGGTTTGTCAGTGCCCGCCAATTGATCTGGCAGCCGTATTAAACAGGCGAAAGGCAGATTCATCGCGCTTTCCCGCTTGTCAAAGCTCCGGAAATCATACAGTCCAGGCCAAGAGGGAATCATTGCGTGAATCTGCCTTTTTCTATTAAGAAGCGCTGCCTGAATCGTCTGACAGAGGTTTTGCGAGCTTCTTCCTATTTTTCAGCAGGCAGCCGCAGCTGCCCGGAAATGGTCACATGTGCCGATCCGCCCACCTGAATGATCGGCCCCTCTTCGCCAGGTGTAATCGTGATGTTCAATCTGCCCGGTCTGTGAATCGCATCTCCCTGGGCGATCCGCAGCTGATGTCGCTTCGTCTGTTCAAGCAATCCTTCCAAAACAAGATAACCGGCCAGCGCTCCGTTGGCCGCACCAGTCACCGGGTCTTCCGGAATTCCGACGGCCGGGGCGAAATCCCGGGTGTACAAGTCATAATCTGTCCCCCGCTCAAACGTAAACAGGTGGGTTGTGCCGATCCCGTGCTGTTTGTTATGCAAGCTTAACTCTTGCAACTGCGGGCGGGCATGATCAATCGCCTGTCTCGATTTCACCGGGACCATCAAATGCCAGACACCGGTGCTCGCCAGACGGATCGGATAGCGGTCGTCCAAATCATCGACGGACAAACCGAGCATACGGGCCAATTCTTGCCTTGCCACTGCCAGTTCTGCCACTTTTGGGCCGATTTGCGTCATCGTTACTTGGGACAAACGGGTTTCCCCTTTCGCCCAGTCGATCGGCACCAGGCCCACATTGGTGGAGAAAACGACCCGCTCCGTCCGTTTTGCCCAGTTGCGCTCGCTCGCCAGCAACCAGGCCGAACCTAATGTCGCATGCCCGCAAAAATCAATCTCCTGCTGCGGCGTGAAATAGCGCACGCGAAAATCGGCATCAGGCCGATCGCTAGGCAGTAAAAATGCCGATTCCGGCAAATGCAGTTCGTTGGCAATCCGCTGCATTTCCTGTTCTGTCAAGTCCCCGGCATCGGGAACGACACCCGCGGGATTTCCCCCAAACGGCTGGTCCGTAAACGCATCGACATGATAAACCGTAATCTGCCTCATGCTTACCCCCTTTTTATTCCTCGCTGAATTTGGTCTTCGCGAAGCATCCAATACATCCATTGTGCCAGTTTTTTTGCGGAAAGCAAGGCGGGAAAAAAGCAAGTCTTGCACTTTTTCGAGGGCTCCCCTATAATGTGGGCTATTAACTTCATACATTCGGATGAACCATTCAGGAAAAGACCGTTTTTGGTCTACCGAAGGGGCAAAAGGGAGACTTCCCTTGAAACTCTCAGGTCTTGCGAAGCAAGTACAAACTGCATGGGGACGAAACTTCTGGAGAGACTTTCTTGATTGTCGACAGCAAGAGAGAGAGCACCGAAGGAGCAAATTCGACTGGAACAGCAGACGAATAATCTCTCAGGTAAAGGGGACAGAGGGCAAACGGATCTACTCCTGGGACAGTAAGGGGGCTTCTTTTGCAATCCGTTTATCTCCGGAAGCATTTCATCACGACGATGAGATGTTTTTTATTTTCTTAACTTTGAAAGGAGAAGGATTGAAGTGGTGTTGGATGTACTCAATCAAATCAGCGGGTATGTGTGGGGCGTTCCTACCCTGGTGCTGTTGGTGGGAACCGGTATTTTTCTAACCTTCCGACTGCGAGGGTTGCAATTTTCCAAACTTGGCTATGCGCTTCGGCTTGCATTCGGCCGCAGACAGGATACAGAGTCGGCCGGTGATATCAATCACTTCCAAGCCTTGATGACCGCGCTTGCAGCCACGATCGGGATGGGTAATATCGCCGGGGTTGCAACCGCTGTTGCGGTCGGCGGTCCGGGTGCCATCCTTTGGATGTGGATCACGGCTTTGTTCGGCATGGCGACGAAGTATGCCGAAGCGATCCTCGCCGTTAAATATCGGGTGCAGGATCAAAACGGACAATTTTCCGGCGGCCCGATGTATTATTTGTCCCTGGGGCTTAAGCAAAAATGGTTGGGAATTCTGTTCGCACTATTCGGAACTGTCGCATCGTTTGGAATCGGCAACATGGTGCAATCCAATTCCGTCGCCGAAGCAGTTCAGCTCAATTTTTCCTTGCCCCCCATCGCTACCGGAATTATTCTTGCTGTTTTTACCGCCTTTGTCGTCCTCGGCGGCGTGCAAAAAATCGGTCAAGTAACCGGCGTCATGGTTCCATTTATGGCTCTGTTTTATATCATCGCAGGACTTATTATCCTCATTGTCAACATTTCAGCGATCCCGCAAGCCGTAGCCTTGATCTTCCAGAGCGCATTCAGCGGCATGGCGGCAGTCGGCGGGTTCATGGGCTCGACCGTTGCCCAGGCAATTCAAATGGGGGTAGCGCGCGGCGTATTCTCCAACGAAGCAGGTTTGGGCAGTGCGCCGATTGCGGCGGCGGCAGCAAAAACGGATACGCCGGCAAGACAGGCGCTGGTCTCCATGACCGGAACGTTTTTGGACACGATCGTCGTTTGCTCGATCACCGGCCTTGTGTTGATGACGACCGGCGCCTGGTCCTCGGGTAAAACCGGGGTGGAAGCCACTACAATCGCATTCCAGTCGGTATTTGGTCCTTATGGCAGCATTGTCTTGGCCATCGCCATTATTTTGTTTGCATACTCGACGATCCTCGGCTGGGCTTACTACGGTGAGAAATGCTTCGAATACTTGTTTGGCAAAGGCACAGCCATGATCTATAAAGTAATCTGGGTCATCATGGTCGTGGTCGGGGCAACAATGAAACTCGATATCGCCTGGGCCCTGTCCGATATTTTCAACGGATTGATGGCCATCCCCAACCTGATCGGTCTGATTGGCTTGAGCGGAGTTGTCGCCGCCGAAACCAACCGCTTCCTGCAAGAAAACAAGCTGGAAAACACCCTGAACCGTTAACGGCAACAATCCGATTCTCGATTCATCTGAAACGCCCATCGCACGAGAGGTTTACTCTCACGCCATGGGCGTTTTGCCATTTCTGCCCATTTCCGATCGATCTTGCCGCCGAAGACTCCCCCATGTCGTCTTCCTGAAACAGACAGCGATTGGACGCAATCCGATTTCCCCTATTGTCGCGCCTTTTTGCATTTGTTATGATTTTGTAAAATATGTAAATTTTTACTGGGGGTTGTTGCATGAAAATGAATCGTGCACAAGGTCTGCTTCTTGTTCTTGGTCTTGCCGTCAGCTCGATCCTGACGGGATGTGGAAATGCCTCGCCCACTTCCGCTCCGGAAGCAAAGGAGGAGCAGGTCATCAAGATCGCTACCCAAAGCCCGCTATCCGGCTCCCTTTCACTGGAAGGAGACGGCATCAAGCGCGGTGCGGAGCTGGCGATCAAAGACCATGCCGAAGAGTTTCGTTCATTAGGTTTTTCTCTCCAGCTGTCGCCGCAGGATGACCAGGCTGATCCCAAAATCGGCGTATCCAACGCGGAGATGTTGATTGCCGATTCGGACGTGCTGGCTGTCATCGGACACTATAATACCGGCGTCGCGATCCCCGCTTCGGCCAAGTATGAAGAAGGGCATTTGGCGATGATCTCCCCCGCCAATACCGGGGTTGAACTGACAGAAGGAGGAAAGCAAACGGTAAACCGGCTGGTCGCTCGCAACGATCAAATCGCCCCGGCGATCGCTCGTTATGCCAAAGAACAAATGGGCGTGACCAGTGTCTTCTACATCCACGACAAGACGGCTTATGGGCAAGGGCTGGCCGACGAAGTGCGCAAAGCTTTCGGCAATTTTCATGTTACGGAACTCGGTTATGAAGGCATTACCCCGGGAGAAAAAGATTACAACGCGATTGTCAATCAAGTGATCGCCAAAAAACCCGATCTGATCTTTTATGGAGGGATGTATGCAGAGGTTGGCATTATTGCCAAACAGGCCAAGGACAAAGGCTACTCCGGAAAGATCATGGGCGGAGAAGGATTGGAATCGAAAGACATTTATAAAATTGCCGGTGACGCGGCTGAAGGAATTGTTTACGCAACCGTTGTAGGCGATATTCGCTCCCGGGAGGAAGGGAAAAAATGGCTGGAACGTTACCAACAGCAATTTGGCCAGGAACCCGGCGCTTTCTCGGCCTTTGCTTATGACGCGACCTTGGTCGCCATCAATGGCATCAAGCAAGCAATCCAGGAAAACGGCAAGCAAAAACCGACCCGTGAACAAGTCATGAAAGCGATCCGCGCCACCAAAGACTTTAAAGGATCGTTTACCGAGGTGAGTTTTGATGAAAAAGGAGATAACACCTACTCCAAAGTATACATTTATCGTTATGGAAAAGAGCAGGCCGAATTCGTCGGCGAAGCCCAGTAAAATCAAAGACGGGTTGCACTGCTGATCATACCGTAAAGAAGGCAGATTCTCTCTGCATTTCCCTCTGGTCATAAATCGAGGCGTTTTTCTATGACGCGCTTCGCTGTGCGGTTTACAGGCTGGTCAACCGCTCGCTGTGAAGCGCCCTCCGCTTTTCCGTATGTCTGCTACTGTCGTCCGGGGAGGTTTTTGACAAGGGGTGTGCAGGCTTGCATCTGCCTTTTTTGATGGCGATCCTTGCCAATAGGTAGTTGTTCATGAAAAAATGAAGCGTACAGGTTGAGGGAGAAAAGGGCAACATAAACCCATGTTCAAATTGTTCGTGGGATTTCACCATGATTGCTTTATCTACCCGCAGCTGCAAAACCGGTACGCTTGTTCTTTTTTTACATACCATCAAATGCAGGAGGTAATGTCGTGCGTCTGCCCAACCAAATCGCTAATCAGCAAGCACAATCTAATCAAGAACTCCGCGAGCACGCCGCTCCCTGGTTGATTGTCCTGGGAATTATCATAATTGCGGCGAATCTCCGTGCTCCCTTAACATCAGTCGGACCTTTGGTCAGTCTTATCCGGGAAGACGTCCATATTTCCAATACATGGGCAGGGTTGATTACCACCGTCCCGCTTATGGCGTTTGCCCTGTTTTCACCTCTTGTCCCGAAATTAGGGCGAAAATTTGGTGTGGAAGTCACCATTCTCGTATCCCTCATCTTTTTAACAATTGGCATTGCTTTGCGTTCCTTGTCTGGAGCGGTAATGCTGTATAGCGGAACGGCTGTCCTCGGATTCGCGATTGCCGTCTGCAATGTTTTGTTGCCGAGCCTGATCAAACGGGAATTTCCCCAACAAATCGGCACGATGACAGGGGTTTATTCCATCTCTATGAATTTGTGCGGAGCGATTGCATCAGGAATTAGCATTCCGCTGGCGATCGGACTCGGATGGAATTGGCAAGGTGCCTTAGGCATCTGGGGAATTTTAAGCTTCGGCTCCATCCTCTTTTGGCTGCCGCAAGCAATCGGCCGTAGAAAGCAGACATCCGTTTCCGGTCAAAGCCAAACTTACAGCGATCATGTAAATGTTTGGCGATCTCCGCTTGCCTGGCAAGTTACCTTGTTCATGGGAATCCAATCCACCTTTTTTTATGTGCTGATCGCATGGCTGCCTGAAATCTTGACGGAACAAGGAATCGGTTCCAACCAAGCGGGATGGTTTCTCTCCATTATGCAGTTAGCTTTACTTCCTTTTACCTTTGTTGTTCCCGTCATTGCAGGGCGCATGTCCAGTCAACGTTGGCTAGTTGCGATTACCTCGCTTTTGCTTTTGCTAGGCACGCTGGGTTTACTTTACGGAAGTCCAAATTTCATCTTGTTGTGGGTCATCATGCTCGGTATTGGTGGAGGCTTTGCCTTCAGTCTGGCGATGATGTTTTTCGGCTTGCGCACAACGAATGCTCACCAAGCCGCAGAATTGTCCGGTATGGCGCAATCCGTCGGATATTTGCTGGCTGCGATCGGCCCAACGCTGTTTGGCTATTTGCACGACACAACAAATAGTTGGACGGTTCCTCTGCTCATCTTGGTTGGAGCGGCGGTTTTGCTGTTTCTGTTTGGCATGGGTGCAGCCAAAAATCGCGACGTAGGCTCAGCTTAATCGTAAATTCAAAAAAAATCCTCCCCCCGCTTCCAGAGGAAGCAGCAGAGAGGGTGGGTGGACGTGGTTCAAATCTCTAACTCTCCAAGTCGAACAAGTTCGACCACCGCTTGAGATCGACCTTTAACACCTAATTTTTGCATGACATTTGAGATGTGATTGCGTACTGTTTTTTCGCTTATGAAGAGTTGTCCGGCAATCTCTTTGGTTGTTTTGTCTTGGACCAAGAGTTCAAACACTTCTCTTTCACGATTCGTTAACAACGGCTTGGTTTGGTCGCTACCCTTCAATCGTGCCACCCCTCCTTGTGGGCTCTACAGGAACAAGGTTGAGGGATTACAGTGTCACCTTATCCTATGTGGGGGGGTGGGTGGTGGTGCCGGATGATAAGGGATTTTAGGCTTTTGCCTTACATCGTATTCAAAAAATAGGCGAGGAGTTCCTGTCGACGTGAAATATTGGCATGCTTGACCGCCGCTGCGCAAGTCCGGAAACAACGAGTCCGAACACTCACAAATATGCCGTCCGGTGGTACGTTCCTTGATGGCGTTGACGCAGCCCTTTGCCCAGCAAAGCAAAGGAAACAACGGCAACGGTGTAGGCGCCCAGCGGAGCTAAAAAAATGTACATATGGGCGCTGTAAATAAAGCCGCGATATGCGCCGACCAGTCCGGCCCACTCGTGGGTCACCGAGTGATAGGTGATGGGGTCGGTGGTCATGAACGTTCCCCCGACATACATGTCAAACATGCCCAACAACCCCATCAACGTCATAATGGCGATTGCTTCGGTGACAAACATGACGGTGATTTGTTCCTTGAGCTGTGGCAAAATATGGCGGTATATAAGCGAATGACGCCCCGCGCCAAGTGCTGTCGCTGCCAGAACATACTGCGAATGCTTGATCTGCTCCGTCTTTTGCCGAATCGAGGCAACAACGCTGGGGATGCCCAACAGGCTGAGCAATCCGATAAAAATCGCCAGCAGGGCGCCGACCGGCAATTCCGCATTCACGTTGATTCCCGACAAGAGAAAATAAGCTGGGATAAACATCGGGATGTACCCCCAGGCATTCTCCACAGCCAACCACCATCGCTGAGCTTGTTCCGCTGTGCCCAAGTAGACCCCGACGACCGTCCCGGCGAGCACGCGCAAGAAGGCGATCAGCAACGTAACAAAAATGGTGTAGCGCGCTCCGTACAGCAAGAGCGACAACAGGTCACTGCCGGCCTTGTCCGTCCCCAGCCAGTGATCGGCGGAAGGAGGCAGCGGCGGCGAAATGATTTTTGTTTTCCCGTTGACCTCGACATTGCGCACGCGCTCTTTGAAATCTTCTTCATAGGGAGCGATCCATGGACCGACGATCGCCAGAATGACCAGGAATGCGACCAACAGGCTGCCAACCCATAGCGAAAGATTCATCCGGTTTTTTTGCAACAGCTTCCCCTCCCCTATATGCTAAAGTGCGACTACTCATAGACAAAGGTACGCGTGCAGACATACAGCAGCAAACGAACCAGATAATAGACAAGGATGGACAGCAAAATGATTGCCATTAAGCCCATCACCGCAGCATTGAATTGATACGGTGCTCCTTTGCTGAAAATGAACCGGGTCAAGCCGACGACATTTAAGGTGTATTCGACAACAAACAGATTGGAAACGGCAATGGCGACCGTTTTTTTCAAATCGGCCAACACGATGGGCAGGATATTTTTCCATACATGGTGGCGCAAAACATGCCAGACGCCCAATCCTTTGGCCAAGGCCGTTTTTATAAAATCCTCTCCGCTGATCTGCCGGTAATGCAAACTGATGACTTTGGTCAAGAAAATAGTCGGTCCTATCGCCAAGACGGCCATTGGAAACCAACTGTTTACCGCATCGCTGTTGGGAGATAACGTAATGATGCGGATTTGCGTCCACTTGTAAAACTGGATCGCCAGCATGATGGAAAACAGAACGAGAACAAAGTCCGGGATCGCCGACAGCAGATCAAGCAAGCGCTGGAGAAGCCGTGCCAGAAAAAAACGCTGTAAGAATAGTCCGACAATCACGCTGATGAAAACCGCCAGCAAGACGCCGCCCAGCAGAAGCCCAAAAGAACGGACCGCAAATGGCAAGAGATCATGGGCAATCTCACGCTCGGTTTGTCCGAGCTCATATGTGCCCAGCGTTCCGTGCGACATTTGTTCAACCAGGTAGACAGCCCGGCTTACCAGCTTGTCCGGCTCAAAAACGACCTCTTCCTTGGAGGTGTAAACCATCAGCGGGGCACCGCAAACGATGATGACGAGCAAAAACATGGCCAACAGTTGTTTGGTCAAGGTAAACAGGTGGATTGCCTCCCTTTTCCATCAATCTTGTTCCAAAAATAAGGAAAAACGCCCTGCTTGGAGGACGCTTGGTTAACGTAGTTATTTTGCGACAATTACCTGGATGTCTAGTTTTCCCAAATCACTGATCTCAAGCGGTACCGTAAGAGCCTCTCCGGTAAGTGCAGGCAACTCTTGCCCTTCCAGAAGCTGAGGCGGTGTAATATCAATAGTAATGCCTTGTGTATACAGGATGCTGCTGGCGTTGCCAGAAATCATGTTACCCAGTTCGGCGATTGCGCTTTTGCCCATTTCATCCATCTCCTGAATCGGAAAGCCGCCCATCATAGCCGAGACAATTTTCAAGGCCACATCATGGGAGAGACCAAACATAACGTTGCCTTGAACCTCACCAGTGAGCCCGATGCGAATCCACACATGATTTTCTTTAAATGATACTTCCTTGATGCTAAGTTCCCCGCGGGTAATCTCTACATTGCACATCTGCTGGAGAATATTGGAGGCCGATTCCAGAAACGGGTTGATATACTGGACACTCATCAAAAAACAAATCCTTTCGACAGGCAATTGATTCCTTAATTGTTATTATTATAAATTCTTTAATTTAGGGTAACAAGAGCTATTTCTTGTTTGATCAGTTCGCCGAACGGACGGGAATGCCGGCAAACAGCCGAACCAAGCGCTCATCCGGTTGACTGGTGTAAATGCAGACCGCTTGCCGCAAATCGAGGATCGTCACGCCGATCTCATGTTGGCTGAGCTGCCAAATGGGCAAAGGCAATTCGCCAAAAGCGATTACCGTGTCCCCAAAAGCCAGACATTCAGCAATACATCGCTGCCGCGGATAAGTGGGAGATTCCTCGAGCAAATGAATCGGTTCGAGCCCGAATTGTTCCAGCAGATGCCGGCGATCTGCCAACTGTTCCGGATTTTTGTTCCCTGCCGTTTTTCGCGGAGACAACACAGGATACGCTTGATAAATATATTCCCGGTTTATTCCGTGATAAAACATAAAAAAATAACCTCCCGGCAAATAGATACCCACTTTGTCTTGAAACAGGCAAGGGTGTCTACTCGACACCCTTGCCATCTTTCCCGGTGATTACAATTTCACTGTCAATTGTTCGCCCCAACAAATCGATTGCCGTCAGGCTAATTTTTTGCTTGCCCGCTTTTACTTCGGGCAAATGCAAGCGAAATTCGCCTTTGTCGTTTAGATCCGGCTGGATGCGCTGCTCGCCGTAGAAGACTTCCAGTTGGACGGGCGTTTCCGATGATATTTTGCCGTGTATGGACAAGGGCTCTCCGGCTGCGGCTTGGTAGCTTTTTTTCTCCACGGCAAGCGTCGGCATCGGAAGAGACTTCGCTTTGTACGTTACCGATTGTTGACCGACGTTTAAGGTGGCATTTCCTCCCGCCGCGTCAACATACGCTTGCGCCTGAATCAAGGTTTTGTTCCCCGCTTCATCCCCTCCCTCGATCAAGAGGCGATTTTCTCCCTGATGCAGCACTACTTGATGTACCTCGTATTTTTCCAACGCTTTTTCCAACTGTTCGCCTTCCCAATGGGCAATGATTTGCCCGTTGACCACCAATTTGCCTTTATAGTTCAAGTCATGGAACCGGATGCGCAAAGGCATCACCATTCGCTTGGTAGCCGGTTCGTAATAAACCTCTTCGGTTCCGTTGTTCATCAGCTGAAGCTCCGGAGCGGTTTTATCCACAATGATCCGCTGTGTAAACTGCCGCTTGTTGCCAAACAGGTCTTCGGCCTCATAGACGACGTAATTCAGACCTTCCGGCAACTTCAAGATCGTCGCAAACGCGCCGTCCTGCTCGACCGCAACGGCCTGCTGATTGATCTTCAGTTTGACCCGGTCAAGCATATCTTCTCCGCCAACTCGCCCATGGATCGCGATTTCCGACTGCGCGGTCACCAGCAGTTGCTCGTACAGGTCATTGGGAAAGACAACGGTTGGCGGCGTATTGTCTCCTTTGCCATTGATTTTGACGAACGACAGATTGCCGGCGTAGTCATAAGCCACCAAAGTGATCTGTTTGGATGGCTGGCTGATATGCGTGCCTTTTTCACTGGCGGAATACGGACCGCCGGCTTTTTTGCCGTCCATGTACAGTAAATATCCTTGCACATCCTTGTCCCGACTGTTCCAGTGCAATTGCTTGCCCGACAAAGAAGCGGTCACACTCGGCGCTTTTCGGTCGACGCGAACGGGCAGAATCATCGTCTGCCAATCGGCGTTTTTCCCGTCAATTTTGGCGCGAATCACAAACCGGTATGCTCCGTCCGGCGCAGGCACATACTCACCTTTTTCCGGGGAATACAGCTTGCCATCCCAGTTCCATTCCTCTTTTTCGGTATAAAAGTAAGGCAGGCCCAGCTTCGACTGATCAAACTTTTCTACTTTCTCGTCGTTGACAAGCGAACGGACAATGTGCCCTTGCTTGTCCGCAATCGCGATGCTTACCTGTTTGGCATTTCGCAAAAAAGTAATCGAGGGGGAAGCGATGTCATAATGGCCATCGTCATTTGGCGAGAAGGCAATTTTGTCCGGATCGATCAAGACTCGTCCCTCTTCGTTCACACCGGTAACGCCCAAGTAATCGCGATACTTCCATTTGTCATTTTGTTTATCGTGATACCAGGTTGTTTTTACACCGGTGCGCTTTTCCTGGCTCGCTTCCTCCCAAATCGGCGCGTCCATAATGCGCGGTTCGTCCCAATCGCCATAAAACCCGTAATAGGGAACGCGCAAAGCCGGAACATCCGCAGCGGTCGGCTCAAACAGGATATAGCCTTCCGCAAAGGAATTGCGCGGCGTTTGCGCAGACAGCTGCAAAGTGACTTTTAGTTCCGCGCGTTTGCCGGGCGCTACGGTCAATTGATTTTTGGAGAAAGAAAGTTTTGCGCCAGGCAAAGGGGTGTCGGCCAAAAGATTGTAGCCGTCCCGACGCAAATCGGTCATTACGCCAAATTCATTTTTGATCGTATACGTCAAAGGCTTGTTGCCAAATTTGTTGTCGAGATACAGCGTAAACGTTTTGCTTTTTCCGATCTCCCCCAGCGATATGCCCGCTTTTCCTTTGCTGTCGGTAATGACCACAGGGGTTTTGATCGCCTTGGCCACCTGCAGCATGCCCGCACCTTGCACACGCGGCGAATAGGGAAGCTTGCCCGGTTTGTCGCCAACCGAAGCTGTGGCGATTTCGCGCGGATCGATAATCGGTTCCGCCGTATTCATCGCTGCAGCCTTGATCGTCTCTACCAGCTTGCGTCCCTGCAGGTTGCGTCCTTCCTTCAAATACGCTTGCTTGATCAAGGCCACTCCTCCTGCTACATGCGGGGTCGCCATTGAGGTGCCGCTTTTCACGGCGTAGCCATGATCCCGAACGGTTGAAAGAATTCCTCCGCCCGGTGCGGTTATTTCCGGTTTGAACTGCAGATCCGGGGTCGGTCCCCAGGAGGAGAAAGACGACACTGTCCCCCCATGCGGATAAGGCAACGGGTTTTGGCCATATTGCCCATCAAAGGAAACCGTTACTTTTCTCCCCTTTTTCAACTGCGCCGCCAGCTGCTGTCCCGGCAGCTGCAGGATGGATACAGCCGGTATCTGTTTGCTGCTATCCGCACTGATGATCATCGGTCCCGGTTGATTGTTATAAATAATGACGCCGGCGGCCCCTGCTTGCTTGGCCTGCTTCAGTTTTTCCTCAAACGTAATCTCTCCCCGTTCTACCAGGACGACTTTATCCTTGACGGAAACATGATAATCTTCTTTTTTTCCTTTTCCCATATAGACGAGCTGATACGATCGAGGCAGAGATTGAACCGGATTCAGCGCTTCCCCCTCGCTCGCATGGCCGGTGAAGTAAACAACGCGCTCCAGTCCGCTCACTCCGGTTACAGCGAAGCTGATCCCTGCCAGCGACGCCGAATTGGCGGACGCAACCGAAAAGGCGTCCGGCGCCAATCCCGGCGATCCAATCATGGAGACGTCAGGGTTTTCCGCCTTTACTTTGTCGCTTCCGAAATAACCGTCGTTTCCGGCCGCTGCCACGACGATCACCCCATGATCGACTGCGCGTTTGATCGCATATTGCTCCATATTTGTCTCATCGACATAACCTGCGGAAGAGCCCAAACTGAGGTTGATCACATCCGCCTTTTTGGCGACGGAATCATTGATCGCAAATAAAATCGATTCGCTCAGTCCGGAAACCTCTCCTTGATAATTGCTGAACACTTTTTGACTAAGCAGCTGCGCCTCTGGCGCAACCCCTTTCAGCTTTCCGTTGGCCGCCACGATACCCGCCACATGCATGCCATGTTGTGATTCTCCAGCATCGACGGTCGTCTGATTGCGATCGGCCCAATTGTAGCCGGAAATGACCTTTTGCGTAGAGCCGGATTTTTGTTTGGCCGCTTGCTTGTTGGCCAGCGGAGCCATATCAGGGTGATGGGGATTGACCCCGGTATCGATAATCGACACCAGCATCCCTTCTCCTTTCACACCCGCCTCTTGCCACGCCTTTTTGACTTCCAGCATATCCAAAGCGGAGGAGGGGCCTGTATTCACCTGTTCGCTTGTGATGACCGCTTCCGGTTTGCTCCATTCATTCGCAGCCAGATCCGCTTCCCGCCTGGAACCAATACCCGCGCTTTTTTCTGCGGCGTGGGAGCGGTTCAGCTCATGCAGATCCTCGATCACTTGTGTGTAAAAAGAAGCAGGCACCGTCTCCTCCGGTCGATTCAAGCTTGCTGCTGTACTTGCAGGTATGTCCGTGCCTAAAACGAATACTGTGAACGCGATGCTGGCGCATAATCCTCGTTTCTTCATCTCCTGCCTCCTCTGGAAAAAAGTCAGTGGCTTCCCTATAGTTTTCCAAGGAAGGCAGGACGGTATTCTCCCGACAGAAAAAAACCCCCAACGCGAGGTTGAGGGTTTTGCCGCTGCTTACGAGAAGAAGAAACGTTTCAGCGCGTATTTATTGGTTTCTTTGTTCATGTGAGCGATCGAAGTGGTCAATGGAATACCTTTCGGGCAAGCCTGCACGCAGTTTTGCGAGTTGCCGCACTCGGCAATGCCGCCTTCTCCCATCAATGCTTCCAGACGCTCATGTTTGTTCATCGCACCGGTTGGATGCTGGTTGAACAAGCGAACTTGCGAAATGGCGAACGGTCCGATAAACGGAGATTTTTCATTCACGTTCGGGCACGCTTCCAGGCAGACGCCGCAAGTCATGCATTTGGACAATTCATACGCCCATTGACGGTCAACCTCTGGCATCCTTGGTCCAGGACCAAGATCATAGGTACCATCAATCGGAATCCAGGCTTTGACGCGTTTCAGCGCATCGAACATACGGCTGCGGTCAACAGACAGGTCGCGTTGAACCGGGAATGTGCTCATTGGTTCAATTCGGATCGGTTGCTCCAGCTTATCGACAAGTGCGCTGCACGCTTGGCGAGGTTTGCCGTTGATCACCATCGAGCATGCTCCGCAAACTTCTTCCAAACAGTTGGATTCCCAAATAACCGGTTTGGTTTTTTGGCCCTGTGCGTTGACAGGATTGCGCTGGATTTCCATCAATGCGGAAATCACATTCATATTTGGACGGTAAGGAACCTTGAATTCTTCCTTATAAGGAGTGCTATCAGGCGTATCCTGACGGGTGATGATCAAATGAACCAGTTTGTCGGCCATGATCAATGCCCTCCTTTCTTATCAGATGAGTAGTCGCGCTTGCGCGGTTTAATCAATGAAATGTCGACGTCTTCATAGTAAATGTCAGGTGCAGTCGTCTCCGGATTGTAACGCGCCATCGTTGTTTTCAGGAACTCTTCGTCATTGCGTTCCGGGAATTCCGGTTTGTAGTGAGCACCGCGGCTTTCATTGCGTTGCAGCGCGCCCAAGGTAATCGCCCGGGCCAGCACGAGCATGTTCCACAAGTGACGGGTGAATTGCGCACCGGAATTGCTCCACTTTTGCGTATCGTTGACGTTGATCCGTTTGTAACGCTCCATCAATTCCTGGATCTTTTCGTCTGTTTTTTGCAAACGGTCGTTGTAACGAACAACCGTAACGTTATCCGTCATCCACTCACCCAGCTCTTTGTGCAAGATGTAGGCATTTTCGGTACCATCCATTTTCAGGATGCTATCATATTTTTCTTGTTCTTGTTTAGTATAACTCTCAAACAATGTGCTGGACAAGTCATCGGAAGACTTTGCCAAACCATTGATATATTCCAGTGCGTTCGGTCCGGCAACCATCCCGCCGTAAATGGCCGACAAGAGAGAGTTGGCACCCAGACGGTTTGCCCCGTGTTGCGAATAGTCACATTCACCGGCAGCAAACAATCCCGGAATGTTGGTCATCTGTTTGAAGTCCACCCACAGACCGCCCATCGAGTAGTGAACGGCAGGGAAGATGCGCATCGGTACTTTGCGCGGGTCTTCGCCAACGAATTTCTCATAGATTTCAATGATCCCGCCCAATTTTACATCCAGTTCTTTCGGATCTTTGTGCGAAAGATCGAGGTAAACCATGTTTTCACCGTTAATTCCCAGTTTTAAATCGACGCAAACATGGAAAATCTCACGGGTAGCGATGTCACGCGGCACGAGGTTTCCGTATGCCGGATATTTCTCTTCCAGGAAATACCACGGTTTTCCGTCCCGATAAGTCCAGACGCGGCCGCCTTCACCACGAGCCGATTCGGACATCAAACGCAATTTGTCATCGCCAGGGATAGCGGTCGGGTGAATTTGAATGAATTCCCCGTTGGCATAAATCGCCCCTTGCTGATAAACAGTGGAAGCAGCTGTACCGGTATTAATAATCGAGTTGGTCGTTTTCCCGAAGATGATCCCCGGCCCCCCTGTTGCCATAATCACAGCATCGGCAGCAAAAGAAACAATTTCACCGGAACGCATGTTTTGCGCGGTAATGCCGCGGCAAACGCGTTGGTCATCCATGACGATTCCGAGGAAATCCCAATATTCGTATTTCGTTACCAAACCTTCCGTCTCATAACGACGGACTTGTTCGTCCAGCGCATACAGCAGCTGCTGGCCAGTGGTCGCTCCCGCAAATGCAGTGCGGTGGTGTTTGGTTCCCCCGAAACGGCGGAAGTCCAATAAACCTTCCGGAGTCCGGTTAAACGGCACACCCATCCTGTCCAACATGTAAATAATCCCCGGCGCCGCATCACACATCGCTTTAACCGGCGGTTGGTTGGCCAGGAAGTCGCCGCCGTAGATTGTATCATCAAAGTGCTCCCAGGTGGAGTCACCTTCCCCTTTTGTATTCACCGCTCCATTGATACCGCCCTGCGCACAGACAGAGTGGGATCGTTTTACCGGAACAAGGGAGAACAATTCAACAGGTACTCCTTTTTCTGCTACTTTGATGGTAGCCATCAAACCCGCCAGGCCACCACCGACAATAATCACTTTACCTTTTGCCATCGTTTAGTCCCCCTATCTTTTATTGGATAAATGCCGTAATTGCCCGAATACCGATAAAAGAAACAACTACGAAAATGACCAAGGTAAAATAGCTTGCTAACCGTTGGGAACGAGGCCCAACAGTAATCCCCCAGTGAACGAGGAACGACCAGATCCCATTGGAGAAATGGAATACCGCGGCCAAAACGCCAATCACATAGAAAACCACCATGGCAGGGTTGCTCAGGATGCTTGCCATCAAGTCGTAGTTAAACTCCGTTCCCATGGCAATTTGAATGCGAGTTTGCCATACGTGCCAGGCCACAAAAATCAAGGTGATGATGCCGGAAATCCGTTGCCAAAGGAACAAATGATTGCGGAGGTAGCCAAAATTACCTACATTCGATTTGGCTTGAAAGGCAATATAGATACCGTAAATTGCATGGAACAACAACGGTATGTATATAAACACAAACTCCAGCACAATCAAGATCGGCAGACTCTCCATAAAAGTAACAGTGGAGTTGAATGCCTCAGCACCGCGGGTTGCCGAGTAGTTCGCCACTAAATGGACGAGCAAAAAGAGACCGATTGGTACCAAACCCAGCAGTGAATGAATTCTTCGACTTACAAATTCCTGGCTATTCGCCATAAACAGGGCCCTCCTTTGGTAGTATGTAATTTTCATTGTTAAGGTTTGACACACCTTCCGCCATTTATTCCTGCCATACCCAACCGCCGCATTGACACATGCCAAATCCAGCGCATTTTAACAAGTTATGCGCTTGCAAAGATTTGTCGGGGTCAACTGAAAATTCGGTCGGCAAAAAGTGTCGGAAAAAGGAAAAAAGTGTGTTGATAATATGAACAAAATCATTGTACTCCTGTCATCATGCACCGTCAAGAACATCATTAGACTAATTCCATTTTTGGAATAGTGACATTCTTCCTTATCTCGCTGCTTTTGGGCATGTTCCGTCATTCGCTTTCATAAAATGAACGAGATGTGCATCCATTGTTCGTCATGCAAATGTTGAAAAAGGAGAATGTCCCCGATGA
This sequence comes from Brevibacillus fulvus, assembly GCF_016908525.1. GTDB lineage: Bacteria > Bacillota > Bacilli > Brevibacillales > Brevibacillaceae > Brevibacillus_G > Brevibacillus_G fulvus. The sequence continues at coordinate 251,562 of NZ_JAFBEB010000004.1, forward strand.
AAAAGGTTGATGATCATTTGTCCCAACTGTTCCCAGCGCAGCTGATCACGTATGCCGAACGGATCAACATGCCTTATCTCGGATACCACCTGCTTCGCCATTATCTGTTTGAAAAGGTGCTGGGAGAGAGCGAATCTCCGATGCTATATTGGCTGGGCAAAGACTTGAGCAAGCAACTGACTCTCGACACAACCGACAGCTTGAGTCTGCTGTTTATCCGTCTCGGTCTGGGGAACCTGACTTTGCTCAAACGGGAAACCGATCGATACGTATTTGAACTGTCTCATCCTCTTTACGAGTTTATGCCGGTGGACAGGCTGCGCCAAACGCTTTCCTTCGAATCCGGGCTGATCGCCGGAATCGTCAGCGACTGGCATGGCCGGCCCGCCCACGCTGCCCTGGAACTTTACCAAGGTTCCGGGGGTTACAAAGCTCGCATCATCATTACTTCCTGAACTTTAATTGCAAAATAAACAAGACCCTTGGCTCGCCGAAAGCCAAGGGTTTTGTTGTCATCTCACGGCAATTTTCGCAAAAAACGGCCGCAAAATCTCGCCGATCTTTTCGAATTCGATCAGGAAACCGTCGTGCCCATAGATGGATTCGACCAAATAAAACGAACTGTCGTGACCTTGGCGGGCGAGCATGTCAACGGTCGCTTTTTGCCCATCGGGAGGATACAACAGATCGTTGGTAATGCCGATCGCCACCAGCCTGGCGCGAATTTTGGCCAAAGCCTGCTCCACTCCGCCTCTGCCGCGGCCGATATCATGGGTGTCGATCGCCTTCAGCAAATAAAGATAACTGTTGGCATCAAACCGACTGACCAGTTTTTCCCCTTGATAGCGCAAATAGCTTTCGACTTGATAGCACGTTTGGTACAGATGATTCGGTTCCTGCTGGCACAGGTGCCGCCCGAACCTTTGTTCAAACAATTCTGTGGAGCGGTAAGTGATCATCCCCAGCATGCGGGCGATGGCCAGACCGCGGCTCGGGCCGGCAGCAGGATAATAATGCCCGTTCTGCCATTCGGCATCGCTGCAAATTGCCTGTCTGGCCACATCATTATAGGCAATTGCCATTGCCGTCGTCTGCGTGCAGGTAGCAATGGGAATCACCAGTTCGCTCATTTCCGGATATTCAACGGCCCATTCATATACTTGCATCCCGCCCATCGAGCCGCCGATTACCGCATACAGCCGCTCAACCCCCAAACTGTCCAGCAATTTGCGCTGCGCTCTGACCATATCGCGAATCGTAACCAACGGAAACGAGGTGGCATAAGGCTTCCCGGTTCGCGGATTGAGACTGGCAGGTCCTGTTGAACCGTAACATCCCCCCAGCACATTGCTGCAGATCACATAATAACGATTGGTATCGATGACTTTGCCCGGCCCGATCAGCTCTCCCCACCAGCCCGGTTGATCCCCGCCGCCCGCCGCATTGGAATCGCCGGTTAAAGCATGGCAAACCAATACCGCATTTCCTTTGCTTCGATCATAAGTACCATAAGTATGATAGGCGATCGCTACATCCGTCAAAACTTCGCCCGAGTCCAATGGCAAATCACCCAGAAACGCTTTTTTCACGCCGTTCCCCTCCACCCAGTACTTTTGTCTTGACGAAACAGGAATACAAAAAACCCTCTTCCAAGAGAAGAGGGGGTATGCGCTGTCCAACTGCCCTCTCTTATCTCTCAGACAATACACTGTCTGCTGGAATTAGCACCTCTCCGCTGACGCGGGGTTGCCGGGTTTCATCGGGCCAGTCCCTCCACCACTCTGGATAAGAGTTTACGTTCAATTTTCAATTTTCATTTTTCATAATCATACGACCAACTGGCACAACTGTCAATAGTTGGAACAGGCACATTGCCGAAATCGTCTGGGCGGACACGCCGAAAAGCGCCTCCACGGCGGAGACGCTGCAGCCGGATTTGTCAGCGGTGCGCTGTGTAGCGATTGGCTTTGCTGATCGAACGAATCCAGTCCCGTTCCTGTTCCGTCAACATGACTTCGTCAGCAGCGAGATTGGCCAGCAACTGCTCCAGTCGGCTGGCGCCCGGAACGGCTGTCGCTACTGCCGGATTGGACAAGACATAGCGCAAGGCGATTTGCGGCAATTGCCGCGATTCGTTGGTGAGCCTGGACAACTGTTCCAGCAATTCCAACAGCTCTGCCCTGCCGTAATCGAGATATTGTTCCGGCGCTTTTTGCAAATAACGTTCCGTCAAAATTCCGTTGGCCACCGGACCGCGGGCGATCAGTCCAATCCCGTTTTCCGCAAGCAGAGGCAATACTTCTTCTTCCGGACGGCGATCCAAAATACTGTATTGGCTCATGACGCTGACGATATTGGAACGTTTGACATATTCCCGGATCACGTTGGGCCGGATCGAAGAAATCCCGTAATAACGGATATAGCCAGCTTGCTTCAATTCTTCAAACGCTTCGATCGTTTCGTCAATCGGATCGTCGATCGTGCCTCCATGAAGCTGGTATAAATCGATGTAATCGGTTTGCAGCCGGCGCAAACTTTCTTTGACCGCTTCCAAGATGTATGCTTTGGACGGGTCCCAAATCCAGCCGTCCTGCCCGGGAATTCTTCGGTTGCCCACTTTGGTAGCCAAAATCACTTCGGACCGTTTTCCTTTGATCGCTTTGCCCAACAATTCTTCATTACGGCCATAATCATACAAGTCGGCAGTGTCAAAGAAGTTGACCCCTCGGTCGATCGCTTCGTGAACGATCGAAATCGCCTTGGCTTCCTCCGTTCCCAACGTCATGCAGCCAAGGCTGATCTCGCTCACATGCAAATCAGATTTGCCCAACTGGTTGTATCGCATCGTCACTTTCCTTCTTTCCACTTTTTTTCTATCCTATCAAAACGAATGGAAAGAAGGAAAGAGCAGGCTACACTCCATAAACGGTTGCTTCCTCGGCGACATCCAGGCCAAAGGCGGTATGCAGCGTGCGAACGGCCAACCCGGTTTGGCTTGCCGGGATCACACAAGATACTTTGATATCGGAAGTGGAAACCATTTTAATGGAAATCTCCTGTTCGGCCAACTGTTTGAACATTTCTGCGGCGACGCCCGGATTGTTGACCATGCCCGCGCCGACAATCGACACCTTGGTCAGCCCCTCTTCATGCTCCACTTTCTCAAACTGAAGCTTCGCCCGATTCGCCTCCAAAGTCGACAAGGTTTTCGGCAGATCATCTGCGGAGATGGTAAAGGAAATATTCGTTGCTGACGCATCATAGGAGCTTTGAATAATAATATCGACATTGACCTGATGTTCCGCCAATGTATTGAACAAACGTGACAATGCACCGTTGCGGTCCGGCATGCCGACCACGGTAATTTTCGCAATGTCTTCATCATGGGCGACACCGCTGACCACTCTTCCTGTTTCCATTGTTGCTACCTCCTCAACATAGGTTCCATCCTCTTGGGTAAAGCTGGAGCGCACCACCAGTTTGACCTGATGTTTTTTGGCCAATTCCACGGAACGCGGATGGAGCACACCCGCCCCCAGATTGGCCAGCTCGAGCATTTCGTCATATGAGATCGACGGCAATTTTTGCGCGGTTGGCACAACCCGCGGATCAGCCGTATAGACGCCGGCTACATCGGTAAAAATTTCGCACTTCTCCGCGTTCAGGCTGGCAGCCAGCGCTACCGCGGTCGTATCGGAACCGCCGCGCCCCAATGTCGTGATCTCTCCTTCTTCCGTAATGCCTTGGAATCCTGCCACAATCACGATTTTATTTTGCTGCAGCTCCCGGAGAATCCGCTGGTTGTCAATATCTTTAATCCGCGCTTTCCCATGGACGGACTCGGTGATCATGCCCGCTTGCCATCCGGTCAGCGACACGGCCGCATAGCCCCGCTGCTGCAGCGCCATCGTCAAAAGCGCAATCGAAACTTGTTCTCCGGTACTAAGCAGCATATCCATTTCCCGTTCGCTTGGGTGCGGTGCGATTTGTTTGGCCATGTCGACCAGGACATCGGTTGATTTTCCCATCGCCGACACGACCACGACCATTTGATGTCCCGCCTCCTTGTAAGAGATGACTCTATCTGCAACCCGCAAGATCCGTTCAATAGTTCCTACCGAGGTACCACCAAATTTTTGAACAATTAACCCCATTCCGGCTTCTCCCCTTTTCGAGTGGTAACACATACCTCTCCAATAGTATTCTTTTCGATTTATTCAGTCCTTACATGAATTTCCCAAATCACGCAAAAAAGGCAGCGACGAGGATATACCTGCCGCTGCCTGTTATTAGACATACCGGTTCCTCCTTCCCGTACACCAACGAAGACAACGAAAAAAGCCCGTTATCACCGTTTTGGTGAGATAGCTCTCCATCTGGGCCATGGGTCAGGCACAGATGACAGTCCTGCGCTTGTTCAACGCAGGCCCAGCGCATGCAGCATGGGCGGCTGATGCACTTCGGCGAATTCCCCTTTCCCGCACCTGTCGTCGATTGCCCAATCTCCAGGGGGTACTGATGGTTTTCGCGCCTCTACCTCACTCCATAGGGAAGTGAGGTTCATATTCATTTAGTGGTGATTATATCAAACACAACAGAGCCGATCAATTCATTTTTTCAGATTCCTTGCCGTTTTGACGCAAAAAGGCGATGATTTCCCGCGCCAGTTTGTCGCCGATGCCGATCTGCCGGTATTGTTCGACCGTCGCCTCCCGCATTTTCGCCAGTGAGCCAAAATGCTGGAACAAGAGCTTCCGTCGTTTTTCCCCGATTCCGGGAATCTCATCAAGCTGCGAAGACAGCATGGTTTTGCTGCGCGCTTGCCGATGAAAGCTGATGGCGAAGCGGTGCACTTCATCCTGAATGCGTTGCAGCAAATAAAATTCGTAGCTGTCGTGGCGCAAAGGGATCGCTTGCGGCGGATCGCCAAACAGCAGTTCGGCGGTTTTATGTTTATCATCTTTGGCCAAACCGCAAACCGGAATATATAGCCCCAGTTCATTTTCGAGGATATCCACGGCCGCGCTGATTTGCCCTTTGCCGCCGTCGATCACGATCAAGTCCGGCAACGGCTGATTTTCGCGCAGCAGCCGGGTGTAGCGCCTGCGGATCACCTCGCGCATCGAGCCATAGTCATCCGGACCTTGTACGGTTTGAATCTTGTATTTGCGGTATTCTTTTTTGTCCGGTCGACCGTTGGTAAAGACGACCATCGCCGATACCGGTTCCGTTCCCTGAATGTTGGAGTTGTCAAACGCTTCGATCCGCACAGGTGTTTTAATCCCCAGCAGATGGCCCAAATTGTGCACGGCCTGAACGGTGCGGGCATCATCCTTGGACATGAGCGCGAACTTCTCCTCGAGGGCGATTCGCGCATTCTCCACCGCCATTTGCACCAGCTCATACTTTTTGCCGCGCTTGGGCGTCAATACTTTGACCCCCAGCCATTCCGCCAGCAGTTCCGGCTCGCTTTGTTCCGGCAGCAAAATTTCCTTGGGCAGCGCCTGCTGTTTTTCGTAGTAAAACTGGGTGAGAAATGACATGAAGTCCTCGGTTTCGTCGCCATAATACGGAAACGAAGTCGTCTGCCGTTCGATCATCTTTCCTTGCCGCATATAAAAAACTTGCACGCACATCCAGCCTTTTTCCACAGCAAAGCCGATGATGTCCCGGTCGACCGTATCGGTAAAGGTCACTTTCTGTTTTTCCATGACCGCCTCAATATTGCGAATCTGGTCGCGTAATTCTTTGGCCCGTTCAAACTCCATCTGTTCGGCAGCCTGCATCATTTTTTGCGTCAGCTCCTGCTTCACCTCTTCATGACCGCCGTCGAGGAATTTGCAGATTTCGTCCACGATGCGCTGGTTTTCCGCCGGATCGATTTCATTGACGCACGGCGCCAGACACTGTCCCAGATGGTAATACAGGCAAACCTGCTTGGGCATGGTTTTGCATTTGCGCAACGGATAGAGCCGGTCCAGCAGCTTTTTCACGTCGGCCGCCGCGCCGGCATTCGCGTAAGGTCCAAAATAACGCGCTTTATCTTTTAGCACTTTTCGCGTAATCTCCAGACGCGGCTGCGGTTCATTCGTTATCTTGAGATAAGGGTACGTCTTGTCATCCTTCAGCATGACGTTGTAGCGCGGATCATGTTCCTTGATCAAATTGCACTCCAGTATCAGTGCTTCGATAGCGGATGAGACCACAATATATTCAAAGTCAGCGATTTCACTGACAAGCAACTGCGTTTTTCCGTCATGGCTGCCGGTGAAATAGGAGCGCACCCGATTTTTCAGCACTTTCGCCTTGCCGACGTAAATAATCTCGCCTTTGGCGTTTTTCATTAAATAACATCCTGGTTTATCCGGCAATACAGCCAGTTTGTCTTTTAGTTTGCTCAGGGTAAGCCACTCCTTTCCTTCCTTTTATCGTAGCACAACAGCCGCTGACGTTTCATTATGGAAAAAAAAGAAACCGCACGCCAAAAGGGTGCGCTTGTTTCCAAACAAAAAGAGAGCAGTGTGCTGTGCACTGCTCTCCGGTCTGCTTGCGGTTTACAGATGTTTGCCCAAAGTCGCCATCAAAGCAGCTTTTGGCTGGAATCCGACGATTTTGTCAACAGGTTGGCCATCTTTAAATACGAGCAATGTCGGAATGGACATAATGCCAAAGCGACCGGCTGTCTCCGGATTGTCGTCAACATTCACTTTTGCTATTGTCAATTGATCTCCAATTTCCCCATCGATTTGCTCAAGTACAGGAGCAATCATTTTGCAAGGACCGCACCAAGGTGCCCAGAAATCAACGAGTACAGTTCCGCCTTGTTCGACATCCTGGCTGAATGTTTGGTCGGTTACATTTACAATTGCCATATCAGTATCCCTCCTTATTTACACAAAAACGGTGATTGCACAAACAGTATACCATTCTCCGAATCAGTTGACCATGTCGACCGACACTTTGCGACTCCCGGAGTCGCCCAATTCTCACTTGCTTCAGTTTGCCCTTCTTTGCCGAATTCAATGGTGGAAGATCTTGTCCGTTTGCACCTTGACCTTTTTGCGCCAAATTCATAAGCCGGTTTTCATCTAACGGTTGCCGAAACGCGGCGGCCGCTTCTCCACAAACGCCGAGACTCCTTCCCGCCCGTCTTCGCTGGCAAACGCTGCCCCGAAGCTTTTCGCTTCCGCTTGCATGCCCGTCTCCGGACCATGCTGCCACCCCGCCTGAATTGCGGACAGCGCCAGACGAATCGTCAGCTGGCTTTTCTGTGCGATCGACTCGGCCAGTTTTTTCGCTTCCGCCAGCAGCTGTTCCCGGGGATACACCGCTTCGACCAGGCCGATCTGGCCGGCGACCTCGCCTGTGACCGGTTCGCCGGTTAAAATCATTTCTCTCGCTTTGCCATAGCCGACTGTTTTCGGCAGCCGTTGCGTCCCCCCATACCCCGGGATCAAACCGAGCTTTACTTCCGGCAAACCAAGCTGGGCTTCCGGGGCAGCCAGCCGGAGGTGACAAGCCAAAGCCAGCTCCAGTCCTCCGCCAAGGCAAGGGCCGTTGATCGCTGCGATGAGCGGTTTGCTCAAGCTTTCCAGTTCGTTGAAAATCGCTTGCGCTTCCACAGACAAAGTCGTTCCCTGATCCGGCGGAGCCGCCAGAAATTCTTTCAAATCGGCTCCCGCGGCAAAACAGCGGCCTTCCCCTGTCAAAATGATCACACTCACCTGCTCCGCTTGTTCAAGTTGCCGGACGGTCTGTCGCAGCTCGTGGAGCGTCTGGCGATCCAACGCATTCACCGGCGGATTTCTTAGCGATACAATCGCGATCTTCCCTTCAATGGCGACAGTCAATTTGTCATATGACATGGAAATCCCTCTCTTTTCCTGATCGGTTCACTGGGCACTCGGTGACAGTACATTCCCCTTCCAGTGTAGCAAACCTCAACTGCGGAAAAAAGGCATTACCTGCCAATGGACGAAGTCGTTCCCCCCGGCAAAAAATTTACTGTCATTCAAGAGGCCAACTCTTTCAACAGTTGCATATGCACCCGTGCCTTTTCCTTGCTGGAGATAAGGTAATACCAGCCCAAAATTCCGTTATGCCAGATCCGTTCGTCTCTTCCTGCCAGCATCTGGGTCTGCAATTCATTGCGGTCAGGATCGTAATAGGTCACGAGCAGAGACGAGATTTGCTCTTCGGTCAGGTCGGTTTTGACATGCTGTCCCATAATCTGCATCAGCTTGAACGCCTTGAGAAACGCCTGCACGGAATCGCCCTTGTTGGCCAATGCCTGCAAAATTTCCTGCTGCCGCTTGATCCGTTCGTAATCGCTGTCTTCGTGCCCAAGGTCGCTTTTCCGGTAACGAGCGTAATCGAGCGCTTGCTTGCCGTTTAACGTCTGCACCCCGGGATACAAATCAATTTTTGTGTCATCGGACGGATCGGTGTACTTCATCCGCTTCTTCACGTTAACGGTGACTCCGCCTAACTCGTCGACGACTTTGCGAAATCCGTCAAAATCAATCGTCATGTAATGGTCAATTTTCACCTGAAAACACTTCTCCAACGTCTGCTTCAGCAATTTTGGTCCGCCGTAAGCCATGGCATGGTTGACTTTGTCATAGCCTCTTCCCGGCAGCTCCATGTATGTATCCCTCGGAATGGACAGCAAAAAAGCCCGCTGCTTGCCGGGATTGATGGCCGCCAGAATCGTTGTGTCAGAGCGTGCCCGTTCTCCCTCTCGGCTATCGATGCCAATCAACAGCAGCAAAAACGGTTTTAACGGTTTCGTTTGCAATGCCGCCCGGATCGCCGCTGGCCCCGATGGCTGCGGCGGCTGGCTCCCAGGCAGTGGCAACGGCGCCGACGGTTGTGGCGTTATCGATTGTACAGGCCCTTTCTGTTCTTCGAGCGGTTGATACCAGTTGTGCGTCATCTGTCTATATTCATAAAACGAATAAGATGAGTAACCGATCGCGGCTGCCAGCGCCAAGGCAAGCACCAGCGTCACGGATCGCTTCCAGGTTATGCGGAATAACTTCGGTTTCATATCCATTCCCCCCAACACTTGCGCTTTCAGAAGAAAAAAGACTCCATATGCGCAAGAATGGAGTCAACAGAAAGTGTAACCAGCTATGCCGTTTTCTATACCTATTGGCCCCATGCGGCCTGTACCAGCAACGTTACCCACTCCTGGCTTTGCCGTTCGTCAATGATGCGGAATCCGGCTTGCCGGTAAGCTTCCTCCACCTGATGACGATTCCATTCCACCATGCCTGACAACAGCAGCATCCCCCCGGGAACGATTCGCTCCTTGACGACGGGCAGCATCTTGATATCCTCATAGCCGCCGATGTTCAGGTAAACAAAATCAACCTGGTCGGGCAATCGTTTGGCTACAGCTGCATCCTCCAGCGGATCGCCAATGATCACATCGATCGACGAGTCTGGCAAACCGTTTTGCTCGAGATTGTGCTTCACTTGGGCCGCAGATTCCGGATTAATATCGACGCCGCATACCGGCAAGGCCGCCCCTGCCAAAACGGAGTAAATGCCCAAAATGCCCGAGCCGGTGCCAATATCGAGCACTTTTCGTTGACGCAGCTCCAGTTTTTGCAAAAAGTACAGAATATCCTGCGTCGTCCCGTGATAGCCGGTGCCAAAAGCAGCCCCCGGATCAATCCGCAATACTTTGTCTTTTCCCGCCAATCGCTCGGCCGGTGTCCAGGTTGGAGCAATCGTCCAGTCTCCCACTTCGATTTCCTGATAGTCTTCTTTCCAACTGTCCAGCTCTTCCGCCACTTCCTCCGCAGCGCCGAGACGCACGCGATCGTTCCAGCGCGACAAATAGCCGTTCAGCTGTTCGATGTGGGTTTGCCGATCTGCCGTCAATGGCTCGAACAAATAAGCGATCACCGGCGCTTCCTCCACCGTTTGATAGTCGTAGCCGTTATCGGTCCGGATCACCTCGATCTGCGGCTCGGTCCAGCCCAAGGTATAAGGGCTCTCCATGATCGTTAGCGTAAATTCCTCTTCGACCTCCGCTTCCAGAAACAGCGTATATTTTAACCAGTTTCTCTCCATCTCTTCCGATCCTTTCTTTTGCTTCAAGATAAAGTAGCCGCTTGTAGACTCACATGTTATGATAGTAAATTGAAAGATAGCTGAAAAGTAGAGGTGTCCCAAATGTTTGATGAATTTTTTTATCGGCGCCGCAAAAACAAGCCGATGCTGGTGGTCATGCTGCTCTTTTTGCTGGCAGGCATCGCTTTGATCGGGATGGGGATTCGCTATCTCTGGTAGTCTGCTTTACTTCCTTGCACCCACTCGATTATACTTGAAATTGTGTTTTCCTATTGTCATGAATGGTACGTTTTCATAGAAAGAAGGTTCTCTCATGTCGCGAATTCTCATCTCCGGGTATTACGGTTTTAATAATGCCGGAGACGACGTTGTTTTGTACGGTATTATCAGCTCGTTAAGACGGGAACAACCGCATATTTCCCTGTCCGTCTTGTCCAATCAGCCAGAACGTACAGAAGCGTTGTTCGGAATTCCGGCGTACAATCGCTGGCGGCTTTCAACCATCGTTCGCGAGTTGAAGCGCAGCGATTTATTGGTGATGGGCGGCGGCACCTTGATGCAGGATGTCACCAGTCCCCGGAGTGTTCTCTATTACTTGGGGATCGTCACGATTGCCAAACTGCTTGGCAAACGGGTCGTCTTCTATGCGCAAGGATTTGGCCCGATCTTGAAGTCGATCAGCCGGCTTTTGATTAAACAAGTGGTCAATCACGTTGATGTCATCACCGTCCGCGATTTTGAATCAGGCGAGGATTTTAAGGCTTGCGGCGTCACCAAGGCACCGATCTATGTGACAGCCGATCCGGCCTTGACCATTCATCCGGACGAAATCTCAAGCGAACAAGGACGGCGAATCTTGGCCGATTTGTTCGATGATTTGTCACGCCCTCTGGTCGCGATTTCCGTCCGCAACTGGAAACAGGAAGAAAAATTTAAGACGGCGATTGCCGAAGCGGCCGATTATTTCATTGAAAAAGGCTGGAATGTGCTGTTCTTGCCGATGCATTATCCGAGCGATGTCGCACCGTCGCGGGAAATTATCGGCAAGATGAAGCGGCAAGGGGCACAATATATTGAACAACACCTGTCGTTTTACGAGATTATGAGCTTGCTGAAACAATGCGACTATGTCGTGGGAATCAGGCTTCATTCTCTCATTTTGGCCTGCATGTTGCAGATTCCCTTTACCGGCATCACCTATGACCCTAAAATCGATCGCTTTGTTGAACGGGCCGGGATGCCTTGCGCCGGTCATATCAAGGATTTGCAGGCAGACGTCCTGCTTGCGATCTTGCAAGAGCGGATCGATCATTTGGAGAAAGAGCAGCAAATCATCAAAGAAACTTCTTTGAGTCTGGCTCGCGAGGCGGCCAAAAGCAGCGAGCTGGTGCTGCAGGCACTTCATCGGAAAAAATAATGGTTCGGGAGGGAAATGTTTTGTCTTTGGCTGCACAACTGCTTTATCAGCTTAATAAGTTGTTCCCTTTGCCGGTTCATCCGTTTAACCTGGCGAATGACGGAAAGATGAGCTATACAGAATGGCAATTCGTGAAAGGGGACCAAACGATTCAATTTTTTCTTCCCTTTCACTCACAAGAGGAGATGTTTCGGGACAAAACGGTTCTGGACATCGGGTGCGGCGGCGGTGGAAAAACTTGCTATTACGCCACATTTGGTCCCAAAAAAATCATTGGTGTCGATATTGTCCCGCATTATGCAGAAGAAGGCAATGCTTTTGCCCGGGAAAAAGGGTTGGCGGAAATTGCCACTTTTCTGACAGCAGATGCTTCGGCAATGACGTTTCCCGATAACACGTTTGACACAATTATTATGAACGATGCGATGGAACACGTCGAACAACCGGAAAAAACGCTGGCGGAATGTTTTCGCGTGTTAAAACCCGGCGGCCATCTTTATATCAATTTTCCTCCCTACTATCATCCATATGGCGCCCATCTGTCGGATGCAATCGGCATTCCCTGGGTGCATTCGCTGTTTTCCGAGCAAGCGATGATCGAAGCGTACAAAAGGTTGGTGCGCGATTTGCCGGACGGCAGCGATCGGATCAAGTTTCGCTTTAGCAAACGGGCGGATGGCACTGAATACTTCTCGTATATCAACCGGATGACGATCGCCCGTTTTCGCCGGATTCAAAAAGGAATTTCCCATCCGGCTGTCTATCAGCGGGAAATTCCCCTGCGTTCGACCGTATCGGCTTTGGCCAAGCTTCCCGGTCTTCGGGAGTATTTCGTCAAAATGGTCGTTTGCGTCTATCAAAAAAGAGCATAACCCTCGTACAGCAGCTTTAACCGCGATGATCCCTTCATCGCGGTTGTTTGTTTCAGCTTTTCCTTTTTATGTATCCGGTTTTATCTCCTGCTGTTGCTCGGGACGCGTTTGCTTTTGCTTGGGGCGCAAAAAGAGCGAGAGGAAAATCGGCAAGATCAGTTCGGGCCAGATCGCCAATGCCGTCCACTCCCGGTTAAAATCGATGAGTTGCACGGCATCGCGGAAAAACCAGAAGGAACAGACATAAACCAAAATCCCGACAGCCGGCACGACCGAATCGATCGGAACGCGCGGCATGAGCCGGTTCATTCCATGGCAAACCAGGTACAAGGAGAATCCGATTTTCACAAACATCGTCGGAAAATAGATCGCCACCATCGGAATTTCAAAGCGATCCAGAAAATCGGTCACCTTCACTTGTCGCACCAGTTCATAAACGGGGTATGTCAGGTGCGGCATCAAGTCGGTGCCAAGGATCAATAACAATGTCCATAGCACACCGCTTAATAACAGAACACCAATCAATAGGCTCGCCAACCCATGGCGAAATTGCAAAGTAGCGTTGCTGTACATAAATGAGATGCCTATTATTTCTCCAATGTATGAAAACGAGTACCAACCAGCTGTTGCCATCCCATACCACTCGAATTCAAAGACAGGACCAAGCCGGGAGAGATCGAACTCCTTATAGGACAGCGCAGGAACGAGCAAAAGGATAAAATAAAAGCTGGGAATGAAAAATTCAATCATTCGCGCGATCACTTCAATCCCGCCGCTTACCAGTTTGTTGATAAAATACAGCAGCAAGGCGGTGATAATCCATAACGGTGTCAATTGCAGCAGGCTCACATTGATAAAATCGGTAATCGTCCGGATATCGCGAATTAAGATGACGGCAAAGAACAATACGTAAATGAAGACGACCGCCTTACCCGCCCGCGGCCAGCGGGTGATCAACGCATCATACAGGTCTTGATTGGGAAACCGTTTGTGAACTTTGGACAGACACCACAGAACCAATGCGATGATCGCTGCAACCATTATCAAGGAAAGCCAGGCATCTTGTTTGGCAAAACGGACCATTTGCGCCGGCAGACTGATCAAGGTGCTGTCCATTACCCAGATGGAACCGATCAAAATGATTTGCCGTCCGGAAATTCGCTCCATACAGACACCTCCTAGGGAAATGGGATAAACGGCGAAAGCAGTTGCTGCAACAGAACAGCGGGTTTGACCGCTTTTTCAAACATTTGATTGAAAGCAGTGATGGCAAGACTGACAGTTAAAATCCCGGAGATGGTCAAAAAGGTGGGCTTGTTGGCCGCTTTCATCGTTTTCCAACTAGCGATCATATAAAAAACGATCAACAGCAAAACGATCGGCACCGTAATCATCTATTCCCCTCCTCTCGCTGAAAAGGAGCAATCAATGCCCCGGAATGCTCGATCTGGATGTCGGTTTGGACTTCCGTTTTCACTTTCGGATACATTTCATCCCAGTTTGCGGAAATTTGCCGCCAATAAGTTGGGTCGTCCATGTAAATGTTTCTGCCGAAGCCGATGATGTCGGCTTTGTATTTTTTTTGCAAAATGGACAATGAGTTTTTCACGTTGCCTTCAATTTTTTTGCCGACAAGCGTTTCCAGCGTCCCCATGTTGACGGGCGTAAAGCGCGATTCGTTGTCAACGACCGAGCCGATCGCTTTGATGCGAATTTGCATCAGGATTGTTCCGTCTTGTTGGATAACCGGTTTTAGCTTGCTCTCGGTCTGATGAAACTGTACCGCTATTTTTTTCTTTGAGCCGGGCGCCGTTATCGAGACCGTCGGGATCCGGGCCTCATCCATCGCCCATAACGCCCCTTGGGCATCGTCCCCTTCCAAAAAACCGACCAGTTTCTCTTTTTTAAAGACGGCCAGTCCGCCGACGCGGATGTTTTCTTTCCCTTTTGCTTCCGCTGAACCGGGTTCTTTGCTCGTGGTTTTAAAAAACGGGATTGCTGGATCGATCCCTTCCTGCAAAATGGACGTAATCAAATCCTTTAACACACGGTTTCGTTTCATATATTGATTGAGTTGCTCGCGAATCGCCTCAGAGGGAAAACGTTCAATCGGCGCTTCCGATTCCATAATGTCGACGCTTTTCCCCTGCGTGATCGCCACATTGGCGGTCAAGCGATTTTGCGGGATTCGGGAAAAGACATCCATGATATCCAAAATGCCCTCTCTTGCCAGATCTTCACCGATTAACAATGTCCGGCGATGCGAAAAGTACAAAATCCGCGAGAGCGCTTGCTGCTCAATTTCATTGGCTTTACGGATTGTTTCGGCGGTAGCGGTCAAGCTGTGCCACGCCTTTGTGCCGCTCGTTCCGCCGCCGCCGCCTTGGCTGCCGGCTCCCCCCAATTGGCTGGGCATGGCGATTTGCACCGTCACCTTGTACTGATTGCCCTCTTTGTCTACCGAAGTACCCATGACCAAGGCAATGTCGTTGATTTCTTTCCGATCCCAGCAGCCAGCTAACAGCAAACTCGCTGCAAGAATCGTGCAAGCTAACCGTCTCATTCAGTTTCCCCCTCTTGCTTGACAGGAGATGGTTTCAGGTCGGTACTCATCCGTTTTCGCTCACGGTCGTATAGTAGAGGCGGCCGGGTTATCATTCGCCACCAGGGAGAACGGATCAACAAATCTTTTTGCGCTTTCCAACTAAACGGAGCGATTCCGGAAAGATACGGAACGCCAAACGAGCGCAATTTGGCCAAATGCAAGACAATACACATCGTGCCGATCACGATGCCATATAAACCAAAGGTGGCGCCAAGCAGCATCAAGGGAAAGCGCAGCAAGCGAATGGCGATCCCAAAGCTGTAGCGGGGAACGGTAAACGAAGCGATCCCGGTCACCGAGACAATAATAACCATCGGAGCGGAAACGATTCCCGCCTGCACCGCCGCTTGTCCGATCACCAACGCTCCGAGAATGGAGACTGCCTGTCCGACCGTCTTGGGCAAACGAACCCCGGCTTCGCGCAACGCTTCAAACGATATTTCCATGATCAGCGCTTCCACAATAGCGGGAAACGGAATCGATTCCCTGGCTGCCGCGATACTGAGCAGCAAAGTAGTGGGGATCATGTCCTGATGAAAAGTGGTCACTGCTACATACAGCGCCGGCATAAACAAAGCGATCCCCAAAAAAAACAGCCGAAGCAGGCGGATAAACGATCCGGCATAAATGTCCTGATAATAATCTTCACTGGCCTGCAACATCAGCCAGGCCGTAACCGGCCCGACCAGGACGAACGGAGTATTATCAATAAAGATGGCAAATCTCCCCTCGAGCAGATGGGCGGCTACTGTGTCAGGCCGTTCCGTATTTTGCACCTGGGGAAAGATGCTGAACGGGTCATCTTCAATCAGTTCCTCGATATAGCTGCTCTCCAAGATACCGTCAATCTTGATCCTCTCCAACCGATTTCTCACTTCCGCGATCACGCGCGGATCGGCAAGGCCGTCAATATAGGCCAACGCCACATTCGTTTGCGTATGCTCGCCAATTTTGTAGGCGATGGTTTTCAACCGTGGAGATTTTAAACGATACCGCAACAAAGCCGTATTCGTTCGCAAACTTTCCGTAAAACCTTCCCGCGGGCCACGAATCGTCGCTTCGGTAGCAGGTTCCTCGACTCCCCGGCGGGTTCCTCCGACAACGTTAAACAGCAAGGCTTTGTCATAGCCATTGACCAGCAAGGCAACGCTCCCCGTCAGGATGCCCTCCACCAGTTGCGCATATTGCTTGGCGGAAGTCACCTGTGCCAAGGAAATTTGCCTTTCCTTCAGGTCGGCTGGCTGTGACTCGTTGAAAGTTTCACTAAAATGGATCAGGAGCGGCCGCATCAAATTTTCATGAATCTGATCGGTATTGACGATGCCATCGATGAATACCAGCAAACCTTTGGTCGTTTCATTGACCATTATTTCGCGAAAAACAACATCAGAGCAGTCGCGAAAAATCTCCTGCAAAACTTGTTTCGAGTGCGCCAGCTCGGTTTCGATCCGTTCATCCGTAATCTCCAAGGTGATGTCTTTTGGTTGGGAAGGAATATTATGCTTTTTTTTCCGTTGATTGCGTACGGTCCGAAACCAGTTTCTCATCCTTCTCCTCCCTTCTTCACCAGCCCGTTGAATACGTTTCCATTATCCCCATTGACTGCCAAATTATGCGACCTTCCTACGCGTTTGCCGGTGAACCGTACAGCAAATCAGTGAATCACCCCCCAGCCACAAAAAAAAAGCGCCTCTCCTGTTCGGAAAGGCGCCGCCCCTGTGGATTCTTTGTTTACTGTTCAGTTCTTCGCTTGCGCAAAAATCCGGCGAACTTGCGCACCACGTTGCCGCCTGGCAGCCAGTCGAGTTCACGCGGTTCCAATAACGGAATCGCTACGAGCAACCCGATGTAGACGATCATCCCGACCGCGATGCCAATGACCGTCTCCGCCGCGCCCAGCAAACGTGCGCTTATGCCATGCAGCCAATATTGACAGCCGATGGTGGCCGTCCAGGTACACAACAGCATCACATTCGCTGCGATCAATGGATAAATATAGTCAAATGCCCAGTTTTGCTCACTCTTGACCAGCTTGCGGATGCTGCGCATATTCAGCAGCCAGACAAACGTGCTGGCGGCCAGCCAGGAAAGCGACAGGCCATCGATGCCAAACAGCGAAGCAAACACGAGCGTCGTGACGATTTTCACGCCGACTCCCCAAAGCAGGTGCAAAGCAGGGACATTTTCTTTCCCTAACCCCTGCAAGACGCCGTTTGTTGCCAGCAGCATCGATAACGGGATCGCGCTGACTGCCAGAATCGCCATCGCCCGCGTTCCTTCCAGGTCACCGTACAAGGCGAGATTGGCCCCTTCCGCGATCCCGGTCAACCCCAAGCCTGCCGGCAAGCCCAGCAGCCAGGCAAAGCGAAAGGAAATCCGCGACAACGTTCGCACCCGGTCTTCGTCATGCTTTCGTTTCGCTTCAGCGATCGCCGGAACAATGGACAGCGCGATCGACGCGCCGAACAGGCTGGCCAGCTGCAACAGCGGGCCTCCCCGGCTGTAAACGCCAAACCAGGCGTCGGCCGTCACGCCATCCACTCGCCAGACATAGCGAAAAATATTAATGGCCAAAAAAGAGTCAACCAGACTAAAGATCGGAATCGCCAACGCCCCGACGCAAATCGGCCAGGAAATTTTCCACATGTTGAGAAAAAAACGGCGATCGATCCACCAGCGCCAATCTTTCCAGCGAGGATCGAGCGTAAGCCGGCTGGAGCGCTGTTGCCAGCCCAGCAATAAAAACAAAAACAGCAAACTGATCACCGTGCTGATCATCGTCCCGAAGTTGACGCCGGCAATCACCGAATCGGTATCTTCGCCCAATTTGACCAGATAGCCTGCCGTCAGCATAATCAGCACAACCCGCAGCGTTTGTTCCACCACCTGGGACAAGCCGACCACCATCATTTTCTGGCAGCCGTAAAAATAGCCGCGCAACACCGCGATGAGCGGAACGAACAACAAGGACAGGGAAATGGCCCTGATCGGTTCAACCAGATGCAGGTTGCCCATGGCCAATGCAATCAGCGGCGAGGAAAAATACAGCAGCGAAAACAGAGCGGTCCCGATAACGCTCATCAGCAACAGGCTGCGCGCCAATATTTGCTGGACTTTGCCCGTGTTTCCTTCCGCCAGCGCTTCCGCAATGATTCGGGACAATGCGATCGGCACCCCTGCTGTAGCCAGATTGAGAAAAGCCAAATAAAGCGGATATACCTCTTGATACAACCCTAATCCGCTGTCACCCACTATATCTTGAAGCGGAATCCGGTAAAACATCCCGATAATTTTGGAAAGAAATCCCGCTATGGTTAAAATGATGGCTCCGCCAAGAAAATGGCTTTTTTTCAGCATTGTCTGTCTCCTTTACATTACTTGCTCATCCAATCCTAAGTCCCTCTTTGTCCACCCTTACATGAGACTCAGGTATAGCGGAAAAGTTTCGCAGTCATACTGGGTAGCAACAAGATTTTTATCGCTGACAGAGAAACGAAAGGGGCTTGTATATGGCGCTCACCCGCTATTTCATTCAACATCTGCACTGGCCGTTAATGGAAAAAATCAAACAAAACAAAACGAGATGGTATATTCGTGACATGAAGGAAATGGAGAGTCTTTCAACAGCGCAAATCGCGGAAACGCAAGCAAGCCGATTGGCCGACCTGCTTCGGCATGCCGTTGCCACTGTTCCCGCGTATCAACCATGGCTGGCGCAGCAGGAAGCGATCGGACAAGACCCGATCGCTTTTTTGCAACAATTCCCCATCCTGAGCAAAGCTGATTTTCGCCAGCACCATCAACGCTATCTGAGCACCGCGCTTTCACCGGCAACGAAATTGATTCCGAACCGTACCGGCGGCTCGACCGGTGAGCCGATTCGCTTTTATCTTGATCGCTATACCGTTGAGCATTATGAAGCCGCCCGGTGGTACGGCCTGTCCTGGCACGAGATTGAACCGGGCGATCCGTCCATCATGGTCTGGGGATCGCCAATTGAGCTGAATCAGCGGCAAAAACGCCGTTATTTGTGGAAAGAACGCTTTTTGAAAAACCGGCTGCTGCTGCCTGCCTACGAGTTGCAACGAGCCAAATTGGATGACTATTTACGCTTGCTGCATTCATTTAAACCCGCCTATTTGTACGGGTACGCCTCCGCACTCCATCTGCTGGCAGAACTGCTGCTGCAGAGCGGACGCAAACCGGGCATCCCCCTAAAAGCGGTTGTCTCCACGGCCGAGACGCTTCTGCCGCATCAACGGGAACGCATTGCAGAAGCTTTTCAAGCCCCCGTGGTGAACGAATACGGCGCGCGCGACGGCGGAATCCTCGCCTACCAATGTCCTGCCGGGGGGATGCATATTTTCAGCCAAAATTGTTTGCTGGAAACCGTCGATCCCGTCAGCAAACAACCGGTCGGCCCCGGCCAGCCCGGACTGTTGCTCGTAACCGATCTGCATAACTATTCCATGCCGCGTCTGCGCTATCAATTGGGCGATATTGTGAAACTCTCCCGCGATGTCTGCTCCTGCGGGCGAAATCTTCCCTTGTTGGAGGCGATTGAAGGACGAGAAGATGACATGTTTGTCTCAACAAGCGGCCAATTTGTGCACGGCCATTATTTTAACCATCTGATGCGAAATCTGGATAGCTTTCTCAGCTTCCAGCTCATCCAGCACGAACCGCGCAGGCTGTCAGTAAAACTGGTCAAGCATCCGGAAAAATACAAGCAGACAGAAGAACGACAGTTTATCGACGGCATCCGGCAATCGTTGGGCAACGATGTGGAAATCGCTCTTGAATATGTGGCAGAAATCCCTCCCAGCGCTTCCGGCAAACAGCGCTACGCGATCAGACAGTTTCCTATTGAACTGAGCGGGAACGGCGCTTCCACACCTTTCCCGCCAGCTCACTGACCAACGGTTCCCTCGTCAAAAACAGCACTACGCCGTAGACGACAGCTCCTGCTCCGATCCCGAGCACGAGGTGGACGACCAGCGGCAGCATGGCCAGGACGGGTTCCCATAGCGAGATCGCTGCGCCCATTACGAGGCTGGCGATCAGCACCTTGCCGGCGGTCAGCAAAAAGTTGGCGCGGACCGGCCGGCCGATTTTTCGCCACAACAGGGCAAACAGCAAGACGGACTGACAGATGGCCGAAACAGACGCGCTTAAAGCCAAGCCGCCATGGCTTAACCACGGCATTGAGATCCAGGCGGTGGCCAAATAGGCCAAAATGCCGATAAAACCGATAATCACCGGTGTGCGTGTATTTTTCAATGCGTAAAAAGCGCGGGTCAACAAATCTCTTGCGCCCAATGCATACAAGCCGAGACTGTAAAAGGTCAGGGCAAAATCGGTCATTTGCGTTGCCGAGTGCGTAAAGCTCCCCCGCTCATAAATCAGTTCGATCAACGCTTCTCCGTACATAATCAGTCCGACCGTAATCGGAATCAGCAGAATGAGCAAATAGGCCAGCCCTTTTTGCAGCACCTGCTTCATTTCATTCATTTCACCGCGTTCCACATAGGAAGCCAATAACGGGAAGAGCGGCAGCGTAAACGCGCCGACAAACACTGCCTGCGGCAACTGGTTGATCGTATTGGCCAGCATCAGGGCGCTCGGTCTGCCTTCGCCCAATGAATTGGCCAGCCCTCGCTCCAAAAACGTCGTCACATTGGCGATAACGGCGCCGATGAATATCGGGATGACCCGTTCGCCCATGCTGCGCATTGCCTCATCCTCTTTCCATCCGAGGCGGAACCGGTGACGATAGCCAAAAGACCGCATCGTCGGCAGCATGGTCAGACAAGCGGACAAGTAGCCGAGCGATGTGGCCAGAGCCAATCCGTTCACGCCCATATGGGGCACCAGCAGGTACATAAACACGATGACGACCGCGCCATTGGCGACCGTCCCCACGGTTGGCGTAAAGAAATGCTGATGCGCATTGCATACACTCGACCAGAGGCCCACCAGCCCGATAAAAATCGCTGACGGCCACATCCACTGCAGCAACTCTGCCGTCATTTGGATCGCGTCTTCGCCCCTGACACCCAGCAACAAGGCGGTTTGCCGGGAGAAAAGCACACCGAGCACAGCCAGGACGGCAAACCCGGCCAGCACGATGAACAACACCTTTTGATACAGCTCATTGGCCCGCTGTCGATTGTTCTGCTCGAGAATTCCCCTTAGAGTGGGAATCAGCACGGCATTAATTGCCCCGGGCACGACCAGAAACAGTGTCATCGGGATGTTGGAGGCGATCGTGAACAGATCGGTCTCCCTGCTCAAACCATACAAATTGGATAAATAAATATTGCGGAAAAAACCTAACAGTCTGCCGGCCAACGTAAGCACGACAATTAAGGAAGCCGTACGCAACAAATTCATGTATATGAAATCTCCTATTCCTGTTCTGCTGCGGTTCGTTCGGCAAGCGCCAGCGACCGCCGGACGGCCACTGCTGGCCGCCACCTCTGTATCATATAGCAAAAAGCGCAAATCTACCAAGTTTTTTGTCGAATCCTTGCTACCTGCTTGATACTTTCATTATAATGGTTAAGTTGAACTTTGTCGTAGGAGGAGTCGTCTGAATGAGACAAGCCTTGTTAAAATGGGGCACATTGCCAAACACCTGGCTCTACTTGCTGTTGGCCTATCCCATCATTGATTACATCATGAGAAAAATTCTCCCGATCCCTATCGTCTCTTCCTTTTGGGATGACGGCTTAATCCTCGTCTTACTCGTGTTCGCCCTGATTGGGTTCTTGCAAGGGGAACGGAAAATGCCTGCAATCAAGCATCTGCTCATTGCCTTCTTGATGTACGGGCTGGGGCTGATGATGGTTGATATGGTCAATCTGGATGCCAGCATCGAGGGCTTCCGCTCGATCTATCAATACATGTTGGCCTTCGTGATCGGTTTTTATCTGTTCCAATCCAAGGAACAATTAACCAACATGATCCGGCTGCTGGGCGTTGTCGGTTTTATCGTCGGCTTGATCGGGGTCATGCAGGTAGTGCTTGGGGTGGAAACCTCGCTCGCCTGGGTAAATGCCGGAGAGTCCACTCGCACGCGCGCCTTTTCCATTGTAACCAGTCCGAACGTTTTGGGCAGCTACATGGCGTTTATCACTCCGGTAGCAATGGGCCTGTTTTTGTACACCAAACAGAAGAAAGAAAAAATCTGGTGGCTGCTTGTCAGTCTGACAACACTCGCCGCCCTGCTGTTTACCGCTTCGCGGGGAGCCTGGTTTGCCTTCGCTTTCGTCATCTTCATCGGATGCTGGATCTGGAACCGCCGGCTCGCGATCTATTTGCTGATTTTGGGAATCATTGGAGCTGTCGTGCTTTATTATGTCCCGAACCTGCCGTTGATCGGTACGGTCAAAGATCGGCTGGCTACGCTGTTTACGGTCGAATACTTTCAAAAAAGCTTGCAGGATGGACGTCTGGCCCGTTGGTACGAAGCTTATAACAAAATGCGGGTCGATCCATTGTTCGGCGTCGGTATGGGTCACCACGGCGGTGCGGTAGCCTCCCGCCACTTCGGAACGATCTACTCGGACAGTTATCTGTTCAAGAGCATCGCCGAATTGGGGCTGCTTGGCGTTGGCCTGTTGATTTCTCTGATCGTGTTGATTATTCGCTACTGCTTCCAAGTCACCACCCGCATGATGAAAACCCCTTCCTTCTATATCCTGTTGGGCATATCCTGCGGAATGTTGGCCGTTTCACTGCACAACATGGTGGAAAATATTTTTGAAGTTCCTTTCATGTCGCTCTATTTCTGGTTGTTTGGCGGTTTCTTCTGCGCCCTGCATACGAGAGGCGACGAGGAAAACAGACGTGTAGATGAACGATAACGGCCTCAACATTTTTGGAAAGAAAAAGGTGAATCTCATGCGCCAGATATTTAAATTGCAAACACTTTACTGGGCATTGTTTGCCATCGCCCTGTTTTTGATTTACCACCTGCTGGTAAAAATAGCCGTACTGGATGCTTCCTGGATCGCGCTGCTCCTATTGATTCCGGTGATGATTCTCGGCTACTTTCTGGTCAAACCGGCGAAGAGACGGCAGGTTACTGTTTTTGCCCTTGCGTTTTTACTGCTGGATCGGGCCTTGACCGGCCTGGACGTCAAGTCGCTGTTGCTCACCCTGTTGGGCGGCGCTTTGGCCATCGTGGTCATTTCCCTGATAGCCAAATGGTATGGCCGCCTGCCTTGGAACGCCGTACTCGTTCTGGCGTTATTGCCGATTTTGAGCAATGCGACCTTCAATCGGGACAACCTGTATGTGCTCAACCATTTTTACATCCAATGGGAATCCGACCGGCTTTACTCAGGGGAGTGGGTCGATTACTTCCCGATCACCTTGTATGACGTCAATCACGACGGCAAACAGGAAATTATCACCTACGGAAACGCCGAGGAAGTTCCTCAGCCTGTGGATGAAGACAAAAAGCCGGAGACGGAAGCGGAGCGCAAAGCGTTGGCGGAGAAATTGCTGCCGATTCAATCCGAACCGGTTTCGCTGTATGTTTACACCTATCAGAATGGTCACATGCAGCGCATGCCCAACGATCAATTTACCGCCGACCAGCTGGCTGAGATCAAAGCGCAAATACCCGAAGATTTTCCCGGCTTCCCCTACTATACGCAAACCGATACGGAGCTGAGAGCAAACGTCCAGCGCCAATCCTATGCCGAGGGAATGCTGCAAGTAGGAACTGCTCCTTACCGCGCCTTCCTGCTGGACATGCAGAATTTGCAGGAGATGCTTGCGGCCACCAAAGGGAAAATGGACAGCCAGGATACGTTTAACAAACCGTCCAAATACCGTGATGTCCGCATCAAGAACGGGGTTGTTCAAGGAACTTACGATGGAAAACCGTTTACCGCCACGACGAAGGCAACCAAAATTTTGGATACGATGCACCTGCCAGATGGCCAGGAAGGGCTGCTCGTGATGGGCGAAAATATCAGCGTGCTGGAAGTCGAGCCAGCCGGTTCGGTCAAGGAAGCTTATACGCTGACCCGTCAGCAAATTCCCTTATCCACGGCAAACTTGATCATCGCCGATATCGACCATGATCAAACCGATGAGATTCTTGTCGGTTCCACCCCTTCGTACATCTTGAAACCGACAGCTGACGGCAACTGGCAAATTCTTTGGGCGAGCGCAAAAGGAGACGAGAGCTTCCGTTTCACCAACTATGCTCCTGTCGGCACTGACACGGCCCCGGAAATTGTCGCTCAGGCGAAAAGCTGGGTCAGCGCTTATCCGCTTCGCTATGTCAGCGGCTTTGACTTCACACCGGAAGGCTTGAAGCAGAACTGGAAACTGTATCTTTCTTTGATTAACATTCAGGTCGGAGATATTGACGGGGATGGGCAAAATGAACTCGTCGCCTCGATCTATGACAGTCATAAGCTGCTGATCTTGAAACAACATGATATTCCGGTAATGCCGATCACAATCGCCATCTTCGTCATTCTGATCGGCTACGGAGTGGTGAGGAGGTTCCGCCATGCGTAAATGTTCCAAACGAGGACTGCTCGTTGCAGCCTTGTTGCTCACGTCCCTGCTGACTGGCTGTACGTATGAGTCAGGGGAAAAGCAATTTGCGGCGACCGCTCCCCAGCAGCCGGACGCTCCGCAAACCGAATCAGCCACGGAATGGCTGAAAACGGCAATCGAAAAAGGAAATTCCGATCCCGACGCACAAAAGTTTTGGTACAAAGGTTTTGTCAAAAACTATATTTTGTCCCGGACAACCACCAGCATGTTTGAAGGGGCAGTCATTCGTCCGGACGGGTATAATGTCGACGCCCGCATTGCCAGACAGCCTTATCAATACTATCGAATCAATGACAAGCACTATGTCAAAGTCGATGAAAACTGGATGACGGCTGCCGAGAAACCGTTGCCGTTTGACGTATTGGCCGGTTTCGACGATTTGCTGCCGATTATGCAAAACGCCGTGCAGCTGAAAGACGAACCGATTTACGGGGAACCGAGCATTCCCTTCCAGGTTAAATTCACCGCCGGCGATTGGCTGCAACAAAGCCAGAGTCCATTGTTTGCGGACCTGAAAGAGCAGCTGGCCGGACGCGCCGACATCGATGAGATCCTGAAAAATTCCACGGTCAAGATCACGGTTTGGATCGGCCGCAACGATCATCTGTTGCATCAGTATGAAACATGGATCATTTTGCCGCTGCCAGGCGGAGGGACGATGGATCAGCAAGTGCTGTTCAGTTTTTACAAATATAACGATCCCGGCTTGCAAATCAAACCGCCGGAAGAAGTGGAAAAATATCTCCTATATTAACGCCGATTTCGCATAAAAAAGACCGAGGAATCATCCTTCCTCGGTCTTTCTCATTAGGCTTGCCCGCCCAGCAGTTCGTTCATCAACGCGGCCAACTGTCTCGCCTGCTCTTTGCGCTCATACGGCTTGACCCGCTCCTGATAGTCCTGCCGTTGCTCCTCCTGTTGGTCTTCCTGTTGCGCACGCTTCTGTTTCCACTCTTGATACAGCTGATAAAAAGCCTGCTTCACCGCGTCGAAGTCTTCCGGGTCGGCCACCTGCCCCAGATCGAACGATTGAATAATGCCCGTGGCTTCACCCGCCTTGTTCAGAGCCAAAATCGGTTTGCCAATTCCCATATACTCATAAAGCTTGCCGGGGATATAATGGCCCGCATCGCTGGTAACATCGCCGATCAACAGCAGGGCGTCTGCCCCTTTCATTAAACCCAGCGCTTCGCGATGAGGCAAATTGCCCAAGACCCGTACTATATCCTGCAGACCTAACTGTTCGACACAATCCCTGTTCTCCGAATAGCCGGGATAATCAAAAACGCCGGCAAAGCTGAGCAGCAAGTCGCGGCGATCCACCTTTTGCTCATCGATCAGCTGCTTGATCGCCCGCAGCAGCAAACGGGGATTTCGCTTTTGATATAAAATTCCGGCATAGACAGCGTGAAACTTCTGCGGCGCTTCATGCATCGGGATCAAACCGACGAAGTCTTCCCGATCAAAACCGTTGTAAATCAGCTCCAGCCGCTGAATGGACTCGCCGTACTTTTGTCGGAAATTTTTTGCAAAGCTGGCGGTCACCGTTGTAATCGCATTCGCCTGCCGCATCACCCGTTGTTCCATCTTTTCCTCCAGCTTCTCCCGCCAGGCGATGCCGGAACGATGCATATTCTGCGTCCACGGATCGCGAAAATCGGCAATCCATTGGCAGCCAAACTCCGCGGACAGTTTCTGGGCGATGAGATGATTGGTCACCGGTCCTGAAGTGGAAAAGATCATATCAAATTGCTGCTGTTTCATCAGTTCGCGACCCAGCTTTAAAGCAGCCGGATACCACAGAATCTGATCATCCGGAATCAGCAGGTACGGTTTTATTTTTTTCAACAGCGACCGGAGCTTTGCCTTTGCCTGCGACATCACGCCAGGCGCGGCTGCAGCAACAGTTGTGCCGGCCGATCCACCACCCGCTGAGCGCTTGGGCAACAGGTTCCATTCCGGGGCCCGATGAATTTGCACATCTTGAGGGATCTGTTCCAAAAGCGACGGGTCCAATGTGGCGTGGTAAGCGGGAGCCACCGTCAATACATGCACGTTCCAGCCAAATTGACCCAAATATTTCGCCATTTTTAACGGACGCGGTACCCCTCCGCCGCCAATCGGCGGAAAATAGTAACAGATCAGCAAAACGGTCTTCTTTCTTGTCATTCGTGATTCCATCCTTGTCTGTGTTTCTTACAGATTACGATACCATAAGTCTAGCGTTATTGCGAATCTACCGGCCATCTGCTATAGTGAAAATGGTTTGTTTGGAAAGGTTCGGGTGGATGCAATGAACAGCAAATTACATGTTCTCCACGTCATCGGCGGCGGAGAATTCGGCGGCGCAGAACAGCATATCCTCAATTTGCTTACCGCTTTCCCGCAAGGTGCCGTGGAAGCGACGGTCGTTTGCTTCTATGACTCCCACTTTGCCGCGGAATTGCGGAAGGCTGGCATTGAGGTAGTGACCTTGGAGCAATATGGACGTTTCGACCTCAGGCTGCTGCGTGCGCTGCGACAGGTGTTTCAAAACGTAAAACCGGATATTATTCATACACACGGAGTCAAGGCCAACTTTTTTGCCCGCATTGCCGGACGGGGACTGGCCGCTCCTTTGGTGACCACCGTTCACAGCAACTTGCGCTATGACTATATAAACCCGTTTGCCTATTTGATCGTGACTTTGATGGAACGCAGCACCCGCCACTGGAATCGCCATTTTATTGCCGTCAGCGGTGCGATTGGCGACATCCTGCGCAACGAGGGTGTTTCGCCGGAAAAAATCAGCGTCATCTATAACGGAATGGATTTTACCGCACTGCGTCAGACCGAGCGGCGGCAACTCGATCGCGAGCAGTTGCGTGCGGAATGGAACATCCCGGCAGACGCGTTTTTATTCGGAACCGTCGCCCGTTTTGTTCCGGTCAAAGGCCTCCCGTATCTCGTTGAAGCTTTTGCCAGTCTGGTCAAGAGCCAACCCGACAGTGGCTATCGCTTGGTTATGGTCGGCGATGGCGTGGAACGGCCGTTGCTGGAGCAAAAGGTCAAAGAACTCGGTGTGGAGCAGCTTGTTCATTTCGCCGGATTTCGCCACGACATTCCGGCTTGTTTGCACGCCATTGACACTTTCGTCCATTCGTCGATTTACGAGGGATTGGGCTATACGATCATTGAAGCGATGGCTTCAGAGGTTCCCGTCGTCGCGACAAACGCGGGCGGCGTAAAAGAAATCGTCGCCGACGGCCAAACCGGCCTGTTGGTCAAGCCGCAAGACGCCAGCGCATTGGCGGCCGCGATGCAGCGGCTGGCGGAGAATCCCGCGCTGCGCTCCGCTTTCGCAAAACAAGCCTTGACGCTGGTCGAATCCACGTTCACGATCACCGGGATGGCCCGGCAGACATTAGCCTTGTACGATCGCTTGCTGAAACATGGACCGCTCACTGCCAAACGGGCTGATTCTTGAATCGGTTTCGAACAATAACGCTTCCTTTGCCGGAGGCGTTTTTTTATGTTAGCAACCATTATCCTCCTCGAATCCAACGAATGTTGCAAATTGTGTTAAAATAAACAAGAGTCTATCGGAAAGGATGTTCGAGATGAAACTGTATCTTTCAGCAGACATGGAGGGAATTTCCGGCATTGTCGATCCGACTTACATCAATCCGGGAATGGAAAATTATGAACGCGGCCGCCAATTGATGACCGGCGACCTCAACGCCGTCATTGAAGCGGCACTGGAATGCGGGGCCGAAGAGATTGTCGTCTCCGACAGCCATCATACGATGAATAACATTCTCCTGGAGCAATTGCACCCAAAAGCGCAGCTGCTTTGCGGCACACCGCGTGACTTTTCGATGGTGCAAGGTTTGGACAGCCACTTTGATGCCGCCTTGTTTATTGGCTATCACAGCCGTCAGGGAGCGCCAGGCGTGCTGAGCCACACGATGACCGGCGTGATCCGCAACATGTACATAAACGGCCAGCTGGTTGGCGAATTCGGTTTTAACGCGATCTACGCCGGTTTATGCGGGGTACCGGTTTGCATGGTCTCTGGCGACGATCAGATTGCCGCCGAAGCCAAACAACTGATTCCCCAAATTCAGACTGCGATCGTGAAAAAAGCCGTTTCCCGCACCGCTGCTCTCTGTCTGTCGCTGGAGGACAGCCGCGCCGAATTGCGGCAAAAAACGAAGGAAGCACTGCGCAATCTCAGCGCCTGCGCTCCGCTCCGGACGGAAACACCGATGCAGTTAACGATTGAATTTGCCCATACCGGCGAAGCGGAGATGGCTGCGATCATCCCGGGAAGCACGTACGAGCCGGGCACGACCCGGGCAACTTGTCAGGTCCGCGATCAGTACGAACTGTACCGGACCATGCGGGCGATGATCAATCTCGCCGCTACCGTGCCTTATGTATAAGGACAAAGCAAAACCCCCGGCCGACGTAATGTCAGACGGGGGCTCAGCTTGTCTTGCGGAGAATGCGAAAACCGTTTAGATGCGAACCACTGTTACTTGTGCATCGACGGTGCGCGGAATGCGGTTTTTCGTATCAAACAAGACGGGCTGCGCGGCCATTTGTTTGCTTACAGCCAGCCAGTCCAAATCGGCAAACTCTTTTTGCACCGCTGTCAGCAACAGAGCGTCTGCTCCTTGTACCGCTTGCTCCAGCGAATTTTTCTTATGCGGATAAGCAGTCGGCACTGCCGGGTCATACGAGCTGACCACTGCACCCGCTGCGCTTAATTGTTCAATCAGATCGTGCACCGGGCTGACCCGGTCATCATTGGAAAAGTCTTTCATCGCCAGGCCCAACACAGCGACTCGGCTGCCCGCCAGGCTTTTTCCCGCTTGTGCCAGCGCGTTGGACAGCATCTGAATGATCACGCCGGGAACGGAATCGTTAATCTTGCGGGCCGTTTCCAGCAGATGAAGGTTGAGTCCCAGTTCCTTCGCTTTTGGCTGAAGATAGTGCAGGGCATTGGGCAGACAAAATCCGCCGACGCCCGGACCAGGTGTCAGCAAATTCACGCGTTTGTGCGTATTGGCCACCTTGATTACTTCAAATATATCGATTCCGAATGATTCGGTAAATCGGGCAAACTCCTGAACCATCGCGATATTAACATCGCGTTGGATATTCTCGATCACTTTCGCCGTTTCCACAACCGCAATGCTGGATACCGTAATTTCCGTCTCGCTGATAAAGGAAAGCAGCTCCTTGCCTTTCGCAGCGCTTTGCTCGTTGATCCCCCCGAGCACGAGCGGCATATGGATGAACTCCTCAAACGCTCTGCCTTCAGCGATCCGCTCGGAGCAGTATGTCAAATAAAAATCTTCGCCCGCCTTCAGGCCGCTGTTCTCTTCCAAGATCGGCATAATCACCTCTTCGGTCGTGCCCGGAACAACGGTACTGCGGATCATCACCGTATCCCCTTTTTTCAGCACACGGCCCAATGTCTCGGCGCAGCTTTGCAAAGGGCGCAAATCAGGATCGCCCTGGTGAACCGGCAATCCTACCGTGACGATATAATGATTTACTT
This sequence comes from Brevibacillus fulvus, assembly GCF_016908525.1. Classification (GTDB taxonomy): domain Bacteria; phylum Bacillota; class Bacilli; order Brevibacillales; family Brevibacillaceae; genus Brevibacillus_G; species Brevibacillus_G fulvus. The sequence goes on from NZ_JAFBEB010000004.1 coordinate 281,672, forward strand.
GCGCAGCTGCCTCTTCATAGGAAGTCGTGGCGTGAAAACGGCCCGCTGCGATTTGTTCACGCAAAATTTCCGGCAGGGTTTTTCCTTGGTAAGCTTCCAAGTGGTGGGATTGACCCGCATTGATCTCTTCCACAACGCGCGGCACGGCGTCCACCCCTACCACCTTGGCTCCTTTCATGGCATAGGTCAGGGCTAATGGTAATCCTACAAAGCCTAGCCCGATCACGGCTACGTGAACGGATTGCGTCATCATTTATCTCCTCTTTTCGTTCTCTTTTAACAAAGCCCAGCATGAGCTTGGCTGCCCGGCACCTGAAGCGGAACCGCCGTGGCACTGGAGCTTTTCGGCAGAAAAAACGTCATGTACACAATCCCTGATGCCAAAAACAGCAAACAGAGAACGATCAATACCCGGTACAATGTCTGCAAAGTATTTCCCCCTTGTCCAGAGAATGTTGGGCAGGGAGCCACTTTAGTAATTATACTCGCCCGCCAGACAAGCTTCAACGGTCAAGCTTGTTACAACGTCAGGCTGGCACCGATGACATAGGAAAATCCGACCGAAATGACCATGGCGATAAATCCGATCGCCCGATTGTCGTTGGCGATTTGCTGGTCGATATTAAACGTCGGGGTTAAAAACTCGAAAATAAAATAGCTCAATAACAACAGCAGATAGCCGTACGCTCCCCATATCAATGCCTGTCCGATACTGTCATGTTGCTCGATGGAGAAACGAAAGATATTGGTGATTCCGAAAATCTTCCCGCCCGTTGCCATGGCTACTGCCATGTTTCCGTTCTTCAACTCTTGCCACACCCGATACTTGGTGACCAGTTCAAAAATAATCAAAAACAAAATGGTCGCCAAACCGGTTACTGCATAGTAAGCTGCGGTTGCGAAATAAGCGTTGCTAAGCAGTACCGACATCCGAACACACCCGCTTTCTCCCCAAACTTGACTTTTCGCTCTCTATGACCAAACAGCCGCGCCTCACTTCAGTTCAACGATCGTTGCCCCGACGCCGCCTTCCCCTTGTCCGCCCAGACGGAAAGACTTGACATGACGATTGTTGCGCAAGTATTCATGTACCCCTTTGCGCAACGCTCCGGTGCCGTTTCCGTGAATAATCGAGACAGAATGGAACCCCGCCAGCAGCACTTCATCCAGATACTGGTCGATTTCGCGAATGCCGTCCTCGATGTTGTAGCCGCGCAAATCCAGCTCCATTTTCACATCGCGCCGGCTGCGCGTAACAGCGGTGAATTCCGCCTTCGGCTGCGTTTTCGCGGTGTTGAGCACGTTCATGTCTTCGCGTTTCACTTTCATTTTCATAATGCCGATCTGCACGAGATACTCATCATTGCTGATTTTTTCCAGCACGCTGCCTTTTTGTCCAAAGCTGGTAACCAGCACCTCGTCTCCGACTTTGATTTGCGTGGCGCGTACCGCTTTCGCCGGCTTTTTCACCTTTTCCTTATCGAGTTCCAGGACGGCATTTCCGAGCCGCTTCTTCGCTTCAATCAGTTTATGCTCCTTGATTTCCAAGCCTTCTGTCATCATGGCCCGCAGCTCGCGAATTACTTCGTCCGCTTCTTCTTTGGCCAATTGCACCGCAAGACGCGCTTCCTCTTCCGCTTTTTCCAGCAGCCGGTTTTTCTCCTCGGCGAAGCGCTGCCGCTCTTCCTCGAGCTGGCGCCGCAATTCCTCGGCTTCCCTGCGCAAAGCTTCCGCTGTTTCCCGTTCCTGCTCGGCAGACTTTTTATTGCGTTCGAGCGAAGCGATCATCGTCTCCACTTGATTCTCTTCTTCGCTGATCGAGCCTTTCGCCTGTTCAATGATCTGCTCGGAAAGGCCGAGACGCTTGGCAATGGCAAACGCGTTGGAACGACCGGGAACTCCGATCAGCAGCCGGTACGTCGGGCGCAATGTCTCCACATCAAATTCCACGCTGGCATTGATCACTTCCGAGCGGTCATACGCATACGCCTTCAATTCACTGTAATGGGTGGTCGCGACCAACCGAGCGCCGCGCTGGATGACGTGGTCGATAATCGCCATCGCCAAGGCAGCCCCTTCCGTCGGGTCTGTCCCCGCCCCCAACTCATCGAATAAAACGAGACTGTGCTCATCCATCGCCTGGAGAATTTGTATAATGTTGGTCATGTGACTGGAAAAGGTCGACAGGCTTTGTTCAATCGATTGCTCATCCCCGATATCGGCAAAGACAGACGAGAACACGGCAATCTCGCTGCCGTCATCAACCGGCAGATGCAAACCGGACATCGCCATCAAGGCAAACAGCCCGATCGTCTTGATCGAGACGGTTTTCCCGCCGGTGTTGGGACCGGTGATCACGATGGCTTGGTACTCTTTGCCCAATTCCACATCAATCGGCACTACCTTTTCTCGCGGAATCAGCGGATGACGCGCCCGTTTCAGCCGCACGTATCCTCGAGCGTTCAGCTCCGGACTGCTCGCTTTCATACTGTACGCCAACTGCGCCTTGGCAAAGATAAAGTCAAGTTCGGCCAGCGCCTCCACATTTTCCTTCAACTGCTCTACGACTTCCCCCACTTGTTCGGTCAACTGATATAAAATCCGCTCGACTTCCCGCTCTTCCCGCAGACGCAACTCCCGCAGCTTGTTGTTCATCGTAACGATCACTTCCGGTTCAATGAACAAAGTTGCCCCGGAAGCAGACTGATCGTGGACAATCCCGCCAAAAACGTGCCGATACTCCTGTTTCACCGGGATGACGAACCGATCGCCCCGAATGGTCACAATATTTTCCATCAGCATTTTCTGGTACGAGGAGGATCGCGTCATCTGCTCCAGCTTTTCCCGGATTCGTCCTTCCAGCTGGCGCATTTCCTGGCGAACCTGGCGCAATTCGATGCTGGCGCTGTCCAACACTTCGCCATTTTCATCAATGCAGCGTTTGATCTCGAGTTCCAGATCGCGCAGCCCTTCGATCCGCTCCGCCGAAAACTTCAAGAGCGGCAACGCTGCCTCTTCGGCCAGATCGAGCAAAAAGTTTTTCAAACGACGCCCGGCAAAGATCGTGCTGGCCACATCCAGCAGTTCCATCGGGGCCAGCATCGCCCCCAGCCTGGCTCGTTGGACAGAGGAACGGATGTCGCGGATTCCGCCCAGAGGAACGCTGCCTTTCAGACGAAGCACGGTTGCTCCTTCCGTGGTAGCTTGCTGGGCGAGACGGGCTTGATCTATGTTTGTAAATGGAACCAGCTCGCTGGCCTTTTCTTTTCCCAGCACAGACGAAGCCTTGTCCGTAAGCAATTGGATTACTTTGTCGAATTCCAAGGTTTTTAAAACCCTTTGTTCCACTTTGGAGCCTCCTTCACTCTTCATTCCCCCATTATAACATGACGCTATGGCGAAGAATAATTTAACAAAACATCGATTACATAGTTCCAGCCAGGAAAAGACAAAATGATAAAGGCATCGTGTAAAAAGGAGGGAAAAGCATGACGATCATGCGTCATATCATCCGTTTTGTCGTAGCTGCAATTGTTTTGATGATCGTTGGGTTTCTGGTGCCCGGTTTTTCGATCAACAGTTTTTGGACCGCACTGTTGGCGTCGGTCATTATCGCATTGCTTGGCTGGGTAGTGGAAGCGATTTTCGGCGATAAAATCTCTCCGTACAACCGGGGGATTGTCGGCTTTATCGTCAGTGCGGTTGTCCTTTACGTAACCCAGTTTTTCATTGCGGGTTTCCGAGTGACCATTTTGGGAGCGCTGCTTGCCTCTTTGGTCATCGGGATCGTCGACTTGTTTATCCCGATTCGTCCGCAAGTTGGGACAACCAATGGCGACGCGGAACGCCGCTGACCAAGAACCCGGATGGCTGGCCATCGGCTTGCCATCCGGGTTTTTTATCCGGTTTTTACACAAAAAGAGGAGCGCTTGTCGCCCCTCATCATTTTGTCATTATTCGTTTGCCTCTGCGGCATCTTCCTGCAGCAGCCTTAACAATTCCTGATATTCCTGTTGTAGTCGGATATATTCATCGGCAATGTTCACAGCGGTCAGCACGGCAATCTTCGCAGTATCAAGACGATGGTTTCCCTTGGCAATCTCGTTCATCCGATCATCAACATATCCCGCCACCATTCTCATATGGGTAACGCTCGCTTTTCCGCTGAGCCGATATTGATGTCCGTATATTTCTACTGATATTCGGTTCTTTCCATCATCTTGCACGAAGACTTCCTCCTTCTCGCGGATGTCCTGCCATATGACTCCGTTCTTTCTTATCCTTCTTAGGTTACTGAAAATGACAGATTTCGTCAAGAAGTTCCTGAATGTTACAGCCGCAATTCGGCGCCGGTTTGCTTCGACAATGCCTCGATCACGCGCTTCATCAATTCCTGGATCTCTTCATCCTGCAGCGTGCGTTCCGGGTGACGCAAAATCAGCGAATAAGCTACGCTTTTCTTGTCAGCGGCAATTCGCTCGCCGGTATACACATCAAACAAGGTAATGGACTCGAGCAGTTCGCCGGCTGCTTGTTTGATCACGCTCGTTAATGCCGCAGTTTCCAGATTGCGGTTAACCACCAGCGCAAGATCGCGGGTGACTGCCGGGAACTTCGGCAACTGCTGATAGGTCGCAAACGGTGTCGCATAGGCAAACAGTTTGCTTACATCAAACTGGAAGACATACGTTTCCGCAAGATCAAACGCTTTTTCCGTTTGCGGATGCACCTGACCGACATAGCCTAATCGCTCGCCGGCGACAACCACTTCTGCTGTCCGCCCAGGATGCATACCGGCCAGTTGAGCGGCCTGATAGGAAACATTGCTGATTCCGAGGCGCGTCAACAAATTCTCGACGACTCCTTTGGCCAGGAAAAAGTCTACGGCTTGTTTAGCGCCCGTCCAGTTTTGCGGAATCCATTGCCCGGTCAGCGCCCCCGCCAGAAAAATGCGTTCTTCCGGCAATTCCGTCAGCGTCTGCTGCTTGGTCAAGAATACATTGCCCAATTCAAAAAACGCCAGATCATGATTTTGCCGGTTTTTATTATAAGCAACCGTCTCCAGCAAGCTTGGAAGCAAGTTTGTACGAAGAACACTGTGTTCCTCACTTTGCGGCATCAGCAGGGCAACCGGTTGATAGTCTTCTTCCGCCAACCCGGCTGTCGTATTCAATCGGTCAGGGTGCACCAAGGAATAGGAGATCACTTCATTCAGGCCAAGACCGATCAACTGATGGCGAATCGTCCGTCTAAACTGCTGCATGGGAGTCAATCTGCCTTGCGTGGTTTCGCTCTTCGGCAAACTGGTGGGAATCCGGTCATACCCATGGAGACGGGCCACTTCTTCAATCAGATCTTCCGGAAGGGTAATGTCGCTGCGCCGTGTCGGTACTTGAACCGTCCACTTGTCCCCATCGAGGCGGTAAGGGAACTGCAGTTGTTCAAATACTTTGCTCACCTCGGCAACGGTCAGATTCATCCCCAGATGGCTATTGATTTTGCTCAAAGAAATCGTGACATCCAGTGGCTCCGCTTGTTTGACAAAAGCATTGGCAATCCCTTTGGAGACGCGGGCGCCCGTCAACTGCTGAATCAACCCGGCCGCCCGTTCGCCAGCCGGCACGACTCTGGCCTGATCTACACCTTTTTCCCAACGATTCGCGCCTTCCGTTCTCATCCCGAGCATCCGGGCGGAACGGCGAATGGATTGCGGTGTAAAGTAAGCTGATTCCAAAATGATTTCTTGTGTACCCTCTGTAATTTCTGAATTGGCCCCGCCCATAATCCCGGCGATCGCCAACCCTTTCTCGCGATCGGCAATCAGCAGGGTCTGCCCGTCCAATTGACGTTCCTGATCGTCGAGCGTTACGATTGACTCGTTTTCGGCAGCCAAACGCACGATAATCGCTTTGTCCGTTACTTGAGCGGCGTCAAAAGCGTGCAATGGCTGGCCGTATTCCAACATGACATAGTTGGTGACATCGACCACATTATTAATCGGCCGGATTCCCGCTGCCATCAGGCGGTTTTTCAACCACTGCGGAGAGCTGGCGATTTGCACATCGGTCAAATGACGGCCGGCATAACGATAGCAGTGATCTTCAGCCGCGATTGTAACCGATACCGGATTGTCCGAACCGTTTTCCTCCAAGCGGGTCTCCGGAAACTTGACCTCCCGTCCCAAAATAGCGGCCACTTCATAGGCGACACCCAGCATGCTCAAACAATCGGAACGGTTCGGCGTCAAGCCCAATTCCAGCACAAAGTCGTCGAGACCAAGGTAGCCGATCGCGTCTGTTCCTACCGGCGCGTCTTCGGGCAATACCATAATCCCTTCCTGTTGATCTTTGGCCAGCAGTTTGTCGTTAAGCCCCAATTCTTTTGCCGAGCAAATCATCCCTTGCGATTCCACGCCCCGCAATTTGGAGCGTTTGATATGAACGCCGCCGGGCAGTTTGGCCCCGATCAAGGCAACCAGCACTTTTTGTCCCTGGGCCACATTGGGTGCACCGCAAACGATCTGCAAATCCGTCTCTTGTCCGGCATCGACGATACATACGTTGAGCCGATCGGCATCGGGGTGTTTGCTGCGTTCTTTGACATAGCCAACCACCACATTGGAGACCCCGGCATTTCGCGGCTCCACAGCTTCCACTTCAATTCCGCTGCGTGTCAGTTTTTCCGCCAGCTCTTGCGGCGTCACCCCGGACAAATCGACATATTCGGAAAGCCAATTATATGATACTTTCATGATTATTTTCTCCTCCTACGCTCGGTTGAACTGTCGCAAAAAGCGCACATCATTGGTATAGAAATGGCGAATATCCTCAATGCCATATTTCAGCAAGGCGATGCGTTCCACGCCCATGCCAAAGGCAAAGCCGCTGACTTCTTCCGGATTATAGCCGGCCATGCTCAATACGCGCGGATGCACCATTCCTGCGCCCAAAATTTCAATCCACCCCGTTTCCTTGCACATCCGGCAACCGGAACCGCCGCACATCACGCATTGAATATCGACTTCCACGCTCGGTTCGGTGAACGGAAAGAAACTGGGACGAAGGCGAATTTGCTGATTTTCCCCAAACATTTGCCGGACAAATGACAGCAAGGTTCCTTTGAGGTCGCTCATGCTGATCCCTTTATCGACAACCAACCCTTCGATTTGCGTAAATTGATGGGAGTGGGTCGCGTCATCATCATCACGTCGGTAAACTTTCCCAGGGCAAATAATTTTCACCGGCGTTTTGCCTTCCTTCTTCAACATCGTTCTGGCCTGCATCGGCGAAGTGTGCGTCCGCAGCAAAATTTCTTCCGTAATGTAAAAGGAGTCTTGCATATCCCGCGCCGGATGGTCTTTGGGCAGATTCAGCATTTCAAAGTTGAAATAATCCAGTTCCACTTCCGGACCTTCGGCAATATCAAACCCGAGGCCAATGAAAATATCTTCCGCCTGCTCAATCACTCTGTTCAACGGATGCATGCTGCCAGTCGGCATCGGACGGCCCGGCAAGGTTACATCAATCTTTTGCGAAGCGAGTTTGGCATTCAATACCGCTTGTTCCAGGGCAGCTTGGCGGTCGGCAAAAGCCGCTTCCAGCGTCTGGCGAACCTCGTTCACCAGTTGGCCGACGACCGGCCGCTCCTCTGCGGACAAACTGCCCATGCCGCGTAACAGTTCGGTCAGCTCCCCTTTTTTGCCCAGGTACTTGACCCGCAAATCTTGAAGCTGTTGCAAATCGGCTGCTTGCGCAATTTGTTCGAGCGCCGCTTGCTTCATTGTGTTCAATCGATCTTGCACATCCATCTCTCCTTTTCTCTATCGAAACCCATAAATCGCGTTGCGCGGCGATGGGATTCTCACGGTTTCTTGCAACAGGTGGACAAAAAAAATAAACCGCCCCTGGAAAGGGACGATTTTCTCGCGGTACCACCCTAATTAGACCGAAGAAACTCCGGCCTCACTCATCGAATCGGTAACGGGACTACCCGGTATCCCCTACTGCCATACGGATGGGTTGAGGGAACTGCTCCAGAGGGAATTCGGCAAGCATAGCGATAGAGATGCTTTCAGTCTGCGGCATCTCCTCCCTGAAATCCTATTATCCTGCCTACTAGTCTCTTTCCTCGCATTGCGCTATCATGAAGTTGTTAAAAATTATACATGATCCCTGGGGTTCTTGCAAACCTCAATGAATCGATGGACAACGATGCCTTGCACAACTGGAGGAGCACAATCATGCCTAGCAACATGTTATACGAAAAAGAACTGAGTTGCCTGTTTTGCCAATCCGTTTTCATTACCAAAAAGGTGCGGAGCGCGGCACAGCCGGTCGAGACGAGAGATGCCGACTTCTGTACATATTTTAGAGACCAGCGCTACAATCCGATTGTTTATACCGTTTATGTTTGCCCGCATTGCGGCTTTTCCTTCACCGAACAGTTTTCACCTGTATTCACCCCGCAAAGTCGGCTGAAGATCGAGCAGCAAATCGCCTCCCGCTGGGTCCCCAAAACGTTTGCTGACGAGCGGAACTTATCCGAAGCGATGGCCGCCTACAAACTGGCGATTTTTGCCGCTGAACTGAAAGAAGAAACCCACAGCGTCAAAGCAGGCTTGTACCTGCGTTTGGCCTGGCTGAACCGCTTCATCCAAGCCGACCGGGAAGAGGCCCGGTTTCTCCGCGTCGCCGCCGCCGAGTACGAGCAATCCTATCTCCAGTCCGACTTTGGCACGCACGATAAACAGATGACCGAAGTACGATTGCTCTATTTGATTGGCGAGCTCAACCGCAGAATCGGCCGGTATGACCAGGCGATTACCTACTATGGCAAGACGCTCGAACATAAAGAAACTACCATCGAAACCGGCATCTTGCAGATGGCCCGGGAACAATGGCAGTTGACGAGACAGGAGCATTTGGCAGCCCGGCAGGAAAGCGAGCAATAGTCAGTGCTTGCTATTTTCGCTGACGTCTCGCCTCATACACGATGATCCCTGCAGCAACAGCGGCGTTTAGTGATTCTCCCTTTCCGTAAAGCGGAATATGAATCGTACGGTCGGCTGCCGCCAGCATCGCTGCGGAGACGCCTCGGCCTTCATTGCCGATCACGATGCCCACCATGCCGCTGTAATCTGCGTGATCATACGGCGAGCTTTCGCCGTGCAAAGTGGTCACCAGCAACCGTCCGCCTGCCTGCTTCAAGGTGTCTCCGGCCGCTTCCAGAGAAAGCGAAAAGACAGGCAGGCGAAAAATGGCCCCCATCGTTGCCCGCACAACTTTCCCGTTATACAGATCGACGCTGCCGTTGCCCAAAACGACGCCATCGACACCGGCTGCCTCCGCGGTCCGCAAGATCGTGCCGAGATTGCCCGGGTCCTGCAATTCATCCAAAAACAGCAGCAAACAATCCGCTTGGCGGGACGAGAGCCATGTCTGCCAGTCATAATTTTGTTTCCTCACCTCTGCGATGATGCCTTGCGGACTCTTCGTTTCCGAAAGCTTGTTGACCACGCTGCTTGATGCTTCGACGAGTTTGACCGCGGAGTAGCCTCTCCTTTGCAGCGCCCGTTCACAAGCAGCTGGCAGGCCGCGTTCTCCATCATAGATGAGCGTCAGTACCTCCGCCTCGGACAGCAGCGCCTCTTCAACCAGATGGGCGCCTTCGACCAGGTATGTTCCCGTCTCTTCCCTTCCTTTGCGATCCAGCAAGTGATACAGCCGCTTGACCAGCGGATTTTGCGGCGAATTGATCGTTTCCACTATTGGTTTACGCATATTTCTCGAATTCCTTCAGATTTTTGTTGTTCCCGATCACGACCAGGACATCGTTCGCGTGGATCGACTCGTCCGGCTGCGGGGCAATGTTAAATTTTTCGCCGCTCTTGATCGCAATCACGTTGACGCCGTATTTGGCCCGCACGTCAATTTCCCGCAGCGTCTTGCCAACCATTCCGTGCGATACGACCACCTCGGCGACGCTGTAGTCCTCCGCCAATTCGATAAAATCGAGTACACTGGCCGAGATCAGATTGTGCGCAACCCGCTTGCCCATATCCCGCTCCGGAAAGACAACCCGGTCCGCGCCAACTTTGTACAAAACTTGCCCGTGCCGTTCGTTTTGCGCTTTGGCGACAATCTTCTTGACGCCCATCTCCTTGAGGATAAGAACCGTCAGGATACTTGCCTGAATATCAGCGCCGATCGCCACGACAACCACGTCAAAGTTGCGAATCCCGATTTCCCGCAAGGCCCGTTCGTCCGTGGAGTCAGCGGCAACAGCATGTGTCACGTAATTGATATGTTCGTTAATCACTTCTTCATTCTCATCAATTCCCATTACCTCGTAATCCATTTCATACAAGGCGCGGGCCACGCTGGAACCAAATCGTCCCATCCCGATAACAGCAAACTGCTTGGACATATTGTCCCACCCCTTTTCTATAAGCTGGAATTATAGCATACAGGAGGTCCGTAGCAAAACCACCCAGTATGAGTCGTTGTGAAGAAACAAATACTACCGCCATACAACTTGATTAGCCAAGAAAGGAGCCTGATCCATGAATATCAACGCGCTGAATTTGCGGCAAGCGATTATGTACAAAATGCAAGGTTCTGATTCAAAAGCGGTTGAAGAAACGATTGTTGATGCCATCCAGCACGGTCAGGAAAAAACCCTGCCTGGCCTTGGCGTGCTGTTTGAAGTGTTGTGGAACAACAGCAGCCCCGGCGACCGAAACGAAATGGTGGCGACCATCGCCCAGCACATCCCGCAAGTTAAATCACCGATTTAATTTAATCCGTTTCATTCAGGCTGGAGAGGCGTTTCGTCTCTCCTAAAAATTTTGTCCAATTAACCAGTAACCAAACACGGCCACATACATAAGGAAACAGAGCGGTGGGATGATTTGAAACATTCGATGTTTTGTTTTGTGGTGAAACAACAGCATCCCCAGCAATATCCCCGCAGGAGCGCCTGTGGCTGCGAGCAGCAGCAGGCTTCCCTCAGGTATGCGAAACCGGGCTGTTTTCGCTGATTTTTTATCAGTTGCCATCAACCAAAGAGCATATCCATTTACCAAAAGCAGCCCTGTTCCCCACAGGCTCGGCCAGCCCGCTGCCCAGCCAGCCAAAAACAGCACCCAGCTTGCCGCCAACCAGCCGTTGCGAACCCGTCTGTGCTTTTGCAGCTTGGCCTCGATTCGCATGACTTATTCCCCCTCTTTTTCCGTATTGTACGATTTGTTCGTCCGTACCAGTCGACGCACAATCAAGAGGAGCACGATCAAGAGCACAACTGCTCCCAGCGCATAAAAACCGTATCGGCGCGTCAGTTCAACGATCGATTCCATGCTTTTGCCAAAAAAATGGCCAAGGAAGTAAAAGAACGCTGTCCACAACAAGCCGATCGGATAGGCGATCAGCGCGTACCGCCGATAGGTCATTCCCCCCATTGCCACAATATACGGAACCAGATGGCGAACTACCGGGAACAGATAGCTGAAACAGAGTGAATACGTACCGTATCGATGTATTAACGCGGTAGACCGTTGTATGGTCTTTTCCATTTTTTCCTTTTTTGAGAGCCAGTCCAAGATCGGTTTCCCAAACCATTTGCCCAGGAAGTAGCCGATCGACAATCCGGAAGAAACGCCCAGATAGCCAAACAAAAACGCATAGAACGGATCGAGCAGGCCGATCGAACCTAAAAAACCGCCCGTTGCGACCACCAATTCATCCGGAATCGGCAGGCCGACGATGCCCAGCCAGAGCAAGAAGAATATGGCTACATATCCGTAATGCTCGATGATCGACATAAGCATGTTCATGTGCATAAAGTTGTATCCCCTTACCGCTTGCCTGGGCGCAAAACATCGACAACCAACCGTCAGTTGATTACCGACAAAAAGCCACATTCACAACAAGCTGTATGAAATGGTATGCTCATCAAACGTTCACTGCTGTCCTGCCGGCAGCGCACGTTCCCCGAAAAAAACGCTTCCGGAAATCGAAAGCGTTTGTTGGCGGTTGCGGGCCAGTTCGCCCTTGAACCCCTCACCGGTCAGTCCGGTCCAGATCATAGACATCCAAAAGATCAGCGCATGTTTCGTTTGCCCTAAGTCCACATTATAACAAAGGCCGCATGGCACCAGCAAACGAAACTCAATCCGATCATTTATGCAATTCCCGGACAACGTGGCCCAACTCGGGAATGATCAGCTTCTCCATGGCGAGACGGACCGCTCCGGTAGAACCGGGCGTGGAAAAGATCGCTTTTCCCCTGTAAGTGCCGGCGATCGCCCGGCTGAGCATGGCCGCTGAGCCGATATCGTCCTGGTAGCTCAGCATCCGAAACAATTCGCCAAAGCCCGGCATTTCTTTTTCCAGCAATGCTTGGACCGCTTCATAAGTGGTATCGCGGGGGGAAATACCTGTTCCCCCATTCAACAGGATCACTTGAACGGCGGGATGCCTGCGCCCTGCTTCGATCGCGGATGTGATCTCGGCAGGTTCGTCCTTGACGATTTGATATAAGGCGGTTTGGTGACCTGCTTGTTCCAACAGTTGCATCATTAATTGGCCACTTTTGTCTGTTGTTTCATCCCGCGTATCCGAGACGGTAATAACCATACAAACGACCGACTGAGGCGCAGCTTTTTTATGCTCTGCCGTGCTCATGGATTTCTCCCTCTTTCCCCCGAATTGTTTCTGATTTATTTGTTTCTGATTTATTTTTCTTATTTTTCATCGTTCTCTCTATTCTACGGCTCTGTTTCTCCGCCGTCAAAACATCCCGGCCGGCAAATCCACTCCATTTGCCATAGAAAAACAGAGAAACCTGTTTTCAGGCAATTCCCAGTTCAGTATACTTGCAGTATTCAAAACTTGCCAGCCACCTTCTTTATCGTACTGGCCAAAGATCATTGCTATTCATGACGATTGGCAGCATACTAAGCATGAAGCGATTGCTTCGTTTTGTTTTGCCCAAGTTGAATCAGATTCGAGGTATGAACATATGGTTAAACGACTGTTTGATACGTTTCATCTCGATCCGCCCAAAATTTTGGTCTTGGGCTTTGCCCTGATTATTTTCCTCGGTGCCTTTTTGTTAACGCTGCCGGCGGCAACCGTCGACGGTCTTGGCCTGTCATGGCTGAACGCATTGTTTACCGCCACCTCGGCGACATGTGTCACCGGGTTGGTTGTCGTTGATACCGGATCAACGTTTACCCTGTTCGGCCAGTTGGTCATTTTATCGTTGATCCAGGTTGGCGGTTTAGGGTTTATGACCTTTTCCACCTTCTTCGCCTTTTTGGTCGGAAAACGCATTTCGCTGCGCGAACGGCTGCTGCTCCAGGAATCGCTGAACCAGGTTTCCATGGAAGGTGTCGTCCGGTTAGCCAGAAGGATTATGCTCTTTACGATAGCAATTGAATCCGCGGGGGGCTTGCTGCTCGGTTGGCGCTTTTCGTTTGACATGCCGGCGGGCAGAGCCTTCTACTATGGCTTTTTTCACAGCATTTCCAACTTTAACAATGCCGGATTTGACTTGATGGGTGACTTCGCCAGCCTCACCTACTATGTAGAAGATCCGCTCGTGAATCTTGTCGTTTGTACCTTGATTATTCTGGGCGGGATCGGTTTTATTGTGATGAGTGAGTTGTATGAATACCGCCACACCAAGCGGTTATCGCTGCATGCCAAAGTAGTGTTGGCCACCACGGCATTTCTGCTTGCTTTCGGCACCGTCCTGATCTTTCTGATGGAATATACCAATCCGAAGACATTGCAGCCATTGTCTCTCGTCGGAAAAGTGCTCGCTTCCCTTTATCAGTCGGTGACGCCGCGGACCGCCGGCTCGAATACGCTCAGCATCGGTGATCTGCAGCAAACGACACTGCTTTTGATCATTTTCCTGATGTTTATCGGGGCATCCCCCGGTTCAACCGGCGGCGGGATTAAAACAACCACGTTTGCCACCCTGCTCGGCGCGGTTTTTTCGCAAATCAGAGGAAAAGAAGATGTCATTTTCTTTCGCCAGCGAATTTTGCCCAGCATGATTTACAAGTCCTTGACGGTCACCGTCAGCGGATTGTTTGTTGTCATGCTCGTCACGATGCTGCTGACCGTAACCGAGCGAGGAATCGATTTTCTGATGATCTTGTTTGAAGCTACATCCGCCTTTGCCACGACTGGCTTGTCGATGGGATTGACGCCGCATTTGTCACCCATCGGCAAAATTATCATCATGCTGACGATGTTTGCCGGCCGGCTCGGTCCGCTCACCATCGCTTTTGCCTTGGCACAGCGCAAGCAGAAAGAATATTTCCGTTATCCGAAAGGAAAAATCATGATTGGCTAACAAAAAAAAACAGGCGAACTGCCAACAGCGGTCGCCTGTTTTTTCGTTTTTCAACGTTAGAAGCTAAACGGTCTTCGCAGCCAACTGTTTTTCCAGTTCAGCCAGTACGAGCTCGCCCATCTTGATCGTACCGATCGCATTGCTGCGATCTTCGGCGATGTCACCGGTACGATGTCCGGCTTCCAGCACGGCCCAAACCGCCCCTTCCACCGCATTTGCGGCTTCATCCAATCCGAGCGACAGACGCAGCATCATCGCTGCCGAAAGAATGGTCGCCAACGGGTTGGCAATGCCCTGTCCGGCAATATCCGGAGCGGAACCGTGCACAGGTTCGTACAGGCCAAAGCTTCCATCCGCCAGACTGGCAGACGCCAGCATGCCGATGGAACCGGTCAGCATGGCCGCCTGGTCGCTGAGAATGTCGCCAAACATATTTTCCGTCACGATCACGTCAAATTGTTTCGGCGCACGCACCAGCTGCATGGCACAAGAGTCGACGAGCTGGTGGCTGAGTTCCACATCGGGATATTCGGCGCCAATCCGCTCGGCCACTTTCCGCCACAGGCGGGAGCTCTCCAATACGTTGGCCTTGTCTACCGAGACCACCCGTTTTTGCCGTTTGCGCGCCAGCTCGAATGCTACCCGCAAAATACGTTCGATCTCGTCTTCGTGATAGATGCATTGATCGACTGCCGCCTCGCGCCCATCTTCCGTCGTGTAGCGTTTTTTCTCGCCAAAATAAATCCCGCCGGTCAATTCCCGAACGACAACGAGGTCTACCCCGGACACGACTTCCGGTTTGAGTGACGAAGCAGCTACCAAAGTCGGGTGCATAGTGGCCGGACGAACATTGGCGAACAGCCCCAGCTGCTTGCGGATGCCCAGCAACCCGGTTTCCGGGCGCAAATGGCCCGGGTTTTGGTCCCATTTTGGTCCGCCAACAGCACCCAGCAACACGGCATCGGCCGCTTTGCATGTCGCAACCGTTTCTTCAGGGAGAGGGACACCATCTGTATCGATGGCAATTCCCCCGATGCGTCCGTACTTGATTTCCAGGGTAATCCCTGTTCGCTCAGCCACAAAGTTTAGTACTTTTACCGCTTCTGCTACAATCTCCGGTCCAATTCCATCGCCCGGCAGAACAGCAATTGTATATGTGCTCTTCATCCTCGTCTCTCCCCTAATGAACCGATCTTTTTCGTTTCGTCGTCAAGGCCATCGGTCAAACTGTTGCAGCGACCGATTCGCCGCGCCGTTCGACGATTTTGTTGATTGCCCGCACATAGGCAATCGCGCTCGCTTCCAAAATATCGGTGCTGACGCCCCGCCCTGTGACACTGACGTTTCCCTGCTGCAGTTGCACGAATACTTCGCCCAAAGCATCTTTTCCGTGCGTAACAGAGTTGATTTTGTAATCGATCAGGGTAATCTCCTCGCCGGTGGCACGATCGATCGCTTTATAGATCGCGTCAACCGAACCGTTACCGGTAGCCGCTTCTTCACATGTGCTGCCATCCTGGCGAACGAGGCGGACGCTTGCCGTTGGCACAGACAGATTGCCGTAGCTGAGTTGAATCGATTCCAGCTGATACGTTTCGGAAACAGCAGCTACTTTCGTATCGACGAGCGCGCGAATATCTTCATCTGTAATGTCTTTCTTTTTGTCGCAAAGCACTTTGAAATCGGCAAACGCCTTGTCGATCTCCGCCTGCTCCAGCTGGTAACCGAGTTCGTTCAGCTTTTCCTTGAAAGCGTGCCGGCCGGAGTGTTTGCCCAGCACCAGCAGGTTGGACTTAAAGCCGACCGTTTCCGGTCTGATAATCTCATACGTGCTTGCCTCTTTCAGCACGCCGTCTTGATGGATGCCCGACTCATGGGCAAATGCGTTGGCCCCGACAACCGCTTTGTTCCCCGGCACAATCATCCCGGTAAGACGGCTGACCAGTTGGCTGGTACGGGCAATTTCGCGAAGATTCAGGGAGGTGGTCGCCTGGTAATAATCTTTGCGCGTTTCGAGCGCAAGGGCAACTTCTTCCAATGCCGCGTTCCCGGCCCGTTCGCCAATGCCGTTGATCGTCCCTTCCACCTGGGTAACGCCTGCTTCGATCGCGGCCAAACTGTTGGCAACGGCCATCCCCAAATCATCATGGCAGTGACAGCTCAGTTTGACATTTTCAATGCCCGCTACGCGAAGCTGCAGTTCACGGAAAATGTTCCCGTAATCTTTTGGCGTCATATAGCCGACAGTGTCCGGAATGTTGACAATCGTTGCCCCTGCCGCGATCACCGCCTGCACTACCTCAGCGAGAAACAAAATTTCTGTGCGTGCCGCGTCCTCTGCCGAAAATTCCACCTGGTCAAAGTATTTTTTCGCGTAGCGAACGGCTTCGACCGCCCTCTCCAGCACTTGCTCCTTGCTCATTTTCAGTTTGTATTCCCGATGGATCGGCGAGGTGGCCAAAAATACGTGCAAACATGGGCTTTCCGCATGGCGCAGCGCTTCATACGCCTGATCCATATCGTGTTTCACCGCACGGGCCAAACTGACGACTGTGGAATTTTTTATTTTTGACGCAATCTCCGCAACTGATCGTTGATCACCGGGAGAGGCTGCGGCAAAACCGGCCTCAATCCGCGTTACGCCCAGTCTTTCTAGTTGTAATGCGATCTCCAGCTTCTCATTTAAACTCAAATTCACCCCTGGAGATTGCTCGCCATCCCGTAAGGTCGTATCAAAGATCTCAATTTTCCGCATACTCTCCACCTCCGTTTTGATTTATCCGTTTTCTTGCTTATTTGTCGTTATTCTTTATTCAACCAGGACATCATCTTGCGCAATTTTTCGCCAACCTGTTCAATGCCATGCTCGCTTTCCAAACGGCGACGGGCGTTGAACGAAGGACGGTTCGCCTGATTTTCCAAGATCCAGTTGCGAGCAAAGGTTCCATCCTGGATTTCGCGCAATACTTTTTTCATTTCCGCCCGGGTTTCATCGGTAACAATCCGGCGGCCGGTGCTGTAGTCGCCATATTCGGCAGTATCGCTGATGGAGTAACGCATCCGCGCCAATCCGCCTTCATACATCAAATCAACGATCAGTTTCAACTCATGCAAGCATTCAAAGTAGGCGATTTCCGGTTTGTAACCTGCTTCCACCAGCGTGTCAAAGCCCGCTTTCACCAGTTCGGAAACACCGCCGCAAAGAACAGCCTGCTCGCCGAACAGATCGGTTTCTGTTTCTTCGCGGAAGGTAGTTTCAATGACACCGGCATGAGTGCTGCCGATTCCGCTTGCGTAAGCCAAAGCTTTGGCGTGCGCTTGACCGGAGTGGTCTTGATGTACAGCGATCAGCGATGGTACGCCAAAACCTTCTACGTAAACACGGCGTACGAGATGTCCCGGGCTTTTCGGCGCGATCATCACGACATCCACGTCTGCTGGCGGTACGATTTGGCCAAAGTGAATGTTAAAACCGTGCGAAAAACTCAACGTGCTGCCGGGTTTGAGGTTCGGAGCAATCTCATCGCGGTACACTTGCGCCTGTCTTTCATCCGGCATCAAGATTTGCACGAAATCAGCCTGGCGAGTTGCTTCCGCCACCGAGCACACGACAAAACCGTCTTTTTCCGCCTGCTCCCAAGATTTCCCCGGGCGCAACCCGACGATTACTTTACAACCGCTGTCGCGCAAGTTTTGCGCTTGGGCATGCCCTTGGCTGCCGTAACCGATGATCGCGATTGTCTTTCCATTTAAAACCTCTTTGTTAACATCTGCTTCGTAGAACATTTTTACCATGATTGTTTCCTCCCTGAAATTGGATTATTTATTGGATAAATTAGATACTTGCTGCTTCAACGACATTGCTGCGGGCCATCGCCATCGACCCGGTGCGGGTCAGTTCGATGATCCCGTATGTTTTTAACAGAACAAGCAAGGCATCGATCTTTTCTGTATCCCCAGTCGCCTGAATAATCAAGGAATTCGGACCGATGTCGACGATGGAAGCGCGGAACGGTTCGATAATGCCGTTTAACTCCACCATCTGGCTGGGTTTGGCGCTAACCTTGATCAAAGCAAGCTCGCGGGACACAAACGGATTTTTGCTCAGGTTGGTTACGGAGATGACGTCGATCAGTTTGGTCAGCTGTTTCATCAATTGATTGATTTGATGATCGTCTCCCGTTGTCGTAATAATCATCCGGGATAGGCCCGCTTCTTCACTCGCGCCTACCGTGATGCTGTCGATGTTGAATCCGCGTTGGCCAAACAAAGTGGCGACGCGCGTCAATACTCCGGGTTGGTCATTTACAAACAAGGCGATCGTATGCTGCATTTACTCGTCCCCCATTACCATTTGATCCAAGGTGTCTCCCGGTGCCACCATCGGCCAGACGTTTTCCCCGGTGGCCACGCGGAAATCAATGACAACCGGCCCGTCATATGCCAATGCTTCCGCCCATACTTTCTCCGCTTCCTCCCGGCTGCTTGCTCGCATTCCTTTTACGCCGTAAGCTTCAGCCAGCTTGACGAAGTCGGGGCTGCAGGAAAGATCGATTTGGCTGTAACGGCTGTCGTAGAACGTTTCCTGCCACTGGCGGACCATCCCCAGCACCTGGTTGTTGACGATGACCACTTTTACCGGGATTTGATACTGTTTGACGATCGCCAGCTCCTGGTTGGTCATTTGGAATCCGCCATCGCCGACCACCGCGATCACGGTTCTTTCCGGATGAGCGATCTGCGCGCCGATCGCTGCCGGAAAACCGAAACCCATTGTCCCCAAGCCGCCCGAAGAAATCAGCGAGCGCGCGTTTTTAAACTTGTAGTATTGGGCGACCCACATTTGGTGCTGCCCGACATCCGTGGCTACAATCGCTTCCCCTTTGGTCGTGTTGTACAGCAGCTCGATCACTTCTTGCGGCTTCAGTTGCTCTCCTTTGCTGTACCGGTACGGATAAGCTTGCTGCCATTCTTTCAACTGGTCGATCCATGCTTGTGAATCACAGGCCCGCACCAGCGGAATCGCTTTTTCCAGCGTGCTTTTGACATCTCCCGCTACGCTCACAGCGGCAGTCACGTTTTTGCCCAGCTCTGCCGGATCGATGTCGATATGAACGATGGCAGCTTTAGGCGCAAATTCTTTCGTCCGCCCCATTGTGATGCGATCGTCAAAGCGGACGCCCATGCCGATGACACAGTCGGCATTGAGCAAAGCCTGGTTGGCCGTGTAGCTGCCGTGCATGCCAGGCATGCCCAGCGCCAGTTCATGATCACCCGGGAAGCTGCCCAAACCCATAAAGGTGTTGATCACCGGAATCCGCGCCTTTTCCGCAAAAGCCAGCAACTCTTTGTCGGCTCCTGCCGCCAGCACGCCGCCGCCGGCCATGATCACCGGCTTTTTGGCCCATTGAATGCTTTGAATAAAGGTGGCCACGTCTTCATCGCTCGGCACCAGCGTATCCTGGTAACCGCGAATTTGCACAGATTCCGGGTAATAGAACGGCGCTTTCATATTGCAAACATCTTTTGGAATGTCGATCAGGACGGGGCCTGGTCGCCCGGTCGTGGCGATGTAAAAGGCCTCCTTGACGATCTTGGGCAATTCGCGAATATCGCGAACAAAGTAGTTATGTTTGGTAATCGGCAGCGTGATGCCCGTGATATTGGCTTCCTGAAACGCGTCGGTTCCAATCAGGTTTTGCGCCACATTGCCGGTGATGCAGACGAGCGGGATCGAATCCATTTGCGCGGTGGCAATTCCCGTCACCAGGTTGGTTGCCCCCGGACCGGACGTTGCGATGACGACGCCAGGCTTCCCGGTAGCCCGGGCATATCCGTCAGCGGCATGGATCGCTCCCTGCTCATGGCGAGTCAGGATATGTTTGAGATAGCTGCTGTACAGCGAGTCATAAATCGGCAATACAGCCCCACCCGGATAGCCAAATACATATTCGACCTGCTCCAAGATCAAGCAGCGGAGCAGGGTTTCCGCACCGGTAATTTCTTCGCCAAGTTTCAATTCAGGCAAATTTCTCAGTTCTCTCAACGTGGCGGCTCCAATACTCATCGTGCTCTCCTCCTTAGTATTTAAAAATAAGAAAAACCCTTCCATCCCCGACATATTCTCCATGTCTGCTTGGGGCGAAAGGGTTTCGCGGTACCACCCAATTTTGTCAACATCCTCGCGGCATGCTGACCTCATACAGTCAATGACTGCGACACGCTAACGGGCGTCAATCGGTCTAACCTACTCTCTGATGATTTCAGCAGACGGCTCTGAGGTGAGCTATTGTTCGCTTTCCTGCCCGTTCTCAGCACACCGGGCTCTCTGTGAAGAAAGTGGGAACAACATATCCTCGTCATCGCTAGATCGTCTTATATGATTTAATTGTCAAAATCTTTTATTGTTGTCTGAAAAGTTAAATGTTATGACTGATTATAGCCAGCGTTTTAAGGGGTGTCAATGAAATCCGCTGAATTTTTCAGAACTTTCTGCCGAACGACCGATCACTCAAATTGATAAACCTCTTGATTCTACTATATTGTAAGCGCATACAAATCCTATGATTTACTATTTGCTGGCTCGCTGTCTGGCGGCAGACAAGCGGTTCATCTTGACGCCAGGACTGTCACAGTATTGTCAAATGGGCAATATTGCAATATTTCCCTTGACTTCCTCTTTCGTTGAAACTAATATGGTTACAACAAGTAGGTGATCATTTGATGAGACAGATCAGCAGCCGCTTTTCCATTGCAGTGCATATTCTTTCCTTGATCGCGGTCAATCCGCACGACTGTACGGGCGACTTCATCGCCACCAGCGTCAATACAAACCCGGTAATCATCCGGAGAATTATGGGCATGTTGAAGAAAGCCGGGCTGCTGGAAGTACGCCCCGGAGTCGGAGGCGCTTCCTTGCTGAAGCAACCTGAGCAAATTACGTTGCTCGATATTTATCGTGCTGTCAATGTGATTGAAGGCGACCAATTGTTTCGCATCCACGAAGAAGCAAATGTGCAATGTCCGGTCGGGCGAAATATTGAGCATGTTTTGCAGGCGGAGTTCAAAGCAGCGCAAACAGCCCTGGAAAACAGGCTGGCTAAAACGACGCTGCGCCAATTGACTGAAAGATTTCGATAAGTAAAAGCTCTTTGCTGGGCTTTTATTTTATACACAAGTTATAACCAAAATTGTTATAACAAAAATGGTTACTATCAAATTTTAGGAGGAAAACGCAATGAAAATGTTAGTGACCGGGGCAACCGGAAAATTGGGCTCTAAAGTAGTTGAAACGTTATTGAAAACGGTACCGGCAAACCAATTGGCCGTCAGCGTTCGCGACCCGGAGAAAGCGAAGGGATTGCAGGAACAAGGCGTTGAAGTGCGGCAGGGAGATTTTGACCACCCGGAAACATTGGCTGCTGCGTTTGCTGGAATTGATCGGCTGTTGATCATCTCTGCCGATGGAGACAATGAAACGAGAATCCGTCAGCATACAAACGCGGTCGCTGCGGCCAAGCAGGCGCAGGTTCAATTTATAGCCTATACCAGTCTGGCGAATGCGAGCGAGACGACGTTGTTTCTCGCGCCTCCGCACCGCGCTGCCGAAGAGGCCATCCTGGAAACCGGCATTCCATACTGCTTTTTGCGCAATAACTGGTACCTGGAAAACGAAACTGGCAGTATCCAAGCAGCACTGGCCGGAGCGCCTTGGGTGACTGCTGCCGGCTCGGGCAAGGTCGGCTGGGCATTGCAACGTGACTATGCCGAAGCAGCGGCAGCCGTGCTGGCTGGCGAGGGACACGAGAATAAAATATACGAATTGTCCGGCGAGCTGTTGACGCAAGCCGAACTGGCCGCTGCGGTCGGCGCCGTTTTGGGGAAGGAAGTCGCGGTGCAACAGGTTGATGACGCCGCTTATGCCGACATCATGAAAGAAGCAGGCGTTCCTGACTTTGTCATTCCGATGCTGGTCGAAATTCAGAAAGGTATCCGGGCAGGAGCGCTGGAAGTCGAGAGCGACGATTTCGAAAAAGTGCTTGGCCGCCCGGCAACACCCATTCACGAAGCGCTCAGCCAGCTCGTTGGCGAAATCGCTTCAAGTCAAAAGCAATGAACGCACATCAAAAACCGGCCTGCGGAACTGTTCCGTCAGGCCGGTTTCGCTTTTCCCTGATCAACCCGGAAGCGAAGCGGCTGGCAGCAACGTTTGCAATGCCTGGGCAAAATCAGCCTGCAAATCCTCGAACTCTTCTAATCCGACCGAAAGACGCAACAAACCTTCGGTAATGCCGCGCTGTTCTCTTTCCTCTGGCGGCATGGCCGCATGGGACATCATCGCCGGGTAAGAAAGAATGCTTTCCACTGCCCCGAGACTGACCGCCACCAAAGGGATTTGCAAGGCAGCAAACAAGCGCTTGACGTTTTCCCTGCTGCCGACGTCAAAGGCCAGGACTGCTCCATGTCCGGAAGCTTGCCGCAGCTGGATGTGATGACCCGGATGATCGGGCAAGCCGGTATAGTAGACCTTCTTCACCTGCGGCTGCAGCTGCAGCCATTCCGCCAGCTTTTGCGCGCTCGCCGTACTGGCATCCAAACGGGTTTTCAACGTTTTCAATCCTCGCATCACCAGCCAACTGTCCTGCACCCCGAGCACTGCGCCAAAACCATTTTGAATTAAATACAGTTTTTCCGCGAGCTCCGCGCTTTTGACCACCGCCAAGCCAGCGACCACGTCGCTATGCCCGCCGATAAATTTGGTCGCACTGTGAATAACTATATCCGCCCCCAACTCCAACGGTCGTTGATAATAAGGGGTCAGAAACGTATTGTCGACAATCGTCAGCAAGCCATGGCTGCGAGCAAGCTGACAAATGGCGGCCACGTCGGTCACCTTCAAAATCGGATTGGAGGGAGTCTCCAGATAGATGCCTTTCGTTTGCGGACGAATCGCTTTGCTCACTTGTTCCAGCTGGGTAGTGTCAACAAAAGTGACATCAATGCCAAGACGGGTCAAAATGCGGGTCAAAAAGCGAAACGTTCCGCCGTACACATCTTCAGCCACGATTAAATGATCCCCGGCGGAAAAAAGCAGACAAACGCTGGACACAGCCGCCATTCCGGAAGCGAAGGCAAACCCGCGCGCTCCCCCTTCCAACAGGGCAATCGTCTCTTCCAACGCTTCCCGGGTCGGATTCCCGGAACGGGCGTAATCATATCTTCCCGGCTGATCGATGTCAAAGTAGTGATAAGTCGAAGCCTGGTATATCGGAACACTGGATGCTCCCGTCCGTTTATCCATTCCACAGGCGCTGTGCAGCAAGCTGGTGGCAAAATTCATCGTTACTCCTCCTCGTCGTTCATCATTCATTTTTGGCGGCATCTAGGGCTTGCGCCAAATCGTCCAACAGGTCCTCAATGTGTTCAATCCCTGCCGACAGACGAAGCAATCGGTCGCAAACACCGACAGCTTCGCGGATCTCCTGCGGGATATCGGCATGCGTTTGCGTCGCCGGATAGGTGCAAAGCGACTCTACACCTCCCAAACTTTCCGCAAACGAGATGAGGCGAAGTGCTCGCAAAAACCGCGGCACCTGATCCGCCGATCGCAAGCGAAATGAGACCATGCCACTGAAGCCGCTGGCCTGCTCGCACAAAATGGAGTGTCCGTCATGCTGTTCCAAGCCCGGATAAAACACATCTTGCACATCGTCCCGCTCCAGCAGGAAGCGGGCGATTTGCGCAGCGTTAGCCTGATGGCGCTCCATGCGGACGGCCAACGTTTTCATTCCTCTGATCAGCAACCAGCTGTCCAGCGGGCTCAGCACAGCACCGATGGAATTATGCAAGAATCGGATTTTTTCGGCGATTCCTTCATCTTTTGCCACAATCAGACCGGCCAGCACGTCATTATGTCCGCCCAAATATTTGGTGGCGCTGTGAAACACGATGTCTGCGCCGAGCGTTAGCGGCCGTTGATAATACGGAGTCAGGAAAGTGTTGTCGACGACCGTAAGCAATCCGTGCTGTCGGGCTATCTTGGCAGTTGTTCGGATATCGGTAACCTGCATCAGCGGGTTGGTCGGTGTCTCAATCAATACAGCCCGTGTATTGGGATGGGTGCGAATCGCTTCAACCAGTTGCTCTGGCTGACGGAAATCAACATAACTGAACGACAGGCCATACCGGCTGAGCACTTGCTGAAACAACCGATAGGTTCCCCCATACAGATCCAGCGAAACGATCAGATGGTCACCTTGCGAAAACAGGCCCATAATCGTTTGTATCGCTGCCATGCCTGATGAACAGGCGAAACCAGCCGCTCCTCCCTCCAAGTCGGCAATCGCCTGTTCCAGAACGGAACGGGTAGGGTTGGCCGTTCGTGTATAATCGAAGCCTGTGCTTTCTCCCAATCCCGGATGTTGATAAGCTGTTGAGGCGTAAATCGGAAAACTGATCGCTCCGGTCGTTCGCTCTCTCCCAACCCCGATTTGCGCCAATTTGGTCTCCACTCTCATATCGGTTCCCCCTCTTCCCATCAAAAAAAACCTTCTTTCTGAGTGAAAGAAGGTTTTGACTACGGTTATCCGCAAGCAATTCCTTCTCATCTCTCAGAGCTTGCTGCTCTGCTGGAATTGGCACCATATCTCCACAACATGGAAGATTGGTTGCCGGGCATCATAGGGCCAGTCCCTCCGCCTCTCTTGATAAGAAGTTTGCTATTCAATTTTTGGAATTGTCTATATATTACTCAAAGGCGGCCGCTCTGTCAATGCCATCTGGAAGAAAATCCATTTCTTCACAACTTAAGCACCTTGTCTATACCCCGCATGGCAGAGTCGCATATGTTAAAGCGAGGTGAAAACCTCAAGAACTTCAAAAGGAGGAATCAGCATGTCCGGTGGATTCTTTGGCGACGATTTCTTTCTTGTCTTGGTGCTGTTCATCTTGCTGGTCATCATCGCAGAGGCGATCGACTAATCGAGCCCGCCGTCTCTAAGACGGTTGGACACTCTGATTAGGAGAAACGTGACAAATTGCTGCTTTGATGCAAAAAAACACCCGAGTAAATCGGGTGTTTTTTATGGCTCCATTAGGCATTCAATTTGCTTTTTGCAACGGAAGCCAGTTCGTTGAAAGCGGCTTTATCGTTTACAGCAAGATCTGCCAGCATTTTGCGGTTCACTTCAATGCCAGCCACTTTCAGGCCGTGCATCAAACGGCTGTAGGACAAACCGTTCATGCGAGCTTGCGCATTGATCCGAGTGATCCACAGTTTGCGGAAATCGCGTTTCTTTTGACGACGGTCACGGTATGCATACAGCAAGGATTTCATCACTTGCGCATTAGCCGATTTAAACAGACGGTGTTTGGAACCGAAATAACCTTTAGCCAGCTTCAAAATTTTCTTATGACGACGACGTGTTACAATGCCACCTTTAACTCTTGGCATACGAATTCCTCCTGATCTTCGAGCATGGCGGTCTGATCGACGCTTAGGGAGCTCATGCTGCGTGTATTCTTGTTCTTTCGAAATGCTGCAAATCCAGACTTCCTGTCAGGCAAAACGGCTTACAGGTAAGTCACCAGTTGTTCAATGCGTTTTTGGTCACCTTTGGAAACAGTCGAACCTTTGCGCAGGTGACGTTTTGCTTTGGTAGATTTGTTGGCAAACAAATGGCTAGTATACGCATGATCGCGTTTCAGTTTACCGGAACCGGTTCTTTTGAAACGTTTTGCTGCGCCACGATGAGTTTTCATTTTAGGCATGTGAAAATCCTCCTGTCTTCTTCCCTGTTTACTTTTCCGATTTCGGTGCCAGAATCATAATCATGCTCCGGCCTTCAATTTTTGGCTTGCGCTCAACGGTAGCGATATCTTCGCACAAAGCAGCCAAACGTTCCAGCACTTGCTGACCGATTTCGGAGTGGGTAATTTCACGTCCACGGAAGCGGATCGTGCATTTTACCTTGTCTTCGTCCTCAAGAAATTTGCGGACATTGCGAAGCTTCGTTTGAAAATCGTGCTCCTCAATGTTGGAAGAAAAGCGTACTTCCTTGATTTCAATCGTCTTTTGATTGCGCCGTGCTTCCTTCTCTTTTTTCGCTTGCTCATACTTGAACTTTCCGTAGTCCATCACACGGCAAACGGGAGGCTTTGCGGTCGGAGCCACATTCACCAAATCGAGATCGGCTTCCTGCGCGATACGCAATGCTTCCTTGAGTGGCACGACTCCCAACTGCGCACCGTCTGGTCCGATCAACCGAACCTCGCGGGCACGAATCGCTTCGTTCACTAACATCTGATCCTTGCTAATAACCTGCCACCTCCATCGACTTTCGAGAGACCTAAGAAACATAAAAATGTGCGAACGCATATGCGCCCGCACATATCTCACCTAGCAAAAACAACTGCTGAATTGGATGCTTTGCAAATGAGGAACCCATCAACAATCCATTGCCAGGACGTCGATTCAGGTGAGAAGCTGGGCGCTTCTGCTTGTAATCTCGAAGTAGTGGTTATACCTTAGTAATCATACAGCTTACCAAGTACCTTGTCAATACTTTTACTTATATTCCTTGATCTCAGCCGTGATCTTCTCAATCAACTGCTCTGCCGTATGAGCACCTTCATCGCCCACGCCGCGTCTCCGTACAGAAAGCGTGCCATCGGCAACCTCTTTCTCACCGATTACCAGCATGTACGGGATTTTTTGCACTTGCGCTTCGCGGATTTTATAACCGATCTTTTCGTTACGCGCATCCAATTCGACGCGCAAGCCGGCTTCCTGCAATTTTTGCATCACTTGTTGCGCATAGTCCAAATGCGCTTCGTTGATTGTCATGATCCGAGCCTGGATCGGTGCCAACCAGGTTGGGAATGCCCCGGCGTAATGCTCGACGAGAATCCCGATAAAGCGCTCCATCGAGCCAAACATGGCGCGGTGCAAAACGACCGGACGATGTTTTTCATTATCTTGGCCGACATAGGAGAGGTCAAATTTCTCGGGCATTTGGAAGTCAAGCTGAATCGTACCGCATTGATGACGGCGTTTCAGTGCATCGGTAATTTGGAAGTCAATTTTTGGTCCGTAAAACGCGCCGTCACCTTCCTTGACATCATATGGCAAACCGCTTTCATCCAATACGCGTCGCAGTGAACTTTCCGCCAGTTCCCACAGTTCGTCGGAACCCATCGAATCTTCCGGACGAGTGGAGAGCGCCACGGAATATTCAAAACCGAACACGCCGTAAATTTTGTCAATCAGCGCGATCATGTTCTTGATCTCGCTTTCGATTTGGTCCGGACGCACGAAGACATGGGCATCATCCTGACAGAAAGTGCGGACCCGAATCATCCCGTTGAGCGCACCGGAATATTCATGGCGATGCACTTGTCCAAATTCGGAGTAGCGGATCGGCAAATCGCGATACGAATGCAATTTGTTTTTATAGATCAGCATATGTCCCGGGCAGTTCATCGGTTTTAAGGCAAACGTCGTATCATCCACTTCGGAGAAATACATATTCTCATGGTAGTGATCCCAGTGGCCCGATTGCAGCCAAAGACGCTGGTTCATCATAAACGGAGTGCGCACTTCGGTATAGGCCGCCATCCGTTGCAGGCGACGAGAGAACTGTTCCAGCTCGTTGCGAACGGTAAAGCCGTTGGGCAAATAGAACGGCATGCCCGGCGCTTCTTCCGAGAACATGTACAGTTCCAGCTCTTTCCCCAGTTTGCGGTGGTCGCGTTTTTTCGCTTCTTCAATAAAATGCAGGTATTCTTCCAACTCGGCTTTTTTCGGCCAAGCGGTTCCATAAATCCGCTGCAGCACTTGATTCTCGGAATTTCCCCGCCAGTAGGCACCGGCAACGCTCATCAACTTGAATGCCTTGATATGGCCGGTCGAAGGCAAGTGCGGGCCGCGGCACAGGTCGAAAAACTCGCCTTGCTCGTAGATCGTAATGGTCGCATCTTCCGGCAGATCGCGAATCAGCTCCAGTTTCAAATGATCGTTAATCCCTTGGAAAATTTCGAGCGCTTCCTCGCGGGAAACGACTTTGCGGCGAATCGGCAAATCTTCTTTGATGATTTTTTCCATTTCCGCTTCGATTTTGCCCAAATCTTCCGGGCTGAGCGAAACAGGCAAATCCATGTCGTAATAGAAGCCGTCTTCAATAACCGGTCCGATGCCCAATTTCACCTCTTGACCGTAAATCCGTTTGACCGCCTGGGCCAGCAAGTGGGCGGTGCTGTGGCGATAGACCTCCACCCCATCTGCGGAATCGAGCGTTACGACTTCGACCGCTGCATCTTCGTTAAGCGGAGTGTAGAGATCAACCACTTTTCCATTGATTTTTCCCGCAATCGCCTTTTTCTTCAGGCTGGCGCTGATCGAACCGGCGATATCCTCAACCGTTGTTCCGGCAGGATATTCTCTCACTGCTCCATCAGGAAACGAAATCTTCACGTTTGCCACTTTTTTCATCCTCTCTTTTTTTGAAAATAAAAAAACACTCAATCCCAAAAGGGACGAGTGTCGTTCTCGTGGTACCACCCTACTTTAGACAAACCAAACAGCATGGTTCGGCAGTCTCTCCATAAAGGTAACGGCATTCACCGGCGTACCGATACTGAAAGACAGCTTGTTCGTCTTCGTTCCCGGCGCTGCTTGAAGGGGGTAGACAACAGCAAGTTCACTAGTAGGCTCGCAGCCATGGCCTATCTTCTCTGAAAGCGACTGACGCAGTGTCCATGTCCTTCTCATCGCATTGTACATATCTGATTGCTATGTATTATAGATGAGTTGGGTTGTTGGCGTCAAGTCTCGGTTCAATCGCTTTTGCTCCATTTTTGTTGGTTAAACAATAGGCGCATGAGGAACAATAAACCAACCGGTTTTCAAAGATCGTACCAATCGTTTGGACCAGCGCTTGTTTCTGATCGGCCAAATGAAACACGATCGTTTGCGGCGCAATCGTCACCAGGGCGCTGATCAAATAATCTTCCTCACGGCGTTTCCATTCGCCGGAATGAAAAACGGCATCCAACTGCTCGAGCTGAATTTTTGTTCCCGCCTGATCGTACAGTTGATACTGCTTGTACGAATGAGGCACGACATGAACGAGTTGGTAACGGGTTTCTTGAATGGCAATCAAATACTTCAGCAGTTCCACAAACTCTTGATAGTGTTTTTCCTCAAGATAATCGTCGATGCCCAGCTCGACCGCTTCCAGCAATTCATGCTGGTAATCTTTCAGGCGAAACCGGATGAAGCCTTCGACAATCATCTCGCCGTTTTCCTGCAGATATTCAAACACTTTGCGATACAGTTTTGCCTTGCGCAAGATCGCTTTCGCCGCACCTTTTTCCTCGCCGGGAATCGGTTCATCCAGGATACGCTGCACAAAAGGAAGAATTTCACTTATTTCTTCCGCTGTCTCAATCAGCCAATCCTGTTCCACATATTGTTCTAAAAGCTGCGGTTCCCGAACCCGTTTGATCCATTCCGCGATGGTGATGGCGACAAACACTCGCACGCGATCTCTCGTTTCACATGTATATTCTTCATGGCACCAGCTTTGAAACCGGAACAAATGATCATCTTGCAGCATTTCTTCTCTGTAAGAAATAACGACTGGGTAAGTTTGGAGCTGTTGCAACAGGGTATCGACCAAATCCCGATAAGTTTGGCAAGCCGATTGATCCTTTGGAAGATAGACAGAAATCGTCTGCAAGCTTCCTCACCCCCCTTTATTTGTACTAACAGTATATGTCCCGTCTGCCTCGTTATACTTTCAAACAGTTGGAAAAGGGGGGCGTCGGGTGAGCCGGATGCGCAGTAGTCAAACTGTCGTGGCCAAGCGCGATAAAACAAAAAATCCACCGAATCATCAGTGGATTTATGCGAGTTTCGATATTTGCGCAAAGGAGCAGCGGCTCGCCCTGCGTGCGACAATGAAACTCAGTTTTGCATCACGAAATCTTTTTCGGCTATTTCCCCATCTTGGAATACGCGCAAAATATTATATTGCGTGTCGCGCTGCGCCGGAATTTTTCCAGCTTCGCGGATCAGCTGCAAAATCTGGTTGGTGTTGACCTTGTATGTGCAAGCCGCAGCAGAGACCACATTTTCCTCCATCATCGTCTGACCGAAGTCATTCGCTCCGTAAGAAAGAGACAGCTTGCCGTATTCCGGTCCTACCGTTACCCAGGAAGCTTGCAAATTCGCAACATTGTCCAGCATCAAGCGGCTGATCGCCAACGCCTTCAAATATTCCTCCGGCGTGTTGTTGACCGCCTTCATGTTTGTATTGTCGGGCTGGAACAGCCAGGTGATAAAAGCGGTAAATCCTTTTGTTTCATCCTGTGCTTCACGAATCCGCATCAGCGAAAGAACCCGTTCTTCCAATTCTTCGCCAAATCCGATCACCATTGTCGCCGTTCCGGGAAGGCCGAGGCGATGCGCCGTTTTCTGCGTGTCGATCCAGTCTTTCCAGGAACCTTTCAAACGCGAAATTTTGCGCCGCGTACGGTCATCGAGAATTTCACCGCCCGCTCCCGGCAAGGAATCAAGACCGGCTTCCTTCAGCTGGATTAACACCTGCTCAACGCTGAGTCCGGAAACTTGCGCCATTTTCTGGACTTCTGCCGTCGAGAATGAATGCATGGTAATGTTCGGGAAACGCTGTTTAATTCCCCGCAGCAAATCGAGATAGTACTCAAACGGCAAGTCCGGATTGGTTCCGCCTTGCATCAAAATTTCCGTACCGCCAACATCAACGGTCTCCTGTATTTTTTGGTAAATCGTCTCGGTCGGCAAAACATATCCCTCTTTGGAGCCGGGCGGCCGGTAAAACGC
Source organism: Brevibacillus fulvus (assembly GCF_016908525.1). Lineage (GTDB taxonomy): Bacteria > Bacillota > Bacilli > Brevibacillales > Brevibacillaceae > Brevibacillus_G > Brevibacillus_G fulvus. The sequence goes on from NZ_JAFBEB010000004.1 coordinate 312,897, forward strand.
ACAAAAACGGCAATATGTATCACAAACATTGGTATAGTTGATGTTTCTGCTGATAACAAATGTCGCAATCGGTTCCGGATGCCATTTCAGCATGACTTGGTTGGCAGCGTGGCCAATTTTCTCAATTTGATCACTTTCAAACAAGGCAAGACCGTCTTCCAGTCCCAACCTTTCCCCCGCAACAGCTCTTTCTAAAATTTTATCGATCAAAATCGATCACTCCTCTCCTGCAAATTCCAGATTAATCGTAACATAAGTAAACCTTTGCCGCTATATTTGAACCGGTTGCTGAACGCAAAAGAAAAATAGCCTTGTCCCGCAAAATGCAGAAACCAAGGCTATTTGCCTATTCAAAGCCGATCTCTTCGTATACTTCAGGCTCCCATTGAACAACGGTTTGGGCAAGAGGCAAATTATATTCCCGCGCTCCATTGGGCTTACCGTTAAAGTAAATAAACTCTGTTACGACTACCCGCTCCGCGTAAAGTTGAACCTCCCCTTTTATTTGCAGCTTGCTGCCGTCTGGAGCATAAAAGGTGACACTTCCCGAACCGATGTTTTTCATGGGTACCCTCCTAAAAAGAGCTTAAGATGTACCCTTATAGTAGTGGACAACGTTTCAATGCGTCAACAGCCAATTTCACTCGCCCGCTTTCTTCGTTCGTTTCCGCGCCGCAGGTTCGGGCTGCTCTTCCGCTGCATTTCCGCCCATGCTCAGATTGTTCACGTCATTGACCGAAGAGAACGATTCAGGGAGCGTTTGGTCAAACGAATGCTCCTGGCCGTTGATTCCGGAATACGGTGCTGGCGGAATCGGAGAAGCGCCTGGCGGAATCGGCGCAAACATCGGCGGACTTACGTTTTGCACAGGCTGATAGCCCCGCAGCAACTGTGCGCTTGACGCCCCCGACAAAGAGACAAGCGGATAATAGCCGCGCCTTTGCATATAATTCCAGGTTTCGTATGCCAAATTGGCTGCGTTGGTCGCCGCTTGCAACAGCAGATTCCGAATCGGCAACGAAGCCGTCTCCAAGGCAGCGCGAAATTTGATTTGTGCCGTTGACTTATAGCAGCCGAGCATCGCCGATGTGACATCGCGATCATCGAGACCGTTCATCAAGAGCTTGTCCTGATACCAGGATGGCCCGCTCGCTTGAGTCGTTGCCGTTTGCGGCCGGTAAGGGATCGCTTCCGGCACCCCCAAGCCATGGACAACATTGACAATTTGATTGTATTCGTCTGTGATAAAGCGGATATGCACCGTTGCCATTTGCTGCAATTCCGGGTCGCGAGCGAACCCTTTATACATTTGCAATGTGTTGATCGCATCGATCGTTCCGTTCAACACTTCGTGCAGTTCTATGATTTCGTGTGCACCATACGGTTGATTTGCCATCTGATTCCCTCCTTTGCCTTTCCAGCTTTTAGCAGTATTCCCCAAAACCATTCATCTGAATGCAAATCTGCCGCGAAAAGTCTGATTTTATCCGCTCCTTCATAGAGTAAAACTACAGGAGCAGGCTTGTTTCTTGTATAATAAAACCATACGAACAAGCTTGATTGTTCGCAAAAGAACGATTCGTTATTTTAAACCGAAGGAGAATTCCATGTTTGAGCAAATTACGCAAATTTTTATGCAGTACGGCGTTTGGGGTTTGTTTACCCTTGCCTTTCTCGATTCGTTTATCATTCCCGTTCCGCCATTTTTTCTGCAAATCGCCATGAGTCTGGTCGAACCATCTTCAGCTTTGCGTTTTTCCACACTCGCATTTACCGGTTCTGTGCTGGGCGCTCCGATCGGCTTTTTGCTTGGCAGATGGCTGGGAAAGCCGCTTTTGCGTAAAATTCTTCCCGAAAAGTGGACGGAAAAAGCAACCGCGATCTTCAGCAAAAATGGGGATGCGGCTGTCATCATTGGAGCGTTTACCCCGATTCCATTCAAGGTGTTTACGATTCTCTCCGGTGTATTTGGTTATTCGCTGGTAAAGTTAATGCTGTTCGCGATTATTGGTCGCGGCGTTAAATTTTACTTGATCGGTCTCCTGTTTTATTTCTATGGACAACAAGCAAAAGACTTGCTGGATCAATATTTGGACGTCGGATTGCTCGCCGTCGCCGCTGTACTGTTCATCGGCTGGCTGATTTGGAAAAAACGGCAGAAAACATAAACCGGGAGCGCTTCTCTCCAGCTCCCGGTTTTTTTCTTGCGATTTTCCGCATAGACAATCACCTAAACCCGCTTAGCCAATATATTGTAAATGTGATGTCGAGTTGGAGGTGAAGCGATGGCGGTTATCAAGACGAATAGCAAGGGAATCGATTTGCTGGCCAGACTGATGCGGGCAGAAGCAGAAGGCGAAGGTGAACTCGGCATGCTGATGGTCGGAAATGTCGGCGTGAATCGGATTCGGTCAAATTGTTTGGATTTTGAAAACATCCGAACGGTGAATCAAATGGTTTTCCAGTCACCGGGCGGCTATGAATCCGTACACAGACCGTATTTCTACCAACGTGCGCGTGACAAGGATAGGCGGTTAGCCAGAAGGGTCGTCAATGGCGAAAGACAGCATCCCGCCACGAACGCGCTGTGGTTTTTCCGACCGACCGGCGGCTGTCCAGGTACCTGGTACAATCAGCCGAATGCAGGTCGATACAAAGCCCATTGTTTTTACAACCCGTTGCCCAGTCAATGTCCACGAGTCTTTTAAAAAAAAGGAGAGAAGAACATCATGGTAAGTCAATCCCCATGCGCAAGTTTTGCCAGTTTTCCGGTAAATCCTTCTGTTCCCTATACGGATAATATGTTCGCGACACCGAATGTTCCGTTCCAGCCGTTCGGACAGCAGCAGTTTCCACAACAGCAATTCCTGCAGCAACCGGGCGGGCAAATGATGGTAACGCCCCAACAACCTAGCGGTACCTTTATTCCCGGTACACCAGGCGGAATAGTTGAGCAATCGTATGTTGAAAATATTTTGCGGATGAATCTCGGCAAAGTGGCGACGATTTACATGACGTTTGAGAACAACAGCCAATGGAACGCCAAAGTCTTCCGGGGCGTGCTGGAAGCAGCCGGCCGGGATCACATAATCATCAGCGATCCGCAAACAGGAATGAGATACTTACTGTTGACGGTTAACCTGGATTACATTACCTTTGATGAACCGTTGAACTATGTAGCGCCAAGCCTGCCCCAAGGCATCCGGTAACCGCAAGAAACCCTCAGCCGATTCAAGATTCAGCTGAGGGTTTTTGCATGTTTTTAAAAAATTGCAGTTTGTCGCCAAGATAAAAGTTGCCGTTGGGAACCCGTTTGCGCAAGCGTATAGACAGTTTATTGACTAACGCGGCCAATTCGGCATGTTTTTCTTCGTCCATCGTCACCAAAAATCCGTATTGTTTGATACCGTCCATAATCTCGCTGCATCGTATCGTATGACCGTATACTTTTACCTGTTGTCCCAAAACTTCCGTTTCAAATTGCAAAACGACACGGGAATCTACAGGCAATGACAAATTGCTCAGGAAACGCAAACCTCCTGCTGCAATATCGTCGATTAACACTTCTGCAGTGCCTGTCTCCAGCGACTTGCCGTTGATCGTGATGATGATCATCCTGGCGATCAGTGGCGGGTCAAGGCTTAGACGGAAAAATTTCCGTTTCTGCCCATTCTGGATAGCATTCACGCGTCTCACCTCTTCTCCATTCACGAAAGCTATGCTTTTCGCCGGTCATTTTCGTTTGTTCTGTTGTCCAAGTCTCATTTGCTGTAACGTGACCGGATAGTTGCTCCATAAATAGGTCATGTCATACTTCGTCGTATCATGATCGATCATGCGGAATAAAAGTGCAGAAAGGTAATAAAGCAAAATAAACAGCAGCAGCACCAGCAAAACTACCGCAAACAAACAGCCCTCCTCCTCCCTTGCCGCAAACTTTACTTATAAATATGAAAAATTTCCGAAAAATTACCAGTAAAGTTTGCCAAGCAAGGGCTGAACGCTCACGGCAAGTTTGCCCTGGTCTGCTTTTTTATTTGGTTCCTCATTCCTTTTGACAGAAAGAGCGGATCGTTTGCAATACTTGCAAATAATACGGAGCGCCATGCGGGACAAAATCCGTCAAGGTCACGGTTTCGGACAAACAGGTCATTTGCCCGTCCGGCTGTAATGCAACTCCTTCGACAATTGCTGAGCTCTGCGTTCCCGAAAAGAGCGACAGCGCTTGATCCAGATTCATTTTCACCAAACTGCTTACTTCATCAGGCTGGAGGATATATTGGTCAAGCGCCTGCGCACACCGGTACGCATAAACATGTGAGATTTCCCGATCAACCAACGGCCCGTCCAAATTAACCAGTTTATGAACCCCGAGCGGTTGCAAATCGTGAAACGACACCTGTAACCCCAATTCTTCCGATATTTCGCGGACGCCATCCTCCGGTTGCTCGCCGGCGGTCAAGTGTCCGGCACAGGTGATGTCGTAATGCCCTGGAAACGTATCCTTCCGGGGATGTCTGCGTTGAAACAAAATATACATCTCATTCCACTGTTGAAAGTAGATCCAACAGTGGAATGTCTGGTGCCAAAAACCTGATTGATGAACAGTGCTGCGCGGAGCAGTTCCCAGATGATTCAACTGCTCATCATAAATATCAAAATATTCCTCAGCCACGACTTTCCACTCCTGTCTATCATTATTTTAGACGCTTTGCGCCTAAATTCCTATATCCATTCTTATATTTTTTAATAAAGACTCTTAAAAATTTAAAATGTTCATTTTACATAAGAAATAAGCAACCCACCAGTTAATTGGTTTCCTTTATTTGATCCCTCTAACGCATCTGTTTTCTTTAATGAGCCTTTTGCATAAATCTAAAAGTCCGGTGAAAAAGTCCGCCTAAGCAGGCTTTTCCCACGGTGTTGCCGAATTATACGGTAACAATGAATTGAAAGAGTGATGGAATAT
>NZ_JAFBEB010000005.1 GCF_016908525.1 Brevibacillus fulvus
TACAAAGAATCGCTATTACACGGTAAATAATTTAGGGGTTGGCAAGTGGTACATTTTTAATTGCCATTTGCTACATTTCTTACTTGCCAAAAACACATAAATTGATGATTTTTCTGTACTGAAAAGGTAAATAGTATTCTTTAGCGAGTGTTCAGGAGGGAGAGACGAGCAATCCGATTGACTTTTCTGAAGCGCCGCTCTCTGATCAGGGATTCTTAGAGTTTTTCAGTTAGAGTCGAAAAGATTTTGCAGTGAGTCTGATTGACGGTTCTCAACATGGTTACCGATCGACCGCAACCGCTACATATGAAACGGTACAGAGGGCCGGCAGTAACCAAGACCGTCCAGATCCAAGCGCAGCTGTCGGAACGATTAACGGGTTTCGTGAACAGTACCGGTTACACAGTAAAGGACGTGGTAAACAAAGCCGTTGAGGATTTTTTGGAGAGGTATGGTGGATAAGGAGACCCAAAGGCTTCCTTTTTGTTTAGAGAATCTATAAGAAAACAACAATAATTAAAAAGAGCCTACCTCATTCGACATTATCGGGTTGTGGGAAGCACCTATTTGTAAAAGAAAAAAGAGCCCAGATATCGGGCTCTTCTTAATATATGTTACTTAGAAATGTTAACTGTTACGTTTGCTGCTTGAGAGTTACCAGCTTTGTCCGTAACATCTGCACCAGTAGCTGGTACGAGTGTTTTAATTACAAGATCTTTAGTCAGATCGAGGGTTGTTGCAGTTGTTCCCGGAACAGCAGCGACAGCAGCCTTTGCTGTAAATGAGAATGTATCATTTACCGCATTAGTTCCAGACAGAGTCAAGGTCAAACCGTCTCCGATATCCACACCATCAGTGTAGTTGATGTCAGCACCATAATTTGTACCACCATCTTTAGAAACAGCTACCTTAGTTACAGCACCAGTATTTGCGTCAACTTCAGTAACTTTAACTACAAAATTAGTGTCAGAAGTACCATTGAATGTACCACCGATAGTAGCTGACCCAGTTCCAGATGGAGTTACTGTTCCAACTTGAGCATCTTGAGCTGGAGTTCCAGGGCTATCGGAACCTTGTTTTACAGTCAGTTTGACTTTGTTAGCGAAGCCAGAAACAGGATCTGCAACCAGTTCACTATCAGCCAAGGTCAATTCAGAACCACCTTGAGTAATGGTGAATTCTGTACCTACACTAGTGTTAGAAACAGAAGCCAAAGCTTCACTGAAAGTGAGCTCAACTGTTTTGTTATCAAGTACACGGGCTGATTGGAGAACAGGCGCTGTATTATCAACAACATCAACTGTAGTAGTTACAGGAGTGATTGTTGTTCCAGCCGCGTTTTGTACTCCACTGATAGTGAAGATTGCCTTATCGGATGCAGAGATAGCCTCTGTATCTGGCAAGTCAATGATTGCTTTCATTCGGTCATCAGAGAGTGTAATAATAGTACCCTGTGGCAATGCTTTACCTGCCAGAGTATAGTTGCTAACATCTGTTGCAGAACCAGCTACAGCGCCACCTTTTACTACTTGCTTATAGTCAACAGTGATTTTGTTATCTTTATTATTTGAACCCTTAACATCACTTGGATCAATTTTGAACTCACCTGTTGGTGCAGTACCAAAATCAATTGTGCTAGTGAAAGCAGCAGAAGTATTAGCAGTTTCTGCTAAGTCAGACACCGCATCTTTGGCAATGATAAAGGTGTATACACCTGAAAGCTGAGTAGCAGTTTTAAGTTTAACAGTCGCTTTAGTTGCACCATCAGCAATTGCAGGTTGAGTAGTGTCAAAGAAGTTAGCAGTTGCATCAGTTCCGTTCGGTGCAAGTACGCGGATTTTTCCTTCGTCAAAGCCGTCAGTTTGACCAAGTACACCTTCGCTAAAGTTAACAATGATTGCTTCTGTTTTACCATCAGCTGCTTTTTTAGCCTGAATGCTTGTGATCGCAGGAGCTGTTGCATCTTTAGTGAGAGTCACTGTTTTAGTAACGGCTGCAGACTTATTGCCCAGAGTATCAGTGATGTCTTTGTTGAATACCACAGTTAAAGTTCTAGAAGTAGCAGTTGTGTAGAGCTTATCTTTAACTGGGATAATGAATTGAGTGTCAGAATCAGTAGCCCCTGGGGTAGCAACAGTAATGGTGTCTATGTTAACATCTGCAAGCAATTCATCTTTGATTTTGGTACCGACAGCTGCTTGAACGGAGGCAAGTGTAACCTCTTTATTAAAGGTAACAAGAATTTGATGGTCTCCCTTCGCAGCCAAGCTGACAACTTGAGGAGCATTTGCATCTGTAGTAATGGAGAAAGTCTTGGATACAAGAGAAGTAACGTTATCTGCTGTATCAGTCAGATTCACAATCTCAAGAGTGTGAGTTTTAGATGCATCCAAGGACAGGTTGCTTAATGTTAATTTAGAACCTGCCACAGTTGTTCCAGCAACAGCCCCATCAATCTTGACTACCGCAGCAGCTTTAACTGGCTCAGTAAAAGTAAGATCTACAGAAGAAGCAGTAGCACTATTAGTTTTAGAAACGATAGTGGCTACATCAGGCTTAACTGTATCCTCAACAGAGATTACTTTGGTGAAAGTTGAAACAACTTTCGTATTATCTGCATCTAATTTTACACCTTTAACTGTTACTACAACATCTGTTTTAACTTTGATTGGGGTATTTGTTGTTACAATCAGAGTTTTCCCATCTTCTTGTAATTCTCTGGTGTCACCAGCAAAACCGTCAAAGGTTACGTTTGCAGGAAGTTCAGCAGAATCCTTATCTACTACATCACTGAACTCGATTTTGATTTGAGAAGCGTTAATTGCACTTACACTTTCAACTTCCAGATCGCCTGTAGGTTCGTCGCCACCCAAATCGGTTACTGGGTTCACTTTTTCACCTGTAGTACCGTCTTCTTTGATAGCGGTATAATCGTTATCTTCGAAGTCAGCAGCAGTTGGCTCATGGTAAGTTTCGCCATCCAAGAGTGCATCGATCGTAGCAGCACCAGACGGTGTTACGAATACAACTTTATCCAAGTTGGTTACCATGTCGGCAATGTCTTCTTGGAACAAAGCTTGGGAATCATCAGACAGAAGTGCATCGTAGGAGTAATATCTGTCAACATCTCCGCCGATGTAGATACCAGTGCCAACGTTTGCTGCGAATGCGGATGTAGCCAAGCTTGCTACGACTGCGCTGGAAAGAACAGAAACAGCTACTTTTTTATTCACGTACTACCCCTCCAAAAATTGATAGGATTTTCTCGTTTACGATGATTCAGGAGATTGATTATGTAGGAGATCAGAGGGCCGAAACCCTCTGATCCCATCATCTATTTAGGTCCCCTGAACACCTGTTATACTCGATCGGAGTCCCAAGTTTATTTATTATTCGTTGATGTCGAAGTCAACTTCTTGCTCATCGCCATCTACAGGAACTACAGTCAAAGTACCTTCGGATGGATCTGCACCGCCATCAAGAGTGATGTCGATTTTCACTTCACCATCTTCAATTACATCTGCAGGATCGAAGGAGTACTCTTCGCCATCGATAGTAACTACGAGTTCATCGATGTCGGAAGCATCTACATCGCTACCCAAATCTGCAGTTACACGAACGATTGTTGCTGCACCAGCAATGTCAACTTTTTTACCAGCTACGTTGTCAACGAATTCACCATCAACTGGTTCTTCATCGTCATCGTCGCCGTTGCCAGCGTCATCGTTCAAAGATGCAGCCCATTGATCCATATCGTCAACGATGTCGTATTCGTCAGCGTCATCGCCAGCTACCACACGAACAACGTATTGATATTCGTCACCGCTATCTTCGGTTTGAATCAAGAGGACATAGTCATCTTCATCTACATCGCTCAAGGAATCTGGACCGTCAGCATCGTAGTAGGATACATCGTTGTCAAGGCTGTAACGAACCATGTCGCCATCTTCGTTTTCATAGGAGATTCTGTCGTCTTCGAATTCATCAACGCGAACTGCTTTGATGTCATTCACATCGACATTTTCCCAATCGTCTTCATCAGCGAGTTCAGTGTCATAGTAGTCACTGTCAGTCCAGTCAACCAAGTTTACAACATCGTCAACTACGAGCTCATCACCATCAAGCGTGAAGGCAATGAAGTCACCTTGTTCGAATACATCTTCAGCATCGTTCACATCGTCATCCAAAGTGTATTCCACTTCTTCAACTTCACCGTTTTGGTCTTGATCCTCAAACAGTGTTACGCTGTTTTTCGCATCAGAGAAGCTGCTTACCAAACCGTAGTGAACATCGCTAGCTGCGCCGTCGCCACCTACTACGAAGATGAATTCAACTTCATCGTCATCGTTGGTTACAACAACAACATCGGAGTTGTCTTTCTTCGCAACAGTAGAGAATTTGGTTGTTTTCGGATTGTCGATTTCAGCCAAATCAGAGTCTTCGTCAACTTCTACACCTTTGTGCAGATCCCATACAACCGTGTCATCAGTTACATCGTAGGTAGTACCATCGATTTTCACACTGTCGCGGTCTTCGTCAGCAGCGTCATCCCACTCTTCGCCAGAGATAACATCACTGAATTGAGCGTCAACCAATTGAACTTCATCTACATCGTTGTTGTTGTCATAAGAAACTTCAACAACTACCGGTTGTTCTGCATCTGGAGTCAGAGCAGCAACTACATCGCCGTCATACTCTTTGCCATCAACATCTTTGATGTCGTCTTTTTCAAGACTGATGGTCTCGGATTTGCCTTTTTCTGTGTACACTTTGAATTTGTATTCGTCATCGCCAGCATCATAGGTAGCTTGACGAGTTACTACAGCGTATACGCGTTTCGATTTAACATCATCCAAAGCTTCGATGTGACGGATACGACCGGAAGCGTCGAGGTATGCTTTTACTTTCACACCATCGAGGTCACGGATGGTTTGTTCGTCATTTTCATCGTTGTTTGGATTCAATTTTTCTACATCTTTGTTGCCGTTATCGGAGTAAGAAACACCGCGGAAACGATATTCTTTGTCACCGATTTTCAGACGGTTGTCGCTCTTGATTACAACGTCGTCTACTTTACCTTCTACTACGTTGCGAGTAGCGAAGATCAACGGTTTGTCTTCATCGCCATCAGCATAGTAAACGTTGTAAACGTCCATTGGTTGCAAGTCAGCCAATTTCGCTGGTTTGCCGTTCAAGAATACGAGGAAGTCTTCGCCTTCTACTTTGTCATCCAAATCGAAGGAACCGTCTTCCAGGTTTTTAATTTTGTTGTTGGATACTTTTTCGATTACTTCAGAACCGTATTTGGAATCGGTGTCGATGTCTGGTTGAACATCGTCAACAACGCTCAAGTAACCGATTTTGCCTTCGCCGTTCAAAACGATTTTCACAGCGAACGGATAGCTGTCAGCGAAGTCGTCAACCAATTCTTTCAAGCCTTTTACAGCATCTTTGCCATCTTCATAACGTTTGAAGTTGTAAGTGATTTGTACATCTTCATCCAGTTTGTAGCCACGGCCAAGGCTGTCGAGGTTGATTTCTACATCTTCCAATTTTTCCAACTCATCGTTGTCGTTGCTTTCTTCGATATCGATATCGTCGCCAGCGTCAACGTTTTTGCCGTCAAATTGGATTGTATCCAAACGGTCGTTGATTACAGTTTCGTCTTCGGAGTTTTCCATCCAAACTACTGTATCTTGAGCAGCATCTTTGATCCATACTTGAACGTGTTGTCCAAGGAATTGGTTAGGATCGATACCAGCTGCCACTTTGAAAGTTTTGGAAGAAGTTTGTTTGTCGTTATCGTTGTCAAGAACAACGTTGCGCAAAGTAACTTCGTCGCCTTTCAGATCGCCAAGACCTACAGCAGGTACGTTCTCAACGAATGGCAGAGAGTCGTTGCTCAGGTTGTTATCGCCAGTCCACTCCATGTCACGAACCGTTACATCGAGGTACTCGCTGAGCAAAGTTTGACCTTTTTGCTCTTCGAAACGAAGTTCAGTACCGTAAGATACTTGTTTCATCAAGTCAACGGTCAAAGCGTTGTCCAGGAAAGTGAAGATGTCACCGCGAGTAGCTGCTTTGTTAGGATCAACGATTGTTTTGGTGATTCCCAACTCGGAAGCTTTGCTGATGAAGTTGTTTGGCCATACGCCTTTAACAGCTGGCTCATAACCAAGTGCACGAACGATCATGGTGATCGCTTCAGCATAAGTTACTTGAGCTTGTGGTTTGAAGGTTTTGTCTGCATAACCTTTAACGATTTCTTGGTTAGAAGCTACGTTTACGAAACCAGCGAACCAGTCAGTGGTGTGAACGTCAGCAAAATTGTTTTGGTATTGAGCCAATTTCGCTGCTTCTTCGAGACCGCGAGCACGAGCAACCAAAGTTGCGAACTCAGCGCGAGTGATCGTACGGTCTGCACCGATTTGACCATCTTCATAACCAGCTACCAAACCGAGAGCTTGGAGGCGGCCAACAACTTGTTGAAGCGCAGGATCTACAGTTTCAGCAGCTGCAGGAGCTGCGGTTTCTTCAGTTGTAGTGGTGGTTTCTTGGGTAGCTGCAGCATCAGTAGTAGTAGTTGCTTCTTCAGCACCTACAACTGCAGGCGCAACGGTCAGTGCGAGTGCACTAGCTAATACACTGTTAACAACCTTTTTCATAATCTTAGGTTCTCCTCCTCTAGTATAAACAAATTGTTCTTGGGGAATAATTGCCTTACATGTATTTTTCTTTTTAAAGCCCGAATCCTGCAAGCGCGTTTCACCTCCTTTCGCAGGATCGTGGTTTTGCCTATGTTTTTATTTTTGCAATAAATCTTTTATTGTGTAAAAAGCAAACAATCATAAGTGTACCACAGTTGGTAGAGTTCGTGAATCTGTTTTTACACAATTCCCCGTTTTTCTGTGACATTCTATTAAACGCTTCACGATTCGAAAAGTTGCGGTTCGGTTTTAAAAATTTTTTCTTTTTTTTGTCGAACCGTCTCGCAGCCATCGTGATTGGCTACAATTCGTATTATAGGTTGTTCGTCAGCGTAAGTCATCTACAACCTTTTTCCAATCTCAGTCGGGTTATTTTTGTTCCTCTTCTGTTTGCGGAACACCCAGCGAATTCTCGAAGCTGACGACGGCCAGATTGTAGTCGCGCAGCGCTTCCTGATAGTTGTTTTCCTGCGTGGACAGCTCTTCTTCGGCCTGGATCACATCGAGCGTGGTTGCCAAACCGTTTTGAAAGCGCAAGTTGGTCAAACGGTAGTTTTCCGCCGCCGATTCTTTTGCTTTCAGCGTAAATTCGACCGTTTGTTTCGCCGCATCAAGGTTATAGTACGCCTGGGCGACATCGAGTTTTACATTATCCTGTTCTTCCTGAATGCCCAGTTCGGCGGCATCGATGTCGTTATTTGCCTTTTGTCCGGCATAAGACACGGCGGAACCGTATTTGGCGATAATGTCATAGTTCAATTTGGCCAGGGTCAATTCTTCCTGTGCCTGAATGATTTCCACACGCTGTTTGAGCGCTTTTTCCGTTGCCTCCTGCAGACTCATGCTGATCGGCTGCAGCTGTTTGTTCTCCGGACTGAGCACCCATTTTTTATTCAAGTCGACACCAATATATTGATTGAATTTCATCATCGAGGTTTTCAGCGTATTTTCCGCGCTGACCAGGGCAGCTTGCGCCTGCGCTACGCCCATTTCCGCCTGCAGAACGTCGGATTTCGCTTTGGTGCCGACCTTCAAGCCCGCTTCCGCTACTTTCAATTGCTCCTGGGAACGAGTCAAACTTTGTTTTTTCAATTCCACCTGCGCTTGCGCATTCAGCAAATCATAGTACATTTGCTGGGTGGTCGCTTTGGTCGTGTTTTCCGTATTTTTCAACGAAAGCGCATTGACCCGTTTGGTCGACTCCGCTTGCGCCGGGCTGCTGTATTTGCTTTGCGCCTGGGAGATATCTTCGATCGCGTCATTGGAAATGTGGCGAGCGGAGTTGCGGGCGAGCAGCGCATTGGTATTGGCGGTATCAATCTGGATGCGCAACGATTGCAATGTTTTGTTTGTTTTCAACGCTTGGGCGATCGCCTTGTCCAACGATAACGGCTCCGCTTCGGCAGATGCTTGTGTGCTGTCAGCCGCAGGTGCGGTCGTTTCGGCGGTTGTTGCCGCAGCATTGGCAGCTCCGTTTGCGGTCGTCGCCGCAGCAGCCGGCGCCGTTGTGCTGGCCGCAGCTGTTTCCGTTGTTGTTGTCGCAGCTGTCGCAGCCGCCGTGTTGGCAGTCGTCTTATTGTCTGCCGCATAAACCGAGCCGGCGGTGATGGCAACAGCAGCTGCCACCGTCACGGTGATCCATTTTTTCGAATATGGAAAATTCATCATAAACACTCCTTTTTCAGCATTGTTATCCATTTTGCAAGCCAGTTCCCTGCGTAAACCTGGACTTTACGAGGTTCATTCGGATTGTCCCAACGATACTATACCATAGTCAATCAATATTTTATTGTATCTAGAGATATATCCTATAACAAATTTCTTACAAATTTTTTAAAAACACACTAGTTTATTTCTGGTAAACTTTTTTGACGTCCTGTTGCCGCTTCGTCCTTGCAACCGCTGACAGGCATGTTATCCTTGTTTACAGAGGTGATACTATGCTGGATCAATACAAAACCGTCGCCGGGTACGGAGAAGATGAGATCGTGATCGAACGTTCCCGCTTTATCGGATATGCCCAACGCGCCACCACCGAAGAGGAGGCGGTGGCCTTTATCGCCATGATCAAGAAAAAGCATTGGGACGCCACCCATAACTGCTCCGCGTTCGTAATCGGCGAACAGGATCACATCCAACGTTCCAGCGATGATGGCGAACCAAGCGGCACAGCCGGCAAACCGATTCTCGAGTGCATCAAGAAAAACGGCTGCAAAGATACCGTGGTCGTCGTCACCCGCTACTTTGGCGGCATCAAGCTGGGCGCCGGCGGTCTGGTCCGCGCCTATACGGCCGGTACCGTCACCGCCTTGAACGCCGCCGGCATCGTCGCCCGCATCCTCCATCAGGAAGTGGTCGTCAGTGTCGATTATCATTGGTGGGGCAAGGTGGAAAACGAACTGCGCATTCGCGCCAGCCGGGTCAAAGATACGGTCTATACGGACAAGGTCGCGGTGCATATTCTCGTCCCGCATGGCGAAGAAGATGCGTTTGTCGCCGACATGATCGAACTGACCAACGGCCAGGCAGCGATTACGCTGGGCGAAAAAGAGTATGTGGAAGTACCGATAACCGCTGTTGGCGATGAAGCAGAAAGAAGCTGACCAGGGATGATTCCTGATCAGCTTCTTCTATTATATATTACAGTTTTTTCAGCTGCTTCATTACACGAACGGTAATGACCGCCATGTCAGCCCTGGTCAATTTTGATTCCGGCAAGAATCGATATGTTGGTTTTTTTGCATTCGCATCAACCGGTTCGCCAGTCATCAGTTTTGCTTTCGTTACCGCCAGCACCGATTGGGCTGCGTAATAACCAACATCTTTTCCATCTGTAAACAGCTTTTCCAGATTCGCTTGAGCGGCTTCCGGAGTTCCAGTTGTTTTTAAATTCATCGCGCGAGCAATCATAATTGCTGCTTCTTGACGAAGCAATGGCTCATCCGGTTCAAAGAAACCAGGCTCCGTTCCGCGCACGATCCCGGCGCGGGCAGCTGTTTCGATGTACTTGTACTCGTAATCCCATGTATCCCAATCGGGCTTCACATCGCTGAATGTCGGGGAAACAGGATCATCTCCATCGTAAGGACCGTCATTGATTGGCAGATCCAACGCTTTTACCAGCATCGTTGCAAATTCTCCACGGCTGATATCCAGATTGGCTCCAAAGCTGCTTCCGCTGTAAGCCGACATGATCCCTTTGGAATAAAGAGTTTCCATATCGTCACGAGCGTAATCGTGGTTCACCACATCGTCAAAAGACTCTTTGTTTTTCAGAACAATGTAGTAACCGAAAGCCCGAAACGGAACTGTGATTGTTTGGTTACCTGTATTCACTACGCCGCCAAGGCTATGCCAATCTCTACCGTCAAAGAAGAATACAGAAAGAACGTTGTTGGCAGCATTAACGACTGAAGTATCGTAAGCAATCGTTAAGGTTCCTTCTTTATTCGGTACTAAATTCTCATCATAGCGAGATTTAAAATCGTCCGTATCCCCTTCATCGTCATAGGGATCTTTCCCGCCGGGATTATCTTCATAACCGCCATCAATGTAATAAAGCGGACTTGCGTAATTAAACTTTTCTAACAGCGTATCATTGTCTAATTCCAAATCATCTGCCAGATCATCGCCCGGAATCGTTACTTGCCCGGTTGTTTTATCGGCAATCCCGAAATACAACGGCACATCTGTATAAATGCGAGCGTTGGGATTATCCACTTTTTTCCCGGCTTCATTATCGTCAGGTGACATAAGAACAGTACCGGTTGGAAATTTCAAAGTCAGTCCTTTATCAAACAGGGAAAAACTAACTTTCTTACCCAAAGTATCCCGATACTCAGCGCCGCTGACAGAAGAGTTGGCATTGTAAATTTCCACTTGATCGTTATAGCTGTTGTTTCCAACTTGCACCGTAAATTTAACTGTGTTTAACCCCTTTTTCAAGGATACATTCGCTGTAAAGACATAATAGGTTTTAGGCACAGCCTTACCAAGATCTTCGTCAAAGGTGAAATCTCGATTGGTGGTATTTTCTACGGTTGCCTCCACTTTGCCGAACATCACTTTATCCGCGTTTTCAGCGAAAATCTTGATCGGTATACTGTTGCTGTTCACGATAATGTACTCATCGCTGTCTCTAATTTTTGTGGGAGATATGATTTCCCAACTGTTTGTTTGTTGATTGATGGTGATCTCATAGCGAACTCTGGCGCCGTTATCGTCTTCAGCGACGATCGTATAGATGGTTTTTCCGTTCTTCTCTAAGATTAACGGGAAAAGATTTAGCGCTTCCTCCTGATCATCAGGATCAGTTACCTTATCTTGAACACTTTTTAAAATCTTATTATATTGCGTTGTGCTCATTTCGCCTTCAAAATCATTTTTGCCAGACGATTCAAAATTATATTCCTCAAAATAGTCGGTGATATCGTCGTCATCCGGCAATTGATCCAGCGTATCCAGATATTCGTAATTTTTCCGGTCTGCTTTCCAGTCACCATCATCATTGACAAAATCAATGATCCGATTTCCGTTTTTCTCCACATAAACATGTGTAGCATCATTGACTTCGAAGGTGAAATCGGTGAGGAATTCCGCTCCTGTTTTATATTCCGAATCGCCTGCATCCTTTTCCAAATCAACATTCTTGCCGTTTGCGTTCACTTTCAGCTTTACTCCGGTAATGGTCGGAGCTTGCGAAGTGATAAACAAAATGTCATAGGTGAACGTATATTTTTTATTTAAAACAATTTCCAGCTTATTCGTACCTTTTTTCAATCCGTCACTGATTTTATCATCCAGGATACGGAATGTATCTGTCTGTTGACTGGTTATTGCCAAAGGTTCACCGTTCAATTCAGCTTCCAAGGTGGAAATGGTAGTGTTATACACTTTCCCGTCAAGATTTGGAATATCATCGATGTCATTAACGACAAAACCATCTTCAAAAGATCGCACTTTTCCGCTGCTATCGACATAAGTCAACTGAACAAACGGAGAGACATTAACCTCCAGATGGTACTCCGGGGTATCCGCCGATTCCCCCCCATTTTCATAAGAAATTTTTAGTACCCCTTCACCAGATCCGAGACTTTTAAGGGTAAATTCAAATCCTTGACCGTCAGCTGTCGAAAATGAATTGAAGTCAATATCACTCATTACATCGTTATTGTAGCGGATCGTGAAATTACTTTCGTCCAATGCCATGTTTTGTGTATAAACCTTAAACTTGGCAGGAACCGTTGAGATAACGTTGTTTTCCGTGGTGGACAGCGCACTTGACAAATACTCAACATTCCCAAACAAAGGTTTGTCTTTGTCTACATAAGTAAACAGGTATTTATAATTGTTCATGCTTGTACTACCTGCTGGCGAATGGCCACCGGATGAATCAACTTCGTCATAACTATAACTTAAGGAGACACGATACGTGTGATCTTCCGTTAACGAAGAAGAAGAAACTGCCGCCGGCTTATTCAACTTATAGCGATTGAATCCGTCTTGCGTTGTCCCTTCCTTCGTCAACTCGCTTCCGGATATTTCAAAAGTGATTGGGGTTGCGGAAGCATTGGTAGTATCCTCAACTTTTACCTCAAACTTGAGATTCGTATTCCTTGTTTCGTCAAATTTAATTGCAGCGTACCCAACGAAATCGAAACTGGTCACATCGTTATACAAATTTACCGACTTATCCGGATTCAAAGCGATCGAGCCCAGGCTAACATCATAAAAAAGGCTGTCTTCGTCATCTTCTGAAGTCAAAATAAAAATAGTCCGATCAATTTCGCCCACTTTTTTGTTGTTATTGATTGCAGTGAAAGCTAATATGTTTTCCCCCAGCCGAGCAGGCAAGTCGGCGGAAAAGAGACCGGTCCGGCTAACTGTTGCCTCTACCGCTTCCCCTGTTGTTTTGTTTCGGATTTCTACTGTGTCTGCGTTGGTTGCCTTCCCGCTGACCCGCAGTTCCATATTATCCGCGGAATCAACAGTTATAAAAGTTGTATCTATAGGCTCAAGCGGAGTATCTTCAATTGTCAGATTGCTGAGCAACGGCGTGTTATTATACTGCACATAAAAATTGAGGTGCTCTGCTGTTGTATTGCCTAACTTTTCATAAAAGACAATCTGGTTTAATCCAGCACTTAACGGAATATCGCTAAAAGTGAATCTGTTATTGGTTCCCAGTTTTGGCGGTGTTTTTTCCAGATCATTGACTGTTTGACCGTTATTGGTAATGATCTTTATTCGCAAATTACTTCCGGTCAGGCCAGCGCCATATGTACCGCTTAGCGTAATCTTCGAATCACCAAAAACTACCGCATTATACGGATCAATCCCTTGGTTTTGATATCCATCCAGTATAATCGGTCGATTGTCTTCGGTCGGGTTGTATTGATAATAAATATAAGCTTTATTTCCTGTGCTTACGATTTGTGCCATCAAAACGTTAGCACCTGGACTTAAGTTGAAATTTTTAATGGTATAGGACGGATTAACAGGGTCTGTTGTATCCGGCAAAGTTTGCAACGGATCACCGTTTAACGTAATGCGAATTTGTGGACTGAGTTCTGTAGTTCCGGAAAAAGCAACTTTCAAACCTGATATAGTTTGGGAGCTAACGACGTAAGCTTTTGATTGTGATGTTCCGTCACCACTTGATGCAACAGGTACCGCAGTACTGGCATCAAAGTTAATCGTTTCCGCTGCAAGAGCCACTCCCGCCGGCAGGAGACCTGTGATCAGCAACAGCATCGACAAGCTTGTCGCCAGCCACTGCCTAATTTGTCTCATTGATGTGCGCAATTCTTTTCACCTCTCCTTGAGTTTTAGCCTGGTTGGGCTGGAAAATTTGCATTCGATTAGAACTACTTCTTCTATCTTTTATGTATCGGCAATTCGAATCTTCAATTTTAGACAAAATCTTGCAAATAGGCATTTTCGCCTAACTGGACCGTACCACAAATCAAAAAGCCGACCTGCTCAGGCAGATCGGCTCGTTATGATTAGTGACTGCGTCTTTCCGTATATTTGATTTTCAACCGCCGATAGGCATTGATCAGCGGGCGATAACGCCGCCCGACAAGTCCGACGATCTCGGTGCCGATATGAACGGCGAACAGCAAAATCGCTATGAGAATGATGGTCGTCCACAATTGGGTTGTCTTGGACAGAACGATGGCAATCGTTCCGAAGAAGATGCTGATTGCATAGATCGTCAAAACGGTCGCCCGATGGGAGAGTCCCATATTTAACAGGCAGTGATGCAAATGACCCTTGTCCGGAGCCGAGATCGGTTTGTTATTGACAATCCGCCGCACAATCGCAAAAAACGTATCCCACAGCGGCACACCCAACACGACGATCGGGATGATGAACGAAACAAACAACGCTTCCTTAAAGCCCATGATCGACAGAGCCGCCAGGTTGAATCCAAGGAATAACGATCCGGTATCGCCCATGAAAATTTTCGCCGGGTGGAAGTTGAAGTACAGGAACCCGAGAATTGCCCCCAACAATACGAAGCAGTAAGTGGCGACATCATTGTAATAGGCGCCGGCACCGGAATAACCCATGATCAGCGCGACGACGGCCATAGTGCCGACCGCGATCCCCGACACCCCGGCCGACAATCCGTCGAGACCGTCAATCAGGTTGATCGCATTGGTTACCCCGACAATCCAAAAGATCGTGATCGGAATCGCCAGCCACGCCAACCAGCCGCTGCTGAAATCGATATATCCGTTATAGGGCAAATGAACGATGCCGATTTTCAAGCCAAACGGGATCACGACAACCGCTGTGCCGACCAGCTGCCCAAGCAGCTTCCACTTGGGTGACAGCTGAAATTTGTCATCCAGCATCCCGGTGAGCATAATGATTGTCCCGCCGACGAAGATGCCCAGCATTTCCTCTGTTTTCTCGTAGGGGACAAACAGAAAGAAAGAAACCAGGTATCCAATGTAAATCGCCAGTCCGCCCAATCTTGGCATAATCCGCTTATGTACCTTTCTTTGGTCGGGCGCATCGACGGCGCCAATCTTGACGGCCAGTTTTTTGACATATGGCGTTGCGATGAATGTAACGATGAGCGAAGTCAAAAGTCCGTAAACAAGACTAGACATCCGTTCTTTTCCCCTCTCTATACGATTCCGTTATCCTTTTTTATGCTTTCTTTGTTTCCCGAACCACTTTCCACAAAAAGCGCGGAATAGCCAACTGCCTGCGCCAGCGCGACGGCTGGGACAGCAACCGGTACAGCCATTCCAGATGCAATCGCTGCCAGACGCGGGGCGCCCGTTTCACTTTCCCGGCAATTACATCAAAGCTGCCGCCTACCCCCATCATCAGCGATACCTGCAAATTTGCGGCGTAACGGTCCATCCAGAGATCCTGCTTCGGCGCTCCCAATGCCGCAAACAGCAACTCGGGTTTGTGCTCGGCAATCTCTTGCACGATCGCCGCTTCCTCGTCTTGGGAAAAGTACCCGTCGCGATGTCCGACGATCTTTGCCCCGGCATACCGCTCGGCCAGACGTTCGGCTGCCAGTCGGTTTACTTCCGGAGAAGCTCCCAACAAGTAGACTTTCCAACCGCGCTGATCGGCAACCTGCATCAACGCTTCCAACAATTCGATTCCAGTTACGCGTTCATAAATCGGCAAGCCCAGCCACTTGGCCGCGTAAACAATGCCAATCCCATCGGGAACCACATAGGCTTGCTCGACAATTCGACGGAATTCTTGATGTTCTTGCGCAATCATCACGATTTCCGGGTTGGCCGTGACCACATGCGTCTGTTCACCGCGCTCGATCCGGTCGACCAACTCTTCCACCGTCTCATGGAAGCCGCGGATTGAAAACGGTATCCCTAATATTCTCGCGACTTTCATTGTGAATATATTCCACCTTCGCTACTTATATAGACACAGACGTCAAAAAAACGCAAAAAGTTGCACCTTAGCCATTCTACTCCAAAAGAAAAGCACATTCAAGAAAAAATCATGAATGTGCCTCTTGTTGTGCCGAAAGAGCAAACATAATGTCTCCTTCTGCCACGATTTTCTCATCCACTTTGGCGATGGCATGGCCTTTGCCGATCGAACCGCGCAGCCGCGTCAACTCCACTTCCAGTGTCAATGTATCGCCGGGTTTTACCTGCTCCTTGAATCGGAAGCCGTCGACACCGGCCAAAAAGCCCAGTTTCCCCTTGTTTTCTTCCATGCTCAGGACGGCTATGGCCCCTACTTGCGCCAGCGCTTCGACAATCAATACGCCGGGCATGACCGGATAACCGGGAAAATGGCCTTGGAAAAACGGCTCGTTAATTGTCACATTTTTTTGCCCGACGACTCGTTTGCCGACCTCCAACTCGATGATTCGGTCGACCAACAGGAACGGGTAGCGGTGTGGAATAATTTTTTGAATTTCCGCACTGTCCAAAAGCGTTTTTGTATCCATTTGCACAACTCCATTTCCATCTTTTTGTTGACTTGCTGATGCATGAAGAACTTCCGCGAAACTTAGACTATGGATAACTCCCTTTCTCTTGATGGGAACGGGGTTAAGATAAAGGGGCACGCCCACTGGCCGGGCCGTGCTCTTTTCCTTATTATAGCATGCGATTCAACAAACGAAACTTGATGACATAAACCGCGCTGGTGACAAAGGAAAAGGCGATCACCAGCCACAGCAGCGGCTCCGCATATGGCACTTCAAACATCAGCAGCGGAAAGGTGATATAAAACAAAACCGTGGTGATTTTGCCAAACACGTTGGCCGGCACCGTTTTTTTGCCCCGAAAGTGAAAAAACGCGGACACGACAATCATGCCCAAATCCCGGGCAAAGAAAAACAGGGCGGCCCACACACTGATCCGCTCTGTAAACAATAACGAAAATATGACCGCCATCATCATCAACTTGTCCGCCAGCGGATCCATCATCGTACCAAAGCTTGTTACCAGTTTATACTTGCGAGCGATGTAGCCGTCGACAATATCGGTCAATCCGGCCAGTACCAGGATGCCAAAAGCAATGTGCGTGTGATAAGATCCCGGCAAAAAGAAAATATATAAATAAACAGGTATCAGGACAATACGAAAAAGCGTAAGCAGGTTTGGAACATTCACGGATATCCCTCCGCCGTACCGGTTGCGGCCGCAGCCGACAGGTACCTTTATTAGACGAGCGCTGTCCCCTTGTAATTGCCACTCTATTATACTCTGTGGCCAATAAAGGCAACAAGTCTGTTCTGTCTCCTCCGCTTTTTTTGGGGAATGCTCGTGTTGCAAAGAAAAAGACCTCATCCCTCTTGTCGAATGAGGTCTTGTTCGCGGTTTCACGACTCGCTCATGTACCGGAAAAGATCAAGTCATACATATGTTTGTATGTGTTGAGATTAAACACTTCTGAAACAGGCTGATCGCCCAGAACGCCATATCCGATGATCAAGCCAATCAACAGTGAAAAAAAGAGCAGAAACGGAATGATCAAGAGCCTGGCAATAACGGCTGCCCACGTCCGATTGGTTCTGGTCGGCTTTCTTTCCCTTGCTTTCGGCCTGTCTTGCGGGAAGCTTTTCCCCTTGGTCTGATCCATTCACCTTTCCTCCATCATTTTTTCACTTAGCGGCTGCGCAATTGATTGGCAATGCCCATCATCTGGTCGGTGATGGCAATCGCCCGCGAATTGAGCTGATACGCCCGCTGCGTCGTAATCAGGTTGGTCATCTCAGCGCTAACATCGACGTTGGACGCTTCCAAAGCCCCTTGGCGAATCGTCGCAGTCGATTCCTGAAACAACATCCCCGGCTGTTCGCCCGGCTGCAAAACCAAAGCGTATTCATTTTGCCCGATTTGCGTATATTGCTCAGGGTTGTCCACTTGCCACACCGGAATGCGGGTCAGGGTGTCCTCGCCGTTTACAAAGATATGACCATCTTCCGTCACTTTAAAGTCGTTGCTGGCCACTTCCACCGGTAGACCATTTTCATCAACCAAAATGTCTCCATTGGCCGTCGTCAAAAAAAATGTGCCCGTCGCCTCATTTGGGCTAAGCTTAAATGAGCCGTCCCGGGTCAGACGAAACTCTTCCTGCAAAAACACACCGTTTTGATCTGTTGTCCGATGCGTCACCATGAAATAGCCTTTCCCCTGAATCATCAGGTCGGTGGGCACATCGGTAGTTTTGGCGCTGCCCTGCGACAAATCGAGTTTGGTCGTCCCAATTTTGACGCCCCGACCGATGCGCAAGCCCGCCGGCGAATTCCGTTGTGTGTCTGTCGCCGGCTGTTCCCGCATATTGTCGGCGAGCAGCTCGGAGAAGGAAGCTTCGCGCCGCTTATAGCCTATGGTGTCTACATTCGCCAGATTGTTTGCCGTGTTGTCAAGCGCGGCCTGCACAGTGCGCAAGGCCGATGCAGAGATATTGAGAGATTGCATGGCTCAAACTCCCCCTTCCTATCCGTTTACGCGGCCAACTTCATTGACCGCTTTATCCAAAGTACCGTCGAGCGTGGTGATCACCCGTTGATTTGCCTCATAAGCCCGCAATACCGCCATCATATCGGTCATCGTCTTGGTCGAGTCCACGTTGGAGCGCTCAACCCATCCCTGCTTCACGCCGAAAAACCCTTGAACAGCCGGATCATACGGGTCGAGATCGGCGGGCTGTCCCTGCCCGCCCCAGCGAAAGACGTTGTTGCCTTCCCGAATCAGTTGGTTTGGGTCAGTGACAAGTTTTAAGCCAAGCGAATAACCCAGCTGTTGAGTTGGGTCCGCTTCATCCAGTCCGGCCGGTCCCGGCAAGAACAATTCGCCCCGTTCGTTGAAGACAACCCGATCGCCGGTGGAAATCCCTTGCGGATCATTCAGTCGAATCGCCCGGTTTTGGTTGTCGAGCACATAGTAGCCATCAGGTGTTACCAGATAGCCATCGGCATTCACATTAAAATTGCCGTTGCGCGTATAACGGATTTGCGCCGGATCGGTTAACGGCTGAGCCGGATCGTCCATTCGCGCAATGCCAAAAAACAGGCTGCGTTTGACCGGTCGGCCGTCTTCACCCTCGACCGGCGGGAGGTTGTCCATCAAAGCGAGATCATACGGATTTTTCGTCTCGATAATATCCCCCTGCGTAAAGATCGGCAGCGCTTCCGACATATAGACTCCCGTATGCAACGTACCAATCGGCACAGGTTGTCCGGTAAAATTGGGCAAACCATCTACCGTCGGCCCTTCAGGATCGCGAATTCGGGAGAGCAACTGTTCCGGAAACGCCCGCAAAACCCCTTCATCCGCTTTATAGCCTGGCGTATTCACATTGGCCAGATTGTTCGCCAAAGCTTCCTGACGACGCTGCATCGCCAGCATTCCGGAAGCGGCTGTGTATAGACCCCTGATCATCGGTTATCCCCCTTTCCTGTTTGCATTTCGCGGCTTCAGCTAAAGAGTCGCTTGTTGCGGCTGCTCGGAGCCTTGTCCAAGTATTCCAACATCATTCCCGTCCCTTTGGCTACGCACATCATCGGGTCTTCCGCTACCAGGACAGGCACTTTCAATTCATCAGCCAGCAACTGGTCCAGTCCGTGAATCAAGGCGCCTCCCCCTGTGAGGGAAACCCCCTTATCAATAATATCGGCAGAAAGTTCCGGCGGTGTTCGTTCCAAAACATTCTTGGAAGCTTGTACAATCGCACTGACCGATTCGGCCAGGGCTTCTTGGACTTCTGCGGAGTGAATGGTAATGGTTTGTGGCAAACCGGTTACCATATCTCTCCCGCGAATGTCCATTTCGTCCTGGCGTCCGCCGGAAACCGTTCCAATCTGCACTTTGATATCTTCAGCCGTACGCTCTCCTATCAGCAACTTATATTTGTTCTTTATGTATCGCATAATTGCCAAATCAAATTTATCGCCAGCTACTTTGATAGAGGAAGAGGTGACAATGTCGCCCATCGACAATACCGCCACATCAGTGGTGCCCCCGCCGATATCGACTACCATATTGCCGGAAGGCTGGTAGATGTCCATTCCCGCGCCCACTGCCGCTACTTTCGGTTCTTCTTCGATAAATACTTCCCGCGCTCCGCCGCTGCGCTCCGCCGCTTCCCGAATCGCCTTTTGTTCCACAGAGGTGATGTTTGTCGGGCAGCAAATCAGGATACGCGGGCGCGCAAACACGCTTTTACCGCCAATTTTGGCAAGAAAATGCTTCAGCATCGCTTCGGTTATCTCAAAATCGGCAATCACTCCATCTCGCAAAGGCCGGATCGCGACAATGTTACCTGGTGTACGACCAACCATTCGGTGAGCTTCGTCCCCCACCGCCAATACCTTTTTGGATTGATTATCAATGGCAACAACCGATGGTTCGTTCAGGACGATTCCCTTTCCCCTAACGTAAATCAATACGTTGGCCGTTCCTAAATCGATCCCGATATCTTTGCTAAACATGAAAGGTCCTCCCTGTAAAATACATTAACTCTACTTTATCATAGGTTTTTTTTCGTGAGAGGACAAGGAAATCCTTTTAGAATTTGTCGAATTTTTACTTATACACTTTCTTCCTGTTCGATTCGGACTTTTTTGCTCTTCCGTTTATATTTGATTTTTGTCGCCTCCCCGCCGCGCAAATGCCTGATGGCTTTGTGGTACTCGAGAATCTCTTTCACTTGATTGGCCAATTCCGGATTTATCTCTGGCAGCCGTTCCGTCAAATCCTTGTGGACTGTGCTTTTGGAAACTCCGAACTCTTTGGCGATCATGCGAACCGTATTACGCGTCTCCACAATATATCGACCGATTTTGATGGTTCGCTCTTTGATGTAATCATGCACGCTACTCGCCTCCCTGTATCGAGATTGTCTGTTACAATATATGGGTAGGCGAGGACACATATTCTACGTTTCCAAGCCTGACAAGCCAGCAAGACCATATCTTTTTTAGACAGCGTGTACACATCAGGAAAGACATGGCCGATTTTTCAGCTGCATAAACCGGCTGCGGTATATCAATGAAGGTTGTTTCCTGACCTAAAACAAAAAAGGCTGCCGGGATTTCCGGCAACCTGCGCGGAGGACGACGCCTCCATTCACATCCTGTTTATTGCGATTCCGTTTGACTTTGTTTCATATATTGCTCGGGATTGACGTTATTGCCGTCGACCCTTACTTCAAAGTGCAGGTGGATGCCGGCATCCTTCTCATAGACATTCCGTCCGGCTGTTCCGATCGGCTGTCCTTGCGTGACTTCATCCCCCGGTTTGACTGTTACCTGCTCGAGGCTTTGATACACCGTCACCATTTTGTTCGGATGCTCGATTTCTACCTGGTTTCCAACCAGCGGATCATTCTCCACTTTGGTCACTTTCCCGGCCAGTGCTGCCGTTACCTGAAACGCTTTGCCATCGGTCGAAGTCAGGTCAATTCCCGTGTGCGGAATATAGGAGTCATCGTATTTGACCAACGCAGCGGCCTGTGTTTCGCTGGAAGCCTGTTCATCATAGTAGTTCATGCCCACTTTGTAGGAGACACCTTCAGCCACCGGCATTCCCAATTGCGGTGTCGCATTGCTGGCCGGGACCGCTTCCTCTTCCTGAACGGTTGGCTCGCTTTCTTCCTGCTGAACAGCTGCCGTTTGCTCCGTCTGTTCGGACTCGGTCACCAGCGAATCAGTCAGGCTGCCTTGATACCACATCACGAATGCTAGAATAATTGCTGCGGCTCCGATGTAGATGGCGGGAAAGGCCCATTTCTTTCCGAGAAAACTTCTCCAGCTGCTTGTCTTTTTAAACGGAATCGGTTGATTTTGATTTTTTTGTTCATCCATTATTTTCATCACCTCATCACTCAGTATCACCAGTTTTTTACTGTATAAACCTGAGCGAGGAGGGAAAATTAAAAATTTGGCACAAAAAGACAGACGCTACCCTTTCACCGCCTGTTGATAGTTTTGCAAGGCGATTCCCTGGTAGAAATATTTGACGATCTCTTCCGCTTTTTTGCCGGCCTTGGCCATCCCATTGGCCCCCCATTGACTCATGCCCACGCCATGGCCGTAACCGCGTGTATGAAATACGATCGTATTCCCGCGAAGTTCCATCGTAAAGGCTGAAGAATTCAGGCCGAGTTTTTCGCGAATTTGCCGGCCGGTAAATTCCTTGTTTCCAATCTGGATCTTGCCGATGCGATTGCCGGCTGTCCGTTGGATCACTTGATACCAGCCGCCTTGTCGCGCGGCCGCCAGATCAAGCTTCACGCCCAGCTTTTGTTCCACTTCGGCGACGCTGATCGGCTTGCTCTCTTCATAGCGCGGAGAATTGACATCCCACGGACTGGCTACACTGCGCAAATAAGGAATCGGCTGCTGCCAATATTCGCTGGCATCTTCGGTAAACCCATTGCTGGTTGAAAAAAACGTCGCGTCGATCGGATCGCCCTGGTAAGTCAGGATCATTCCCGCCGTTTCCAGCACAGCTTGCCGAATGCGCGCGTTTTTCCATTCGAATTGGTCGCCCCAGTTCTGCTTGCGCTGTTCTTCATCGAGATACACCTGATGTTTGACCGTATCCAGCACTTGCCCACCATCGGGGACATCGCTGAAATCATTGGCATTGATTCTGCGGATAATATAGGTGCGCGCGGCCATTGCCTGCGCTTTTAGTGCCTCCAATTCAAAATCGGCCGGCATCTCCGCAGCTACCACTCCTTCAACATAGCTTTCAAGCGGCACTGTTTCTACAACTTTTTTTTCCGAACGGTAGACTTTGACGGGGATTTGATTTGGCAGCGACGCAGGAGAGGCCAGACTTTTGCCAGCTGGCTGAACGGGCGGCGTTGCAGGAGAGAAGTAGTACACGAGCGTGGCAGGCACCGCTACCACCAACAACGGAAGAGCAATGAACAAAAAGAGTAGATAACGTCTCATCTTACTTCCTCCCTGAAAGATATCTGGACAGCTTGACGATTAAAGTCTATGTCCCCAGGGAAAAAGATAGAACGAGAGAGACGAGAGACAAAAAAAGCAGCCAGCATTTCGCTGACCGCTTGTTGCTTGCTATTTAGGCAAAATTGGCGGAGAAGTTGACCTTGATCGGAGCGGTTCTAACATCATCCTCCACCGCAGCTTTCGGCTCGCTGACGGAGACCCGTTCGACCTGAGCGCCGAGGGCGCGAAGTTTTTCAGCAAAGTTGACATAACCGCGATCAAGGTGATGCAGTCCGAACACTTCCGTTTCTCCTTCGGCCACCAAACCAGCCAGCACCAATGCTGCTCCGGCGCGCAAATCGGTCGCCGTCACTTTGCTTCCGGTCAATTTGCCGCCACCTTCGATGATGGCGCTTCTTCCTTCAATTTTGATTTTTGCGCTCATCCGACAAAACTCTTCGACATGCATGAACCGGTTTTCAAAAACGGTTTCCGTGACGATGCTGGTTCCTTCGGAAGTAAGCAGCAAGGCCATCATTTGCGACTGCATATCGGTTGGAAAGCCTGGATACGGCAACGTTTTTACATCTACCGCTTTCAATGGCCCCTGCCGGCGGCATACCCGAATGCCGTTTTCGCTCTCAACCACATCCACACCCATTTCCCGCAGCTTGGCTGTGATTGGTTTCAAATGGTCGCAGATGGCTCCTTCAATAAATACATCGCCACCGGTAATCGCAGCGGCAATCATGAAAGTGCCCGCTTCAATCCGGTCAGGGATTACCGAGTGGACACAGCCTTTTAACTTTTCCACACCTTCAATCCGGATCGAACCGGTTCCGGCACCGCGAATCTTCGCGCCCATCCCGTTCAAAAAGTTGGCGAGATCGACGATTTCCGGTTCCTCTGCAGCGTTTTCGATTACGGTGGTACCTTCGGCAAGCGCGGCGGCCATCATTATGTTCTCGGTCGCTCCCACACTTGCGATATCAAGATAAATTTTTGCACCTTTCAACCGCTCGTTGGCTTTCGCTTCAATAAAACCTTGCCCAATCTCGATTTTGGCCCCCATCGCTTCAAAGCCCTTCAGATGCTGATCGATCGGCCGGGTGCCAATTGCACAACCTCCGGGCAAAGCTACCCGCGCGCTTCCTTTTCTGGCGAGAAGCGGACCCATTACCAGAAATGAGGCTCGCATTTTGCGAACAAGCTCATAGGATGCCTCCACGCTGTTGAGCGTCGTAGCATCTATGGTCAACGTCTCATTTTCATATGTAACTGTGTTTCCCATTGATTTCAGCAGATCACAAATCGTATAAACATCATCCAAAGCCGGCGCATCATGAATAACGGAGATACCTTCCTCCGCCAAGATAGAAGCGGCAATTATAGGGAGAACCGCATTTTTTGCACCGGACAATTTTACATTTCCCGCTAATGCCTTACCACCGCGGACAACTATTTTATCCAATGATTAACCCCTCCGCGTGCTTAGTATTCCGCTGTGATGATTGGTGTTCCTACAGTGAGCCGTGTCCCCGGTGATTGAGTGTCTCGGTGTGTCGCTGCCTGTAGATTCATTTTGCGACCGTTTATATTGAGAGACTGTTTCCACACTGGTGTGTAACCAGAAACGCTGATAACCGTCTCATCTTGTAAACGTTCAATTTCATTCGCCTGGAGGGAACGAAAAATCGACAAAATTTTACCCTCCTGTTGATCATCACCCAGTTTATCACTGTACATTCCACGAATACAAGTACTAAATTGCGGAATTATTCCTGCTGCCCTAAATGCTGTTTCGACCTGCTGCTGAAGTTTTTCAATATCTTGTGGTTCACTTCCTGTTTCCCGCAAAATGAGCACAAGATATGCATCCAACCCAGCCGAGTAGGGGACACCGACAAGCCGCAAATCAATTGCAACATGTTGAAAATTTGCCTGGGAATGGAAGGTGTAGCGTCCATTTTCCAGTTGCAAATCGTTTATTATTACCAAATCAAACCGATTGCTCCACTTATAAGCAAGTTCACCTAGTTCTTTTGGACTAGTTACGGTACCTAGTTCCACTCTGGTTCTCGTTTCGGCTTCTTGTATTTCTGCTCCCGTTGCTCGCACAGCGCGAAGCAAACCGTCCAATTCCCCGGTGTAACCTTGCTTTGCTTCAACCGGTATTAAATATAGCACTGCTGCTGCAATGAATACAATGGCTAGCCACCCATATTTTTTCCCCATCGACAACCTCTCCCCGTACAATACATTCTCTATCTGTAAATCTCAGTTTGTACGAGTAACTGGTTGGATATACCAGCGGAGGGAAAAAACTAAAAAAAGTTTCGCAGCAACAGCGACCAGCCCAAATAATCAATAAAAAACCGGGCGACACCATAGCCGATGAAGATGGACAAAATGATTTGCAACAGTTTGGCTTGTCCGCTGTCGGCTTTTTTGACAAACAGATCAAAACGAAAAACTTGCAGAGCATACCAGCTCACCCCGATGCAAACGATCGAGACGATTATGCCCAACACCGCTGTTACGCCAATTGTTTCCACGCTGATCCACACTCCTTGCAGTTGATGCGAGCTTTGTTTGCTTTTACACACTAAAGCAAAAGTCCGCTTTTACCATAGCAAAACAGGGCTGCTTCTGTAAAGCCGCCCTGTTCGCTACTCTTTACTCTCCCGGTTTCATGATTCCGCCAAGGTCGAAGCCGCTGTTAAAATGCTGGTGGATGAATTCGGAAGGAAGCCCGGGGAACAATCCGCCCAACAAGGTCGCCAGCGCGGCGACACCGATAATGAAGGCGGCCCCTGCCGGGATTTTGACGGATGCCTCCGTCTCTCCTGAGCGCATATACATTTGCCGGATAAAACCGAAGTAATAAAAGAAGGAAATGGTGCTGGTCGCCAGCATGATTGCGGTCAGCCAGTACCTTCCATTGGCCAATGCGCTCATCAACAAGTAAAACTTCCCGAAGAATCCGGCTGTCACCGGCAACCCCGCCAGAGAGACGACCAGGATCGTTACGGCTACAGCCAAGACGGGAGCGCGATGATACAAGCCGGCGAACCCTTTCAGCTCCTCCGTCCGCTGATCGCGCGAAATCGTTTCAATCGCCGCAAACAGGCCAAAGGTTCCCACCAAGTACGCCAACAAATAAAAGATGACTTGTTCAAACGACAGCTGGGTCAAAGACACAAACGGAATCAATAGATAGCCGGCATGGGCGATTCCCGAGTAGGCCATCAGCCGTTTGAGATGGACTTGGCGCAGGGCCATCAGATTGCCAATCATCATCGTCAAGCCGGCGATAATGGACAGATAGCCGCTCAATTCGGTCAACAGCAAGCTTTGCCCTTGTTCCGTCAATACTCCGCCGTACGCGAGCAGCACCAGCCGAACGATCAAGGCAAACCCGGCGGCCTTGGAAACGACCGCCAAATAAGCGGTCACCGGTGTTGGGGCGCCTTGGTAAACATCGGGTGCCCACATATGATTGGGAGCTGCGGCAATTTTAAACGTAAGGCCGGCCACCAGAAAGACAAAGGAGATAAGCACCATCGCCCCAAAGCCACTGTTGGCCGCCTGCCCGATCCGCGACGTCATTTCATGCAGATTGGTCGTGCCGCTCAATCCATATAAGTATGACATCCCAAACAAGGTAAAGGCTGAGGCAATACCGCCGGAGACCACATATTTGAACGCCGATTCATTGGAGGCAAGCCGATGTTTTCGGATGCCGACCAAAATGTAGGAGGAGAGCGACAACAGTTCCAGTCCGACAAACATGGTGATCAGATCGGCGGAGGAGGCCATGACCATCGCCCCCAGCAAGCCGATAAGCAGCAAATAAGAATACTCCCCATGGTGCGGGATCGCATCTCGTTGAAGATGAGAGAACGACAGCAAAAAAGTAAAGGCTACCCCGCTGACAAACAGCAGTTTAAACGCATTTCCGAACGAATCGATCCGCAGCATATCGGCCATAAAGCCAATCGGCTGCCCGACGGTTTGGATGTTTTGCCAGATGGCCGCTCCCGCCAGCACGACGCTGACCAGGGCTAGCCAGCCGAAAAGCTGCCGGGGCAGCCGTCTTCCCGCCAACAGATCGAGCAAGGCCAGCAGCACAGCGCCCCCCAGAACGATCATTTCGGGACGAAGGTAAGTCCACTCAACGGAAAAAAGATTGTTTGCATCCATGGCCTAACCCCCTATTCCCGTTACGACCGGAACGATCGAATCCAGTGTTTTTTGCAGCGGATCGCTTAACACCGCAGGATAAATGCCGATCAGAATAATCACTCCCAAGAGAACGACTAGCGGAATCGCCTCCATTGGCTGGGCATCAGCCAATCTCGTCAACCGCGACGGCGTCGGGCCGTACACAGCCCGTAAGACGGCGCGCAATACGTAGATTGTCGTAAAAATCAAGCCAATCGCGCCGATCGCAGCATGCAGCGGCATTGCTCCAAACAATCCCATCAAGGCGAGGAATTCGCTGATAAACCCGGACATGCCCGGCAATCCCAGTGAAGCGAGGGCACCCGCCAGAAAAACACCGCTGATAAACGGCATGCTTTTGGCAATTCCGCCAAGCTCGGTAATGGTTGAGGTTCCAGTACGATCCCAGATCACTCCGACGATAAAGAACAGCAACGCGGAGATCAAGCCGTGTGACACCAGTTGAAAGATCGCCCCCTGAAAACCGATCGAATTCATCGCCGCAAATCCGAGCAGGACCATTCCCATGTGGCTGATGCTCGAATAGGCCAGAACCATTTTCAAATCTTTCTGGACTGTCGCCAGCACCGCGCCATAGAAGATATTGATCAATCCAAACACGGCGAGCCAAACGGAAAATTCATACGCCTGGTCCGGGAAGAAGTTGATGCCAATCCTCAGCAAGCCATAAGCGCCCATCTTCAGCAAAATTGCCGAATGGATCATGACCACCGGCGGCGGTGCCTGCACATGCACGTTCAACATCCAACTGTGGAACGGAAAGATCGGCAGCTTGATTCCAAAAGCGATAAACAGCGCCACGAACAGCCCATACCGATATTCCGGCGACAGGTAGCCAGACAGCGGATCATCCGGATTGGTCAAAACTTGCTGCAGTTCACCGAAGTTTACCGTTTGCAGCTGTACGAAAATCGCGATAAAAGCAAGCAGCAATATGGCAGAACCTATGCCATTGTAGAGCAAAAATTTGTTGGCTGCCCGCTCCCGTTCCGCGTAGCCCCAAATGCCCAGCAAAAAATACACCGGTATCAGGGTCAGCTCAAAAAAGAGGAAGAACAGGAACAGGTTTTGCGCGGAAAAGACGCCAAACATGCCGATAAGCAACAGATGGTACAAAATAAAATATTCGCGCAACCGCCTTTTCATCTGCCAGGAACCGACCGCAGCCAATGTGCCGATGATCGCGGTCAACAGCAATAGCGGCATTGAAGCGCCATCAATCCCCATCTCGTAGCGGATCGGGAAAAAGGTTAACGATCCGTTTTGATCAAGTCCGATCGGAATTTTGATCCAATCGCGCCTTTCGATGAATTGCAAGCCTGCCGAATAATCGAACCCGGCGAACAGCATCAGCGACATAATCAGCGGAAGCAGCGTGCCCAACACACCGATCGTTTTAATCGTCCCCACCATCTGCTTGGGCGTGAACATCAAGACGACGATCACCAGCAGGGGCGAAAAGGTAATGAGCGACAGCAAGGTGTTATTGACCAAAGCTAACACCTCCTTGCGTGGTAATGCCAATGAGCAACAGCACAATCCCCAGCAATACGATCAAGCCGTAGGTTTGCATCTGGCCGCTCTGGAGTCGGGCATGCAATCCGCCTAAGCCATTGGCCAATTTGACAGCGAGCTGAACCAGCCCGCCGATCAAATAATGATCGAACAAATCAAGCAGCATGCCGATTCCCCGCAGCGGCACAGCCAAACCATACCGGTAAATCTCATCCAGATAAAAAGCGCGATTGGAGAGACGGTACAACCAGGGCAGCGGGCGGGCAATCCATGTCGCTGCGATCGCCTTTTTCACATAGATCAGGTAAGCCAGCACAATGCCGGCCAAAGAAACCAGCACGCTGACGACCGACAGCCATGGAGCATGCAGCTCGGCTGCTTCCGGCATGGCAAAATGGATGGATTCTCCTACATCTCCGGCCAACTGCCAGTTTTCCAGCAACGGGGCAAACGGCATGTTGAGAAAACCGGACAGCACCGCCAATACGGCGAGGACCAGCAGCGGGATTCGCATCACGGCAGAAGGATCTTTCGCCCGACTGATCGCCTGGCTGACCGCTTTGCCGGTAAAAGTGAGAAAGAATAAGCGAAACATATAGAAGGACGTCAAAAATACGGTAATCACGGCAATCCACAACAAATCTGCGCGCTGGGCCGAGTAGACGGCCGAGATGATCTCCTCTTTGGACCAGTAACCGGAAAACGGCGGAATGCCGGCAATCGCCAAGCAGCCGATCAGAAAAGCGATTCCCGTTACCGGCATCTTTTTCAACAATCCGCCCATTTGAAACAAATCTTGCGTATGCACCGCGTGGATCACACTGCCCGCCGCCAAGAACAGCAACGCTTTAAAAAAGGCGTGCGTGAACAAGTGAAATACACCTGCCGTATAGCCAATCGCCCCGGCTACCCCCAAGGCCAGCATCATATAGCCGAGCTGGCTGATCGTCGAGTATGCCAGTACCCGCTTGATGTCGGTCTGAGTCAAACCGATCAGCGCGGCGAAAATCGCCGTAAATCCGCCCGTATAGGCAACGATGTCCAACGCTGTCTGCGAATCGAGAAACAGTGGATAGGTGGCAGCGACCAAATACACGCCCGCGGCGACCATAGTGGCAGCGTGGATCAAGGCTGAAACGGGAGTCGGGCCTTCCATTGCGTCCGGCAGCCATGTATGTAAAGGAAATTGACCCGATTTCCCCACCGCTCCGACAAAAATGAGCACGGCGGTCAATGTGGTCATCCAAGGTTCCATTTTCCCCAAGGCGACGGTTTTGAAGATCTCCGAATACTCAAAACTACCTGTCCACCAGAACAGCAGAATGATGGCTATCAGTAACCCGACATCGCCGATTCGCGTGACGATAAACGCTTTTTTTGCCGCCAGCATCGCCTTTGGTTTGGAAAAGTGATAGCCGATCAGCAAAAAGGAGCAAACCCCGACCAACTCCCAAAAAATATAAAGCTGCAACAAGTTCGGCGACAGCACCAATGCCATCATCGAAAAAGCAAACAGGGACAAATACTGGTAATAGACGGGAACACGTTCATCATCCCGCATATATTCCTTGGAATAGATTTGCACCAGGAGGCTGACCACCGAGATGATGACCAACATCATTGCGTTCAACGAATTGATTTCATACCCCACCCGAATGACCGTATCCCGGATATTCATCCATTCCACCAATACTTTTTCACTGGCAGCGCCCTGATAACTTTGCCAACCGATCACCAAGGCGAGCACGCAGGAGAGTGCGGCAGCCAAAATGCCTACAGAGCTCGCTCCACCTCTCAATTGCCGGCCAAATGATACAAGGACGATAAAAGCAAAGAGCGGAAAGAGAGGGATCAGCCAGGCGTAATGCAATATTGTATCCAATTTATCTTCCCCTCCGTTTCTTCAGCGTTTCATCGTATCCATCTCATCCACATTAACCGTTTCCCGATTTCGGTAAAGGGCAATCAAGACAGCAATCCCGACAGCCACTTCAGCCGCAGCGACCGTCATGGTAAACAGTGAAAAAATTTGCCCGGTGATCGCAGGATGCAGGCCGAATTTGGCAAAAGCGATCAGATTGAGATTGACGGCATTGAGCATCAATTCGATAGATAACAGCACGATCACTGCATTGCGTTTGGTCAAAGCGCCATACAGTCCGACACAAAACAAGATCAAAGCGACCAGCAAATACGAGGTAACCGGAACGGTCATTTGCCATCCTCCTTTTTGGCCATGAGTATCGCCCCTACCAATGCGACCAGTAACAGCAGGGAAACAAGTTCAAACGGGATCACATAACGGGTGAAGACTGCAAGTCCGATCTGCTTGGGATTGCTTTGCTCAACTGGCTGCGGCGCCGCTTCCGGATTTGGCCATGGGCTTGCCTGAATCCCCAAAAAGACGAAGACAAACAGAGCAGCGACCAGCAAAAAGCTGATCAGCTTCCGTTTGTTCCGATGTGCTTTCGGTTCAACATCATCTTTTTTGGTCAGCATGATGCCGAACAGCATCAGAATCGAAATCGCCCCCGAATAAACCAACACTTGCGAAACCGCCACAAATTCTGCATCCAGCATGACAAACAAACCGGCGATGCACAAAAAGGTGATGCCCAGCGAAACCACCATGTGGACAACACGGGTAAAACTGATCATGAAGACGGCTCCCCCGATCGTGAGCAGGGACAAGATAAAGAAGGCGACGAATTGGCCGCTCATGACTAATTCTCCTCTCTGATGTTGGTTCGATTCCCATCGAGCCAAGTCAAGTCTTTATAAAGTTCGTCGCGGCTGTAAACCGCCAACTCAAAATTATTCGTCATGACAATTGCTTCTGTCGGGCACACTTCTGTGCACAAATCGCACAAAATGCAAATTTCAAAATTAATGTCATACGTGTCGATGATCTTCCCTTTTCTTTCGGGATCGGGATGGGGTTTTCCTGTCAGCTGAATGCAATCTGTCGGGCAAATCCGTACACATTGGTTGCAAACAATGCACTTTTCCGGCGAGAAGTGCTGAATCCCGCGAAAGCGCGACGGCATCGGGAAAGGTTCGTCCGGATATTTATGCGTCACCTTTTTCTCCGGCAATTTTTTCAGGGTAAAGCCTAATCCTTTCGTAAAGCCCAGCATCCGATTCCCCCCTGTTCAGCCAACCCCGGGCAACAGTCGCCAGAGTCAGCTATGCAAAAATGGACACAAATCCGGCAGTCAGCAGAATATTGAGAAAAGCCAATGGCAACAAACCTTTCCAGGCAAAGCTCATCAACTGATCGGAGCGAATGCGCGGCATCGTTGCCCGCAGCCAGAACTGCAGAAACACATATAATGAAAATTTTACCACGAACCAGACAATTCCGGGAATAAAGGATAACGCCGGATGAATCGGCAGCCATCCGCCCAGAAAAAGTACGGTCACCATCGTGCCCATGGCAAACATATACACATATTCCGCCAGCATAAACATGGCGAAGCGAAAACCGGAATACTCCACATGATAGCCGGCGACCAGTTCCGATTCTGCTTCCGGCAAATCAAATGGCGAACGATTGAGCTCCGCTTGCGCCGCAATGATAAAAATGAGAAAAGCCAAAAACTGAGGGACAATGTTCCAGACATCACGCTGCGCCTCCACGATCTCGCGCAAGTTCATACTGCCCGTCAAGATGACGATCCCGACGATCGACATGACCAGCGCAACCTCGTAACTGATCATCTGCGCCGCCGAACGCAAGCCGCCGATCAGCGCATATTTGTTGTTGGAGGCCCAACCGGCCGTGATTACACCCAGGACGGTAATGCTGGACAACCCTACATAATATAAAACACCAATATCCAGATCTGCAAATTGCAGACTTTCTGTAAACGGCATGACCGCAAGCACGGTAAAAGCCGGTGCATATGCAAGTACCGGCGCCAAAGCGAACAATATCCGGTCAGCTTGCTTGGGACGGGTGTCCTCTTTCAGCAGCAATTTGCTCACATCCGCAACCGTCTGCAGCAAGCCAAGCGGCCCCACTCGGTTTGGACCGGGACGCAATTGCATCCAGCCAATCACTTTTCGTTCAAAATAGATGGCGTACGTCACGAAGACGAGCACGACCAGCAGCAGCGCAATAGCGGCGAGCACGATCAAAAGCAGGTTCCACATCGTCAGAGGCTGTTGCACCAACTCCCGCATCAAGCGTCGACCTCCCCGAGGACAATGTCAATACTGCCGAGAATCGCGACCATATTGGCCATATTCGCCCCCACCAACAGGTGCGGCAAAATCTGCAGATTCATAAAGGACGGGCGGCGCAATTTCAACCGCCACGGCTTATCCTTCCCTTGACTGGCAATATAGACGCCGATCTCACCGCGGGGCGACTCGATGCGCACATAAGTCTCTCCTGCCGGCGGACGGATCACGCGGGGAACTTTCCCCATAATTTCCCCGTCTGCCGGGAATTGCTGTACGGCCTGTTCCAAGATGCGCAAAGATTGCTCGATTTCCGCCAAACGCAGCCAGTACCTGGCCAAACAGTCCCCTTCCACGGCGGTGGGAATCTCAAATTCAAACCGGTCATACAGCGAGTAGCTTTCATCTCGGCGCAAGTCCCATTTGATTCCGGTACAGCGAAGCATCACACCGGAAAGGGAATAATGCAGGGCGGTGTCGGCATCATATTGACCGATGCCGGCCAGCCGATGAATAAAAATTTCATTGCCTGACACCAGCTTGTGATAGTTGGGCAGCTCCTTCTTCATATATTGCACAAAATTTGCCACTTTCTCAATCCAGCCGGGCGGCGCATCCCATTTCACCCCGCCGATTCGCATATAGTTGAAAGTCATCCGGGCGCCGCACAGCTCATTGAGCAAATCGAGAATGCTCTCCCGATCGCGAAACGCGTAGAGAAACGGGCTCATCGCCCCGATATCGAGCAAATAGGTTCCCCACCAGACAAGATGGCTGGCGATGCGATTGAGCTCCATGGCGATGATGCGCAAATAATCGGCGCGTTCGGGTATCGCCAATCCCATCATCGTTTCCACTGCGTGGCACAGCACGTAATTATTGGTCATCGCCGCCAAATAGTCGAGCCGATCCATGTAAGGGATGATTTGCGTATAGGTCAAGTTTTCCGCGATTTTTTCCGTTCCTCTGTGCAAATAGCCCATCACCGGAACTGCTTCTTTGATCGTTTCCCCCTCGATTTTGACGACAAGCCGAAATACCCCATGGGTACTGGGGTGCTGTGGTCCGACATTAAGCAACATCTCTTCGGTGCGAATTTCCGGAGCGGGAGAGATCACGCTTTCAGTGGGCGGCTGATTTCGAAGCATCCGTTACACCTCCTCATCATACTCGACATAATCTTTGCGCAATGGGTAGCCTACCCAGTCGTCGGGCAGCATGATGCGGGTCAAATTGGGATGGCCGGCAAAGTGAATGCCCAACAAGTCGTACGTCTCCCGCTCGCTCCAGTCGGCGCCTCCCCAAATCTCGGCCACCGAGCAGACAGACGGATTTTCTCGCGGCAACACGATCTTAACGGCGAGGTTTTGCCGATGTTTGTAGGAGTAGAAATGGTAATACATCTCCATCCTGTCTTCATAATCGATGCCATGCAAATTGGACAAGTATTCGAAGTGCAGTGACTCATCTTCTTTGAGAAAGCGGGCCACTTCCTTCCACTGTTCTTTTTGGATGACCAGCGTCGGCACATGTTTGGCCAACTCATTGATGTAAGCGTTCTCAATGGCCGACTCGCCGAATTTCTCGCCAATCCGTGTTA
The DNA here is from genome assembly GCF_016908525.1 of Brevibacillus fulvus. Classification (GTDB taxonomy): domain Bacteria; phylum Bacillota; class Bacilli; order Brevibacillales; family Brevibacillaceae; genus Brevibacillus_G; species Brevibacillus_G fulvus. Next base: position 34,175 of record NZ_JAFBEB010000005.1, read on the forward strand.
CATACCGTTCAAGCGGTGTAAGCTGTACATGCTCCTCCATTATGGATTCGTCACCCGCTTTCCGGTTTTCGCTTCATAACGAATCTTCTCTTGCAGCTTGTTAATTCCGTAAATCAGGGCTGCCGGATTTGGCGGACAGCCGGGAATGTAGACATCAACCGGTACAATCTGATCGACTCCTTTGACGACACTGTACGATTTCACATACGGGCCGCCTGCCGTAGCGCATGACCCCATCGCAATCACCCACTTCGGGTCGGGCATTTGATCGTAAAGTCGGCGAAGCAGCGGCGCCATCTTTTTTGTGACCGTCCCCGCCACAATCATCAAATCGGATTGGCGCGGCGATGCCCGAAAGATCACACCAAACCGGTCGAGATCGTAGCGAGCTCCCCCCGTGCTCATCATCTCAATGGCACAGCAAGCCAACCCGAATTGCAGCGGCCAGAGAGAATTGCTGCGAATCCAGCCTTTTACCGTTTCCACGGTGGTAAACAATACATTGCGATTCAGCTCTTCCCGCAACTCCGGAGCAATTTCATCCAAGTTCAGTTCCATTCCAACGCCTTCTTTCTCCATGCATATAGGAGACCTACTGCCAACAGCGCGATAAACACGACCATTTCCACGAGGGCGAACAAGCCTAATTGGCGATAAGCAACCGCCCACGGATAAAGAAACAAAGTCTCGACATCAAAGATGACAAACAACAAGGCATACAAATAGTACCGCACATTAAAGCGCCCCCAACTGTCGCCAACCGGAATATTGCCGCTCTCATAAGTCGATTGTTTTTCGGGTGTGGGATTGTTGGGACGAAGCAGGGGACCGATCCAACTGACAGTGGCCACCGGGAGCAAAACGCCAAGCAACAAGAAAATTGCAACCAATACATAGGGATTGGTTTCCATGGAATACTCCTCTCCCCTCCATTCCATTAGACTGGCAGGAACTTTTGCAGCAGCCGCTACAATTCCATCCTATGCGCAAAACTATGGTTTTTTGTCCGCTGCGCAAAGAAAAAAGGTTGCCACGGTAAAGTGACAACCTTGTCTTTCGGCTGCGCCGTTTCACGGAAAAGACGTTATTGCAACGTTTCCGCGTAGCGATCGCCGAGAAAATCTTCGTAAATCCGTTCCCAAACAATCGTAAACTCCAGTTTTTCATCATCGGGAATATCAAAAATATTGTCAATGGCTTCTGTCATATACGGAGTCAGTTTGATCAAAACTTCCCGCAGCATCGCATCGTTGGTGTTTAACATTTCTTTCAACTCATTTTTCGATAAAGCGAAACTGTTGTCGTCTTTTTCATGCAGCATCAGGATCAGTTTGCTAAACACCGGATGAACCAACGCTTCCAATTTGATATGATTTAACGCGATTTGTTCCGCTTCGGTCAGCACAAAGATTTCCTGAACCTCAGGGAATGGATCGACCGGCACATCCCAGGCACCGTCTTTGTCCAACACGATTCCCCATTTTTTGAACAACTCAATTGCCGCCTCCCGACTTTCCGGGTAGGAGAAATTGGAACGTTGCAGAAATTTTTTATGCTTCTCCAACAGATTGACATAATTGTTGTACTGCTGTTCGGATTTAAACATGTCCAAAGTGGGAACCGTAAACGTTCCTTCCAAGCCTTTTATCTCATCGAGCGCCTTGTTCATTTCGTCTTGCGTATCAAATTTGGTGACCGCGTAGCAGATGGAATGGAACAGGACGTTCATCTCATGCGATAATACACTTGCCCAGCCATTCGCTTTATAACCGCTGGGAATGACAACATCCTCCCGATTTTTCCGCACTTCTCTTATGGTTTGCATGGATCCACTCTCCTTGTTAAGCAACATGCATTTTTAACCGCCGTTATTTATTTGCCCTGCCAATCGTTTTCCTATGTAAAGAACAGGTATATTATATACATAAACTGAACCAAATTACCAATTATGAAAAATTTGCCTGTCCAATTGAGGAAAAATCCCCGTGCTGTACAGCGCGGGGATTTCTGTTTTACAAGCTGTTGGTGATGTCCAGACGTGCCAGGGCACGCTGCAGAGCAAGTTCAGCACGACGTTGGTCAAGGTCCGGTTGTCTCTCGTTCAAACGCTGCTCGGCACGCTGTTTGGCGCGCTTCGCACGGTCCACATCGATATCTTCCGGCAACTCGGCTGTTTCAGCCAAGATGGTTACCTTTTCGCCATGAACTTCCATAAAACCGCCGCTCACGGCAATTTTTGTTTCCTGATCACCGTCTGTTTTAATCCGAACAGGCGCAACTTTCAGCGGGGTAACGAGCGGCATATGGTTCGGCAAAATACCGAGATCCCCTTGAACGCCACGCGCGATCACCATCGATGCTTCACCGCTGTATACAACCCGTTCAGGAGTTACGACTTCAACAGTCATCTTACTCATTTATCGTCTCCCCTTTCCAGGGTTGTCTTACGCCAGAGTTTTCGCTTTCTCAACAGCTTCTTCGATTGTCCCTACATACATGAATGCTGCTTCAGGAAGATCGTCGTGTTTGCCTTCCAAAATCTCCTTAAAGCTGCGGACAGTTTCTTTCACAGGTACATATTTACCTGGGATACCGGTGAATACTTCCCCAACGAAGAACGGTTGAGACAAGAAACGTTGAATCCGACGAGCTCGAGCAACCGTTTGCTTATCTTCATCGCTCAATTCATCCATACCCAAGATGGCGATGATATCTTGCAACTCTTTGTAACGTTGCAGAATTTTTTGCACGCCGCGCGCTACTTCATAGTGCTCTTGCCCGACGATATCCGGAGACAACGCGCGGGAAGTAGAAGCAAGCGGGTCTACCGCAGGGTAAATCCCCAACTCGGAAATACCGCGGTCGAGGTTGGTTGTTGCATCCAAGTGAGCGAAGGTCGTTGCCGGAGCCGGGTCAGTATAGTCATCGGCAGGCACGTAAATCGCTTGAATGGAAGTAACGGAACCTTTTTTCGTAGAGGTAATCCGTTCTTGCAAGCCACCCATTTCTGTTGCCAAAGTCGGTTGGTAACCTACCGCGGAAGGCATACGTCCCAGCAACGCGGATACCTCGGAACCAGCTTGGGTGAAACGGAAGATGTTATCGATAAAGAGCAACACGTCACGGCCCTCTTCATCACGGAAATATTCAGCCATTGTCAATCCGGTCAACGCTACGCGAAGACGAGCACCAGGCGGTTCGTTCATTTGTCCGAATACCATCGCGGTTTTGCTGATAACGCCGGAATCCTTCATTTCATGGTAAAGGTCGTTCCCTTCACGAGTACGTTCCCCTACACCCGCAAATACGGAAATACCACCGTGCTCTTGGGCGATGTTGTGAATCAATTCCTGAATGGTAACGGTTTTTCCTACACCGGCACCACCGAACAGACCGATCTTACCACCTTTGATATAAGGAGCCAACAAGTCAATAACTTTAATCCCTGTTTCCAGGATTTCAACGGTTGTTGCTTGATCCGCGAAAGATGGAGCTGGGCGGTGAATCGGGTCACGACGTGGGACATCGCCCATTTCTTGCAAGTCGATCGGTTCACCCAATACGTTGAACACACGACCCAACGTAACTTCACCAACCGGTACAGAGATAGGAGCACCTGTATCTTCCGCTTCCATCCCGCGAACCAAACCATCTGTAGAAGCCATTGCGACGGCCCTTACAATATTGTCACCCAAGTGAACCGCTGCTTCCAATGTCAAGTTAATATCACGTTCACCAGAATTTTGCGCTTTATGTTGAATTTTAATCGCATTGTATATCGCAGGTAACGAGCCTTTGTCGAACTCGATGTCAACAACCGGACCCATTACGGATACTACGCGTCCTTTCGCCATCTTACTTCTTCCCTCCTGTAAAGCCGTTTTGGAAGTTTGCCATTCCTATGCTTGTGCGTTTGCACCGGCAACGATTTCTGAGATTTCTTGCGTAATCGCGGCTTGACGCGCGCGGTTATAGAAGAGTGTATATTTATTGATCATTTCCGTTGCGTTGTCTGTTGCGTTCCCCATTGCAGTCATCCGGGCACCGTGTTCAGACGCCTTTGCTTCCAGCAACGCGCTGTAAATAACGGTCTCTGCATATTTCGGCAAAAGGTCAACCAGCACTTCTTCAGCAGAAGGCTCGTATTCATAATTGACGCCAGACGTTTCCCCTTCGATCTGATCAAGCGGGAGCAAACGGTTGACAGACGGATTTTGCACCAGTGCGCTTTGGAATTGGTTAAAGCACAGGTACAACTCATCAAGCTGGCCGTCCGCAAACAATTTCACCGCTTCACTGGAAATTTTGCGGATTTGCGAGAAAGATGGACTGTCAGGCAAACCGACGATTTCCTCGATCACCGGATAGTTGCGTTTGCGGAAATAATCCCGACCTTTGCGGCCAATCACAAAAATGCTGTATTCATCTTGTGACTTGTGACGCTCGTTGATCGTTTGAATGACTTTGCGAATGATGTTGCCATTATAACCACCAGCCAAACCACGGTCGGAAGTAATGACAATATATCCTGTCTTTTTCACCGGACGGGTTTCCAGCATCGGATGTTTAAACCCGTTTGTGCCTCCAGCGATGCTGGCAATGACCTCTTTAATCTTGTCAGCATATGGGCGTGCAGCTACCGCTTTTTCTTGCGCGCGGCGCAACTTGGCAGCGTCGACCATCTTCATCGCTTTGGTAATCTGACGGGTATTCTTGATGCTCTTAATGCTTCGTTTAATTTCCCGCATTCCTTTAGCCATGCGTTTCACCACCTTGTGGATGCATGCCGAGCGCTCGTGAGCGACCCGGCATACATAAGATGTCTTCTATCGATTAGCGGCTTACAGCGAAGCCCTTTTTGAATTCGTCGATCGCCGCTTTCAAATCATCTTCATTTGGCAATTCTTTGGTTGTGCGAATGTGTTCGAAAAGCTGCGGCTTGTTGGCATCGATGTAAGCGAGCATTTCTTTCTCGAACCGCATAACATCGGAAACCGGAATATCGTCAAGGAAGCCTTTGGTTGCAGCATAGATCGACACAACCTGTTTTTCAACCGGCATTGGCTCGTATTGGCCTTGTTTCATAATTTCCGAAACGCGTTGACCACGAGTCAACCGGGCTTGGGTTGCTTTATCCAGATCGGAGCCGAACTGAGCGAAAGCAGCCAACTCGCGATATTGCGCCAAGTCCAAACGAAGCGGACCGGCAACTTTTTTCATTGCTTTAATTTGTGCAGACCCACCTACGCGGGATACGGAAATACCGGTGTTTACCGCAGGACGTTGACCCGCGTTGAACAGGTCGGACTCCAGGAAGATCTGTCCGTCGGTAATGGAAATTACGTTGGTTGGAATATAGGCAGACACGTCGCCTGCTTGTGTTTCAATGAACGGCAACGCCGTCAAGGAACCGCCACCCAACTCATCGGACAATTTCGCTGCACGTTCCAGCAAACGGGAGTGCAGATAGAATACGTCCCCAGGATATGCTTCACGGCCTGGAGGACGGCGAAGCAACAGCGACAACTCACGGTATGCCGCAGCTTGTTTGGACAAGTCATCATATACGCACAGGACGTGTTGTCCTTTGTACATGAAGTATTCACCCATCGCTACGCCGGCATATGGTGCCAAGTAAAGCATTGGCGCCGGATCGGAGGCGGTAGCGGATACGACGATCGTATAATCAAGCGCGCCGTGTTTGCGGAGAGTTTCCACAACGTTGGCAACGGTGGATTGTTTTTGACCGATTGCGACATAAATACAAATCATGTTTTGACCTTTTTGGTTGATGATTGTATCCAGCGCAACTGCAGTTTTACCCGTTTGACGGTCACCAATGATCAATTCGCGTTGTCCACGGCCAATCGGAATCATCGCGTCAATCGCCTTGATCCCGGTTTGCAGCGGCTCATGCACGGATTTACGAGCCATTACGCCAGGTGCCGGGCTTTCAACCGGACGGAATTCCGTCGTATTGATCGGGCCCAATCCATCAATCGGTTGTCCCAATGCGTTAACAACACGGCCGAGCAAAGCTTCCCCTACTGGCACTTCCATGATGCGGCCCGTACGTTTTACCGTATCGCCTTCTTTGATCTCACGGAAAGGTCCAAGAATAACAACACCCACGTTGTCTTCTTCAAGGTTTTGCGCCATCCCCATTACGCCATTTTGGAACTCCAGCAGCTCACCAGCCATCACTTTGTCCATACCATGTACACGAGCGATACCGTCGCTGACCTGGATAACCGTACCTACGTCTACTACTTCAATTTCAGATTTATAATTAGCGATCCGCTCTTTAATAAGGGCGCTAATCTCTTCTGGTCTGATTGCACTCACCAATGATCACCCCATTCATCCAAGCTTCTTATAATTGATGGGCGAAGTGTTCCAATTTGCTCTTGATGCTTCCATCGTAAAGACGGTCGCCAATTTTCACCACAACGCCACCCAAAATCGAAGGATCTATGACAGTCTGTATGCGCAGTTTTTTGTGAACCAGCTTGCCAAACTGCTCGGAAATTCGCGCTTGCTCTTCCTCGCTGATCGGTTTCGCCACGGTAACCACTGCATCCGCAATGCCACGTTCTTCATTGGCTTGTTGGATAAAAGCTGCTACAATCGCTGCCAATTCTGTTTCCCGGCCGCTGTCAAACAGCACGTCCAGCAAGTTCATCACTTCCGCTGTAACGTGTGCGGCAAACAAATCCTTAAACAATTGCTTTTTACTGTCTGCAGAAATGTGTGGGTGCATCAAAATCTTGTTCAAATCCTCGCTTTGATTGACCACACTGACAATATCATTTAATTCCGTTTCCATCTGGTCGATTAGTCCGCGCTCTTTTGCTACCTCAAACAGGGCACGAGCATACCGCTTCGCAATGCTGCTCATAGGCGATCTCCCACTTGTGCCAGGAATTTATCGACAGTCGCTTTTTGCGCAGCTTCATCCAGTTCTTTCTCGATGATTTTCGATGCCAGCATTACGGACAATCCAGCCATTTGATTACGCAATTCTGCTTTCGCTTTCTCTACTTCCCGCGCCAGTTCTGCACTTGCTTGCTCTTTCAAGCGAGCTGCTGTTTCCTGGGCTTCCTGAATAATCCGGGAAGATTCTTCGTTTGCTTGTTTGGTTGCACGCTCGATAATGCCTTTTGTTTCAAGGCGAGCTTCATCAAGCAGACGGCGTTGCTCCGCCAGCAACGCTTCCGATTCTTGCCGGTTGCGTTCTGCGGTCGTAATTTCGTTTTCAATGTGTTGTCGGCGTTTTTCCATGATTGCCACGATCGGTCCCGCGGCAACTTTTTTAACAATAAGTAATAAAATGAGGAATACGATGAGTTGTACCAACATCGTGCCCCACTCCAAGGAGACGGCGCCAAAGTCAATCATTTTGTTCACTCCTTCCATGCTTTCAGGAGAATCATTTGACTATTGATTCAGTGATCTTTTACAAAAGAGAGGCGAAGGCCACGCCCCCGCCCGTATTTACTCTATGGCCAAAATTACAGACGGCCGAAGAGGATAAAACCGATTGCAACTGCGATAATCGGCACAGCCTCAACAAGACCGAGACCCAAGAACATGATCCCCATCAAGTTACCGCGTGCTTCTGGTTGACGCGCAACACCTTCAATTGTACGAGAAATAACCAAAGAGTTACCAATCGCTGCGCCCAAAGCAGCAAGACCGAATACGACACCAATCGCAATAGCTAAACCTAGAGTTTCCATTAATAAATACCTCCTTAGAATGATAAACCAAATGATTAGAATTAATGTTGGTCATTAATCTGTTGCGAAATGTAAACCATGGTCAGAGTGACAAAGATATAAGTTTGGATCGTCCCTACGAATACGGAATAACCTAGCCATACTAGCAGTGGAATCGTTCCAAATATCCCTACTCCCAAGAGGAACGCAATCAAAACCTCACCGGCAAAGATATTCCCGAAAAGACGCAACGGCAATGTCAGTGGTTTGATGACGATTTCCTCAAGAAGATGGATTGGGTTTAAAAAGGTATGCTTCGCCCAACCGCCAAAACTTTTGCGTATACCCAGATAGTGTGAGTAAAGCAAAACAGCTATGGCCAAAGCAAAGGTAACACTAGGCGTAGCGGTAGGAGATTTCCACCAGCTGACGACAACTCCATGTCCTTCCGGATTGTGAAGTTCCTCTTCGATCACCTGGCGCTTCGCTTCCGCCGCCTCCGGAGAGGTCGCCGTAGTCAGTTTGTCCATAAGACTTTCGCTAACTTCATGGTGGCTAGTGTTGATGTTGAGCACAAGCCCCAGTTGGTTACCTACAAAGATATAAAGCAGCAGCGTTAATCCCAACGTGATGAAGCCGGCTGCAACCTTTGGCTTCATAAATCCGCCGGCGATACCCTGAACAAAATCAGCAAACCATTCCACCAGATTTTGTTTTCCTTTTGGAACGCCAGCCGTCAGGTTTCTTGTCAGAGCGACAAGCAGCAACACCACTACCAATGATGTTACAATCATCATTATGATGGCTGATATATCAAATACTAGCCCATTCCATTGAAACCGCAACGATTGATGCATCTAATTCACCCCTTTCTATCGAACGGTATACCTAGCGAAATACACAAAAACCAAAATACACAAATTGATCTATTTTAAGGAGCGATAAACAAAAGGTAAACTGAGCAAAGGGACCAAAAACAGTCCGATTAATGCACCAGATAAGATAAACAAATCGGGAAATCGAATGGTAAGGAAAACAACGAAACCGGCAATCAATAAGCGTTGCAGCATTCCGGTTCCCTTCGGCCGGACGGTTGGATCTGTTGCAAACAAACCAACCCTCCAGATTTTGCTGAGGAGGACAGCGCCGTTCAGAAGACTTCCACCCATGCCAAGCAACAAGCTTTGCAAAAAAAGCCGATGTTGTGGCAACAGCGCCCAGAGTATCGCTGTAATAGCGATGCTGTAAAAAGCAAAGCGAAAAGTCATACGCATCGCCGCAGTAAACGTTTGCATCTTCCATCTCCCTAGAGGTATGAGCGTATGATCCGATAGACACTGTAGACACCGATCCCAAGGCCGATCAAGAGTCCTATCATCAGAAACCATGGGCTGGTGTTCAGCAGTCGGTCGATATATCGCCCCAACATGACACCCGATATGACACAGACGGCCATATCCACACCTATCAAACTGATCAAGGTAAAAGCTTGCCATGGATTATCCAGTTTCGACAAGTGTCCAATCTCCTTTCAAACTTGGAGAAAGCAGGTTACTTCTGCCATGCCCTCATACATATTAACGAACAATTATTAGCTTTGTCAACTTGTCATTCCCTTCGTACACAAAGCGTTCACAAATCCGCCGGATTGCGCAATGTTCGCCCTGCTTTTTGACACATTTTGCTTTACGCACAAGAGGCAGGAATCTGTCAAAAAGGGGCCTTTGGGCTTAGATTACCCAATATTTTTCTAATTATTCCCTATCGAGACGGGGTTTCTATGATAGCGCTTTCTCGCTCCATACCAAAACAATTCTGCGCGGCTGAAATGTTTCCTTCCTTGTTTTGTGCACTTTGTCAAAAAAACCACAGTGCCGTTTATTTGCACTGCGGTTTGTCCCCAGTTGTCCGTTATTGCAACGCCCGATATAACGCTACGGCACAAACAGCACGGGTCGTCGGTTTGTTCGGTTCAAACTTGCTCCCTTGCAGATCGATGATACCCGCTCCCACCAGATTGTTGATAGAAGCGGCTGCCCAACCGGGCCAACTGCTTTGATCCGCCGGTTTTTGCGCTGGCTTTGCTGTTTTCTGCAGCACGCGGTCAAGGATGACGGCTGCTTCCGCTCTGGTTACCGCTTGATCCGGCCGAAATGTTTGGTCGGGATACCCTTTCACCAAACCTTTCTCCATCGCTGCCTGAACAGCCGCCTGGGCATAGGCGGGGACGGCATCCTTGAAATTCAGCCGGGGATCGTCCGGCAGTTCCCATTGAAACGCTCTCGCCAGCAAGGTAACGTATTGCGCTCTGGTCAGGGAAACTTCCGGACCGAACAGATCCTCGGTCAGCCCCTTCACCAGCCCGCGTTGTGCCAGGCTGGTAATTTCCGCTTGTGCCGGATGATGAATGATGTCGAAGAAAGCGACGCCATCCGGTTTATCCAAGTAGTAGGGAAGGTAGGTGCCATAGGAGTTTACCTGGTAGACCCAATTTCCCTTGCTGTCTACTGTCCCTGGCAATGTATCGTACGTACCGTTTGTTTCATTCACATAGAGCAGACCCACGCCTTTTCCGTTCATCCAGCTTTTCGGCGTAAACGTCAGCTGGGCCGGGGAAACGGCAAACTGATCCTGTTTCCCCTCTTTTAGCGCTACCGGTTTGATTGTAAATCCATAGCCGGCCAGCTTGTAGTCCAGCTGTCCAACCGGGGCTGCCACCGTTGAGATGGACGCCTTCTGCAAATAGTCGGCCGATTTGGCGAACGAATAGCCGAGATCGAGTTCACTGCCTAGCGAGAGCGTTCCCGGGGCGCTGGGAGTCACTTCTTTTGTCGTCAAATTCTTCGCTGGATTGTATGGCTGCAATACCGAAATCTCATCGAGATAGATGGTACCCTTCACCGGTTTGTCTTCATTTTCGGCACGATTCACAACATAAATACTCTTCAGTTTCAACGGATAATTTACGCTGCCGGAGAAGTAGCCTTTCACCTGTTTCCAGCCTGTCCAGTTGATCTCGTCGGCCAGATCGAGGTAAACCGTCTTGCCTTTGGCGTCAATTACTTCCGCCCGCAGCCAGTGTTGACTGTTGTCGCCATAGACCCAAACTCCCAGCCCGATCGGCTTCCCAGGAATATCCAACGGTTTAGCCGCGAGATTTCCGTAAGCGATGCGTACATCGTTCGGGGAAGCATTGCTGAAATTGTACTGCAATTTTGCCGCTTTCGCCGAGCGATAGACAGGTTCTGTCACGGCCGCGAACGATCCGCTGTCGCTAAGCGAGCTCGGATAGCCCGAATGGAACATTCCTGTTTGCTGGTCAAAGTTGATCCACGGTTGTTCAGTTTCTCCCACCATAATCGGCACGGTCGTGCTCACGCCGTCATAGGTGACCGTCAGCGTATCAGCTCCGCCCTCGTCACCGGCGACCAGCTGGAGTTGATCGTTGACCGTTGCTTTGGATGAGCTGACCGCGGTTTGCACACTCAACGGTGTGGCCTGGATCAGTTGGCCGCTCTTGGTTTTCACTTTGATATCCAGCTTCACGGTGCTTCCTTGTCCGATGTTGATCGGATTCGGTGAGACGATGAGCTGCGCCACTTCTTGGCCCGAAATGACATGAAGCTGACGATTGCGGGTAACCCCATTGACCGTCGCCGTAACAGTCGTCGTTCCTGATGCCGTGGCGGTAAACTGCTGGTTGGTAAAGTAACCGGCATTCAGATCGCTGACGCTCCATTGAATTTGGCTAGGGTCAATCTGATAGGGCAGATAGTGATTGTCATAACCCTTGGTCGTAAAGCCGACTGTCTGGCCAATCAGCATTTCGGTCGGGCTATCAACGCTAAATCCAGCCAGAGTTCCCGGCGGAGCAGTATTGTAAACTGCCACCCCTGTTGGCACTCTGCGCTCCGAACCGCCTTTCGGTTGGTTGATCAACTTGGCCTGAGTGTCGCCCAACATTCTGGCGGCCATCGTGGTCGATCCTCCCCCGTCAAAATTGAGGGCGCGATACGCTCCGAGCTCCACCATCGTTTGGGCCAACTCATCCAGCAAGATGCCTTTTGCTCCCTCGACAGCGACCAGATAGAGCGTTTTCCCGTCCTGGGAGACCCCTACCGCTGTCCGGGAGTTGGCCTGCTTGATATAGCTGTCGGTCTGGAACGACGATAACGGCTTGCCTTTATCGACAATCAGGAAGCTTCCGCCGACAGCCTGCGTCCAGTCCGTTGTCGTCGGTGTCGTTAAATATTCCACAGAAGCCGTTGAACCTACGGGGAAGTTTTTCGTCAAAAAAGCAGCGGCCGCTCCGTGTCCCCATAAAACATAACCGTTATAAGGGATATAAAAACCCGGCTTGTTCACATGAACTTCTTTCACAACATTGTCGACGACCAATACTTCGACAACATCCTTATAGCCTGAGAGCGCTCCCAAACTGGTTTTACCGAAGCTTGGCGTATAAAGATTCAGTTGATTCTGATGGCTTTTTCGCCCTTCACTTGGATTGTATTCTTCTTTGTTAACCCCTTGAAGCGGATAACTGGCGCCATTTTGCGCCGTCACTTTTCCGCCAAAGCCAAAATGCTCCAGCATCGCCGTCTTGTCGCTGGTAATCCCCAAACTGTACCAATACGAGATTAACCCCATCGACGAGATCAGTTCCCGATCTTTCATCACAATGCCAAAAGGGGCTCCGCGTTTGTTCATGTTGAAGAAATCGGCGTTAATCGCGGCCACGGCTCCCGTTTCCTTGGCCATATTGGTGACAGTTTGCCGCTCCGTCAGCTTTCCGTTCGTCCCGTACACCGGTTTGACTTCAACATAGGGATTGTTCAAATCCACTTTCGTCACATAAATGGTGACCGGGCTGCCCGCATACGCCTTCGAATATTTCAGGAGGGTTGTCCCTTCCCCGATCGGGGTTTGCCAGTCAAGGTTCAAACTGCTGGTGACCGCCCGTGTTGCTTCGGCAACATTTACCGGCAAAGAAACAAAAGCCCCCCACGCCAAAACGGAGGCTGCGAGTAGCGAAATCATCTTGCGCGCTCTCATGTTGATAACTCCTCTCCCATAACAAAACCTATCTATCTCTTTCTTTTTGAACATCTAATTAGACGCTTTTTCCAATTTGATAGTTTCAAGCAAATCGGAAAATTTTTTCTGGTAAAACCGACCAGTTGCACGCGAAAACGGAGAGATCCGTAACAGACCTCTCCGATGTAATGGATTGTTTATGGCTGAAAGGGAGCCGGACGTTCCGCTCTCAACCCGAAATGATGCAAAATGGCCTGTACGATTCGTTCGGACGCTTTCCCGTCCCCGTAAGGATTCGCCGCTTTGGCCATCTCTTCATATGCCGCAGAATCCGTCAACAACTGGTTGGTCATCTCATAGACCTGCTGTTCATCCGTTCCCGCCAATTTCAGCGTGCCGGCAGCGACTCCCTCGGGACGTTCGGTCGTGTCGCGCAACACCAGCACCGGCACGCCCAGGGAAGGAGCTTCCTCCTGAACACCGCCGGAGTCGGTTAAAATCAGATGAGCACGACGGGCAAAATTGTGGAAATCGAGCACATCGAGCGGTTCGATCAATTGAATGCGCTCGTGGTTGCCCAGCAGTTCCTGCGCTACTTCCTGCACCGCCGGATTTAAATGGACGGGATAAACGACGGCAGTTTCCGGATGTTCATCGACAATTCGCCGGATGGCGCGGAAAATACGGCGCATAGGTTCGCCCAAATTTTCGCGACGGTGTGCGGTCATCAGAATCAACTTTTTCCCGGCGGTTTTTTCCAGCACGGGGTGAACGTAATCTTCCCGAACCGTTGTTTGCAAGGCATCGATCGCGGTGTTGCCGGTCACATAAATCGCTGATTCCGGTTTGTTTTCCCGCCGCAAGTTGTCTGCCGATCCGTTCGTCGGCGCAAAGTGAAGGTCGGCCATCACTCCGGTTAATTGCCGATTCATCTCTTCGGGAAACGGAGAGTACTTGTCCCAGGTACGCAGACCCGCCTCAACATGGCCTACTGCCACCTGGTTGTAAAATGCCGCCAAACTTGCGACAAAGGTGGTCGTCGTATCCCCGTGGACCAGCACGATGTCCGGTTTGGCTTCCTTCATCACCTGGTCGAGACTCTCCAGGGCGCGGGTAGTGATTTGCACCAAGGTCTGCCGTTCCTTCATGATATTTAAATCGATGTCCGGCTCGATGCGAAAGATTTGCATGACTTGATCCAGCATTTGCCGATGTTGGGCGGTCACGCAGACGATTGACTCAATGGTTTGTTCGTGTCGTTTCAACTCATGGACAAGCGGTGCCATTTTAATCGCTTCCGGCCTTGTCCCAAAAACGGTCATAACTTTGATCTTTTTCATCTTTTATTCACCTACTTCGTGCCAAACAGACGGTCGCCGGCATCGCCCAACCCAGGTACGATATATCCATGATCATTCAGGTACTGATCCACGGCAGCGACATAAATGTCGACATCGGGATGCTCCTCTTGCACCAGCTTGATTCCTTCCGGTGCGGCAATCAAACACATCAGCTTCAGATTTTTCGCGCCGCGATTTTTTAAAGCGGTGATCGCCGCTGACGCGGAACCGCCGGTCGCCAGCATCGGATCGATGACAATCAGATCCCGCTCTGTAATGTCGCTTGGCAGTTTCACATAGTATTCCACCGGTTTCAATGTTTCCGGATCACGGTAGAGACCTACATGTCCGACTTTTGCAGCCGGAATCAGCTTCAGTATGCCGTCAACCATTCCTAAACCTGCGCGCAGAATTGGAATCAGCCCTACTTTTTTCCCGGAGATCACGCGTGATTGACAAGTAGCCACCGGCGTTTCGATCGTCGTATCTTCCAGCGGCATATCGCGGGTGATTTCATAAGCCATCAACGTTGCTACTTCATCAACCAATTCGCGAAACTCTTTTGTCCCTGTATTTTTATCACGAATGAAAGTTACTTTATGCTGAATTAATGGATGGTCCAATACATGAACTTGGCTCATTTTCATTCCTCCGTTTCCAATTCTGTACATCCTTATCATAATATAAGAGCAAAAAGGCTACGTCAATTTATCTTTGGACAGGCAAAAACCCGTTCGGTCGCAAACGATTGTTTGCCGAACGGGTTTGGATTGCTGTTGCCAGCACAAGTCAGATCACAAGCTCAGGATACATCGGGAACCGGCTGCAGAGTGTGGCCACCCTTGCTCGCGCCTGTTCATGCACTTCCTGATTTTCCGGATTTTTTAACGTCATGGCAATGATGGAGGCAACCTCTCTCATCGCTTCCTCGTCAAAACCGCGACTGGTGACTGCCGGTGTCCCCATCCGAATGCCGCTGGTCGTAAACGGACTTTCCGGATCGTATGGAATCGTGTTTTTATTGGTCGTAATCGACACTTCATCCAGCAGATGCTCGGCCACTTTTCCGGTTAGACCAAGATTGCGCAGATCAACCAGAATCAAATGGTTATCGGTTCCGCCGGAAACAAGATTGAGCCCTTCCGCTTTCAACGCTTCCGCGAACGCGCGGGCATTGTTGATGATCTGTTGGCTGTATTGTTTGAATTCCGGTTTGAGCGCCTCGCCGAAAGCAACCGCTTTGGCTGCAATTACATGCATTAACGGACCGCCTTGTACGCCGGGGAAGATCGATTTGTCGATCGCCTTGGCAAATTCCTCTTTGCAAAGGATCAAGCCGCCGCGCGGACCGCGCAAAGTCTTGTGCGTCGTAGAAGTAACAAAATGCGCGTATGGCACCGGATTCGGGTGCAAGCCGGTAGCTACCAAGCCGGCGATGTGGGCCATATCCACCATGAAATACGCGCCTACTTCATCGGCAATCTCGCGGAATATGGCAAAATCGATGAAGCGCGGATAAGCACTTGCCCCAGCGACAATCAACTTCGGTTTATGCTCCAATGCTTTCGCCCGAACGACATCATAGTCGATCGTTTGCGTTTCTTGATCAACCCCGTACTCCACAAAGTTATACAGCGTACCGGAGAAGTTGACCGGGCTGCCGTGAGTCAAGTGACCGCCATGGGAAAGGTTCATCCCCAATACGGTATCACCCGGCTGCAATACGGCAAAATATACCGCCATATTGGCTTGCGCTCCGGAATGCGGCTGAACATTGGCGTGCTCGGCGCCAAACAGCTCTTTTACCCGATCGCGGGCGATATTTTCGACAATATCCACATATTCGCAGCCGCCATAATAACGGCGACCCGGATAACCCTCCGCATATTTGTTGGTCAAGATCGTCCCCATCGCTTCCATTACTGCGCGGCTGACAAAGTTTTCCGAAGCGATCAGCTCGATTTTGTTGCGCTGGCGACCCAACTCCAGATTAATCGCTTCTGCAACTTGCGGGTCTTCATTTCGCAAAAACTCTAACATCCCAATTCCTCCTCAACTGCAGTTGCCTGCCTGATCAATAGTTGATTCTATTTCATAAACGGCACGCACTCCGCCAATCAGCTTGGGTCTGGTACGTGCAGCCGTTACATGCGCTTCTCCAATCCATTTTTGCTTCAACCTGAGCGGAACAGCAACATGTCGCAAATGCATTCCGATCAAAGTACCGCCGATGTCCAGTCCGGCATGGGCCCGGATATGCTCCACGACCACCGGTGACGTCATCTGCGCATAAGCATGAGCCGCCATGGACCCTCCGGCCTTCGGGACAGGAACAACCGACACCTGCTCAAGATCGTATTTCTCCATCGTGTCGGCTTCCACCACCAACGCTCGATTCAAATGCTCGCAGCATTGAAAAGCAAGGGCAAATCCGAACTTCTCCTGCATAGCGAGAATGCCGCGATAAAGCGCCGCCGCCACCTCCTGGCTGCCGGCTTTGCCAATCTGTTTGCCCAACACCTCGCTTGTGCTGCAGCCTACTACGAGCAGCTTGCCAGGGGTCAACTCGGCCAGTTCGCATAGTTCCGCAATCGCTTCTTTCACCTGCTGTTCAATCAACTGGAGATCCATTTAACGCACTCCCAATTTCGCTTCCGCGGCCTTGATCTTTTCAATTCGCCGTTCATGCCGGCCGCCAGAAAATTCAGTCTCCAACCAAATTTTCACGATGTCAAAGGCAAGACCCGGACCGATCACGCGTTCACCCATTGCCAAAATGTTGGAATCGTTATGTTCGCGGGTGGCCCTTGCGGAAAACGTATCATGCACCAAAGCGCAGCGAACGCCGGGAACTTTGTTTGCCGCGATGGTCATGCCAATTCCCGTGCCGCAGATTAAAATGCCGCGGTCAAATTCTCCAGCCGCTACCTTCTCGGCAACCGGCAAAGCATAGTCAGGGTAATCCACCGAGACCTCACATTCACAACCAAAGTCTTCATACGAGATATTCATTTGTTCCAACAATGTTTTGATTTCTTCCTTCAGCTTGTATCCGCCATGATCAGCCGCAATGGCTACGCGCATCTCGATCCCCCGCTTCCAGACTTATTCCCTTGTATTATACCTCATTTTCCCAAAAGGAAACAGTGAACATTCAACTTGCTTGATGGCAAAATTATTCGTATTTAAATCAAAAAGAAGATCCCGGAATGTTTACCAGTCTCTTCTCTTCTCTCATGATTCCCGCGTGTGCGCCTGGATCAGTTTTTGATACAGCCGATCCAGCAAATGGTCAATCTCTTCTGCGCATTTCTGGTAATCATACAAGCTGCCGCCGAACGGATCGGCAATATCCCTGTTCGGATCGGCGTTGGCAAATTCGGTCAGCGTATAGACTTTCCCTGCCGCTTGGGGATAAAAACCGTGAATCGCATCTTTATGCCCCCTGCTCATCGTCAGGATGAGGTCGGCCCATTGGATCAGTTGCTCATTCAACCGCCGCGATTGGTGATCGTGCAGAATGCCTCTTTCCGCCAACACCTGCAAAGCATAATCCGATGCCCGTTGTCCATCAAAAGCAGCGACTCCGGCTGAACGAACCTCAAAGTTGCTGCCTGCTGCTTTTGCCCGGAACAATGCTTCCGCCATCGGACTTCGGCATGTATTGCCCGTGCATACAAAAAGTATTCGCTGCAATGTGTGGACCTCCTGTCTGTCGTCATCAGTTTTTGCCTTGAAATGGTTATAGCATAAATTTCAGCCCAAATGCAAAGAGAATGAGTCCGCCCAATACTTCACTGTACTCGCCCAGCCAGCCGCCAACGGTACGGCCAAGCAGCAATCCAAACCCTGTCATCAGCCCGCCCATTATGCCAAACATGGCAACCGCCAGCAGTTTGTTTACTTCGATCAGACCAAACGAAAAACCGACCGACAACGCATCAAGACTGACGCTGAACGCAAACATAAACAGTCCCAGCCCTTTGGTCTGCATGATACTTTTCTCTTCCACCCGAAAAAATCCATTCCATAGCATATGTAAGCCAATGAACATCAGAATGATTCCTCCGACGATCACTGCAATGTCACCGATCATATCTGTCAAATAAATCCCGATTACGATGCCAGCCAACGGCATACCAACATGAAACAGTCCGATCGTGACGCTCACTTTGATTATTTCTCGCAGCCGTATTCCGACCATCCCTACACCGATTCCTAAAGAGAAAGCATCCATACTGATCGCAAATGCTATCATGAGCAGGGTCAAAAATTGGCCCCAGTGGAATAAGGTAAACTCCACGCTTCCTCCTCCTCTCGTCCCTTCACCATATGCGGACAAGAAGGAAAACATGCAGGTTAAACGCGGATAACCTGCCCGCCAGCGGCCTTTTCCATGCGGTTCATGATCGTAATGCCGATTCCCGTTTTAGGAACCGTCATACTGATGATAGATTGAACTTGAAACTCATCAAACATACGCAAACTGGCGTACAAATTTTGCGCTACCGTCTCCAAATGTTGGAGTGAGCCGCAGCTGATCACAATATCGGCGCAAGGCTCAGCCTCCCAGATCGAGGCAAATTCTTCCGGAACGAGCACGCCTGTCTTTAACCCGTTGCTTTTCGCCTGTTCAAGCAATTCTTTCATTTTTACAGCAACTTTATCCGCTTCTCCCTCGACCAGCCACATATCGCCACCGGGTGCGTAATGCGTATATTTCATGCCGGGTGCGCGCGGGGTTTCTCCCGCATCGGCCTGCAGGGCGGGGTCCAGCCTTACTTCCCCAATGACCGCAGCGATTTGCTCCGCGGTTATGCCGCCCGGACGAAGGATCAACGGCGGTTCGACCGTTACATCCAGCACTGTTGATTCCACACCGATTCCGGCAGTGCCTCCATCAATCAAATAAGGAATCCGCCCGTTTAAATCGGTTCGTACATGCTCCGCGGTTGTCGGGCTGGGCTTGCCTGAGCGATTGGCACTTGGCGCTGCTACCGGAACGTTCGCTTGCTTGATCAAGGCAAGCGCTACCGGATGATCCGGCATGCGAACTCCGACCGTATCCAATCCCGCTGTGACGAGATCAGCGACCTGAGCGGATTTTGGCATAATCAAAGTCAGCGGCCCTGGCCAAAACGCCTCGATCAAACGGTTCGCGCGTTCTGATACCTCGCGAACCACCTGCTTCAACTGCGTCAAATCGGCAATATGCACAATCAACGGATTATCGCTCGGTCTTCCTTTGGCCTGATATATTTTTGCCACTGCTTGATCAGACAGCGCATTCGCTCCCAGACCATAGACGGTTTCCGTCGGGAAAGCAACGATCTCTCCCTCGCGCAGCAATTTTGCTCCATCCACAATCTGTGCACAACTTTCCAAACGCTCCACATTTTTATCCACAACAACGACTTTTGTATCAGTTTGTTCCAACATGAGTGCAATCCTTTCCATATCATGGTTCCATCAGCCATTCTTTTTCACAGTATAGAGTTGTTCCAAAAAGTTTTCAACAGCCTGTGGGTAAATTGTGAATAACTTTAAGAGCTTATCCACCTGCGCTTTGTCACCAAGTCAGATTGACCGTGATCCTTCGCCGAAAAACCGAGTCTCTCCCCTAAAACCAGGAAGTTACCATGTCCCAGAAGTAAGAACGCACGCTGATCTCCGGTCCTGCCGATGCCACCGCGACAGTCTCCTCCTTTTTATCCACAAAATCCATAGGTTTATCCACAGTATCCACAGTTTCCTGATCATTGTCCCCAACGATCGTTCTATCATCAAGCAGCTCGGACTTGTCCGTCGGCTTTTCCGCGCTCGGTTCAATCGCATCCCCGTTGGCCATATCGATAAAGCAAAGCGGCGGGAACAGGACACACCACCAGTTTTGCCCTTTTGCCTCGCCAATTCTGACCCGCAGTGCCTCGTAGTTACCCGCCGGATAAACGTAGGAACCGTACAGCTTGGTCGGAAAAGGCACTTGTCCAAAATCGACCACCGCTTTGTAGGCAAATCCTCTCTCGGCGATCGTTTCGTCAACCAATTGCTGCAATTCTGGCAATTTTCCGCGCACGTAAACTTCCGCTTGGTCATACGAATGCAAATCGCTCACCCATTGATTCATTCGGGCAACGATCGCGTCGCGTACTTCCCGCTTTACCCATTGATCCCGAACCGAATCGCTGTTCGCGATAATGCGCAAGCGAATCGACTTTTCCGGAATCGGACCATTATCTATCACATTTGCGGCATTCAACTGATTCTCCCAACTCATCCATGCCACAAGAAATGCTGCCAATAGAAAAAAGAACCGCTTCATGTCCACCGTCTCCCCGTTTTCTGACTTCTCTCTTTACCAGTCAGTATGAACAGAAATTACGGAAAACATACCAGCAGTTCTCTCTTTTTTCTATCAACCTCGCCAACCGAGCACGACTCGCTCAATGCCGGCCAAATCGGCCACAACACAAACCTGGTCGATCGCGCCGGAAGCACGGAGCAGATCGGCAACCACAGGCGCTTGATAAATCCCTACTTCAAACCCTACCAACGCCTTGGGGCGGAGGATTTGCGGGAGTTGTGCACAAAGCTGGCGGTAACAGTCTAATCCATCTTCGCCGCCATCCAAGGCCAGCCTTGGTTCAAAATCGCGCACTTCCCGATCCAGTTCATCGACGTCCTCGCTAGGAATATAAGGCGGATTGGACACCAAAATGTCCATCTGCTCGCCGGACTGCAAGATCGGGCTCAATAAATCACCTTGCAAAAAGCGGACCCGCTCATCAACACCGAGTCGTTTGCTGTTGCGTTTGGCGATCGCGATCGCTTCAGCGGACAGATCGATTGTCGTTACCTGCCAATCGGGACGCTCACATGCCAGCGTCAAGGCAATCGCACCGCTGCCGGTGCCCACATCGGTTACTTGCAGCGCCTCCCCCGCAGGCCAGAGTTGATCGGCCCGCAGCAAAATTTGCTCGATCAAAATTTCCGTTTCCGGGCGAGGTATCAACACACCCGGGCCAACAGAAAATGGACGCCCGTAAAATTCCTGTTCCGCCAGCATATACTGAATCGGTTCATGGGCTGCTCTGCGTTTACAGAGAGTCTCCAACCGCTCCAACGCATCCGCTGCCATCCGTTCGTGCAACGAGGCAAGAAACGTCGTCCGATTCATGTCCAGGCAATGTCGCAGCAACAGCTCCGCTTCAAAACGGGGGTCCTTTGTTCCGGCCTCGCGTAAAAACGAAGAAGCCCACTGCAGGGCCTCTTGAATGGTATAAAGCTGATTACGCGGTTGCATGCTGACTTTTCAAGAGCTCTGTTTGCTCATGCATGATCAGATTATCAATGACTTCGTCCAGTTCTCCCGCCAAAATTGATTCCAAACGGTGCAAGGTCAAACCAATCCGGTGGTCTGTCACACGGCTTTGCGGGAAATTGTAGGTGCGAATCCGTTCGCTGCGGTCCCCGGTTCCGACCAGACTGCGCCGTGCAGCATCTTGCTCCGCCATCGCCTGTTGCTGATAGAAGTCAAACAAACGCGCGCGCAAAACCCGAAGCGCCTTATCCTTATTGGAGTTTTGCGATTTCTCGTCCTGGCAGGAAACGACGATACCGGTCGGGATATGCGTTACGCGAACGGCCGATTTGGTCGTGTTTACGCTCTGACCGCCTGCACCGCTGGAACAGAACGTATCCACCCGAATGTCTTTTTCGTTGATTTCCACTTCCAGATCTTCTGCTTCCGGCAGCACAATCACTGTGGAAGTCGACGTGTGGATCCGGCCGCCGGATTCGGTTGAAGGAATCCGTTGTACACGGTGTGCGCCGCTTTCAAATTTCAATTTGGAGTAGGCGCCGTGGCCGCTGACAGAAAAAATAATCTCCTTGAAACCGCCGATATCGGTCGGATTTGCCTCCAATACCTCCACACGGAAACCTTGCCGTTCGGCATAACGGGTATACATCCGGTAGAGATCGGCCGCAAACAAGGCAGCTTCGTCACCGCCGGCAGCCCCGCGAATCTCGACAATGACGTTCTTGTCATCGTTTGGATCTTTCGGCAACAACAAGATTTTCAAACGATTCTCCAGTTGTTCCTTGCGTTTGCTCAGCTCGGAAATCTCCAGCTTGACCATATCGCGCATTTCGTCGTCGAGTTTTTCTTCCAACATCGCCTTGGCGTCGTCCAGCTGCGAGTTGACAGATTTATATTCACGATAAACCGCAACGGTTTCTTCCAATGACCGCTGCTCTTTGGAAAGGTCCCGTAATTTTTTCGTGTCGCTGATAATATCGGGGTCACAGAGTAAATTGGTTACTTCTTCATAACGCTCTTCAACAGCAGATAAGCGTGCAAACATTGCTTTCACCCCTTATCCAAAATGCTTTATAACATTATAATTATAGTAAATCGCGGACAAAAAGTAAATATAGAAAAGCCCGGCAAATGCCGAGCCCGCACCGTTAGCGAACGAATCCATCATTTGAGGTGATGTGAAAATCATAACGGGGTACTTTTTGCCTCAGCCTGGCGATTACTTCTCGCTCAATAGACCGGGCCTGGCCGGCTGTCACGTTTGGAACCAAATCCAAGGTAACATATGCGTTTCCGCCGTGAAGGGTGACACGGGCGTTTTCCACTCCGTTGACGCTTTTTGCCATCATGACCATGTTTTCAATATCAACCCGATTGTTGATTACCGCGGAATGGCCGATGCGCAGATTCGGGTTTTGGTTGCGCCCCATTACATGATCACGATCCTCAATCGCCGGTGCTTGTCTGTCCAACTCGTCGTGATTGCGGTCGTTGATCAGCGTCGCGTTCGCCTGTGGATCGAGGCTGCGCGTACCCATGCTCCGCTGCTGGACATCGTTGCGGCCACATCCGGCGAGAGCGACGGCAATCAGACCGACAATGACCGTTCGAAGCAGCAGGTTGTAAACAAGCATCTTCCGTTGCATGAAAAAGCCACCTCCTGTTTTGCCTAGTTTGCGCATCTGTCAGATGGAGCATGCAAAAAGAAGGTGGCTTTGTTGCTGCTATTCATTTCCGTTCCATTGCAGGCGGATGATAGTAGTGCTGCCGACATACACTGCTATATGTATCATTGCCGCCAATTTCAATCGTTTCTCCGGTATAGACGGGTTGTCCATTTTTGTATTTCAATATATGCGTCGCTTTCTTATTGCAAAAGACGCAGACCGTCTTGATCTCCTCAATTTTATCTGCTTCCGACAACAAATATTGGGTACCCTCAAACAGCTCATTTTTGAAATTCTTCAGCAATCCGTACACAATTACCGGTATGTCCAGTTCATCCACAATCAAAGTCAATTGCTTAACGTGTTGACGATGCAAAAATTGCCCCTCGTCCACCAGCACGCAATGCGGCTTTTCCGCTTCGCCCAAGACGATGGCAAAAATATCGGTGTCATTGCCGATCGGGATCGCGTCGCGGCTGATACCTACACGGGAAGCGACCTTGCCTACGCCAAAACGGTCATCGATTGCCGGCGTGAACACCATCACTTTCTTTCCCGACTGTTCATAGTTGTGGGCAACCGTTAACAATTGAATCGATTTGGAAGCGTTCATTGCTCCGTAGCGAAAGTACAATTGTGCCAATTTTGCGTTCTCCCTCTAACCTCAACGGTTCCTGTTTTTTTCCTTCACCACAAAAAGAATAGCAAGATCGACCAGAAAAACAAGACTTGAAAAAGCAGAATACCACTTGGCGGCAACTTTCGGCAAAAACAAAACCAGGCAGATTTCTCCACCTGGTTTTGAGAGCACTCAATCTTATTAGGAAAGATTGTATTTGCGTTTGAAACGATCTACACGGCCACCAGCATCTACAAATTTTTGTTTACCTGTGAAGAATGGGTGACAGTTAGAGCAAATCTCTACACGAAGAGCTTGTTTCACAGAACCGGATTCAAACTCATTACCGCAAGCACAGGTAACTTTTACTACATTGTAGTTTGGATGAATACCTTGTTTCATTATTTTCACACCCTCTTTTCCGCCCTGAATCGTTTGCCGAAACAGAGTTATATAAAACGCATGTATTAAATATTAACACGAAATATATTCGTTTGCAACTTCCTCTATCAGACCAAATTTTTCCGGCGGCGCAATTCTTGCGGCGGAACATGGGTAAACGATCCGATGATCACATCCGGCAGTTCTTGCTGATAGATCTCGATTGCCTGCTTCATGCCGAAAATTTCTCCCTGAGCCTTGGGAATCATGGCCAAATAACTTTCCGGATCGATGTTGAGATTGCGAAGTTGAATCAATTTGATCCCGGTTCGGCGAATGAACTTGATCATCGCTTCCATCTCTTCCTCACGGTCAAACACGCCCGGGAAACAGAGATAGTTGATCGAGGTGTAAACACCTTTCGCAGCGGCATACTCGGCCGATCGCGCCACGTTTTCCAAAGTGTAGTGACGAGGACGGTAATACGCATTATAATGTTCATCGATCGCGCTGATAATACTGACTCGCATCAAGTCCAATCCGGCATCAACGATCCCTTTGATGTGATCAGTCAGACCGGCATTGGTATTGATATTGATATAGCCCATATCGGTTTGCTGACGGACTCTGCGCATCGCCGGTATAATCAGGGAAGCCATCGTCGAAGGCTCTCCTTCGCATCCTTGGCCAAAGCTGATGATGCTCTCCGGTGTTTGCAAATGGTGCAGCATCACTTCGACCAACTCGTCTTCCGTCGGTTTAAAATTCATCCGCGTTTGCGGCGACGGGAATCCGCTGTCTTCCGGCTGTTCGGAAATACAGCCGTAACAGCCGGCATTGCACGTATAGGAAACCGGCAAGCTGCCTTCCCAGCGGTGGAAAAAGTTGTTGGAAGCCGTCAAACATTCATATTCCAGCGCACAATGGGACAAATGCTTTAATATCCGGTTGTCCGGAAAAGCGGTCAATGTCTCCTGCACACGGTTGCGCAGCTCGTCCATCGGGAAATTTTCCGGATTCCATTTATGCGGTTCGTCGCTTTTTCGTCCAGCAATCCAAAACCCGCCATCTTTCCACACGACCGCTGTATAGCCGAATAGCGGAAATTTGCTATCTTTGTTCGTCTTGACATACCCGGGCAAGAGCAACCGCGTGTACCCTTGCGGAATCAGCGCGCCAACCGCGGTATAACCGTCAAGTTTCAGCATTTCCCCCGTATCAGGGTCCAGTCCGACCGGCACGGTTTCCGGCAAGCTGACCAACGTCGCCCCATCCGGCAGGGGAATTAACTCTTCTTCCAATATTTCAACCAATATATCACCGTTGCGGCCAACGGCTAAAATGCCCGGGTGATCATAAACTTGACCTTTCCCATCTGCATAAACTAAATTCATTTGTGTATCGCCTCACTTCTTGACCATTCCAATCATTTTACCTTATTGGCGAGGCGATGTAAATGTGAAGCATTACCTGCTCAGGTAACGGAGTGGATTTACCGGCACATTATCCTGCCGCACTTCAAAATGAAGGTGATACCCGGTGGAGTCGCCGGTGTTGCCCATATATCCCAAAACATCGCCACGATTGACGATCTGGCCGACATATACAGAAATTTTCCGCATATGGGCATAAAAAGTTTGCAAACCGTCTCTATGATCCAGTACCACCAAAAATCCGTAGCCGCCATTATTGGCTCCGGCTTGCACAACTGTTCCTTCTCTTGCGGCGCGAATCGGCGTCTGCTCTTCCGCCTGATTCCACAGATCCAACCCTTTGTGCATTTTCCCCCACCTGCTGCCAAACCCGCTGGTAATGGTTGGCGAATCAATCGGCCAATCCATCGTGCGGCTTCTCGTTGCTTTTCGACTGGCCAACTGCGCCATCTGTTTTCGCAGCTGCACATTGCCGGCAAGCAGCGGTCTGCTGACCGGCAGAGGCACATAGACCGTCTGTCCCACGTAGAGATTGTCCGGCATCAATCTGAGCAAAGGGTTGCGGTCAATCAAAAGTTCTTTTCTGACTTGATATCGTCTGGCAATGCTGTCGAGCGTCTCGTCGCGGGCAACTGTGTGCGCGATCTCGTTGCGGCGAATATTGAGCTTGATTCCGATCCCCACCATATTGGGATTGTTTAGCCGATTTTCTTCAATGAGATCTTTTAAATCAACACCATATTTGTAAGCAATTTCCGAGAGGGTGTCTCCCGGCTGAACCATATACGTAATCACCGTGTTTTGCACGGCATTCTGCGGCTTAGTATCTTGCAAGGCAGCATACGGATTAAACGTCTGCAGCAAGGTCTGCTCGACCACAGACCGTTTTGCCTCCTCCTGGCTGCTCCAGTTGGACGGCAAGTCCGAATCGTAGATTTCCATCTCGGGTCCCTCCTCTGCCTACTCTATTTTTCTACTTTATGCGTTCAGAACCCAAATATGACCGTTGCCCCGCGTTTTTGACCATAAAAAAACTCGGCACCTGCGATCCGTGCCGAGTGGCAGCGAGGTCTACGATCTACGAACTCGCCGATGTATTGGTTGTTTTCGTTTGGCTTCGCCCATTCTTCGTTTCAATGGATTGCAAAAACTCAACATTGGTTTTTGACTCGGCCAATTTTTTCAAGAAAGCTTCCACATAATCATGGCTTTCATTCATGTTTTTGCGGATTGCCCAGAGTTTATCCAATTCTTCTTTGCTGAGCAATAATTCTTCACGGCGCGTACCGGAACGGCGAATATCAATCGCCGGGAAGATTCTCCGTTCGGACAGTTTCCGGTCAAGATGCAACTCCATGTTGCCCGTTCCTTTAAACTCCTCATAAATCACATCATCCATGCGGGAACCGGTTTCGACGAGCGCTGTGGCCAAAATCGTCAAACTGCCTCCCTCTTCGATGTTGCGGGCTGAACCAAAGAAACGCTTAGGCCGGTGAAAGGCTGCTGGATCAATACCGCCTGACAACGTTCGTCCGCTTGGCGGGATGACCAGGTTGTAGGCCCGGGCCAATCGGGTAATGGAATCGAGCAAAATTACCACGTCTTTTTTAT
Organism: Brevibacillus fulvus; assembly: GCF_016908525.1. GTDB lineage: Bacteria > Bacillota > Bacilli > Brevibacillales > Brevibacillaceae > Brevibacillus_G > Brevibacillus_G fulvus. Next base: position 61,302 of record NZ_JAFBEB010000005.1, read on the forward strand.
GCTCAACCAGCCGCTTTGCCCTTTCCAGAACAAGCTCCGCCACTTTGATGTGGTTTTCCGGCAGTTCGTCAAACGTCGAGGCAATGACTTCGCCGTTCACCGAGCGCTGCATGTCGGTTACTTCTTCCGGACGTTCATCAATCAGCAAAACGAACAAATGAATATCAGGGTGATTGTCTGTAATGCTATTGGCAATCTCTTTTAACAACATGGTTTTTCCGGCTTTTGGCGGCGCAACGATCAGACCGCGTTGTCCAAGTCCAACCGGAGCGATCAGATCCATCAATCGCGCGGAGATTCTCGTAGGTTCTGTTTCCAGAACAAGCTTTTTTTGAGGATAAAGCGGTGTAAGGGCGGGGAAGTGAAGACGTTCTGCAGCGAGATCGGGGTCATGTCCATTTACTGCCTCAACCTGCAACAGTCCGAAATACCGTTCGTTTTCCTTCGGGGGACGAACCTTTCCTGAAACAAGATCTCCTGTTCTCAGGTCGAACCGTCTGATTTGCGATTGTGAAATATAAATGTCTTCGGAGCTTGGCAGATAGTTAATCGGTCGCAAAAAGCCGTACCCTTCGGAGAGAATCTCCAGCACACCCTCCATAAACATTAACCCATCTCGTTCAGCCCTTGCCCGTAGGATTGCAAAAATCAATTCTTTCTTCTTCATCTGTGAATAGTAAGGAATCTGGTACTCTTTGGCGAGCTTATACAGCTCAGTCAGTTTCTTTTCCTCTAGTTCTGATATTAACACTAATTATTCCACCACTCTTTATATCATCTCGTTTTCATTCTTGTCTGTTCTTTGCTTTACCATACAAGCCGAGGCTTGCGCTCTAAGCGGTGGGTACCATCAATAAAACGGATCGTCCCTGTTTTGGCTCGCATAACCACCGAATGAGTCGTCGCCGTGTTCCCCTGAAAACGAACGCCACGCAGCAGCTCCCCGTCGGTCACCCCGGTCGCTGCAAAGATTGCATCGTCTCCGCGAACCAAATCATGCATAAACAGGACTTGATAAGGATCAGCCAAGCCCATTTTCTTGCATCGCTCGACTTCCGCTTCATTTTGCGGCAACAATTTTCCCTGGATTTCTCCTCCCAGGCATTTCAAGGCAACAGCAGCGAGCACACCTTCGGGAGCGCCGCCGGAACCAAACAAAATATCCACGCCAGTGTCGGGAAAAGCGGTATTGATTGCAGCCGCCACGTCTCCATCCGGAATCAGTTTGATTCTTGCTCCCGCTTTCCGGATTTGTTCGATAATGGATGAATGGCGATCGCGATCGAGGACCACTGCCACCAGATCGCTGATATCCTTGTTCAACGCCTGGGCCACTGCCTTCAAATTGTCTTCCACCGGTGCATTGATGTCGATTTTCCCGACTGCCTTGGGTCCAACCGCAATCTTTTCCATATACATGTCAGGCGCGTGCAATAAGTTTCCGCGATCGGCAATGGCAATGACCGAGATGGCATTCCATGTCCCTTTTGCCACGATATTGGTCCCTTCTAAAGGGTCGACCGCCACGTCAACACGCGGCTCTACGCCTTGGCCAAGCTGTTCTCCGATATAAAGCATTGGCGCCTCGTCCATTTCACCTTCGCCAATAACTACCACGCCATCCATTGGCACATTTTCAAATTCTTTTCGCATTGCGGTTGTAGCTGCATCGTCAGCCTCGTCTTTTTTACCCAGCCCCATCCAGCGAGCTGAAGCAAGCGCGGCTGCTTCTGTAACCCGTACCAATTCAAGCGACAAGCTGCGTTCCATCGTCAGTTCTCCTCCCACGGGTTGTTAACACTTTATGTTTTCTGTACCGTTCGATGACAAGCGTCGAACGATCGCTCCCAGTTGCTGCAATTTTCCCACAAGATTCTCATACCCGCGATCAATATGTTCCAAACCATCCAGTTGAGCAACACCTTCGGCGACAAGCGCGGCAATAACGAGTGCAGCACCGGCGCGCAGGTCGGACGCAATTACTTTCGCTCCCAACAGACTGCTGCCGCCTTCAATAACCGCCGAACGTCCCTCTACCTTAATATTTGCGCCCATCCGGCGCAATTCGTCGATATGCCGGAAACGGTGCCCATATATGTTATCGGTTACAATACTCGTTCCTTTAGCCAAAGTTAGCAAGGATGTAATCGGTTGTTGCAAATCAGTGGGGAATCCGGGATAAGGGCTGGTCTTAATATCGACAGCACGGTAATTTTCCTGGCCGATGACCCGAATGGTGTCATCCCCTTCTTCTACCGTTACGCCGATTTCGCGGAGCTTGGCTGTCACCGATTCCAAATGTTTTGGAATTACATTTTCCAGCGTGACATCTCCACGCGTGGCTGCTGCCGCAATCATATAGGTGCCCGCTTCAATTCGATCGGGGATAATCGTATGGCGGCAACCGCTCAGCTTGCTTACCCCTTGTATCCGAATGACGTCGGTACCCGCGCCCTTGATGTCCGCTCCCATATTGTTCAAAAGCGTCGCTACGTCAACGATCTCCGGCTCTCTGGCCGCATTTTCGATCACGGTCGTTCCTTCCGCTTTCGTTGCCGCCAGCATAATGTTGATGGTCGCACCAACACTAACCGTGTCCAGGTAAATCCGTGCTCCACGAAGACGTTCTGCTTTGATAATCATGACGCCGTTGTGATTGTGCACCTCCGCGCCCAGTGCCTCAAAACCTTTGATGTGCAGATCTACCGGACGTGGCCCCAGATCGCAACCTCCCGGCATCCCGATTCTCGCTTCACCAAACTTGCCCAATAAAGCTCCCCACAAATAATAAGAAGCCCGCAGCTTTTTCACCTTGCCATTGGGCATTTCCATCAGTTTCATCGGACGACTGTCCACTTCCATCCAATCTTCCTCGAACAGCACATCTACACCCATCTCGCGCAACAACTCATAATAAATACCGACATCCTGTATGCTGGGCAAATTTTCAATGACCACAGGCCCATCAGCCAGCAAAGCAGCAGGAATAAGCGCCACCGCACTGTTTTTTGCCCCGCTGATGGTGACATGTCCCGCGAGCGGCTTGCCTCCATTGATAAACAGCTTTTCCATATTCGGTTCTCCTCGGGCTCATCTGTTTTTCATCGATACTCACACTATCTTGTTGCCAGTTGGACCACATAGCCGCTTTCGGGAAAGGAGCACCTTCTCCACTGGAAAAGGTGCTCGATCACAAATCGTCAAGTTCGAAGATTCCTCTTCGGCCAGTCCGTCCTTATTCCTTTTTCATGCTTGCCCAATCCGCCAAAAACTTTTGCAAACCGCTCTCTGTCAGCGGGTGGACCAACAGTTGTTTGAACACTTTAAACGGTATCGTGGCAAATTCCGCTCCGCGCCGCGCCGCTTCAGTTACGTGAACAGGATGGCGAACGCTGGCGGCGATAATTTCCGTTTCAATGCCATGCACCGCAAAAATTTCCGAAATTTCACTGATCAACCGCAACCCGTCCTGACCAATGTCATCCAGACGGCCGACGAACGGAGAGACATACGTTGCCCCTGCGCGCGCCGCCAGCAACGCCTGGTTGGCGTTGAAGATCAGCGTTACGTTGGTTCTGATTTTTTGTTTCTTGAAATGTTTGACCGCCTTCAGACCTTCTTCGGTCATCGGGATCTTGATGACGATGTTTTTGGACAAGGAGGCCAGTTTTTCGCCTTCCTCAATCATCCCTTTGGCGTCAGTACTGATCACCTCAGCACTGATCGGCCCGTCGACAATATCGATAATCTCTTTGAGCGTCTCGATAAAATCGCGGCCTTCCTTGGCCACAAGCGAAGGGTTGGTCGTGACTCCGGCCAAAACACCCCACTCATGAATCTGACGTATCTCTTCGACGTTGGCTGTATCAATCAGAAATTTCATGAATACCCTCCTGCTTTATACGCGGTTGTTGCTGCCGAACAACCGAATTTTTCCCCTCACAACCTCTTTGATTGCTTCGCGTGCAGGACCGAGATATTTACGCGGATCGATTTCATTCGGTTTTGCGTTCAAGATGTCGCGGATCGTTTGCGTGCAAGCTACCTGGTTTTCCGTGTTGACATTGATTTTGCCAACACCCAGACTGATCGCTTTTTTGATCGCTTCATCAGGCACACCGGAACCGCCATGAAGCACGATCGGCGCGCCTATATTTTTCGCTACTTCTTCGATAATATCGTAGTGAATCTTCGGTTCGCCTTTATACATACCGTGAGCAGTTCCAACGGCAATCGCTACATAATCCACTTTTGTCTCTTCCCAGAAACGAATCGCTTCTTCCGGTTTTGCCAAAGCGGCATCTTTCTCATCAACAGAAAGATCGTCTTCCACACCGCCAATTGTACCCAACTCACCTTCTACAGATACGCCAACGGCATGGGCTGCTTCCACCACCTTTTTCGTCAAGCGAATGTTTTCTTCATACGGGTAATGAGAACCGTCAAACATTACGGAAGAAAAGCCGGCGCGAATGCATTTCATTACCACATCGAAGCTGCTCCCGTGATCCAGGTGAAGCGCAATCGGTACACCCGCGCGTTCAGCGGCTACTTTGGCGATGGCGACTGTATAATCCAGTCCCATATATTTCATTGCCCCTTCGGACACGCCAAAGATAACCGGGGATTTCTCTTCAGCGGCAGCCTCTGTAATCGCTTGCGTAAATTCAAGATTATTAAGGTTGAATTGTCCAACAGCGTACTTGTTCTTTTTGGCATCCTCTATAAAAGCGGTCATAGGTACCAATGGCATGATTAATATGGCTCCTCCCATAGTGAACTGGTGTGTGACTTGGCTTATTATACCACAACGAAAAATTTCTTAACAGATTTTAGCCAACAAGTTGCTGACTCACAGCCAAGCGAAGTTCGTCAATGTCAAACGGCTTCGTAAAATGAGTAAGCGCTCCCAGTTGCGTTGCCTCTTTGATCATGTCCAATTCACCGTAAGCCGTCATCATGATCACTTTAATATCCTGGTTAATTTTTTTGATGTGCTTTAATATTTCTATGCCATCCATGCCAGGAATTTTCATATCGAGGATCACCAGATCGGGAGATTCTTTTTCGACGATCTCCAAGGCCATTTTTCCGTTTGCAGCTTGGAACGTTTTGTAACCCTCTTTGCCCAGCACCTCATACAAAAGGATCCGAATGCCATATTGATCATCAACAACCAAAACTTTTTTCTCCTGCATCACAAGATTCCCCCCGCACATCTTCTGTATTTATTAATTACTGTTTAATACGAGTTATCAATAGGAAAATCCTGCCTGTCGCTAGATTTTTTTAAAATCCTTATAAACAACTGCTGCCACTTCTGGGAAAACACTCCGGAATATTGTACAATTAGGAACTGCTGAATGTTGTTATTTGCCGGTGGCACGGGAGGGTTCCCAAGTGTTTGAACATGTCCTGCTTATCTCCTTCTTTACTTTAATTATACATACATCGGAAACGCTTTCCTATGCAATCCGGCTGGCGGGAGTCCGCACCGGGAAACTGGCTGTCGCCCTGTCGTTGACCGGAGCGATCGTGCTAGTTTCGCGCACCTCCAATATGTTGCAAGGGCCGATGTTGGGCGGATTGATTGACATGGCGGGCAAATTGCATTTTGATGTGCAAAATGACTTGCGCATCGTCATCGCGGCCGCTTCCGTCGGAACTGCTTTGGCGATTCTGCTGTTCCCCACGGCCGTAGCCTTGTCGACTCGGCTGATCGCCCATCTCGAAGTGGCTGGTTCGATACCGCAGATGCTGAAAAATTCCGTTTCCCTGCAAAGCATCAAACACGCCGGCCACCATCTGCGACTGCCCAGATGGGAAATGCTCAGCCGTTTTCGACTGGGCAGTGCGCCGGTTCGGCTGTTGATCTTGAATTGCATCGTCACCTCGATCTTTACGGTCAGCGTCTTGGCTGCCCTGTATGCCTCCTTGCTAAATCCTGAATATAAATTGGCGGTAACGATGTCGTCCGGGTTGATCAACGGGTTTGCCACGATCATCTTTACCATTCTGATTGATCCGCAGGTCGCCTTGCTGACCGACAGAGCGATGCAAGGAAAAACCGGTCAGGAAGATATTCAAAAGACACTGGTCTGGTTAATGTTTTCCCGTTTCTTCGGCACGCTGCTCGGCCAGGTGATTTTTGTTCCCGCCGCATATTGGGTTGCCTGGATCGGCCCTTTGTTTCATTGACCATCCGCCACCATGAGCGAGCAATTAAAAACGCACCTTCATCCCGCGGGAAAAGGTGCGTTTGTTTTTGAGTTATGTGTAAAGAGGCAATACTTGCCCCTCCATTATCGTTTATGTGCGAGCGACGCTTTGACAAATTCGCGGAACAGCGGCTGCGGCCGGTTCGGACGGGAAGTGAATTCCGGATGGAATTGCGTTGCCACGAACCAAGGGTGATCCGGAATCTCTACAACCTCCACCAATCTGCCGTCAGGTGTCGTGCCGGATACACGCAGGCCAAGGCTGGTCAACCGCTCGCGATATTCATTGTTCACTTCATAACGGTGCCGATGCCGTTCATAGATGAGCGAACTGTTATACGCTTGCTCCGCCAAACTGCCCTCGACCAGCTTGCTCGGTCCGAGTCCCAGGCGCATCGTACCGCCTTTGTCCTCGATCTCTTTTTGTTCCGGCAGCAAATCAATTACCGGATACTTGGTGTTTGGATTGATTTCCGAACTGTTGGCCCCTTCCATGCCGGCCACATTGCGCGCATATTCAATGACCGCAATTTGCATGCCGAGGCAAATGCCCAGGAACGGAACTTTCTTTTCCCGCGCGTAACGTGTCGCCTCAATTTTCCCTTCAATGCCGCGATCGCCAAATCCGCCCGGAACCAAAATTCCGTCAACATCGCCCAGCAATTGTTCAACATTTTGGCTCGTTACCTCTTCCGCGCTGACCCATTTGATCTCGATGTCCGTATCGTTCGCATAGCCGGCATGATACAACGCTTCGGCAACAGACAGATAAGCATCATGCAATTCTACATATTTCCCGACGATGGCGATCCGGGTTGTATGCTGCAAGTTTTTGATTCTGTCTACCAATTGCTTCCACTCGGTCATATCAGCTTCGGAACAAGTCAGTCCCAGATGACGGCAGACGTAGTCATCCAATCCTTGCGCCTGATATTGCAACGGCACTTCATACAACGTTTCCGCATCGATCCCTTCGATCACTGCATTTTTGTCAATGTCACAGAAAAGCGCCAGTTTGTCTTTCATCTCTTGGGAAAGCGGATGCTCTGTCCGGGTTACAATCACATTTGGCTGAATCCCCAAACTGCGCAGTTCTTTCACGCTGTGCTGGGTAGGTTTGGTTTTCATTTCACCCGCCGCCTTGATATACGGGATCAAGGTTACGTGAATGTACATGACATTTTCGCGGCCAATATCGCTTTTAATTTGGCGAATCGCCTCCAGGAAAGGCAAACTCTCGATATCCCCTACAGTCCCGCCGATTTCCGTAATGACTACGTCAGCACCGGTTTCCCGTCCTGCGCGGAACACGCGTTCTTTAATCTCATTAGTGATATGCGGGATTACTTGAACGGTTCCGCCAAGGTAGTCGCCTCTCCGTTCTTTGGCGATTACAGCCGAATAGATTTTCCCTGTTGTCACGTTGGAGTTGGCGTTGAGATTGATATCAATAAAACGCTCATAGTGACCCAAATCGAGGTCAGTCTCAGCCCCGTCATCGGTCACAAACACTTCACCATGTTGGTATGGGCTCATCGTTCCCGGATCGACGTTAATGTATGGGTCAAATTTTTGCAATGTTACCTTCAGACCTCTGTTTTTCAATAATCGACCGAGCGACGCTGCGGTGATCCCCTTACCCAGTGAGGATACAACCCCACCTGTCACAAAAATATACTTCGCCATCGTTTTAGTCCCCTCTTTCCCCTGTTCCAATATATCAATAATCAATGCGAATGATTGACGAGACGGCTTTAAAAAAGAAAAAACAAAAGCGATAACCTAACCCGTCATCATGCGGGTAGGGGCACTTTTGTTTTATATCTTTCCATATTTGAACTCTCTTCATGTAAAGCCCAAAAAGTATTTTATCTGTTTAGAATGCGGAAGTCAAGGAATTATCAGTCATCATTTTCCTCATCCAATTCTTCCTCTGCATCAAGCTCTTCCAGTTCTTCATCATCGCTTTCAAAAATCTCGTCTTCTTCGACAATCTCGTCGGTTTCCAAATCCTCGTCAATATCGTCGATATCGGCGTCTTCATCAACGAAATCCTCGTCTTCTTCAAACAAAGCGATGTCCTCGTCCTCGAATTCTTCAACCAGGTCTTCTTCCACTTCGTAATCGTCGTCGAAGTCATCGTCAAGAACAACCTTCTTCTTCTTGCCGCCTTCCTGCGTTTCTTCAACGGTATCAGTCGGGTACCAGCGTTTCAGTCCCCAAGTATTTTCGCCCAGGCAGACGAAACGGCCATCAATATTAATTTCTGTATATACTTGTGCAATCATGCCCATTTTTTGCTCTTCGGTTAAGTGGCGCAGAGCGGAGATTCTATCCATCAGCTCACGGAAATTATGAGGGTGGTTGGTTTCGCGCAAAATTTCATAAGCGATATCAACCAAGGCCATTTCATTCAGTTTCTCTGACTCAATATGTGCAAGCAATTGACTCACGGAGGGCACGTCCTTTCACAACAATAAATTGGCTATGTTACAGTATTCCTTATTTTAGACTAAAATGCAAGGTTTTCAAACGAATCGGCCCACATTCGCCGCCAGCCCAACGCGGATGCGGCATCCGCTCCCGTTCGTCCGCCGTCTCCCTATTTTTCCGTAATCTCGCGCAACAGCAGCGCCGTCTGCTTTTCGATATATTCCTCCAGCGTGTAATGCTTCCGAAGCGCCCAGCGGCGAAACACCCACATCTCGCCAAGCACGAGTATATTGTCAGCCATCAATTGCACATGTTTTTCATCAATGTGAATCGAACCGTCCTGGATACCGGTCCGCAATATCTCTTCGAAAATTCCGCGAATTTCTTCTTCGCGGCGCAGCACGTAGCTGATTGTCCCTGACGGCAGCGACTTCGTCTCTTGATAGATCAGCAAGACGCGGTCGTTCATCTGATCCATGACGCGAAAAAAGCTGCGCAAAGCCATTTTCAATATACGCAATCCGTTTCCGTTAAAAGTGAGCGCTTCGCGCAGACGGTTTTCCACCTCAGCGTGAATCGCATCGCATACGAGATACAATACGTCTTCTTTCGATTCAATATATTCATACAAGGTGCCGATGCTAAAACCGGAAGCTTTGGCGATCTCCCGGGTTGTCGTCTTATGAAATCCTTTATGAATAAACAGCTCAACCGCTGCTTCAACAATTTGATCGCGTCGTTTCTCGATCAGTTTTGGATCTTTCACAAGCGAAGGAATTTTTTTCTTCTTTTCCAACAAGTTGCTGTGCCACCTTTCCCCAACTGAGCGTCTGATCGGCGGTTCTTTTGCTGCCAAAACCAGTCAACGTCTCATGTTTGCATACTATTATACGTGAGTGAAAAGGTAGGGACAATCTCTAATTCCCTCGCTTGTTTTGCCCGCTGGCTCAATCCTCGCTGGCCTTTTTCTCCTTTTGTTCCAGACGGATGTCGGCAAGCGATTTGATCTTCGTTGCCCGTATCCGTTTGTGGCGCGGCAACTCTGTCGGTTCTAGGTTGTTGGCTTCATCCCGCATCAGTGCGGCAATCCCCACTGCCTTTCCTCTGGCGGCCTGACAATATTCGCAATCATCCTCGCGATGCGGCTGGTACTGTTTCGGCTCCGGATAGGAGGTAATCACTCCTTCGAAGTTTCGCAGCACAACTTTCTCTGCCGACTGGGAGATCACATAGTTCGGCATAACCGGTATCTTTCCGCCTCCATGCGGGGCATCGACCACAAAGGTAGGCACGGCATACCCCGACGTATGGCCACGCAGATGCTCGATGATTTCGATCCCCTTGCTGACCGGCGCGCGGAAATGGCCGATTCCTTCCGACAGATCACACTGGTAAATGTAGTAGGGACGAACGCGTATTTTGACCAGATCGTGCATCAGTTTCTTCATGACATGCGGACAGTCGTTGATTCCGGCCAAGATCACCGATTGGTTGCCGAGCGGCACTCCGGCATCAGCCAGCATCTCGCAGGCGCGCGCCGCTTCCGGGGTAATCTCCCGCGGATGATTAAAATGCGTATTCAACCAGACAGGGTGGTATTTTTTCAAAATGGCACAAAGGTTTTCCGTAATTCGCTGCGGAAACACGACCGGCGCTCTCGTCCCGATCCGGATAATCTCCACGTGCGGAATCTCCCGCAAGCTTTTCAGGATATACTCCAAAATACGGTCATTGATCAGCAAGCCATCCCCGCCGGAGAGCAACACGTCTCGCACCTCGGGTGTGCGCCGAATGTAATCAATGCAGGCATCCAGTTGTTTCTTGGGTACCCCCATGCCGATCTGGCCGGAAAAACGGCGGCGCGTGCAATACCGGCAATACATGGAGCATTGGTTGGTGACCAGAAACAGGACGCGATCCGGGTAACGGTGTGTCAGTCCAGGCACGGGAGAATCTTCATCCTCATGCAGCGGGTCCTCCATATCGTATTTCGTCCGGATGATCTCCGAAGAGATGGGCACCGATTGCATCCGCACCGGATCGGTCGGGTCATCCGGGTCCATCAGCATCGCATAGTAAGGCGTAATGTTCAGCGGAATCGTCTGGTTGGAAATCCGCACGCCCTGTTCCTCATCAGGCGTCAGATGAATCACTTTCTTTAAATCGTCAACCGTGCGAATCGTGTTGGTCAATTGCCACATCCAATCGTTCCATTGCTCCTCACTGACCTCTTTCCACAATTCGACGTCGCGCCAGTTTCTTTTTGTTGACGTTAGCATTGCAAACTCCCCTCTCTTGCCAGCAATTTTTATCCTGCAAGAGCAGAGATGCAATCTTCGTGCCACCGTATTCAAAACATTCAGACTACGGTTTTTTGGTCATTGTGCCTGGGTAAATGCCTGTTTTTCGGCAGCAGAGTGCCGGTCATTCGGCAGTTATGAGGGATGAATCCGGTTCGCCAACTTGTATTGCAGCGTTTGCCGGGGAATCCCCAACAGTTTGGCTGCTTGCAGAATGTTGCCTTCCGTTTCCCGCAACGCCTGGCTGATCAATTCTTCCTCCAGCTCACGAAGCAGTTCCGGCAGCTTTTGCCGCTTGCCGGCATCCCACTCCACGCGAATCTGCGGTTTCGAGGCCACTTTTTCCCCCAAGTGCGCGGGCAGATGCTCCAGCTTGATCTGTTCACCGTCCACCATATTCATCGCCGCTTCAATGACATGTTCGAGTTCGCGCACATTTCCCGGCCAGTCATAATGCTGAAACAAACGTTTTGCCTCCGGAGAGACTGCCGTCACTTTCATCTGGAAGCGTTGATTGTACTTGTGTATGAAATGACGGGTAAGCAGTTCGATATCTTCTTTCCGCTTGCGCAACGGCGGAATTTCAAAGGAAACGACATTGATCCGGTAATACAGATCGGTCCGCATTCGCCCCTGCTTCACAACCTCCTGCGGCGGCTCGTTAATCGCTGCCATCAGTCTGACATCGACAAACGTCGTCTTGCTGTCGCCAATCCGGCGAATGTGGCCATCCTGCAAGACTCTCAGCAATTTGGCCTGCAAATCAAGCGGCATGCTGTTCAACTCATCGAGAAACAGCGTACCGCCGTCGGCCAATTCAAACAACCCTGGCCGGTCATCCGCACCGGTAAAACTGCCCTTGGTCGTGCCAAACAAAATGCTTTCCAACAACGTCGCCGGCAAAGCGGCGCAATTTTGCGCAATAAACGGCTTGCCGCTGCGTGCCGAAGCTTGATGGATCGACTGGACGAACAGCTCTTTGCCCGTTCCCGTCTCGCCATAAATCAACACAGGCGAGGAGGTCGCTGCTGCTCGTTTCGCCCGGGCAATCAGCTGCTGCATTTCCTGGTTGTCAGTCAAAATATCGGCAAATTGATACAAATTGGGATCAGGCTCCCCCCTTTTGCCGCGTTTGTTTTTGCCCAGCTTGGCTTGCAGGTCGATCAAGCGGCCAGACAATTCTTTCAGCTTGCCGATATCTTTGGCCACCTCAACCGCGCCGACCAAACGCTGTCCCACATGCACCGGCAGAGTGGTATTGACCGTCTCCACTTTCATGCCGCGCCAGTTGGTATAGGTTTGTGGCTGGTTATAGATCGGCTGCCCGTTTTCAATCACCCGCAAAAGCGTGCTGCTGTCGCGATCAAGCGAAGGGAATACCTCCAACAGCGGTTTCCCCAGGACCTCCTCCTGGGTCAAGCCGTCAAGGCGGGCGGCCACATGATTGTAAAATATCGTAATTCCGTTGGCGTCGACAACATGGATGCCTTCATCGATGGTGGCCAGAATAGCTTCAAGCATTTGCGCTGTTTCCGACATTGTCATATATGAAACACGCCCCTTTGCAGAACTGCCGCAAATTCGTCAGTCTGCCGAATTTCCGGCACAATCAAACAGAGAACGGCTGTAATCCTCAATCGGACACCTCTACCTGAGAAGCAGCAAAAATCGTGCCAGAGAATCGGACGCTTGCCATGCGTTGTTGCCGAACCGCAGGCCACCGCCTGCTCATTGCCACTGAAACAGAAGGTGCAGTTCGTAATCGCCGGCATACTGCCCATTCAGCCAAACCTGGTACGCGAGCAAAAGCTGGGCAGGCCGGTCCGCTTCCCGTTTGATCTTCACTTTGCGGGTATGGGTCTCCATCGTTAAAGGTCCCATTGGGCTGTTGTAAATCGTTTCACTTGTTTTGCCTTTTGCAAACAGTTGTTTCATTTGCAATTTGCCCTGGCGCAACAACGTGACGTCCGCTTCTCCGACCTTGAGCACAGTTTGGATCGTTCCGACTCCTTCCAGACTCTCTGGATAGGAGAAGTACCATCCGTTTTCCTTTTTCGTTCCCCTGCCTTGATAGGAATAGCGGGTTTGCTCCGTTTGCCCGTTGGCCTGATGCGTTACAGCAAGCTGTATCTGTACGTCCTGCATACTGCTCATCCCCGCTTCAAAAGTGTATTTCTTTCATTGTAACGACCCCTTCCGGCCGATTGCAACCGGCTATCCCGACGCACAAAAGGGCCGCCCATCCAGGCAGCCCTTTCTTAGCTGTTATTTCACGAAACCGAGAATCAGTTCGCGGACAATTTTCGAAGCAACAATCTGGGTCATTTCACTATGATCGTAAACCGGCGCAACTTCTACCAGATCACAGCCAATCACATTCGCGCCGTTTTGCGCCATGAAATGAATTGTCTCCAGCAGCTCGCGGGAGGTGATGCCGCCTGCTTCCGTGGTGCCTGTCCCGGGAGCGGCCGACGGATCAAGCACATCGATATCGATCGTCAGGTAAATCGGGCGATTCCCGATCGTTGGCAACACTTGTTTGACCGGTTCCAGCACATCGTATTTGTACAGATGCATATTTTCCTTCGCCCATGCAAATTCTTCCTTCATCCCGCTGCGAATGCCAAAGGAATACACATTTTTCCCGCCGATCAGATTGCACGCTTTTTTGATCGGGGTGGAGTGAGAGTATTCATATCCCTCGTAGTGGTCGCGCAGGTCGGTATGGGCATCGAAATGGAAAATGACCAGATCCTGTTTATACTTCTCGTAAACCGCCTGAATCACCGGCCAGGTTACCAGATGCTCCCCGCCAAGTCCAATCGGCATTTTTCCGTCCGCCAATACTTTGCCGACAAACTCCTTGATCGCTTGCAAGCTTCCTTCCACATTGCCAAACGGCAGCGGAATATCGCCGGCATCGAAATATTTGACTTCCTCGAGCAACCGGTCCAGGTACGGGCTGTATTCTTCCAACCCGATGGAGACTTCCCGGATGCGGGCAGGGCCGAAGCGAGAGCCTGGGCGAAAGCTTACTGTCCAATCCATCGGCATGCCGTATATGACAGCCTGGCTTTCTTCGTAGTCAGCATGGCTGCGAATAAACACCTTGCCGGAGTATGCTTCATCAAATCTCATCTTCCCAGTACCCCTTCCCGTTTAGTCGCGCGTCAGCTCTTCGACAAATTTTGGCAGTTTGAAGACAGCGTGGTGAATTTCCGGCGAATAGTATTTCGTATCCAAATCTTTGATTTGCGCCGCATCCACTTCGATTGGATCGTATTTTTTCGATGCGATCGTAAAGCTCCACAAGCCCGATGGATAGGTTGGAATGCTGCAAGTATACAACCGGGTGATCGGGAAGATCGATTTCAGATCTTTAAAGACACGTTTGATCAACTCGCGGTTGAACCAGGGAGATTCTGTTTGCGCCACAAGAATTCCATCCGGTTTCAACGCATCGTAAATTCCTTGGTAGAAGCCTTTTTCAAACAAGCCGACTGCTGGTCCCACCGGTTCAGTGGAATCGACCATGATCACATCATATTCCCCTTTGTGCTCATGGATATGTTTTACCCCGTCGATCACCTGTACGTCGACACGGGTGTTGCCCATCAATGCGCTGGCGATGTGCGGAAAGTATTTTTTGCTGGACTCGATTACACCGCCGTCAATCTCGGCCAAGACCGCTTTTTCCACGGCGCTGTGCTTCACGACCTCGCGAATCGCTCCGCCGTCTCCACCGCCGACAACCAATACTTTTTTCGGGTTGGGATGAGTGTTCATCGCAATATGGGTAATCATTTCGTGATAAACAAATTCGTCCACATCTGTGGTCATCACCATGCCGTCAAGCACCAGCATTCGGCCAAATTGCTTGGTATTGATAATATCTATTTTTTGAAATTCGGTTTGTTCACTATATAGCGTTTCGGAAATCTTTGTTGTAATTCCGTGGTTTTCCGTTTGTTTTTCTGTATACCACAATTCCATTTCCATCGACATCGATATGTAACCTCCTCTTATCTGAACAATCCCGGACTGCTCAGCTTCAAATAATTAGATGATTCAACAGCTTGGTCAACAAGAAAATTATAGATGCTCCCCCTCAAAATGCAAGTACATTTTCACTTGAGACAAGGATTTGCTTGAAAAAAGTATACCATTTGCCAAATCCAACCATACTAATAATAGCCTTCATCCTTTAGTATGTCCCAATTTTTCATCTCTCGCTATTCGCACGAAAGGGGTTGAACCGACATGGAAGTGATTCCCGAAGCACCCTTACTTCGGTATTTGCGCTGGACAAAAAAATTCATAAAACTCGCCATACTTTGTATACTGCTCGCCTCTTTTGCGCTTCTGCTGTTGCTTCTGTATTTGCGCTCGCAACCCCTGCCGGCGGCAAGCGTCAGTCAGACGACCACGATTTACGCCAAAAACGGCGAGGTGCTGGACACGCTGCACCGCGGCATCAATCGCTACGTCGTTCCGCTGGACCAGATTGCCCCGACAATGCAACAGGCCACGGTTGCCATCGAGGATCGCTATTTTTGGGACCACTATGGCTTTGATTTGAAGCGTTCGGCGATGGCGGCTTATGTCGATTTGAAGAACATGAACAAGCTGCAAGGCGCCAGCACGATTACACAGCAGCTCGCCCGCAATCTGTATTTAACCCAGGAAAAGACATGGCGAAGAAAAATCAAAGAAGCATTGCTGGCGATTCAGCTGGAATTCAACTACAGCAAAGAAGAGATTTTGCAGATGTATCTGAATCAAATTTACTACGGACGCTCTGCCTACGGAGTCGAGTCCGCCGCCTTGACCTATTTTGGCAAACATGCGAAAGACTTGAGCTTGGCGGAAAGTTCCCTGTTGGCTTCGATCGCCAACAATCCTTCCTATTATTCGCCTTATGACCATTTTGATCATGCCAAATCCCGGCAGAAACTGGTTTTGGATGCGATGCAGCGGGATGGCTACATTACGAAGGAACAAGCGGAACAAGCTTATCAAGAAAAGATAACGCTGGTGCAAAAAAATGAAAAAAACACAGCGGACATTGCCCCTTATTTCCGCGATTATTTGGGCAGTTTGTTGCGAAACAAATACGGCATTGACGAGGAACAGTTTATTCATGGTGGTTTAAAAATTTATACCACACTTGATTACGACATGCAAAAAAAGGCAGAAGCGGCAATTGCCAAAGTGATGCCGAAAGACAATCCGGAATTGCAAACGGCATTGGTCGCGATCGAACCGGCAACCGGCGAGGTCAAGGCGATGGTTGGCGGAAGGGATTACAGCAAAAGCCAATACAATCGCGCTTTCGCCAAACGTCAGCCCGGCTCTTCCTTTAAGCCGTTTCTTTATCTCGCCGCCTTGCAAAACGGCTTTACGCCGCTGACGATGATGAAAAGCGAACCGACCGTTTTTACGTATGACAACGGCAAACAATACATTCCCAGCAATTTTGGCGACCACTATTTCCATGATTTTATCAGCATGCAACAGGCGATCGCCACTTCGGACAACATTTATGCCGTAAAAACAATCGAACAAATTACGCCAGCCAAACTGATCGAACAAGCCCATGCCGTCGGGATCACCAGCCAGCTTCAGGCTGTTCCTTCGCTGGCTTTGGGGACCTCACCTGTTTCTCCTTACGAGATGACAGTCGCTTACAGTACATTGGCCAATCAAGGAGAATGGGTCAAACCGATCGCCATTACCAAAATCGTCGATAGTCAGGGAAATATTCTCGCGGAGGAAAAACCGGAGAAAAAACGGGTGGTCGATCCAGTCCCCAGCTTTCTGCTGACCCATATGATGCAAGGTGTGTTTGAGGAATCAAACGGCACGGCACATCGGGTCGTCAGCAAACTCAATCGGCCCGTCGCCGGAAAAACCGGAACCACCGACTATGACTCGTGGCTCAGCGGGTTTACGCCCCAACTGGCAACAACAGTCTGGATTGGCTACGACAAAGGCCGCAAATTGGATGAAATCAGGGAATCGCGCCTCACCGCACAAATTTGGGCAGAATTCATGGAAAATGCCCTGCAAGATCAACCGCCCGCCTTATTTGAGATGCCGGCAGGTGTTACCTCGGTATACATTGATCCGGCAAGCGGAAAGCTGGCGACCGAGCATTGCCCCAACCCGCAGCTTGTCTATTTTGCCAGCGGAACCGAGCCTCAGGAATATTGCACCGATCATATTCCCGACCCAGACACTCCGCCGGCACCGATCAAACCGCCCGCTGATCAGTCTTTTTGGCAGCGGATGGGCAGCTGGTGGCGAAATTGAGAAAACAGGGAGCCGTCCAACGGTCGGTCTCCCTGTTTTTTGTCGCCATCTAGCTGAACTGTTGCTCTCCCCCGCCGATCACGCCATTGCCGTCGGCAAACAAATGATCGTTTACAATCGTGATCAAACCGGCGTTGTCCAATTGTTCCAACACTTCAAACAGACTGTCCCGTTTGCCCGCAGGCAGCTTGCGAACGTAGTTGTTAATTTCTTCAGGCGTGGCGTTGCTGCGAAAGTGCACCCCGCCATGCCGGACAAAATGGTCTTCCGTACCAACTTTATTTCCTGCAGCCAACAAACGACACCTCCTTACGAACGATTATCCGTAGTGTGCCGAAGTTTCTTGCGGACCATAACCTGAAAAATCATCCAGTTGTTTTCATGTAAGCCTATACATAATGACAGACGGGAAAGGAGGAAGCCCCCTTTCCCGTCCGTTGACCTAGTGTAAATGTTATAGCTTCAGTTTACCCGAGAGTCGAATTGTGAACAATTGTTTTCACAATTTGTTCACATAGCGTTCAAATTTATGCCTTGAGCGCTTCTTTCAAAGGTTCCGGCGAATTGTCCCACATTGCAGGATTATGCTCCATCAGCAGCTTTTTGAGGGCTTGTTTCGCTTTGTCGTCAAGTTCATCCAACATATAGCGGCGCTTCATCGAATAGTCCATCCGGTTCACGTGCTCTGCCAAAATCTTGTAACCGCGGCGCGCTTCCCGATCGATTTCCATATAGCACGCCGTTGCTCCGGCATAATAAGCGCCTTGTTCATTGCGATCGACAGTCACCCATACCAGCCAGTACGGCTTGCCGTTCGGCACCTCTTCTTTGTTGGTTGTCCATTTGATCCCTTTTTCCACAGCGCTTTTGGCGTGCAGAGCGCCCATGTCAATGTAGGCTTCATCGCCATCGATAATGACAGAGGAGACTGCGCCCAAATCAAGGGTTCCTTGGCCAAATCCGCCATGAACGTCCGTTTTCCCGCTAATAATCGTAAAACCGTTATTCTTCTTGCTATCGAAAAGATCCATTCTGGTTCGACACCCTTTCAGCCACTAACTTCTTCCCTCTATTCTAACCTGAATTTGAAGCGGAACGCAATTTGCCAACTTGCATCCTCCCTGTTCGGCGGCCAGCCTAGTTGGTCGTATGGTTGCGGATGCCTTGTCTCTCCCAGGCGTTGGCGATGATTCGGAAAGGGAGCCGGTAGTCGGTTGCCTCGTGTCCAGCGACAGTGCTTTTGTCGGGATATCCATACCCTTTAGTCACCCCAAAGGAAAAGCTGACCTGGAAATAGACGGCATACTCACCGCCTTGTTTAAATCCAAGCTGCTTATCTCCCATCAAGGCATTATCCACGCCCAGCTCACGATTGCCCAGTTTTTCCACGAACCGCTTGGCACCGCCCCAGTGTGTCCCATCAAGCTTGGTCAGCTTCAACACCGATTGCAATGGCGTATTTCTTTGTCCGGTTTCGGATATCCAGCTTTGCGCAGAGACAACCTCGGGAAACTGCCCGCTGAACGGATGACGATGGCGTTCGGTTAAATTGATGCGGGTCAGAATGCGTTCACCCGCATAGAAATCATCAGCCTTGCTGTCCAGGTAGCGATCTCGCGAATGGTACTCGCTCCATTCGGCAGTATGCAGCAAGCTGCCGCTCGCATTCGGTTCAAAAACCTCAAATTGGGCCATTGCCCCTTTTACCTGGATCGTATACGTCCCGTTTAATGTCGATCTGATCGTGTCTTCTACACAGCTTTCCCTGTCACCATCGTTCCCTTCCTCGTCCCTTTCGCATTTGGCATAGGTGACAGCGAACTGAATTTCGTAGGGAACGGTAATGGAAAAAGCCTCGACTTCAGCCAAATATTTCTCTGTCTGCAACACCGCTTGCCATGTCGTTTGCGTCGGAACGATCGTCCCAGTATAAACGTTGGATTCCAGCGGCCGTTTAGGATGGATGCGAAACGTTTGATCCACGCCCGGACCGGTTACCTTTAGCGGAACGCTCTCCGGCCAAGCCGTCAGCGAACTCGTTTTGCTATTCCACTGTCTTGGTTCATAGTCGATCTGAACATTTTCATATTCATCCGCGGAAAACCGCCTCTCGTAGCGTGCCACCTGTTCACGGATCAGCTCGTCAATCTGCTGGTCCACTTGCCGGAACGCACGATCGATTTGCGTTTGATCGATTTCCACCTCGATACGAGCCGGCTCCCGCTCCCAAACGCCATCAGACGCGCTAACCAGTTTTCGTTCCTTTGAATCGTAAATATGGATGGACATCTGCCCGCCGTCGATCACACCACCCGGCGTTGTTGGTTCGCTTTCCGGGTCAATGATCAGCGTAAACGTGAAGGTACAGCCATTCAAAGCCGGATACAGCGGATCATTCACCTTGATCTTGAAGGTGTATGTTCCTGGTTTCGTATCATAATGAGCGAATATCTTATCAGCAAAATCATCCGGCAGATCATTGGACAAACTCGATTCAAAGGTGGCTCCGTAGTTGTAAGAACCGCCTGCGGTTTCCACACTGTCCTCTTTGCTCGTCAGCATCAGCGCGAATTCATCCAGACTTTCCGCCTGAATCGTGACCGATCCGACATGGCCGGGACCGGGAGCGACATTGAAATACTGGTCGTCCCCTGTCAGGAAATGCAGATAAACGTGATCACACGACAGCTCCTTTTTGACGAATTTTACATACAGATAACAGGTTCCATCCAGCGATTTCACCTGAATCTCCACCGTGTAGACATCCTGGCTGTCGGGGATCGTTATAACATTGACCGTATCTTCTACTGTTTTGACAAGACTGCCATTTTTCCGCAAAAGAAACGTTGCTTTCGTATGCTGTCCGTCTACATCGGCAGCCAATCTTACCGTGTTATCCTGCCCGGCGTAGATCGGCACCAGGTACGGATCTCCCGGTGTCTTCCCACTGCCGCCAATCGGCTTGTCCTCACCTGCCGCCCTCACGAACAAGTCCAAATCGCTGCAATAGAAATTGGTTGGCGGCAGGTCCGGATCTTTCGGATGGACAAATTCAATATAGTGGGTACAGGTTTCGTCTCCGTAGCTTGTTTCAACGGTGATCGTGTACGGTTGCGGATAGACTCTCAACTCAGCCGTAAAGTGGTTCGTTTCATCATCATAGTAATATTCTCCGCCGCGATACAGCGTCCAGAGAGCCGTGTATTTGCGGATTCCGTTCGTAATAGACAGTTCCAGTTCGTTCTTCTCTGTCGTATTCAGTTCAATTTGGAACGGATCGGCGGCAGTCCCCGTCCCGGAGAGAACGATCGGTTTCCCGTTGATATTTCCGGTGATAGTCAAATCGTCACAATCCAGTCCTACCTCGATGAAGACTGTTTTGACACAAGTTCCTCCTTCAATCGTGGTGGTTAGGGTCAACACATAGGAGCCGTTCTTGGTAAACGTATAGGAGAACGGATTTTGCGAATTGCCTCTGGCCAATGACACCGCGCTGCCTTTTTCTTTCAGATCCCAGTCGCCTTTGTAATTGGTATAAAATCGATTAAAGACCAGTTTAAAATCAACCGTGTCCGGTTCGGTCAGTCTCAAGGTGTACTCATCTCCGGCTAGACCGGTTCCCCCCATCGGTTGCTCTCGGCCATTGATCTTTGCTTCAATTTCGGTGACAGAACATATGCTGATCACGACTTGAATCTTCCACGGTTCACAGTTCCTTTCTTCCCATTTGGAGCCTTTTCGGGTGCTATAGCTGATCTCATACGTCCCAACCTGATCAAAGGCTACTTCTCTTCCGCCGAGACCTTTCGCCGGTAAATCCAAATAGCTGCTCGTAACGAGGGCCTCCCCATTTCCATTCGATTTATCCTCATAATACAAGTCGAAAACCGTTCCATCCGGCTTTTTCACATGCCAGTACACTTCGGCAGCTTGCGTAATGCCTTTCTCATCGACAAACGTAGAATGAAGCGACAGGCTTCCTTTAAACTTCACATCCGTCAGCACTTCGCCATTGCGAATCAGATCATTGCCGCGATGCACGACCGGACATTGCACTTCTCCCTGATAATCCCGATCCTGGATATAAAATGCTTTGACCCAACATTCTGAACCATCTTCAGCCAGGAAAGACAGATAGAAAGTCCCCGATGTCGGGAAGGAATACAAGCTGACCTCGCTGGCCGGTTCGTCATTGATCGGCTCGCCATCCTCGAACGATCCGATAAAAAACGTCCCTTCCACTCCACGGGTATCCAAGTGCATGTAGTCCGTGTATGCGCCCAATGGCTGCGGATTTCCCTCGGCATCTGAACGGACGGGAGTATCGGTAAGTTCGGCCCCTTCGCCACCATCAGAGTAGGAGGTAATATACATCGTCAGATCGCAGTTGTCTCCAGTCGGAATCTCTTCTTCTTTGAGCAGAGTCGCGGTAAACAAACAATAAGTCGCATCCGCAGGGGTAAACTCCAGATCGGTTTCGGAAGTCACCAGCAAATTCGCAAAGGTGGTTCCCGTTCCAGCCGTCACCCCGTTGACCCGCAATGTTCCAGCCACCGGAAAGATGAGTTTTTGAATCGTATTTTTGCCGTCCGGCATTTCGAACTCATCGCCGTTTTGCAGCGTTTCTTCCGGTTCGCCGGAAACCGTCAGACTGGCCGAAAGGGGCCGGCATTGCCCAGCTCCGACCTGAAAGGTCACGGTGACAGGATACGTTTCGGCCTCGCGCCGGTGATAATCCGTGACAGCCAGACTCACCAGATACGTTCCCGGCTTTTGCGGCGTAAATGAAATGCCCGGCGGTTTGTTCGCTGAGCCACTGGTCCATTCCGCCTCTTTCCGGCCCGGTTCTTCCAGCACCGTGTATTGATCATTGGTTGTCTTGTTCATCACGCTAAAGTTGTCCACGATCACAAACCGTTCATAAGCGGAATACGCGGTCGCTTTCCCCGTGATAAGGATCGGTTGCCCTACCTTGTAGCCTCCGCTCGGCTCCGCACTCAACGTAATGCTGGCGGTTGGGACGCGGGTTTGTTGATATTCCGCGACCCCAATATATTTGACCCAATCATGCGGCGGCGTTCCATACTTGCGATAGTCCTCAAAAGCAGGTTCCAGCCCTCTCCCACCGGAAATATTGATCAGTTCAGAAAGGGAGTACAGGACAAAATTGGCACCAGTATTTGAATGAACCTCATACCGGGTGATTCTGGAACGAACGTGTTCATAGTCACTTCCCAAAAGCTGTTCCCATTGCTGAACGGTTGCTTCAGTTATCATAGGATAGCCGTTATCTTTGGTTTCCTTTATATCAATAAGAGAGATCCCATCTCCCTCAATCGTGCCGCCGCCCGGGAGAACACCGCCTACTTTTATATGGATTCGAGAGAGAACAAAACTTGATCCAGTCGGAACATCTGCAGGGTTACTCCCTTTGGCATCTACAGATAAAGAGTAGGTTGGACTAACAGGAACATGTTGCTGATCCTCTCGCGGTGCAAAATCTTTATCTAAATAGACCAAGGAAACAGGAACCGATTGAGCTGGAGGTTGTGCAGCTTGCACTGTTTGTAACGGTATAATCGGAGTTGCGGCTAACGCAAGCAACAGAAATGAGAAAGAACAGAAAAATATCTGTTTCAGTCTTTTTCTTCGTTGTTTACGCTTGCTGATCATTTGCCATCGTTCCCTAGAAGTTCAGTATTACGAGCCTGGCTTATTGAAGAAAATGACTTTTCTCTGATATTAATCATATTTAAGCTTGGGAGTTCCCAACAGTAAGTTAAAATACTAAGGGAATCCATAATCACATCAATGGAGATCGTTCCTGTTGCAGGAAGGGCGAAATTTTTACCCGGTTCTAATCGTTTAAAGTCTGTTCCATCTCCATCCCAATAAACCACTTGTGCTTGCCTCCGGTATTCGATAAAAGGCAAGTTTGGCACTTTGCCATAAACTTTTCCCTCTTTTACATACATAGAGTTTTTCAATTGATTGGTCCAACCCATTGCTTCCGCAACGTAACGTTTACGAGTATCAATCATTTTTAACGTGTGAGCCAGTTCTGCTCTCGTAAACCGATCGGTTGGCAAAGCAGTTTTAAGGAAGTAATTATACTCCTCATACGCAAAATAACCCGGTTTCTTTCCTTCTAGACCATTTTTAAATCGCCAACTTGATACCAACAAGTGATTAGTAAATGTGTACTTCATCGGCTCATACGTCTTATGCCCCCACGCATTGGTAATCCATGCCGCGGCTTCATAGCGAGTCATTTGCGCATTGGGGTCAATCTTTATATCCGGCGAGAACCAGTTCGCTTTGGCGACCTGCTCATAAACCCCTCTTGCCCAATGGTTGCCGATGGCCGGATAAGGGGCTTTCTCCTTCAACCCCATCACTTTGGCGAGGCTGGCCAGGAACTGCGCCTGTGTCACCGTTTCATCGGGGCGAAACGTTCCATCGGCATACTTCCAGATCAAGCCTTTTTGCAGCGCCCAATCAATCTCTTTTTTCGCCCAATGGTTGGCGTAATCGGAAGTGGCGGCCGTGACGGACGTTGGCTCCGACAACAAAACCGGGACGATTCCACAAGTGGCCAGCAAGGCTGCCAGCATGGTTTTGGCAAGTTTCATCTTCTTCATCCTTGTTCCCCCTGTTTAATCCTGCAAATCATGGTCTTTGAGATATTGGCTATACTTACGCACGATCGCTGCCGCATCTCCATAAGTGATCGCTTCCTCTTTCTTCTTGGGAAGCCAGCTTGCAATCTCGTCCACCTTGACCAGCGCGGTATTCGCTTTCCGATTGATTCCCGCCGTCACGAAACGGCTGGCTTCTTCGGTCGTCAAAGGCTGATCCGGCTTGATTTTGCAAGAGCAGTCTATCAATCCCTCCTTTTTGGCGGTGGCATAGTATTCGGCCGCCCAATGGTTTTCGGCTCCATGCGGAACGATTACGCCCTTCTCCTTCGCGTCATATTCCGTGATCAACATTTTTAAAAATTCAGCTTGGGTAATTCGTTGATTCGCGTTGGGACTCGCATTGAAATACCCTTTCGAGACAGCCCATTCCAAGTCTGTCTGAGTGCTGATGGCAAAAGCAGAAGGGAGTTGGCCCAGGTCGCCGCTGGCCAGTCCATAGCCGCTTGCAAAACAAAGCACCCCGCCGACGAGTGCAAGATACATCTGTCTTTTGTTCACATTCCCACCCTTTCTTTTAAATATAAGGCAAATACTTACAATTTTAACTATTATCTTCTGTTTGTTTGGGACAAAAAAACAGCGAAATCGATCATGCCAACCGCAAGAACATCATGCTGTTCCCCCTCTTCTCTTACCCATTCCGGCGATAAACGATATAATTAGGCTTACATACATTCTTTTCGAGTGGTTTTTTTAAGTGCAGCGAGAGACGTTAGGGGCATTAAATTGATCCAGCGAGAGGTGAAGGTGGAGTATGCCAGAAGCAGCGAACGAGAAAAATATTCACGTTTGGAAGCTAATCTTGAAAGGACGGCGCAAGCTTCATTTAGCAATGATTCGCTGTCCGGACCTGGAATTGACCCGAACCCAGTTTTATCTCATTAAACTGATCGAGCGTGAGCAACCGTGCAAAATTTCTGCCTTGGCTGAGCTGATGGAAGTTACACCCAGCGTCATCTCAACCATGATTAACCGGCTGCAACAAAGCGGGCTGGTTATTCGGGAATACAGTAAAAGCGATCGGCGGAGTGTGTTTGTTTCCCTGACCGATCGCGGACGTGAAGTTGTGAAAAAAGATATGGAAATTTCCCAACAGGTGGTTTCGAACTTTCTTCACCGCTTGGAACCGCATGAATTGGAAACGTTTGCAGCTTTGCTCGAGAAAATCATTGAGCCTGCCGATGAAGAGTAGCCAAATGGAAAAGAAGGCGCCAGCCCAACAGTGAGCTGACGCCTTGTTTGATAGGGTCGTCCAATTGCAAATTTATTGTTTCAAAGCAGCAACTCCGCTCGCTGCGATTCCGCGCAATTCTTCGATGAATAACAAGCCTTTTTCAATCTCTTCTTCCGTGTAACGCTGCTTGCTTTTTAGCGTGAAAATTTTGTGCTTCATCTCGTCATAGGGAAGATTGTTAAAATACAAAATGGTGGAAACCAATTCAAGAAACCGCGAATTTTCCTGATTCAGACGGACGATCAAGGGCTCACCCTGGCCTAAATTGATGTTATGGTAACGCAAAAATTCATGCCCCGCCTCATTAAGGGTATATCGATACAGCTGGATCGCTCCGCGCGTTTCCATCTGTTCGTCAATCAATCCCAGATTGCAAAGCTCGTCCACCCGCAAAGTAAGCTCTTCCGAATACGGCCCAAACATATGAAATTCAAAGCGCTCTTCAAAATCGACCTGCATTTGCTTGGCTATGTACACCATTTTTTGCAGTTTCTTCCGACCACTTACCTCACCTGCAAGCTCAATCAGACGCACTATTTTGGCGTGACCCTTAAACATCCTCCATCACTCCTAGACGTTCTCTAATCTTCCCGGAGATCTCCTTCGGCAGGGCTTGTATTTTGTCCATCGGAAAATACAATTTGTAATCAAATCGCCGTTTTCCGCTGATTGCTTCCACTATCACCGATTTTTGCGACAATTCGACCAGCTCCCCCGACTGCATCTGCAGCATAATCGGGATGCGCTCCTCTTCCTGTGAGGTTCGATAAAAATCATAAGGCAAATCAGAAGTGGAATCCACTTCCAAGTAATAGTCAGGATCAATGCCTGCTTCGCTAAATATTTCTTTCAGTTCGGCAAACAGCTTAAAATCCCTTGGATTGTATTCGACATATTTCAATAAATTCCTGTCTAAAAATCGTTCGCACAAATCGCTTAATATTGGGTCCTCTTCCGTTTTCCACTGCTGGATGTAGAACAAAACAACCGCTTCGTCAAGCGAGAGGTAATCGCGAAGCGCTACCTGTTCGCGAAAAAATGGCAGCAGCTGGACAGGCTCGATTCGGTATTCATATTCATGATGGAACAAATATTTGGCACGTTGGAAAATTTTCCGCAATACAACTTCCGCGCTGCGTGTCACCGGGTGAAAGTAAACCTGCCAGTACATCTGATAACGCGACATAATATAATCTTCAACCGCGTGCATCCCGCTGTATTTGAAAAAGACGCCATCTTCATGCGGTCGCATTACCCGCAAAATCCGTTCAATATCGAAGTTTCCGTAATTAACGCCCGTATAATACGCATCCCGCAGCAAATAGTCCATCCGATCGGCATCAATTTGACTGGAGATGAGACTGACAATCAATTTGTTTTCATACGTTTTGGCGATCACTTCCGACACTTTTTGCGGAAACTGGGCACCCATCCGGCGCAAAATTCGATTGATATTCGTGTCTCCTACCAGGATGGCTTTCGTCCAATCTTCGTGGTCAAAACGGAAAACTTTCTCAAATGAATGGGAAAAGGGACCATGTCCCACATCATGCAACAAGGCTGCGCACAGACAGAGCAGTTTCTCATCGCGGGACAACTTGATGCGGCCTTCGAAAGTTTCCAGAATGCGCCGCATGATTTCGTAGACGCCAAGCGAATGATTAAATCGGCTGTGCTCTCCGCCATGAAAAGTAAAATAGCTTGTCCCCAATTGTTTGATTCGGCGCAAACGCTGAAATTCAGGGGAGTTGATCAAGTCCCAGATCAGCTCTTCCCGAACATGAACATAGCGGTGTACCGGATCTTTAAATACTTTTTCCTCGTTAAGCAGCCCTGGCCTCGTCATTTGAGCCCCTCCTCCCAGCCGTCAAACAGTTTCCAATTATTATAGCATAAACGTATGGCAGAACCTATCAAGCAAAAAACAAGCCGTTATGAATAACGGCTTGTTGTTTTGTTCGATCACTATCGAGTATGCGAGGGAAATGTTCTGGCCAGAAACTCCGCCAAATCTTTCGGCAATGCGGCCTCGACGGACACCTCTTGTTTATGCACCGGATGGATGAAAGAGAGCGCGATGGCATGCAGCGCCTGATGGGACAGCCCTTTCTCCCCGCCATACAACGTATCGCCCAGCAGCGGATAGCCGAGATGCTGAAAATGCACACGGATTTGATGCGTCCTTCCGGTTTCCAGTTCAATGCGAACCAGCGTAAATTGTTCTGACCGAGCGACAACCTGAAAGTGGGTGACGGCCGGCTCTCCCTGTTTGACCACCCTGCGCTTGGTTGGATGGCTATGGTCACGGCCAATCGGCGCCGCGATCGTTCCGCTTTCCTCGGACAGATGGCCGGACAGCACAGCCAAATACTCGCGGCGGATGTCCTTGTTTCGCAGAGCGCGATCGGCCAATTGGTGCGCATAGCTGTTTTTCGCCAGCAACACCGCACCGGACGTCTGTTTATCCAGCCTGTGGACCGGATGAACAGCCCCCGTCTCCCCTTTTCCCTGCAAATACAGGCGTACAACGTCAACCAGCGTTTCCGTCTGTTCCTTGTTGATCGGATGGGTCATCATACCCGCTCGTTTGTTGACGATCAAGTAAAATTCATCTTCGAACAAAATGTCCAGAGCTGCCAAACGAGCCGATGGCTGCGCAGTTGTCTCTTTGGCTGACGGCGTGCGTTCGGCGATGCGAACCGAGACGCGATCTCCTTCCTTTACCTGTCTGCCCAGAAACGGAGGCTTGCGGTTAAGCTGAATACCTTTGCTGCGGGTGAGACGCTGCAGCATCCTCCCCGATACGGCCAGTTTGCCGCGAATAATCTGCTCCACGGTCATCCCTGCATCCTCTGCAGTTACTACATACTCCAACCAGTTATTTGCCACGAATGATCCCTCGTTTGCGTATCACGTATTTGCCCTCATTTTAGCGAATGACAAAGAGATTAGCCAGCAATGAAAACAATTGCTCTATGCCGTCCCTACCCAACAAAGAGTTGCCGCCAAAGCAAGTCGTCAAAATCGTCAACAGCCTTTTCTTGCCCCATCTCCAACAGCTGGGTGGCATAAGCTTCATCGATGTGAAAGACCGCGCCAATCAAGCGGCCAGCAAAAAATTGATGCAAACATTTTCGGCAATAACGCGAGATCATATTCACCAGCAACCTTTCCATACTTTATTGTATTTAAAGTATATAAAAGTCCGGTTAGTTTGTAAACTAAAGTGTTTAAAAAGTTAAAAAACAAACAAAAAAGAAAAACATCTCCGGCAAATAGAGATGTTTTTCAGTGTGCAGTCCGTCTTGACTGCATCGGCTAATTGGGGTAACTGCTATTTCAAGTTCTCCGGATTTAACCCTTGCAAGGATTCAAGCACAAAGCGTCCGTCCTTGCGAATCAGGACGTCATCAAACCAGATTTCGCCGCCGCCGTATTCGGGACGTTGAATGTTGACCATATCCCAGTGGACGGTGCTGCGATTTCCGTTATCGGCATTCTCATACGCTTGCCCCGGAGTAAAGTGGAAACTGCCGGCGATCTTTTCATCAAACAAAATATCATTCATTGGATGCAGGATGTAAGGGTTGACGCCGATCGCGAACTCGCCGATATAACGGGCTCCCTCATCGCTGTCGAGAATTTCGTTCAATCGTTGGCTGTCAGTGGAGGTAGCCTCGACAATTTTTCCGTTTTGGAAAGTCAGGCTGACCCGCTCAAACTTGCTGCCCATGTATTGAGTCGAAGTATTAAACGTAATTTTGCCGTTGACCGAGTCTCGTACAGGAGCGGTGTAAATCTCCCCATCCGGGATGTTGGCTTCACCTGCGCAGATGATCGCGGGGATGCCTTTGATCGAAAAAGTCAGCTCCGTGCCCGGTCCAACCAATTTCACCTTGTCGGTCCGCTCCATCAACTGCTTCAATGGCTGAAAAGCTTGCTCCATTTTTTCGTAATCAACCGAACATACATCAAAGTAAAAATCCTCAAACGCTTCCGTGGACATATTGGCATTTTGCGCCATCGCCGGAGTCGGATAATTGAGCAACACCCAGCGGACATTGGAGACAACATAATCATTTACCGGTTTCAACCCCAATTGGTGAATTCGGCGTTTTTCCACCGGCACATCGGACAGTTCGCTGTCATTGGTAAATCCATTGATGACAACGTTGGTTTGAATGTCGCGCCACATCGGTTCCTGCCATTTCCGCAAATAAGCGGTGCGCTCCTCCGAAGTCCCCAACAACAGCTCCCGTTGGATTTTCGAATCAATCACATTCACATATGGATATGCCCCTGCTTCATATGCTTGTCTGACGAGTTCTTTCGCCAGATCCAAGCCTTCGCCGCGCACCTCGATCATCAAGTTTTCTTTGGGCTGCAATCGGACAGAGTGGCGCAATAAAGTTTCGGCCAATTTTACGATTCGTGGGTCCAACATCTTCCATTCCTCCGCTTCTGCTTGTTTTACAACTTTTACCTATATGATAAAATAAATTTTACCGCAATTCAGCCTATACATCCAGTATATTTCCGGCAATTTTATGAATTACAACAACTTGCTTGCTTTCGCACTTGTTCTTCGTTATCCTAATACTACCAATTCATTATCATCAGACCAATCGAGGGAGCGTAGGAGCACATGAACCGTTACGCAGTTTTCGCGTTTTAGGCAGAGGTTCGATTTAGAGGGAACACCGTTGCCTCTCACCCTGTGTCCAAACGAAACTGCAAGACGTTTGCCTCCGCGCCATTCCGGCTGGTTCTTAACGGGAACATTGTTACCATAAAATGTTGCCTCAAGCTGTTCCTTACATGAACGGTTCAGCACCCGGTTAAAATGATGGGGAGAGAAACGCATGCGGTTCGTCGGCCGTTTGCGTTTTTTATTTGTAAAGCAAAGTACTGATCGATTTTCAGAAAAGAAGGAAACAGGAGGCGTACGATGTATTGGTGGGCATGGGATCTCAATCTGAAGATCAGGCTTTTTGGCGAAATGCTTTTTCAAGTCTTTTTCTGGATGTATTATCCCTTTATTGCTTTGTATTTCAGCGACGCTTTTGGCAAAGAGCTGGCCAGCTTTTTGCTGATGATCCCCCCGTTGTTAGGAGTATTCGCCAACTTGTTCGGAGGAAACATGTCTGACCGTCTGGGACGGCGTCCGACAATGCTGCTGGGCGCATTTTTGCAAGCAGCGATGTTTGGCCTGTTCGCTTTTTCTCCTTCTCCGTGGATCGATTATGTTGCGTTCATCGGCATCGGAATTGGCGGAGCCATCTATTGGCCAGCGAGCACCGCGATGGTGGCCGATCTTACCCCTGAAGAAGATCGGCGGCTCGTCTTCGCCACCTTTTATACCGCGACCAATATCGGCGTCGTGATCGGACCGGTGCTTGGGTCGTTTTTCTTCCTGCATCATCGCACCGGTTTATTGATTGCCTGCATGGCCGTCTGTCTGGCATACGGAATTGTCTTGTCAATGATCCTGAAAGAGACTCGTCCGCCAAGCGATCAAGCGAAACAGCCCGTCGCCGGTCTCAGCCAACAGCTGCGCAGCTACTACCTGATTTTCCGCGACAAGCTGTTTGCCTATTACACGCTCGCCGGTGTATTGATCAGCGTAGTATTTATGCAGCTCGATTTGTATTTGGCGGTGTATGTGAAAGAACACGTCCCTGAACAAATGCTGCTGCACTGGAACGATTGGCGCTTTATATTGGGCGGGACGGAAGCGTTTGGCTGGATGGTCGGGCTGAACGGCCTGCTCGTCGTTCTGCTTACGCTTTCCGTCACCCGATGGTTTGCTTCCTGGAGCGATCGAAACTCGCTTATTGTCTCCAGTATCCTTTATGGTCTGGGCATGTTTTTTATGGGATTCACCAGCAATCTCTGGCTGCTGTTCGGATGTATCGTTGTGTTGACCTTTGGCGAACTGATTCGCACACCTGTCGCGCAAAGCTTCATCAGCAAATATGCGCCCGAGGACAAACGCGGCCAGTACATGGGGGCATCCAGCCTGCAATTTACAATCGGCCGCTTTCTTGCTCCGGTCATTATCAGCTTTTCCACTTGGCTGACGCCGCAGGGCGTTTTTACAGTCATTTTGCTGCTCGCTTTGGCCAGCGCCCTGCTTTATGCATTTATGTTTCGCTATCTCCGCTCGGCATCCTCCCAGCCGATGGTCCCGTCGGCTTCGGAGCGGGAATCATGAGTCCCCCAACAAACAAAAAACTCACGCAAGTTTGCTTATCTTTCAATAAGCAACTTCGTGAGTCTCCTGTTTAACGCTCGAAATGGATCAGACAGTCTGTCAATCAGTTGGTTTGACTGGCAGGCTGGCTGGTCGATTGCTGCTCTTTCGGCTTTTCCTCCGCCTGCGTCTGAACTTCTTGCGGCAACAAGTAATCCTGCTGTGCAAAGCGTCCCTTGATCCACAAATACGTGTCGTCATAAATCGCCCGGCTGTCCGGATCAGGATTGTTTACGGCGGCCAGCAAGCTTTTCGAGCCGTAATAGTAAGCGTGGATTTTCTCCTTGTCGATGCCAAGCTTATGGGCGGCGATCAGTTGATTGTAATAGGTCTGGAAATATTTCAGATCGCGAACCATGCGATCGTCGCCTTCAATTTCGATTCCCATGCCATATTTGTTGGCCACTTCCAGCGTTGCTTCGATACGGTCGATCGGAATGGGGTTATTGCCGTAATAGTTCGGTTGAACAAAAGCGTAATCAAATCCGAGCTGCTTCCATTCACTCAGCCCCGGTGCGCCATAGTACGGTATCCAATAATAGCGCAGTCCCTGTTGATGAACCATGTTGGCCGTCTCGATGATCAACTCCCGTTCGCGAGGAACCGCGTCGTCAATCAATTCGTTGTACCAGTAAATCCCGTCCAGTTGCAAATATTTAAATTCCGCTTTGTCCCAGCGCATTTTCAGTTGATTGAAATACCATTCCAAGGCTTGTTTGCGGTATCCGAAGGCGCGTTCTTCGCCAACATCGCTCGCTGAAAATGACAGCGAATCCTGATCTTCCCGAACCTTGCCAAAATCAGTCTGTTTCGGGTTGGGATAAGGAAGCGTCAGAATAACTTTTTCCTTCACCGGCGCAATATACAGTGTGCCGCGGCGTTTGTTGTACTCCATCATCGCTTCATTCAGGGCATCCAGTTGACGGCCCGGCCGGAACAAATCGTTCAGGTAATTTGTCCAGCCTTCTGCAGTCGTCTCCAGATTCGGATACGGAATGAAATGAACGGCATCAAACATCTGATCGCGGATGATGCCATCCGGGGAAATGTAACCGACCAGCGGCAAAAAGTCTTCCTTTTTCCAGGTGCCCAGATCGCCGTATCCTCCCGAGTAGGCCAGAACCATATTTTTTATGCGATCGTTCGCTTTTTCATCTTCCCATGAGACAGACTGCGGCGCAGGCGGCAGCATGACATACCGGACCTCATCCTGCTGCTCCTCCGATCCCCACACTTGCAGCTGGCGAGCGAAGACAAACACCTTAACCGGAAAACGCACGCGAACGTAGCGAACATCGGTACTCGGCACATCCACTTCCAGGGTGCGGACCAGTTTGGTTTCCTCGGATGCCGGGACGGAGTGGGTCGCTTTTCCTGCGTACAGCCACGCTTTCCCGTCTTTGGACAGATCGACTTCCATATAGGCCGGAAGCGTAATCCCCAATTTCTTATCCTGCTGAAAGCTGAGGCGCACTTTTTGTACTGGCGTTTCCTGCGGCAAGGTCAGCGTGATCTCCCGGCCAAACTGCCTCAAGTAACCGGTCCATGTATCGGACGGCTGCACCAGCCCCCCGACAGGACCCGGATACGTCTGTTCGAGCTGATGGAAATACGTATCCGGCGTTCCCGTCGTCTTTACGCTAAAAAAGCTGTCCGGTGCATAATTGATCAGCTTGTCCGCCGTATTGTCCGGCATAGCCGAGTCGCTTGGCCCGCCGGCGACAACTTCCACGGGAAGGCGAATCGATTTATACCCGACGGACACGGTGATTTGTCCGGTACCCGCACTCGCTCCGGCAGTAAACGTGCCGTCTGGCGAAATTTCTCCGATTTCCGGCCGGTCCAACGTGAAAATCGGGGTAAAGGGCAGCTGCTCCGTGCCGATCGCCTTCACTTCCAAGCGGCGGCTCTCTCCCGGATGCAAGGTGATCTTCCCGGCGTTGACGCTGAAATTGAGCGTTTCCGCCTGTTTCAACCGTTCCTGCAGTATCCGGTCAGCAACCACGGTTGCTTCCGCGCGGGTGACTTTCTCCAAAGGATGAAAGCGACCATTACTGCCGTTCATCCATCGTTTCGCTGTTACCACCTTGACGGCTTCTCGGGCAAAGTCGGCGATTTCCGCTTCATCCGCATACTGAACAGTCGATTCGCTTGCCGGTATCATGCCGTTGACAGGAATCAGGCGGGCCAGCAGCACAGCCATCTCCTGGCGGGTCAACGGTTCTGCGCCTTGCAGCAAACCATCCGCTCGTCCTTTGACAATTCCGGCCTCGATCAGGGCATTGACATAGTCTGCGTACGGGCTGTCCGCCGAGAGATCGGCGAATGGAGCTTGCCTTTCGCCGCTGGGCAGCATGCCGATCACTTTAGCCAGCAGCAGCAAAAAATCTTGGCGCTTGATCTGTTGATCCGGCTCGTAGAGCTCTTCTGTCACTCCTGAGACCAGCTTGTAAGAAGCCAGGCGTTCCACCGCTTCTTTGGCGTAGCTTTGATCCAGATCGGCAAATCTGTTCGCATCCTTTATGATAGGTGCCGTTATTACCGCGTCATCGGTGACATCCGTCTCTTCTGCCCAACTCAGGCCAGGTTGGGTTAACAAAACAAGAGCCGCTCCCCACGCCATGCACTTCCTTGTAATCCAGTTTCGTCCCTTGCTCATCGTTTCTCCCCCAATTTCTCCCTTACAGCTCCGCTGGATTACTCCCGTTCGGTTTTGGCCGCGGCGGCTTTGGACCATAAAACTGATAATAATCCACTTTGATATTGCCGTTGTACAGTTTCCGTTTTTTGCTGGCCCTCCGCCCAAAATGGCGCTCAAACTCTTCATCGGAAGTAATCACATAGTAAGACCATGTATCCAGCGCGGAAAAGACCTGTCCCATCTCGTGATACAATTTTTCTACCTCGCGGCGCTCGCCCAACCGTTCTCCGTATGGAGGGTTGCAGATGATATACCCGTATTTACGTTTGGAACGCATATCGGCTACATCCATCCGCTGAAAATGGATTTGCTCCTCTACCCCGGCTTCCATCGCATTGCGGCGAGCTACGCGCAGCACCTGTTCGTCTATATCGGTACCGATAATCTCCAGTTTGCGGTCATATTGGGCCAGGTCATGCGTTTCGGCCCGGGCTTCCCGCCAGTACTCCCGGGGAATGCACGGCCAGCTTTCCGACACAAATTCACGGTTCATCCCGGGGGCAATGTTTTGGCCGATCAAAGCTGCCTCGATCGGGATCGTTCCCGAACCGCAAAACGGATCGATCAGGACACGATCCGGTTTCCACCGTGAAAGCAGAATCAGCGCAGCCGCCATCGTTTCCTTGAGCGGCGCAGTCCCGATCAATTCCCGGTATCCCCGTTTGTGCAAACCCGGCCCGGACGTATCAATGGTCAGCGTCGCCACATCCTTCAACAAAGCAACTTCTATTTTGAACTGAGGCCCGTTCTCCTCAAACCATTCCCGCTTATATTGCTTTTTCAAGCTTTCCACCACTGCTTTTTTGACAATGGCCTGGCAGTCGGAAACACTGAACAGAGTTGATTTCACCGACTTGCCTTCCACCGGGAACGCGCCATCTTCCGGTATCCAGTCTGCCCAAGGAAGCGCCTTCGTTTGTTCAAACAGCTCATCAAAGGTAGTGGCTGTAAATTCGCCGATTTTCACCCGAACGCGGTCGGAAGTGCGCAGCCAAAGATTGGCCCGCGGTATGGCTGACAGATCAGCCTTAAACGTTACCTTTCCATTTTCCACCTGCACATCGGTATACCCAAGATTCTTCACTTCCTCTGCAACCACGGACTCGAGACCAAAGGTTGCGGTGGCAATCAACTCGACATTTGGCATAACTGTATCTCCTGTTCTTGCTTTGGTTAGCTTCTGTTCTTTTGCAGACACATACGCCTATATCATACCCCATTCGCTTGGGGAAGGGAAAGGAAAGAGATGAAGCAATTCTCCATCTTTTTTACAGCGATGCATGAGCCACTGGCTGTCGGTGAAAATAACCATAATTTCATGGAAAAGGAGCAAGCTACATGCCGGAATTGCCGGAAATGGAGACCTATCGAACCTTGCTGCAGCAGCGCATTGTCGGCCAAACGATCGACATGGTCGAAGTCGAGCGGGCGAAAACGATCAACCTGCCAGCCGACGATTTCATCCGAACGATTCGCGGCTGTATTGTCACGAAGATGGAGCGCCGGGCGAAGTATTTGCTGTTTCATTTGAGCTTTGGCCATGTATTGTTGCTCCACCTGATGCTGGGAGGATTTCTGTATTACGGAAGCGAGCAAGATCGCTTAAACCGCACCGCACAAGTGGTCCTTGGCTTCGCCGACAAACGCTTGTATTTTCACGGCTTGCGATTAGGCTATTTGCATTTGCACAGCGAGCAAACCGTTGCCGCCGAATTGGCTGACTTGGGGCCGGAACCCTTGGACGCCGCTTTTACGCTCGCCGATTTTCGGCAGGTGCTGCACAAGCACAGAGGAATGCTCAAGCCTGTGTTGGTCGATCAGCATGTCATCGCCGGAATCGGCAATTGTTATTCTGACGAAATTTGCTTTCAGACGGGGCTATTGCCCAAGCGGCGAATCGACACAATCACCGACAGCGAGCTGACCGGTTTGTACGAATCGATCCGCACAGTGTTGCCGGCAGCGATTTCCGCCGGAGGATATATGGAATATCCCTTGTTTCAAGGCGACAAGTTGACGGGTGGCTACAATGACCGCTGTCTTGTCTATGACCGCGAAGGACAGCCTTGTCTGCGCTGCGGCGGGAAAATCATCAAGGACAACATCGGCAGCCGAAAAACATTTTATTGTGCCCAATGTCAAAAATAGCCAATCGGCAGGCTTACGTGCTAAAATATGGATGATGTCTGCAACACGATGCAGACCCACGGAATTTCTGAAACCGTAGAAAAAGGGGCGGCCTCGATTCATGAACAACCAACATCGCATCCTCATCTTTACAGGGGGAACATTAGGGGAATGGGCCTTGGAGGAAATACGCGACGATGATCTCATCGTCGGAGTAGACCGGGGAGCCCTTTTTCTGATTCGTCACCAACTGCAACCGGATCTCGCCATCGGCGATTTCGATTCGGTCACCGGGGCTGAAGCAGAGGAAATCCGAACCAACAGCAAAACATACATCAGTTGCGATCCGGTGATGAAAGACCAAACCGATACGGAGATGGCCTTTCACTGGGCGCTCCAGCAAAGGCCAGCGGAAATTGTTTTGTTGGGTGCCTTGGGCACACGCTTTGACCACACGCTGTCCAATGTTCACTTGCTGAGCTTGGGCCTTCGCTTCCATATACCATGCCGAATTTTGGATGAAAAGAATGAGCTGTTGCTGATCGACAAACCGATCCAGATCGAGCGTGGCCGATTTACCCATGTTTCCCTTCTGCCATTCGGTTGGGAAGTAACCGGGATCACGCTGGATGGATTTCAATACCCGCTGCATGACGCTGCTTTGCGAATAGGCGACTCGCTGGGTATCAGCAACGTGCTCCTCTCCGATTCCGGGTCCATCAGCCTGAAAAACGGACAGCTGCTGGTGATCAAAAGCATGGATTGACTTAGGGAAAGAAAGGATGGTTTCCAATGTCAGAAGAAACTTTATTTCAGCAATTTTCGTTTGTTCGCAATCATACGTTGCAGCACTTCGACTCGCTGACTGAAGAAGTGGCTGACCAAATACCGGCAGGATTCCGCAACAACATTCGCTGGAACCTCGGCCACATTTATGTCTCACTCGAAGGATTCCTGGCAGTTACCACCGGACAGCCAGCCAATTACCCTGATGGCTTTGCCGATTTCTTTAAAGGCGGCAGCAAACCGACTGACTGGACGGCAGAACCGCCCTCCCTCCGTACGCTTAAAACATTGCTGGAAGAGCAAGTTGGCCGAGTAACCGACATGTTGACCGGCCGTTTGGAAGAGCCGCTGTCCAAACCGTTTTCACTCGGAGGCGGCAGACTTGTTCTGAATACGATGGGGGAAGTGCTCGGCTTCACATTGTATCACGAAGGATATCACCTTGGGGCGATCAGTGGCCTGTTGCGCGGGATAGAAGGCACTCGTTAGCATCAAGTCGCGGAGAGCATGGGATGTGCTCTCCTTTTTTGTTAAGACGGCCGCTCAGTCTTCTGCTTTTTTTCAAAAAGCTGCGCGGGCAACTGACCATACCTTTCCCCTTCCTCTGCAATACACTACTGGTAGAGTCTCATCAGACCTGCCAAACTTGCCTGCCAGAGGAGGGAACCAATTGAAAGCCCTGCCGCAAAATGCGAAGAAGCCAGTTTATCAGAAAATCGCCCATCAATATCGGTTGCGGTTTCTCCGTATGGAATCGCACCGTTCGCTCTACAATCCCGGAGCCCTGCGCGTGGAAACCGACAAAGGGATCTTTTTGCTAAAGCCTTACCTCCGCTCGAAGCAGCGCTTGGCGAAGCTTTCTGCCTACATGAAAAAGCTGCAAAAAGCCGGTTTTGCCAAACTTCCACATTGGCGGGAGACACCAAGCAAGCAGAGATGGGTAGAAGTCGAAGGAAGACTGTTCTACCTGACCGACTGGATTGAGGGACAGCCCTTTGTCGCCGATGAGCATCATTACTTCTTATTAGGGCAAACGTTGGCAGAGCTGCATCTTATCTCCCGTACATTCACACCTTCTGTTAAACCTGTTCCAATTGCCAAGTGGAAGAAGCTGCATAACTCCTATCGCGAATTTCGCCTCCATCTTCCGAAAGTCTCTAAACAAACATCGGAAGTTGGCAGATGGTTTACCCAGCACGGCCCTCACTGTCTGACACTCTCTGCACAAGGCTGGAGTACAATTCAATTGCCGAGAATCCAACGCCTGCTGCAGGCGGAAATGGCGCGTCCCAGCTTCATTCACGGCGATGTGACAACCCCCAACCTGATCTCAACCAGCTCCGGTCTCTACTTGATCGATTGGGATTTTGCCGGGATTGGCTCTGCCTACCTGGAACTTGTGCAAGCCTTGACCAATACAGCGGATTTCAACATTCCTTTCCTCGACGCCATCCTGGCGGGCTATACGGAGGTACTCCCCCTTCGTCCTGACGAGAAATTGTTGATCAGCGCCTTGTTCAAGCTGCCGCGTGAAGCTTGGAGCGTCTGTATTCGCACAGCTCGAAAGCTGCCGCCGCGAGCTTTTCAGCCTTTGCGTCAAACCTGGCAAAACAGGCTGAAAGCGATCAACTGGGTGGAGGAATGGGCTTACCGCTAAATTTGCGGCTGACAGCCTACAGATTGGGAATCTGCCAGTCGATCGGCCCGCTCCCGATTGAGCGAAGAAATTGATTCGTTTTGGAGAAAGGTCTGCTTCCAAAAAAGCCGCGGCTGGCGGATAACGGACTGGGATGAGGAGAACTGATAATAAAATGATGACCATTGGTGATCAGTTCACGCTTTGCCTGGGCATGTTTTCCCCACAGCAAAAAGACAAGCGGTCTTTCCCGTTGGTTCAGCGCGGCAATCACTTTGTCGGTAAACTGCTCCCATCCCTTTCCTTTATGGGAGTTGGGCAGACCTTCCCTGACGGTCAAAACCGTGTTTAACAGCAAAACCCCTTGCTCTGCCCATTTGATCAGATAGCCGTTATTGGGCAGATCACAGCCAACATCTGCGCGCAATTCTTTGAAAATATTTTGCAAAGACGGCGGAATGGCTACTCCCGGCTTCACAGAAAAACTTAACCCATGCGCCTGTCCCGGCCCATGGTAGGGGTCCTGGCCCAGAATGACCACTTTGGCCTGTTCGTAAGGCGTATAGTGAAGCGCATTAAATATGTCATACATATCAGGATAAATTGTGTGGCGTTGATATTCCTCTGCCAAAAATTGACGCAATTGAGTATAATACGGTTTGGTAAATTCCTCTTCCAGCAGCGAAGCCCAGTCATTGCGCAAAATCTGTTTCATTGTTAGCAACATCCTCACTGACGTATAATTTCTACAATTGATTATACTCGTTCCGACTGCATCAGCCGATCAAAAAATGGCTCTGTCAAAAAAATTGAAGCTATTTCCTTTTGACTACATAATATGGCATATATTATATTATTCTTAATTATTATAAAAATATAGAAAAAACAGGGGGTTAAACATGAAAAAAGCACTCTTTACCGTCCTATCCTGTCTTTTGGCGTTAACTGTTTCTGCTTGCGGCAGTTCTGGCCAAAGCCAAAGCACTTCGGGCAACGACAGCTCAAATGGAGCTGCCGCACCGGCTGAATCCAGCGCTCCCGCAAAAGAGAAATATGTCTTTGGTACAGATGCGACTTATCCACCATTTGAGTTTGAGAAAGACGGCAAATATGTCGGAATCGATATCGACTTGTTGAATGCCATCGCGGAAGCCGAAGGGTTTGAAATTGAGATCAAGCCGATGGACTTCAAAGGGATTATCCCGGGGATCACCTCCAAGCAATTGGACGGTGCTGCCGCTGGTATCAGCATCACTGATGAACGCAAACAGGTGATCGACTTCTCGGAGCCTTACTACCAAGCCGGACTCTCTCTGGTTGTCCGCGCAGATAACGAAACAATCAAAAATCCGGAAGACCTGAAAGGCAAAACGATCGCGATCAAAAAAGGTACCACCGGCGCCAAATTCGCAGAAGAGCTGGCGCAAAAATACGGCGCGGAAATTAAATATTTTGATGACAGCCCTGCCATGTTCCAGGAAGTCGTTAACGGCAACGCCGACGTAACGCTCGAAGACTACCCTGTTGTTTCTTACAAAATTGCCGTTGACCCCAACTCCAACCTGAAAATCGTCGGTGACCGTCTGAATGGTGACTATTATGGGATTGGCGTCGCCAAAGGAAATGAAGAGTTGCTCAAAAAGATTAACGATGGTTTGAAAAAGGTTCAGGAGAGCGGCAAATACGACGAAATCATCAAGACATATCTGGGTGAACAAAAATAATGCGGTGCAAAAGGACGCGACAGCGTCCTTTTTTTGGAGCAATTTCATACGAGAGGGGAGCGAACAGTGAAAAGTTCATGGCAAGTTATTGTGGATGCATTACCGATTTTGGCAAAAGGTTTGCTCGTGACGATCGAGATTACGGTGCTTGCTCTTATTATCGCCCTGATTATCGGGCTGTTTATTGGTTTGATGAATACCGCACGAACGAAAATTCTGCGGTCGATCGGAACGGTCTACATTGACATCATTCGCGGCACGCCGCTGCTCGTGCAAATTTTTATCATTTACTTCGGGATTCCCTATGCGCTTGATTTTCAAATTGACGAATTTGTCGCGGGGATTGCCGCCATCAGTTTAAACGCTTCCGCTTATTTGGCCGAAATTTTCCGCGCCGGTATTCAATCTGTCGATGGCGGACAGATGGAAGCTGCCCGTTCGCTCGGTTTGACGCGGGGACAGGCCATGCGGTTGGTTGTCTTGCCGCAAGCGGTGCGAAGAATGATTCCGGCCTTTGTCAACCAGGCGATCGTCAGCATGAAAGATACGTCGCTGTTAACCGTTATCGGGATTCGCGAGTTGACCAACAGCGGGGAAATTATTATTTCGGGGAACTACCGGTTTTTTGAGATTTGGATTACCGTTGCCGTTTTTTATTTTGTCTTTATCCATTTGCTGACCTTGTTCTCCCGCTATCTGGAAAAACGGTTGGCCAACTAAGCTGCTGTCAATCCCGGCATGCTCACATCCAACGGGGAAACCGGCTGTTTGCCTTCTTAGAGCATCATGTTTACGGTGCTCTTTTTTCTTTGATGGGTGCCAAATGCTGTCAGTTCAATTCGCCGCGATGTGGGGAAAACTAGAGGTGTTCATCTCCCCCTGCAAAAAATCGTGCTTTCTGTTATAATTCTGTACGGTACGTCAGCGCAGACGTATCGGGTGGGTGAGGGTTTATTACTTAAAGAAGGGACTATGATGCGTACAGCTGTTAACAAGGAGCTGCTGGCTGGTCTGACCTCTTATTTTACCAGTGTGTATGTAATTGTCGTGAATGCGATCATTCTCGCCGACGCTGGCATTCCTCTGGAAGCAGGAATCACGGCTACCGCGCTTACCGCTTTTGTCGGATGCCTGTTGATGGCCTTCTGGGCGAAAGCGCCGGTCATTCTTGTCCCGGGAATGGGCATAAACGCGTTTTTTACCTACACTGTTGTTCGCACGATGGGGCTATCCTGGCAAGAAGCGCTTGCTGCTGTCTTTTTGTCCGGACTGATTTTTTGCCTGATCGCCTTCACCAAACTCGCTCAACTGCTTAGTCAAGCGATTCCGGCTTCCCTGAAGGAAGCGATCAGTGTCGGAATCGGATTGTTCCTGATCTTTATCGGCCTGCAAAAAGGCGGAATCATCGTGAATAATGAAAGCACCTTCGTTGCCCTCGGCGATCTCGGCAGCTTGCCTGTCCTCGTGACCGTGATTGGACTGGTGCTGAACATTGTGTTGCATGTAAAAAATATAAAGGGAAGTTTCCTGATTGGCATCGTCACCAGTTCATTGATCGCCTGGCTGTTTGGGCTGATTGATTTGAGCGGGATGCAATGGGAGGGCATTTCGTTTACTGAATACAGCACCGTGGTCGGATCGCTGTCTTTTGCCGATCTCGGTCAATTTGGCTTCTGGATGGCCACCTTCTCATTCACGATGGTGATTGTTTTTGAAAACATGGGGCTGTTGCACAGCTTGCTTGAAGACAAACAGAAGTTCTCCCGTGCTTACCAAGCGAACGCGATCTCGGTCATGGGAGCAGGGCTGCTCGGTTCCTCTCCCACAGTGTCGGCTGTGGAAAGCGCCGCCGGAATTGCCGCAGGAGGAAAAACCGGAACGACTGCGATCACAACCGGCCTCCTCTTTTTGCTGACCTTGTTCTTTATTCCGGTCATCAAAATGATTCCGGATCAGGCTGTTGCTCCGGTATTGATCATCATTGGCGGACTGATGGTGCAAAATATCCGTCACTTGCCACTGCAGGACTTCTCTCAGGCGTTTCCCGCCATTTTGATCATTGCCCTGATTCCGCTGACATACAGTATCGTCGACGGAATTGGCTTTGGCTTCATCGCGTATGTGTTGATCCAATTTGCCCGGCGCAAAGTTCGAGAATTGCCGCTGACCCTGATCTTTATCAGCGCCTTGTTTTTATTGAACTTTATTGTGCAAGCATAACGAAACCACTCGGTGGCTGCTGTCCATCGAGTGGTTTTATTTGTTACTTTTCAGGAGACAACAGGCGTGGTTTTTGCATCGGTTGCGGCGATAAAAAAGCAAGCAATGCACCCAAGCCCCAAAAAACGACCGTGACCCATAAGATCGGGTTGTATGCGCCAAGATAATCATAGACCCAGCCGAATGGAATAGGCCCAAGAGCCGAACCAATCACCGTCGCCGCTGTGGTCACGCTGTTAATGCTGCCGAGATGCTTTCTGCCGAAGTAGTTGGGCCAAACCACATTTAACGGAATATTCATAAAGCCCTGCGCTACTCCCCAGGCAATCGCAAAGCAAAATACCATCGCATCGGAATGGGCAAAGATCAATAATAGCGGAGCGGCGATATTCAACAGCAAAGTCAGGCCAAACATCGTATGAACCTTGACCCGCTCCACGATAAAACCGGAAGCAAGCGAACAAACGAAGCTTACCAGCGGTACCAGGCTTAGCACAAACGCGGTCGTCGTCCGGCTGATATGATGCTCCTCCATAATCGAGAAAATTTGAAACGTCACTCCCGTATAAATCATTGCCGGGATCGCCGTACAGATCAGCATGAACCAAAAAGCCCTTGTCTTCGTCGCTTCGGCCAATGTCCAGGAGATATCGGTCACCGGGCTGGAACCGGCTTCCCCTTCTTGCTTGTCAGCGATTTGATCAGGCTGCAAACCGACCTCTTCCGGCCGGTTTCGCACGAAAAAGAAGGCGATTGGCACAAAAATCAGGAGCAACGCTGTCCCCAGTACCATCCAGGCAACCCGCCAGCCGTAGCTTTCGATCAACCAGTTGCCGAGCGGGGGGAAACAGGCTGCGCCGAGCAATCCTCCCAAGCCGGCGAAACTGAGGGCGCGTCCCCTTCGTTTGATAAACCATTGGGAAACGAGCGTATTGGGAATAAGCGTAAGAGAACCTTGCCCAAAAAAACGAACCATAAAAAATCCGACAAATAAGGTGAACGGTCCCGCGACGGTACTGTTCCAAAAACAGGCAAGCCCCAAACAAACGCCGGCCAAAGTCATCATTACCCGCCGGCCATAGCGGTCAACCGCCTTTCCCACAAGAAACAGCAGCAATCCGGAAATCAAGGTGGCCAATGAGTAAATCCCCGATACGGCCGTCCGATCCAGCTGCAAGTCATGGATATACGACTCAATAAATACGGAATTGGAATAAGTTTGCCCCGGTCCGGAAAAGAAAATGCCGATTGCGCTGATCAGAACAATAACCCATCCGTAAAAAAAGGACACATTGATCGGAACAGACTTGTAGGAAAGCTTTGTTGACAGATGATTAGATGACACGCGCGTTCCCTCCATTGCCGAGCGGAATTTTACCATTTTTCAAGCAATACTGAATATATACGACCCGGCGCCATCATTTGTCAAGCAAACGTCGCCAAACAATTCCGGCAAAAGGGCTATGCAGCAGTCATCGCATTTCGTCATAAAAAAAAGCACCGTATCGGTGCTCTTGTCGAAAAGAAACAACCGCTTTCGCAGGGCGGCTTTGTCCACCCCCCAGCGAAAACGGTTTCCAACAGCTTTTTCTACAAACTTGCCAAGTATTTATCACCTTTTGCTTGATCGTATTGGCCTTCCCATTTGGATATAA
Source organism: Brevibacillus fulvus (assembly GCF_016908525.1). Taxonomy (GTDB): domain Bacteria; phylum Bacillota; class Bacilli; order Brevibacillales; family Brevibacillaceae; genus Brevibacillus_G; species Brevibacillus_G fulvus. The sequence goes on from NZ_JAFBEB010000005.1 coordinate 105,602, forward strand.
CCACTGCGGCCAAGGAATTGCCCAATACGTTGACCACCGTGCGCGCCATGTCGAGCAGGCGGTCAATTCCAGCGATAAAGGCTAATCCTTCCAACGGGATCCCCACCGAGCCAAGTGTAGCCAGCAAGACGACAAAAGAAACCCCTGGCACCCCGGCAATTCCCTTCGATGTGACCATCAACACCAAGACGAGCGTGATCTGCGTGCCAATCGAAAGATCGATCCCATACATTTGGGCGATAAACAAAGCTGCGATCGCCTGGTACAATGTAGAACCGTCCAAGTTAAAGGAATACCCCGATGGAACTACAAACGATGTAATTGCCTGCGGGCAGCCGAATTTCTCCATCTTCTCGATGATTTTCGGCAACACGGCCTCCGAACTCGCCGTGGAGTAGGCGAGCAGCATCTCGTCTTTCAAAATCTTCATTAGAGAAAAAATACTCGTTCCAGACATTTTTGCCACGATCCCAAGTACGACAACGACAAAGAAAATCATCGCGCCATAAACAAGCAAAACCAGTTTTCCCAAAGGAGTCAGCGAACCGATGCCAAATTTGGAAACCGTAACACCAATCAAGGCGAATACTCCAAATGGTGCGAATTTCATAACTTGATTGGTAACCCAGAACATTGCATCGGCGACACCGCGGAAAAAGGAAACGACCGGTTTGCCTTTTTCACCGACGGCCGCTACACCCAACCCAAACATGACGGAGAAGAAAATGATCGCCAACATGTCGCCATTATACATCGCTTCGAAGATGTTTTTCGGCACGATGTTGACAAAAGTGCTGACCAAGCTGTGGCTCTCCGCATTATGCGCCGTTTCTACATAACTGTTAATGTCCGTTTTGGCCAAGTCATGCATATTGACACCGGCCCCTGGTTGAAACAGGTTGCCTGCAAGCAGTCCAATGATAATCGCCACCGTTGTGACAATTTCAAAATAGAGCAGCGTTTTCCCGCCGATTTTGCCGAGCTTTTTGGTGTCCCCAACACCCGCTACACCTACAATCAATGTGGAAATGACGATCGGGATCACGATCATCTTGATCAGGCGCAAAAAGACGTCGCCAATCGGCTGCAAGTAGCTGGCAACCGTCGGATTGCCGTAGAAGATGGCACCGACAATAATCCCGGCGATCAGCCCAAGCAAAATTTGCAAAGCAAGTCCAATTTTTTTCATTGGAAACCCCCTTTTCTCTCTCTGTTAGTTCATCTAATGAAGACACAAAAAATCCCGGATCAGGGAAAAGAGTTGTCCATTTTGCACAGACAAAAAATAGTCGAATTATGTCGTCTATGTTACAATTTTAGCAGAGAGCGGAGAGTAAACACAATATACTATCAAATATTACATATCGCACAACTTGCGCTATTCTGCTGAAAAAATTCTATTGGCAACAAATAACTTGATTCAACGCTTGCTGTTTATGAAAAAATTAATTACAATACATGGTAATGTAGTAATCATATAAGGTAAAGCAATGAAAAGGACCAGTAGGGAGTAAATCAGGTTTAGAGAGTTGACGGTTGGTGCAAGTCAATCCTTGGTTGCTCGTGAACTCGCCTTTAAGCTGCAAATATGAACGGTCGCTTCGCGCGCATCCAAGTAGTATTTGCCGTTTTCCGCGTTAAGGAGCAGAGTGAGTGTAGTTATACACTAAGTTGGGTGGTACCGCGGGAAGATTTCAACCTCTCGTCCCTTTTGTTCAGGGATGGGAGGTTTTCTTATAGGAATCCCTTACATGAATGACAGGAGGCACTGACATGGTTTTCGATCACCGACAAATTGAAAAGAAGTGGCAACAATACTGGGAGCAAAATAAAACATTCAAAACGCTGGATGACAGCAATCGCCAAAAGTTTTACGCCCTTGACATGTTTCCCTATCCTTCCGGGGCAGGGTTGCATGTTGGGCATCCCGAAGGATACACGGCAACGGATATTCTTTCCCGCATGAAACGGATGCAAGGTTATGATGTTTTGCATCCAATGGGCTGGGATGCGTTTGGCTTGCCAGCGGAGCAATACGCGTTGGACACCGGTAACGACCCTGCTGAATTTACGAAACGAAACATCGACAATTTCCGTCGCCAAATTAAATCGTTAGGATTCTCTTATGATTGGGATCGTGAACTTAATACCACCGACCCGGATTATTATAAATGGACACAATGGATCTTTACGAAGCTTTATGAAAAAGGCCTGGCCTATGTTGATGAGGTTCCGGTAAACTGGTGCCCGGCATTGGGAACGGTATTGGCCAACGAAGAAGTCATCGACGGCAAAAGCGAGCGCGGCGGCCACCCGGTTGAACGGCGCCCGATGAAACAATGGATGCTGCGGATTACGGCGTATGCAGAACGGCTGCTGGCCGACCTGGAAGAGTTGGACTGGCCGGAAAGCATCAAGGAAATGCAGCGCAACTGGATTGGTCGTTCCGAAGGGGCCGAAGTAACCTTTGCGGTTGACGGACACGATGAGACTTTTACCGTGTTTACCACTCGGCCGGATACGCTGTTTGGCGCCACATATGCTGTGCTGGCACCTGAACATAAGCTCGTCGAAAAAATCGCCACTCCCGAACAAAAGGCAGAGATCGAAGCCTATCTGGAGAAAGTAAAACGGAAGAGCGATCTGGAACGCACCGACCTCAATAAAGAAAAAACCGGAGTGTTTACCGGCGCTTATGCGATCAATCCGGTCAACGGCGAAAAATTGCCGATCTGGATTGCCGATTATGTGCTGGCCGGGTACGGAACCGGTTCGATTATGGCCGTTCCCGCCCATGACGAGCGCGACCACGAATTCGCCAAAGCCTTTAACTTGCCGATTAAATCGGTAATTGCCGGCGGTGACGTTGAAGAAGCGGCTTACACAGGCGATGGCGAACATATCAACTCCGGCTTCCTCAACGGGTTGTACAAAGAAGAAGCGATCCAGAAAATGATCGAATGGCTGGAAGCAAACAACAAAGGGAAACGAAAAGTTACCTACCGTCTGCGCGACTGGCTGTTCAGCCGTCAACGCTATTGGGGCGAGCCGATTCCGATCATCCATCTCGAAGACGGCACGATGAAAGTCTTGCCTGAAGATCAGCTGCCGCTGGTATTGCCCAAGACGGACGAAATCAAACCTTCCGGAACGGGCGAATCGCCACTGGCCAACATTCACGACTGGGTTAATGTCGTCGATCCGGAAACCGGCTTGAAAGGACGCCGCGAAACAAATACGATGCCGCAATGGGCTGGAAGCTGCTGGTATTATTTGCGGTATATTGATCCAACCAACGCGGAGCAGCTGGCTGATCCGGAAAAACTGAAAAAATGGTTGCCGGTTGACATTTATATCGGCGGTGCTGAACACGCTGTTCTCCATCTACTGTATGCTCGTTTCTGGCATAAATTCCTCTACGACATTGGGGTGGTGCCAACCAAAGAACCATTCCAGAAACTGTTCAATCAGGGAATGATTCTGGGCGAGAACAATGAAAAAATGAGCAAATCGAAGGGGAATGTCGTCAATCCGGATGACATCGTGGAAAGCCACGGCGCTGACACGCTGCGCATGTACGAAATGTTCATGGGGCCGCTGGACGCTTCCATCGCCTGGTCGACCAACGGCTTGGACGGATCCCGCCGCTTCCTCGAGCGGGTATGGCGTTTGTTTGTCAACGATAATGGCGAACTGAACGAGAAAATCAAGGAAAACTGCCAGTCCGATACGCTGGAACGCGTTTACCACCAAACCGTCAAAAAGGTAACGGAAAACTATGAAGGTCTGCGCTTCAACACCGGCATTTCGCAATTGATGGTCTTCATCAATGAAGCGTACAAAGCGAACGAATTGCCAAAAGCCTACATGGAAGGCTTCGTCAAAATGCTGTCGCCAATCGCCCCACACCTGGGAGAAGAGTTGTGGCAAAAATTGGGTCATACGCAAACGATCACCTATGAACCATGGCCGAAGTACGATGAGTCCAAACTGGTTGAGGACGAGGTTGAGATCGTTCTGCAAATCAACGGGAAAGTCAAAGAGAAACTGATGATTCCGGTTGATGCCGGCAAGGAACAAATGGAACAGCTGGCGATGAATAACCCCACCATTCAAGAACTGGTGGCCGGCAAAACCGTACAAAAAGTCATTACCGTTCCAGGCAAGCTGGTGAATATCGTTGTCCGTTAAAATAAGCAAGAGCTGCTTCACTGTTGAAGCAGCTCTGTTTGTTGACAAACTTTGTGTTGTATTGCGAATGGGCCGTTTTCCAAGCCGAGCGACTAACGAGGCCCTGGCCAGCGAGCGACGTGGCCCGGGGGATCAGCAGCGTAACGTTGAAACAACTGCGCAGCGGCGCTGCTTTTGCGCTGCCCACGGGAGCGTCGCAAGCGAACCTTTTCGCTTCCTGGCGGGCGAAGAACGGAGTCGAGGCAGGGAGAACGGCCGTTTTTTACCGACAATCTCGTTTGGTCTTCAATATAAATCAAAGAGCTGCTTCACTGTTGAAGCAGCTCTGTTTGTTTTTCATACTGTTCATGTTGCCAATTCAGCCAGCCGTTAAATTCAACGGTCTGCAAAAATTTGACCAACCGCGGAATAACCGGTTCTGCTTCCTGTCCGAACCGGTTGACCAAAATTTCCGCGATCTCGCTTACGGTATGCGCTCCTGTGCAGCATTGCAGCACCGTATTGCCCAATGGATCGAGTTCGATCTGAATCATTTTCGGCTGTTGCATGTAGCGGATAGAGAATCGCTCCAGCCAACTGGTTCGCGGGATCAGCAGCAGATGCTTGTCTCCCGTTGTGTGCAGACGAACATGTTCCTTCAGAATCGGTGTCATTTGCAGCAGGTTCGCTCTTTTACGTCTTGTCAACCCAAGCATGCTACGACCTCCGTTTTCCATTGTCCGTCTTCGATACGGATACCCACCACAATAGCAGGGTGAGGATGAAGAACAAGATGACGGATACCAGCCCATTCGGGAAGGTGACCTGTTCCGGCATTTTCACATTCAGCCAAATCAATATCGCAATCACGACGCCAATGAGCGACTCACCGGCGATCAATCCAGAGGCAAACAAGGTGCCTGTCTCCACGCGCTTTGCTTGCAACGCCGCGTCGGATGTCAACCGCTCCACCAGCCAGCGAACAATCCCGCCGATCATGATCGGCGTGCTCGTATGAACCGGCAAATAGATGCCAACAGCCACCGTTAACGAGTTCAGCCCCAGACATTCAATGACAATCGCAGAAGCGGCCCCGATGAAAATCAAATCCCAAGGTAAATTGTTGGCCATAATGCCTTCGACGATCAGCTTCATCAAAACGGCTTTCGGTGCCGGCAGCACTTCCGATCCCATCACATAGGTGGCGTGGAGCACGGACAGCACAAACCCGATCACCAATCCGGAAACCAGTACGCCAATCAGCATGGCAATTTGCTGTTTCCACGGGGTTCCTCCGACCAGAAAGCCGGTTTTTAAGTCTTGCGAAATATCGCCGGCAACGGCTAATGCCGTACAGACGATTGCCCCCACTGTCAAGGAAGCAACCATTCCTGTTGGTCCTGACATACCCGATAAATGAAAGACAAAGGTTACGATCAACAGCGTTGCGATCGTCATGCCGGATACAGGCGATGAGGAGCTGCCAACAATTCCCACGATGCGGGATGCTACGGTTACAAAGAGAAAGCCAAAGATGGCAATGGCGATACCGCCGATCAATCCTACGTTGGTTAAAGGAGCAAAAGCGATGACCAGGATCAACAAGATAATGCCCAACACCAGCCATCCGGCGGGAATATCGCGGTTGGTTCGTTCGACGAGCTGGTTTCTGTTCGTTTGCTGCTGGAATCCCTTTAGCGTATCCCGCAGTGAGCTGCCCAGCGTCGGCAGCGTTTTCAACAAGGTGATCAATCCGCCTGTCGCTACCGCCCCCGCGCCAATATAGCGAATGTATTCACTCCAGATTGCCCAGGCGTCCATCTTGCCAATCGGGTCGGAAGCAGGAATGACCGGATATGGATTGGCTGCGCCAAAAAAGCTGATCATGGGGATAATCACCAGCCAGGCCAGCAAGCCGCCCGCCAACATCTGTCCAGCGATGCGCGGTCCGATAATATAACCGACTCCCAGCAAAGCCGGATACGTGTCGATCCCGATCACCGCGTTTTTAAACCGGTAAATTCCCGTTTCCACCTCCGTCTTGAACAAGAGAAAGCCATCTCCCAGCGCTTTAAACAAGCCGCCGATGGCAAATCCGGCTACGACCAGTTTGGCGCTGGTGCCCCCCGTCTCACCCGAGATCAAAACTTCCGCGCAAGCTGTCCCTTCCGGATAGGGCAAGTGGCCATGTTCATTGACAATTAACATCTTCCGCAAAGGAACCATCATCAATACCCCGAGAATCCCACCCGTCAGCACGATAAAGGCGATCATCGTCTGACTTGGCGTCATCTCCCAAAAAAACAGGGCGGGGATGGTAAAGATTGCTCCTGCTGCCACCGCTTCGCCGGCAGTCGTCATCGTTTGTACAATATTGTTCTCCAGGATGGATTGACGCCGAAAGATCCCCCGCAAAATCGCCATCGAGATGACTGCGGCGGGAATCGACGCACTGACGGTCAATCCAATCTTTAATCCCAAATAAGCATTGGCCGCACCAAACACAACTGCCAGTATGATTCCCAGGATAATCGCGATTGCCGTTAGTTCCGGCAGTGACCGAGAAGCGGGAATATAGGGAACAAACGGTTCTGCTGCTTTTCTCGATGAATCAGCCATTGGAACACCCTCCTTTTTGAATCAAGGCAAACGAACGCATATGGGACAGCCTCTACTATTATTTGCTATTTTAGGCAGACTACACATGCCAGAGGAGGATTCAGAATTCTGCTGCAACAAAAAAAGAGCACGCTATGGTGCTCTCCAGCTTTCGCTTTCCAGATTGATCCACTGCAATTCTTCGGCCGAGATGTCCAAATTCATCGCCAGGAAGCAGTCCCGCAATTCTTCGACCGTCTGCGGACCGATAATGGCGCAGGTTGGAAACGGTTGATTCAACACGTATGCCAACGCGACGTGATTCGCCGTATAAAAAGCTCCCAACCGCTCTGCTGCGGCGCTGGCACGACGGTAACGTTCCCAATTGTCATCATTGTAATAGACCCGTGCGATGTCCGGATTCGGCTTGTTTCCGGGTGTGAACCGACCCGTAAAAAACCCGCTCGCCTGCGACGCCCACGATAGCACAGGCATCTGCGTACGCTGATGCCATCGTTTATATTCCTGATCAAGGTAAACCGTACCGGGCCAACGCGGTTCATTGTTCCGGGCCAGGCTAAACGACGGGCTGTTGACCACCAATCGATGGTACCCTTTTTGATCTGCATAACGATTGGCCGCCTCGATTCGTTCACAGGACCAGTTGGACACACCTGCCCTTTTTACCCGGCCTGCCCGTATATGTTCCTCCAACATATCCATTAATAAATCGACTGGTACGGCAAGATCATCCCGATGGAGCACATAAAGATCAATATAATTGACCTGAAGTCTTTCCAAGCTTTCCAGCAAATCTTGCGTAATGTCTTTCGGATTCACTCTGCTGGACGATGGATCGTGCCGGCCATCCTCTGAAACGAAATGGTGTCCTCCCTTATCCATAATCACGATAGCTTCACGATTCCTTCGCGCTTGCAACCAGTCGCCAATCATTTGCTCGCTCTTTCCTTGATTGTATAGATGAGCGGTGTCCAGCGTATTCCCTCCCAGCTCAACAAAAGCGTCCAGCAGGGCAAAGGCCGTTTGTTTGTCCCGGGACAAACCGGAAGTGCCCAGAATCAGGCGGGATAATGGTTTGTCCACCCCTGGTATGGTCAAATACTTCATTGTCGCTGCTCCTTTCACCGAGTTAACAAAACAATCCCTCCCAGAGTGCGGAGGGATTTACACGACATATAAAGACGGTCACACCCCGGCTTGCTGATCCTCTGTTGCCGCCTGTCCTTTTCTTCGCAACAACTGCTGCCTCCACTTTTTAAAGAGGGCGGTTTGGGACAACAGGGTAAACAGCACAAACAAGGTCAAGATCAAGCTGATCGGGTTCGTAAACAAGCTCGTCAGAAATCCGAGAATGCTTCCTTCTTCGGAAATAATCGCTCTTCGCAGGTTGGTATCCATTTGCGGCCCGAGAATAATTCCCAAAACCATCGGCCCAGTCGGAAACTTGTGCAATTTCAACAAGTAGCCGATCACGCCAAAAGCGATCATCCAATACACATCCACGACGCTGTTGTTAATCCCGTAAGCGCCGATTACGGTGAAGAAAATAATCACCGGCATCAAAATATATTTCGGAATCAAAATGACGCGGGCGAAAAAGGAAACAGCCGAAAGGCCCCAGACCACGATGAACAAAATGGACGCGATGGCCGCACCGAGAATAATCCAGAAGATCTCCGGTGACTCCACCATCAGCATCGGTCCTGTCTTCAACCCGTGAATGGTCATCGCCCCGATGAGGACGGCCGTGACCGCATCGCCCGGAATTCCCAAGGTAAGCATCGGGATCATCGCGCCTCCGTTGGTGGACATAATCGCCACTTCCGGCGCAATCAACCCCTCGTACGCGCCTTTGCCAAACGGTCGGGTCGGATTTTTCACCGTTTTTTTGGCGTGGTCATAGGCGATCAACGAAGAAATCTCCCCTCCGGCCCCTGGCAAAATGCCAATCACTACGCCGATCAGCGACGTGCGGATGGTGAGGGGTAAAAATTTAATCAAATAAATCAGCGGCGGAAGCAGTTTGCCAATCACGACATTGACTTTGGTCTTGCCCAGGTTGTGCAGCTGCATCAGCACTTCCGACAAACCGAACAGTCCCAGCATACAGGCGATATAATTGATGCCGCTCTTCAACTCCAGGTTGCCGAATGTAAAGCGTTCCACCCCAGTCAGCGAGTCCATCCCCACCAAACCGAGAATGATGCCTGCACCCGCGACAAAAATCGCTTTCGGCATGGAACCTTCGCTCAGTCCTCCCACGAGCAGCAAACCGAGAAACATAATCAAAAAGTAATCACGGGCGGCAAAACCGAGGGCAAGTTCGCCCAGATAGGGTGCTGCCAGACCGAGGAACAACAGGCCGATCACGCCCCCGATCGCGGCGTAAACGGTTGACAAGCCAATGCCAATCCCCGCTTCTCCTCTTTTCGTCAAGGGATACCCGTCAAAGGTTGCTGCCAAGGAAGAGGCAGAACCAGGGATATTGACCAAAATTGCGGAACGCGCGCCGCCATATACGCCGCCATAATACACGGCAATCATCGTAACCATCGCAGCAACCGTATCCCAGGTATACGTCAGCGATACGAGCAGGGTGACTGCCATTGTCACGGATAAGCCCGGCAACAGTCCTTTAATAACGCCGAAAAGGGTTCCGAGGGCAATGAGAATTAACATTTTAAGATCCAGGAAGGGCAAAAGGATCTGGTCCAACATTTTATCCTCTCCTTACGATGGAAACACGATGTGGAAGACATGGGCAAATATATAGTAACAAGCGATAGACATCACCGCGGAGACGACAAAGCTCCGAAACATCTTCTGCCTGCTGAGCAAAAGCATGGCGGCAAACAGAAACAGGAAGGAGAGGAGCATAAAGTTAAAGTAATTCATGAGAATCGCAAACAGCACAACCAGCCCTGTAAACAAAAGCAGTCGAATGTTGATCTCCTTTTGGGTGATCGCTTCTTTTTCATACAAATCTTCCACTTCTTCATCTGCTTTTTCCCCCGACCTCTCTGCTTTGGGCGCTTCAGGCACCGGAGAGGGCGACTGTCTCCCCCTCCAGGCAATCAGCAATGCGCTGATCAACATGATGGCACCAACTAGGCCAGGAAAAAAGGAAGCAGACGACGGGTCAAACATATTCTGATCTTCGATGTTGTAAGCCAGCACCACGACAGCAAGGCTAAGCGCGATTAGGAGAACGGAAACTGTTTTACCCGCTTTCATCTCATCACCTAGTTCTTTCTCTCAATTTTCAAATCGGCCGGATTTACTTTGGCCGCTCCCGCATCCTGCAACAGCCAGGCCGTAGTCGACTGCCAATCTTTCCAATACTTCACAGCCTCGTCTCCGGTCAGATTCACGGAAAGAGAGCTGGACAGTTTCAAAAACTCCTGGAAATCAGGATCTTGTTGGGCTTGGGCGAACTTCTCCGCCAACACTTTCTTGATTTCGTCAGGTGTGTCTTTTTTCACCCAAACGCCATAGAACGGTCCCCACGGCAGGAACTTTTCCATTTCCGGCAGCGATTCGGTTACAGCCGGAACGTCTTTCAATTCTTCTACTCTTTCCTTATTAATGACGGACAGGACACGGACCTTTCCAGCTTTGGCATTTTCAATCGCGGCCGGCAGACCTAAAACGGAAGCGTCGAGATGCCCGCCGAGCAACGCGGTCAAGGCTGGACCGTCACCGTCAAAAGGAACCATGTTGTACTTGGTGTTCGTCACAGTACCGAGCATGGTCGTTACCGTAAACGGAAGCCCCCCCGGTCCGGTTGAACCCATCTTTACTTTGCCAGGGTTGGCGGTGGCATCCTTGATCAAATCATCCAGTGTTTGATAGGGCGAATCTCCCGGCACGACGACGGTAGCTACCCCTCGCGCCATGATGTTGATCGGGTAAAAATCTTGAAAACCGATGTCAGAAATATCGAGGACGCCGTAAAGAGCGGGATTCTCTGCGGCAAACAGCAACGTATATCCATCGGACTTTTTATCGTTGACATACTGCATCGCAATCGCTCCGGTTGCCCCGGGCTTGTTGGTCAGAACAAGAGATTGGCCGAGATACTTTTCAACGAGCGGACCAATTTTGCGAGACATTGTGTCCAACGCTCCGCCGGCGCCCCACTGAATCACTCCGGTAATCGCACTTTCAGGGTAGCTGCCGCCTTCTGTTGCTGCCTGGCCCTGCGCATTGCCGGAGGGAGAAGCGCTCTGTGAACTGCAACCTGCCAGCAAGAGCATCACCACACTGAAAGCGGTTGCAAAATAAAATATCTTACGCCTCATGTAACATTCCCCTTCGGTTCATATTTTTTTAATTTTTAAAATTATTGAATAATAGTATAAACGATCACTAGCGGATTTTCACCCCATTTTTTGCGATTCCTTTGGGGAATCCCGAACTTTTTCTATGATTTCAGCGATGCCACAGCAGCCCTCAGCCCCAAGAGATAACTATCGATACCAAATCCGCAAATTTGTCCCTTGGCGATCTCGGCAAACACAGAATGGTGGCGGAAGGCTTCTCGGGCGTGAATGTTGGACATGTGAATTTCAATGATCGGCACGGTTAAAATCGCGAGGGCGTCCCGCAGGCCGTAGCTGTAATGCGTCCAAGCCCCCGCGTTAATCATTACGGCCGCCACTTCCTCCTGAAAAGCCCGATGGATGCGTTCGCACATCTCTCCCTCATGGTTAGTTTGGAAGCATTCCACTTCAACGCCCAACTCTGCTGCCAGCTCGGCCAAACGCCCGTTGATCTCTTCCAAGGTGACGGTCCCGTATTGTTGGGGGTCCCTTTTTCCAAACATATTGTGATTGATTCCGTGCAGCATCAATATCTTTTTCATCTGCCTTCTTCTCCTCTGCCAAATTTATTTCGGAGTCGCCGAGTGTAAAAACACTTGTTCAACGCGCGGCTGTTTTGCAAAATACGCCTTGGCCGATTCCAAACAGCGGCGGGCAAACTCCGCATAGCCCAATTCTTGTGAACGTTTCGTATTCGGCAGCTCAATCGAACAAGGGATCTCCGGAAGCCGATTTACAATCCCAGCGATATCAATGCCGCCTTCTCCGATGTATAATCGAGCCTCGCGAAGAATCCGTGTCATCTCTTCTGCGGATGCGGGGATTTCCGCCGGCGCGTCGCAAAGATGGAGAAACCGGAACCAATCGCGAGGTACTTGATCCAGATCCTCGACCTTGTCGCCAGAGCGGTGGAAATGATGCATATCAAGCATCACACCGGCGTTTTCCCGCTTGACGGCGTTCAGGATGTCAAGCACGCCGTGAAGGTTGCGGACACTGGCAATCGGGACGAACTCCAGCTCTACAGTCAGTCCAAGCGGTTTGGCCAAGTCGCACAATTCTGCAAAGCGCTCAATGGCAAGATTGCGATCGTCCGTCCAGATACTGCTCAGAACATGTCGCCCGCCGAGTTCGGCTGCCGCTTCCAGCGAGGGCAGGTACCGCTTCGGCTCTACGCCGTCATAAATACGTGCCAATTCGATATCAAGCAGCTTGACTCCCGTTTCGGCCAGCGCCCGTTTTGTCTTTTTCATCAAATCGCGGTTATCGGCCAAAGAGTAATTCGGTTCGCCAGGCAGCCCCATATAAATGGGGCGCAAGCTGACGAAATCATACCCGGCTCGCGCGGCGATCTCAATCATTTCATCCGGGGGACAGCCCAACACAGTGAGATAGGCAAGCGAATATTGTTTGGCCACTTCTGATCTCCTCCTATCGTCTGGATGCAGCGAGTCGGCTCATTGTTCCAACGCTGGATCGTAAAATGGGCCGAATAACTCCTCATCGGAAGGTCTGTCTTCCGGGATCGGGCGAGAAACCCAAGTCGTATTCATATAATGTTTGAGATGCACATTTTCCGAGATGATGTTTCCGCCCCAAGTTCCGCAGCCGAGACTGGATGTCATCGGCATTCCGTTGTTGAATGCACCGGCATTCGCTTTCGATTGCGGCTGGCGCACCATAATCCGGCTGACCGGTGCCGCCAGGGCAAGGCGATGAATATGGTCATCGTTAAACGAATAAATCCCGCAGGAATGGCCCTTTCCGCCGACTTCATAAATCGCGCGCATCATGTCGAGCGCATTCTCAAACTCCCCCTCGTACTTGTACACAGCCAACAGAGTGGTCAGTTTTTCGCCGGAAAAGGGATACTGCTTGCCGATGCCATCGCCACGGACGATGATGAACTTGCGGTCCTTAGGAATGGAAAACCCGGCGATTTCCGCCAGCTTTTGCGGTGCGAGGGCGACAGTCGTCGGCAGGCGGCGCCCCTGATCATCCCACATGACAGCGCGCAGCTTGGCTTTCTCTTCCTCGCTCGCCAAATATCCGCCTACTTTGACCAGTTGTTCCAGCATTTCATCAAAAATCTGTGCGCTAATGATCAAGTTGCCGTCAGCCGAACAGCCCGAACCAAAATCGGACGTTTTGCTCAACATGGTGTTATAAGCGGCTTCCGCCGTGTCCGCCGTCTCGTCAATAATCATCGTGGCGTTGCCCGCCCCTACGCCATACGCCGGCGTACCCGAACTGTAGGCGCTTTTCACCATGTCTTTCCCGCCGGTGGCAAGAACGAGATCGGCCCGTTCCATCAAAGCTTTGGTCATCGGAATGTTCACATTGGTCAGGCATTGCAAAATATCTGCCGGCGCGCCTTCCCGCTCCAGCGCTTCTCTCATCAGGCGGACGGTCTCAAATGATGTTTTCCTGGAACGCGGATGCGGGGAGTAGATCACGACATCGCGCGCCTTGATCGCATAAATCGCCGTGCCGGCTGGTGTCAGATCAGGGTTGGTCGTCGGGACGATCGAGGCGATAATACCGACCGGTTTGGCGTATTTGACAATTCCCTTTTCAGGATTTTCCTCAATGATCCCCACGCTCTTTTGCCGCAGCGCATCGCGCAAGACACCGCGAATTTTAAACCGTTTGCCCATCCTGCTGACCGGATCGCCCAGTCCGCTTTCTTCAATACCCATCTCGACCAGACGGGAAAAAGTTTTTTTGTTGGCGACAGCCCAGGCCACAGCCTGACATAAGCGATCGACGCGCGCCTGATCATAAGTCTCGATGATGGCCAATGCTTTTCTGGCGCGCTCAAACGCCTGATCCAGCTCAAGCTTTTGCTCCTCCGTCAACTCGGTTGCTCTCACTTTTACTTCTCCCATACGGCATTGCCTCCTTGATTTACGCGTCTACCGCGACGTGATGAACTTTATGGCCAGGTGAATAAATATCGACGATGTTCCAATGCCCTTCGGTCGGAGTCGGAATATTCTGCATATGAACATCGATAACGAACGGTTTGTTGGCGGCAATCGCTTGTGTCAACACTTCCTTGAACGCTGCTGCTGACTCTACCTTCACGCCATCAATGCCGTAAGCGCGGGCAATTGCGGCGTAATCAGGCGAATACGGTTGCCCGTTCCGCTTGAACAACGTGCCCAGTGTTGTGCCAAAATGCGCCTTTTGCAGCCCGGCGATTGTTCCGTAAGCGCAATTGTTCATGATTACCCAGACAACGGGGATGTTTTCCTCTGCCGCTGTCGCCAGCACCGCCGGATTTTGCCCGAAACCGCCGTCCCCGACCAATGACAATACGACACGCTCCGGTCTGGCCAATTTTGCTCCAAGTGCGGCCGGTGCGCCAAACCCCATCGTTGCCAGACCGCCCGGCGTGAGTACAGTACCCGGTTCATAAATCGGAAATTGCTGTCCGACGCCGTTTTTGTTCCAGCCGACATCAGTGGTGATGATGGCATCGCGCGGCAGCACTTCGCGAACCTCCTGCAAAATTCGCTGCGGTGTCATCGGGAAGGCGTCCGATTGGATATGCACTTGGTTCTTTGCCTGAAACTCCGCGCGATTGGCCGCGATTTTCTGTTTCAGTTCCTCGTTTTTCTTGCCCTGCGGCAGCAGTTCTTTGGCTACGCGATTCAAGACAGTCAAGGCTTGCTTCAAGTCGGCAACCGCGCCGATTTCCGCCGGATAGTTACGGCCAATTTCGCTCGGATCGATGTCAATATGGATGAGCCTGGTCTTGGGAATGTCGAAGGTGTAGTCATTTTCCCATGAGCTTGCGTCGGCTTCCGCAAAACGGGTGCCCAGCGCCAGAATCAAGTCGGCGTTGCGGGTAGTGTCATTGATAAATTTCGTTCCCCAAAAACCGGTCATGCCCAATGTCAAAGGATGGTCATCCGGAAGCGCTCCTTTGCCCATCAAACTGTGGGCCACCGGGATACTCAAATGGTCGACCAATTCCCGTAATTCTGCAGCAGCATCGGCAATCAAAATTCCTCCCCCTGCGTACAGCACCGGGTTACGGGCTTCAATCAGTTGCTGCACGATCCGTTTGGCAACTTCCTCATCGAGCGACGGTTTGTGCAATTTGCGGGTATGCTTCTTTACCTTCTCAAACAGCTCAACATCGATTTCCATTGAGAAAATATCCATCGGGACAGATACAAGGACAGGACCTGGCCGCCCGCTTTCCGCCAGTTGAAATGCCTTTTCCAGTATTTGCGGGAACAAGTCGGGACGATCAACCCGCCAGGCGCGTTTGACAAAGGGCCGGTAAATCTCGTATTGCGAGGCATCGGCGTGCAGGTTTACCTCCTGGTGGGGATGTTTCCCGTAATAGTGACTCGGCACGTCGCCGGCGATTACAACCATCGGAATTGAATCAAGGGCGGCGTTGGCTACGCCGGTCGTCGCATTGGTCAGGCCTGGCCCCAGGTGGCTCAGCAATACTGCCGTCTGTTTTTTCGCCCGGGCATAGCCGTCAGCGATATGGGCAGCAACTTGCTCGTGCCGGGTGCTGACAAATTTGATCCGGCTATTCTCCAGTGCGGTAAGAACGGCAATGTTGGTATGACCGCACAGACCAAACAAATATTCGACTCCCCGTTGTTCCAAATATTTAACCAACTGATGTGAGATCAGTTCTTTCATCCTAAGCCCCCCTAAAATCAAGAATAATTTTCCCAAAACTTCCAGAGGAAGCGTTTTCAAAAGCTTGCCTGAATTCAGAAACTGGCATAACCTTGGAGACTACCGGTTCAACCTGAAATTGGTCGTTGCTTAAATACTGCATCGTTTCCAAAAAGTCATCGGGAAACGTGTAAATGATCGAGCCATAGAGGGTAAGCTCGTTACGCACGACATGCGCTACCGGGAAACGGGTTTCCTGCGTAATCCCGATCAGCACCATGGAACCGCCGGGTGTAACCAGCTTCATGCCCGTTTCAATCGAGTCCTTCGCTCCCGCTGCCTCGATCACGACGTCAAACGATTGTCCAGCGCACTGCTCAGTGTGAAGCGTACGCACATGTGGAGCCATCCCTTTGACCATGTCCAGTTTGGCTGGATTGATGTCAATTGCGGTCACTTCCGCTCCCAGATGACTAGCCAGCAGAACAGCCAATGTTCCTTCCGTGCCGCACCCGATAACGGCGACGGATGTGTCTTTGTTCACGTTTACTTTTTGAAAAGCGTGTACGACCACCGCAAACGGTTCAATCAGGATCGCTTTTTCGTCCGGCAGTTCAGCCGGAACTGGCAGCACAAAACGGGAGGAGATGACAAATTCTTGAGAAAAACCGCCGTCTGTATTGATCCCGAGCGATTTTTTGTGGCGGCATATATTGGTTTTGCCTATTCGGCACTTGTCGCATTGTCCGCAAAAGGTGTTGGGCAGAACAACCACCCGTGTGCCAACCGGATACCGCGCTTTTTCTCCCGCTTCCACGATCGTGCCCAGCAATTCATGGCCCGGCCGTACCGGATACGTGGCATAATGGATCGTCCCTTTGAACACGCTTAAGTCGGTACCGCAGATACCGCCGTAAATCAGTCTGATTTTTACCTCGTCACCGCTTGGCCGAGGCAAAACGGTTGACTCCCGCAGCTCCATTTCATATGGTTTTTTTAAAATCAGTTCCAACACGCGGTTTCGTTCACCTCCCGGCTGTTCTTTGTCTTTTCTCTCCTTCGTTCCTTTCATGTTTCGAGATGCCGCAGCGCTGGTCCGGAGTAGCGAACCAGGTCTTCCCGGTTGGGGCAAGGCCCTTTGATCAACACTCGATTTTGCAATTCCTCATAAGCGTGAGCGACGATCCCCATCCCCCGCGACAAGGCGAAGATTCCTTTTGCCGCTTCAGCCGGAATGCCCAGTTCACACTGGATGGCGGCGGCCGCTCCATCCACATTCATCGTCATTTTCCGCTTTTTGCGCAGCTCCAGTTGGTGACGGAATTGTTCTGCCATCTGCAAATAAATGCCGGAGATTTCTCCCTCTTCGACAAGCGGCCGGGCCAATGCGTACAATCTGCTAATCCGCGGGTCAGCGTCGTGGAGCTGATGTCCGAGTCCGGGCAGCTTTTCCCCCTGCTTCTCCATCTGATCCAGCTGTTCCGCCACCACTTGGGCAAGATCGCGGGACGGGTCAGCGTCGGCCAACAGCTTTGTCTGATAGAACAGTTGCATCGCCTTTTCGGCAGCGCCCCCGTGAATGTCGCCCAACACGTTAATGCCGGTTGCCACGCAGGAATTAAAAGAGATCCCGCAAGTCGCCGCCATTCTTGCCGCCGCAATTGATGGCGCTCGCGGACCGTGATCGGCGCCGGCAACTAAAACGCTTTCAAGCAGACGCGCTTTTTTCACACTAGGCACTTCCCCGCAAAGCAGCAAATAGAGCATCTGACCGTAAGAGAGCGTTCCAATCAACTCTTCGATCGGATAGCCTCTGATGATAATTTCGTTTTTCTTGATGTCGCTGATGGCCGTATCCCACCAGGCGGCCCCGTTGGCGTAAGCATCTAAGGCGCTCCTGCTCATCGTGCATCTCCACCTCTCTTTGCCTTTTGCTCACAGTATAGCGGGAGATTATGTATTTATAAAATGAATAAAACTCATGTTTTCCATGAGTTTTAGGAATTGGCTATTCTGTTTCGGACAAGTTTTGCTGAATGAATCGTTGAAATCGTTCCACAGCTGGCGACTTGTAGCGGTCGGACCGCCAGACCATCTGAATTACCCTTCTGCAACGCGGTTTGCTGACAGGCAAAACGGCTATTTTCTCCAGATCAAGCCCCGGGATGAACGGAATTAAAGCTACGCCAAAATTGGCTGCCACAAAGCCGGCAATCGTCGCATCGCCTACTCCCTCAAAGGAAACTTTCGGCTGGAACCCCGCCTCCTGGCACAGCTTGTCAATCACTTCGCGGATTCCGCTCTCATGCTTGTACAGAACAAACGGTTCTTCCGCGACCTCACGCAGTTCCACTTGCTGCTGATCGGCCAGTCGGTGATGTTTGGGAACGATCAAATACAACGGCTCATCGATTGCCGGCAAAGATTCGATATTTTTATGTTTCATCTGCTCGTTCGGGGTGCAAAAACCGAGGTCGATTTGCCCCGTTTCCAGCAGATTCATAATCGTCCGTGTTGTATCTTGCGTCAACTGAAACTGGATGCCGGGGTACTGCTCCCGAAATTTGCTGATAAAGTCCGGCACAAAGCTGGAGCCAAGCGTATGAATGAAGGCAAGCGAAATGGTCCCGTTGAAAGGATCATCCAGTTCCTTAATCTCCTGAATAGCCATGTTGATCTCCTGAATCGCCCGGTTCACATACGGCAAAAGAATTTGCCCATACTGATTCAAGGTCACCCCCCGTACTTTGCGGTCAAACAAAGGAACGCCCAATTCTTCCTCCAGCTTGGCGATCGAACGGCTCAACGCCGACTGGGTAAGCGCCAGTTCATCTGCCGCTTTTGTAAAGTTTTGATACTTGGCCAAAGATTGAAAATACTCAAGCTGTTGCCATTCCATCGCAAAAATCTCCCCTTTCACCCGAGACAAATAGCATTGACACAAGCTAATTGCGCCAATCATAATATACGCATACAGGAAGTGGAAACGGCGCAACAAAACATAAATCGATAGGAAGAGAGTTAAAGATGACTGAACATACGGAAATACCGATTCGCGAACGGAATATTGTTTTCATCGGTTTCATGGGGGCGGGCAAAACGACAATTGGAAAGCTCGTTGCCAAAAAGCTCTACCGCGATTTTATCGATATTGACCAGGAACTGGAGAAACGCCACAATAGGCCGGTACCGCAAATATTCCAAGAGTTGGGGGAGCCGGTATTTCGCCAGATGGAACGGGACCTGATCGTCTCGCTTTGCACAAATACGCGCCTGAAGATCATTTCTCTGGGCGGCGGGGCTTATTTGAACGAGGATGTGCGCAAAGTGTGTCTGTCGCACTGCATCGTCTACTTTATTGATTTGTCCTGGGAGTCGTGGAAGGAACGCATTCCCCTGATCATTGACAGCAGGCCCATCTTGCAGAACAAAACACTCGATCAAATCGAGGAATTGTTCTTGAGCAGAAAATCGGCCTATGCCATTCATCATTCCAAAATCTCCACCAACCAAATCGATGCTGAAACGGCCGCCGAGCAAATCGTCGAATCGATCAAATTGGCCTGGGATTTATACCAGCCCAATCGCGACTAGATTCGGTTGACACCGTCTCCCTCTTCAAAACGGATCGAAATACGTTCCGCCTTTGCCAGAGGGAGATTTTCTTTTTACTGCCGCGAACGATTAAGGAAGCCGTCGCATCCTGCCATTATTCCCGACGAGTCTTTGTTTATGGCACACCGCGCTCCGTTCCGTTCATCTTACGTCAACCATTCAAGCGGTACCAAAACAAGCGAGGGGAATAGTGTAAGCAGGAGCAGGATAATGACTTCCAGCAATAAAAACGGCCAGATCCCTTTCATGATCTCTTCCAGACCGATCTTGCCAACTCCGCAGGCGACGTTCAGGACGGTTCCGACAGGCGGTGTGAGCAAACCGATACAGTTGTTCAACACAAACAGCACACCGAAATACACCGGATCAATTCCAGCCATTTTGATAATCGGCATCAATACCGGGGTAAGAATGAGAATAGTCGGAGTCGAATCCATTGCCGTTCCTACCAATAGCACCAGCGCATTGATGACAAGCAGGAGAAGCAACGGGTTGTCAATCAGCGGTTCAAGCAATTCTCCCATCGCTGCCGGAACATTCGCGACGGTTATCAGCCAGGCGGTTACCATTGCAGCAGCGACGAGAAACATCACGACACTGGAGGTTTTTGCCGCTGCCACCAACACGTTGTACAAACTTCTCCAGTTCAATTCCCGATAGATCAGCAATCCGACCAACAGCGCATAAAAAGCGGCGACGACAGCAGCTTCCGTAGGCGTGAAGATTCCGCCGCGCAGCCCAGCGATAATAATGACAGGCAGAAGCAGCGCCCAGATGGCTTGACGAGCCGCTTGCCAAATATCCCTCCACGATTTGCGCGGATACACTTCCACCTTGTCTTTGCGCATGAGCAACCACCAGATCAACATAAGCCCAAGCCCAATCATCAGCCCGGGCACGATTCCGGCGATAAACAATTTTGTGATCGAGACACCGCTCGAGACGCCAAAAATGATGAACGGAATACTGGGCGGAATCAACGGCGCGATGATGCCGCCAGCGGCAAGCAGGCCGGTGGAACGATTGCGGTTGTACCCCGCCTTGACCATCATCGGGATCAGAATCGCGCCAAGCGCCGCCGTATCCGCGACAGCCGAGCCGGATAAACCTGCGAACAGCACGCTGGCAACGATCGCTACATAGCCGAGACCGCCGCGGATATGGCCAAAGATAGACATCGCAAAATTGATGATTCGCTTGGAGATTCCGCCTTCGTTCATCAGCTCGCCGGCCAAAATGAAAAAGGGCACGGCCAACATCGGAAAGCTGTTTGCGCCATTGATCAAATTTTGCGCAATGATCTGACTGTCGAAAATGTCCAGGTAAATCATTAAGGCCACGCCGCTGACCAGCAAGGCCATGGCAATCGGAATGCCCAGCGCCATCACGCCAACCAGAGAACTGACAAACACAACTAATGACATGAGCCGCTCCCCCCAACTGATGCCTGTTTTTGCTGCGTTTCCCAGTCCAACTGACTGGACTGCAGCAATTCCTCTTCCGATCCGTTTACGGTTTGAAACGGAACAAATTCTCTTTGAAATAACACGCGGTACAGGTTTAGCAAAATAATAAGAGCCATGGCAACGCTCATTACAATTCCGATGCCATAAATGTACGACATCGGCAGTCCGGTCGCGGGAGAGAGGGCATTCGTACTGACCAGTGCCGTTTTCCAACTGCCGTCGAACACAAGCCAGAGCACGTAAAGAATAATCAAGTTACCGATGAAAAAGATGATCCGTTTTGCCGGCAGCGGCAATTTTCTCACAAACATGTCCACCCCGAGATGCTGATTATCTTTTAATGCGCCAATCGCTCCGAGAAACGTAAGCCACACGAACAAAATGCGGGACATTTCCTCTGACCAGGCGATCCCCGAATGGAAAGCGTAGCGCAGCACCACATTGAAAAATACGAGAATCGCCATGGCGGCCAAGCAGACCGCCATCAACAAGTCCGCCAGCTTGGATATAAGGCCAAAAACTTTTCCCAAGGATGCTCCCTCCCAACCGATCGGTCTGCCGCCACGGACGACAGCCTTGTGCAAATATCGTAAGGAGGGCCCTCCTGCTGACACCTCCTTACGTTTTTTCTCCCTTGCCGCCTTACTGATTGGCTTGCTTCAACTTCTTGACAAAATCTTCGCCCAGTTCGCTGGCGTATTTGTCGTAGACAGGTTGAACCTTCTCAACGAACCGCTTCCTTTCTTCGTCGCTCAGTTCCGTAACCACCATGCCGTTTTTGGCGAGAAACTCCTCGGCTTGTCGTGTCTCTTCCTGATTTAATTGGCGCTGATACACTTTCGCCTCTTCGGCCGCCTTGGTTACCCATTCTTTTTCTTGATCCGACAGGGAATCCCAAAACTTCTTGCTGATCAAGAACGGGCTGGCATTGTATACGTGCCCTGTCTTCGTATAGTATTTTTGCACCTCGTAAAATTTGGAGGTTGTGACGTTGCCCGCCGGATTTTCCTGACCGTCAACGACGCCTTGTTCCAGCGCGGTAAACAGCTCGGTAAACGCCATCGGCGTCGGAATCGCCCCCAGTTGCTTCCACATGTCAAGATGCAAATCGTTTTCCAGCGTCCTGATTTTCAGGCCTGCAATATCTTCCACCCTCTTTACTTCTCTCTTGCCGTTGGTCAAATTGCGGAATCCGTTTTCCCAGTAGTTCAAACCGATTACGCCCACCGCCGGAAGATCGTCAAGCAGTTCCTTGCCGATGGGTCCATCCAAAATTTCATAGGCAGTTTGCTCATCCTTGAACAGGAAAGGCAAATCCAATGCGTTGAAACGTTTGGCATCGACGGCGATCGGCCCGCTTGACATGGTAGAGCCTTGGATCGTGCCCACTTTCATCGCGTCAAACACGGCACGGTCACCACCCAGTTGTCCGTCCGGGTACACCTCAACCTTGATAGAGCCGCCTGACTCTTTCTCCAAAATCTCGCCGAACTTTTCCAGCCCCTTGGTCAGCGACCTGTCTTTTGCGGTAACGACAGCCAGCTTCATCACTCTTGCTTCCGTCGGGCTGGCCGTGTTTTGGCCGGCGGTGTTCTGTGCCCCGCTTTGAACGGACGGATTGGCCGTTTGCGTAGAACAGCCCGTTAAGGCAAGCATGGAAGATAACAAAGAGACAATTATAATTTTTGGCATCCGGTTCCAGTTCATTTTCATTACTCGTTTCATTTTGTTCAAACCCCCTTAAAGTCCAGTATAATTTTTCCATGATCGCCAGTTAAAGCGCTTTCAAATGCTTGCCGATAAGCAGTAATCGGCAGCGTCAAAGATATGATGGCATCAGCGCGAAAGGAGGGGTCGAGCAGATAGTCGATCGCCCGTAAATAATCGTCGGGAAAATTGTAAATAATCGTTCCGAACAAAGTTAATTCATTGCGAACCATATGTGCCACCGGCAAAATCGCTTCCTGCGCAAGTCCGATCACAACCATCTCCCCACCCGGACGAACAAGCTGAATTCCCTGCTCAACGGCGCCTTTGGTTCCCCCCGCCTCAATGACCACATCAAAAGTTGCCTGTTGTACCGCCTGTGGCAAAACTGCCTGAATACCCTCGCCGAGTTTGCTTACCAAATCCAGTTTCCGCGGGTTAATGTCAATTGCCGTCACCTTTGCCCCCAAATGGCTGGCCAGCGCCGCCGCCAACATCCCCTCGTTGCCGCAACCAACGACGCAAACCGTACAGTCTTTGCCAAGGCGGACTTTTTGCAGAGCATGCACAACCACAGCGAAAGGCTCGATCAATACCGCTTTTTGATCGGACAGGTCATCAGGAATCGGCAAAACATAACGGGAAGAAATAAGAAACTCCTGGGCAAACCCGCCGTCTGCATTGACACCAAGCGACTGTTTATTCTCACAAATATTGGTTTTGCCGCGGCGACAGTAACTGCACTTGCCGCAAAACGTATTCGGCAAGACGACAACCCGCGTTCCAACCGGAATGGAAGCCGCGCTGCCCGCCTTGATCACTCTTCCCACCAGTTCATGGCCTGGCCTTAGCGGATAGATGGCATGCCGCAGTTTTCCTTGAAACACCCCCAAATCAGATCCACAGATACCTCCATAGATCACTTTGATTTTCACTTCATCGCCCGTTGGAGACGGTGCAGGCCCCGCTTCTCTCAATTGCAGCTCGTATGGCTTCTGTAAAAATAACTCCAACACCTTTATCCCACCACCATGTTGTCTTAGTTAATTTCCCCATTTCACTTGCCCCGTTTCCTGACAAAATATATTGTTGCGAAATTGATGGATCGATCTACTTTAAACAAACAAAAATATTGCAAAAAGATTTTTTACAGTAGATCGATCTACATGGATTATAGTATCCTTATGAAAATGTTGTCAATCCAATTTTCCGAATAGTGGCAATGTTCAGCTTGCAGAAGGGGTGTTTTCACATGCGACTTGTCCTGTATACGCTTCTGATCCTCTTGTATATCATCAATCAATTTTTGTTTCAGCCCACGCTTGATTATGCCACAGGGGTGATAGCGGTGTTGGCGCTTGGCATATCCGCTGTTTATGCCAGAGGGTTGTACCGGGTTTCCGGCTTCGTCTTTCTTCTCCTTGGCCTGCTTCTGTTTTTCTGGAACGGGCTCGTTTGGCACTCGATTTTCCTGCACTTTCAAACCATGTTGGGGCTGCTCTCCTTTTTTCTCGTGCTGCCTTTTATTCATTCGCTGATCCGGGTGGGGCGTTACGACAAGAATCTCAGCCAGTTTTTGCAAGATCGCGTGACTGCAATGCCTGCGTTATATAAGCGCAGTTCGCTCGTTTGCCACTTTCTCGGCATCTTTTTGAACATCGCCGCAATTCCGTTGTTGACCCGCTCCCTGGAGCCTTCGCTGCAGATGTTGCCCAAGCGGGATACTGACAAGTTTTTCAGCAATAGTTTGCTTCGTTCCTATGCTTTGTGTCTGATGTGGAGTCCAATGGAGGTTCTCGTCAGCTTGACGGTTGACTTTACGCAAACTCCTTATTACTGGCTGCTTCCGATCATCGTCTTCAACGTCCTGGCCGTCCTGCTGATCGATTGGGCGCTCTCGGGGTTCCGTTACAAAAATATCTCCATTCCGTTGGCCAAAGAAAGCCGGAGCAAGTCCGCGCATGTGTCCAAAAAAATGCTGCATTTGCTCGGCATGCTGCTGGTCTTTGTCCTGCTCGTCAGTCTTGTTCAGCATATTGTCGAGCGCGGTTTCCTGTTTTCCGTCGTTCTGCTGCTTATTCCCTTTTCCTTTCTGTGGGCAGCGGCAAGCAGAAAAGCAAAAAGTTATCTGGCGCTGGCCGCTCCTTACTGGAAACAGCGAACAAACGGGTTGGCCGATTTCTTTTTCATGTTTTTGAGCGCTGGGCTGTTTGTTGATATGCTCTCCCTGTCCGGTCTGCTGTCTTTTCTGGAACCAGTGTTTCTCGCAGCAGCCCAAACGCCTTTTGTCTTGTACTTGCTGATCGCAGGATACTTTCTGCTGACTTCATTCATCGGGCTCCATTCGTTGGTGTCGCTGACCTTCTTGCTGCAGTTTTTGCTCCCGGTTTTGCCCGAGGTTGCCGGTATGCCGCTTGCGATTGTGATCATTACCTGTGCGCTGTCCCCGGTCATGTACAGTCCGTTCAATCTGTCGGTTTCAATGCTGACGAGTGAGTTGCGGATCAGTCCATACCGAATCGCGGGCTGGAATGTCGGGTTTGCCATCCTGTGCATGCTCTTTGGCATCCTTGTTTCCGCCCTGCTTGAGCAAACCATCTACTAATACGGTGAAAAACCTCCCGTTCGGCTCCATCTGCCGACAAGGAGGTTTTTCGTTTTTCGTTTCCCGTCTTGCCCTTATGCCAATAAAGAAATCATTCGATCCGGATGGTTGGTACAAATCAGCAGTTCAGGATGCCAGCTCATCAGTTTGGCTATCTCCTGCTGGTCATCAACCGTCCAGGCGATCACCGTTTGTCCTTTGGCGATGCTTTGCTGAACGAACTCTTTGGTCAGATACGGATAGCCCATCGACAGGATCGTTGCGCCTGTCGCCCGCAGCTGTTCATCGAGCAGCACCGGTTGCCCCAAAATAATCAGTCCGGTTGTCAAGGATGGGTCCAATTCCCCGACTTGCTTGATCGTTTCGTGGTCAAAAGACGTGATCATGACCTGTTCCTTCATTTCATATTTCTCTACCAGTTGCACCACTTTTGGCGCAATGTCGGGGTACAAACCGCCTGCTGTCTTTAGCTCGATATTGAGGCGGCATTTCCCTTTGACGGCTTGCAGTACTTGTTCCAATGCGGGAATGCGTTCTCCGCTGTACGCTTCGCCAAACCAGCTTCCTGCATCGAGGGCAGACAATTGCTCATACGTAAAATCTTTCAGCAAGCCTTGGCCATTGGTCGTCCGCTCCAGCGTAAAATCGTGCATCAAAACCGGAATGCCGTCTTTTGTAATCTGCACGTCGATCTCGATCGCGCCGATTGCCGGTTCGGACAAAGCCAGGTTGATCGCTGCCAACGTATTTTCCGGGGCTTTGCCCGACCAGCCGCGATGGGCCATGCATCTGTTCATGCTTCTCACCTCATCCGTTTATTTCAGCAGTTTGTTGCTCTTGTCCACAGCATTTTGCAAAGCCTCATCCGCAGTTGCCTGGTTCAGCACAGCGCGTTGCAGCTCGGTCATGATGATTTCCTGCACTTCTTTGTAAGCGGGCACCATCGGACGCGCTTTGGCGTATTCCAATTGTTTTACTGCCACTTCAAAGTTTGGCGCCGTTTCGTAGTATTTTTTCATTTCCTCGGACTCGACGGCTTCTTTGGTCACAGGCATATAGCCGGTTTGCGTCGACCATTTGATCGATTGCGGCGTGTCGGTCATCCATTTGACAAACTCCCAGGCAGCTTTTTTCTCTGCATCCGGAGACTTGGCCAAAATGACCAGGTTGGCTCCGCCGGTAGGCGCGCCATATTCTTTGTTCGCCGGCATGAAGGCTGCCCCTACGTCAAATTTGGCGCTTTCGCTCAACCCTTTCAAATCACCCGTGGAGGTAAAGATCATCCCCACCTTTTGGTTGACGAAATCTTGTTTGGCCACATCCCAGGCGTTGTACTTCTCCCCTGGCGGAGCCTTCATGACTCCTTCTTTGATCATATTGGTCCAGAATTCAAGCGGCGCTTTGCCTGCTTCACTGTTGATCGCCAATTGTTTGCCGTCTTCGCTCAGAATCGATCCGCCGCTTTCAATCACCAAAGCTTCATAGAACCAGATGTCGATCGGAGTGGAGAAACCGTATACGGATGTTTTGCCGCCTTCCGACTTGGTTAATTTTTGCGCATATTCGTGCAGCTCCTCCCAAGATTTCGGACCGTTTGGATCAAGTCCTGCCGCCTTGAGCATGTCACGGTTCAAATACAGCAATGGAGTGGAACGGTTAAATGGAATCGCGTACAGTTTGTCTTTCCAATAAGAGTTCCCCAACAGGCCTGGAATATATCGATCAATGGTGTCGGCCGCGTAGGGCTGCAGGTCTTCCAGCGCTTTGGCCTCGGCGAACGCCCCGATCGAACCGACCTCGACCATTGTCACATCAGGCTGGTTGCCGGCGGAGATTGCCGCCAGCACTTTGGCATGGTTTTGATAGTAATCGCCTTGGTAAGCCGGTTTTACAACAATATCCTTATGCGTATCGTTAAACTCTTTGACCATACTCTCGATCAATTCGCCATTTTTTCCTCCCAGCGCATACCAGAAATCAATCTGCACAGGCTGCGCCTGTTCGGTTCCGCTCTGTTGCCCGCTTCCCGCCGCTGCATTACCGCCTGTTGCTGCTTTGTCTGAACCGCATCCGGTTAGCAGGGCAGTCAAGCCCACTACACAAGCTAGTGCCGACATATTCCACTTTTTCACCAAAAAAACCTCCCAATATTACTCTCAGTTTTTTATGATCATGGAAAACTCCATAAACACCTATTTGGATTGATAGACAAATGCTTTCATGATATGGCGCTGGGCAAAGAAGAAGATCGCCAGGATCGGCAGAACGAGCATCATGTTGCCGGCCATAATCACATTCCACTGCTTTCCGCCTTCCGCTGCCTTCAGCATCGTAATGCCTACCGGCAAAGTTCGCACTTCGTCGCTGTTGGTCATAATCAGCGGCCAAAAGTAATCGTTCCAGTGATAAATAAAGCTGAACAACCCAAAGGTAACCAACACCGGTTTTGCCATCGGCACCATGACGCGCCACATGATTTTCCATTCCGAAGCGCTATCCAGCCGGGCTGCTTCAATCACTTCGTCCGGCACCTGCATAAAGGCTTGACGCAACAAGAAGATCCCGAACGCACTGGCGCCATAAGGCAAAACCAGCGACCACAGCGTATTGATCAGCCCCATATGGCTTAATTCCACATAGATAGGCAAAAAGATCACTTGCGGCGGGATCATCAAAGCGATCAATGCCAGGCCAAACAGGAAGTTGCGACCGCGAAACCGGTAGCGGGCAAAGGCGTATGCCGCCGGGACAGCCGTCAGCAATTGAATAATCAATACGCCGATCGCGACGAGAACGCTGTTGATGACATAGCGTAAAAACGGTCCCGAGCTCCATGCCGTCTCAAAGTTGGCAAATTGCCACGTTTCCGGCAACCAGGTAGGCGGAAACTGATACACCTCAGGCATTGTCTTAAATGCAGTTAAAAACATCCAAAGAAACGGAAAGACAAAGACAAGCGCGACAGCGACCAACAAGACCGCTTCGATCCATCTCGCTGCAACTCGTGTCGATTGGTGCATGGTGATCCTCCTTCCTGTTCATCGATAGTGAACCCGTTTGCGCATCGTCCAGAAATGGAATACAGTCAATAGCCCGACCAGCCCGAGCAGGATGACAGATGCCGCCGAGGCCAGACCGCCGTTGTAATAGTCCATTCCTTGTTCGTAAATGTAGTAGACCAGCATGTTTGTACTGTTGACAGGACCCCCT
This sequence comes from Brevibacillus fulvus, assembly GCF_016908525.1. Lineage (GTDB taxonomy): Bacteria > Bacillota > Bacilli > Brevibacillales > Brevibacillaceae > Brevibacillus_G > Brevibacillus_G fulvus. Next base: position 133,966 of record NZ_JAFBEB010000005.1, read on the forward strand.
TGCGTCATAATCGAGATCGTGTCAAACACTTGAAAGGAGGAGATGGTATTGGTAATCAACAAGAAAAACAAAGTCGGCGAAAGCATCGGGATGGTGATGCGTCTTAGCGTTTGCCACCGTGTAGATCGGTCAAGCGCCGCCGCTTCGTACAAATCCTTGGGGATGCTTTGCAATCCGGCGATAAACACGATGGTATTGTAGCCGACGACCTTCCAAACGCTGACCAAAACCAATGAAAGCAGCGCGCTTTTCGTATCAGCCAGCCACGTGTAAGCCGGCAGTCCGATAAACTCAAGCAGGGCGTTGAGCAATCCGTATTGCGGGTCCATCAGCCACATCCACAGCATCGATACCGAAACAAGCGAGATGATGTGCGGGCTAAACACAGAAGCCTGCACGACTGCGACCAGCTTTCGCTTCTGATTGAGCCAAAGCGCCAGCAAGAAGGAAAGGCCAATCCCCAATACCACTGTAGCGACCGTGAATAGCATCGTATTCAGCAAAACCTGATGAAAGTCGGCGTCGCTGAGCAGGTCGGCATAATTTTGCCAGCCGACCCATTCCATTTCCTCCAAATTGAGCAATGACCAGTCGAACACGCTCAAGTAAATGATGTAAAGAATCGGTATGAAGAAAAAGGCGGAGAAAAACAGCAGAGCGGGCAGCACGTACAGATACGGCCGCACTTTCGTAAGCCGTCCCGCTTTCACTGCTACTTCTTGCTGAAGCAGCGGTGCATTTGCCGAGTTGGCCACAACTGCTTTTTGCATCAGCCCAACCCTCCCGACGGCAAACTTTCCTGCTTGATCGCGGCGACAGACAGTGCCCGTCCTGTCTCCTGATCAAAGCGGTACAAATGCTCGGCGGCAACGGAAACAGTCACTTCCGTCCCTTCCGCCAGCAATTCATCGGCCGCTTTTCGAGCAATGATTTTGCCTGCTCTTCCACTGACATAATAAAGTACATCGGAACCGAGAATTTCGCGGGCGACGATTCGTCCATGGTCGACAAACCCTGCGGCCGGCTGGATTGTTCTGGCCGAACCGGCGGTCAGCATTGCTTTTTCCGGACGGAATCCGATTGATTCTTTGTCTGTCGGGAGAATATTCATTGCTGGTGAACCGATGAACTGGGCGACAAACAAATTCGCTGGTTGCTGATACAGTTCAAACGGTGAGGCCTTCTGCATGATTTCGCCCTCATTCATTACGACGATCTGGTCGCCCATCGTCATCGCCTCCACTTGATCGTGGGTGACATAAATGAAAGTCGTTCCCAACTGCTTATGCAGCGAGGTCAGTTCCACACGCATCTGATTGCGCAGTTTGGCATCCAGATTCGACAGCGGTTCATCCATCAAAAAGACGCGCGGTTTTTTGACCATGGCGCGGGCCAAGGCAACGCGTTGTCGCTGACCGCCGGACAATTCGGCGGGCTTTCGCTGCAAATAGGAAGAAAGCCCGACGATTTCGGCAATTTCCTCAACCATTCGTTTGCAATCCTTCTTGGAAAATCCGCGGTTAAGCAAACCAAACGCGATATTGTCAAACACGTTCATCGTTGGATACAACGCATAGTTCTGGAACACCATGGCGACATCGCGTTTGCCTGGAGCAAGATCATTGACCCGCTGGCCATCGATCAGCAGATCTCCTGCGGTTATCTCCTCCAAGCCCGCGATCATGCGCAATGTCGTTGACTTTCCGCAACCGGACGGTCCGACCAGCACGGTAAACGACCCGTCTGGAATGACCAAATCCAATCCTTTTACAACCGTTTGATTATTGTATTTTTTTACTACCTGCTGCAATCTCACCTCAGCCAAATCCGCTCACGCCCTTTCGTTCATTATTGGTGTCAACAGCCTGTCAACAAACTTTCGGAAATTCGGAAAACAATCATCAGCATCGGGCACTTTTTGCCTCGCATCGCCATACCAGTCCAGCAGGACACTTTCCACTCCTGCCGCTTTGGCTGCTTGCCAATCATAAATGCTGTCGCCGACCATCAAGCTCGCCTGCGGCTCGGCTTGCAGCAAATAGAGCGCTTTTCGCAGCGGTTCGGGCGATGGTTTGCCCTCCGCGACATCATCCAACGTGACGACCGCTTCAAACAGATGTAACAGACCAGCCAGCTCCAATCCTTTCAGCGCAAACTCCCGTTGTTTATTGGTAACGACAGCCATGCGGAATCCTTGGGATTTTAGTGAGTATAAACCTTCTTCAACATAAGGAAACAACTTGACTTGTTGATCGTGGTGCTCCCGCAAAAATTGCACATAGTCTTCATAGACCCGCACGCGATCGACCGGCGCCGCCGCTCGCTGCTCGAGATCATTCAGAAAATCATCAAACGTCTCGCCAAAGCGTCCTCGCAATTCCTCTTCCAGATAACAGCCAGGTGCGTATTTGCAAGCGGCATACATAACCGCCTCCACGATTGCCTCGCGGTTGTCCAGCAAAGTCCCATCCAGGTCAAATAGCAGATATTTGTGTCGATTCATCGGTGAGGCACTCCTTCCAAAGCTGATGGGTTCCGACTGAAACCGCGACCGCTCCCTTATCCAGCGCCGCGAGCATTTGTGCCCGCTCGCGAATCAAACCCCCGGCAATAATCGGCTGATTCAACTCAGAAGAGAACCGGCCAATATATTCCGGCAGCAATGCCGGCATGATCTCCACGGCATCGGGCTGCGTTTCCTGAACTGATTGCAAGCCGGAGACGATCGAATCGCTGTCGATCAAAAACAATCGCTGAATTGTCAGCATTCCTTCTTTTTTGGCCAGTTTGATCAAAGTATTGCGTGTGGTCACGATTCCTGTCGGCTTTACATATTGGGCCAGAAACGCGATCCCCTCACGGTCGAAGCTGATCCCGCCGATGCGCTCCAAATGGACAAAAACTGGCATCTGGCAATTTTTGAACAAATTGACATAATGCTTGATCACACCGATATTGCCAATCGACAATACGGCCGCGCTTACGTTAGCGGCAAGCGCCCTTTCCAGCGTATTTGGTTTTTTGACGGAAGCAATCATCCGGTAATGTTGCAATCGTTCGTAAAAGGCTGCTTGATCCATTGCGATGACCTCCTCCTCTTTACGAGAAAAACCTAAACAGAATTGCCATAAATTCATAGGAAGAATCATGGAATTTCTACTTAGGTTTCTCCAAGGGCTCCAACCGAGTGATTTGCCGTATGTACTTGTTACTTCTAAATTAGTCTTGTTTTTTTAAGCTTGTTTATCATTCATGTAAATGATTTGCTTGCTTATTGTTAAGTCCGCTTTTTGGCGCACATAAAAAAGTCCGATGAGCATCATGCTCATCGGACTCACCATTACAAACGATGCCCGATGAACAAATGCTCATCAGGCAAGCGGTTACGCAAGGCGGTTCAACACTTCTTGCTGAATATAGTCGCGGATTTCCTCTGCAGTCCCCAACGTTAATACATATTTGGAAACCGCTTCCATTTTGTTGTATTCAAGTTGTTTTAACAAGCTTCTCGCACGGAGAATAGAGGAAGCGCTCATACTGAATTCATCCAGTCCCAACCCCAGCAATATCGGGATCGCCAGTTCTTCACCAGCCATTTCGCCGCACATTCCGACCCATTTTCCTTCTTTATGCGCTGCCTCGATCACTTGGTGAATCAGTCGCAGCACAGCCGGATTAAAAGGCTGATACAGATACGATACCTGTTCATTCATTCGGTCCGCAGCCATCGTATATTGGATCAGGTCGTTTGTACCGATACTGAAAAAGTCCACTTCCTTGGCCAACAGGTCTGCCACCATAGCCGCAGCGGGAATCTCGATCATAATTCCCACTTCCAGCTTTTCATTGAACGCGATATTTTGATCGCGCAGCTCTGCCTTGACCTCTTCGAGTATACTGTTGGCTTTTCGCAATTCGGCAAGCGTGGCAATCATCGGATACATAATCTTAATGTTGCCAAACGCACTGGCCCTGAGCAAAGCACGAAGCTGTGTTTTGAACAAGTCCGTTTGATCAAGGCACAAGCGGATGGCACGATAGCCGAGGAACGGATTCAACTCCTTGGGCAGTTCCAAATAAGGCAGCTCTTTGTCCCCGCCGATGTCAAGCGTCCGGATGACGACACCGCGTTCTCCCATGGTGACGGCAACCGCCTTATACGCTTCAAACTGTTCTTCTTCACTCGGGAAGTTGTTTCTCCCCATGTAAAGAAACTCGGTACGAAACAACCCGATGCCTTCTGCTCCGCTTTCCAGCGCCTGAACCGCGTCCTGTGGATTGCCGATATTGGCAGCCAATTCAACTTGCCGACCATCAGCGGTAACCGACGGCTCATGCAGCAGTTTGGCCCATTCCGCCTTTTGTTTTTGATAGGCTTTCTGTTTTTCCTCGTATTCGGCGATCAATGCGTCATCAGGGCGAATATGCACCACTCCGCTTAGTCCGTCCACAATGACCAAATCGCCGGTTTGCACATGTTCGGTAATATCGGAAAGACCGACGACCGCCGGAATCTCCATGCTGCGGGCCATGATCGCCGAGTGGGAGGTGCGTCCGCCGATGTTGGTGGCAAACCCTTTCACCTTGTCTCGATCCAACGACGCCGTGTCCGATGGCGTCAAATCATGCACAACGAGAACTACCGGTCCTTCTACACCTGTATCGAGCTCATCGCTGATGCCCAGCAATTTTTTCATGATTCTTTGGCTCACATCGCGCAAGTCCGCAGCCCGCTCACGCATATATTCGTTGTCCATGCTTTCAAAAATGCTGACGAAGCTGTCGCGCACTTCTTCCAGTGCTGCTTCCGCATTGATTTGTTCCGACTCAATTTTTTGCTCGATCGCGCCGACAAATTCCGGGTCCTGCAAAAACATCTGATGAGCTTCGAAGATTTGCGCTTCTTCAGCTCCCATCTCCAGCTTCGCCTTTTGCTTGATCGCATCCAGCTCGGCATTTGCCGTCTGAATGCTGTCCCGGAAGCGTTGCAGTTCTGATGCTACTTCATCGGGAGCAATCGTTTTTCGGATATAACTGATCGTTTCTGCTTTTTTAACTACTGCACGCCCCAAGACAATCCCAGGAGCTGCCGCTATCCCTTTTTGCAGCATAACTATCGCTCCTTGCTTTATTCGTATACGGTTTCCAGCATGGCGGCCAATTCTGCCAAAGCTTCATTCTCTTGCTGCCCGTCTACTTCGAGCAACACTTCATCACCTTTGGCCAAGCCGAGAGTCATTAAGCCCATAATGCTTTTTCCGTTTGCCCGTTTTGTGCCTTTGGTCAAAAATACTTCCGCCGGAAAAGAGGTTGCTTTTTGCACAAACAAAGTCGCTGGACGTGCGTGCAACCCGGTTGGATTTTGAATGACGCATGTTTTGGATACCATGAAAATTCAACTCCTTACTAATTTTAAGAGAGGAAAGTTCCCCAGTTTATTCCACTGTTTCTTTCTTTAATAAGTTTAACATAAAAGCGGTAACAGCGGTTCCAACTAAAATAGAAACAATGTACAATCCTGCACTTCCGACAACGGGGAGTACGAATATTCCTCCGTGCGGCGCGGGCAGCGTGCAGCCAAAAAACATCGACAGACCGCCGGCTACCGCTGAACCAACCATCGTAGAAGGGATCACCCGGGCCGGATCGGCAGCGGCAAACGGGATGGCCGCTTCGGTAATAAAGGTGGCACCGAGGATGTAGGCCGTTTTGCCGGCTTGACGTTCTTCCGCCGTAAATTTTTTGCGAAACAGCGTCGTGGCCAAGGCCAGCCCCAACGGCGGAGTCATTCCGGCAGCCATAATGGCCGCATGCGGCAAATAGTTGCCATTGGAGATCATCATAATTCCGAAGGTGAACGCCGCTTTGTTGACGGGTCCTCCCATGTCGAAAGCCATCATCGCCCCTAGGATAATACCCAGAATCACAGCGTTTCCTTGTCCCATATTCTCCAGCCAATTGCCCAGCGCCGTATTTGCCAGCGCCACCGGTTCCGCGACGACGTAAAGCATGATAAAGCCGGTGATAAAAATTCCCAACAACGGGTAAAGCAAGGTTGGCTTAATTCCTTCCAAGGACGTCGGCAAACCCGCAAACAATTTTTTCAATCCAACTACAGTATAACCTGCCAGAAAGCCGGCAATGAGTCCACCCAAAAATCCGGCGCCCGATTGAGCAGCGATCAAGCCGCCGACCATTCCCGGAGCAAATCCCGGCCGATCCGCGATACTGCTGGCGATAAACCCGGCCAAAACCGGTATCATCAGGGCAAACGCCGCCCCGCTGCCAATATCTGAGAGCAGCTTGGCGATTGGGTTAAACGTCGGATCGTTGGGATCGGAAGCGTGGATTCCAAACATAAAACTGATCGCAATAATGATTCCGCCGCCCACGACAAACGGAAGCATGTTGGATACGCCGTTCATCAAATGCTTGTAAAAGGCGGGTTGCTTGCTTTTGTTCTCCGATTTGGCCGAATGCAGCTTGTCTTGAGAAGAGGTTCCTCCGCCTTGGTAAACAGGGGCATTTTGACTCGCCGCTTGCTGCAGCAAACCTTCCGCATTGCGAATCCCTTCCGCAACCGGCACCTCGATCAATATTTTTCCGGCAAATCGCTCCATCTCCACCTGCTTGTCGGCGGCTACAATTACCGCGGTCGCTTCCGCAATCTCTTCCGGTGTCAACTTGTTCTTGACACCGCCTGATCCGTTTGTTTCTACCTTAATCTGAAAACCTAACTCCGCTGCCTTCTTTTTAAGGGAATCGGCTGCCATGTATGTGTGCGCGATCCCGGTTGGGCAAGCGGTCACCGCCACGATCTTGACTGCTTGAGTTCCGGTTTTCTCAGATGTACCGGAAACGCTTTCATCTCCGCCATGAATTTCTTGTTCCTTTTTCGCTATCAGTTCCAAAAACTCTTCCTTGCTCTTGACCTCGGTCAAACTGCGGCGAAAATCATCATCCATCAACATTTGGGATAACAAAGCCAGCGTTTCCAGATGGGCCTGATTCGCATCTTCTGTCGCGGCAATCATAAAGAACAAGTGCGCTTTCTGCTTATCCAAAGAATCAAAATCAATACCTTCCGGCGAATACCCAAAAGCAATGCTCGGAGTAATCACTGCCGCTGTTTTGGCATGAGGGATCGCTATCCCTTCGCCAATACCGGTCGAACCGAGCGCTTCCCGGGCAAGAATCTGTTTTTTCATCTCCGCTTTGTCACGCAGACGGCCAGCTTCAGCCAGCTTCTCAATCAACTCATCCAGCACTTCCTCCTTGCTGGTTGCCGACAAGCGCATAATGATGGTATCTGCTTTCAACAGATCGATGACACGAATCTCCTGACCCATACTGAACATCCCCCTTATAAAATGGTTATCTGAGGCAATAACTCCGCGATTTTTTCGGGAGTGCAAAAACCTTCCGATAAAGCTGTTGCGCTGCCGGCAGCCACCGCAAACGAAAACGCGTCCTTCACGACCGAGCCAGTATTGTAGGCGTACAAGAAACCGGCCACCACGGAATCGCCAGCGCCAATGGAGTTGACCAACTTGCCGGTCGGAATCCGGGCAATGTACGTTTCTTGTCGATTAACAAACACTGCTCCTTGTTCCGCTAATGAAACAATGACATTTTGCGCCCCCAGTTCCACTGCTTTTCGTCCGTATGCAACCGCTTCCTGCGGCGTTCTGATCTCCACTTCAAACAGTTCACCCAATTCATGATGATTCGGCTTGATCAGAAACGGACGCTCGGACAATCCGCTGCGCAACGCTTTCCCCTTGGCGTCGAGCACGAGGTGTACTCCTTTTGGACCCAGTTTATTCATAATCGTTTGATAAATATCGCTTGGCAGACTTTCCGGCACACTGCCGGCCAGCACCAGATAATCGCCGGCTTGCAAACGGTCAAGCTGTGCCCAAAGTTGTTCAACGGCCTCAGCAGGAATGGCTGGCGACACACCGCTAATATCGGTTTCCCGCTCCGCTTTAATCTTGACGTTGATTCGAGATTCCCCGGAAATTGGGATCAATTGGTGGACAACCCCGGTTTGCTCCAATTCCTGCTGTATAAATTCACCTGTAAAACCGCCGACATACCCGAGAACCGTACTGTCCATCCCCAATATTTGCAACACTTTGGAGACGTTGATTCCTTTCCCTCCGGCAGCTTTCCATTCTTTTTGGGCGCGATTGATCTGACCTTCCTGAAAGGGCGCGACCCAAATATGGTAATCAATCGATGGATTCAACGTTAGTGTGTAGATCATGGTTTCACCACTTTTAATGTTGTTAGTCGTGCGTACTCTTGCTGTTCAGTCTGATCCAAACCATCATCTGTTATCACGGTTACTTGGTCCAAGTCTCCTACCTTTGCAAAAGTGACGCGTGAAAACTTGCGGGAATCGCCAAGTACATAGGCTTGATCGGAATATTGCAAAGCAAGCTGCTTCACATAAGCTTCTTCAGGGTCCGGGGTGGTCAAGCCGTGAAGCTTGTCGATGCCGTTCATCCCGAGAAAGCACTTGTCAAAGCGGAATTGGCTCAATGTCTTGATCGCTTCCCGTCCAACCATCGATAATGTAGCCGCTTTCAATTCGCCGCCAATCAGATAAGTCTTGGTGAAGCGTCGAACCAACTGCAAAGCAATGTCGACCCCGTTTGTCACGACAACGATATTGCCGTCAGGCAGATAGGGCAGCATTTGAAAAGTCGTCGTTCCGGCATCGATAAAGATCGAGTCTTTCTCTTTGACCAGACTGGCCGCATAACGGGCAATCGCTATCTTTTCCGCCTTATGCTTGACCGCCTTTTCCGTAATCGTCGGCTCCTCAATCTTGTTTTGCACGGAGGCCGCACCGCCATGCACCCGCCTTAACTGCATCTGTTCCTCTAATTCGCTTAAATCGCGACGAATCGTAGACTCGGAAGCACCGGTAGCTTCGACAAGCTCCTGAATGTGGACAACCTCTTTCTCTTTCAAAAGCGATAAAATCAGTTGATGACGTTCCGGTGTCAACATGCTGTTCAGGTCTCCTCCCCAAAATAGTGAGTGTGACTTGCCTTCATTATATGACGACAATCCACCAAAAACAATCACAATTATTCAAAATCGACCAATAACAGTCACAATCCATCAATTTACTACAAAAAAAACCGGCTCCCGACGGAACCGGCTCTCCAGCAAACTTTACAGTTTTTCCAATTCTCTGCCCAAAAACTTGGCCACTTCCAGCATCCCGTACTTTCCGGCTGCTGCTTCTGCTTCTGAATTATAGTTTGTGTTCGTGTTAATATCGTATGTGTATATTTCTCCCGCTTCGTTGCGAATAAATTCAATGCCGGCCACTTTGATCTGATGATCGGCCAAAAACCGCTCGTATTTTTCGATAATCGGATCAGCGAACCCGTCGACGATCTGGAATTTCGGTTTGGTTGGCACCTCTTCCCCAACCGGGCAGAACAGATCGCCGATTTGACAAGCATCGGCCGGGCAAAGTTCAAACCCTTCCGAGGTATCGACCTGCACAGCATAGAAGAAACGGCCGCCAATAAATTCACAACGGGTGATGTACGGCTCCGGTGCTTTGATATATTCCTGAATCAAAGTGACCCCGTCAACCGGTTCTTCAAAAGCCGGACTGTTGACGTATTGACGCAAGCCTTCAACCGAGTGGAACAACTGGACCCCCAGTCCCTTGCCAGCCCGATTGTGCTTGGTGATGAAAGATTCGCCGCCCATCTTTTCTGCCGCTTGAATAATCTGTTCTTTTCCCACCGCCGCGATCGTTTTCGGCGTCCGGATGCCATGGCTATTCAGCGCCAAATATTGCGCGACTTTGCTTACTTCCAATTGAAGCGCTCGGCTCCCGTTGAATACCGTACGGCCATTCCGCTCCAGCCAGGCGATCACCGCTGCTGTATATTCCGGTGCAAACCGGTGATCCCGCGTATGCGAAGAAGCGCTCATTCGGCTGTAGAAAATCCCTTCCGGCGGCACAGCGGTCAAATCAACATGTCCCTGATCCAAAAACCACTCTTCATAGGGAAGTCCCAATTCTTCCAATCTTCTCGTTAAATGAACCGTCCACTCGCTATTTTCATGGATTACATAGATTTTTTTCAATTGCTCCCTCTCCATTCGCTTGATGGTTGCTCTCATTCTTACAAAACCGGGTTATACCTTTGCGCGCAGCCTGTCAACGAGCGGCATCACTTGCTGGGAAAACCGCTCCATCTCTTCCAGCTGTGGCGAAAATTGCAGCAAGAGCAAGTCGAGACCTGCCTCTTCATATTGCACAATCCGTTCGGCGATTTGCTCCGGAGTACCGATCAGATTGGGGCGCAATCCGCGATTGGAAACCGAGTAATCACGCAGCTGAATCTGTTGTTCCAATTGGGATTTGCTGGTGAAATCTTTAAATCCGGCATAACCGTCATTTTCTTTGACATCGGTTATCCGCTCCAATTCGGCGAACGCTTCAGCCTCTGTATCCCGACAGATGACATAAGCCGCCATGCCAAAAGAAGCGAACGGCGGTTTACCCGCAGTTTCCCTGCGCTGTTTCATGTCGGCGATTTTGGCTTGCACTTCCTCCACTGTACCGCCATGCATCACATAAGCATCACAGGAAGAGACAATCGTCTGTTTTCCCCGCTCGCTCTCTCCGCCGGCGTACAGGATTGGATTGGGCCGCTGCACCGGCTTTGGCTCCAGCTTCGCTTCCTGAATCTCGTAATATTTTCCTTTATATGTGAATGTTTCTTCTGTCCACATTCCTTTTAAGACATCAACAAATTCTTTCGTCCGTTCATATCGTTCATCATGTTCCGTAAAAATGCCGCCATACTGTCTTGCTTCCTCTTCCCACCAGGCCGAAACAACATTGAGGGTGAACCGTCCCTTGCTGATCTGGTCAATATTGGCTGCCATTTTCGCTGTGACTGCCGGATTGTGAAAACCCGGACGAACCGCAGTCATAATCTCGATTTTTTCTGTTACTGCCGCCAGAGCCGCCGCTGTCGACCACGCTTCCAGCGAATCGGCATCCGGTCCTTTAATATCATTCAGATACAACTCTGCGATCAAGGTCGTATCATATCCCCATGTTTCCGCTGACTGAATCACTTTTTTGGCGTAATCAAAAGTTGGCGGCATTTGCTCGTCTTCCACATTCCGCAACCAGCCGCCAAAAATCGGCAACCAAAAGCCAAATCTCATCCTGTCTCTCCCCCAACCTGTCAAAAATAGGTGTTTTCATCGCCCTGACCAGGCAGATGATAATAAAAAAACTTCTTCGACAAGAAGAAGTGTGCACATGCTTCTGTCTTATCTCTCAGAACCCGCGGCTCTGCTGGAATTGGCACCATCTACTAGACAAGCTAGCGGTTGCCGGGCTTCATCGGGCCAGTCCCTCCACCTCTCTTGATAAGGTCTGTTCAATTGTATAGTAATCCTACTACATAAGTATGTTTTAGTCAATCGTTTATTCCAAAAATTCAAAAGGCTCAATCATGCGGCCATCATCGCCGGTCTGATTGAGCCCATGTTTGGTCAATTATTTTTTTGCCAGGTACTTTCTAATATCGAATGCAACCGCAGCAACGATAATCAACCCTTTAATAATCAATTGCCAGTATGGATTTACCCCGATAAAAGTTAGACCGTAGTTGATGACACCAAAAATCAACACGCCAGCAAGCACCCCTGGCACGGTACCAATTCCCCCGGAAGTAGACACGCCACCAACGACGCAGGCGGCAATCGCATCCAGCTCATACATATTTCCATAGTTGTTTGTGGCACCGCCGGTTCTCGCTGATTCCAACACGCCAGCCAATCCGTACAAGGCTCCCGCGATGGCATAGATGTAGATCAGGTTGCGCGCCACGTTGATCCCTGACACGGTGGCAGCTTGAATGTTACCCCCGATGGCGTACATATTTTTCCCAATGCGGGTCTTGTTAAAGATGACCCAGACGATCAAGGCGATAACAATCGCAATGATGACGATATAAGGTATCGAATAAGGACCTGAACCAATTGAACCGGAACCTAAAGTCGTAAAATCAGAACGCAGACCGCCGATTGGCTGGGATTCGTTCGGCTTCATATCGAAATAGATCGAGTTGGCCCCTAATACCGCAACCATCGTACCCAAAGTCGCAATAAACGGCGGTACACTAAACTTCGCCACAATAATTCCGTTGATCAGGCCGACGATCAAACCTGCCAAAATGGCCAAAACAATTGGCACCCACAGCGGAAGTTCCGGGAGGTCCGGGAAGAATCGGCGTGGATAGTCTTGTACTTGCAGCATGGAAGCCGAAATAACAGCGGTCAAACCGACCACACGACCGGCTGAAAGGTCTGTCCCCCCGGTAATGAGGACGAACGCTGCGCCCAGTGCGATGATTGCCCGGGTAGAAGATTGCAGCAAAATGTCCCGAATGGTCGTGACGGACAAGAAGCGTGGATCATAAATGGCGATGATAACGATTAAGGCAATCAACACGATATAAATGGCATTGCGGGAAAAAAAACTTTGTACTTTTTTCGCTTGTGTATCCATATTTACCCTCCTTCATTAGGCCATTTGAGCGGCTAAGCGCATGACTTTTTCTTCTGTGGCACTTTTTCCATCCAAAATTCCGGTTAGCCTTCCCTCCGACATAACCATGATCCGGTCGGACATCCCTAACAGCTCGGGCATCTCCGAAGAGATCATGATAATGCTTTTCCCTTGTTTGGCCAGGTCGGCAATGATGGTATAGATTTCGTATTTGGCGCCAACATCGATTCCGCGCGTAGGCTCATCCAGCATCAATATATCCGGCTCTGTCAGAAGCCATCTGGCCAGCAACACTTTTTGCTGATTACCGCCGGACAAGTTTCGGATCAAAGCCTTGTAAGAAGGAGTTTTCACCCGGAACATTTCAATGCTTTTGATCGCATCTTCTCTGCGTTTCTTCTCATCAAGGAGAAGATATGGTTTTTCATAGTTGGAGATATTGGCGATCGCCGTATTTTCCAACACAGACAATACCGGAAAAATCCCCGTGACCCGACGTTCCTCTGTAAGCAGCGCCATCTTGTGCTTCTTCGCATCTTCCGGCGACTTGATCTTTACCGGTTTTCCATTGATCGAGATCGTGCCGGATTGAATCGCCCGCAATCCAAACAACGCTTCAATCAATTCGGTGCGCTGCGCCCCAACCAAACCGCCGATGCCAAGTATTTCACCTTTGCGCAATTCAAAGGAGATGTCTTTAAACGACTTGGAGATGGGAGAGGTGAGTCCCTCCACTTTCAAAATGACATCACCAGGAACATTGGTCCGTTCCGGATATCTTTGGGTCAGATCGCGGCCAACCATTCGCGAAATGATCAAATCGGTTGTCAATTCCGACGCAGGCCACGTACCGATGTATTTGCCGTCCCTCATAATGGTTACATCATCGGAAATCCGCAAAATTTCTTCCATCTTGTGGGAGATATAAATAATCGAAACCCCTTGTTTTTTCAAACTGTCGATAATTTTGAACAAATGCTCTACTTCATTTCCGGTCAAAGATGATGTTGGCTCATCCATGACGATAATCTTGGAATTGTAGGAAACCGCTTTGGCAATCTCAATCGACTGAATTTTCGATACCGACAGACTGCCGACGATGGTATCCGGTTTACAGTCGATCTCCAGACGTTTTAACAGCGCTTCCGTGTCCCGATACATCTTTTTGTGATCGACAAAACGGAATGGCCCAATCCCTTTCAGCGGAAATCTCCCTAACCAGACGTTTTCCATTACACTGCGGTGCGGAACCGGATGCAACTCCTGGTGGATCATCGAGATTCCATGGCCAAGGGCTGCTTTCGAATTGTTGATCTCGACTTTTTGCCCGTTAATAAAAATTTCCCCGGCGTCCGGCTTATAGATTCCGAACAGGCATTTCATCAGCGTCGACTTTCCGGCGCCATTTTCGCCCATCAACGCATGGACAGTGCCCGGGCGAACTTTCAAGGTAACATCGTCCAGCGCTTTGACTCCCGGAAACTCCTTGGAAATGTTGTTCATTTCAAGCAAATATGGATGCTCAGCCATGGTACTCCCTCCCATGATTTGAATGCTGAACTGCTTCAGTGTTTCCATACCAATACAGTTAATGAGTCAGCTTCTACTCGTCGGTTGTTCACTCCGGGCTGCTGACTGCAAGCGAAGGAGCAAGGTCGCAACGAAAGTTCTCTCATCACTCCCCTGCTCCCGCTCTTATATCTGTGTGAAACCGTTGTAATGATTATTGCGCGTCGGCAATGTTGTCTTTGGTGATCTTTTTGTAGGCGATCCAGACATATTTGCCGTCAGTGAGCTCGTAACCAATGTTGTCTTTGCTTGGAGTTTGTCCTTGAGCCAGTACGTTTGCCAGATTAAAGGTAGCGATCCCTTGGTTTTTGGCATCGTTCAGCACGGTTCCCAGCATCGTACCTTCTTGCAACGCTTGCAATGCTGGCGCGGTGGCATCAACCCCAACTACCGGCATGTATTTTCCATCTTTGAAATAGCCTTTTGCTTTCAAAGCTTCAATTGCTCCCAACGCCATATCGTCATTGTTGGCGAGCACCGCTTCAATGTTATCCCCATGGGAAGCAAGGAAAGCAGCCATTTTCTCCTGACCTTTTACCCGATCCCACATTGCGGTATCTTCAGCCAGTTTTTCCACTTTGATTCCTGCTTTTTCAATCGCTTCGACCGAATATTTGGTACGAAGCTCAGCGTCTTGGTGGCCCGGTTCACCTTTCAGCATGACATATTGCAGTACGCCGTCCTTGTTTTTGTCCGCTTCCGGATGGGACTTGAAGTAATCGGCAATCAATTCGCCGGACATGGTGCCGGATTCTTCCGCTTTCGCTCCTACATAGTAAACTTTATCCCATTTTTGCATATCTTCCGGCAAAGGTTCGCGATTCAGGAACACAACCGGAATGTTTGCGTTTTTCGCCTTGTCGATGATCACGCCGGCCGCTGTGCGGTCAACCGGGTTGATTGCCATTGCATTAACCTGCTTGGTAATGAACAAGTCAACCTTGTCATTTTGCGTCGGTTGGGAGTTCTGGCTGTCAACGATCTCAACATCAGCCTTGTCTCCAGCGGCATCGGAAATCGCGTTTCTCACACCGGTCATAAACGTATCGTCGAATTTGTAGATCGCGACACCGATCGATGGTTTCGCCGGAGCCGCCGCACTGCCGCCACCGCCGCCATTGTTGGAACCGCTTTCATTTGTGCTGGCAGTATTTGCCCCCGAGCAGCCTGCGAGCGCTACCATTGCACTGGCAATCACAATTGGAATCAACTTTTTCATAAAAAGACCCCCTGGTTTATTTATTGAAATTCTGTAAAACAATGGGTTGTAAACGTTTTCTAAAAAGGAGAAAAAATCAATCGACTTTTTTGTCTCTCAAACATCCCCCTTATCAGACTTAATTAAATTAATTTACTATATCGTACAACTAGACCCAACTTTCTGTCAACTGCTTTTTTCCTAGGCATGCACACTCGGGAAAAGCGGAAAAGACCCGCTTTTTTCCCAACTTCCCCAGTTCTTTTGGCTTAATTGCAGGACTTTATTTTAGCCGATTTGGCAGCGCTTGCCCACGCTCAAATCTTGGCTAAAAATACGTCAGCTGAATTCAGGCGCAAACAAATTCCTGAGAATCAGCGTGGCCGCCCCGATTGCAGTAGCGTGCCCGCCCAGCTTCGCCGTTTCGATCGTGACCGCCTGGCACGGCGTTTCCAGTGACCGACGCTGAACCTGCTCCCGCAGCGCTTCGAGAATAAACTCGCCGGATTTGGATACGCCACCGCCGATAATGACTTTTTGCGGATTCAAGGTATTGATAATGTTGGCAATGCCAATCCCTAAATACCGTCCCGTGTCGCGCAAAATTTCCAAAGCGAGCGGATCTGCCTGAAGCGCAGCCTGATAGACGATTTCACCGCTGATTTTGTCAAAATCTCCTTCTGCCAGCTGCAAAATGATGCTCTCCCGTCCCTCCCGCAAAGCTGTTTGCGTTCGGGCGACAATCGCCGGTCCTGCCACCAACGCTTCCAGACAGCCATAATTGCCGCAGCTGCACTTCGGTCCATTGGCATCTACCGTTGTATGTCCCATCTCTCCAGCGGTATGACTGGCTCCGCGATACAGCTTGTGGTTCAAAATAATCCCGGCGCCAACCCCCATTCCGACATAGATGGACACGGAATTTTCCACACCTTGCCCATTGCCAAACCAGCTTTCCCCCAAAGCCATCGCTCTCGCGTCGTTCTCCACTTCCACAGGAATTTGAAACGCTTCCTCAAGCGCCTGCCGGATCGGGATTTGCCGCAAATGCAAGTTAGGGGCGTATATGGAAACACCTTCATCAGGATTGACCAGACCGTGCATTCCGACGCCGATCCCGATAATGTTTTGCTGCTGCAAATCAGCCTTTTGGATAATCTGGTTCACGGCATCAATCAAAAGATCGAGCAATATTTCATTGGTCAGGTTTGACGGCAATTTGATCTTCAACGATTGGATAATTTGGGCATCCAACGTAATAGCGATCACTCGAATATGGCTGATGGCCACATCGATACCGATTACTTGAAAGGCCGTTGAGTTAATCCGCAGCATAATCGGCTTGCGGCCGCCTGTGGAATTGCCCAAATCGCTTTCCACCACGAGATTGGATTCTAACAGCTCGCCTACTATGTTGGTAACAGTGGGAGGGGTCAGGTTTGTTTTCTTGGCAATCTCCGCTCGCGAAATAGGGCCTTCAGTGCGAATCACGTTCAAAATTAACGATTTGTTGAGTGATTTCATCAACTGAAAGCTGCCTACCATCCCGTTTACCATATTTCCCCTCCTCTCTCTTGTTGTAGTGGACTTAACGTACCAAAATATCCGGACGTCGATATCTCGCACCGTTTTGTTCTACTTCAATATAAACCCATTCACCAGTCTCGGTCAAAAATTGGTTCCCCTCTTCGCCTACCAACAAAGTATCTTCCGACTTCACGCCGCGAATCGCCGGATTCCAGGCAAACGCCTGATGAAGCTGCACGACGCCTTCCACATCCGGCACGGCCAAAAACTCGCGGGAAGCATAACCGGTTGGCCCTCCCTGGTGAAGAAAACGCCAATCTTCCGGATAACCGACTTCAGCGTACATTTCCAGTCCGCGAGCGAATACGTCCTTAATCAACACGCCCGGCCTTGTCGCCGCATTCATCGCGGCGTCAATTTGCGCCAGTTTGAGGCGGTTTTGCGCCAATTCGGCAGGCAGCGGTCCAAAATGGACAAAGCGCGTCACATTGGCCACCAGCCCCCCTTTTTCACCGCACAAGACGAGCATCGCATACTTCTCCAGCTTTTTCTCTGTCGGAATCGGATGCCTGTATTTGAAGACGCGGTCGTCCGTCGATACGAGAATCACTTGTGGCTGAATGCCTTGTTTCAGCACCTTGGCCGCCATGTGCGCGGCGATCTCGTGCTCGCTCCAGCCCGGTTCGATTTCCCGGCAGGTCGATTCCACCGCCCTTGCCGTCGCCTGACATAACCATTGATAATTGACCTGTTCCTCACGGGTCAATGTATATCGTAACTGTGCCAGTGCTTGCCCCATTTCCCGCAGTCCGTCAAACGGCACATCGCTGGCAATTCTTTTTCCGTTGCATAACCGCCGGATTGCCTCATCTTGCCCTTCGTACCATTCCGGCGTCACAAACTCGTAGCCCAGACCGGCCAATTCCTCTTCCTGTATTCGCGCTGCCTCCATTTTGGTGGCAATACATATCTTTTTTTCCTGCAAAATCAGCAAATCGACAGCACCCAGTTCGGTGGAAAGCACAATATGGTTATCCTTGCCGCCTGTCACCCAGGAAAAATTGCTGCGTTTGCGAAACAACACGCCGTCAAGATTGTGTTCGGACAAAAATACGCGTAACTTCTCAAGCGGTTGACTGACCATTGTCTAACCTAACCTCCTTCTCCTTAGCTTTGAAACCCGTTTGGATGAGCCTGATGCCAACTCCAGGCCGATTTGATAATCGTCTCGAGATCGGAATACTGCGGCGTCCAGCCTAACTCTCTCCGCGCCTTTTCCGCTGAGGCGATCAGCACGGCCGGGTCCCCTGCTCGTCTCGGATGAATTTGCGCCGGGATCGGATGGCCGGTTATGCGTCTGGCCTCTTCGATCACCTGCTTGACGGAAAAGCCTTTGCCGTTGCCAAGATTGAAAATGTTGCTCTGGTTTTGCTTGCGCAGATGTTCCAGTGCCAGCCAATGCGCTTTGGCCAAGTCCATCACATGAATATAATCGCGGACACAAGTGCCGTCTTCTGTCGGGTAATCATCCCCGAAGATGGCGATATGTTCCCGCTGGCCCAGCGCCACTTGCAAAATAATCGGAATCAAATGGCTTTCCGGTTGGTGGTCCTCACCGATCTTGCCGGACAGATGAGCACCGGCGGCATTGAAATAGCGCAGGGAGATCGATTTCAGTCCATAAGCCTGATCGCACCAATGAAACATTCTTTCCATCGCCAATTTCGTCTCGCCGTACGGACTGGTGGGAGCGGTCGGATCATCTTCATAAATAGGCACGCGGTTTGGTTCCCCGTAAGTGGCGGCCGTAGAAGAGAAGACTATTTTCTTCACACCATGCTCCAGCATTACCGACACCAGCGTATGGGAACCGATCAGGTTATTCTCATAATAATCCAGCGGAATCTGCACGCTTTCGCCCACCAGCGAGTTCGCCGCAAAGTGAATAACCGCTTCAATCTGGTGCTGTTTGAAAACTTGCTGCAAAAAGGCGCGGTCGCGCAAATCGCCGTGGTAAAAAGTCCCGCCGGCAACAGCGGCCTGGTGACCTGTCCGCAGGTTGTCTGCGACAATCACTTCCTCGCCTTGTTCCAGCAATTCCATTACCGTATGGCTGCCAATATATCCGCTGCCGCCGGTCACTAAAATAGCCATCCTTCTGCCTCCTCCGTGATCTCCTTCGCTCCATCGCTGCTGTCGCACACGTAAAATGTCGGAACCAACCCTGTCTTCGCAGTGTATTGGCCGGCCACCACCTCTTGAAAATGCGACACTTCTTTCTCTTCGACCAGGCTTACGCTGCATCCGCCAAAACCGGCTCCTGTCATCCTTGTGCCGATGCAGCCCGGTGCATCGACGGCGGCGTCAAAGAGAGCATCCAGCTCAGCTCCCGTAACCTCATACAGCTCCCGCAAAGACATATGAGACTGTTTCATCAGCTGGCCAAACAGCTCCAGATCGCCTTGTTCCAATGCTTGACCGGCGCGGACGACCCGCTCGTTTTCGCTGATCACGTGCTCGACCCGTCGCCGGACGATTTCATCCGGAACGGTATCCCGCTGCTGCTCCCACTGGGCCATGCTCACCTCGCCGAGCGAGCGAATCTCTGGCCAAATTGCCTGCAAATAACCAAGCCCCTGCTCGCACTCTTGTCTGCGTTCATTATATTTGGAGTCAGCCAAGCCCCGCGGTTTGTTCGTATTGGTGATCACCAGTTTGTACCCGTCAATTTTCAATGGATAGTAGTTATAGTCGAGGGTGTCGCATTTCAGCATAACGGCATGCCCTCGTTTGCCCATGCCAATCGCAAACTGGTCCATAATGCCGCAATTGACGCCGACAAAGCGATTTTCGGCACGCTGCGTCAGTTTCACCAGCTCCAGCATCGGCAAGTCGCTGTCTGCCAGTCGAGCCAAAGCCAATGCGGTAGCCAATTCAATCGATGCCGACGAAGAAAGACCGGTTCCGATCGGAATGTTGCCGTGGAACAAAAAATCCGCCCCGGTCAAACGCTGGGCGAGTTCGCTGTCCAGTTCCAGCAATTCCTTTAAAACGCCCTTTGGATAATTGGTCCAGCCGTCTTCCTTTTTATATCGCAAATCGCTCAACAAACAATCTGCCTTCTGCGGAAAATTGGTGGAACGAAACCGATACACTCCATCCTGTCGCGGTCTGACCAATGCCCACGTCCCGTAGGTCAATGCGGCCGGAAACACATATCCACCGTTATAGTCAGTATGTTCGCCGATCAAGTTGACGCGGCCCGGAGCGAAAAACACGCGGATGCCTTCCGTCTGCGTAAACTCATCGGCAAACTGTTTGCGCATTTGTGCATAATCCATTTCATTTCACCTGCTTTTGTAGGTAACGTTGATAAGCCGCCCGGAGTTTGGGGGCTGTTTCCTCTACCGCTGACGGATTGGCGGCGGCCCAAGCTCCCATTTCGGAGGAAGCGTAATATTTTAACCGGTCCTTTTCGCGAAGCGGTGTGTAAAACTCGATATGGAAATGGTAGTACGGTTCCACGTCTTCCCCGTTTACCGGCCGTTGGTGAATAACCATCATGTATGGGAAGAGACGTTCAAACAGCTCATCCATCGCACCTGTCGTATGTTTGAGGATTTCGGCCAAACTGACCCGTTCCTCGACAGTAAAATCGGTAATGGCCGTTTTATGGCCTTTGCTGACGATAAAAACACCGTACGGATAGTCGGTAAAGTACGGAATATAAGCGATAAAATGCTCGTTTTCCATAATGACCCGCTGCCCAAACTCCTGCTCATCACGGTTCATATCGCACAGCAGACAGGTGCCCGCTGTCTCATGGTGAATTTTGCAGCTCTCCAATTCACGCTGGATCTTCAACGGCATTTGCGAGTAGGCGTAAATTTGCCCATGCGGATGCGGCATGGTCACGCCGCACTCTTCTCCGCGATTCTCAAAAATCAGGATATACTGATGCCGCGGGTCTTTCGACAGTTCTTGAAAGCGCTCACACCAAAGGTCAACAAGTTCCCCGATGTGCTCAACGGAAAGCTCCGGCAATGTTTTATGATGATCCGGCGAATACAGAATGACTTCGCATTTCCCATAAGACTTCGCCGCCTTGTACAAGGATGTCTCAACCGGGTCGGGTTCAGGCGGGTCGGGCCGGAGAACCGGGAAATCGTTATCATATTTGTAAACCGTATAGTCATCCGGCACTTTGCCCGAGCCGGGACAAAACGGACAAAAATCTTTTGGCATATGCGGCCGATGCTGTCTGTTCGATGCCACCATTGTCCAATCCCGAAGCAAGGGGTTAAAGCGTAACTCTGCCATATCGAACGGCCTCCTTTAGCTGCTGAGGATGAAAAAGCAAAATATATACTTTATTAAATTAATTAATTATATTATAACAATAATAGAACGATTCGCAGAAATTTTCAATATTTTTTTACCAGAGAACGCTTGGAACCGCAACTTTTTAAGCGCTTACAAAATTTATGGAATTGTTTTATGTATTTGGTATTATAAGGGAAAAGGTTAGACTGAATGGACTACTACTTTCACCGGATGAAGGGGGCATTAACGATGAAACCTTTTAAACAGAAGCAAACCCAAATCAAGGAAAACTCGCTTGCCTTTTCGCTTAGCCGCAAAATCATCGGCACATTTTTGATCGTCTCCCTGCTGGTCGGCTTTACCTGTAGTCTTTCTTACACCTTTCTGAAAAAAATCGATTCCTCTTACAGCGGGCTTTTGCAATCCAATTCGGCCGTTTTGCAACAGGCTTCCAGCATCCAATATTATACGCAATTGCAAAGCAGCCTGCTGTTCCGCTATCTGGTCGACCCTTCTGCGGAAAGGGAAACCCAGCTGAAAACAACCAATCAGGAATTGTCCCGCCTGATCAGCGAGATGGACAAGCTGACCGAGAATAGCGAGACGCAGAAGCTGATTAGCCAAATGGCAGATTCCAATGAGACGTTCGCCCGGCTTGTGGCCAAAGTCGCCGATTATTTGCAGCGGAACGAAGCGGAACTGGCCAAATCGGAAGCGCTCCTCTGGGCGATTCCTTCGACAGATACGTTGTCGCAGGCGGCTGCCAAGATGCAGCAGTTGGAAAAAGACGTGATGGCGGCTGAGACTGCCCGCAATCAACTGCTGGTTGCGACAACTACCCAAACATTGGCCGGCGTTGGCGTAATTGCCCTTTTGCTCGCCCTGACGATCGGAGCGATCCTGTCCAGAATGATCGTCAAACCGATCCGCTTGATGGTGGACACCGCGAAGAAAATTGCCGCCGGCGACCTGTCCATCGCTGACATCTCATTGAAAAACCGCGACGAGTTTCGCCATTTGGCGATTGCTTTTAATCAAATGAAAGAAAATCTGCATCACATTATCAGTCAGGTCGGCGACAATGCCGCACAGGTGGCCGGAGCTGCTGAACAGCTCAATCGCAACGCCAACCAGGTCAATGCATCCTCGGAACAAATTACCCAAATTGTGCAGTTGATTTCTGCCGGGAGCCAGACGCAACTGTCCAGTGTTCAGCAAGGCTTGGCCATGATTGAAGAAATGGCGCGATCGGTTGAGCAGATTGGCGAATTGACTGAAACCGCCACTGATCAATCAACGGTTGCGCTCCAGGCTGCTGGTGACGGAAAGCAAAGCATCGAAGTAGCCAGCCGGCAAATGGGTTTTATTCAGCAAAAAATGAAAGGGCTTTCAGAATCTGTTCACCAGCTTGGCTCTCGTTCCGAGGAAATCGGTTCTGTCGCAGCTGCCATTACAACCATTGCCAAACAGACCAACCTGTTGGCGCTGAACGCTTCCATCGAGGCTGCCAGAGCCGGGGACGCCGGAAAAGGATTTGCTGTGGTAGCCGAAGAAGTCCGCAAACTGTCGCTGCTAACTTCCGGGGCAGCGGACGAGATTACGGCATTGATCGCCAGCATTCGCAAGGAAACGTCCGATGTCGCAGAATCGGCAGAAGCCGGCAGCAGAGAGGTGCAGACCGGGATAGAGGTTGTTTCGCAAGCTGGAGAAGCTTTTCGGCGCATTCAAACTTCCGTTGAAGAATTGGCGCAACAAATCGCCGAGGTGTCGGCCAAGACAAAACAGATTGTCAGACAGACCCAAGACAGCGTTGCCGCCATTCGTTCTATCGATCAAGTTGCGCAACAGGCTGCCGCCGCTACCCAGGATGTCTCCGAGAATGTCAGCGGGCAGCACGTCAGCCTCGAGCAGATCGTCGCTGCCACCAGCCATTTGCAACGGATGGCCTATGATTTGCAAACTGTCCTCAGCCGTTTCCAGGTCTGATGATAAGCCCCACTCGCATGTGGGGCTTTTTTCTGTGGCACTGTTATTTCAACCGTACCCGGTAACGCTCCAGGCTTAAAACCGGACGGAATTTTTCCTTAAAGGCAACCAATCCCGGCACGCCCAAATCGCTGCCAACGTTTAACAGCTCGGCGGACGGATCAACCCGGTTAATCTCTCTCGCAAATTCCACCATCATGAATTCATTGATGCCGTTATAACCTTCCAACCTTTTGGTCAGGCAACCCCAAGCATTGCCCGCAGGCGTCAGCCCTCCTGTCACCATCCCGACGATCTTTTCGTCTATTTCCACAACCAGAATGATATGCTCCAATTCTTTGTGCCTTTTTAAAATTTGCTCAAAATAGACGCCGTCAAAAATCAGGGAGTATTTTTTTCCGGCGGTTTTGCGCCAGTTTTCATTGACCCGCAGCAATTTGCGAAAATCTTCATCGGTATAGCGCCGCACAGTCAACGTCGGATGTTCCCGTTTAAACTTATTGATCGCCTCGCGAATGCGGGCAAAATCTTTGCCCGCCAACTTGACCAGATTTTGAATGCCAAAATGTCTTTCCTTGCCGCGAATTTGCATCACGTCAAAATATTTGCCCATCTTGTCGGATTGCTGCAAAAATTCCAGCTGTGCAGCGTTTACGGTGCGAATCGTTGCCATCGAGAATCCGTTGCCGCGGTTCCAACGATTGCAAAATCTCAAACAGCGGTAAACGGTCTGCAACACTTGTTCAGCCGTGCCTTTTCCAAATGGCAGACAAACCAGGTGCAACCCGCCTTTTCTCATCAAGACGAAGGGGACCAGCATACCGTCGACGATTCTCCACATGACCTTCTTTTCTCGCGATTGCGAGTCGGCCCATAAATAATCGAAGTTGGCCGACCACAAATTAAGCGGATAATCGCACTGTTTTTGAAACTCGATAAACATCTCCCGATCCCGCAATCTGATCTTCCGAAAGGCCCAATCGCGCAAAACAACCCGTCTCGGCTGGTTTTGAAGCAGTTTCATCTCCTTTTTCGCTCCTTTAACAAAACTCGTTTAATCAGCTTGGTACGACTATCCAGCATCGAGGTTTTGATCAGGACGATGGTCTGCTGATTTAGCTGTTGTTTTAAAATGTTGAAAATTTTCCGCGGAGATTTGCAGCGATAAATTCTCTCCAGCGGCATGCCCAATTCAAAGGCGCGCTTGCCGATATGAGCGGCTGTTTCGTCAATGGTAATGAGCGTGTCGATCCCGTAACGCGCCACCTTTTCCCCTACCAGCGCATGCTGCTGCTCCGTCTGCTCTCCCAACAGCTCCATCCGTCCGAAAACAGCCACGGTTTTTTTGCCATCGGCTATTTCCTTCAGCACTTTGAGAGCCGCTCCGGCTGAGGTAGGATTGGAACTCCACGTGTCATCAATAACCGTGCATCCGTTTAATCCTATATGCAATTCGAGATGGCTCTCCACATGATGGAACGATTTTAACCGATCAATCGCCTCCTCCAGATCCATCCCGACTTCCTGCACGGCGGCCAAAGAAGCCATTGCATTGTAGACATTGTGCTCGCCATATCCGGGAACGAACGCGGTATACTTTTCCTCATAGGCGATCAAAATAAAGGTCATTCCGCCCTCGGTATAACGGATATCCATCGCTCGATAGTCTGCGTCCTCGCTTTGGCCAAACCGAATGATCTCCCCCTCAAACTTGCTTAAGTCAATTTTTTTGATGTTTTCATCATCGCCATTGATAATCAGCGTTCCTTTGTTATCCAGTCCTTTGAGGAGTTTGGCCTTTTCCAGGATATAATTCTCCTGTGTCTTGCAATGTTCCAGATGGTCGGTGCCAATAGTGGTGATAATGCCAATCTGCGGTTTGAAATACCGGCAACTTTTTAACAAATCGTTTGGCCGGGCTACTCCCATTTCCATTACCGCTGCGTCCGTGCGCTCGTCAAATCCGAGCAAATATTGCAGATTGCGGTCAAGGGCGTTTTTGCTCTTGTAGGTGGATTGGACGCGATACGATTTGGACAGGATATGGGCGATCATTTCTTTGACGGTCGTTTTGCCGCAGGTTCCCGTTACACCGATCACCGGTATCTCCCAGAGAGAGCGGTAATAATCGATGAATTTCCAATAAGCCCGGTGGCTGTGCTCCACCTCGATGATCGACCAAGAGGGGTTTTTGCCCAGAAAGTAGGCTGGCCGATCCGTAACGATGACCAAATCGCTCAACTGCTTCCATTTGCTTTCATTGATCTTGCTTCTTCGCGCCATATCAAAATACAAACTTCGCCTGCGCAAAAGATGCGGATAGACCACAACGTGGCGAATCGGCTGCTCCTCGCGATTCGTAAGCAAAGTCCCGCCGATGTTCTCCACAATCTCCTTTACATACAAAGTCTTCAACAAGGCTTCCCTCCTTCAGAAAAACCAGAAAGTCTTTTCATGTAGAGCATATTGTTCAGCAGAATTCGGCGGTACATCTCCTGCTGGTTGGCATCCAGGGCAATGCTATGTGCAGGGCTGTAATGTTGAATTTCAATAATCCAGATTCGCCCGTTCGGTTCGACCCCCAGATCGATGCCCATATTTCCGCAATGCAAACCGGTCGCGTCCAAATAGTCCGCGATGCGAATCGCCAGATCAGCCATTTTTTCGGCCTGTGCTTTGGTTTCTTCTTCTGTCAGGAAAAGTGCTTTTTGCAGGGCATCTTCGCCTTTTTCCGCATATCCGCCCGCAGAAATATTGCTGACAACGCTGTTTTGCGCGCCGTATCGGGCAATCATCCCCATATACTCCCACTTGCCTGAGCCGTTTTTGACGACAATCAAGCGAAAGTCAATCAATTTTTTGTGGTAGGTAATCAGCGGAATCGCTTGCTGGATGATATATTTTTGTGACTGCAAAGAGCGCTGCAAAAATTTGGTCGCCATCGGAAATCTGACGAAAACATGCTTTTTGTTCTGATCATCCTTCCGGTAGCGGATCGTAAAGCCACTCTTGGTTAAGGCCCCTTTCATCACGGAAATTCCCATCGTTCCGTCAACCGGCTTCAAGTAGGCTTCTGTGTGCTTTTTCAGAAAGCGGCGTATGCTGGCGGGGGTTTTGTAAATTGCGGTCGTCGGCAAATAAGAACGCAGTTCCTCGTTGTGGGACAACAGGTTGTACATCTCCCACTTATCCAGGTAAAAATCATTGAAGATGGCCCGTTTCCCCAACATTCTCTTGAAGTAGTCAATCCATTTTTGGCTGGATACGTAACCCCGGATAAAGATGACGCTGGGAAACGGATACGTGCCGTGCTGCCATTCTTGCGTTTGCGGATTGTACAAATACCCGTCGATGGTCATTGTTCGTTGATTAACGCCCTCAAGCGCAAAGGCAAGAACAGCTCCCCCAATCTGGTCATAGTGGGACAAATAATCTCGCAGCTGATGAATGTAACGTTGGTTTGTTTTGTTTTTAGGGGAGGTCAAAAAGCTGATAAACGGGCCGATCGCCAGGACATCGTTGAGCATTTTCAACTGATAGCGGCAGCAAAGCGGAATCCGCAGCAGGTTGACGATATCCTCGGACAGTACAATCGCACGTTCATTCACCTCCTTGTCAGCCTCTATTTGCACAAGGGCTGATCGCAGGCCGAAACGCACTTCCTTGTGGGCACCGGACCGCAACCCCAATTCCTCCAGTTGCTTCGGATGTAAGGTTACATGCCTGATCCGCTCGGTGTTGACCAACAGTTTAAGGTACATAGATGAGCCATCCTTTCCGAATCGGATAACCTGCCTCTCCTCAAACTATTCTATAAGCCAAACAGGAAATCTGATTGGGGCATATGCTTTGGGTCAAACATCTATTTTCACAGATTCCACAGGTGTCCAAGCGACTCCACCATTCGCTCATATATTAAGTAGTGGGTTATCAACGAGAGGTAATTGTTGAGAGGAGATTTACCATGGGGATGCGCTATGCAGTTCGTCTTGACTCAAACAGCACGGGCCGTTTCACGATCCATCCGAGCCATGCGATTGAACTGGGGATACATGGCCAAGAACAAGTTGCACTTCGGTTTGGGACGAAAGTTGAGCATGTACGACTTTGCACGAACGATGATGTCAACCCCTTCGACATTTGGTTATCCAAAGATACCTGCAGTTTTCTGCGTCTTCCGCGCTTTCCGGCATATGAACTGCGCTGGCAGGAACCGGAATTGATCATTGGTCCATATATGGGCATTCTGGCTGCTACCACGCACCGCCAGCTTTATCAACGGGTTCGAAAACTGCACAGTTTTGTCAGCAAGTACAAACAGATCGGCGGGGCTGTCCTTGTCTTTTCGCTGGAGGGAGTAAACCGTCAGCATCAAACGATTCGCGGCTTTCTCTATCATCCCTATCAGAAAAGGTGGGTCGAAGGCGTATACGGGTATCCTTCAGCCATGTTTTCCATTTTGGAAGCGAGCATGACGAAAGATTGGGAGAAATTTACGGAGATCGTCAACCATTTGCATCAAGAACTAGGCGATCGGCTGTTCAACTTTCCCGTCTTTGACAAGTGGGAAATGCACAGTTGGCTGTCAAAATACCCGCAAATCGCCAAACATTTGCCAATGACGATTCTTTATCAGCATCCGCAACAAATCTACGATGCGCTGCTCCGCTATAATCGGGTCTATATCAAGCCGATTCTTGGGCGGCTCGGTATGGGCGTGCTGAAAGCGGAGTGGGAAAATGGCGGGGTGCGTGTCAAACTGCGCAACCGGCAACGAAACCGCAAGTTTTTCTTGCGCAACTACGAAGAGTTTGTCACTTTTTTTCGCGACCGCCTGACAGTTGGCCAATATATTATTCAAAATGCGGTAAGGTTGACCGTTCGCGACGGGCGAATCATTGATTTTCGGCTCATCCTCGTCAAAGACCAGGCAGGTGAATGGCAAAATGCAGGTTTGTTTGGCCGCTATGGAGCCAAACAAAGCATTGTCAGCAATATCACCGCCGGCGGCTTTGCCGAAAATGGCGTAAAAACCTTGAGAAAAACGCTTCGTCTTAGCAACGACGAGGCGAATGACTGCCTGCAATCGATGACCGATCTGGCCATTGATGCGGCAAAGGCAATGGAGGACTATGGCATTCACTGCGGAAATTTAGGTTTGGATTTGGCTCTCGATCGATCCGACAAACTATGGATTCTGGAAATCAACAACCAAAATCCCGACCATTATATTGCTTTGCTCGCCGGCGACAAGGCCACCTACCACCAAGCGCGTTTATACAATATGCAATATTGCAAACGTTTGGCCGGCTTTCCGCTGTAACCGTGAAGAAGCCCGGGGCAAGATCCAAGACGCCCACGGGCTTTTTGGCATAGGCAAAATCTATATCAATGATAATTACTATATATTTGAGTAATAGAAAAACTGAATTACAATGAAAGAGAAGGAATCGATTTCCCAATAGGAGCGTGCGGACCATGACGACAGAACAAAATATAATCAAATCGTTTGATCGAGTCGCCGATCAGTACGACAAGCAGCGCAGAAAATTAATCCCCTGTTTCGATGATTTTTACCAAATCGCCGTCTCGTTGGCTGATACCCCGAAACAACAGCCGCGGATACTCGATCTGGGAGCCGGAACCGGCTTATTGTCCGCGTTCTTGTTGGAACGGTATCCTCAGGCTGCTGTCACCCTCGTCGATTTATCGGAAAAAATGCTGGATGTCGCCCGCGAACGCTTCCGTCAGCGCCCTCAAATCACTTTTCTGCACGCCGATTATCTGACCTATGAATTTTCATCGTCCTATGACTTGATCGTCTCCGGTCTGTCGATTCACCATCTGCCCGATCCAGATAAGCAACGGCTCTATCAAAAGGTTTTTGCCTTGCTTGATCCTGGCGGTATTTTTATCAACGCTGATCAAGTCCTGGGGCATACCGCGTACTTGGAATTCCTGTACAAAAATGATTGGCGGCACAAAGTGGAGAGCAGCGGCTTGTCCCAGGAAGAGATCGCTGCTGCATACGAACGAACCAAGCTGGATCAAATGGCCACGCTTGAGGAGCAATTGCGCTGGTTGAATCATTGCGGTTTTTCCGACGTTGATTGCGTTTACAAGTATTACAATTTCGCGGTCATGTTTGCACGAAAAAACAAAGGATAGATGACCGATATGTTCGGTCTCTATCCTTTTGCGCGGACAACCTTGATTATCCGATCAGCCACTTTCTCAGCTTGCGGAAAGAGGGATATTTATAAAGGCGATACTTGTAAGGGAATTTGCAGAGAACAAGCGAATGGCGGCCCAACACCGGCTGCAGCGCCCGATACACATCATCCCCGGTTTTGCAATATCGAATGCGGCGGGGGTTCATCCCTAACTGGATAGCCTTCCGACCAATCCGCTCCGCTTCGCCGATGACGATCAGATGATCTACGCCAGTCTCCATGACCACTTTTGCCATTCGGTCATATTCGCCTTTCGCTTGCTCACCCAACTGCGGCATGTAGCCCAGGATGGCCACCTTGCGCTTCTCGCCCGCTTTTGCCTTCAGCACCTGTAAAGCCGCTGTCATGGAAAGAGGCGTGCAATTCCATGTGTCGTCGATTACAGTCGTATTTTTCGGCCCTCTCACAAATTCCATGTGCTGGCGCACTTGTTTGAAAGTAGCGAGGGATTCAGCCGCATCTTTCAGATCAACGCCTATTGCATGCACGGACGCCAATGCCGCCATCGCATTGTAGACATTGTGCTCACCGAAACCGTTGACCTGTACCTCCAGACTTTGGTCCTCATGGCGCAGGACAAAGCTCATCCCCTTTTTCGTAAACTGAATCGCCTCTGCCTGATAATCAGCCTCATTTTTGATGCCGAAGCGTACGAGCCGTCCGGTAAAATGACTGACATCGATTTTGGCGATATTCTCGTCATCGGCATTTAAAATCAGCGTCCCGTCCGGAGCGACACCGTCAACCATCTCTGCCTTGGCCCGCAAATAGTTGTCAAACGTTTTGCAGCCCAACAAATGGTAAACCCCGATATTCAAAATGACGCCAACCTGCGGCCGAAAATGGCGGCAGCTGTTCGTGATACAGCCCGGATGGGAAACGCCCATCTCGAAAACCGCAGCTTCCGTCCGTTCATCGATTCCGAGCAAATACGGCAAGTTGTTGTTCAAATTGTTCTTCCCGTCATAAGTTGCCTGTACGCGTCCGTGACGTGACAAAATATGTTTCACCATTTCGGTTGTTGTGGTCTTCCCGCTTGTTCCCGTAATCCCGATGATCGGAATATCAAACAGGCTGCGGTAATACCGGACGAAATCCCAGTAGGCCCGGTCCACATCTTTTACCCGGACGATCGTAATTTTCTTCCCAACCGCTTTCAAGATACGCAGCGGGTCAGTTGTGATAACGATCAGCGACGAAGGCACGGCAATCTTCCGCCAATTGACGGGACTGCTCGGATATTCAAAAAACAGCGTATTTTTGCGAATTTCATCCACATTGAGCGTGGCATGGGTTATCGGTTCTTCTCCGGTTCCGCGGGTGAGCGTACCATTAATGCGACGCAGAACATTTCGTAAGGTTAAACGGATCATAAGCACCCTCCTGTAGGCAAATCTTCCTGTCGTGCGAGCTGGACCGCTTTTTGCGCCAACATTAGCGTTGGATCAAGCTTTTGCAGCTGTTCAGGCAAATACGGGAAAAGCAGCGGGATTTCCGTGCAGCCGCCAAGAACAGCCGTCACTCCTGAAGAATAATACTGGTTCAATCGTTGTTTCAGTGCTGGCAAGTAGGGGTTGTCGGCGATGCGTGATGCTTTGACTTCTTCAATCACGGCAGTAACCAGATCTTGCTCCGTTTCCGATGGTACTTGCAGTCGCCAGCCGCTTCTTGCAAAAGCATCCTGATACAAACGCTGCTGCAGCGTTGCCTTTGTGCCGAGCAGCAAAATCCGGTGATTGAGTGTCGGATAATTTTTTATGACCGCATCAACGGTGATCTCCACCATACTGTAAAAGGGAATGGCGATCGCTTTTTGCACCGGTTCAAACCAAACATGCGCGGTATGGCAAGGCATGATCAGGAAATCGGCACCAGCCTGCTCCAAGCATCTGGCCGTGCGAATCAATTCCCTTTCCGGACTTTCCGTTCCGTGCAAAATGGAACTGACACGCGAGGGGATTTGCGGATTATTATAAATAAGGATGGGGATGTGTTCCTGGTCGACGGACGCGGAGGTATTCTGTACGATTTTGGCGAACAGGTCGACCGTGGCCATCGGTCCCATTCCACCCAAAATACCGACCGTTTTTGGCATCATTCATCCTCTCCCTCTTTTGTTTCAAAACCGGCCAGATACTTCAAATAGAGCAGGTGGTTTAATAGGATTTTGATGTAAACACCGGTTTCCTGCGCATCGAGCGCCAGCGTCGGATCGGGATTGTTATGCTGGATCTCCAAAATCCACAGATGGCCATTGGCATCAACGCCGATATCGACGCCCATATTTCCACAGTTGACGCCGACTTCGTCCAGACAGCGGGCCACTCGGAACGACAAGCGCGAGATACGCTCGCGGAAATGCTGCAATTCGTCCGGCGTCAGGCGAAACATCCGGCGGAGCGTATCCTCTCCCCTTTCCGCCGAACCTCCGGCGGAAATGTTGCTGACGACACTGTTCGGAGCGCCGAACCTTGCGATTAAGGCGACTTCTTCCCACTGCCGCCGACCGTTTTTGACCATGATGTTGCGAAAATCGATGATCCGTTTCCGGTAGGAAAGCAAGGGAATGGCTTTTTGAATGATGTATTGGCTAGGCGTAAGCAACCTCCCCAGAAAATCGCCCAATTTCCGGTAACTGGTGAAAAGAACTGTTTGATTCTGGTTATTTTTGCGATATTTGACCAAAAGCTGCCGCGATCTGCGGCTCACCCTGATCACCGATCTTCCTCTCGATCCCCATATCGGTTTGATGTACAAACTGCCATATCGGCGCAGCAAAACGCCAACTTGCTCGGGATTTCTGTAAAGTTGACTCGGCGGCAGATTCCTGCGCAAACCGCCGGTCAGCAAAATCTGCTGCATCCTCCATTTGTCAAACGTAAAGTTGTTAAAAAACGCCTTGCCTAATACCCGTTGGAAGTGAATCTTGTAATCTCTCGGGATCATTTTGCTGCGAATGAAAAAGGAGGAGGGATAACCGTATACACCTCTTACCCAGCGCTTGGTCCGCGGGTTATAGACGGCTCCCCTGATTGTGCGTCGTTTGCGGTTGACATTTTCCAGACAAAACGCCATAATCGTTCCGCCGATCTGGTCGTACAGTCTGACGTAATCATTGAGTATCCGCAAATTTTTGCTGAAATCACGGGCGGAATGCGTGATCAAAAAACCGATCACCGGGCCGATGCGAATCTTGCCGTTTTTGTAGATCACATCAAACTGGTTGCTCAATGGGATGCGCAGACGATTGACCATTTCCGCGGAGAGCAGGATTTCATTTCTCTCCACCTTCGACGAAAAGCCTACCTTGACGGGCAAAGAGGCCAGCCCATACCTCAGCGTCATTCGTCCGGCAGCTTCGATGCCCCAATTCGCCGCTGTTTCCGGGTGCACCACCATTGCGTTCGACCTTCGTCTTGACGGAATAATCTTATATCTTGTTTCCACCTCATTCACTCCTAATTCGTTAGCCATCTTCCGGGAAGACTTCAACCTCACACACTCAATCTTCTCTATGTATCATATGGTTTGGCTGCTGGCTTGTTTGGACGAATAGCTCGGAAGGATGCATTTGGGTACTCAACCTTGGGAAAGGCTGATAGGTTTTTGCATCAACCGGGTGTTTGGCAAGCTGGCAACCCCCCATTCTGCGGTATAATAGACTTACAATAAAAAGGGAGAAAATACGGAAAAATGATGCTAGTTGTCTTGCTCATTATCTGGGCATTGGGAACGCTGGTTTTCTTTATCGATCCGAAAAAGACGTTTATTCGCTGGGCCAGCGTAACCGCATTTGTCGGCAGCGGCGGTTTTTTGGCAACGGTGATTGAAGAAACGCTGCTGCCTTTCCTTTGGCAGCACCAGCTGGTACTACCGGGGACGGAACAGCTCCTTTACAGAATCAGCACAGGCTCTTCGTTTCTTTGTCAGGTTGGCCTTCCCTATGCCTTTCTCATGTTTGCTGTCCATTCCGGAGAACTGTTCCGCGCGAAAACGAAAACTTTCTTGAGCTGCCTCACCCTGCTTCCGCCACTGCTCATGCTGCTTGTTACCCCGATCTATCCGGTCTTGCAGTTGAACTATTGGCTGCTGGCCGCATGGGTATTTCCCTATTTTTTTGCCGCCAGCTGGATTTTGCTGACTTTGTATCGCAGAGAAAAAGAGCCGCACCTCCGCAAGAGCCGTTTCTATACCAACATTTTGATTATTGTGCCGCTTCTGCTTATGTTTATCCTGTTGTATGCAATGCGAATCCAGCACAATTATGAAGCTTGGCGCTATAATGCCATCGTGGTGGGAATCCAATTTGTGTTCATTTTGTTGATCAGTGTGAAGTACGGCTTTTTGGGCGTTCGCTTTCGCATCGAGCGGCGGCGGTTGGACAGCA
Organism: Brevibacillus fulvus; assembly: GCF_016908525.1. Taxonomy (GTDB): domain Bacteria; phylum Bacillota; class Bacilli; order Brevibacillales; family Brevibacillaceae; genus Brevibacillus_G; species Brevibacillus_G fulvus. The sequence continues at coordinate 167,760 of NZ_JAFBEB010000005.1, forward strand.
CCCTGCGGGCGATCACGTCCGGCACGCAAATTCTGAACCATACGATTAAAAATGAAGCGGGCAAGCTGTCGCTCTACGCCGAACGGATTCACAGCTATGCCCGGAAAACCAATCAGCCGGACTTGCAAAAAGACGCGCTCATCTTGGCAGAGTCATCCCGCCAGATTTTGGAGATGATGAACCGGATTCAAGGACAGCTGCAGGATATTGTACTGCGGGAACAATGGATCGACCCCGGAAGCCTGATCGAACAGGTGGCCGACCATTTGCAGCCGGATGCCGCCGCTCATCAAGTGGAAATCAAGGCGGCGCTGCAGGCCAATCCGCTGCTGAACTGCGATCCCATTCAACTGCGGGAGATATTGACCAATCTTTGCCGAAACGCCCTGGAGGCGATGCCATCCGGTGGCACGCTGTCGCTTAAAGCCACCCTGCTGAAAAGACATTATCTGGTGACGGTTTCCGATACCGGAACGGGGATTGACAAAGACAATTTGCGACATGTCTTCGATCCGTTTTTCTCCACGAAAAAAGGCGGCAATAACTTTGGACTCGGGTTGTCCTACTGTTACAGCGCGATGCAAAAACATCAAGGCAAACTGGAAATATACAGTGTTTTAAACGAAGGGACAACCGTATCGCTCTACTTTCCGCGCAAGCGAGTGCTGTTGCCAAAAGAGGAATTGAACAAGGAGGTCAACGCGTGAACGAGATTACCGTAATTCTGGTGGAGGATGATATCGACTGGCGGAACGGCTTGGCTGATTTCCTCAACGCCGAAGAAGATTTGACTGTGATCGGAACGGCCGGAACCAAACAGGAGGCACTTGCCGTATGCCGGCAAATGACGGCAGATATCATCCTGCTGGATATTAATCTGACCGCAAATCAACTGGACGGAATTGAGGTTGCCATGACGTTGCAAGAGCAGGGGACAACCAGCCAGATCATTATGTTAACCTCCCTGCAAGCCTCCGAGATCATTGTCGATTCCTTCTCTGCCGGCGCCATCAATTACATCAGCAAGAGCAACTTTCGCGAGATCCCGGAAGCCATCCGCTCGGCCCATCGCCAGCAATCGGCGATCCATCCCACAGCCGCAGCCGCATTGCGCGAGGAGCTGCAGCGACTGAAAAACCAGGAGGCTAAGCGCCTGCTCTCACCGGCGGAAAAGGAAATTTTGAAACTGGTCCATCAGGGACAGACCCAGTCGCAAATCGAACAAACCTTGCATATTACCCAACGCACGATCAAAAACCACATAAACCGGATTCTTAAAAAGCTGGGGGTCAAGTCCAGCAAGGAAGCAGCGGCAAAAGCAAAGCAAAAAAGGCTGTTTTAGCAGGTTCAGCTTTGACGGTTTTGCGCCAAATCAGACAGGTACCAAGAAAAGTTGGTACTTTTTTTATCGCGATCGCACTCTACAATGAAAAGCAAGCAATCATTTTTTTACAAAGGTGTGGATCGAAGATGACCTTTATGCGCATCATCCTGAAGTGGCTGTTCACCTTGTGCTTTCGCCTGCGAATCGAAGGTTTGCGCAAACTTGATTTCTCCCGGCCGCATATTTTGATTCCCAATCATGTCTCCTTGCTGGATGCGGTTCTGCTTGCTCTGTATCTGCCCAAAAACGTGACATTTGTCGTCAACACGGAAATTGCCCAACGGTTCTCCTTCGTCATCCGCTTGTGCAAACATATTACCGTTGACCCCTTCAATCCTTACTCCGTCCGGCAGATGATCCGGGTCATCAACAAAGGCGAATCGCTGGTCATTTTCCCCGAGGGACGCATCACGACAACCGGCGGCCTGATGAAAATTTACAGCGGTGTTGCCTACCTGGCGATGCGGACAGGGGTTGTCCTCTATCCCGTCATCCTGCAAGGACTGGAACGGTCGAAACTCTCCTATTTGCGAGGCAAAATCAGAACGGTCTGGTTTCCGCAAGTGACGATTACGGTCGGTGATCCCTTTCCTTTGCCCAAACAGCCAGGCATCTCCATGAAAGTTCAAAAAGCGGCGGCCAGCGACTTCATTTTGCGCACCTTGCAGAAAGAATGGTTTGCCAGCCGGGCGAAAAACGAGGTCAATCTGTTTAATGAGGTACTGCACGCTGCCGCCATCCATGGCAGCCGGGTCGCAATCGCCAAAGATCCAACCGGCTCACTGACCTATCGCCGTTTGTTGCTTGGCAGTTATTTGCTCGCCGATTTGTTGAACAGAAAATGTCCGGACCAACAGACAGTCGGGCTGTTTCTTCCCAGCTCCAACGGCCATCTTGTCGCTTTGCTGGCGCTGTTTCGCCTCAACGTGACACCGGCAATCCTCAATTTTTCCCTGGGCGTCCAAACGCTGCTCGATTGCTGCAAAACTGCCGGAATCAAGACGATCTTGACTTCGCGGACGTTTATTGCCAAAGGGAAGCTGGAGCCGATGTTGGCGGCCTTTATTGAACAGAAAATTCAGATCATTTATTTGGAAGATGTGAAGGCATCCGCTGGATTCGGGGACGCGGTGCGGGCTTATTTCCGCTATCTGCGCAAACAGCGCGCTTCCGTCAGCGATAAAGAGCTGGTTTTGTTCACATCCGGCAGCGAAAGCAAACCGAAAGGCGTTGTCCTGAGCCACGCCAACTTATTTTGTAATGTGCAGCAAGCGCGCAGTGTGATCGACCTGACCGCCAAGGATAAAATATTGAATGCTCTTCCGCTGTTTCACAGCTTTGGCTTGACCGCAGGGACGTTCCTGCCCGTCATCCTGGGCGTTCCGGTCTATTTTTATCCGAGTCCGCTGCATTATAAAGTGATCGCTGAACTTTGTTATGACCGAAATGCGACGATCATTTTCGGGACTTCCACCTTTCTCGCCGGTTACGGGAAGGCGGCACATCCATTCAGTTTTTATTCGATGCGCTATGTGTTTGCCGGCGCCGAAAAGCTGCGCCCCGAGGTTCGGCAACTCTGGATGGAGAAATTCGGCATCCGGATTCTGGAGGGATATGGAACAACGGAAACCGCGCCTATCTTATCCCTTAATACACCGCTGCAAAATAAAGCAGGCAGTGTCGGACGCCTGTTGCCGGGCATTGATTATCGCTTGAAACCGGTTGAGGGCATCGCCGAAGGGGGCGAACTGCTGGTAAAGGGGCCAAATGTGATGAAAGGATATTTGCTGCATAACCAAGACTTTCAGCCAGTTGGCGAATGGTATGCCACAGGCGATCTGGTGGAAGTCGATCAAGACGGGTTTATCACGATCAAATCCCGCCTGAAGCGCTTTGCCAAAATCGGCGGGGAGATGGTCTCCCTGAATCTCGTCGAAGAATTGGCCAGCCAATGTTTTGATCACCCCGGCTTCGCGGCGGTCAGCATTGCGCACGCGCGAAAAGGAGAACAAATCCTGCTGTTTACGAACGACGCAACCGTCAGCCTCGGGGCGATACGCGACCGATTCCGCGAGAAGCAAGTTTCTCCGCTGCTCATCCCGTCGGCCCTACACTTTATGCCCGAGTTTCCTCTGTTGGGCACAGGGAAAACAGACTATGTTACACTACAGCAAATCGCGGAAAGGCGGGAAGGTTAATGAAATTACGGATGAAACCGTTGCCCTCCCTCTATCTGGCGCAATTTCTCTCTGCCTTTGCCGATAATATGATCTTGTTTGTGATCGCCAATTTGTTGAGCAAAAATGGCTTTTCTCAGGCAGCGCTCGCGCTCGTCTCGATTTTTTTCTTCCTTCCTTATCTTGTTCTTGCTCCGCTTGTCGGCGCTTTGGCCGACAAGCATCCCAAGACGCTCGTCCTCATCGTCGGCAATCTGGTGAAAGCTTTGGGGCTGCTGCTATTGATCGCGCTCGATCACAGCCAGATTGTTGTGCTCATACTCAGCTATTTTACCGTGGGAGTAGGAGCCGTCATCTATTCTCCGGCAAAATACGGAATTTTGCCGGAGCTGACTGCTACGGAAGACGAACTGTTTCGGGCAAACGCCAAAATGGAAGCATACACGATTGTAGCCATCTTGGCCGGAATTGGCCTCGGTGGGGCGATCGCCGCGACCGCGCCTGTGAACCACTCAACTTTGCTCTGCCTGCTGCTCTATCTTTTGTCCCCCGCACTGACGATGTTCATCCCCCGTCAAGGCGGAGATGCGTCGATTCGGTATCGGACAGAGGCACGGCAGTTTGTTGCCACCGTCCGCTTGCTTTTCCACAAACGGCAAACCCGCTTTTCCCTGGTGGGAACAGGGGCTTTCTGGATGAGCTCGGCTGTCTTGCGCATCGCAGTATTGGCCTGGATTCCGGCTGCCTTGCATATTGATCCGGACAGTATTGCGGTTTCCTTGATCCTGGCAACAACCTCAATCGGAATCGTAGCAGGCGCATTTCTCGCCCCGCGGCTGGTGCCGCTGCGCAAGTTGGAACGCGTGCTGCGGTTTGGCTTTTTGCTGTTCGCGCTGATCCTGCTGTTTCCCTGGTTCCCGCTTGCCCCTTTGACCATTGCCTTACTGCTCCTTGTCGGATTTATGGGTGGATTGTTCATCGTCCCGATGAACACCATCCTGCAAGAAGAAGGAAAAACACTTGTGGGAACGGGAAAGACGATCGCCGTACAAAATTTTGTGGAAAATCTGCTGATGATGATTGGTTCCGCCGTTTATTACCTTTTTGTTTACACAGGCGGAGCCGTTTCGGGAGCCATTGTCCTGCAAGCCTGTTTGCTGTTGTTGTTCCTGCTCTACTTGTCCAGACATAAACCGCGCGCTGCGGTCAGTACCAAGTCCAAACAATTGTAACGGCCGCCCCTCCTGATTGGATATTTGTCTTCATTCAGGACAATCTAAAACGGGAGGTGAACAGGATGGCCAAACAACTCGCTTTTCACGAGACGATGGAACTGACGGAAATCATGAATTTCAAAAGCGTATGCTTAACCAAATCGACGGTTTCCCAGGCTTTGGTGACCGATGAAGCATTGCGAAGCCTGTTACAGCAAGATGTGCAAACAACGCAACGGCAGATTGGAGAATTGCAAGGTTTCTTATCCTGACAGCTGGAGGTGAACGCGATGAATAGCGTAATGGAAAACATGACCGGTATGAATGTGATGACCGACCAAGTCGTCGCCGGCGATTTGTTAAACGCAGCGAAGACGGGGATCAAGAACTACGCAGTGGCGATTTCCGAAGCGGCCACCCCTGAACTGCGCGCCGTGTTGCGCAAACAGATGGACGAGGAGATAGCCTTTCACGAAAAAATCAGCAGCTATATGATGCAAAAAGGCTGGTATAAGCCTTACGATATGAACGAGCAAATCAACGTTGTGTTACAAGCAGGCAAAGCCGCCGTCAATGCGGCGCAAAACAAGTAAGTAACAGGAAGCATGAAAAAACCCTCTATATTTATAGAGGGTTTTTTATCCATTTCCGCAAAAAAGTTTTGAATTTCAAGCGTACGGCATGTTATAATGAAGAAGTCGTCTCTTCTAATTAATTTTGGTTATAACTCTCTAATAATAATCTTACCACAAAATCGACGGCGTGTCAAAGGCTATTTGCACTAAATTTTTTTAGGGGTGGTCATCATGGAAAATTCCAACCAGGAATGGCACAGCGAACAATTGCGAGTCAACCGAGTGGTTGCAGAAATTGACCGACAACTGACTGCCTTGCAGCAGCAGGTCGGCAATCTGCGCGGTGAGATCATCGATATCCGCAAAAATTTTTGGGAAGATGTCACCGTGAACTTCGATGATCCCCACGAAGCGGCGGAGACGTATGCCAGCTTGAAGCAACAGGCCGAAGTCTTGTCTGAGCGCGAACGCAGTCACCGCCATGCGTTGCTTCGCCATCAAGCGCTGCTTCGCTTGCGGCAATCCCCGTATTTCGGCAGAATTGATTTCCGCGAAGAAGGAAGCAACCATTCCGAGCAAATTTATCTCGGCATTTCTTCGCTGCTCGATCAGGACGAACTCAATTTTCTCGTTTACGACTGGCGGGCGCCGGTTTCCAGCCTGTATTATGATTATCCGCCCGGCCCTGCACAATATGAGACACCCGGCGGTACCATTTACGGAACATTGGATCTGAAACGTCAATTCATCATTCGCGATGGGAAGATCCAAAGTATGTTCGACACCGGCATAACGATTGGCGACGAGCTTCTTCAGGCCGTATTGGGCAAACAGGCTGACACCCAGATGAAAAGCATCGTGGCGACCATCCAGAAAGAGCAGAATCAGATTATCCGCAACGAACGCAGTCAGCTGCTGATTGTCCAGGGAGCGGCCGGCAGCGGCAAGACATCGGCTGCCCTTCAGCGGGTTGCCTATTTGTTATACCGTTATCGCCAGACATTGCAGGCTGAGCAGATCGTCCTGTTTTCACCCAATCCCATGTTCAACAGCTACATATCGACTGTGCTGCCGGAACTGGGGGAAGAAAACATGCAACAGACCACTTTCCAGGACTATCTGGAGCGGCGTTTGGGCGATCATTTCCATGTGGAAGATCCCTACACCCTATTGGAATTCGCACTAACCGCGGCAGACAAACCGGGCTATGCGGCGCGGATGGAAAGCGCTCGTTTTAAAGCAAGTCCCGACTTTATGCAACTGATTGAGCAATATGCCGCTTCCTTGGGGAATACGGGAATGGTCTTTCACGATCTGCGTCATCGCGATGAAGTGTTGATTTCCGCCTCGGAAATCAGCGAGCTGTTTTATCGGCAAGATCCCGCTCTCAATCTGCCCAATCGGATGAGACTACTCGCCGAACAATTGCTCCGGCGTTTGCAAGAACGGGAACAGGCGGAACAAGAAAAAAGCTGGGTTGAGGATGAAATCGAGCTGCTCGACAAGGATGCCTACACCAGAGCTTATCAGCAGCTCCGTCGGGAAAGACGGGGGACACAGGACAGCTTTGACGATTACGCACGGGAACAGGAAATTTTGTCACGCTATGTCGTGCGCCAGACGTTCAAGCCGATTCAACAACAAATCAAACAGCTCGCTTTTATTAACATGCCAGCGATCTACCGCAAGTTGTTTGCCGATCCGTCAGCAATTCGGCACCATGCCGGTTTAATCGAACAGCTTCACTATTGGCCGGACATCTGCGCGCAAACGATAGCCAGGCTGGACAATGGCGAACTGCCGTATGAAGATGCAACGCCTTACTTGTACTTGCAGGAGTTGATCGAAGGCTTCCGGCGAAATACGACTGTCCGGCACGTCTTTATTGACGAAGCTCAGGATTATTCCGCCTTTCAGTTTGCCTTTTTGCGGCATCTGTTCCCCCGCAGCCGTTTCACCGTCTTGGGCGATCTCAACCAGGCGATTCAACCGTTTGTCCCTGGGGAATTTGCCCCGCTTATGGAACGGTTCAAACCGGAGCAAATCGAGATGCTGCGTTTGTCCCGCAGTTACCGGTCCACTCGCCCGATCGTGGAATTTACCAAGGGATTGATTCCCGGCGGAGAAGCGATTGAGCCGTTCAATCGCGACGGAAACAAACCGACGCTCATTTCCTGTCGCAACCAGAGCGACTTAATCCAGAAAATTTGTCAACTGATCACTCGCCTGCAAACAGAGCCGTACCAGACGATCGCTGTCATTTGCAAGACAGCCGATGAAAGCAAGCTGGCGTATGAAGCTTTGCGGGAGCAGCTTCCTGTGCAGCTGGTGGAAAAAAACGCGACTACATTTAAACCGGGAGTATTGATTATCCCTTCTTATTTGGCCAAAGGGATTGAGTTTGATGTCGTCATTTTGTTCAATGCATCTGCTGAGCAATACGGGGATGAGATGGTGCGAAAACTGTTTTACACCGCTTGTACGCGCGCGATGCACGAGCTGTATCTTTGTTACCGCGGGGAATTGAGCCCTTTCGTCAAAGCGTTGCCCCCCGACACATATGTGCGGATGCCATAACCAGACGTACCGCAAACTGTATCTTTTTACAGTTTTTTAAAACAAAAAAATAACAGCTGCGTTTATAATGGGTTTACCGTTCTGTTCTTCCCGAACCCCACATATGCTCAGATCCATGAAGCTGTCACAAAACCGCACACCCGATAACCGTTAACCACAAATGAAGGGTTCAGCCGATTCCGGCAAAAGTTTCATCCGCAACCACTAAGTCCAGATTGAAGGAGATGTCAGATGTCAGTTAAAAGCAATAGCAATGTACCGTTGTATATTTTGATGGTTAACATGTTTATCGCCATGCTGGGGATCGGCTTGATTATTCCCGTCTTGCCGCAATACATGCTTGAGTTTGGCGCAAGCGGAAGTACGCTGGGCTATCTCGTGGCAGCCTTTGGATTGACCCAGTTTATCTTCTCGCCGCTTGCCGGCGAACTATCCGACAAATACGGACGAAAAATCATGATCGTAAGCGGACTGGTTTTGTTCACCGTCTCGCAATGGATCTTCGGGATCGCAGATGAAATTGGCATGCTCTACTTGTCGCGGCTGCTGGGGGGAATCGGCGCTTCCTTGATGATCCCGTCGATGATGGCCTATGTTGCCGATATTACGAACGAGCAAAATCGCGGAAAAGGAATGGGCTGGTTAGGGGCGGCAATGTCGTTGGGCTTTGTGATCGGCCCCGGCCTCGGCGGATTCCTGGCGGGTTACGGCCTGCGGGTACCTTTTTATACGTCAGCCGGCGTCGCGGCATTAGCGACGATCGCTTCGCTGCTGATCTTGCCGGAAACCCTCTCCAAGCAAAGCCAGCTGGAAGCACGGCAATCGAAAAATAAGCGGGAAAGTATGTTTCGCCAGCTCGTCCAGTCCGTCAAGGCTCCTTATTTTATCTTGCTGATTCTCGTTTTTTCTTTAACGTTTGGTCTGGCCAACTTTGAGGCTATTTTCGGACTGTATGTCGATATCAAGTATCAATATACCGCACAGGATATTTCCATTTTGATCACAGTTGGTGCCTTGATGGGGGTCATTATCCAGGCATTGGTGATCAACCGGCTGCTTCAGCGCTACGGGGAAAAATTGCTGATCAACCTTTGCTTTTTGTTGTCAGCCCTTTGCCTGATTTTGATGTTGTTCTCCGGCAACTTCTGGTACGTCATGATCATAACGTTGATCTTCTTTGCCGTTACCTCGATCCTGCGGCCGGCCATCAACACAATGCTGTCGAAAATGGCCGGAGACGAGCAAGGATTTGTCGCCGGGATGAACAATGCCTATATGAGTCTGGGGAATATTATTGGTCCTTCCCTGGCCGGCATCCTGTTTGACGTTCATATCAATCTGCCGTACACATTTGGCGCACTGATCCTTCTGTTCAGTCTGTTCCTCTCACTCGCCTGGGAGCGCAGCAGCCAAAAGCGCAAACTGCAAAGTACCGTGCAAAAAAACAGGCCGCTGGGCGAAGGCTAAGCGCCGCATGCAAAAACAGAAAAGACGCTTCTCGGACAGATCAGCCGGTTTGCTGATCGCCGAGGCGTCTTTTTTGCATGAATGCCGACAATTTTTAGTTCGAGGCAACAGGAGCGGACCCTTTCCCCGCTTTCCGGCCATGCAGGAAGTAATACAGGAACAAGGAAAGAAATACGAGCACCGCCATTGCAATATAGAGACCGCGATAGCCGAGCACAGGAATGAGCAATCCAAGCACAAACGGCCCAATCCCAATGCCGCCGTCCAAGAAAATAAAGAAGGTCGACGTAGCCAGCCCCATGCGATCTTTCGGCGAGACTTTAATGGAAATCGCCTGCGCACTGGAAGAAAATGTCCCGTAGCCAAGTCCGACCAAAGCGCCGGCAGCCAAAATCGCGAATCCTTGATGTGCCTGACTCAGCACAACCAAAGCGATCGCAAACAAGATAAAGGACGGGTACATGACCAGGTTCTCGCCTTTTTGGTCAAACCAGCGGCCCGTAAACGGTCTGGAGACCAAAATAAACAGCGCGTAAACAATAAAGAAAAAGCTGCTGACATCGACCAGGTCAATTTCTTTGGCATAAGACGTCAGGAAAGTCAAAATACTGGAGTAGCCAAGAGCAATCAAGGCAGCGATGATAGAAATCGGGATCGCTTTAACCTCAAAGAAGCTGCGAATGGAGAGACCTTTCATCTTTGCGAAGTGGTCTTTGCTAAACTCCATTTTTGGCACGTTGACAAAAAAGACAGCAAAGAAGCTAAGTACCAACAAGATATTGCAGACGGTAAAATTCATCGAAAACCCGGCATGTTGACTCAAATACATCCCCAAAAACGGCCCGATTGCCGCCGCCAGCGTAACACTCAGCGCATAATATCCCGTGCCTTCCCCCCGCCGTTCATTCGGAATGATTCGCGCGACGATGGTCCCTGTCGCCGTAGAAGCAACCCCCAGGGCGGCGCCGTTCAAGAACCGGTTAATGAACAGGAAAGTTAAGCTGTTGACGAAATAATACAGACAGGTCGTCAGCAAAAACAAAATAAAGCCAATGTACAAAGTCTTTTTCCACCCGATGCGATCGATCGTTCTCCCGATGATCAGACGAGCCAGCAGTGTACCGATTACAAAAATACCGGAAGCCAGCCCAGCCTCACTCGGCGTGGCCTGAAATTGTTCTGTGGCAAACACGGTGATCGTTACCATCAGCAAATAAAAAGTAAAGTACAGAAAAAAGTTGGCAAGCGAAACAATCAAAAAATCTTTGGTCCATAACTTTGCTTTACCCATATGACACTCCTTCTATAATTCCGGATGACCCAATCGGCAGGTCCGTCCTTTTGTTATGTCAAAATTTATATATCAACCTGATCAAGTATAGTACCACTCAATGTTATATGTCAATATTTATATATATAAATTTTTACACAACTTGTCTCCTATGCTATACTACTAGGTAGTTGGGAGGTTGGACATGAATTCTCTTGCCTATGCACTCTTAAGCATGCTGGTCCGGAAACCGTGTTCCGGATACGAGTTGAAACAACTGCTGGAAGTCTTCTGGCAAGCCAAACACAGTCAGATTTATCCCCTGCTGCAGAAGCTTGAACAGGACGGTTTGCTGACTTACGAACTGGTAGGGCAATCCGGAAAACCGGATAAAAAAATATACACATTGACTGATAAGGGCTTGTCCATCTTGAAGGAGTGGATTGCCCAATCTCCTGCGGTACCCGTTATCCGTGACGAATTCTTGGTGAAGGTGTATGCGATTTGGTTGACGGACATCGCCACAGCGAAAAAGCTGTTTGATGAACGCATGAGAGCGATCAATGAGAAAATCGCCTATCGCGAGGAAGAATTACGCAAAATGCGCGATACATTTGGCGACAGCATTGAAGATATTGCTTGCACCCATTTTGGCCGCTACATTCTGTACCAGCGCCGGCTTCGGCAAGAGCGCGAAGAAATCGAATGGTGCAAATGGGTGATGAACCTGCTGGAGAAAAGCGCTTTCTCATAAATAAAGAGGCCGCGCATACGCATGGCCTCTTTGTTTTTTAATTGGCTGGTTTGGTTGTTCCTTCCGCCTTGGCTGCCGACTCTTTTGGCGCTTCCTCATCATCTGCTGTCAAATCGCAAGCCGCGGCCTTAAATTCGGTTAGCGTCCGACCGAACGCCCGGCCAATTTCCGGCAATTTGCTCGGTCCAAAAATGACCAAGGCGATGATCAAAATGAGAATGAGCCCGGGAATCCCGATACTGGATAACATAGTCACACTCCCTTTGCTGTTCGTTTAAAATCCTCTGATGGCCACCACCCCTGGCAGAGGCATTTGCTTGCCGCCTTTTGGCCAATGACTGGTCGGCTGGTCGTAAACGGTCAAATTTTCTCCTGGATGCTGAACGGACAGAAACAGCGTCTTTTCATCCGGAGTAAACCAAGGCCCGGTCATTTCCGCCCCGACCGGCGCGGAAGCAAATTGAGCGACATGGCCTTTATCCTGACCGCTGGTAGGCAAAAAGAAAACGCCGTTGTTGCCAAACGATTCGTAGATCCCGCTGTTCATGCTGCCGGAGGAAATATCGGTCACAACCCAAAGATTCCCGGCGCTGTCAAAAGCCAAATTGTCGGGAGCGGCAAAACCGCTTTGCGGCCCGCCGGTTGCAAAGATTTCAAAGGTGAACTCCTCCCCGGCATGATCGTTGCCCTTTTCCAACAGCCGGACAATCTGCCCATAAAAATTGCCGTGTTTTGCGTTGTTGGTCATCGAAATGAAAATGGTTCGGTCGATTGGATGGACCTCCACATCTTCCGGCCGATCCATCGGCGTTCCGCCCAGCGCTTTCGACGCTTCACGGCAGTTGACCAGCACATCTGCCTGGGACGTGAACAACGGTTGGCCATTCTCGTCTTTTGCCGTCTGCAGTTTTTCGCTGCGCTCATAATCCAGCGCAAGCCATTTGCCTTTGCTAAAGTCAGCTACATATAAAGTACCGTCCTCCAGCAAGCGCGAATTATTCTTTCCTGCATTTGGATTATATTTCCCTTTTGACACGTATTTATACACATATTGGTCGTTGGCGTCATCCCCCATGTAAATGACCAGCTGCCCGGAATCGGCCAACACCATGGCGGTATTCTCATGGGAGAAGCGTCCCAAAGCGGTATGTTTTTTCGGCGTCGACTTTGGATCAAACGGGTCGACTTCCACGATCCAGCCATAGTGACTGGCATCGGGCAATTTGCAATCATCGACGACATCCTGGTAGTTCTCTTCACAGGAAAGAATCGTATTCCACAGCGTAATGCCGCCGGAACAGTTGGCAAATGTACCAACCACCTGTTTCGCGCCGCTCATCGCCGAACTGCCAGCCGCCGGTCCGGTCAAGGAGATGCGGGTCAATCCGGTTACGCGACGGCCATACTGAGAATCGGCAACCAATGTCCATTTTCCGTTTACTTTTTTGATTTCCGTGACGGAGCCGCCCAGCGCATATAAATATTTCTCAATCTGTGCCGGTGTGCGTCGGTTGTTCGCCGGATCTGCGTTTAGTGTATCGTAACCGTTCACATAATATTCCAGTTCGCCGCAGTATTCGTGATTGGTCCAGAGCAAGCCATGCTCACTGCTGCCGTCAATGGGCAAAAAAGCGTTGAAGTCGGCATTGAAACCAAACGTATCGCCATTTTCGTTGATTTTGTCTCCATAGACAGCAATCACATCATATGTGAATCCTTCCGGCAGAACGATATCATCTTTGGTGCTGGGTTGTATCGGTTTAAAGACAGGCTTGAATGTTCGCGGAGAATTTTCCAAACCAAACAGGTGATCGGCCGTTTTTCCGCTCAGCGACTCTCCAGCGGCAAGTGCCGGAATACCGGTAGCCAACGAAGCCAGCGCAGCGGTCCCCGCCCCCAAATACCTTAAAAACTGCCGACGATTCATCTCTTCCATCATACGATCGCTCCTTCTTCCCATTTTTTCTTGAACAAGCAGGATACGGTCATTGTACTATCGTTCTTTGTAGGCCAAATCAGCGGCAGTTTAAAATAATGTTAATTTTCTGTATAAGGACTTCGCAAAAAAAAAAAATCGCCCTGCTCCTTGCAGACAAACCACAAGGGACAAGACGATTTTTAGGCACATCGGCGTGCTTGTTCGACTCAACCGATAAACAGTTTTACGATGTTGCCGAGCAAAATTCCGACGATACCAAAGTCGGCATCTCCGAAAGTCGTTCCTTCAAAGCCGAGCCCGCCGAGAACCGGCAGCAGCATCGCCGGCAGGAAACTGATCAACAAACCGTTGGCAAAAGAACCAAGCATTGCACCGCGTCGGCCGCCGGTTGCATTTCCGAACACCCCGGCTGCTGCACCTGTGAAGAAGTGCGGTACCAGCCCCGGCACAATAATTTTCAAGCCGACCAGCGGCAGAAGAAACATGCTGATTACTCCTGCGATGAAGCTAAAGAGAAACCCGACAATAACGGCGTTGGCCGCGAATGGAAATACCGCTGGGCAATCCAGAGCCGGAATGGCATTCGGCACAATTTTGTCGGCAATCCCTTTGAACGCAGGAACGATTTCCGCCAACAGCATCCGCACCCCGGCCAAGACGATATAGACACCTGCTGCAAAAGTAATCGCTTGCGTCAACGAGAAGATCAAGAAGTTGGAACCGCCGCTCAGTTCTTGCTCAATGTACTCCTTGCCGGCAAAGAACGCAACGATAAAATACATGATTGCCATTGTCAATGAGACCGACACGGATGTGTCGCGCAAAAAGCCGAGCGATTTCGGTACTTTAATATCTTCCGTCGATTTGCTCTTGTCACCCAGCCATTTCCCGATCAAAGCCGAAACGAGATAGCCGATCGAGCCAAAGTGTCCGACCGCGATTGTGTCCGAACCGGTTACTTTTCTCGTAAACGGTTGGAGCAAGGCTGGCATGAGGACCATCAAAATACCCAAAATAATCGAACCAATAATGACCGTAGAAACACCGGATAATCCGCCTGTGGACAAAATCACGCCAATCATGCAAGCCATGAACATCGTGTGGTGACCCGTCAAGAAAATGTACTTGAAGCGAGTGAATCTGGCGAGGATGATATTGACAATCATCCCGAACAGCATAATCATTGCTGTTTCCATCCCAAACGTCTTTTGCGCTACGGCGACAATCGCTTCGTTGTTGGGAATGACGCCTTGAATTTGAAAGCCTTTTTCAAACATCTGTCCGAAATAGCCCAAAGCTTTTGTGATCACATCGGCCCCGGCAGACAGGATCATAAAGCCCATGATCGTTTTCAAAGTTCCAGAGACGACGTCGGCAGCGCTCTTGCGTTGTAACAGCAGTCCCAGCAGGGCAAACAGCCCTACCAGTATCGCCGGCGTACCAAGAATATCCTTCATTATCAGCGTAAGCATCACGATTCCCCCAAGCTTGAGTTATTAAGATAGATTTGCTTGCAATGCTTCTTTTAGTTCATTCATATCAAACAAATTCAGCAATGAGATCGTTTTTCTTGTACCGTCGTTCAACTGATCCATGATTTCCCGCGATCCGATATAATAATCGGCTGGTTCTGTCTTGCTTGTTGCCAGATCGGTGTGGGAAACATCCGCTTCGATTCCCAGCTCCTGCAACGCTTTTTTCACATTCATTTCCACGATAAAGCTGCTGCCCAAACCATTTCCGCATACAACCAAAATTTTCATCTTTATTTCCTCCAGTTCGTTTGTTATTCAGATTGTGAATACCGTTGAATCAATTCGACAATCGGTTCCGTTGTTGTTGCACCCAAGATCGTCTCGAGATTTTCGCCTTCCGAGAGCATCGAAGACAATTGGGCGAGTGCACGGAGATGTGTTTCATTATCGACCGCAGCCAGAACGATCAGCACATTGACATCACGACTGCCATCTTCGGCAAAGCTGACACCTCGCTCCAGACGAAGCATGCTCATCCCCAATCGCTTCACGCCTTGTTCCGGTCTGGCGTGCGGGATGGCGATTTTCGGTGCGATGACGATATACGGCCCCATCTCTTGCACGCTTTCAATCATGGCCTCGATATAGGACTGTTCGATAAACTGCTGCTGGAGTAAAGGAGCAGCCGCCAACCGAATGGCTTCCCGCCAATCCGATACTTCCGATTTCAGTTGAATCATCTCTTCCGTTAATAGCTCTGCTAACATCGGTTTCCTAATCTCCTTTATCAATTGAGGTCCGCCCTGAAAATACTGGGTAAGTTCCTCTTGTAAGCTTTTTTCGTCCAGAATCTGGGCATGCCGCTTGATAATGTCCAATATGGTTTTCACTGAGTGATTGCTTTTGTTCTGTTCGGAAAACAGCGCGTTGACCTGACTCAACAATTTTTCTTTTTCCGAATCGCTTAAAATCGGGCTAACGACAAATACAGGCAGCCCCCGTTTGGGCAAAGGTGTCGTGGATACGACAAAGTCGACTTCATATGAATGGGTTTCATACTCCCGCAAGGAAATCGCGGCTACGACATCTACGGCAGAAAAGAGCGACTCAAGCTGAGACTGCAGGATGCGCGACGTGGAAATACCGTTGCCGCAGACAACCAGCGCCCGTTTTCGCTGAATTGGTTTTGAGCCTTGCTCTTTCATCCAACCGCCAAAGTAAATGGCCAGATAAGCAATCTCATGTTCGCTGGCCTTCCTGCCAGTGTAGCTCTCCAGGTGGGCTGCGACCTTCCGGGTGATCTTGAAAATCTCGGGATAGGTTTGTTTGATCGTCTCCGTCAGCGGATTTTCAATCTCCAGTCCATACTTGATCCGATAGTAGGCCGGCTTGATGTGGATCAGCATCTGCTCCTCAATGGCCGTCCGATTTTGAAAAAAAACATAGGCCTGTTTCTCAAAATCGCTGACCATCAGCCGGATGATCCTTCTTAGATGATGAATCTCAATCGAGCTGTTCCCTTCATCATTGACATCGTTCCGCTTGGCGCCCAACAAGTTGATCGTAAGATAACAACATTCATCGTCCGTCAGGCGAATCGCAAACATATCGCTTAACGCTTCGCCAATCGCCCGGGCAGCTTCATATTCCGCCGCGTTTCGCAGCACTGCCTTCTTGTCTTCATCCACTTTGACGCAGCAATCATGCCGTAACCGGTTGCAGATAATGACCAGACTAAGCGCAAAATGGTCAATCATCTCATCGGTAAACTGAATCCCCAGCTGCTGTTCACAACTTTCGATTTGTTCGTAAATCTTTGTTGCTTGTTCGACGGTGATCTGCAGAAAATCGCTCCGCTCCATCAGACGGCAGAGAACGGACACTTTTTGCGCAGAATCGGCTGCTTTCCATTCCATCGACAAGATGCGCGACCAGTACTGGAGCAGCATTTTCCGTTTATCCAACTCATTGCCGACGACCGTGTAGCCCTGCTTGTTGTTGAATTGGACGATCAATTGAGCTGAACGCAATTCTTGTTTGACCACATTTAGCTCCGTGTTTGTGGTCCCCCGGCTGACGCCGATTTTGTCCATCAGATCCTGCAGAAACAAGGGCTGAGTTGCGCTTAACAGGCAGATGCCGAGCCAGGCTCTTCTCTCTTTGGCGGAAAAATAATACTGCCCCTTGTCGACCTCGCTGAGCATCGCCGGCAGAGCTCTTTTGGTTTTATCGGTTACATAGAAACCGACCGTTCTGACATACTGGACGGGGTCCAGCTGATTTTGCGTCAGCCAATAATTGATTTTTTCCAGATCGTAGTAAACGGTTCGCCTGGAAATTTGCAGCTTCTCGGTCAAGTCTCGCAAGCGTACATAACCGTCCGTCTGCACCAACTGAGACAAGATTAGGGTACATCTTTCGTCTAAAACCAAGCGAATCCCCTTCCGTTAAAAAAATGTGCAATTATTATACGTGATTGGCGGGCGCTTGATTCGCAATTCGGGAGAAACGGGATAAATTCGCTTTTGCTTATGTTTATTATATCGTTTACATAGAACAAGTGGCGTTCAAATCCCGAACGAGAGTTTGTGCAATTATTGTACGGATTCACAAACAACAAGCGCCCGACCCCAGAGGATCGAGCGCACATCTGAAAGGGATGCTATTGTTCCGCCATGATGCTTCTCCGTTGAATCAACCATAAGCGGCCAAACAGGAAAACGGCTCCCGCGGCCAGCCCGGCAATCAGTCCGATCCAATAGCCAAACGCCTGAAAAGAGGTATAGTTCGCCAGCAAGAAACCAAGCGGCAAACCGATGACCCAATAGGAAAACAAGGCGACCACAAAGGTCACGGTCACATCTTTATAGCCGCGGAGAATGCCTTGTACGGGAGCTGCCACGGCATCAGATACCATAAACAGAATCGAATACAACAGGAAATGCTGGGTCAAGGCGAGCACATCCGGATCGGTTGTATACAAAGAAGCGACTTGGCGCGTGAACAGAAACAACAATACCGCAAAGATCAAGGCGAGCGACACGGCAATGCCGATGCCGAGATAGCTGTACTGCCGGGCATCGCGGTATCTTTTCGCTCCCACCTCAAAGCCAACGACGATCGTCAGGGCCATCGCTATGCTCAAGGGCACCGTATAGATGAAAGAAGCAAAATTGATCGCCGATTGATGGGCGGCAATGGTGATCGTTTCAAATTTGCTCATTAACAGCGTGACGGCAGCAAAGATGCTGACCTCAAAGAAAATGGAGAAGCCGATCGGCAGACCCAATTTCAGCAGTTCCTTCCACGTCTGCAAGGAAAAGCGATGCCACTTGGAGAAAATCCCATACTGGGCAAACGCTTCGCCGCGCAGTACGACGAAAATGCTGATCAAAGTAATGCACCAATAGGTGATGCCCGAAGCATACCCGGCGCCAACTCCCCCCAACCGCGGAAATCCCAGGTTGCCGAAAATCAGCCCGTAGTTCAGGACAATATTAATTGGCAAAGAGAGCAGCGTAATCAACATGGTGATCCGCGTCCAGCCCAACGCTTCGATAAAACAGCGAAGCACGGTATACATAAACATCGGAACGATGCCGATCGACAAACCGATCAGAAAATGACGGGCGATATACTGCACATCAGCTTCCAGATTCATCATACCGAGAATCGGGTCGAGCAGAAAAAAGCCGACGACAATGACCGCCAAACCAATTATCACGGCCAAATACAAAGCTTGCAAAACCGTAAAGGGCACCTGTTCCTTCTGCTTGGCTCCGACCATTTGCGCAACGATCGGCGTCACAGACAACAAAATTCCGCTCAAGCCTTGTTGTATCGGAACCCACAAGCTGGAGCCGATCGCTGCTCCCGCCAAATCGGTAGGGCTGGCGTGGCCAGACATGATCGTGTCAAAGAAGGTCATCGCAAACAAAGCCAGTTGAGAAACGAGAATGGGAAACAGGACAAGCAGAAACTGACGTACTTTCTCTTGAATGGTATATGTCTGATTCATATGATTCCTTTCCGTACATTTTGTTACAGAATTGCCGTATCCCGCCATGGCAGTCTACTTAAGTGAGTATAACAAAAAACATGTCGGCGAGGTGAAAAAACTCTCCTGCCGGCATGTTTCCGTTCGATTCTGCCCTTCTTTTTTCGCAGCGGTCAAGCCCGTGTTAAAAAAGGGACGACTTTCCCCTGATTGACATCGATCAAGCCCAAGTCGGTAATCTTCAGCGCGGGACTTACCGGCAGAGAAAGCGTGCTGACAGACATAATCGGGTTGTAATGACGATACCCCAAGTCCTCCATCGCCTGTCTCAGCGCTTCCACATCCTTGGCCGTCTCAGCCAACGGTTCCTCTGTCAAAATGCCTCCGACCGGCAATCGCAGATTGGCCAACACCTTGCCATTTTCCACGGCGCAAAAGCCGCCTTGCTGGGAAATGACTTGATTGGCTGCCAGCGCCATATCCTGCGGATTGTAGCCAATGACCAACAAATTGTGATTGTCGTGCGAATAAGTTGTGGCGATCGCCCCGCGTTTGAGGATGTCGCCGCCGATCAGTCCATAGGCGCGATTGCCGTTTTTTCCATACCGCTCAAATGTGGCGATCAGCGCATACGGGCTTTCCTGCCAGCGCACTTCCCCGTCTTGGACCATCACCTCTGTCCATGCTTCGCTAGTGAACGTGGACCCATCCTTGACCATCATCACACGCGCTTGATACGGTTGATCGTCTCCTTCGCTTTTTACCGTAAAATCTGCTTCCGCCAGCAACGGCAACTGAACGCTTTGGTAAAAATGAGCCGGAAATGTGCCGCGCTCAACGATCTGTTCGTCAACCGCCGTCTGTTCATAGACCAGCCGCCCCGCTTTATAAACCCGCTCAATGCTCAGATTCTCGAGGTCGGACAACAACAGGAAGTCGGCAATTTTGTTGGGAGCAATGGCCCCGCGGTCGTACAGACGCATTCTTCTGGCTGGAGCAAAAGTGGCCGCATAAATCGCCCTCTCCGGTGACATGCCCATCCCGATCGCCTTCGCCACCAAATAATTCAAATGCCCGCGGCGATAAAGCGAATCCGTCATCACATCATCGGTGACGAAGCAGAAATGTTCGGAAACATCGTGTTCCCGCAAAAATTGCATAACCTCATCGGTCATCGATTTTTCCTGAATCTCAATAAACATACCGGCGGCAATCCGCTGCTTCATTCCCTCTACAGTTTGATGGGTATGATCGGAGTCGACTCCGGCATAAATAAATTGCTGCAGTTCCAAATCCAACAGTTTGGGACAGTGTCCCTCGATGATCAGTTCGGGATATTGTTGGCGAATGTGCCGCAAGATCCGGTTTGTCTTGCAATCCGGATCGGTAATGACATCCACGTAATTCATGATTTCACCGAGGCAAATGATCCGTTCGCTCGCCAGCAGCTCGTCAATCTCCTCCAGATCGATCGCACCGCCGGTTGTTTCCATCCCCGTCGCAGGAACCGAACTGGGAATCGCATAAAACATATCGACCACACAATCCTGACTGGCGCGAATCATCTCCTTGATGCCGGATAAACCAAACACATTGGCCATTTCGTGCGGCTCCGGAACAATCGTTGTGACACCGTTTCGGATCAAACCGTACGAGAACGTTTGCGGGGTGACCATCGTGCTTTCAATATGCAGATGAATATCAATCAGCCCGGGAATCATATACCGCCCTTTTCCCTCGATAATTTCCCCCGCTTCGAAAGTCTCCGTTCCCCGTTGGCCGATATAGTAGAAACGTCCATCGAGAATCGCCGCGTTTCCGGGCACAAACTGTTTAAAATAACTGTTGTATACTTGCACATCGCGAATCAACAGATCAACTTGCATGAAGGTTCCTCCTAATCAATCGACGAGTACGAGTTTTTCGCGCGGGAATACAAGGCTGACCTGCTGACCATTTTGATAAGGCGTGTCCATTTCCTGATTCACCGTAAAATTCCCCAATGCCGTTTCTACCACATACTGATAACTTCTGCCCAAATACGTGCTGATTTTCACGATTCCATTCAAACGGTTCGGTTCCCCGGTCGAGCCGTGACCTGCTTCAACTTGCAAATCATCCGGGCGAATCGCGCATTTCTTGCCGGTGCGCCCTTCGTTCCCGGCCTGACTGGCGA
Source organism: Brevibacillus fulvus (assembly GCF_016908525.1). Classification (GTDB taxonomy): domain Bacteria; phylum Bacillota; class Bacilli; order Brevibacillales; family Brevibacillaceae; genus Brevibacillus_G; species Brevibacillus_G fulvus. Next base: position 188,765 of record NZ_JAFBEB010000005.1, read on the forward strand.
TCAGGAACGAATGTCCTGCTACCTTCAATTCCACTTGGCCGTCCCGCTCCTGCCGCTCGCTTCCGTTTAAAAAGTTGGTAAATCCAATAAACCTGGCGACAAATTCCGTTTTCGGATACTTAAAGATAGCGGCAGGGCTGCCTAGCTGTTCAATCACACCTTTGTTCATGATCGCCACTTTATCGGAAATCGAGAAACACTCCTCCTGATCGTGCGATACATACACCGTGGTAATCCCCAGTTCTTGCTGAATTCTGCGGATTTCGACCCGCATGTTTACCCGCAGGTTGGCATCGAGATTGCTCAACGGTTCATCAAACAACAACAGGTCGGGTTCAATCACGAGCGCCCGCGCGATTGCCACCCGTTGTCTTTGCCCGCCGGACAGCTCCTTCGGAAAGCGCTTCTCGAAGCCGGACAGATTGACGACCTCCAGCATCTGACCGACCCGCTTGACGATGTCCGCTTCCTTCACTTTGCGCAAGCGCAGTCCAAACGCAACGTTGTCAAATACGGACAAGTGCGGAAACAACGCGTAACTTTGGAACACAAAGCCAAAATTGCGTTTATTGACCGGCACGCGGGTATAATCTTTATCTTGAAACAAAAACGCACCTTGTTTCGCTTCCAAAAAACCGGCAATCAGCCGCAACGTCGTGGTCTTGCCACAGCCGCTGGGGCCAAGCAATGAAATCAACTCGCCTTTTTCCACCTGCAAGTTGAAATCTTTGAGAATCAGTTGGTTTTCGTAGGCAACCGATACGTTTTCGAGCGATAGCAATGCCATGGATAAATGCCTCCGTTATCGTTTTGTAAAATAAGAGAGCCCCAAGAGCCGCTCAATCAAAAACATCAGAACTGCCGTAATGATCATCAGCACAACCGATAATGCGGCAATCGTCGGATCAAAATTGTTTTCCACATAGGTCAGCATCTGAATCGGCAAAGTGCTGACCCCCGGTCCGGTCATAAAAACCGATATATCCACATTGTTGAACGATTCCAAAAACGCAATCAAAATGGCCGCGATAATCCCCGAGCGGATATTTGGCAAAACAACTTTGAAAAAGGTAGCCAGTTTTCCCGAACCAAGGCTATAAGCAGCTTCTTCAATGGCAAAATCAAAATTGGCCAAACTGGAGGCGATCACCCGGATAATAAACGGCAGCATAACTACCGTATGTCCGACCAGCAGTCCGGCGTAAATCGGCAGGTCGTAAATGACAATGACGTATTTCAACATGGCAAACCCGAGTACAATCCCCGGAATCAAAACCGGCGAGAGGAACACGGCATTGAAAAACCCTTTCCCTTTGAACTGGTAGCGGCTCAACGCGTAGGCGGCCGGAATGCCCAAAGCCAATGCCAGCAGGTTGCCAATCACCGAGACAAAAATGGACGTTTTGAACGTCTCCAGAAACATCTCAACATCGAGAATATTTTCGTACCAGCGCAAGGAAAACCCTTTGGGCGGAAAACGCAAGACGGTGCTTGGCTCAAACGATGTTAAGGAAATAATCACCAACGGGCCTAACAAAAAGAGAAAGACCAAAAATGTAAAAACAGCTAATCCGCGATTCTTTTCCTGCATACCCTTACCCCTTCGGATTTAGTTTCATCGCCAGCTTGTTCATGACGCCAATCACAATAAAGGTAATGGCAATCATAATCGTGGCAACCACTGACGCGTAATACCAGTCATTCAGGGTCATCGCATTCTGATAAAGGAAGGTTGAAATGACCCGCTGTTTGCCTCCCAGCAAGGCAGGGGTTGTGTACGCCGTCAAACTGCCGACAAAGACGAGAATGCTGCCGATAATCAATCCCGGCACACTCAGCGGCAGAATCACTTTGCGAAAAGCGGTAAAGCGGGATGCTCCCAGACTCTCCGCCGCCTTCAACAGATCGGGATCAATATTTTCCATGACTCCGACCAAGGTGATGATAATGAGCGGCAAAAACAGATGAACCAAGCCGATCATCATCGCTGTCGGGGTATACAAAATATCGAGCGGTTCATCGGTCAAGCCAATGGCGACCAAAAGAGTGTTGATCAACCCCTTTTTCCCGAGGATGACCATCCAGCTGAACGAACGCACAACCGAACTGGTCAGCAAAGGGAAAATCGCCAACGCCAACAAGATGCCTTTTTTCCGTGGTCCCAGCTTGGACAGATAATAGGCCGCAGGAAAGCCGATCAAAATGCAAACAAGCGTCGTTACCAGGCTGACGCGCAACGTGGTCCACAAAATTTTGAGAAAATAGCTGTCGGTCAAAAAATGCAAATAGCCGGCAAGCGTAAAGCTCCCCTGTTGAAAAAACGTGGACCCGATCGTCAACAGGATCGGGACAATCATGAACAGCAGCAGAAACAACATACCGGGCAATAGCAGCATATATACATATCGTTTTTTCATCGCTATACTCCTGTTCCTGTGAAACTAGGATTGCAGAACCTCCGTAAACATTTGCAAAAATTTACGGCTGTCAACTTCCAGGCAAACGTCGACATTCGCCGGATTGCCCAGCCGATTTTGGAAATCGCAAATCGTTTTGCCGTCACACAGCTCGCTCTTTGTCTCCACATCGACATAAAACTTTTTCGTAGACACCAACGAACTGTTCAGCGCAACTCCCACCGCCAGCGGATCATGCAGCGCGCACGCCTGAACACCGTTGCGCTCATAGTAGCGTCTCATATAAAGCGCCGTGCTTTCACGAACATAGCGGGCAATCGGCGTGTTGCCCAACATTTGGATATGTTTGTCGGTCAGTAAAGCCTGACGGGTTACGTCCAGGCCGACCATGGTCAAAGACGGGAATCCGGCATGTACGACGATTTTCATCGCTTCGGGATCGGCATAAGCATTGAACTCGGCAGTCGGCGTGACATTCCCCATATTGCGCACGACGCCGCCCATGAAGATGACCCGCTTGACTTCCGAGACCAGCCCGGGATGTTTCATCACGGCAAGCGCCAGATTGGTCAGCGGGCCCGTCATGACCAGCGTAACCTCGCCTTTGAACCTGGCTGCCTGTTCAATGATAAAATCGGGAGCGAACCCTTCCGCCGGTCTCGTTTGGGCCGTCACATCGCGCAATGCCCCGCCCAAGCCATCTTCGCCATGAACGCGGTGTTCATAATGTGGTCGGCGCATCAGCGGCTTGGATGCCCCCCGTACGACCGGGATGTGCTCCGTACCAAGCAAATCGAGAATCTTGCACGTATTTTCCGTTGCCGCTTCCAGCGACACATTTCCACAGACCGTTGTAATCCCCAGGATGTCAAAATGCCCGCTTTTTACGGCAAGCATAATGCCAAGAGCATCATCAATTCCGGTATCCACATCGAGGATCAATTTTTCTTGCATGGCTCATAACCTCCATTGCGGTTTTGGCAGTCTTATTGAACAAAAGAAACCCCGCTGGCAATGGCAACTGCCGGCGCCAATCGGGGCCTCTTCCCTCATTTCAATGAGCAGAATGGGTTACTGCGTCAACTCTTTGTTCCAACGGTCAACCCATTGCTTTTGTTGCTCGTTGACCATTTTCATATCCAGCTTTTTCAGATTGTTGATTTCGTCACCGAACGTTACGCCTTCCGCTTCTTCCGGTGTCAGTTGAACTTCCTTGTTTACAGGAGAATCAACTTTCGCTTTCGCTGTTTTTTCTTGTACTTCCTTGCTCAATTGATAGTTGATAAATTCCTCCGCTAACTCCTTATGCTTGCTGCCTTTGACAATATTAACGGTATTCATGACCGCGTAGCCGCCTTCTTCCGGTGTAACGAATTTCGCTTCCGGTACAGCTGCTTTAATATCTTTAAAGTACATCTCCATAATCGGACCAGCCGCAATCTCTTCCTGCCCAAACATATTCACATATTCGGAGGTTTTATCGTAATACTTCACAACATTGGGGGCAAGCTCTTTCAATTTGGCAAACGCTTGATCCTCGTTAAACTCGGCGCTGCCGGCTACTTGAGAAGCCGCATCCAAGATCATCGGTCCAGTGGTAGAAGTGATGTTCGGCAAAGTCAATTTACCGGCCAGTTCCGGACTCCAAAGATCTTTCCAGGACTTGATTTCTGTTTTAATGAGATTTGGATTGTAGGCGATGCCGAACTGACCAACCGTATAGGCCGGGCCATAATCTTCGCCCAACGGAGCTTTGGCAATATCATAAATTTGATCAAGATTAGGAATTTTGCTGCGGTCGATCTTTTCAAACAACCCGTCGTTAATGCCTTGTTGCGCGTAATAGTCGGACAAATAAACCAAATCGACCTCGGAGCTGCCTTGGCGGATTTTATTCAATCTCTCGCCGTTGTTGCCAATTTCCATCACGATCTCGACATTGTGTTCCTTTTCGAAAGGTTCATAGATTTCTTTACGGAAAAAATCTTCTGAAAAGCCCCAGGTGGAGATGACCAGTTTTTGTTTTTCTCCGCTGTTTGTGCTGCTATTCGCTTGGTCTTGCGCAGCATTTTGCGAACCACAGCCCGCCAATGCAAGACCTACGCATGAAATCGTCAGTAAAGTACCGATTATTTTTTTCATTGTTTCTCCCCCATCTTGGATCTCTTTCAATAATATCGAACATTGTATAGTATCATAACAATTATCATTCGTGTTTTTCAAGTTCTTCTTGTAAAAAAAAAGCGATTTCCTTCACTTTCCAACAGCTGTGCTCCATAATCGAATCTTGTTTAGCGCTTCTCCCCCCTTATCTCGTACATCCAGACCGCTTCAACTGCTTGTCCCGCGGCTGTTTGAATAAAAAAAGGCGCTCCTGCAGAATTCCTCCCAGCAAGAGCACCTTTCTTCGTAAACAAAGGAAAGTGACATCCAACTACAACAATGGCCTGGCTCCTAAGATAAATCAAAAGAGCTGTGCCCGTCTCGTTAGCGATCCATCAGAATGATATTGGTGTATGCCCATTGCGTCGGCGAATCAAAATCTCGCAGCACGGCTTCAATAGATAGACCCATATCCTCTTCCAATTTCTCTTTCAGTCTTTTTTTATACAACAGCGACATATGAAAATCTACTTCTTGTTTCAAAGCGGGAACTTGTCCTTCCAAGGCGCTTGAACGCGGAGATTTTCGATGTTTGGCGGAAAAAGTTATGACATTTTTGTCAATGGAAACTCTCAACAGAGTTGTGCCAAATCCGAATAGTTCCTTGGCAATCTCGTTATAGATATGACACAATTGCTTCCTCGTTTCATTAGAGTCGATCAGTGTCATCATATCACCTAAAGAATACTGAATCGTATTTATTTTGTTATAATACCATATGCTTTTTCAGTCTCGCAAGTAATCTATTGGTTTCGATACGCATTCGGGTAACATAACAGTGGCATGTCTTCCGGACCTGCTCAGGCATGAGTAGATTTTTGCAAATATGGTATAGTAAGCTTGTACCCGTTTACTTATTTGTGCTCTTTTCTGTTTCATCTTGAACAAGAGGTGGTTCGATGTTTAAAAAATTATTTCAGCTCTTGCAACAAATCGGGCGGGCCTTGATGACGCCGGTTGCCGTTTTGCCAGCAGCCGGGCTGTTGCTGCGCTTCGGCGACAAAGATTTGCTGAATATGCCGTTTATTAAAGATGCGGGCGGCATCATTTTTGATAACTTGCCTTTAATTTTCGCCGTTGGAGTAGCGATTGGACTAACCGGCGGAGATGGGGTAGCTGCGCTTGCAGCGGTCATCGGCTACTTTGTCTTGACCAAGACTCTCGATGACTTCGGTGCGTATCTCGGCTTGCAGCCTCCTTATCAGGGCGCGGAGCACCTGATCAACATGGGGGTGTTCGCCGGAATCCTGATCGGGATTGTTTCCGCAATTGCCTTCAACCGGTTTTACAACATCAAGCTTCATCCGGTTTTGGGCTTTTTTGCCGGAAAACGGTTTGTGCCGATTATCACAGCCTTGGCCTCGCTGTTGCTGGGAATTGTCTTTTCCTTTATCTGGCCGCCGATTCAACAAGTAATTGACGCTGCCAGCAACTGGGTGATGAATTCCGCTGCCGGTCCGTTTTTCTTTGGTTTGATCCAGCGTTTGCTGATTCCGTTCGGTCTGCATCATATTTTCCAAACGCCGTTTTACTTTACGATGGGCCAATACATCGATCCGGCAACCGGACAAGTGGTTACCGGCGACATGGCCCGCTTCTTCGCTGGCGACCCGACGGCAGGCCGCTTTATGGCAGGGCTGTTCCCGTATATGATCTTTGGCTTGCCGGCCGCTGCACTGGCGATGATCCATGAAGCCCGACCGGAAAAAAGAAAAGCGGTATCCGGCGTGCTGATTTCCGCAGGATTGACTTCAATGCTGACCGGTATTACCGAGCCGATTGAATTTTCCTTTCTGTTCGTCGCTCCTGCCCTGTTTTTCATTCATGCTCTCTTGGCTGGTCTCTCTTTTACGGCCATGGATTGGTTTGGCGTGAAGCATGGCTATACCTTTTCCGGCGGGGGCATCGATTATATTCTCAACTACGGGCTATCGACAAACGGTTGGATCGTCATTCCCGTCGGACTGGTGTTGGCGGTTATTTATTACGCGCTGTTCCGCTTTGCGATTCGCATCTGGGATCTGAAAACCCCTGGACGGGAAGCTGAAGATGAGGCGGTGGAAGGCAAGCAGACGCAGCCGGCGAGTACGGGCAGTCTTGCCGCCGACGTATTGCGGGCTTTTGGCGGAAAGGAAAACCTCGACGTTCTTGACGCTTGCATTACCCGTCTGCGCGTCACGGTCAACGATCCCAAGCAAGTCGATACGGGTGAGCTGAAACGGCTGGGAGCGGCTGGTGTACTGGAAATGGGCAACAATATCCAGGCTATTTTCGGCACGCAATCCGATTCGCTGAAAGAGCAAATGAAAGCAATCATGGCCGGCAAAGAACCGGCAGAAGCAGCCAGAGACGTCCATGCCGCCGAGGATAAGCCCGGGACTGTCTTCGTTGGACAGGAAGAGATTCTCGCTCCGCTTACGGGAGAAGTCGTCGACATCACGGAAGTACCCGATCAAGTATTTGCCGGGAAGATGATGGGAGACGGTTTTGCCGTCAAACCTGCTGACGGACTGGTCGTATCACCGGTCAACGGCAAAGTGACCACACTGTTCCCGACCAAACACGCCGTTGGCTTGCAATCGGACACCGGCCTGGAAGTCCTCGTTCATGTCGGAATCGATACGGTCAAATTGGAGGGGAAAGGTTTCGAGGTTCTCTGCAAGGACGGACAGCTGGTCGAGGCGGGCACTCCGCTGCTGAAAGTCGATCTGGCTTATTTGCAAGCGCAAGAAAAACCGACGATTACCCCGATTGTTTTCACCAATCTGCAAGCGAACCAAACGCTGAAAATCAATCACGGCTTGTGCGAGGCAGGGAAAACAACAGTCGCAGCCGTTACCTCCAAGTGATCCGGTTTCCGCCACAAATCCAACAAAAAGAACGCTCCGCGGCAAGCGAAGCGTTCTTTTTTTGCAGAGAAACTGTGTTGGAAAAGAGCCGTTTCTTCCAGCCGAGCCACTCGCGCAACCCAAACGTGCGAGCGGACAATTTTCTCGTCCTGGTGGCAAGAACGTTGCCGCGGCGGGGAGAACGGCTCAAGTTTTATCCGTTAAACGACATAATCCACATCGAACCAGCGACAATTGTAAAGACGATGACGATCCCCAAAATCAGGGCCATTACATTATATTTCGGGCCTTCGCCTTCCCGGATATGCATGAAGAAAACCAGCTGAATGATAAATTGCAACACAGCCATCAGCATAATCGCAAAGACCAGCCAGCCTTTGCTCAGCATATGGTTCAGCACGAGCAAAAGCGGAATAATCGTCAGCACAATCGACAGGAGAAAACCAATCACATAAGCCTTGACGGAACCGTGCGCCTCATGTTGCGACATCTTACATCACCCCCATCAAATATACGACGGTGAACAGGAAGATCCAGACAACGTCCAGGAAGTGCCAATACAAGCTGATCGTCGTGATTTTCCGCTTGGTCACCGTGGTGATCCCATAGCGTCCCAACTGAACCATCAAACCAATCATCCACAGCAAACCAACAGAGACGTGAAGTCCGTGAGTTCCTACCAAGGTAAAGAAGGCGGACAAAAAGGCACTGCGCGAGATTGTCGCACCTTCTTGCACCATATTGGCAAACTCGCTAATTTCCAAACCGATAAAACCTAAGCCCAAAGCAGCGGTCACAATCAACCAGCCGATTAAACCTTTGACATTGCCTTTATGCATGGCCAGCGTAGCCAACCCGCTAGTGAAACTGCTGGTCAACAAAATAAACGTCTCCGCGACAAATCCCGGTACTTCAAAAATCTCTTTGCCAATCGGGCCGCCATCGGTGTGCGTCCGCAATACGACATACGTGGCAAACAAAGTCGCAAACAAAATACAGTCCGTCACCAGAAAGATCCAAAAACCAAGCACCTTTAGCTGTTCATGCTCTTCGTGGTGATCGTGGTGATCATGTGCGTGGTGGGTTACCGCATGTTCCATTATACAACCCTCCCTAACGATGCTTCGGTTCGTTTCACTTCGTCAACGGGAATATAATAATCAGTGTCATACTGGAAGGAACGGGCAAACAGGCAGAGACCTACCCCAATCAGTCCGACTACACCCATCCACGTCCAGGTAAAGGTGAAGCCAAATCCGGCGATAAACCAGAAAACCGACATGATAAACGGAATTCCGGAATTCTTCGGCATATGGATCGGTTCCAGCTCCGCTTTCTTCGGCTCTTCACCGTTTTTCATTTCTTCTTTCATAATCCACCAAGCGTCTTGGCCTTTCACTTCCGGCACGATTGCAAAGTTATACAGCGGCGCAGGAGAAGGAATCGACCACTCCAACGTGCGTGCATTCCACGGATCGCCCGTCTTGTCTCTTTCCCCATGCTTGATGCTGTAGCTGATTTGCCATACCTGGAAGATAAAGCCGATCCCCATCAACAGCGCGCCGATCGAGGAAATAATGTTCAACGGCGCCCAACCCAAATCCCAGCCATAGGTGTAGACACGTCGGGTCATCCCCATGAAACCGAGCGCGTATTGCGGCATAAAGCAAACATAGAACCCAATATTCCAGAACCAAAACGCCCATTTGCCCAGTTTTTCATTCAGCGAGAAGCCAAACATTTTTGGCCACCAGTAATAAATCCCGGCCAAATATCCGAACACGACCCCACCAATGATGACCTGGTGGAAGTGGGCGATCAGGAAATAGCTGTTGTGATATTGATAGTCCGCCGGCGCTACCGCAAGCATAACCCCGGTCGCACCGCCGATGACAAAACAAGGAACGAAAGCGATCGTCCACAACATCGGCGTTTTCATCTGAATCCGTCCACGGAACATCGTAAAGAGCCAGTTGAAGATTTTGACCCCTGTCGGAATCCCGATCGCCATCGTGGAGACGGCAAAGAATGCGTTCACGTCGGCTCCGGCACCCATCGTAAAGAAGTGGTGAACCCAGGTGAAGAAAGACATCACGCTAATGATCATCATCGAGAATACCATCGATTTATAGCCGAATATTCGTTTTTTGGAGAACGTTGCCACAATCTCCGAGAACACCCCGAACGCCGGGATGACCAGAATATAAACCTCAGGGTGACCCCACATCCAGATCAGATTCACATACATCATCGGGTTGCCGCCCTGCGTCATCGTAAAGAAGTGAGCGCCAAAGTAGCGATCGATAAACAGCAAGGCCAGCGTAACCGTCAAAATCGGGAATGCGAAAATAATCATGATGCTGCTGGACAAGACAGACCAGCTAAACAAAGGCATTTTCATCAATTTCATGCCTGGCGCACGCATTTTGAGAATCGTCACCAGGAAGTTGATCCCTGTTGCCAAACTACCGATACCGGAGATCTGAATCCCCCAAATATAGAAGTTTTGTCCCGGACCGGGATTGTGCGACATCTCCGACAACGGCGGATAGCTCAACCATCCGGCATTGGGCGAACCGCCAATCACAAAGGAAATATTAAACAGCATAGCCCCCATCATGAACAGCCAAAAGCTGACGGCGTTCAGGAAAGGATAGGCAACATCGCGCGCTCCGATTTGCAACGGCACGACGATGTTAAACAAAGCAAACATCATCGGCATCGCCATGAAGAAAATCATAATCGTTCCGTGAGTCGTAAAAATCTCGTTATAGTGTTCGGCGTGCAAAAACTCTACGCCGGGCAAAGCCAGTTGCGCCCGCATCAGCAAGGCATCAACACCACCGCGGAACAACATGAGCAGCGATGCGATCAGGTACATAATCCCGATCTTTTTATGGTCAACGGTTGTCAACCACTCTCGCCACAGCCAACCCCATTTTTTGTAATAGGTTAAAACAAACAGAATGGCAAGGCTGGTCAGGGCAATGGAAACATCCGCACCATAAATCAATGGATCGCCAGTGACAAAAAAGGTTGACGCAAATTCCTTGATGCTTTCTAACATTTCATTTCCTCCTCTCTTCCGCCTTGTTATTCTGCCTTCTGTCCAGACATGTCGTGATTCATATGTTCATGATCCATCATCTCATGGTCCATCCCGTCGGAATCTGATTCAGTATCTTTCGAATCATCGCCCATTTGATGATGCTCCATATATTGTCCGCCGTTTTTATTGACAACTTCATCAAACAAATCGGCAGGGAAGGACGAGAACGTCATTTCTTCCGACTGACCGGGTTCGGCCAATTTGTCATAATCAGCTTTGCTCATCGAGGGCGCCGTCTGTTTCACTTGATCGACCCATTCGTTAAATTCGCTTTGCGGTTTCGCGACCACCTGGAATCTCATGTGTGCGAAGTCCCGTCCGGAGAAGTTGGCTCCCGTACCGTAATATTCGCCCGGCTGATCGGCCTGCAGCCATAATTGCATCGCCATCCCCGGCATGGTGTATTCTTGTCCACCCAACTGCGGAATCCAGAATGAGTTCATCGGCGCATCCGATGTCAGTTGGAAATTGATCGGTACGCCAGTCGGAATCTCTACATAGTTGACGGTGGCAATGTTTTGATCTGGATACTGGAAGAGCCATTTCCAATCCAGCGAAGTTACCTGAATCGTAATCGGTTTTGCATCTGATACCGGCGGTTTCGCCAGTGCATAGGTGTCTCTCACTGTAAAATAGCCCAAAATCCCGATAATTACGATCGGAATCCCCCACCAGACAATCTCCAACACCTTGCTGTCATCCCAATCGGGCATATAGGGAGCTTTATTGTCCGGTTTGTCTCGATATCGCCAAACAATATAGATCAAGATGGCCAATACCGGAATAATGACAATTGTACACAGGATAACCGACAAGATAATCAGTCGATACTGCGTCTCTGCAACCGGCCCCTTCGGATCGAGGACGAAATATTGCGCATCGCAGCCCGCCAACAAAATGGTCGAGATTACTGCCAAACAAAAAAATGTAAAGCGGTTGAACAGCCCTCTCTGTTTCATCTTTTCAACTCCCCACTCTCATTATCAACATAAAACCAGCGTGGTTTTTAACAAACTTTAAAAAATGCGTAATTAATTAAATTGTGATCGAACTTCTGTTGCTCATTTATAATAGCAAATCAACGCCATTTCGTATCGTGCTTTTACAGGATCGTCAATAATTTTTTGTTTTTCTGCCTCGATTTTGCCACCAATTAGACAAGAGTAAAATTTTACTGCAATTTTTACAGTATCTTTTAACCTAAACTTTGGCTAAAAACGCAAAAAACCAGCCGTTACAAACACGGCTGGCTCCTATACATTTTTCTTTGTAATCAATTCTTTTCGTCTATCCGTTCCGACGATCATTTTCTTCCTTGCTGTGCAACAAATGAACAAAAGTACCGACACCAAATATTTGCATTCCGGCGATCACCATTCCAATGCCCACCATCAACCCAAGATTTTGATCGCTGAAATCGCTTCCATGATAAAAGGAAACAAAAATTCCTGCAATCAATGAAATCCAGGCAAGCACTTGCATGATTGCCGCTACTCGATGGCCATCATTTCTCATCATGGCATTTTTTAAAGAGTGGATGTATTGACTCATCTTTACCACCACCATTTTGCTGTGTCGTTATTGCACATTATAACATAACTTTCGAAAATTGTTCAAAAAAAATTCATTTATTGATCATTTTTTTGCCACAAAGTCATGGAGGGTTTCTGCTTTTTTGGCCATTTCCAGAAAAGGCTGCGCCTGAATATTGGCTAAGTTTACAAGCAACCATAACTCAAATATAATATGGGCTGCATTTGTATGAAAAATTTCGGCTATTTGCAAAAAAATTATGTGGGGGTTCTTCTATGATTTGTGACAAATGTCAGCAGCAAAACTCCGCGGATGCGCGATTTTGCTCACAATGCGGACAGGAACTGGCGCCAGCAGCTCAACATCATCACGGCGAGACGATTCGCCATGTTTTTTCCGACGTTGCCGATAAAATCAATCGGGTCGCCGGAGTCGAGACGCCGAGCGAGCTCAAATTGCGCGAGGTGTTCTCCAATGTTTTTGTGAAACATTCGGAAGAGGATGCGGAAAAACTGTTTTTTGTCGGGACGAGCTACACGACCCCACAGATTCAAAATGTGGTAGACAGTTGGCCAAAACCTTGGTTATTTGCTCGCGTCTTTTTGCTTGCCGCACTTATTTATTTTGGCCTTTATCTGGGCGTCGACTATTTTGGCAATCTGAATTTCCTGCCCGGTCTGATAACATTGGGCTCGTTCCTCGTTCCATTTACGTTATTGATCTTTTTTTGGGAAATGAATGCCCCGCAAAACATCTCCATCTATAAAATTATCAAGATGCTGTTCGTCGGCGGGATTTTATCGCTGATCGCAGCCGTATTTATTTATGATCGCATCGGCGATACCCACAGCTCGATTATGATCGGCATCGTCGAAGAAGCGGCAAAAGTTTTGGTCGTCCTATGGTTTTTACGGGATCGCAAATATAAGTATATTTTGAACGGTTTGTTGATTGGCGCCGCCGTTGGAACTGGATTTGCCGCTTTTGAATCGGCGGGGTACGCGTTTCGGGTTGCCTTGTTTGCCGATTTGGACTCGATGTATTCGATTATTTTTTGGCGGGGAGTGCTTGCCCCGGGCGGGCACATCGTCTGGGCGGCATTGTCCGGAGCGGCGATTTGCATGGTTAAAGGAAGCAGAGAATTTAGCTGGTCCATGCTCAAGGATATGCGCTTTCTCCGCATTTTCGCGATCGTCGTCATTCTGCACGCGCTCTGGGACTTGCCTCTCTTTGCGGACGCGGATTTTCCCTTGGTGCAAATTATTTTGACGGTTATCTCCTGGGTCATTGCCTTTGCCGTAATGAACGCCGGTTTAAAAGAAATTTCGTATTTGAAACACCAGCAGGAAGTTCAGTTGTAGACGACATTGCCCCGTCACGGAAAAAGCTTTGGCAGCGTTCTGGTTGCCTGTCCGTCACAGAAAACAGCCTGCTGCCCTGCGGGATAGGTAGGCGGACCAGACTTTCCTTGTTCGAGTTGAAACAAGATCTGCAAAACTTTCACAGCGAAATGTGATCTTCGTCATATTTGCAAATGGACACCCTCCCTTACGATGAAGAAGGTAACAAACCATCGAAGGGAGTCTAACAAGATGCTCGATAAACAAACTATCGAAATTGTCAAAGCGACTGTACCTGTTTTGGAAAGCCACGGAACGGCCATTACGACGCGTTTTTATCAATTGTTGTTCCAGCGTCATCCTGAATTGCTGAATATATTTAATCACGCCAATCAAAAACAAGGCCGCCAACAAACCGCTCTGGCCAACACCGTTTATGCGGCTGCCGTCCATATTGACCGACTGGAGGCGATTTTGCCGGCTGTAATGCAAATCGCCCACAAGCACAGAAGTTTAGGAATCCAACCCGAGCACTATCCGATTGTGGGAGAAAATTTGCTGCAGGCGATCCAGGACGTTTTGGGAGAGGCGGCTACCGCAGAGATTATCAACGCCTGGGGCAAAGCATACGAGTATATCGCAGCCGCCTTTATTCAGACGGAACAAAGGTTGTATCAAGCGGCTGGTTGGGTTGACTTCAAAAACTTTATCGTCAAACGGAAAGTGAAAGAGAGCGAAGATGTCTGCTCCTTTTATTTGGAGCCGGAAGATGGGCAACCGGTTGCTCCCTTTGCCCCCGGCCAATATATCAGCATTAAGTGCACAGGAATCCCCGGCGAAACGCATGAACATATCCGCCAGTACAGTTTGTCGGATGAACCGGGGAAACCTTTCTACCGCATCAGTGTCAAACGGATCGACGCTCTTCAGGACAAACCGGAGGGCAAAGTATCGAACTATCTGCATCAACACATCAACGAAGGAGAACTGTTGGCGGTTAGCGCTCCCGCTGGCGATTTTACAGTCGATCTGGAATCGGATGAACCGGTTGTGCTGATCGCCGGCGGAATCGGGCAAACCCCACTGCTCAGCATGTTGAAAACATTGCGACGCCAGCAACCGAATCGCCCGGTCACTTTCCTGCACGGATTGCAAAACAGCCGTTTCCACGCACTGGCTGATGAAGTCAAAGCGCTGCGCTCCGCATCAGGACCATTCCCGTATTTTGTCGCTTACTCCAATCCGCTTGCGGAAGATCGGTTGGGCGAGCATTTTGACAAAGCTGGCTTTGTTGATCTGGAATGGCTGCAAGCCGTCGTTCCTGACAAAAACGCTGATTATTATATTTGCGGCCCGCAACCGATGATGCAAGCCGTATACCGGGCTTTGCGGACATGGGGCGTCGCTCCCGAACGAATTCATTACGAATTTTTCGGTCCGAAAGGCATGATTGAAAGCTAAACAGACAAAGACAAAACCGCCTCCGTTAATGAATTAACGGAGGCGTCAGTTTGCATCGCTCCATTGTTTGAGCCGATCGAAGTTCAAAATCGTAATATGCGTACGATTTTTGGCCGCAACCCCTTCTTTTTGCAATCGATTGAAAAAGCGGTTTATCGTCTCCCGGGTAGTCCCCACCAATGTGGCGATCTCCTGGTGCGTCATCGGAATATGTATTTTGATCACTCCATCCTTGTCCGGCACGTATTGTTCCGCCAATTTACACAAGAAGGCAATCACTCGTTGATCGACAGTATTAGCGGAAAATACTTGCAGTCTTTCCTGCAGCTCTTTGATCTTCTCGCCTAGAATTTTCATCACCTTGACAGCGATCGTCGGTTTCTGCAACATAAGCTGTTCAAACTTGTGTACGGGGATGATCAGCAGTTGCGTATCGATCAAGGCTTCTGCCGTTGCCGGATATGGATCGTCATGGAAAAAACCGACGTGCGGAAACATCTCCCCGGCCCGCAGCAAGGAAACGGTTTGTTCATTGCCGTTTTCAGTGACTTTATACGTCCTCACCAAGCCTTCGGCAATAAAAAAAACTTCCGTCTTCTCCGCACCCTCAGAAAATATCACCGATTTTTTCCGGAAAAACCGTTTCACGGTAATTTGGTTCAAATAGGCCAACTCTTCGGAGTCGAGATTGCGAAACAAAGGCACCGAGCGAAGAGCGGCAGCTGGTTCATTGCTGTACATGACGACACCTCTTTCTTATCATCCATTATATCGCACATTTCGTTTCGCTCCATGTTGGAATGGCGAAACCTCTCCCGCCTCCCTGATGACCAATCCAGCGATTTGTGCGATTGAGGAAATCAACTTCCTCCCATCAATAGCCGAGTCAAGCGACAGCTTGGCCCCATAAGATAAAGTAAAGTTGTAACTTTTTTGGTTCATCTGAAAAGGGAGGGGTCAAAATGGTTTACTCATTAGTCAATCATACCGTATTAAGGGGATCTGCTGTGCCCAATCAGGGGGTAACAGACTATATTCCCACCGGCATCCAGATGATGGGCACTCCTTACTTGTGGACAGATAATGAAGGCGAGGGAAGCGTCATCGCCATACTCGATACCGGGATCGATCGTAACCATCCCGATCTGCGTAGCAATATCATTGATGGACGCAATTTTACTACTGACTACAATAGCGATCCTGCCAATTATGAAGATAACCATTATCACGGCACCCATGTCGCTGGAATTATTGCCGCTGTCGCCAATCAGAGCGGTATCGTGGGAGTCGCTCCCCGAGCCAAACTGTTTATCGGGAAAGTTTTGACCGGTCAAGGCTATGGTGAGGATGAATGGATTACGAATGCCATTGAATACTGCATTGATTGGACTGGCCCAAATGGCGAAAAAATCAGTGTCATCAACATGTCGTTGGGCGGCCCTGATTATAACCCGAATTTGCACGCTGCGATTCAAAGAGCGACGGAAAACAACATTGCTGTCATTGTGGCCGCAGGAAACGAAGGTGACGGCAGTTCCGCGACCGAAGAAATTTCCTATCCGGCCTATCTGCCTGAAGTCATTGCGGTTGGGGCCGTCGATTATGCGCAAAAGGTCGCTTATTTTTCCAACACCAACCGGCAAATCGATGTGGCAGCGCCTGGAGTCAATATTTTGTCTTGTTATCCGCGCGGCACTTATGCCATTTTGAGCGGAACATCAATGGCCAGTCCCCATGTTGCCGGATTCGCCGCCTTGCTGCGAGGCAAATTTTTTGAAAGATTTGGCCGCTATCCTTCCGAACCGGAGCTGTACACTCTGATTAAATATCATACGGTTGATATCGCCGAAATCGGCATGGATACCGCAGCCGGAGCCGGTTTTGTCTCAGCGCTGCCTTATCTCCAAGCCGCTCCCTCCGCGTAGCAAAAGAAAGCATAACAAAAAGATCGCCGCTCGCTTTGTGGAGGGGCGATCTTTTTGTAGAGCAGAATACACCTGTTTCATACCGTGTTCATCGAGCAATTACCAAGCCGCGATTGTTCCGTCTGTCCGGAAATCGGTGCCGCCGATCAGGACGCCGTCTTCGTTGCGCACAATGATTTGTCCGCGGCCAAATCCACCCGTACTGAGAGCCACCTTGATATCGTGTCCTTTGCGCGCGAGGTTTCTGGCGATATGATTCGGGAATTGCGGCTCGACTTCGACCGTCTTTCCTTCCATCCATTGCCATCTGGGCGCATCCAAAGCAGCTTGCGGATTCAAGTGGAAGTCGACCATGTTCATCACGACCTGCACATGTCCCTGCGGCTGCATAAATCCGCCCATCACGCCAAATGGACCAACCGGTTTTCCGTCTTTGGTCAGGAAACCGGGGATAATGGTATGGTACGTCTGCTTGCCTGGCTCCAGACGGTTGTCATGAGTCGGATCAAGCGAGAAATTGTGTCCGCGGTTTTGCATGGCGATCCCGGTATCGGGAATGACGATCCCGGAACCAAAACCCATATAGTTGCTTTGGATGTAGGAAATCATGTTGCCCTCGCCATCAGCTGCCGCCAAGTAAACCGTACCGCTTCTTGCCGGTTCACCCGGTTCCGGTTGCAGGGCTTCTTCGCCAATCAGCGCGCGTCTTTCGACAGCATATGCTTCCGACAGCAGGTCTTCCACGGAAACGCTCATTTTGTCAGCCTGCGTGATATATTTGAGTCCGTCAGCGAAAGCCAGCTTCATCGCTTCCATCTGTTTATGGTAAGTCTCAACCGTATCTTTTTCGGCAAATTCGTAGCCCTTTAAAATATTGAGAGCCAGCAATGCTACGAGACCTTGGCCATTGGGGGGAATTTCCCAGACATCGTAGCCTTTGTAATTCACGCTGATCGGATTTACCCACTTCGGAGCGTAAGCCGCCAAGTCTTCTTTGCGCAAGAAACCGCCGTGTTCGCGGGAGAATTGGTCAATCTTCTCTGCCAGTTCACCGCGATAGAACGATTCGGCTTTCGTTTCGGCGATGCTTCGCAGCGTTTGGGCATGACCAGGCGATCTCCACATTTCGCCCACCTGCGGCGCTCTGCCGTTAGGCGCAAACGTTTTGAACCAGTTTTCGAACTCTGGGCCGGTCAATGTTTTCTTAAATTTGTTGTAAGCCAGGTTCCAGTAATGAGCCAATGTGGGCGACAGCGGAAACCCGTTTTCAGCATAGTTGATCGCCGGTTGCAATACTTCGCTCAACGGCAGTCTGCCAAACCGTTCCGACAAGGCTGCCCAGGCGGAAGGCGCACCCGGTACAGTCACCGGGAACCAGCCGTAGGTAGGCATTTTTTCATGGCCCGCCGCTTTCACGGCATCGATCGAAATGCTTTGCGGAGCAACGCCGCTTGCATTTAAGCCGTGCAATTCTCCTTTTGTCCAGACGATCGCGAAGGCATCGCCGCCGATTCCGTTGGAAGTTGGTTCGACAACCGTCAAACAAGCCGCAGTGGCGATGGCGGCATCAATCGCATTGCCGCCTTTTTTCAAAATATCCAAACCTGCTTGGGCAGCCAGCGGTTGTGAAGTAGCGACCATGCCGTTTCGAGCAACGGTAGCCATGCGTTGTGAAGAATACGGATAATGTAAAGCGTCAAATTCAATCATCATGTACGCCTCCTGTTAGGTTCAGGATTTATTTGATAAAGATAATTCCATATACCATAGCACCAGCTATGGCGATGGCCGGATGAATCTTCTTTCTTTCCAGGAAGAAGAAGGCAAGTGCCGCTAGCACGACAGTATGAATCAGTCCCATTTCCTCAATGGAGCCTTGAAAAAACTCAACAGCCAAGATCCCAGTCATAACTGCGACGATCGGGCGTACCGACTGGGTCATGGCTTTCACTTGCGGAGCTTTTTGGAACAAATTCAGAAAACCTAAAAGGAGCACCATGGCAATCGCCGTCGGAGCAATCGTGGCGATCAAGGCAACGATCGAGCCAGCGACTCCCGCTACTTCATAGCCGACATATCCGGCCAACTTCGTCGCGATCGGACTGGGCAGCGCATTCGCCACCGCCAGCATTTCGCCAAACTCCTGATTGGTCATCCAGTGGTAATGATTCACGACTTCATTCTGCACAAGCGGGATACTGGGCGGTCCGCCGCCGTAGCCCAAAATATTGGCAATAAAAAAACCCCAAAACAATTGCAAATAGATCATGCGCTCATCCCTCGATCTTTCTCCTGGCGTTTGGCCTGTTTCATTTTCCAGGTTGAATAGAGGAAGGCGCCCAATAAAAAGATGGCCACAAGCAGGCCCGGATGCAGATTAATAAACAGCAAGGCAATAAGAGCCAAAGCAATCAGTGCGATAAAACCAACTTTTTGTTTATCCGCCGCTTTCCAGCCTTTCGACACAAATTCCCATGTCATCGAAACCATCATCACGCCGATAACCGGTTGAATGGCGTCGATCATCCCGCGAACGATTCCGGCATCCTTTAATTGCGTTACAACTTGCAAAAGGGCGATCATCACGATGACGACCGGTAAGGAGACGGCGACGACTGCAATGAAGGAACCTAACCAGCCTTTTACCTTGTAGCCGACATACGCGGCCATTTTGGTGGCGATCGGTCCAGGCAACGCATTCCCCAACGCATAGTTATCGGCAAATTCTTCAGAACTTACCCATTGATATTTTTTGACGCATTCCGTGTGGACGAGGGGGATCATCGTCGGACCTCCCCCGTAGCCAAAGATGCCCACGCGGAAAAATGCGAGAAACAACTGCCAGTACACCATTTTTCCATTAACCTCCCAGCCACAATTAATGTTGCGAGCTGAACAATTCTTTGTACAAATGACAGGACACCAATTGTCCTCCGCCGATATCCTGCAGTTGAGGAGCTACCTTTTTGCACTCTTCTGTCGCATGCTGGCAACGAGGATGGAATGTACAACCCGAAGGCGGATTTGCCGGGCTGGGCAGATCGCCTGTCAAGATGATCCGTTCGCGTTTTGCCTTTGGATTGGCCTGTGGCACGGCCGAGAGCAGCGCCTTTGTGTAAGGGTGACTCGGATTTTCAAACAAGGTGCGCTTGTCAGCGATTTCCACCACTCGTCCCAAATACATTACGGCAACGCGATCACAAATATGCTTCACAACCGAAAGATCATGTGAAATAAAAATCAAGGTCAAGTTAAAATCACGTTTCAAGTCTTTCAACAAATTGAGAATTTGCGACTGAATCGACACGTCCAGCGCAGACACCGGTTCATCGGCGATAATCAGTTTTGGTTTCAGCACCAATGCGCGGGCAATCCCGATCCGCTGGCGCTGGCCTCCGGAGAAATTATGCGGGTGACGATTCAAATGTTCCTTTTGCAGACCGACAACCTGAATGATCTCTTCGATGATTTGCATACGTTCTTGCTTGGTGCCAATGTTGTGTACTTCCAGTGACTCCAGCAAAATTTGTTTGATCGTTTTGCGCGGATTCAGCGAAGCATATGGGTCCTGGAAAACCATCTGGATATCCTTGCGAACTTGGCGCATCTCTTCTTTTTTCAACTTGGCCAGATCCTGTCCGTTAAAGAGCACTTCGCCGCCTGTCGGCTCCAACAACCGAAGGATCGTTCGGCCTGTTGTTGATTTTCCGCAACCAGATTCCCCTACGATCCCCAGCGTTTCTCCCGGGTAAACCGTCAAGTCGATTCCGTCAACAGCACGAACATGACCGACTACCTTCCGAAAAGCACCGGAATGGATCGGAAAATGCTTTTGTAACCCTTTTACCTCCAATAATGGTTCCATTATTCATTCACCTCCGCATACAACCAACAACGGCATTTCTGTCCGCCCAAATCAAGCAAGTCCGGCTGTTTTTCCGAACAGATCGGCATCGCCTTGCTGCAGCGCGGTGCAAAACGGCAGCCGCTCGGCATTTGGTGGGCCAAAGGTACGGAGCCGGGAATGGTCTCCAGATACTCCCTTTCTTCATCCAGTTCCGGTACCGAGTTCATCAAGCCAATCGTATATGGATGTTTTGGACTTTCAAACAATTGATTGATTTCCGCCTCTTCCACCACCTGCCCGGCGTACATGACGATCACACGGTCACACATTTCTGCCACAACGCCAAGATCGTGGGTAATCAACATGATGGAAGTACCGGTCTGTTCTTTCAACTTTTGCATCAGTTCCAAAATTTGCGCTTGAATGGTTACGTCGAGCGCAGTGGTCGGTTCGTCGGCGATGATCAGTTTCGGATCACAAGCCATCGCCATCGCGATCATCACCCGTTGCCGCATCCCCCCGGACAACTGATGGGGGTATTCGCCGTAAATTTCTTCCGGCCGCGGCATCCCGACCGCTTTCAGCATGTCGATCGCCCGTTTTTTCGCTTCTTCTTTGGTAACTTTGCGGTGCAGCAACACAGCTTCTTCGATTTGCCGGCCGACGGTGTGCAATGGATTGAGCGAAGTCATCGGCTCCTGGAAAATCATCGCAATCTCATTGCCGCGAATCTTTTGCATATCTTTTTCTGACAAGGAGAGCAAATCTTTGCCCTCAAACGTAATTTTCCCTTCAGTAGAACCGTTTTGTGGAAGCAGTCGCATGATGGAGAGGCTGGTCATACTTTTCCCACAGCCCGATTCGCCTACAACTCCAAGAGTCTCCCCTTGCCGAATGGAAAAATCGACGCCATCAACAACGGAAACTTTCCCCTGGTCGGTTTTGAACCGAGTCCGCAACTGTTGAACTTGTAAGATGTCACTCATACTCCCACTCCTCCCTGAAATTATTTTCTCGCTTTCGGATCAAGGAATTGTTGCAATCCATCACCGAGTAAGTTAAAGCCAAGCACAACGACGAAAATCGCCAATCCTGGGTAGAAGGTTGCGTATGGGGCAACAGAGAGCAAGCTTTGCGCCTGGTTTAACATGCTTCCCCAGGAAGGTGTCGGCGGTTGCACCCCAAGACCCAAATAGGACAGCGAAGCTTCGGCAAGAATCCCGGTAGCCATCCCCAAGGTAGATTGAATGATAATTGGGCTCAATGCGTTCGGCAAAATATGCCCGAAGATGATACGCATATCTTTGACCCCCACAGACTTGGCCGCTTGTACATATTCCATATTGCGCAAGCTTAGAACCTGACCGCGTGTAATCCGGACAAACGATGGAGCAAAGCCGATCCCGATCGCCAGCATCGCGTTGCCAAACCCGCTGCCAAGCACGGCGGAAATCGCCAAAGCCAAAATGAGGAACGGGAAAGCCTGCATCGCATCAATAATTCGCATTACAACCCATTCGTCCCAAAAACCGCGATAGTAACCGGTGAACAAGCCAATCGGCACGCCGATAATCATCGCAATTCCGACCGAAACAATCGCCGCTTCAATCGAAACACGAGAGCCGTAGACGACGCGGGAAAAGATATCCCGTCCGAGGTCATCTGTTCCAAACAAGTGCTGAGCGTTTGGTTCTTGCAGAATCGCATTGTAATCTTGTGCATTCGGATCATGGGTAGCAATCGCTGGTGCAAAAATCGCCACAAGAATCAAGAGCAAGATAATCAGGGCACCAAGCAGACCTAATCCCGTCCGCAAGAAACGTTTCACTGTTTTCATGATTAATCAGCCCCCTTGCCTGATTTAATTCGCGGATCAATCACCGCATACAGCAAATCAACCAGCAAGTTAACGACGACGACTAACAGCGCGGATACGAGGATTGCCCCTTGAACCGTAACATAATCCCGTTTAAACACTGATTCAACAATCAACCGGCCAAAGCCTGGAATCGAAAAAATCGATTCGGTAATAACCAAACCGCCCAGCAGACCGGCAACCATGAGACCAGATGTGGTGACAACCGGAATCAAAGCGTTGCGCAGAACGTGACCAAGGATGGTTTTGACTTCGTTCAAGCCTTTTGCTTTGGCAGTACGAACAAAATCCATGTTCACCACTTCAAGCAAAGAAGATCGCAACATTCTCATCAAAACAGCGGATTCACGAAGTCCGGTTGCGATACAAGGAAGAACCATCGCCATCAAGTTTGCTTTTGGATCTTCAAAGAAGGGAACATAACCGGAGGATGGGAACCAGGTGTGTTCGACGGTAAAATAAATAATGACCATCATCGCCAACCAGAAGTTGGGGATACTCATTCCGCCCAACGCCAGAAATGAACTGGTGTAGTCAATCCAGGTATTGCGTCTGACTGCGGCCAAAATCCCGGTCGGTATCGCAATGATTAAGGCAAAAATAAATGTTCCGATGGTCAATTCAATCGTGGCGGGGAGCCGTTGCAAAATCAGATCGGAGACGGGGACGTGGTCGGTGATGGACATGCCCAGATCGCCACGCAACACCTTGCCTACCCAATTGAAGTATTGTTGGACGATCGGCTGATCCAATCCCAGTTCTGTCCGCAGTGCCTGATACGCTTCCGGTGTCGCCTCCTGTCCTAAAATGACCCGGGCAGGATCGCCCGGGATCATATGAATTAAGGAGAATGTCATAATCGACACCAGGAAGAGAATCGGAATGGTTAGCAGTAATCGTTTTACTACAAATAGCATAACTGATCCTCCCTTGGTGTATGGAATGGTAAATTATTGCTTGTCCACAGTTGCGACGCGGATAATACCATCAGGCACATAGGTAAAGCCAGTCACCTTTTTGGAGAGTCCGAATTTGTCGTAGTTGTGGTAAATATAGCTGTAGCCGGCATTCTCATGCAGCGCATCCATTGCTTGTTTGTACAGTTCGGCACGTTTGGCATCATCCAGCTCAGTTCTTGCTTGCTCCATCGCTTTATCCAGTTCAGGTGAAGAAATGCCCGCATAGTTGTTCGGCATATCGGTCACAACGAAGGAATAGAAGTTTTGGTCAGGGTCGATCCGTCCGGACCAGCCAAGCTGCAGCGCTTCAAAGTTGCCGTTATCGCCATTTTCCAGCAGCGTTCCATATTCCACTTTTTCCAGTTGAACATTAATCCCGTACGGTTTCAACATGTTTTGAATAACAGCACCGAATTGTTCGTTGGCAGGCGTGGTGGAAATTTGCAGTTTAAAGCTAAAGCCGTTTGGTTGTCCGCCTTTTGCCAGCAATTCTTTAATTTCTGCCGCATTTGGTTTCGGAGCGTTGTCTGTCGCTTCATTGTAAGCCATGCTTCCTGGCGGGAATGGAGACCAGGCAGGTGCGCCGTATCCATCAAACAATACTTTTACCACGGTTTCGCGGTCGATCGCGCGGTCAACGGCTTGCCGCAAATATTGGTTGGCCAAAGGTCCTTTTTTGGTATTGAGGAACATTCCTTGGTAACCCATGTTTGGCTTGGTGATCGCAGTCAAATTTGGATCTTTGGCAACGGTCGGAATTTCCTTGATCGGAATCTCGTCGATGATGTCAACCATGCCGGAACGCAGGTTTTGCACAGCGGCGGAAGTATTGGTGAATACTTTATAAGTCACTTCGTCGAGTTTCGGCGCGCCATTCCAATAGTTTTCATTTTTCTTCAAAGTGACGTGGTCGCCTTTGACGTGTTCAACGAAAACGAACGGACCGGTACCAACCGGGTGATTGATGTAATCATCCCCGTACTGTTTTACTGCGGCCGGAGAAACCATCATACCAGCACGGTCAGTCAACACGGAAATAAATGGAGCAAACGGGCTCTTCAACGTCACAACAACCGTTTTGGCGTCAGGGGTTTCAATTTTATCAACTAAGTTTAATTCCGCTTTACGTTTTGAATTGTCTGACAGATCGCGCTCCAGGTTGAATTTAACCGCTTCTGCGTTGAAATCCGTTCCGTCCTGGAACTTGATGCCCTCTTTTAATGTAAAAGTGTAGGTTTTCCCGTCTTCGGAAACTTCATAGGAATCAACCAGAGCAGGAACGATTTTTCCTTCTGGGCTGATATCGAACAACTTGTCATAAATACTGTTTTGAACTTGGCGATCATACAGTGAAGTGGAAGCCATCGGATCCATGCTTGGCGGATCTGCTTTCAACGCAATGTTCAAAACTTTTTTCCCAGCTGTTGCTGCGCTGCCTGCATCACTATTGGCTGCGCCAGAAGATGGTGTGGTTGGTGCAGAAGATTGTCCTCCGCACCCTGCCAGTGCTACCATACTGCCCAAAATCACTGTAGCCAATGTTGCGCTAAATTTTTTGGAAAACATTGTCGGTGAACCCCTTTCTGTCTCTTTTTTGATTTGAGATAATGTTCAGACTTTTTTATGAAGCAAACCCGAAGGTTAGTTCAACGAATGAATTTGAATTTCGATTTCAGCACTTTTAACTCCATGATCACATTGGATTTGATAATACCTTCAATCTTGTTCAACTTGTTCATGAAGAACTCTGAAAATTCTTGATTGTCACGGGTAAAAACTTGGATTAGCAACTGATACTCGCCCGATGTCAAGATAACCAATCTGACTTCAGGAGTCTCTTGCAGTGTGTTTATCACTGCATCCAGGTAATTGCCGGATACAGCAAGTTGGATGATCGTTTCGACACGGATTCCTGCTTTCACCGGGTTTACGACGCCGATTAAACTGAGAACACCTTCTTCTTGCATTTGCTGAACGCGCATTCTCACGGTTTTTTCGGTAACGCCAAGTTCTTTGGCGATTTGCGTAAACGGGGTCCGAGCGTTTTCTTCAAGGAAACAAACGATTTGGTAATCGAGATCATCCAATTCCGAGTAAAGACTTCGCTGGAAGGAATCGTCCAATTTTTTACCTCTTTTCGTATTAAATTTTCTCTTTGTATCCTAAATACGGTTTAAAAGATTAGATTTAGGACGAAATATAAAAACTATTGATCTATATAATAGGCGACTAAATTTAAATATTCAATATCTTTTTTTAATATTTTTTTATTTTCTTATGGAAATTAACTATTTTTCGACAATTTTTTCATTTCTGTTGTTTATCCGTTTCCGAGGTGGACTGCCAACAAAAAATTTTTTGCTTTTGTCCGTTACTTACTGCGCGGCAACTTCTTTACTTGTCGGTCAGTCAGCTCTAAAATGTGTTACATTAAGCAGACGAAACAGATTACAAAGAGTGGAGAGTGGAGAGTGGAGAAGCGAATGAACGACATGGAAGTTGCATCCGCAGCGCCGGTGAGGACGCGAAGACTATGGATGGCCGTAATTTTGGGGGCTTTGTCTGCATTTGGGCCGTTGTCACTCGACATGTACTTGCCTTCTTTGCCAAGGTTAGCCGAAGAACTGCATACAAGCGCATCTACGGCACAATTGAGTTTGACCGCCTGCTTGCTCGGGCTGTCGCTAGGGCAATTATTGGCCGGGCCAGTAAGCGACGTGCGCGGGCGCCGCAAACCGTTGCTGATCGGATTGGCGATCTATTGTGTCTCATCATTTTTATGCGCGATGACTCCGACGATTTGGGGTTTAATTTTGCTTCGCTTTATGCAAGGGGCTGCAGGGGCAGCCGGGATTGTGCTCTCGCGGGCGATGGCCAGAGACATGTACGCAGGCCCGGAATTAACTCGATTTTTTTCCTTACTGATGCTGGTTAACGGGGTTGCCCCGATTTTTGCGCCGATTGCCGGCGGACAGCTTTTGCAGATCACTTCCTGGCAAGGAGTGTTCGTCGTGTTGGGCTTGATCGGGTTGATCATGTTTTTGGTTGTGGCTTTTGGATTGCCGGAAACTTTGCCAGCGCAAAAACGTTCCAGCGGAGGGCTCAAAAACACCTTTGCCACATTCGGCGGATTGCTTACCGATCGTGTGTTCATGGGCTTTGCCTTGTCGCAAGGTCTGGTGATCGCAGCAATGTTTGCATATATATCCGGTTCTCCCTTCGTGCTGCAAGATATTTATGGCATGTCCCCGCAAATGTTCAGCCTCTGCTTTGCGGTCAATGGGGTTGGGATCATCATCGCGGGGCAGATGACCGGCAGATTGGCCGCCCGGCTCGGCGAGGTCAGACTGCTTGCCGCCGGACTCGCACTTGCCTCCATCAGCGGAATCCTCTTGCTGTTGATGATCTTGCTGAAAGCAGGCTTAATCGGCATCCTGCTCCCCTTGTTTATTGTCGTCTCCTGTGTCGGAATTGTCAGTACCAGTGCATTTTCGCTGGCCATGCAAAATCAGGCCAAATCGGCAGGAAGCGCTTCGGCCCTGCTCGGAGTTCTTTCTTTTATCTTTGGCGGTTTGGTGGCTCCGCTCGTCGGCCTCGGGGGCAGTCAGACGGCGATCCCCATGGGCGTCGTCATTGCGGCAGCGGAAGTCGGCTCCGTACTTTGTTACCTTGGACTTGCGGGGCGCCGCAGAACAAACGAAGAGTAAACAAAAAATCCGCCTTATCGGCAAAAGAACTGTCGCTTGCCGAACGAGGCGGATTGCTTTTTTGTCTATTCTCTCGGGTGAATCATCAACTCCGGCCGCACAATTTGGTCAAACTCCTCTTCTGTCAGCAACTTGCTCTGAATCGCTGCCTGCTTGAGAGTAAGTCCCTCTCTATGGGCCAATTTGGCTACTTCAGCCGCCTTTTCATAGCCGATATGCGGATTCAATGCCGTGACCAACATCAGCGAATTTTCCAAATGAGCTTTGATCACCGAGCGGTTTGGCTCAATTCCGATTGCCAGATTGTCGTGGAATGAGCGGATGGAATCAGCGAGCAGCCGTACCGATTGCAAGAAATTGTAAATAAGCACCGGTTTAAATACATTTAGCTCAAAATTTCCCTGGCTGGCAGCAAAACCGATCGTGGCATCATTGCCCATTACCTGGCAGGCAACCATCGTTAACGCTTCGCTTTGTGTCGGATTCACCTTGCCTGGCATGATCGAGCTGCCCGGCTCATTGGCGGGAATGGTGATCTCGCCAATGCCGCTGCGCGGTCCACTGGCCAGCCAGCGCACATCGTTGGCAATCTTCATCAAGTCTGCGGCTAACGCTTTTAACGCTCCGTGCGAATAAACCAACTCGTCATGGCTCGTCAACGCATGGAACTTGTTTTTGGCCGTTACAAATTTTTTGCCGGTCTGACGGCTGATCTCCTCCGCTACCATCTGTCCAAAGCGCGGGTGCGCATTGATGCCGGTACCGACCGCTGTTCCGCCGATTGCCAACTCCCGCAAAGGCTCCAGAGTCGCCTTTATCATTTCTTCCGTTTTTTCCAACATCCGCTGCCAACCACTGATTTCTTGCCCCAGCGTCAAGGGGGTGGCATCCTGCAGATGGGTTCGGCCGATTTTGATGATATCGGCAAACTGCTCGCTTTTTTTCCGCAATGTGTCTTTCAATGTTTCCAAGGCAGGCAACAGCTGATCTTCCAGCGCCATGACAGCAACGACATGCATCGCCGTCGGAAAAGTATCGTTGGAACTTTGCGATTTATTGACATCATCATTGGGGTGGATGCGCTGTTCGTACCCCCGCTCTGCCAAAAGTTGATTGGCGCGATTGGCAATGACCTCATTTACATTCATATTTGTCTGGGTTCCGCTTCCGGTTTGCCAAACGACCAACGGAAAATGATCGTCCCATTTTCCCTGGCGAATCTCCTCGGCGGCTTCAACAATGGCATCCGCCTTCGCTTGCTCCAGCTTGCCAAGTTGCAAATTGACGAGCGCGGCGCTTTTTTTCAATATGGCGAAAACGCGAATCAGTTCCAGCGGCATTTTTTCAGTGCCAATCTTGAAGTTTTGCAAACTGCGTTGCGTTTGGGCGGCCCAAAGCTTGTCGGCTGGTACCGCGATCTCCCCCAGCGTATCTTTTTCCGTCCTGTATTCCATGTTTGACCCTCCTTTTTCCGTATGGTGCCTGGTCTATTTTCCCCTTACTCGTATTTTAGCTAGTTCTCCTTCGATTCAGACAAGCTTCTATAACAATTCCAGCCATTCCGCCGAAGTGATTGGACCAAAATAGTGCGGCAAATCAATCTGCGCAGAAACAGCGGCAAGCGCTGTCCGATCATAGCGAACACCAATCAGTTTCTCCTCTACCTCGCGGACATCACCTTGGCCAAAAAAGTCGCCGTAAATGGCAGCGGTCCGAATGATCCCCCCCTCAACATAGAGCCGCACGTCAAAAGTGCCTGTGCCGAGCCGTTTGACGTGCTGAACGTTAAAGGCCGGCGACTTTCCATAGTTCCAATCCCAATTCCGATACCGTTCGTTCGTCAGTTTGTCAACCTGTTGCCAATCGCTCGCTGACAACTCGTACCTATGGATGTCCGAACCCTCGAAAATCGATTCGAGCAAATATTGTTTGAATTGCTCGATCGTCATCGGCTCCCGCAAAAACTCGGTAATATTGGCGACGCGGCTGCGCACCGACTTGACCCCTTTGGACTTGATTTTTTCCGGGTTGACCTTCAAGGCCGAAGCGACATGTTCCATCTGTGAATCAAACAGCAACGTGCCATGCGTAAACATCCTGCCTTTGGTTGCAAACTGGGCGTTGCCGGAAATTTTCCGCTCTCCGACCTGAATATCGTTTCGACCGGTCAATTCTGCCGCAACCCCCAGCTTATGCAGCGCTTTCACGACAGGTTCCGTAAACTTGCGATAATTGTGAAAGGACTGTCCATCGTCCTTGGTAATAAAGCTGAAATTGAGATTGCCCAAATCGTGATAGACGGCTCCGCCTCCCGATAACCGGCGTACTACCTGGATGCCGTTTTGTTCCACGTACTCTTGGTTGATTTCTTCCGCTGTGTTCTGATTTCGACCAATGATGATCGACGGTCCGTTTATGTAAAACAACAAATAGTCATTTTCGATCGGGAAGTTTTTCAGGGCGTATTCCTCCAACGCAAGATTGCGTGCAGGATCGGTAATATTTTGATTATCAATAAACAACAGCATCCATTTATTCCTCCTTGGCAAAATTCCAAGATATTAACTAGCGGCTTATGTTCTATTGTAACATTTTCCGCCTGCAAAACTGCAGTTGCGCAACACTTGACGTCGGCTGCAAACAAAACAGGAGAGCACGATTCTCCCGTGCCCTCCTCAGTTTGGATACGCCTTTGTATCCCCCTATTCGTTTTATCACGCCAGTGTGATACCTCTATTTTAGAAGCGGAGCGAACTTATGTCAAGTTATATGACATTAAATCAGCGATTTACACTTGATACTAGACTTAAATGCGACTTGATGTTATATTATTTAACATTAACTTGCAAACAGTCAAAGGGAGGCATTCAGGATGAGGGTGGCTGAATCTCTGCTTCTCATTTCCCATAGCGGAAAGAATGACCAAATCAAAACAAAGCTAAGTACAGCCGGTTTTTCGGTTTTGCAGGCGATGACAAATGAGGAGGTGCAGCGCGCCGTCCCCATGTTTGATGCGGTGATCCTCCATATGCCGCCACAATCGCTGTCCAGCTGGTGTCGTGACCTTCGTTCCTATGGAAATATCCCGTTGATCTGGTGGTGTGACGATCATCAACCACATCCGGACAAGTTGCTGGACGCCGATATTGACGGCGTACTTTTTCCTTCCATGTCATCCGAAGAACTGCACTGGGCTTATTTCGTGACGAAAAGTTTGCAAAGGCAACGAACGCAGTTGAAGCAGGAACATGAAATGGCATTGCTTCGTTTGGAAGAGCGCAAATGGATTGACCAGGCGAAACGAATTCTGTGCGAAATGAAAAAGATTCCGGAGGAAGAAGCTTTTGCGTTTTTACGCAAGTCGGCGATGAATGAACGGAAACGAATGGTCGATGTCGCTCGGTCCATGGTCAAGGTCTATCAGCTGATCCAGGAGCAAAAAATCAATGAAAGCATCCGGAAATAAACGAACAGCCCCACGGTCAAAACGGCTGACCAAGGGGCTGTTTTTTGTTGAACCGATTTATTTTTTCGCGCTCTCGTAAGAAGTAAGGGCAGCTTCACGAGCTTGCAGTTTTTGCTCTTGGGTCAATTTTTGCTCACCATACAGGGCAGTTTCCCAATCGCCATACATTGGGTTTGGCAAAATGATGAACGATTGGCCGAATTTTTCTTTCAGTTCATCTACCGCTTTGTTGCGGTCAGCTTGATTTTTCGTTTCAAATACTTGCGCAAAGTCAACGAGGTTGTCCCCTACGAGCAACACAATGTGGTGATCTTGCTCGATTTGTTGACGCCGCGGTTCTTTGGAACTTACATCATCTTTGAACAGCAGATGGCTTTCAACCGCTTGCGGGAAACCTGCTGCTTGCAAGTTTTTGATCGTTGCCGGAATTTGATCGACAGTGCGGTTGGACACGTAATAGACATCAACCCCGTTTTGATCAGCTTTGTTCAAAAACTCAACAGCGCCCGGAAGCGCTTTGGCTTGGGCCAAGCCAACCCATTCGTTCCAAGAATCCGGATTGAATTCTTTCCCTTCCATCATCATTCTCACATTGTTCGGGCTGTTGTCCAAAACAGTCTCGTCTACATCGACAATGACCGCTCTTTTCTTCGTTACGGTTTTATCAGCCAGGTCCTTGTCCAGCATCAAACTAGCCAGGTTATAACCTTGGTAGTAGAGCGCTTTGGCTTCGCCGGAATTTTGGAACCAGGCATCAGCCATCAAAAATTGTTTGGTCAATTCCAGGCCCAAGTCCTCGCTTTGCACAGCCGGTGCTGCTGCTGGCGCTGCTGGAGTTGCTGGAGTTGCCGGTGTTGCTGCAGTCGCCGCAAAAATCGTATTCGGCGCCAGTAAAGTTAATCCCAATGCAATTGCCGCACTACGTTTCAACATTTTTTCAAACCCCGCTTTTCATTTTTTTGTATTTTTCAATAAAAATATATTTACAGAAAAATAATAAATGGCGAAAGATTCCTTGTCAACCTTTTCTATCATTCGGTTTTTGTAAATAAAAACATCTCCGGACTGGCTGATCCGGAGATGCGGGCGAAGCCAAAAAGAAACATTTTAAAAAAACTGCGGCAAGTATGCCCGATGAGCTTGCAGCATTTCATCCAATATTTGTTTTGCAACTGTGTCGGAAGGAACCAGCGGGTTGATCGTCATTGCCAATAAAGCAGTCTGATAACTGCCGGTAACCGCCGCTTCTGCAGCGACCCGTTCAAACGATTTGATCTGTTGAACCAGTCCCCGCACAGGCACTGGCAAGTCGCCCACCGCAATCGGTTTGGGGCCATCCTTGGTAATGATACAGTTCACTTCAACTGCCGATTCCGCTGGAATACTGGCGATCGCGCCATTATTTCGGACATTGACCGGTTGAATGTCTTTGCGATCGTTATAGATCGATTGAATCAGATTGCAGGCGGCATCGCTGTAATAGGCGCCGCCGCGTTGTTCGAGCTGTGGCGGTTTAATCGCCAGCTCCGGGTCTTTGTAAAGCTCGAACAGCTCCGCTTCCACTTTTTTGACAACTTCTGCCCGTGTCCCGACGGTGTTGGCTTCCTCCAATTCATGTTGAAGCATTTTGCTCGTTTGATAATAATAGCGATGATAGGGGCACGGAAGGATGCCTAACGCACGGATAAACTCTTTTTCCCAGCCCATATCTATAATATTTTTCATGGTCACGCCTGAGCTGTCGCCGCTGGTCAGCAGATCAATGACACGATCTGTCACCTTTACGCCATCCAGGTACACATTCAAACCAAAGACCATATGGTTCAATCCCGCAAAATCAATGTGAACCCGCTGTGACTCTACCCCCAGCAGCTGGGCGATGCTCATCTTCATGCCAACCGGCACGTTGCAAAGGCCCACGACTTTTTCGATTCGGCTGTAACGCAAAACTGCCTCGGTTACCATTCCCGCCGGATTGGTAAAGTTGATCAGCCAGGCATTCGGGCATAGCTCCTCGATATCTTTGCATATGTCGAGAATCACCGGAATTGTCCGCAAGCCTTTGAACAGTCCGCCGGGACCGTTCGTCTCTTGGCCGATCACCCCGTATTTCAAAGGAATCCTCTCATCCAATACCCTGGCGTTCAGCAGGCCGACGCGCAACTGGGTCGTGACAAAATCGGCATCTTTCAACGCTTCCCGACGATCCAGCGTCAAATGGATTTTCATGGGAATCCCGGCCTTTTCCACCATTCTTTTTGCCAGGCTGCCGACAATCTCCAGCTTTTCTTTCCCTTCCGGAATATCGACCAGCCATAACTCGCGAATGGGCACATCCTCATATCTTTTAATAAATCCCTCCACCAGCTCCGGTGTATAGCTGGACCCGCCGCCAATCGTCACCACTTTCAATCCATCCATTGTTTCTCCCCCTGTTCCGCGGATAATCTCGTATATAGTTGAACAAACTCTTTTGCCAAGTCCCTGACTGTCAACGCATTCATCAAGTGGTCCTGAGCATGCACCATCAGCAGTGAAATTTCCGTTTTGTCTCCGGCTGCCTCCTTTTGGATCAGGCTTGTTTGAATCGAATGCGCTTCGTTCAGTTCATTTCCGGCATTGTCCAGTGCCTGCCAAGCCTCCTGGAAGTTTCCTTTTTTGGCGTAAGCGATCGCTTCCATCGCAAAACTTCTGGCATTCCCTCCCCGCAGTATGATTTGAAAGACATATTCCGAAAGTTCCATTTCTTCTCCCCACCCCTTATCCCATGCTCATTACACGTTAATGACAGTTTGTTCCGTTGCGGTTTGTGTTTCCTCCGCGCGTTTTTGTCGATCCCACATCTTGAAAAACGGATAGTAGACAGCACAGGAAATCAAGATGTTGACCAACTGCATGACCGCTCCGGAGATTTTTCCGCCAGTCGCCAAGTACCCCGATATGATCGGCGGCATTGTCCAGGGGACAGCGATTCCCGCAGGCTTCGCCACCAGTCCGGTTGACATGCCAATATAGGTAGCTATAACAGTCAGCAGCGGAGTGATAATAAACGGAATAATCAACAATGGATTTAAAACCACCGGCATCCCGAAAATAATCGGTTCATTTATATTGAAAATCGCTGGACCAATCGACAGTCGGCCCAATTGATTCATCTGCTGGCTTCTCGAACGCAGCAACATGCAGATGACGAGACCAAATGTTGTGCCGCTTCCGCCGATATGGATCCAGTTGTCAAAAAACTGTTTGGTAAACACATTAGGCAATACCTCGTGAGCTTGAAAGGCGATGCGGTTGGCATCCATCGCCGCATACCAGATCGGGGACATTACCCCGTCGACAATATTGGCGCCATGCAATCCGCAAGACCATAACAGCAACAGGACAAATTCGGCAACCAGGCTTCCGCCAAGACTGCCGCCCAAAATGCTTAGCGGCTCTCCCAACAAGTCGCCGACAATATTGTGCAAGCTGCCGAAGTGGGTTTGTTCGACGAGCAAACGGGCGATCCAGATCACCGCAATGACGACAAAACCGGGAATAAGTGCGATAAACGACCTGCTGACTGCTGGCGGTACGCCGTCAGGCAGCCTGATAACCAGCTTTTTTTGCACAATCCAACGGTAAATCTCGGTAGAGAGCATCGCGATCAGCATGGCAATAAACAAACCTTTGCTGCCCAACAGAGCGGTTGGGATTCCTCCGTCTACAAGAATCGGCTCCGTCGCTCCCTCCGCCAGAAACGAGACCTTGTACGGCGTAGCCAGCAAGAATGCGGCAACAGAGATGGCACCTGCTGACAAAGCATCGACCTGATACTTTTCCGCAAGCCGATAGGCAATGCCAAAAGCGGCGATTAACGCCATGATGTCAAAGGTCACGCCGACCGGATAGGAAAGTTTGACCGCCCATTGCTCGCCAAACAGTTGTGCCATCATTTCCGCATACCCCGGGATTGGCAGGTTGGCCAAAATCAGAAAGAGCGATCCGATAATAACCAGCGGCATGGTCAAAACCATCCCATCGCGCAGGGCAACCAGGTGGCGCTGCCCGGCAATGCGTCCAGCGATCGGCATCACTTTGTTTTCAAGAATCAGATTTACCTTGCTCACATCGTCCACCTCCTATTGAGTGATCAGCCTTTGCGCAAATTTGAATACTTCCTCACCGTTACACATGCCATAGTGAACCGGGTTGATCACATCGACAGGAATATTGCGAGCCTCCCCCAGTTTTTTCAAATGCGGCAGCAAATACCGGACTTGCGGTCCCAACAACAGGACGTCAGCTTCCTCAATATGCTTGTGCACAACATCGCCCGGGACCGCCCAAATTTTGCAAGCAACCCCCGTTAGTTCGGCATATTTTTCCATCTTCGTGACCAGGAGACTTGTCGACATCCCTGCGGAACAACACAGCAAAATATTCATTGCGCTTCTCCTCCTCTTATAATCGGATTCCCGCCAAACAACTGTCCTGAGGCCTCATTGCGGTTTGTTTGTATCCATTCTATTTTGGGAGCGCTTACATTTACACTCAACAAACTTCCGCTGCCCAACGGAAAAAAATTGTCAGTCCGCAAGATTTCTAACCGGTAACAAGATAAAGGAGAATGGGCAGGATGATCGGCAGGCTAGGGGGTACCTTGATGATAAAAGGCTTCCAAAAATGAAGCGTAGCTCTTGCACTTGAGCAATTGTTGAACGAGAGTGCTGTCGTCCACAAGCGTTGCCAACAGCTTATACATTTTTTGCAAGTCTTCGCTGCTGTTTTTTTGCACGCACAGCAGACAGACCAGCTGTACCCGTTTTTCTTCCCAAATGATCGGTTTTTGCAATGTGCAAATCGCCCAAAAAGTGCTGTCGGTCTGGGGGGTGATTGGGTGAGGTATGGCAACCAAATTTCCGAAGCAGGTCGGGGATACCCGCTCCCTCTCCCACACTTTTTGCAGGAAATGATCATCAACCAGTCCCAATCGCTGCAGTTGACCGGTTAGAAAGCGAAGCACTTCTTCTCTCGTCTCCAGCTTTTGCTGCAGGAACACCAACTCTGGTCGGAGGTAATCGCCGTTCGGCTCGCTTTTCTCCCCAATCGCGCTTTCTATCTTGGACAGATCGCTATCCCCGAGAATCGCGTTTACCTGAATGATCGGGATCGGCAATTGCATGGAAATAGGAATGGTACTGATTACAAAATCGAGATCATGCAACGCGACTTGCGCCAATTTGTAGTATTCGGTCGTACCGACAATATCCAGCGTACCGCCAAACTTTGCCTTTAATTTGTAGTAGAGGAGACGGGCGCTGCCGACCCCGGAGGCGCAGACGATTATACACCGTTTTGGCTGAAGATTGAGTTTTTTTCGTTCCATCGCCGCCCCGATATGCAACGCCAGATAACCAAGTTCGTTTTCATGGATGTCCATTTCCATCCGGCGTTTTAATACCACCCCAGCGAGAACGGCCGCTTCAAAAGCGACCGGATAGTTGCTCTTGATCGCATCCAACATGGGATTCCGCAAATTCATGCCAAAGCGATGCCGGTTTATCGCCGGTTTGAGGTGCAAACAGATGCCCAGCAGCAGTTCCCGGTCATGCTTGATTCCCAATCCCAAGTCCTGATCGATCACTTCCAGAATTTCCATCCCCAACTGGAGGATCTCCTGATCAACCAAAGATTGCAATTCGCCATCTTCCAGCGCCGGATGCGACAGGATTTTCGTCCCCAGTAAATGAATCGCGATATAGGCTGTTTCGACCGCCGGAAAAGCGATCTCCAACCGTTTTTCAATGTCGGCAACAATTTTTGCCGCTGCCTGGTATTCATTGCTTTTTGACAAATGCTTGACTTCATCGGCAATTAACGCTACATGATTGCCATTCTGAATGCGCTTGCAAGCAATGGCGATATGAACGATCAGATTTTGCAATTGCACATCGGACAATGAAATTTGCGAACTTTGCA
Organism: Brevibacillus fulvus; assembly: GCF_016908525.1. Taxonomy (GTDB): domain Bacteria; phylum Bacillota; class Bacilli; order Brevibacillales; family Brevibacillaceae; genus Brevibacillus_G; species Brevibacillus_G fulvus. The sequence continues at coordinate 225,381 of NZ_JAFBEB010000005.1, forward strand.
CGTGCTCCAGAATGACTTGCCGTATCACGTTGATTTGCTCGGAAGAGAGAATATCGGCAAAACTGTTGACTAAATCTTGCTCGCTGCTGGTCCGGTTTCCTAAATATTCGGCCATGCAAAAGCGCAGCTTCATTTCCTCGCCCTTGATTTTCAATCCGTAGTTGGGCCGTTTCTCCAAAGTAATCTCATAGCTTTGCAGTAGCTTTTTTACTGCTCGCAAATCATTTTGCAGAGTAGATTTGCTGATAAACAATTCATCGGCCAGCGCTTCCAACTTGATATAGCCATCTGCAAACAACAAGCGTTTGATTAAATATTGCACGCGTTCCTCTGGCAAATTGGGAGGTAAGCCTGGGAAGTGCTGATTTTCCATTGTTTCTTTCAGCAATTGCCGAAATTGCTGCTGATCATGGATAACGAGCTGGTACCCCGTTCCGCGTACGGATTTGATCGCTGCTCCATGCTTGGCGAGCAGTTGATCCAGATCTTTCAGCTCGTTGCGAACCGTACGGGAGGTTACTTGAATGACACGGGCCAGATACTCGCTCGTTACCGTAGTATCCGCTGCCAACAACTCCCGGACAATCATGCTCATTCGTGCGGTAAGCATCTCCCAACCCCCTTGCTCACGTTTTCAAAGTAACTTATATGAATTCGCTTTGTCGGCTGTGCCTGCTGAATCATCAGGGTATAACCAAGTTTGACAAAAGGGTTGAGAATTCCTGTAAGATTGTGGAAATTAATAAAAAAATAACCGACCCCTTGAGGTCGGCCAGTTTTGCTTACACGCTTTTATTCAATCCCGATCAGTCGGATATTTTCCGTCAAGGGTACCCGACTGGTTTTTACTTGATTGTATGGATGCTCATGGTCTCCGTAACCAAGCATAATTCCGACAATGATTTTATGCTGTTCCGGAATCCCCAAAATTCTCCGCAAGTGCTGCGGATAACTGATCGAGCTGGCCGCCGGTGCGCAATCGAGCCCATTGGCGACAGCTGCGAGCATCAGATTTTGCGCAAACAATCCCAGATCAAGAATTGACCATTCGTTCAATGACTGATCCAGGCACAAAAATACCGCCACGGGCGCTTCAAAAAAGCGGAAATTGTTGCGCCAGTTTGCCTCGCGCGCTTGTTTGTCATCACGCTCAATTCCCATTGCTTGAAATGTTTCCTGATAGGCCCGATTCATTCGCTCCTGTAAATAATCTGGCCAGCTTTGTGGATAAGCCAAATCGGGATTGCCCGGTTCTCCCTTGTCAAAGGAATCGGTATAGGCTGCTCGCAGTTGTTCCAGGACATCTCCTGCGGCAACGTAAACCTCCCATGGTTGGGAGTTGGCCCACGATGGAGCTGATACCGCTTCCGTCAAAACTTTTGTCAACAAATCCTTGTCCACAGGTTTTTGTGTATATTTGCGAACTGTGCGTCTTTGGGCAAAAATGGACATCAAAATTGAGCCTCCCCATCCCGATTAAATAATGCCAGCTGAATCACTGTATCCATTCAACGATCTGTTCCATCGCCCTTCTCGTCTTCGGACGCGGTTCCCTCACCCGGTATCCAAACGCAGCCATTACCGATACATCAAAACTCCCATCTTGCAGAAGCCCTTCCTGTTCCAGAACCTGATGCACCAAATCCCGGTCAAAGCCTTCGATCGGACAGGAATCAATGCCGATCAAAGCGGCTGCCGTCATCATATTGGCCAATGCGATATACGTCTGTTTGCATCCCCAGTCAAACATCGCCCGATCGCTGTCCAGCAGGTGGAAGTCATTTTCCTGGAAGTTTTTATATGTACCGCTTAGCCTTTCCACAATTTCAGGCGGCATCTGTTTAACGTTTTTCAACTGGTCCTGCACGTAATCGGAATCAAATTTTAAATCTTTCATCGTCCGGGATAAGATCACGACGAAATGGCTGGCTGTGGGCAACTGCCCTTGTGCTCCCCATGACACTTTGCGCAGCTTCTCTCTCAAGTCATGGTTTTGAATGATCAAGAACTTCCACGGTTCCAATCCAACTGAGCTCGGAGACAATCTGGCTGCTTCGAGAATATATTGAAAATCCTCGTCAGAAACCTTTCGATCGGGATCAAATTCCTTGGTCGCGTGTCTAAACCGAAAAGCCTCCAACACTTGCTGTTTCATGGCCTCATTGCTCATTATCAACACTCCTTTTACGATTGTGCGATTACTTCGTATTTGCGCGCCTGCAGCGGTTCGACAAGAAGCGGTTTTGCCTTGCGAATGAACTCCTGAAAATGGGCGGATTCACCATGCTGCTTCAGAGCGTGCTCATCCTGCCATTCCTCCAGCATGACAAACGTATTGGCCTGCCCGGTATGCTCAAAAAGCTGATAGCTGATATTCCCTGGTTCCGCTTGTGTATGCTTGACCACCTGTTCAGCCAGTTCAAGAAATGTTGTGCGATGTTCGGGAGTTACTTTGAGAAAAGCATGTATGATCAACACTTGTCATCCCCCCTTATAATCGTATTATCTTCCGGACGAAGCAAACTTATTTGGCAATCTCATTACCGTTTGCCGTTGCTATGATATATCTGGCTGGGTTTTTTTGTCAACATCGCTGAACACTTTCAATAAAACAAAACTTATTGATTTTTTTTTATTTAAATTAAAAAAGATTGCAACTCTAGCCGTTACTATTAATGCAGCAGTATAAATTTACGCCATCACAACAGATACTTCAAAGCGTCAATCACATCTTTGCCGATGTTGGATCAGGGGCAGCGAAGGAAGAGAGAGGAGCCAGCAAGTTGAAAGGAATATTACCCAAAAAGAAAAAAGCAAGGGGATCGCTAACCGGCCAAAAAGGCTATTTCTTTACGATCAAAAACAAATTGATCATCGCCTTTTGTTTGGTTTTGCTTGTCCCCAGCATTGTTATTTCAATGGAATCGTACTTTACCGCCAAAAACAAGATCGATCAAGAAATGATCGGCAGTGCCGAGCAAAACGTTGATTTGTTGAATGACACCATTAACCAGTTTTTTGCTGCGAAAAAAGGGGATGTGGAGTTGTTGTCCACACTAATTGATCCAACAGAGATTTCGGTTCCCGCCGGCTCTTTTGCCGGAACAAATCAATCCATCTCCGCTTTATTGGAACAATATCGCCAATCGCATCCCGATGTAGAAACAGCCTTTGTCGCCACTTCCCAAGGGGCTATCTTGCTGTCTCCAGAAGGAAAGGACGTTACTGATGTACGAACAAAAGGCTGGTACATAGCCGCAACGAAGGACAAAGGCAAAGTCATCATCACCTCGCCCTCGGAATCGTCAGCAACTCACAATCTGGTCGTGACGGTTGCCAAAGTCACAGAAAAAGGGGACGGCATTGTCGGGATCAATATCAATCTGGATCGCGTCTCCGATATCAGCAAACAGGTGAAAATCGGCCAGCAAGGCTATGTGTATATTATTGACAGTGAGCGGAAAATGGTTGTCCACCCAACGGTCAAACCGGGCGATCTGGCTCCGAAAAACGTGCAAAACGACAATCTGTTCAAGAGTGAATCCGGCTATTTTGAGTACTTGTTTAACGGAACCGATTGGAAAAAAATGTTCTTCACTACCAACCAGGAAACAGGCTGGAAATTGGCCGGCACCATGTATTCCAATGAAGTAGAGCAACAGGCCGCGCCCATCTTGCGCAGTACGTTGATCGTCCTGATTATCTCCTTCTTGCTCGGCGCCGTATTGGTCACCTATATTATCCTCTCCATCGTTCGTCCGCTGAAAACGATGACGGAAGCTTCACAGAAAATCAGTGAAGGAAATTTGACCGAACAGATCGACTTGAAGCGAAAAGACGAACTGGGCACACTTGCGGCGAGTTTCAATGAGATGGCTGCATCTCTGCGAACAGTATTGGTCAAAGTCGGGGAAAACGCCATGCAGCTTTCGGCATCGGCGGAAGAGCTGTTGGCCAGCGCCGAACAGAGCAGCAAGTCGAGTGAACTGGTTGCCCATTCTGTTCAGGAAGTCGCTGCGGGAACTGACAACCAGCTGACCCATGTTGAACAAACGAACCAGTCAATGCAAGCGATGGCTGAGCAGATCCAGGAGATTGCCAGCAATGCCGATCAAGTATCGGTTTCGGCCACAGAGGCAACCAGCAAATCTGCTGAAGGGAACAAATCGATCCAACAAGCTGTTTCGCAAATGAATTCGATCAGCAATCGCGTTGGACAATTGGGCAATGATGTCAAATCTTTGGGCGACCGCTCCGCGCAAATCGGCAACATCATTGATGTGATTACGGATATTTCCGCGCAAACCAACTTGTTGGCGCTTAATGCAGCGATCGAAGCGGCGCGCGCGGGTGAACATGGACGAGGTTTTGCCGTCGTTGCTGACGAAGTGCGCAAGCTGGCTGAACAGTCAGCGCAATCGGCTCAACAGATCGCCCAACTGATCTTGGGCATTCAGGAAGATACCAATGCGACGATTGAAACGATGCATTCGGTCACTCAGGAAGTAAATGACGGAAGATCGGCAGTGAACTTGGCCGGTACCTTATTTGAGCAAATTGAACAGGCGATCGAACGAGCTGCTACACAGATCAGACAAGTTTCGGCCGCTGCGCAGCAAATTGCTTCGCGGACTCAAGAAGTGGCAGAAGCGATGGACAACGTATCAGCCATTTCGGAGCAATCCGCCTCGGGGATTCAAAATGTCTCGGCCGTGACCGAAGAACAGCTTGCTTCCATGCAAGAAATTACCGCCTCCGCCTCTTCTCTTTCCAAAATGGCGGAAGAACTGCAAGCCATGCTTACCCGTTTCCGACTGTAGCAAATCATAAGCTCGCAGCAGCAAACGCAGATAAAAAGGAAGAAGCAACCAGAAGCAAACGACCGCTTCGGTTGCTCTTCCTTTTTTCTTTGATTTACCGGTTCGGCTCGGTTATTTTACCGTTATAAGCTGCGCGGTAAATCGTTCGGATATCGTCTTCGCCCAACGGCATCGGGCTGCGTGCCAACAGTCGCTTTTGCTTGATTCCGTCCTGGGTCAAGCTTTCCAATGCAGATTGTGGAATTTGGAAATCAGCCAGAGTCTGCGGAATGCCCACGTCCCGTACAATGCTTACCAACTGCTCCACACAGCGGTAAGAGGCTTCCTCCTCGGAAAGCAAATGCGACGCGCCCCCCAGATAATCGAGCAGATCAGCCAGACGTTTTTGACAGCTGTGGCGGATATAGCCCATAACGTACGGCAGCAAAACAGCATTTGACTCGCCATGGGACAGATGAAATTGACCGCCCAGCGGATAAGCCAACGCATGAACACCCGCTACCCCGGCATTAAAGAAGGCCAGGCCGGCCAGATAGCTGCCCATGCTCATATCTGTTCTCGCCTGCCGACTGCTCCCCTCCTGCACCGCTGTCCGCAAAGAGCGGGCAATCAGTCTGACCGCTTGCAGAGCAAGCGCATCTGTTGCCGGATTGGCGTTTACCGACACATACGCTTCGACCGCATGCGTGAGCGCATCGATGCCTGTTGCCGCAGTAACCCGCGGCGGGACGGAAACAGTCAACTCCGGATCAACAATCGCCACATCCGCCAACAAGGAATCATGCGTCACAACATCCTTCGTCGTTTCCAGAGAGAGCACAGCGATGTTGGTTACTTCCGAACCTGTCCCCGAAGTGGTCGGGATCAAAATTTTGGGCAAAGCTTTTTGTGTAATCTGTTTTTTGCCCGTCAAATTCAGATAGTCGGCCACGGAACCTTCATGTACTGCCATGACCGCTGCCAGTTTCGCCAAATCGAGCGCACTGCCGCCACCCAAACCGATGACCAGATCAAAACGGTTTCCGCGGGCAAATTGAACCAGCTTCTCCCCAATCTCCAGCGGCGGCTCCGGCACCACTTCGGTGTAAACTTCAACAGCGAATCCGTTTTGACGCAGCGATTCTGTGACTCGCTCCGCCAACCCAATCTTCACCAAAGCCGGATCAGTGACGACCAGGATTTTTTTCGGGGAAAATTTGCTCACTTCCGGCACAAGCTGCTGCAGCGCCCCCCAACCGGTTATACTAAGCGGGGCAAAAACGATGCGGGCCACATTCATTGGAATTCCCCCTCTTTATTCATAATAACCTTCCGTAGATTTGCGGAACTGGCGAAACTGTTCGGAATCATGCCCGAACCATACTTGCGAACCGGTTTTTTCAGCAATTCGCCTGATTTTCTCCACAGCGTTGCGGTAGCCCAGCGAATCGTAAATAATTCCCGGCGGTTTCACAGGCGGCCCGTAGCTTTCGGCCGTATAGACGGCATCAGAAGCAAGAATGATACCGCCTGTTTCCGGCATTTCTACATGCAGCCCCAACATTCCCCAGGCGTGCCCGCTGCCAAAATTGAGCACTTTGATTCCCGCGGCAAGCGGCAAATTGTCCTCCGTCCGTTTGACCGGACGCCATTGCAAACGGTTTTTGATCCAGGCATCGATGTCAGCCCATATGTAAGCGCCTTCTTTTTGATGTCTGGCGTAGCTTTGCAAAGTCCCGTTCCATTCATCCTCATGCACGATGATCGTCGCATTGGTGAACATCTCCAGACAGCCGGCGTGGTCAAGATGCAGATGGGAGGCGACGACATATGTAATGTCTTCCGGTCGGACCTTTAGCTGTTCCAAGCGGTTGTGCAAATAGCATTCTTCGGTTGCGGTCCACGGAAACTGCTGCTGTGTTGTTTCTGCCCAGCGTCCCTCCGGCCCCATCGAATTGGGATTGCAGGAGGTGTCAAACAAAATTTTTCCTTCGGGATGATCGATCAGAACCGTATAGATGGGAAACTCGACAAACTCCGCCGGGGCGTTGGGATTGCTCGCTGTTGCCGGGTTGTGCATGGCAATCATCCAGTTCTTATCCATCCTCATTCGTCCATTGTCCATCACGTACAACTTCGGATGCGCCTTGACAATATTGGCCATTCCATTCATCTCCCTGCTTTTCCAAATTGTTTTACTTATCTATACGTTCACCACTCCCCTGCTCATGCCAGTCAAGGCAAAAAATCCGGCCCGCTGCATATAGCGGGCCGGATGAACGCGCCGTTGTTGCTATTACTGCCAATCCAGCGAGCCATTGATTTTGTCGCTGCCAATTACAACGTTGTCAAAAACAAGCTGCTTCACGTTTTCCAAAACCAACGGTGTTTTTACCACCTTTTTGACCGTAATGTTTTTCAAAAGCACATCTTCCAGCGGATACCCCTCCGGTGCATGGACTTCAAACATCGTTCCGGCACTCTCGACGGTCATATCTTCAAAGACAATGTCCCGATAAACAGACGGAAAGTTCCCTCCCAGTTCCCCCGGATAATTGAGCTGGAACCAGAACAAGGTGTCAAAGCTCTCCACTTTCATATTGCGCACGCGGATGTGTTCGACGACACCGCCGCGGTCCAAGTTGGCTTTAAAGCGGATAGCCGACGCTCCTTGCCGCAAAACGTTATCCATAAAGAACACATAACGAATATCACCGGACATCTCGCTTCCGAGAGCGATCCCGTCTTCTCCTCCCATATCGTTGTTGCGCACGACGATATACTCGCTCGGTTTGCCAATTTGCCGGCCATCCAGATCACGGCCTGATTTGACAACAACAGAGTCATCGCCGGTCCTGAACATATTGTTCTCCACCAAAACATATGTGCTGGAATCGATATCTACGCCGTCGTTATTGGCGCGATGGCTGTCAACCGTAATATCGCGAACAATCGCATGGTCGGTATAGACAAGATGATTGACCCAAAACGGAGAGTTCTTCACCGTATAATCCTCCAGCAGCACTCGTTTCGCACCGAAGAACTGAATGATCGGCGGACGCAGATAGGTCCCCTCGCCAAAAACCCGCTCCTTGACTGGAACTCCCGTAAAGCCCATTTGACGCAACTTCTGCTGGTCATCTCCCTGTTTCTCTGTCCAGCTGTGGAATACGCTGTCGGCATTACCGTCAATTACGCCCTTTCCGGTAATTGCCACATCATGGACATCATTGGCGTAAATCAAAGGAGAGTAGCTGTACAGCTCCGTTCCTTCCCAACGGGTATGGACAACCGGCAAGTAATCCTGCGGATCGGGGCCAAACAGCAACGTTGCCCCTTCTGAAACATGGAGATCGATATTGCTCTTCAGATGGATCGGGCCATTGCTAAGCCAGACACCTTTGGGCAAAACAACCCGTCCTCCCCCTTCTTTGCTGGCCGCCTCGATTGCAGCCATAATCGCATCGTGATCATCCGTCTCGCCATCACCTTTTGCCCCGAAAGCAGTTACGTTGAACTGGCGATCGGGAATCGCTGGTTCTTCAATCGTTTTCACGATCCTCTCCGCCATATTCCAATCAGCCGGAGTGGATTGCGCTCCCGCCTGCCCCGCCGCGTAAGCGCTTCCATTTGTGATAAGACTAAAGCCGAGCGTTAAGGTCAGCAGCATTCCCGCGAAGAAGCTCGTTCTTTTTTTTCTCATAAACAATTCTCCTTTCCCAAGATGAGCGTCTGTCTGTCAGCGTTTGCTTACCTTATTTTTATGAATATTCTAACAAAAAATTACAACGTTTTCAAAATTAAAACCTATCCATTACGGATAGGCATATCAATCAAAGTGATAGATCGTCTACGTCGGCTGTTTTTGCTTTTTCCATTGAACAGCCGGATCTTTCGCTTTCTCTTGTTGTTCGCCTGGAGCGGTATTTTTAAGAAAGAACGCTAAAACAAAGGAGATGATCGTTAAAATTGTGGCCACCATAAAAGAATCATTGATCCCCATCGCCGTCGCTTCCCGGGTAAGCGCATCGGTCACTGGAACCCCTTGGCGAGTAAAGAATTCAAGATGGGTAGCAGCGCGATCGGACATAATGGAGACAAACAATGCCATACCTACTGCTCCGGCAATCATCCGAATGGTATTGACCATGGCAGTGCCGTAACTATTCATCGACATCGGCAACGCATTTAATCCCGCTGTAAAAATAGGCATCATCAGCAGCGACATACCAAACATCCGAATGGTAAAAACGGTGATCACATAGCCATAAGCCGTATTAGTGTGGAGTCGCGTCAAAGCGTATGTGGTGATGATCGTGATGAACAGTCCGGAGATAGCCAACCATTTGGCACCGTATTTGTCAAACAGACGCCCGGTGATCGGCGACATGATCCCCATGACGATTCCGCCAGGCAATAGCATCAATCCCGCTTCAAACGGTGTGAAGCCGCGTACAGTTTGCGTGTAAAGCGGCAGCAGGATCATCCCGGAAAACATCGCCATTGTCACAACCACATTGATTACTGTCGTCAACGTAAAAATCGGATAGCGAAAAATGCGAAACTCCAGGATCGGATGTCCTACGGTCATCTGTCTCCAGACAAATAACAGCAAACTGATCACGCCCACGACAAGCGTCGAAATAACCGTCGGACTGCTCCATCCGGCATTGCCTGCGGTGGAAAAGCCGTAAAGCAACCCGCCAAAGCCAACCGTTGACAGGATAACACCTAATACGTCCAGTTTGGGCCGTCCCGTCTCCGTCACGTTGCGCATCAGAAAGAAAGCAACGATCAAGTTGATTAAAGCAATTGGGAAAATAATGAAAAACAACACCCGCCACGAGTAATGTTCTACCACCCAACCGGACAACGTCGGTCCGATGGCCGGTGCAAAGTTCATCGCTACGCCCAGGATTCCCATCGCCGCACCGCGTCGCTCCAGCGGAAATACATTGAAAATCACGCTGGTCATTAAAGGAAACATGATGCCTGCACCTGCAGCCTGTATGACCCGTCCGACCAGAATCAAGGAAAAATAAGGCGCAATCCCGCAAATCAAGGTGCCCACTGTAAAGATTCCAAGTGCCGACAAAAACAGTTGCCTCGTGGTGAACCTCTCCAAAAGATAAGCGGTAACCGGAATGACAATCCCGTTTACAAGCATATAAATCGTAATCAACCAGTCAGCCGTTGCCGCATCAATTTGCAGGGTCTCCATCATTTGCGGCAATGCCGTATTCACCAATGTCTGGTTCAAAAAGGCGACAAACCCGCCTACCAACATTACCGCAAACAGCGGCCCCGTCCTCACGGAACTTTCTGACGCAACATTGTCGCTGTTCATCTTTGGGTTTCCCCCTTTTTCGAGAGTTCCTTGATCGGTTAAACCTCCTACTTAGCTTGCCAAAGTCATACGGATTTTATCCGAAGGTCAAGCGATCTCTATCCGCAGTTGAAACCGACCGGGCATACGTCCCCATAGAGATAGGAAAGAAAGGACCCGATCGCGATAAACGGGCCGTAAGCAACCATTTGCCTGCGCTTGATCCGTTGCAAAAGCAGCATAACAGCAACCGTCAAACAACCTATTATCGAAGAAAGCAAGACTGCCCGAAACAGGGGAAAGGGCGGCAAAAACATGCCAATCACAGCATATAACTTTATATCTCCACCGCCTATGCCGCCGCTTGCTGCCGCAAACATCCAAAAGCACAAAAAAGCTGCCGCCGTGCTCGCAAGATGCGTCACATAACCGTGTCCCGGATAAGGGTGCCAAAACCGCAGCACGAGAAACAGCAGAAAAAAAGGCAGCAGCAGACGGTTCGGAATTGATTGGTCTGTAATATCGGTCAATGTTATAAGAACAAGCAGTGAAGCAAACAGAATCCCCAAAACCGTCTCCCGACCCATACCGTACCGGAAATAGACAGCGAAAAAAGCCATTCCGGTCAACGCTTGTACGCAGAGCGCAAAGCCGCTGAACAAGCGGAATCGTCCGTTTTTCTTTTTCCAACCAACCACAGCCGTAAAATAAAACGCACCACATACGAAGCCAAGCAGGAAAAACAGCGCGGACGGGCAACCGATGCGCATCGTTTCAAACCTCCTCTTGAACCTCCGACCTCGGTTTCTCCATTATAAGAAGATCGCATGGGACAAAAAGAGCAGGAAAGCGATGCTCCCCTGCTCCTTGCGAGTGATTGCCAGCCAAGTTTGTTCTTGTTCACTTGGCAAACAGCTTCTCCGCTTCATCCAACGCCATCTTGCTGCCAAGTGCCGAGTAGTCCAGCCACGGTTGTTCATTGATCACGTACACATGGTTCTCCTTCACCGCCCGAAGACCAAGCCAAAGCGGATTTACTTGCAACTGTTCAAACACTTTCTTGGCATCTTCCTCGACATTGACAATGACAAAAATCAAATCCGGGTCATAATCCGCCAGCACTTCTTGTGAAATGACCTCATAGGCTTTCTGAATTTTTTCCACTCCGTTTGCCGGCTGCAACTCCAGATCTTCAAACAAAAGCGGGCCAAGCGGTCGCTTCATTCCCTGAACGCGCAACTCTTTTGCCGATACCCGGATGGCCATGGCCGTAGTCGCCCCTGTTTTCTCCTTAATCAGCGATTTGACCCGTTCCGCTTGCGCTTCGTATTCTTGAATAAACGATTCCGCCTGTTGCTCCCGGTTGAGCATCTGGCCGAGTGCCCGCAAATGATCGCGCCAGGTGCCTTCATCGAGGGAAAACATATGGGTAGGAGCAATCTTGTTGTATTTGTCCAAATCCTGGCCGGCAAACTCTTCGTCAACCAAAATCATATCCGGCTTTAGCGCGAGCAAAGCTTCCATATCCGGATCGGCTGCTACCCCCAATTTTTTGGTGTTATGCAGCCGGTCGGCGACATGGGCCAGAAAATCTTTGGCTTTGCCACCGATGACCGAACCGACAGGAGTGATGCCGAGCGCCAACAGATCGTTTGTCAGATGAATTGACAGCGATGCGATCTTTTCTGCTTTTTCCGTGTGTGCTCCGCCAGTTGCTTGTGCGGTTGTTGGTGTTTTGGTACTGCTGCTGCAGCCAGCCAGCAGGCTGAAAAGCAGAGCAGTGATGATCGTTAAAACAGTTGGTTTGAATTTGCGCATATCTTCACTTCCTCATCCGTCATGATTTTGCTTTCACGAGTAAAAATAAAAAGTAAGGCGCTCCGACAGCGGCGACAATTACTCCGGCCGGAATGGAGTTTGGCAAAAAGAGCGTTCGCCCGATCATGTCAGCTGCTGCCAAAATGATCAAGCCAATCAGGGCTGCGACCGGTATCTGGTATTTGGCGGTGGAACCGACCAGCCGTTTGGCCAGATGCGGAGCAACCAGGCCAATGAAGCCAACGCCTCCCACCATTGCCACACTTGCACTGGACAAGGCTACAGCGGACAGCAGCAGCCACAGCCGCTCTCTCTGCAGCGCGACGCCGATGCCAATCGCCCGTTCGTCTCCCAGAGAAAATGCGTCCAAAATTCGCGCCCTCCACAATGAATAGCAAGTGAAGATCGTTACCCAGGGAAACAACGCATAGACGTTTTCCCAATCGCGCCCCCAAACACTGCCGACCAGCCACCTGGAAGTAAAACTGTATGTATCCTCATCGAGACGCAGCGAAAAAAACAACGAAATGGCACTGAATCCAGCCGTTACCGCAATCCCCACCAAGATCATGCGGACCGGCTGCAATCCCGTTTGCCGATTATAAGCCAGCAAAAAAATCAGCAAGGCCGCGATCGTTCCACCAGCAAATGTAAACAAGGGAATAAACAGCGCGAGCGGATCTTCCAGTGAGCGAAAAAAGGTAATGAAAACAATCAAACCGCAGGAAGCTCCGGCGTGCAGACCGAGGATTCCCGGATCAGCCAGGGAATTGCGCGAAATGCCCTGCAAAATCGAGCCGGATACCGCCAATCCGATACCGGCCAACGCACAAACAAGAATGCGGGGCAAACGATAATCGAACAGAACCATGGCCGCATCAGCGTCCCCGAAACCAAACAGCGTTTGCACGATCGTAATCGGGGAAAGCCAGATTGTGCCCGTATTTAAACTCAACACCATCGTACAAATGGCGACGGCCAGCATCAGTCCGCCAACTGCGAACGCTTTCCTTCTTCTTGCAGACAAAATCTCCATGTTGGTCATCGCCCCCTTTCTTTGCGGGCAAGATAGAGAAAAAATGGCACTCCCAGCAGGGCAACCGTCACCCCGAGAGCCAATTCTTGCGGCGGATTGATCGTCCGTGCAGCCCAATCAGCCAACACCAGTAATTCCGCACCCAGTATCGCCGATAGCGGGATGATGAACCGGTAGTCAGTGCCAACCAGCTTGCGAGCAATATGCGGAATGATCAAGCCAACAAACCCGATCGAGCCTGCCACTGAAACGGACACCCCAGCCAGCACCACCACTGCGGCCATCGCCAGCAGTTGGACCCGTTTCGTTTTCACCCCCAAATTGATCGCTACCTCCTCATCCATCGACAGCAGCGATACAGAGCGGCTGATTCCCATTACGGCGATAATCGTCGTAAGTATGATCGAAACCAGCCACTTCAGATGCGACCAATGAATGCCCGCTGCTCCCCCGGCATACCAAAAAGCCAGGTCCTGCGCCAAATCAAAATAGATGGCAATACCGGCGCTCAGAGAACTGAGCAAGGCTGCAACGACAGCGCCCGCGATCGTTAGCCTGACCGGCGTCAATCCGTTGGCCGATGCTGAGCCCAGCAAATAAATCGAGATGGTGCTCCCGACCGCACCGACAAACGATAGCAAAATCACGATAAAATAAGGAAGATTGGGAAAAAAAGCGAAACTGAGCGCCAACATAAATGCTGCTCCGGCATTGATTCCCAACACGCCGGCATCAGCCAGCGGATTTCGGGTCACGCCTTGCATCAAAGCGCCTGCTACCGCAAACGCCGCCCCAACCACAGCGGCAGCGATAACGCGGGGCAAACGTATTTCATGGATAATTTGATGAAGCGTTTTATCCGGCTGATAATCCACGATCGACAGCCAGACAGTTTGCAGGCTCATCTCTTTCGCCCCATAGGCGATCGCCAAAAATATGGAGATAATCAAGCCAAGCGTTGCGATTAAACCGACAATGACAAATTGCCACATTTTGCTGCCGGTCAAGGATGTTGCTTTGCCATTCAGAGTGTTTGCCTCCATGCGCAACGGTCCTTTCAAACTGAACTGAATTTCATTCACAAATTGATAATGATTATCAATTTCATTTTATAGATTACCTTATTCTCTCGGCTTTTGCCAACTGTTTTATAAAAAAACTGCAGCCAAGCGGCGGATTAACGCCTTGTCCCCGTTTCCGATTCCCACAAATTAGAAAAAAATTACTGGATAAGTAGGAAAGACCCTCGTTTCTCTCCTTTTATTTGGGTAAAATAGAAACATACGTTCGGTTTATTTGGAAGGGAGGAACGTGAATGAATGAAACGGTCGTCACCATTATCGCCATTCTGATTGGTACACTCTCGCTCGTTTTCGTCTACAAGCAAATTGAATTAAAAGTGCAGATTAAAGATATTTTGAATGTCACCCTAAAAGCAAACAAGACGAACGGAGACGCCAAAAAAGAGAAAGAGGAACCTGAGTTGCCCTCAGATTCCCCTCACGAAAAAAATGCTTCGGCCGGGAGAAGGGACTAGCTTCTCCCGCCACATCCTTATTATAGCAAAAGACAGCAGCAAGAATGTGCGCCATGATCTCGCAAGCTTATCTCGCCATCCAGCCGCCGTCCACGACGAGGATATGTCCATTTACATAGTCTGATGCCCTGGAAGCAAGAAATACTGCGGCCCCTACCAGATCATCCGAGACACCCCAGCGGCCAGCGGGAATTCGCTCGAGAATCGCTTGACTCCGCTGCTCGTCATTGCGCAGCGCTTCGGTGTTGTTGGTGGCGATATAACCGGGAGCGATCGCATTCACCTGCACGCCTTTGCCTGCCCATTCGTTGGCCAACGCCTTGGTCAAGCCGGCGACCGCATGTTTGCTCGCCGTATAAGCCGGCACAAACACACCGCCTTGGAAAGACAACAGCGAAGCGATATTGATAATTTTGCCGGAACCGCGCTCAACCATTTTCTTGCCAATTTCCTGCGACAATAGAAACACGGAATGGATATTCACGTCCATCACCCGCTGCCACTCTTGTTCCGAGTAATCGACGGCCGGCTCCCGATAGATGATACCGGCGTTATTAACCAGTATGTCAATGTCGTATTTCTCCAAAACGGGCTGCAGCTTGTCGCGAACGGATGACAAATCGCTCAGATCGATCAGAACCGTATCGTACGTTCCGCCGATTTGTTCGATTTTTTTCTTCGTTTCATTGAGATTGTCCTGATGCGCCAATAAAATCACATGCGCGCCGGCTGAAGCCAACCCGACGGAAATCGCCTGACCAATCCCGGTGCGAGCTCCCGTTACGAGCGCGGTCTTGTCTTTCAGCGAAAAAAAATCAAGCACTTGCATGGCATTGCCTCCTTACGCGTTCAAATTCCCACGCCCCGGTTCCTTCTTGGAACCAATTCATACGTGCCGGATTAACGCAAGTCTTCCATTTTCACCTGGTCCATATCGTCAAAATCTTGATTTTCCCCGCACATCCCCCAGATAAACGTGTAGTTTCGCGTGCCGATCCCGGAGTGAATCGACCAGCTTGGCGAAAGAACGGCCTGCTCATTGCTGACTACAAGATGACGGGTTTCTTGCGGTTGTCCCATAAAGTGAAACACTCGTGTATCTTCAGCCATATCGAAATATAAATACACTTCCATCCGCCGCTCATGGGTATGGCAAGGCATTGTATTCCAGCCGCTTCCCGTTTCCAGCACCGTCATGCCCATGCTCAATTGGCACGTCTCCAAGACATCAGGGTGAATAAACTGGTAAATCGTCCGTTTGTTCATCGCTGCTTCGTCGCCCAATGGCCGGGCAATTGCTTTCTGCAAATCAATTTTGACCGTAGGATAGCTTTTGTGCGCCGGGCAAGAATTCAAGTAAAATTTGGCCGGTTTGTCCGGGTCATTCGATTCAAAGACGACGCTTTTCGTGCCGCGCCCGATGTAGATGCCTTCCTTATGTTTCACTTCGTATTCTTCGCCATCAAGCGTGACTTTGCCGTCCCCCCCAATGTTGATCACTCCTGCTTCGCGCCGTTCCAAAAAGTAAGCAGCGGCCAGTTCTCTCCCCGCATCAAGCGCCAATTTCTGCTGTGCGGGCATAATCCCGCCGAAAATAATTCGATCGACATGGCTGTAAGTGAGCGTAACTTGATCTTCCACAAATACGTTTTCCATCAAAAACTCATTTCGCAACTTCTCTGTGGTGTAGTGCTTTACATCTTCCGGATGATGAGCGTAAAGGACCTTCATTTCGCTACTCACTCCCTCAAAATATACTGTCTGTTGATGGTTTATGTTCAAATTCCACATTGTAGAACAACGTTCCAAAATCATTATAATCGATATCAGAATCTTTTCAACAAAAAACTGGAAATCCACCGTCATTTTTCCAAACCGCTCATCTTTCGTTTACAAAGCAACGTTTTTTTCCTATGATGAAAATGGAACCGCATTCCATTATACGGTTCTATCCACATGAATCATTAATCACATTGAACAGCGGTGAAGGTTCAAGAAAGGGAAGTTTATGTCGATAGTTCAGTCATTGGAACGAGCACTGACTTTATTGAATACGTTGTCTGAATATCCGGAGGGGATGCAAATTACCCGGCTCGCCGAACAGGTTGGCCTGTCCAAAAGCACCACACATCGGCTCCTCTCAACCCTTTTGCACATGAATTATGTGATCAAAGATGAAGAATCGGACAAATACAAACTGGGATATCAGTTAATCTACTTGTCTCGCAATATTTTGGACAGTCTTGATATAAGAGGCATTGCCAAACCGTTTCTGCAAAAACTGTCGCAAGATGTCAATGAAACGATTCACCTCTGTCTGGAGGATAACGGCGAAGTCATGTATATCGATAAAATTGAGAGCAATCAAACGATTCGCATGTATTCGCGCATTGGCAGCCGCGCACCGCTCTACTGTACGGGGGTAGGAAAAGTTTTGTTGGCGGGAATGGATTCGCCAACGTATGAACGTGCAGTTTCGCAAATGGACTTTGTCGCCAAGACCGCGAAAACCATTACCGCGAAGGAGCAACTGGCGGAGGAAATTGCGAGAGTGCGGAAACAAGGCTACGCGTTGGATAACATGGAAAATGAGGTCGGCATACGCTGCATTGCCGGACCAATCGTTGATGTTCAAGGCAAGGTTGTGGCCAGTTTCAGCATCTCCGGCCCGAGCAACCGGATCACAATGGAGCGGATTGATGACGAATTGATCAAAAAAATTCGGGAAACTTCAACTGAAATCTCCCGTCAATTGGGCTGGCGAGCGTGAATTTGCGCCAGCTGTTTATTTTCATGCGATATTTGGATTTCCTTCTTTCCCCGAGTGATCGTCCTGCCGGATTCAGAGTAACCGAAATACGGTGGCAATCCCTTGTCCCCCCGCTGCGCAGAGCGTGCCAAGCCCCCATTCGGCTTTCCGTCGCTTCATCGCATGCAACAGCGTTACGCTGATTCGGGCACCGCTGTTCCCGATCGGATGCCCCAGGGCAATTGCCCCACCGTGTACATTCACTTTTTCCATGGGCAAAGCCAATTCTTTGATCACTGCCAGCGATTGAGCGGCAAACGCTTCGTTCAACTCGATCAAATCCAGTCGTTCGATCCCGATTTCAGCCATTTGCAAAGCTTTGCGGGTTGCCTCCACCGGACCGATGCCCATCCGATCCGGCCTGACACCAGACACGCCCAGACCAACAACTTCTGCAAGCGGTTGCAAATCGTATTGCTTCGCCGCCTTTTCCGACACAATCAGGAGGAGAGAAGCGCCATCGTTTAATCCCGAAGAGTTCCCGGCGGTTACGGTTCCCCCTTCTTTAAAGGCGGGGGTCAGATTGGCCAATTTCTGCAGATCGGTTTTGCGAGGATGTTCATCCACCTGGAACAAGACTGGTTCTCCCTTTTTTTGCGGTACCGGAACCGGAACAATTTCCTCAAGAAAAGCCCCTTCGGCAATAGCCCGCTGTGCTTTCAACTGACTCTCGTAAGCAAACTGATCCTGTTCCTCGCGGGAAATGGCGTAATCCTCCGCCAGATTCTCCGCGGTCATCCCCATGACCAGCCGTCCATACTTCTCCTCCGGCTGAGAGCCGGGTTGACTTTCCTTGTTTGGATCGAGAATCTCGGCATTGCCTGAGAGAAAACCATAGCGAGCATTGCGAATGTAGTAGGGGGCATTGCTCATGCTTTCCACACCGCCAACAATATAGACATGCCCCAGTCCGGCACGAATGCTGGCAAACGCATTGTGAATCGCTTGCATTCCGGATGCGCATTGGCGATGAACGGTATAGCCGGGCAACGATTCAGGCAAGTCAGCCTTCAGCAATACTTTCCGCGCGATATTGGACTGGTCTTGGCTCTGTTTGGCTTGCCCGATGATCACTTCATCGAATCCGTCTAGCGGCAATAAATTTTGTGCTTTCAGATCGTGAAACAATGGCAACAATAGCTCATCCGGCTGCAGATGCTTTAATGCGCCGCCGATTTTTCCGATCGCCGTACGTTTGGCGCTCACTACATAGACTTTGTTTTCCATCCATTTCATCCTCCAGACAGCAAAATAACGCTTACATTTTCCCTTGCCAAGCTTTTTTCACCACCACCGTCCATTAAAAAAACCCAGCCGCCAAAAGAGAATAAGAACCACAAGGTTTCCTTATCATCGTTTTGGAATAGCCAGGTACCGAAGTTCACATCAATCTAACGCACGAAACCGCTGTTAAACGTTATCGCTTTGCCTAATCTGAAATAAATTTATCCAATAGTTTGAATTTTGTCAACAACTGTAGACGGCGCAGCTCGCTTCAGCTCGAAAGCAGACCGTCTTTGCCAACGTGTAAAAACTTTTACAAACTTCAATAGCGAACTCTCTTATGTAATCTCGGCTTGAACCGGCAAAAAATACCCCCCCGTTCGTTCAAGCAATCGCCGGGGGTCGTCTGTCAAAAATGAAGCTATTTAGGTGTTGATGACAAATTTCATTTCCGGGTGCCGATAAACTTCGGTAAAATCAGGATTGTGGCGCAGATTGGCATCGAGATCTCCGGGAGAAAACCACAGATGGTCGTTCTTCATCGTATAACCGGCGCCGTAATGATAGGCCAGCCAGACCAGCTTGGAACAGTAGATTTCTCCCCATGGATCATCCAGCGGAGATTGAAGATCAAACGAAAAGATCGGCTTTTGTTCACCTTTGCTCACGTTTTCCGCATATTGCGAATAATAGTTGCCGGCATAAACCGCTGCTTTGCTCCCCAGCTCAGCTGACTTGGGGCGATAATGCGCATGAAGCTTGTGCTGGTCGACAAATTGTTGGATTGTATCTTTGCGAATTGCCGTTTGTCCGCCGACGGCTTCGATCAGTTCCGTTCCATTGATGACAATGGCTGAATGGCCCATGTACCCCGGTTGAAGCCCATTCACGTTGTCGCTGGCCACCAGGATGTCTCCCGCTTTAAATTCGCGAACCGGGATTGGTGCAGTCGGCAGGTTGGCAGGCTGTTCCTTCACCAAAAAGGTAAACTGCTCGACAATCGGCGAGCGCTCCCACCCTGGCAGATGTGCGGAGACCGTGAGCGTCCGCTCACCAAGGGACATTCCCTCCTTCTTGATATAAAAGCGGGGACCTTTCTGGTTTGCTTCTACCATTTGCCCGTCCACTTCGAACGTATAGGTTTGAAACGGAATGCGGGTAAGGTCGGTCACCTTTACATAATCTTGATGGTTTTGCACGGAGAAGCACTTCATATAACTTGTCACCTTCCTTTCTTACAGCATATGAAAGGGACAGGGGGGAGTTCTGGGAGAAGCGAAAAACGGGTTTCTCGCTCGTCAGCGGTTTCCCGCGACTGACCACCACTTGGCTTAAAGCTGCCTGGAAGCGTCTGAAAACAAGCGGCCAACGAAAACGATGCCACCATGAAGATCGGCAGAATAGCACATTTACAACTGTCTGAATCTTTGCTAATATTTTAATATTTTCAAGGAAAGAGGGTTTGAAATTGGAAAAGATTTTGAATCAATCACCATCGAACAAACAGCCTTTTTTCAAAGCTGATCAAGTAGGGAGTCTTTTGCGATCTGACCGAATCAAAACGGCACGCTCCCAAAAAGCGGCCGGCACTCTTTCTGCTGAGCAATTACGTGCGATTGAAAATGAAGAGATTACCCGGATTGTGCAAAAGCAAAAGGAGCTTGGTTTGCAAGCCGTGACCGATGGGGAATTTCGCCGCGCATATTGGCATTTTGATTTTTTGGAACATCTGGACGGCGTGCAAGGATACACTCCAGAAAGCGGTATTCAGTTTAAACAGGCGCAATCCATCGCCCACGCCGTAAAAGTTGTCGGAAAGCTGGGCTTTAGCGATCATCCGATGCTGAAAGATTACAAGTTTCTGCACGAGATCGCAGGGCAACATGCGGCCAAAATGACTATCCCCAGCCCAAGCATGCTGCACTTCCGCGGAGAAATTGACCGAAACGTCTATCCGGACGAAAATGAATATTTCCATGATTTGGCTGCCGCATACAAAAAGGCGCTCCATGCCTTTTATGATGCTGGTTGTCGATACTTGCAACTCGATGATACTTCCTGGGCGTATTTTTGTTCCGAAGAGCAGCGAGAACAGATTCGCGCTCGCGGCTATGACCCTGCTCAACTGAGCGAACTGTATGCCCGGACGATTAACGAAGCGGTGAGTGATCGGCCGGCCGACATGAAAGTGACGATGCATATTTGCCGAGGCAACTTCCGCTCCACCTGGATTGCATCAGGCGGTTATGAACCGGTGGCGGAAACTTTGTTCGGCTCCTTGAATATCGATGGCTTTTTCCTCGAATATGACAACGAACGCTCCGGCGGCTTTGAACCGCTTCGTTTTGTGCAACGCCCTGATCTGCATATCGTGCTGGGCCTGATCACCTCCAAGTTTGGCGAATTGGAACAGGCCGATGAAGTAAAGCGCAGAATCGACGAAGCGACCCGCTATGTGCCGCTGGAACAACTGGCGCTAAGTCCGCAGTGCGGCTTTGCCTCTACGGAGGAAGGCAATCTGTTGACTGAAGAACAGCAATGGGCCAAACTGGAGCATGTCGTCAAGATTGCGAAAGAAGTCTGGGGATAAGCCAGACTTGGTTCTCACGGAAAAAACCCCCATGTTCGGGAAGAAGCGGAACTGCTCCGTCTTTCCCTGAACGTGGGGGTCTGTTTTTCTCCAATGATCGTTAGGCGCCGATCATTGTTAGGTTGTTCATAAACAGGCGGTCGTTTACAGCTCAAGCTTCCGCACGCGGTAAACCTCTCTGCTTTCAAGCAGAGGTTCGGTGTTTTGCCGATATTGCTGATAATGCTCAGTCTCCGCATGACTTTTTAAGGCTTCCTCGTCTTTCCATGTTTCATAAAAAAGGAAGACGCGTTGATCTTCCAGCGACTGATGCAGATTATACTCGATGCAGCCCGCTTCTTTGCGGGACAGGGGGACTACTTTCAGCAACTCTTCCCGCAGCTGCTGCTCTTTTCCTGCTTTTGCCCGCAAAACGGCGGTAACGGTAATGGTGCTCATTGACGATTCCTCCTTCAAGACATGTTCATCTGGCTTGGTTACCATTATACATTCATTCTCTCCCGAAGACGGAAATGATTCCCTTACAGCAACAAGAAAACCTATATAGAATGCAAAAAACCCGGAACAGCGTCCAGGTTTTCCCTCACCGGGCGGGCCCAAGCGGATGGCTTACGCTTGCCCTTTTCCATTTTTTATGGTCTTGACTTCATACATGTTCACGACCGTACTGATTACATACTCCGGAGCAGGCTTTCCTCTGTTTTCCCGGTGCCCCTGGATATGAGCATCGCTCTTCTCCCAATTTTTCCAGGCCTCCTCGGACTCCCAGCGGATCATCACCATGACCTCGTCATGCTCCTGTTTCTTTCTGTTCACCATAACCGTTCTGTCCACGAGCCCTTCCATCGAATCCACCGGGCTTTCCGCGCTGAACCGCTCTATTACCTGATCAGCAAAGCCCTTTTGAACCGTAATTGTTCTCGTTTGAATCAACATCGGCAATCACCTTCCCTCTTTTTTATACAAAGACAATGGTCCCGCATACTTCAATGACGTTGTGTCTTCCTTCCTAGACTATAAATGAGAATGATTCTTAGTGTCAACCCACAGCCGGCGAGCCGCTGCCTTTTCCAAAGGTGTACCCGACGGCGATGATCAGAATCGTTTGCTGCCACCAGGCATCCAATGGTGAGTACGTGGCAGCCAGGGCGATTCCCAAAACTCCCCTGGGCGACAGTAGATTTGTGACGTCTAATTTCCTTGTTTTCATGATATACTTGGAGTAGATTGGAGTTATCAAGGGAGAGGGAGGAGATTCCTCCCCCTTGTGCCTCACTACTTGCGACGTTTGCTCTTGGTCGGGCGGCGTCGCTTTCGCTTTTTCCACCACTTTTTGAATCGATTGCTTCGTAGCCATTGACAAAGTAATCAATCGTTTCTTCTTCATCATCATTTAATTCCCGGTCTGCCTGTCTGGCATACGCTTCGGCAATCTGCTGCCGATCCCCTTTGCAACGAGCGGTATACATGGCAATATTGCGCAACAAATCTCGCTCTTGGCCATATTCTTCTTTGCTGATCGGCCGCCAGTGTGACAACACATATGTCTCTGCGTCAAAACGATCCAGCAGATCGAACAGCGCCAACGTCCTGTCGACCGTATAGCTTCTCTTTGGGGAATAAATGTCGGGTAAATACAATCGGCCAGAAACAAGATTTTCTCCTCTTTGATAAACACGACAACGGAGTCTGTCGCTGCATGCTCATATTTGAACAGCTGTCCATATATGAGTAAACTGGAGGAAAATAAGGAGGAGATCCCCAATGGCCGATCCGGCAAACCATATTGAAATCGGAATCAGTACTTTTCTGGAAGCAACGAAAGACCCGGTGACAGGTGAATCTGTCAGTCATGCCGAGCGACTGCAACGGGCCGTAGAGGAAATCGTCCTGGCCGATCAGGTCGGACTTGACGTCTATGGCATCGGGGAGCATCACCGCCCCGATTATGCCAGCACAGCACCCGCTGTGGTGCTTGCGGCCGCAGCCGCGATGACCAAAAAGATCAAACTGACCAGTGCGGTCACCGTACTGTCTTCGGATGATCCCGTTCGCGTCTTTCAAGCTTTCGCCACCCTGGACGGCATCTCTAACGGTCGGGCTGAAATCATGGCGGGGCGCGGCTCCTTTATTGAATCGTTCCCGCTATTCGGATACAACCTGGAAGATTATGATGAACTGTTCGAAGAAAAGCTGGAACTGCTGTTGGCCATTCGCGCTTCCGAGAAAGTAAACTGGCCCGGCAGTCGTCATCGCCCGGCGATCAATAATCTGGGTGTTTACCCTCGTCCTGTGCAAAACCCCTTGCCAGTATGGATTGCCAGCGGCGGCAATGCCCAATCGGTAATTCGGGCTGGGGTGCTTGGCTTGCCGCTCGCCCTGGCGATTATCGGCGGTATGCCGGAAAGCTTCGCCCCGTTAGTTGATCTTTATAAAAGAGCAGCGAAGGAAGCTGGCCACGACCCAGCCAAGCTGCAAATCGCTACTCATTCGCACGGTTTTGTCGGCGATACGACAGAGCAAGCGGCGGAACTGTTTTTCCCTTCTACACAAGCGCAAATGAGCGTTCTGGGACGGGAACGGGGTTGGGGCGCTTACACCCGGGCAACCTATGACGCCGCCCGCAGCCTGCACGGTGCTCTCTACGTCGGTGATCCGGAATTTGTCGCCGAGAAAATTTTGTTATTGCGTAAAAATCTCGGTGTTACCCGCTTCTTTTTGCATGTCAATGTCGGAACAATGCCGCACCGCGATGTCTTGCACGCCATTGAGCTGCTCGGCACCCGTGTTGCCCCGATCGTCCGCAGAGAGCTTGCCCGAACCGAAGGATAGAACAAACAATATCGTACCCAATGAGGCCATTCCCAGCGAATGGCTTTTTATTATGCAATGAATAAACTTTGCCAACATTTTTAGAAAATCACCGCCAATACCGTAAATATTACCAATATCTCCGTCTTAGACATGTCGCGTTATTTTTCATATAAAGTGAATTTTTTAAAAATTACTTAATAAAAATCGAGCAACATCCGATAATATCTTTGGGGGTTTTTACCGGAATCATCCAATTTTCTTAAATCATCTTCGATTTTTGTTTTGGCTGACAACCAGAAATTCGCTAAGGAATGGAGAGAGCAAACCGGTAGGACTCCACAGTGAAGTAGGGAGGAAGAAAACTGCAATGCGCCTAAATCTCAAGCAAAAAATCGTTATTTTAATGTGCTTATTGCTATTGTTGAGCTTGGGTTCGGTTTCCTTTGCCAGCTACCAAAGCGCATCTCTTTTGCTGCAAAACAGCATTGAGCAGGAAGCCCAGCTGACCGCATCCAACCTGGCCCTGAAAATCAATACATTCATCGATACGGAAATCGCCAAGGTGGAATCGGTGGGAAAACTGATTTCAGGCAATAAGGAAGCAGACTTAAAACTGATCCAAAAAGCACAGGAAGAGAACAAGGAGTATGAAACGTTCTTCTTCTCCTATGACTTGACCGGCAAAAACGTAATCAATTTTCTCGGAGAGGTAACCCCTGTATCCGACCGTGTCCACTTTCAAGAAGCGGGGAAAGGCGAAGGCAAGATCGTCCTCTCTGAACCAGTCGTGTCCAAGCGGACGGGAAACAACATCATTACGATGATTATCCCGCTGATGAAAGATGGCAAACAGTATGGCTACATGGGTTCAACATTGCCCATCAATGCTGTGCAAGAAGCGGTCTCCACGCAAAAATTTGGAACGGACGGCTTTGCCTTCCTTGTCAGCAAAACCGGTACTTACATGTGGCATCCAAACAAGGAACTGGTGCTGGCCAAATCGGTGCAAGATCAAAATATTCAACCAATTGTTGAAGCCTACCAAAATGTTGCACAGGGCAAGTCCGGTTTTTTCAACTATACCTTAAATAACCAAAATTACTCGGCTGCCTATTCACCTTCCACCTATAATTGGGGTGTATTTGTGACAGCTCCGACAGAAAGCTTGTTCCAACCGATCACCAGCCTTAATCGCAACTTGATGATTATTTCGGCAATCGCCCTCATGGTCGCTATTATCATTGCGTACTGGTTTACAGTTCGTTTAACACGTCCGATTCAACGTTTGAACACCGTTGTCAAGGAGGTTGCACAAGGTGATTTGACCAAAACCATTTTCATCAAAGGCAAAGACGAGGTCGCCGTTCTGTCCAGTGATTTCAATCAGACGGTCTCGCACCTCAAACGGCTGATCGAAGGGGTCACGGATACCTCTAATCGCGTTATGGATGTGACCAAAATGGTATCCAGCGGCATCGGTCAAACAAAGGAAAGCATTCACGGTGTCGGCGAGACGATCCGGCAAATTGCCGAACGTTCGACGGCACATGCCTCAAGTTCGGAAGAGATTGCGGTTTCGATGGGTGAGATGGCCAGTGGAGTCGTCAAAATTGCTGAGTCCTCCTCGCATGTATCGGAAGTGGCCCAAGAAGCGTCAAGCCACGCCGAGAGTGGTACAGAGGTTGTGGAACAAGCAGTTCATCAAATCCGCAGCATCGGCTCGGGCACAGATAAGGTAGGCGACGCAATTGAACGCCTCCATGAACGTTCTTTGCAAATTGTTGAAATCTTGAATGTCATCACCGACATTACGACTCGCATCAACCTCCTGTCGCTGAATGCATCCATTGAAGCAGCCAGAGCGGGAGAGCACGGCCGCGGATTCGCTGTGGTGGCCGAAGAGGTGAAAAAGCTGGCCGGACAATCGAGCCAATCAACTGAAGAGATCGCCCGAATCGTCGAGGAAATTCGCGCCGATGCGCAAAATGCTGTGCTGGTTATGAATGAAAACCGAAACGACGTGCAGACAGGAATCGCTTATATTGAAGAAGTGCGCGAGAAGTTCGCCAACATTCTCCAGGCCTCTCGCAACGTGGCCAGCCATATTCTCGAAGTTTCCGCCGCATCCCAACAGATGTCTGCCGGCTCCGAGGAAATCAGCGCCTCTGTGGAGGAAATGAAATCCATCGCGATGTTGACTTCCGCAGATGCCCGAAATGCGGCTGATGTAGCCGAAGACCAAATTCAATCCTTTGAACAGATCGCTTCCTCTGTACAAGCGTTGGAAAGCGTAGCGCAAGAACTGCGCAAGGAACTGTCCAAATTTAAAGTGTAACGCCCCCAATCACCATTGCCCAAATTGGGGCTCTTGAAAGGGGGGATGCCAAGGACTAAATCGCATCGATTCATTGCATTGAAAAACATTCAGAGAAATCATTGGAGGGTAACCACATGTTACGAACTTGGAAAACCGTATTATTAACCGGAGTCTTCACTTTAACCTTGACAGGTACGAGTTATGTCAGTCCCGACCTCTTCCCGACATCCAACGTATCCGCCGCATCGGCATCGGTCAATGCTCCTGGCCAACTGAAAAAAGCGGAAACCTCGCAATTGGATGAAATCATTAAGAGAGGCTATATTCGCGTAGGAATGACTGGCGACTACAAACCTTTTTCATATTTGAACCCGGAAACAAATGAATACGAAGGTTTCGACGTAGACGCTGCCAAAGAACTGGCAAAAGATCTCGGCGTAGAAGTGCGTTTTGTGCAAACTACCTGGTCCGACATGATGAACGATCTGTTGGCCGACAAATTCGATATCGCTGCTGGCGGTGTCACCCGCAATACAGCGAGACAAAAAACAGCTTACGTGTCACAAGGTTACATTACATTCGGGAAAGCTCCTTTGGTACGCGCCGAAGACAAAGACAAATATTTGACCATTGAAGACATCAACAAGCCTTCCGTACGCGTCGGCGTAAATCCTGGCGGAACAAATGAAGTATTCGTTCGCCAGTATCTGCCAAATGCCAATGTAACCGTCGTTGACAACAACTTGGACATCCCGCATTTGGTTGCTGACGGAACGTATGACGTGATGATCACAGACACGGTCGAAGCAATGACCTACGCAAAAGCTGATCCAAGACTGTACGCAGCTTTGACGGACAAGCCTTTCACCAAAAGCGAAAAAGGCTATATGATTCCTCGTGGCGATTTCGTCTATGCAAGCTACCTGGAAATGTGGATGGATGAAATGAAATTGCAAGGCAAATTTGACGAACTCTACAAAAAGTGGATGGAGTAGGAGCATTCCCTCCTTTTCATCATTCGCAGCAAAAAAGCTCCCTGCAGAACTGCTTTCTTGGCAGTTTCTCAGGGAGCTTTTCTGTTTCATCTGATCCCAATTGTTTGGCCCTCTGTCAAGTGCCGCAAAACGTTCGGTATGGCTGATCCGACTGCGGAGGCAGTCCGCAATATTCCTCCTGTTCGGCAGTATAGGCGTAAGGATTGGACAATACATGGAGAAGCCGTTTCAGGACCGAGTAGTCACCATGCTCGACTGCCGCTTCCAGCGCTTCCTCCACGCGATAATTGCGCGGGATGACGGCCGGATTGCTGTCTTTCATCAACTGTTGCGACTTTGTTTTCGATCCCGGTTGTCGGCCTAATCTGTCCTGCCACAACTGCTGCCATTCGGCAAATTCCGGCGAACGGAACAAGTCCGTATCCTCCCGTGCATCAAGCGTTAACGCGCGAAACGTATTGGTATAGTCGGCCCGATATTTTTGCATCAGCTCCAATAGCTTTTCGATCAGCGATCCGTCTTCCGGCTCTTCCTGGAAGAGACCGAGTTTTGCCCGCATGCCGGCGAGCCAATAATGTTGAAATAACGGCCCATAATCGGCAATCGCCGCTTCCGCTCGTTTGATCGCCTGCTCTTCGTCCGCATGGAGCAGCGGCAATAAAGCTTCCGCCAATCTCGCCAAATTCCAGCCGCCAATGTACGGTTGATTTCCGTAGGCGTATCGCCCTTGAAGATCGATCGAGCTGAACACCGTCGCCGGATCGTAGACATCCATAAACGCACACGGTCCGTAATCAATCGTTTCTCCGCTGATTGTCATGTTGTCGGTGTTCATGACTCCGTGGATAAAGCCGACCAATTGCCATTTGGCGATCAGCTCAGCCTGACGTTTAATGACGCCCCGAAGGAGGGATAAATAGCGGTCGTCGTCTGCCGCAATTTCCGGATAATGCCTCTCCAAAGCGTAATCGGCCAGCTTGCGCAGTTCTTCAACCGATCCCCAATAAGAAGCATACTGAAATGTACCAACGCGCAAATGACTCGCCGCCACACGGGTGAGAACCGCACCAGGCAAGTTTGTTTCGCGAATGACATCCTCGCCGGTTGCGACCACCGCCAGACTGCGCGTGGTCGGAATCCCCAACGCATGCATCGCCTCGCTGATGATGTATTCACGCAGCATAGGTCCAAGCGCCGCTCGCCCATCGCCGCCGCGAGAGTAGGGCGTCCTGCCCGAACCTTTCAACTGTATATCGACCCGTTCTCCTTGCGGTGTTATCTGTTCACCGAGCAACAGCGCCCGCCCGTCGCCCAATTTGGTAAAACTTCCGAACTGATGACCTGCATAGGCTTGAGCAAGCGGCGCAGCACCCGCGGGAACTTGATTGCCGGCCAGTACCGCCACGCCTTGTTCGCTTTGCAACGCCTGAACGTTCAATCCTAACGACGCTGCCAACGTTTCATTCAATACGATCAGTTTCGGCGAGCGCACCGGAGCGGGATTGAGCCGGGAATAAAAAAGTTCCGGTAAACCCGCATAACTGTTGTCCAAGTTCCACCCTGTTGCTATCGTAATTGTTTTCTCCGTCATTATAACCCCCGCTTTTCGGTTTGGCTTCGGCTTTTATCCAGTATTATACCCTTTCCCGACGGGCTTTACCTTCCATTTCGTTTGAGATTAGCCATGAAAAATGTTCAATTGGAATCACCGTTAATTTTCTCAATGATTGGGGATACTTAAAGTGATAGATTTTGAACATCACCAATCAGCAGCAATAATAACCCTACCCTGTTCGTTCAGCTTCTAAGTCAATTGAAAATGCCCTCAACAACTCTCCCATTGGAATTGTCTAGCAAAATGGTGCAAGAATTATATGTTTTTTCTTGACAGAGAACGGTTTTCATATCATAATTCTTATTAGATTATAATTATTATAGCTTATGAGGTGATGAGACAATTGTCCTTCCCGCAAAAGCTATCTTATTCTTATAAAACTAAGGAGGAATTTCAATATGTCACTGATTGGAACTGAAGTAAAACCATTTAAAGCTCAAGCTTTCCACGACGGAAAATTCATTGATGTTACGGAAGAAAACTTTAAAGGTAAATGGAGCGTTGTTTGCTTCTATCCTGCCGACTTTACTTTCGTTTGCCCAACAGAACTCGAGGATTTGCAAAACGAATACGACAACTTGAAAGCACTTGGTGTTGAAGTTTACTCGGTTTCCACCGACACCCACTTTACTCATAAAGCTTGGCACGATCATTCCGATACAATCAAAAAAATCAAATATGTCATGATCGGTGATCCTTCTCATGTGATCTCCCGCAACTTTGACGTGCTGATCGAAGAAGAAGGGGTTGCTGACCGCGCTACCTTTATCATCGATCCAGACGGCGTGATCCAAGCTATTGAAATCAACGCTGGCGGTATTGGCCGCGACGCAAGCATTCTCGTAAACAAAATCAAAGCTGCACAATATGTACGCAACAATCCAGGCGAAGTTTGCCCTGCAAAATGGAAAGAAGGCGCTGAAACACTGAAACCAAGCCTCGATCTTGTAGGGAAAATCTAAGGAGCGGAGAAAAAATGGCATTAGACGCAGAGATTAAAGAACAGTTAGCACAATATCTCCAACTGCTGGAAGGCGATGTCGTGCTAAAAGTCAGTGCAGAGTCCGATGCCGTATCTAAAGACATGCTGGCGTTCGTAGAGGAAATCGCCAGCATGTCCTCTAACATTACGGTTGAACAAGCACGATTGCCTCGAACACCCAGTTTCAGCGTAAATCGTGTGGGCGAAGACACCGGCGTGACATTTGCTGGAATTCCCTTGGGACATGAATTTACTTCTTTTGTATTAGCTTTGTTGCAAGTGAGCGGCAGAGCGCCAAAACTCGACCAAAACGTAATTGACCAAATTAAAAATATTCGCGGCGAGCATCATTTTGAGACATACGTCAGCCTGACTTGCCACAACTGTCCTGACGTTGTGCAAGCACTCAACGCGATGAGCGTGCTCAATCCGAACATCACCCATACGATGATTGACGGGGCAGCTTTCAAAGAAGAAGTGGAAAACAAAAACATCATGGCTGTACCGACCGTTTTCCTCAATGCTGAACCTTTTGGAAGCGGCCGTATGTCTATTGAGGACATTCTCTCCAAACTGGGCAATGCTCCAGACGCTTCCGAACTGGCCAACAAAGAGCCATACGATGTGCTTGTCATCGGTGGCGGTCCATCCGGAGCGAGCGCAGCCATTTATGCAGCGCGCAAAGGTATCCGCACAGGGATTGTTGCCGAACGTTTTGGCGGTCAAATCCTCGATACTCTTGGCATTGAGAACTTTATCAGTGTCAAATATACGGAAGGACCAAAACTTGCCGCTAGCTTGGAAGAGCATGTGAAAGAGTACAACGTTGATGTCATGAAAGCACAACGTGCCAAGCGGTTGGAAAAGAAAGAGCTGATCGAAGTTGAACTTGAAAGCGGCGCTGTTCTAAAAAGCAAAACCGTGATCATTTCGACAGGTGCCCGTTGGCGCAATATCGGTGTTCCCGGCGAAGCCGAGTTTAAAAACAAAGGGGTAGCTTATTGCCCGCATTGCGACGGTCCTTTATTTGCCGGAAAAGACGTCGCCGTAATCGGTGGCGGTAACTCCGGTGTTGAGGCAGCCATTGACCTCGCAGGTATCGCGAAACACGTAACGGTGATTGAATATGCACCAGAACTGAAAGCCGATTCTGTCTTGCAAGATCGCCTGTACAGTCTGCCAAACGTAACCGTGCTGAAAAACGCCCAAACGAAAGAAATTACCGGTACTGACAAGGTAAACGGAATCAGCTACATTGACCGTGAATCGGGCGAAACGCATCATATCGAATTGCAAGGCGTGTTTGTGCAGATCGGACTTGTCCCGAATACCGATTGGCTGGCGGACACATTGGAACGCACTCGCTTCGGTGAGATTGTTGTCGATAGCCGTGGCGCTACCAGCATACCTGGCGTATTTGCTGCCGGTGACTGCACCAATAGTCCGTATAAGCAAATCATCATTTCGATGGGCTCCGGTGCGACCGCCGCGTTAGGCGCCTTCGATTATTTGATTCGGAATTAAAAGCCGATCTTCTTCAATAGTTGTAAGAGCCGTGATTACTTGTAATCGCGGCTCTTTTGCCCAAAGCAGCGGCAGCTATCCGAGCGATAACTGCCGCTTTCGTTTTATTGTTTGGAGTGAAGCAAATCGGTGCCAAACGTTTTTTGCCATTCCGTTTTAAATGCGTGCACATCCGCAAGCGTCGCCGGGAAGGCAATCAGCTTTTCGATGAGTTCGTGGCCAACCGTGACAGCTTCTGCACCCGCCAGACAAACATCATGGACTTGCTGCACATTTTTAAAGCTGGCTGCCACGATCTCGGTCGGCAACTGATAAGCTGCGAATAATTGGGCGATTTCGGCGACCACTTTTACACCGTTTCCCGTCAAATTATCAATCCGATTCACATAAGGTGCAACGTATTTGGCACCGGACAGCGCTGCCATTAAAGCCTGAAAAGACGTGTAAATCGTTGTCGCAAGGATCGGAACATTTTGCCCGGCCAATAGCTTGATCGCCTTCAGCCCTTCCTCCGTTACCGGAATTTTAACAACGATGCTCCCTGAAAGCCGATCGGTAATGAAGGTTGCTTCTTCGACCATTTCTTCAGCGGTCTCGCCAAGCACCTGCACAAACAATTCTTTTTCGGTACCAATTACTTCCCGAATCTGCCTGAGCGTGTCCAGGAAGGGGTGGTTTTCTTTCACTAGAATGGAAGGGTTTGTGGTGACACCCGCAATCGGATAATACTCGGTCAAGCGGCGGATTTTTTCTACATTCGCGGAATCAATATATAATCTCAATTTGCTATACCTCCTATAAACAGAGACTTAACCCGTAACAGATTAAGCCTCCATGGTTTTTTAAAATGTGCTGATTCCCTATCTATCTGCCCAAAAAATCATTCGCTTACGATCTTTAGCTCGGTATTCAGTGCAATGGCGGGCAGTTCTTTCTCTTCCAAGTACAGGGTCCCTGGAAGTTCCGGTGTTGTCGCCCCGTCAAAGCGCAAGGTAATATGCCCAAGTGTCGTCAAGTTGCGCTGAACAAGATTGCCAACGGCGGTAATGGCAAACTCTTCATTGTTGATCAGAAGTTTCTGGCCTTCCTTGATTTCCCCACTCGGCTCGACAATATCAATGCTGTAACAAAAATCTTTTAAATCCTGGGGCGCGTTTGTCCCAAACAATATGAGCATCTTTTCATCGAGAAATGTGCTTGCCATTGGTCCAATGTTTTTTACTTTGTTTGCATAAATAATTTTCATAATCCTTTGGCATCAACAGAACTGCTATGCCCTTCTGCCTCCCTTTTTTTCAGCGTCTCGTACTGATTCGAGACTTAATTGCCAAACTTTATTCATATAAGCCGAAGCTGGCCAACCACGCGACGAATACTCGCGGTACCCCGATTAAAAAACGGGAATACAGCACGGAGGGTACCCCCACTTCTACCGTTTCCGGTTCCGCTTCCGCAAGCCCCAAACCTACCGGAATAAAGTCACAAGCATTTTGCGTATTGATCGCAAATAAGGCAGGAAGAGCGAGGTGCGGCGGAATGTTTCCTTTGCCGATTTCGACCCCGATCAAGGTACCGATAACTTGCGCGATGACGGCACCCGGTCCAAGCAATGGTGACAAGAATGGCAAGGAACAAATAAATCCGATCAAAAGCAGTCCCCAAATATTCCCGGCGAGCGGCGCCATTACCTTCGCAAAGACGTTGCCGATCCCGGACCCTTGGATAATTCCAATTAACAAAGAGACAAACGCCATGAAGGGGATAATGGTGGTAATCATTGTTTGCACAGCATCACGAGCGGCTTGGTAAAACGTATTGATCACTTTTCCTGCACCGAGTCCAAATTTGGTGATGATGCTTTTATTTTTCTTTTCCGCTAGTGTTTGCGAAACCTTTTTATCGGGACTGTACTTGAAGGCTCTTTCTGGTGCAGGTGACTTCTCCGCTGCCGTTGCAGCATGCGCCACCGCATCGTCTACGGGCTGAATCTGATCGACCCCCACCGCCGAGACGTAAATATCTTCTGTGATATATTTGGCCAATGGGCCCGTTTTCCCTGTCGGCATAATATTGATGGTCGGAATGCGCTTTTGCGGATAAATGCCGCAACGTAACGTACCGCCGCAATCGATAATTGCCACCATAATTTCTTCATCAGGAACCGAGGTGTGGAAGCCATTCACCGGTTCCGCCCCGGTCAGCTCGACGATTCTGTCGACGATGTCCGGTTTTGAGCCGCCACCTGTAATGTAGACGATTTTATTCCGCTCCGCAGTCGGCGTTATCGTCAGCGGACCTCCAAATCCGCCGCTACCTTTCACAACTTTGATCGAATGGTAACCCGTCATCTTAATACCCCCTCTATCCCCTAGTGATGTGCTTTCATTTCTGTTTTCAAAGTAATTCCTTGCTGCTTTTCAACAACTTTTGTTGTGAAGTCCGTAATCCATCCGGCAAAGAAATTCATGACCAAACCGACCAGAAGATAACGGACGGCCAATTCCGCTGTATTAAAACCAAGCGTTTCGATTCCTGCTGCGATCCCGAGAAAGATGAACAATTCCCCCGGATTGATATGTGGAAACAAACCGTTGCTTGTATGGCAGAAATAAGCACCGGCAGCATAGTAACTGGGCTTGTATTTTTCCGGCAGAAACCTGCCCAATGACAGTGCCATCGGATTCCCCAGCATAAACGAACCAAGAAACGGAAGCACCATGTACCGCAGCAGCGGACTTTTCGTTGATGCCCTCGCCAACCGGTTAATGCGTTCTTCTCCAATAATTTGGATCAATGTATTCATGGCGACGATTAACAGCAAAACAACCGGAACAATTCCTTTCATCCAGGAAACAAACGTATCGGCGCCCGTTTGAAACAATTTCATGAAGCCTTCGGCAAGCATAATGAGAAAATCCATAACCTGTCACCTCGTTTATTTTTTTAGAGCAACCGCGCGTTCTGCTCTCACCATCAAGTTCTTAAAAAGACTGTTTTTCTCCGGAATCACTCCGCCGCTCATGATCGTCTTGTAGTTGAACACCGCATCAAGAATAGCCATTTTCAAAAGGTGATTGCAATGCGCCATGTCGGCCTCTTGCAACGTCCGGATATTTTTCCCTTCAAAGCCTGGCAAATCCTTGACCCTGGCCATGACGGTAACTCCTTGTATCTTTTTGGCCTCGAGGATTTTGCCGCTGTCGGACACAGCGAATAGAACAATCGTTCCCGCACGAAATCTCCCCGGTTTCTTCCCAATGGCCACTTTCCCCATTCTCCTCAGCTTTGCATACGCTTTCGAGAAATGCCTGATTTGCAAAAAACCGAGAGCGGTTTGAACCAGAAATGCGCCGGCAATAAAAAGCACGATGAAGAAAACATTCATTCGGACCACTTCCTATCAGATTCGATTAAGATCTGCTGGCATATTCAAGGCAGCTTGCCAATTCTTCATAGCTTGCTGAACGTGCCAAACGGTTTACTAACTGATCGTCAGTCGCAATCTTGATAATTTCGTCGTAAATTTTTATTAAAAGACTTGCGTCGTAATCAGTTTGTCTCGGAATGCCCAGCAAGAAGACCAGCTTGATTTCTTTCCCGTCAGCCAGGACCTCCCTTGGAAACACGCCCAGAGCCAATTCAATTTTATCGGTCGCGGTATTGCTCGTATGCGGCAGAGCGATGTAGCGGTCAAAGACCATTGATCCTTTCGCTTCTCTCTCCAGCAGCCGTTCTTTAAAACCGCCATCCAGATAGCCTTTTTTGATTAAGTCGTCTATCATTTCCAGAACATTTTCTTGATAGCTTTTGCGGCAGTCCAGCAAGTAGAATTTCTCTTGGTTGATTAATAACTTAACAAGTGAATTATGATTGCCTTCATCTTTCAGCTTGAATTTTTGCAAATAGGTAACCTTTTCAATTTGTTTCGAAACGATATTTTCGTCGAAAATCTCATTAATCATGATGGTCGGCGTATCCGATTCAAACGGCAGCTTTACCGTTGAGAAGACGATATCGTAATGCTCCAATCGCTCCTTTGATACTTCTGTCTCGGAAAACAGATCCAGCTTCGTATTGGGATTCAATATGCGCTGGAGTTGAATGGCAACAAGTTTGGCAGAACCTCTTCCCTTGCCGCAAATCACCGCAACTTGTTGCAAGCGTTTTACTTTTACCTCACTCTGAGCGATGAAAACTCCGAAATAAAAGGCAATATAACCAAGCTCGTCTTCGTAAACGGTTAAACCGTATTCTTTTTCAATGACTTGCCCGGCGATTTCCGCCATTTTGAAGGCAACGGGGTATTTTTCCTTTACATCCGACAACAATGGATTTTTGATCCGGATCTCAAACATCAACCGGTTCAGCATAAAGGTTAAATGAAGCTGCAAATCTTCGAAAAACGGCTCATTTTCACGAATAATCTCTTTCTCGAAACCAAGCTGTTCCACAATCTTTTCCAATAGAGTTTTTACATCTTCGGTTATCGTGATATCAGCAATCGACCGGTTATTTGTGGGCGTTCTTCGTCCGGCAATCGGTAACGTAATAAACAAGATTTCCGGTTCCGGAACTTTGATCGGAAGTTTCCCTTCAATGGAAGCAACGATGTCCAAGGCGATTTGATAATCTTTTGTATCCTGCAGTTTCCTGTATTTTTCATGCACGTTGGTCAGCGGATGGTTTTTGACGAGACGATCCAGCATGACAACAACCGACTGCATCAGCCTGTCTTGGGTCGATGTCTCCAAATCGTGACGGGTGGCAATCTGCAAGATTTCATCTTTTATATCAACATCCAGAGGATAGCCACTGTAAATATAGTCATAAACGTTGTCAAGAATAAAGAATCGCAAATCGAGTTCACTGCCGCTTAAATACATCCCGCTGTTTTGTTTGCCGCGAATTGATAAATTGTAACTTTCCAAAGCCACCGCTGCATTCTTTAATTCATTCACCAGTGTCGTTCTGCCAATATTCATGGCAAAAGCCAGTTCGTCCAACGTATTCGTTTCCTCGCTGTTGATCAGTCGGTCGATGATAAAAGCAATCCGCCGTTGTGGTGAATCCCGCCTGTTGTTGCGCGAATCAATGGTTCCGAGCAAATTCTCAAACAACTGTTCATTTTTAATCTCCAGCCGATAGCCTTTGCCTCTTTCATTTTCGACCGCCGCGATTCCCTTCATGTCACTATTTAGCTGTTTGATATAATTGCGAATCGATCGGGTACTTACTCCAAGTGTCTCCGCCAAGTAATCCAATGAACAGTATGTTCTCTTTCTGATTAACGCAATGATTTGCATGACACGATCCTCTATGCCGAAATCAGACATGTTTTCACCACCTTCTCCATTAAAATGAATGTAATCAATGATACCGGAATTTGCCTGTTTTTAAAATTTGTCTCATTTTCCGGCCTGTTCAACATCCATTCAAAGGCGCTCTTATCTGACCGTAAACAGTTGCGGCAATCAACCGCGGGATTTTCCGCCAGAAATATTGATGGTCGTCCCTGTAATATAGCTGGAACGATCCGATGCAAGATAGGAAACCAACTCGCCCACTTCTTTTAATTGTCCTTCTCTCCCGAGTGGAATCGACTTGCTGTAATCCTGATTTAATTCCGCCACCGACACCCCGCGTGTATAAGCCAATGCCTCTTCATAAGCAGCCGTTCTTAATCCGGTGGTCTCCAGTATGCCGGGAGCTACCGCCACAACACGGATGTTGTATTTGCCCAATTCCTTCGCCCACGAGCGCGTGAACGATATGAGGGCACCCTTCGTTGCCGAATAGCAGCTTTGGCCTGCCGAACCTTCCTGGCCCGCTTCAGATGCAATGTTGATAATGACTCCTTTATTTTGTTTGACCATCTCTTTGGCGGCAGCCTGAGCACAAAGATACGGACCTTTCTGATTCACAGCTATCATAAAATCAAAATCTTTCTCGCTTAGTTCGTATTCCGGTCTTTCACCAGCTACATCCACCAATAGACGAGGCAGATTTACCCCGGCGTTATTGACGAGAATATCAATCGAGCCAAATTGTGCAACGGTTTGCGCAATCATCCGATCGACACTGTCTTTTTTGGTAACATCACACTTGATAAAATAAATGCCGTCCGCTTGTTGCCCCTCCGTACCATTCAGGTCGGAGACAACCACTTTCGCTCCATTTTTAACGAATTGCTTGGCAATTTGCAGTCCAATGCCAGAAGCACCGCCCGTAACGATTGCCACTTTCCCTTCTAATTCAAGCCAAGAGTCACTCAATCCCTGTTCCCCCTTTATCCTTCTCCTTTTATTTCTGTTATTTAGTATAAAGAGGTTGAAAATTGAGATTAATACACCGTTTTGCACAATAAAATGAAAACGATTGCATTAAAGATGTGCAAATGTAAAAAGGGCATTACCATGACATGTCCCATGAAGGAACAGCCGCTGGTAATGCCCCTATGACAAAGTTTATTTTAGTGCTCGTCTGTATCTATTGAAGAACCGACGGGAACAGCCTTGCCAACTCCAAATGCGAAATAGCTGATCACGACAATTCCCAAAAAGACAATTCCCGCAACCAATGAGACGCGGGTCTCATCGTTAAACCACATCCCGATTAATACCATCAGCAAAAACGCGATGGTCAGATAGTTGGTCACTGGTGCAAACGGCATTTTGAATGGATGATTTCCCATGTTTGCGGCATTTGCCTTGCGGAAGCGAATCTGGCTAAGCAGGATGACAAACCACGGAACCATGCCGGGCAGAACGCTGGCACTGTATACATACACAAACAAATTTTCCGGTGCCAAATAACTGAGGATAACCCCAATAAACAATCCGACAATCACGCCAATCGTCCCCAAAAAAGGTACGCCATTGCGCGACAGTTTCGTAAAAACTTTTGGCCCTTGACCGTTCACGCCTAATGTATAAAGCATCCGACCTGCGCTGTAAATACCGCTATTGCATCCGGACAAGGCGGCAGTGATGATGACAAAATTAATCAAACCGGCTGCGATCGTAATCCCCAGTTTTGCAAAAGTAGCCACGAAGGGACTGCCGATATCTTGCAATTGGTCCCACGGGTAAACCGTGACAATAACGAAAATCGCTCCGATATAGAAAATTAAAATCCGCCAAATAATGCTTTGAATGGCGCTGGTTAACGTTTTGCGAGGGTTCTCTGCCTCGCCCGCTGTAATCCCGATCAGCTCCACGCCTTGATAAGCCCCGATTACGAGTGACAACGCAAAGAAGAAACCTGTCCAGCCACCGGTGAAGAAGCCCCCGTGTTCCCAAAGATTGGATAGGCCAATCGCTGTTCCGCCGTTGCCAATGCCAAAGAAAATCAGCCCGAATCCGGCGATTATCATCAACACGATCGTCACAATTTTGATCATGGAAAACCAAAATTCAAATTCGCCAAATGACTTGACAGAAAATAAGTTCGCCGCACCGAGAATTACCATAGCGATCAATCCCGGTACCCAGGCGGGCAGATCGGGAAACCAGTACTGCATATACGTTCCCACGGCAACAATCTCCGACATCCCGACGACCACCCACTGAAACCAGTTGCTCCATGCCGTCACATAACCGGCCAACGGATGAATATATTTATGGCCAAAGTTCGCAAAGGAACCGGCGCTCGGCTCGAGGTACAACATTTCCCCCATTGCACGCATAATGAAGAAGATAAAAATTCCGACGATTGCATATGCCAGCATGACCGATGGCCCCGTCCATTTAATCGTGCTGGCTGATCCCATGAACAACCCCACGCCAATTGTTCCGCCCAACGCGATCATCTGAATATGCCGCGCTTTCAGGCTTCTCTCTAGTTCCCTGTTTTCCACTTTCGTTCCTCTTCCTTTCTACCATTACTCGTTGTCATGTGTACAATTTCTCCCCAAAGTGAAACGAATTTCCGCCAGAAGGGTAACTCACTTACACTTCTTCTATCCCCACAGGTTCGAATGATTTGTTATGACTTTTTAATCTTTCTTTAATTTTCAATTACTTGTATTGTAGTATGTTTCCCTGGCAAATACAATTGTGTCCTCCAGGGAAACAGTTGGCAAGACCGGAGTAAAAAATTGACAGCAACAACCAAACCTTCTATAATCAACTTCGAATATACAGTATATTCGAAGGAGATCGAACGGATATGTCTTATTCAATTAATATTGAATACTCTCCCGCCTATGAACTAATCGTCAGTTTTTATACTTATGTCCATCATAAACATCTGAAATCCATCGATTTGCCCGCAGACTGGGTCTTGGAAACAAGAGCGAACCTGCCCGCTCATTTTGCCAAAGAACTGGATGACGAGCGGTGGGAGGTGCTTCACCGTATCGCCCTGCTCATTCACCAATGCCCTGACAAAAGTTCTCCTGCCGCTTTTTTGCACTGGTTTGCGCAGCTGCCGCCAGGGGAGATTTATGAACGCCTGTCTCCTTGGGTACATTCCATCCCGCTCAATTTGGGCGAACTGCGAGATCGCAGTGTATATCTGTTAGCAGAATGGAATGAACATTACTTGCAAAAAATGGACCCGGCCATCCTGAACCAACTCGGAGAAGACGCTGCGGCGAAACAGCTTCAATCGCAGACGATCGCTCCCGTCGATCTGGTGAAAATCGCCACCAACGGTTATATGATTGATCCTACCGAAAATGTCCGGGAAGTGATCCTCGTCCCCCAATACCATTGCAAACCTTCCCTGGTCATCGATTTTTTTCGCGGAGTGGTCAGTTGTTTATATCCGCTTAGTCCGGAGCCGGCCACTCCATCGATGGTCAGCTTGGCGCAAAGTCTGTCCGACGAAAGACGGGTCAACATCCTCAAACTGCTGGCCAAAGGGCCAAAAACATTGATCGAAATTCATCAACAGATGAAGCTGGCGAAGAGTACCGTCCACCATCATCTGGGGATCTTGCGCCGGTCGGGAATGATTTGTGCCCACTTTGTGGACAGCTCCACGGTTTCCTATTACAGCGTAAGGGATCAAATCATCGGCAAATTTACGCAAGCACTGACCAATCTGTTGGAGGCTGGGGATGAACAACAATTTTAAACAGTACCATCCGTTTGTTTATTTTCTCTTGTTGGGCACAGTTCTCGTTTCATTGGCAAGCTCGATGGCCGTGCCTTTTCTGGCCGTTTATTTGGCAAGTTCGCTTCATCTGGATGCAGTCACCATTGGCATCATTCTCGGTGCTGGACCTTTAACCGCCATGTTTGGGGGATTTATCGGCGGAACACTCTCTGATTTATTTGGCAGAAAAAATTTTATGATCCTGGCACTGTCCGCATTGGGCTTTGTGTTTGTCGCTCTGACTGAGGTCGTGAATCCTGTTGGACTGTTGCTGTTGAGTATTTTGCAGGGATTGGGCTCGTCGTTTTTTGGAACGATTTCCAAAGCGCTGATGGGTGATCTGACCCCGCAGCACAAACGTTACCGGTTATTTTCCACCCGATATGTAGCGGTTAACTTGGGTTTTTCCATCGGGCCGATGACCGGTGCCTTTCTGGGAATAGCGGGGAGTGTCACGACATTTTTGGCAACAGGAATCCTCTACTTTCTATACGCCGTCGTGTTGATCTGCTTGTTCAGGAAATATCAGGTGAAGGAAGCAAAATCTGCCGATACGGAAAAGGTTTCGCTGTTTGGAGCTTGTCAGGTCGTCCGCAACGACAAG
Source organism: Brevibacillus fulvus (assembly GCF_016908525.1). Taxonomy (GTDB): domain Bacteria; phylum Bacillota; class Bacilli; order Brevibacillales; family Brevibacillaceae; genus Brevibacillus_G; species Brevibacillus_G fulvus. The sequence continues at coordinate 266,470 of NZ_JAFBEB010000005.1, forward strand.
GCGCTGCTTCTCTTTATTCTGGGAAGCGTCTTGCTTACAACCGTGTTTGGGCAAATGTCCGTCACGCTGTCGCAATACCTGGCCAAAGGAATGGAAAGCGGGATCGAACTGTTTGGATTGTTGATGAGCATCAACGGAATAACTGTCCTTTTGACACAAGTGTTCATCACAAAGTGGTCGGAACGGTACACATTGTTTCAGCGGATCGTTGCCGGCAGTCTGTTGTTCGCCTGTGGTGAAGTGGGATTCGCCTTTTCCAACAGTTGGTTCAGTTTCATCCTCTTTATGATCATTTTTACTCTAGGCGAAATTTTAGTGGTTCCCGCTGAATATGCACAAATTGACCAAATCACTCCACCGGGCATGAGAGGGACCTACTATGGGGCACAAGGCTTTAACGAATTGGGCAATTTTCTTGGCCCGTGGGCAGGCGGCATGATCTTATCCGCTTATGGCGGCCAGCCGATGTTTCTGACGATGGCGCTCATCTCACTGGTCAGTCTGATCTTTTATACAGCTGGGCGCAAGGCTCACCGTGCGGCGCAACTGATTGCAAAGGGAGAGGGTTAGCGGACGGCATCCTTCTAAAAAGCTTTTTTTCTGGAAATGCCTTTCGACTATTACCCGCTCGGATGCCGCTATTCATCTATTACCTGAATTCCCTGGTTCGCATACATGGCTTTTATGTCCGGATTGAGTTGTTCTGTGACCAAATACGTTAATTGATTCGTTGGGCACACAATGTGATTGGAGACTGTATTAATTTTGTCAGATGTCACCATGGCCAATATTTCGGTAGAGATATTGACCATTTTCCTTTTGACCAAAGCTTCTGACAAACTCGGGACACTAATGCCGATTTGTGCGTCAATTTTGTAAATCCCCATGATGTACAAATCGGCACGCATCGTATTTAAAGCCTCAACCGTGTCAATTCCCAAGTTGACCATGGACTCTTTAAAGAGCGTGCCCCCCAACATGATCACCTCCACATCTTTGTGATTGTTGAGTGAAATGGCAATATGCGGACAATTCGTGATAACGGTCGCTTTTAGCGATAAAGGCAATTGTTGGGCCAAATGCAAATTGGTTGTCCCGCCATCAATCAACACTACCATCTCATCCTTGATGAATTCCAATGCCTTATTGGCCAATGCCATTTTTGTTTCGTTCGAAATCGTTTGACGTGTAGAAAAATCAACAACAGGCGGTCCTTTTCTTAAAGCGCCGCTGTGTACCCTTTTAATTAAACCAAGACTGTCCAATTCCTTTAAATCTCTGCGAATCGTATCCTCGGATACGGCTAAACGTTTGCTTAAATCGCTGGCAATTACTTTATGCTCATCATTTAAAATCTGCAAAATGAGTTGTTGGCGTTCCTCTTTTAACATCGTCATGCTCCTTGACATATGAGTATCCTTCCATGCCTATTTTATCATACTTGCTGTCATATCCAAGCGAAACATGCAAACACAAGTAAAAAAACGCAAAAACATGCTTTACTTCTGCCTGGATGCGACTTATAATTCAGAAAAAGGCAAATACAAGCGAAAAGGGGCATAAACATGCACGAAAGAAAAATAACGATTGCACCTTCCATCATGTGTGCCGATTTATGCAATCTGGAGAAAAGTGTGAAGGAACTGGAACAAGCAGGGGTGGACACGCTGCACATTGATCTCATCGACGGTTACTTTAGCCCCAGCATGCCGTTGGGCATCGATACTGTCAAACAATTGCGCAAGGCCACCGAGATGAATTTTGATGTTCACATCATGGCAAAAGAAAATGAGTTTTTCATTCAGGAGATGATCAAGATCGGTGTGCAACATATTTCTTTCCATCAGGAATCAAGCACGCATATCGATCGCCATATTCAACTTATAAAAAAACACGGCATCGGTGTTGGGGTCGCTCTAAATCCGGCAACTCCTCTGTCCGTATTGGATTATTGTTTACCCGAATGTGATACGGTGCTGCTCATGCTGATCAATCCGGGATTCGCGACGGATAAAAACGAAAAACAAGTATCCTATGCCGCAAAAAAGGTAGGGGACTTGTACCGGCTTATTCAACAGTTGAAGTTGCACACAAGGATCGAAGTGGATGGCAGGGTTTCATTCGAATCGATCCCCGACCTTGTAAGAGCAGGAGCGGAAATATTGGTTGCCGGTTCCACGAGTCTATTTCGGCCGGGCCACAGTCTGACAGAAAACAAGACGCTGATGGACCGTTACATTTTGGCAGGGTTAGGAGAGGAGGGCATAGTTCATGGTGAATTATTATGATGTGGCAAAAGAAATTACAATGGAACTGTCCGCGTCATTAAACAAGATAAAGAGCGAAGACGTCGACCAGTTACTTCGTGAGATTCAACAAGCAGAGAAAGTGTTTTTTGTCGGAGTCGGCAGAGTCATGTTATCGTTGCAAGCGATTGCCAAAAGGCTGGCCCATCTCGGGGTGAAAACGTATGTAGTTGGGCAAATTACGGAACCGGCCATCACAGAGAAAGACTTGTTAATCGTAGGTTCCGGCAGCGGAGAATCGGCTTTCCCCTTAATTATTGCCAAAAAGGCAAAGCAGTATCGGGCGAGGGTAGTGCATATCGGAGCAAATCCGCAAAGCTCCATGAGGGATTTTTCCGACTTGTTTATTAAAATTCCGGTCAGTACGAAACTGCAGCTCCCCGATGAGATTCGATCCAAACAGCCGATGACGAGTTTGTTTGAGCAAAGTCTTTTATTGCTCGGCGATACAGTCGCCCTGATGATGATTCGTGAGCAAAACATCGAGATGACTTCGCTCTGGCAATACCACGCAAATCTCGAGTAGAGGGGACAAACAAAATGAAAGCACTTCATTTTGGTGCTGGCAATATCGGAAGGGGCCTGATCGGTTATCTCTTGCAGCGTTCCGGTTTTGAAGTCTGCTTCGTAGACATCAATCAACAGGTTGTTGGCAAGCTAAATCAGGAACAAGAATATCAAATTGAACTACTGGACGATGAGCACACGGTTGAGACCATTTCTTCCATTACCGCCTTACACAGCTCAGAAGAAGAAAACGTAATCGATGCCATCGTATATGCCGATATCATTACTACATCAGTCGGTGTTCAGCATTTGTCCAAGATTGCCCCGATTTTGGCAAAGGGTTTAAGAAAAAGGGCAGACAAGAACAAAAGAAAAATTGATGTGATTGCCAACGAAAATGCGATCCGGGCTTCATCCTTGTTAAAACAGGAAATGGAGAAATGCCTGTCCCCTCACGAGATGGCCGAGATTCTCACTATTGCAGGTTTTCCGAACTCGGCGATCGACCGGCAGGCTTTATCTAAAAAAACAGCTGACGGAGAAATTCCCCTGGTCGAACCGTTTTACGAATGGATCATCGAACAGTCCGGAATGGTCAATACCGATCTTCCCAAGATCAAAGACGCCATCTATGTAGAAGATTTGCAACCTTATTTGGAGCGTAAACTGTACCTTGTCAATATGGGCCATGCCGCAACAGCCTATCTTGGCTCTCTTGTCGGGGAAGAAACGATCCAAAGCGCTTTGGCGCATCCGCAAATTGAGAAGTTTGTCAAGAATACTTTGGAAGAGGCAAAACATTACCTCATTCATCAATTTGCCATGAAGCCGGAAGAACTCGGCGAATATATTAATCAATTTTTAAAGCGCTTTCAAAACAAACATTTACATGACGCAGTCACCCGTGTAGGCAGATCGCCCATCCGCAAGCTCGGTTTTGATGAACGGTTGGTGAAACCAACAAGGGCACTCTATCATCTTGGCTATCCTGTAAAAAATTTAACGCTTGCCATCGCCGCCGCTTTGTTATTTGATTACCCGGTTGATGAAGAGTCATTGATTCTGCAGCGATATATCCGTGACAATGGTGTTACACAGGCGCTCATCCAGTTTTCATATTTGACCGAACAACCATTGCTCGAGTCGATCACGGCTGACTACTTACGCTTGAAACTTGCCAATCGCCAGGAAATCCTCGCTCTCATTTGAGGAAGATAGAAAGGAGAATCACCATGCTCAGCAGCTATTTGCAAGGAAATACGACTTTTCTGGAGCGTGTGTCCTCTTGGGAGGAGTCGATCCAAGCCGCAGCTCAACCTCTTTTGGAAAAAGGGTTTATTACCGCACAATATATCGAGGAAATGATTCAAAATGTAAACACCAACGGCCCCTACATCGTGATCGCACCGGGGATTGCCATGCCTCATGCCAGAAATGAAGGGGGGGTGATCAAAACCGGCATCTCCTTTCTAAAATTGCAGCATCCCGTAGTTTACCCGGACCATAAAGAAGTGAACATCCTGTTTGTTTTGGCCGCTGTTGACAGCTCTGAGCATTTGGAACTGATCTCCGACTTATCATCCTTGCTGATTGATGAAGAGATCATGGACAAATTACACCATGCCCTGCAGGAACAAGAACTGATTCAGCTCATTCAGCAGGTTGAGGAGTAGGTTACCGTTTGACTGAAAAACGAAATTATCAAGCAAAGGATGGATTGTCTATGGCCAATGTTACGAATGTCGCTCATGCGAAATCCCCATCCACTCGGGCTCGTATCCAAGCTTTTGGAGGCTTTCTTACCAATATGGTTTTGCCGAATATTGGAGCGTTTATTGCGTGGGGCATCCTGACAGCGCTCTTTATTCCGACAGGCTGGATTCCCAATGAAAATCTGGCCAAAATCGTTAGCCCTGCCATTACCTATTTGCTGCCTTTGCTTTTGGCCATCACGGGAGGAAGGATGGTTGCCGGACAAAGAGGTGCAGTAATGGGGGCAATCGGCGCGATCGGACTGATCGTCGGATCTGAAATCCCCATGTTCCTGGGAGCGATGATTATTGGCCCCTTGGGCGGATGGGTGATCAAGAAGTTCGACAAGATGCTGGAAAACAAGGTTCCTGCGGGTTTCGAAATGATCGTCAACAACTTCTCCATTGGGATTTTGGGCTTCTTCTTAATGGTTTTCTCGTTCTATTTTATCGGTCCCGTTATCGAATCAGCGAACAATTTTGTAACGTCGGCGATTCGAGCACTTGTCGATACGGGCTTCTTACCGCTATTATCGTTGATCAATGAACCAGCCAAAGTGCTTTTCTTGAATAACGTCATTGACCAAGGAATTTATTATCCGTTGGGAATGCAGGAAACGCTAAATGCCGGCAAGTCCATTTATTTTATGGTAGCCTCTAATCCTGGACCAGGTCTTGGTTTATTGTTAGCTTATACCTTGTTTGGAAACAAAATTGCGCGGCGCACAGCTCCCGGAGCGATCATTATTCACTTTTTCGGTGGAATCCATGAGTTGTATTTTCCTTATGTACTGATGAAACCCGTAACTATTTTGGCGATGATCGCCGGAGGCATGTCAGGAATTACGATTTTCCGCCTTTTTGATGTAGGTCTGGTAGCCGGACCAAGCCCTGGCTCCATCTTTGCCTACCTTGCCTTAACCCCAAAAGGAAATTTTATAGGTATTATTTTGGGAGTTGCCGTCGCTACCGCCGTATCTTTTATCGTTACTTCGATTATTTTGAAGCTCAGCAAACAGCCTGATAACGAAGAGGAATTCACCGCCTCAGTTGAAAAAGCACAAACCATGAAGGCGGAAGGAAAACAAGTGATGCAAGCATCCATTCATCCCCTCCATTCTGACAAACTGGCAAAAGTGTCATTTGCCTGCGATGCGGGAGCTGGCAGCAGCGCACTCGGGGCGACAACGTTCCGAAAAAGGCTGCAGAAAAAAGCCATAGAAGGAATTGAAGTGAAGCACTTCCGTATAGAAGATGTCCCTAAAGATACCGACGTTATCGTAGTGCATAAAGATTTGTCAGACAGAGCGAGACTTGCTCATCCTGATAAAAGAGTGATTACCATCGAAAACTATCTCGATGATCCAAACCTTGCCCAGTTACTGAATGAAATCGAAAAAAGGTAAGTTTGATAAGAGCGCTTACTTGGGACAGACGTCTTTTGTAAGCGCTTTTTTCGCATCTCGGCATCCTGATTGACTGTGACTGAAAAAAAGCGGGATTGTTGGGAAAATCATAAAAAAAGAGCGGATGGAAGTCCGCTCTCCGTTTGTAAACAAAACAGTTACCGTCTTCTGAAATGGTTCATCACATATTCCACCAATTCGTCTACCGCGCCAAATGTGTTCCCCACTTCAATCAAGTTTTCTGTTCGGTAGATCTCTTCATCCATTCCGAAAAATTGCATTACATGAGAAAACCGCTTCATGACGTCCGGATACACGACTACTTTTTTGCAGGAGCTGTTGGCGATAATTTCACAAAAGCCGCTCCTATATGACACGACATATCCCGCTTTTTCTGTTACTGCGATCGCATCGCGAAACTCAAAGTATAAGGGGATCGTTCCTTTGATCGGCGTCTCTTCCCTAGTACAGTTTGTACAAACGACATACTTTTCCTTTTGCAACTCTTCTGCCAAAACCTCCCAAAAACGCCAGTCAATTTGGGCGAGACTATTTACATAAGGCGCCAAAATGACGGTGTTGCCAGGCTCTAATCGGTTTTCCTGAAACAATTTATGCAACTCTTCTGCTCGGTTTACGATGTTTGGTTTATACGGTTTATCGTTTTCATCTAACCCAAACAGGCCGTATTTAAACTCATCAATAAAGTTTAATCCTTTATAGCCATCTACATAACTGTAAAAATGAAAATGCGGAAAATACGGATGAAGTGTTATTACCTTTTCCGGAAACAGTTTGGCAAAAGCAGCAAGGTTGTCGCTATCCTCCAAAGATAATGCTTCTACATAGTCGATATCAAACATGCTGGCGGTGCTGGCGGCAGATTTTCCGATCACCGTTAATAAAATTGGCTTTTGTTGCAAATCAAGCTTGTCTGGTTTATTCAAATACGTTTTTAAATAGGAGCAAAGGATGTAGACATCCCCGTTCGGTTTTTTCGGACACATAAAAAAGGATACTTCGCCGTACCTGTCGATGATCTTTTGGTAAATCTCATATCCTTTCCGCACTTTTTCTTCCGCTTTTTTGAAGGCCTCTTCCGACAAGTCGAAGTTTACATCATGATGATTCATATCCATCACTTGAAAGATATGTTTGCCTTCGGTATACCCCATGCTCTCCAGTTGCAATTTCATTTCATGGTAATACATCGATGCAATTAGCACTGCGGCATCATCTCGAAAAGCGCCCAACAACTCTTCCGGGAAGGAGATCACTGTATTAAGAAAATCTTTGCCGTGCATCCGCTTATTGTTGTCAATAATTCCACCAATAGCAACACCCTTCCGGGCAAGATGATTTACCATGACTTCCGCAGTCTTGTTCGCGCCAAACAGAATAATATATTTCTTGTCCAACAACTTATTGTGCACAAGAGTATCAAGGTTTTGTTTGAGTGTTTTCCAACTGTTCATGTTATTTCATACACCTCGGAATATCTGCCCCATCGTAACGATGATCCTGCATTGTTCGACCCTCTCCCTGTGACCAACTTTCGGATACGCCTAAAGCGCTTTGAAAAAAAGCTGCCACATCGGGATCTGTTCCAGAATAAAATTTCCGTTCTTCTTTCACAAATTCCTCGTTTTGATAGAGACCCAAGCTGACCAATTCTTCCAAGGTAATTCCTTTCTTGCCAATCAAGTTTTCACCCGTTCTCCCTTGTGGTCTGGCAAACGACATAATCACCAGCTTATCGGTAAACATATAGAGAGAGTAAAATTTAATCAGACTGTTCAGCTCGTCTTCCGACAGGTCGATACAGCCTTCCAGCCGATTGGTGAACAGCGGATACGCTTTTTTTACTTTTTCATCTAACGTCACCAAATAGATTTTCTCCGCCTTTTTATTTGCCGCAAATTGATCCAGATAAAGAAGCGAAACATAATTAAGTTTTGCATCGAGAGAAGGCATTACAATAACATAATCGCGATTTCCAAACTTCAGTTTTTCCGTTAATGCTATCCACAGCCTTCTTCCTTCATAAGCCTCGGACAATCTGTTTTGTACCTCGGTCATCAAATCCATCCGCCGTTCCTCCGATCTAATAAAAAACACTGTATTATCTTTATCGGTTACTTGGGTGCCGAGCAATGATTCATTCATTTTTCTTATGGAATTCACAAATTTCGCCGATATTTTAATATAAACGTATTCCCTATGCGAAGAGCTCATTTTGCAGCAGACGTAAAACAGCTTAAATTATTATACCTTTTCGCTTTTGTTTAAGGAATTGTCTTCGCTAAGCGGGTAAATATTCTCCACTCGGTCGGTTGCTGACTCCCCAATAACATCCTGTGTAAAGTGACGGTCACAACTAAGAATCTCAGTGAATCTGTATCGTAGTAGAACAGGGGGCTCTTATGAGAACGGAAAAAGAAAAAATGTTGGCTGGAGAAATGTATGATCCTCGAGATCCTCAATTAGGGAGAGATCGTGTCCAGGTCAGACTTCAGTTGAAAATTTACAATGAAAGTTTAGAAACAGAATTTCACAAGCGAACAACGATATTAAAAGCGATTCTCGGTTCCACGGGAGAAAGAATTGTAATTCAACCAAATATCCGATTTGATTATGGCTATAACATACATGTGGGTGAGAACTTTTTTGCCAATTTTGACTGTGTCATTTTGGATGTTTGTAAAGTAACCATTGGAGATAATTGTATGCTTGGGCCAGGGGTGCACATCTATACTGCTACGCACCCGCTAAATCCATACGAGCGAAATACAGGATTGCAATACGGAAAACCGGTGACGATTGGCAACAATGTATGGATCGGCGGTGGTTCAATCATTAACCCCGGGGTAACAATCGGGAACAACGTTGTCGTCGCTTCAGGCTCGGTTTCATCAAAGAAATCCAATTATAACAGGTTATCTGTAACGCTAATTCAAGGGCCATCCTTTTGCGGGATGGCCTCGTATGTTTGTAAACCCATCTTAGTTGCAGCAAGAGCCCTTTCACCCGTGCCGACGGTCCTGATCGCCCAGTGGCTGTTCAATTAAAAATGCCTCGCTCACAGCCGCTTGCGCACGGGCGTTCCTTCTCTAAACAAATACCATATCCAGAAACGACTCGATAAGCTCGATTGGCTCATTCAGTCCTTTTTCAGCTTCGGAATGATCAGCAGCATGTAATTCAACCAGACCATGCATGAAAGCGAACATGATGGCGGTTGATTGATTCGGTGATTTACGGGTATTTCCTGCCTGTTTCAGGCAACTTTCTACAAGTTCGTAAACCACAATGGCAGATGCATAAATGTCGGGGTATTGCGCTTTATCCCACTGCTTTTGAAACATCAACCGGTAATGTTCATAGTTATTTATACCAAATTCAAAATACGTCCGGAGAATGGTGTTCAATCGTTGACGGGGATCGCTTACGTTACCCGGCAGCTGGCGCATATTGCTATGTAGCACCTTAAAGTTTTCAGCTACAACCGCCGCCAGCAAATCCTCCTTGTTTCGAAAATGTCTGTACATGGCGCTTCGAGATAGATTCATTTCTTTTCCAAGCTCGCGCATACTGACCGCGTCTATGCCTTTTTGCGCTATCATTTGTCCGGTGATGTGAATCAGCTTTTGTCTTGTATCGCTCATACTAACCTCGGGTAACATCGATTTGTCTTGCCCATATTTTATACACAGATGTTGACAGTGTCAACAGAGCGCCAGTATAGTCGCTGTAAGTTGACGATGTCAACATCCATTGCTATTTGAGTACCACCACATCATGGCTGGCTATAGCCAAAGGAGCGTGTCGAAGATATGAGATCACATCGACAGACGGTTATTATTACAGGCGGAAACTCGGGATTGGGATATGAATGTGCAGAACAAATTGCCAAGTATGACAAAAATGTTTGTATTGTCCTTGCTTGCCGAACGCAGCGAAAGCCAATCAAGTAGTAAACTCATTAATCGCAGAAACGAATCATCGCAACATAACGTCCTTGGAGCTTGATCTTTCCTCTTTGGAATCTGTAAGAAGTTCAGCCAGTTCACACAAATGAATTTTCCCCCTTTATATGCGGTCGTCTGCAACGCTGGAGTACAGTTTGTCGATAAAACCCATTATACAAAAGACGGTTTCGGTGAAAGTTATATATTTACAAAAAAACAACTTCCGCTCACCTTTTTACAATGTTTTTTAACGACCGCCGCATATTCCCCCAGTTCCTCCACATTGTTAAAGGAGCGGTCCTGATTCGTGACAATAGCGATCGATAAGGATACAAGGGGTATCTTTTCTTTAATACCCTGTCGATTTTCTGCTACCACAAATTGTTGTGATTGATGGTCGGGGTGGTAAAAATCTCTAATCATCTCGTCAAAATCTTTGATGATTTCATTGCAGATTGATAAAAAACAAGAGTGATTCAGAACCGCAATAAAATCATCGCCGCCAATATGCCCTAAGAAAGCGCCTTCTTTAACCAACGTTCTCTTAAGTAATTCCGCGGTCGCTTGAAGAAGATCATCGCCTTTTTTAAAACCGTATGTATCGTTATAAGCTTTAAAATTGTCCAAATCGAAATATAGAATGCTAAATCGCTCCTGTTGGATGATTTCTTGCAATTTTTCATCAATCATGTGGTTTCCCGGCAGTCTGGTAAGCGGATTCAAAAAGCTGGCGAATTCTACCTGAACTTCAACCAACTTCATGAGTAATCGTTGAATGCTGACAATACCAATATATTTATTTTCCTTGGTCACAATTACATAATCATACCTGTCGTCTTCCTCCCTTTCCATTGCCAATTTGCTGACTTCTGTTATGGATTGGAAGTAATCAACGATGAGCGGCTCTTTTTTTACGACCAGATCAATCGACCTGCCCATAAAAAGATTATAACCATATTGCGTCCCTATTTTTTGGTAAAAGCTCGTTCTCGTTATAAGAGAAGTGGGTAATTCTTGATTTACGACAACTATTCCCTGTATCTTCGTATTCTCACTAAAAATCTCATGCACCGCTTTACTTACTACATTTTGAGAAACACAGGGTACTGGTTCGATAATATCCCCAATATACGCTGTCATATTTTCCACCTTCTACTGATAACATTCGTTTAGAATATAGAAGATTATTGCTTGTCATGATTCGCAGCAAACGTGCGGAATCCTTCCTAATCTTAATTCCTCTTGCGGTTTGCCTATCGCGTATCCTTGACCATAGTGTACTCCTTGTTGACGTACAAAGTCGAACTCTTCCTTCCTTTCGATTCCTTCGGCAATTGTTTCCGAAGAAGACCGCTTCGCATAATCTATGATTAATTTGACCAACTGCTGCTGTTCTAAATTTTTATCTATATTTTGAATAAGCGACCTATCCAGTTTTATAAATTCCGGTTTTAAATACACCAAACTTTTGAGACTATTGTAACCAGATCCGACATCATCGATCGCAATGCGAAATCCTTGTGAACGGTAATTGGAAAGGACCTTTTCAAACAGTGTAAAATCTGTCACAGCACTTTTCTCTGTCAACTCAAAAACAACCTGGCTTGGTTTGATCCCGAGTTCAGTTAAAATTTGAAGAGTTTCCCCACTTTGATAATGGGAATCAAGTAAAACATGCGGGTGGATATTAAGAAAAAGCAGCGTATTTTTGGGGTGCTCATTGCGATGCAATCGATCTTTAAAACGTTTAAGCGAAAGATTCCTGCAAAAACATTCAAACAAAAACACCTGGTTCGATTTCCCGACAAATTCATAAAAGGATTCTGTATTTGGAAATAAATCCGTTATGGCAGGACGATTCAACGCTTCATACCCGATCGTGTCTCCTGAGTCTAATTGAATAATAGGCTGGAAGTATGTATCCAGCGCATTCTGCTTCATGATGTTTCGTAATTCCTTCAATCTCTTATAATAAAAGATTTCTCGTTTTCTTCTGTTGTTTAAATACTTAAAATATAAGCAAAGGGTACTCGTCTCAATTTTTGCCAATAAATCAGTATTTATCTGACTGGACATTTTGTTGCACCCACTTTATTAAGGATACTCAATAGTTTACCTATCCTGTGTTAAAAGAGTGTGAATTCGGTATGGAATCTCGGTAGTATTTTGCTTGGATTCTCACGGCCCATGTCCTGCCTGGCGGTGATGTCATCCCCGAACAGGGACCTCGAAATTCAACACTTGAAAAATGCGTTGATAGCTAGTACACTGTTCAAAGCGCTTCCCTTTTAAAAAAATAAATAATACCTGTATAACCTCAGAATATGGCTTGAGGGTCTCTACCAGGAACCATAAAATCCTGATTACAGAAAATGACACATTCATTTTTTGTAATCAGGATTTTTTATTTTCGCAAGAAAGGATATAACCAAGATATGAATGGAAAAGTTTTTATTCTAGCATTATCAACTGTTGCCGTTGGACTCGTTGAATTAATTATTGGCGGAATCCTTCCAGCTATCGCCATCGACTTGAACATCTCCTTGAGCTCCGCTGGACAATTAATCACCGTTTTCGCCCTGGTTTATGCTGTGTCCGGTCCTGTGCTGCTCGTTATCACCAGCAAAATCGAGCGCAAAAAGTTATATCTTCTCTCCTTGTTGATCTTTTTCATTGGCAATATGATGACCTGTTTCAGTCCGAATTTCACCTTTATGATGGCTGCGCGGATTTTAACTGCCATGAGTACAGCACTGATCGTTGTCCTGTCTTTAACCATCGCTGCCAAAATCGTTTCACCGGCACACCGGGCAAAAGCTCTCGGTCTCATTTATATGGGCATCAGTTCATCACTGGTCATGGGCGTGCCGCTGGGAATTTTACTATCGGATAAATTCGGCTGGCGCATTCTTTTTCTGGGGATTGCAATTTTATCGATAGGTTCGTTCATACTGATTTCCATCTTGTTGCCGCGAGTTGCCGGGGAAAACACGCTTCCGCTTTCCCAACAAATAAAGGCAGTGGGCAGCTTAAAAATCGGCAGTGCACATTTGGCAACTATGTTTATGCTGGCTGGACACTATACGCTTTATGCGTACTTTACGCCCTTTCTGGAAACGGTGCTTCAGCTTGATTCCGGTTGGATCAGTTTATGCTATTTGTTATTTGGAATAGCGGCGGTAAGCGGCGGAGCATTCGGGGGGATTCTCTCCGATTCGATCGGGGCACAAAAAAGCATCCTTGTGGTCATCGTTTCATTTGCCCTTGTGCTCTCCTTCATCCCATTCACCACTTTTTCATGTTTTTGGCAAGTAAGAAATGTAGCAAATGGCAATTAAAAATGTACCACTTGCCAACCCCTAAATTATTTACCGTGTAATAGCGATTCTTTGTA
>NZ_JAFBEB010000006.1 GCF_016908525.1 Brevibacillus fulvus
CAATGTCCGACCTGCTCATTTCGGCGTTGGGTAGGGTGTTTTCCTCATTTTTCATGCTGAAGAGATGGTTGCAACTGACCTAAATCACCAGACTTCTAAATTCGATCACAAAAGATAAGAATCTGTCTGATCCTGAAGTAATCAAAGTCAGTCAACAGCTGGACCGTTTATTGAATTTATTTTACACAACAAAGTAAGTTCATGATTGACCGCATCATGCTGTACCATATAATTTTAGTTTCTAAAGAAAAAAACTCTGCAGATTACAGAGTTTTTTTCTTTGAGTTCGGAATTCGAAAGGATCTCCGATCAATAGACCGCTTTCCATTCCGCTATATTGCCCTGGTCAAATTTAAATGGATCTCCGAGCATGATCTGGCTGCCGACTCCATCGGCGACCACTTCCTTCTCGCCCAATCGGCCGGCAGAAAATTTCTCTCCCGGCTTGCCGCTCAACGTCCCTTTGACGAGAGCGTCTGCCGCATAACCGGCCAAATAGCCGACATCAACCGGGTTCCACAAGTACATCCACTGACAGACACCATTGTCGATATATTCCGCCATCTCGCTTGGCAACCCCAGCCCGGTAAGTTGTACTTTGCCTTGCAATCCTTTATCGCTCAGCACCTTTCCGGCAGCGGCGATACCGACTGTTGTCGGCGCGATGATCCCTTTCAAATCGGGATACGTCTTCAGCAGAGCTTCCGTTTCCGCGACGCTCTTGTCACGCAAATCATCCCCATAGGCGACCTTTACCAGTTTTATTTCTTTGTACTGCGGCTGTTCCAATTCTTTTTTCATCCATTCGATCCACAAATTTTGATTTTGCGCCGTGGACGTGGCACTCAAGACGGCTATTTCACCTTGGCCGCCGATCATCTGGGCGATCGCCTGTACTTGGACCCGACCGATTCGTTCTGGATCTGCCTGATTGATGTGTACCATGCGGCTTTGCGGATTGACCGCCGAATCCAGGGAGAGGACCTTGATCCCCCGCTCCATCGCTTTCTTCAGAGCCGGTTGGAGTGCATCCTGATCGTTGGAAGCAACCGCAATCACCGCCACTTGTTGCGATATCAATTCTTCTATCATCTGGATCTGTCCTTCTGCAGTCGCTTGCTCCGGCGCTTTCAAAATCGCTTCGCCGCCCAGTTCCTGGATAGCATTTTTAAATCCTTCCAGTTCCTTTTCCACATACGGATTTCCCGTGCTTCTGCCAATGATCGCGTACTTTTTTGTCCCCTCGCTTGTACCAGCGGGTGCTTGACTTGAATTGCCAGCCGGTGAACTGCATGCTGCTAATAAAACAATCAGCGACATCGATAAAACTTTCATCAGCCAATGTTTTGAATTCAACCGTAATTCTCCTCTCCCTTTCAAAAATGGCAAATCGTTTGGAATCAATCCCCAACAAAGGCGGCGATCGCATCCAGCGCTTCCCTCCCGTCCTGCTGTTCGGTAAATACAAGCGCAAATCCGTGAATCGTCCCGCCAATCCTTTTCATCAACACCGGAACCCCCGCTTCGCTCAGCCGTTGCGCATAGGATTCGCCTTCATCCCGCAAGATATCGTATTCAGCTGTCAAAACCAGCGTTGGCGGCAATCCGCTAAGATCTTGGGCACGAATTGGCGAAGCGAAAGGGCTTTGTGCATCCTCCTTTTTGGTCAGGTATGCGCTCCAGAACAAGTCCATCGAGCGCGCCGTCAAACGATAGCCACTCGCGAACTGGACATAGGATGAATATGGGCATGGTGCCGTCAGCGAGAAGCAATCAGTGACAGGATAAATTAATACTTGCTTGGCGATGGCTGGGGCTTCTTGGTCGCGCGCGAGCAAAGCGACGGCAGCGGCCAGGTTGCCGCCCGCACTCTCGCCGCCGACGATCAGCTGGCCTGGCTTTCCGTTCAGTTCCGCCCGGTGTTGCTCCACCCACTTGACTGCCGCAAAGCAGTCCTCTAAACCGGCTGGAAACGGATGCTCAGGGGCCAACCGATACCCGACCGAAATCACTTTTGCCCGTGTCGTCGTGGCCAGCCAGCGACAGAAATGGTCAAATTCCTCAATGCTTCCCGCCACAAATCCCCCGCCGTGAAAATAGACAAACAGCGGAAGCTGACCCGCAGATCGTGGGGTATATATCCGAACGGGAATTTCTCCGCCCGGACCTGGTATGCTGAAATCTTCGGTTTTGTCTACTATCGGCCTCAACTCCAGCGGCGGCAAATGTTGAAGCAATTTCCCCCTGCTTTTGATGAGATCTTGAACGGTTTCCGGTTCCTGAGTCGAATCGGTTTGTTCGAGCATCTTTAGCACGTGTGGCCGCAATGTCATAGTCGTGTCCTCCTTCGCAAAAATCGTTCAACTGGACGCAAATGTGTCGAGACAAAATGTAAGCGCTTTACATTTTGTTTATTATTTCTGTATTTTCTGATAATTTTGCGTATCGTTTGATTGTCTTTTTTACTTTTATTTGTTTCTGTTATTGTATCTATTATAGTCTGTTTTTGTTTGTATATCACTATTTTTCTTGTTTATTTCAGATAAATCTGTTGGTTTTTATTGCTCGACTGTCTTTCCAAATAAAACCACAGATGCGTTGATCACACTCTTCGCATAGGCAGAAGCCAATCAACACAAGCTAAAGCCTGACAGAACATCCAAGAAAATGAGGAGTGAGAACTTGTTTTATTATAGTGAAAAATTGATCAACCCTGTCCTTCCTGATCAACCCGATCCGCAAGCCGCACGCGTCTTGCAAGAAATTCTCGGCGGACACTTTGGGGAAATGCGTACGATGATGCAATTTTCGTTTCAAAGCGCCAACTTTCGCGGGTCCGCTACGCAGTACCGCGATCTGATCAAAGGGATTTTTATCGAAGAGCTGAGCCACGTTGAGCTTGTTCAACATACGATCAACCAGCTGCTCACCGGCTCTGGCGACGCTCCGCAAAATGATGAAAGCGCTCCTTTAACGAATGCCGTCAATAGCGCCAATCCGCATCATTTTATTATCGGTGCCCAAAGTTCACTGCCTGTCGATGCTGCCGGCAACCCCTGGAATGGCTCCTGGGTGTACAGTCATGGCAACCTGATCAGCGACTTGCTTGACAACGTCGTCCTCGAATCGACCGGAACCTTGCAAAAATCCCGACTTTATGAAATGAGCACAAACAAAACTTTCCGTGAAACACTCGCCTTCTTGATGGTTCGCGACCATGCCCATCAAAATGCCTTTACCAAGGCATTGGAAACGCTGGGGGTCAATTGGGGCAAAGTGATTCCGATTCCGGAAATCGATCTGAGCAAATATCCGGAGTGCCGAAAATATATGGACGCAGGTCTGCATAATGTCCAATATAATTTCAGACTTGATCCGACCCGCATCGCAGATATATTCTCCGGCCCTTCGCCTAGCCGGAACGGGGGAACGTTATCCGTCGTCGAACCGCCTGCAGGGGCTCCCGTACCGCAACTGCCGGAACTTGAAAGCGAAAATAGCCCAGGTTTGCCAAAAGAGCTCGTTTACAGCTAATCAAGCAAAAAAGCCCTCTGCGCAGGGCTTTTTTTTCAATAACTATCGGCCGTTTCCTTACACGAGAAAATCGCTTTCTCTAGCTCTTGCCTCATCGTTATACTCGATCTGCCGCTTCCGCGATACATTCCGGTTGATCGTGTTGCGGGTTTCCTACGATCGCTGATACGGGGTAAGCTCTCATCGCTTCAGGAGCATAAGGAACGAGCAGAGCTCGCAGCGATTCAGCATCATATATTTCGCGGTTCAGCCAAATAGCTTCATCTTCTTTTCGTAAAATGACCGGCATCCGGTCATGGATGTCTTTGACCACTTCATTAGGCTGCGTGGTAATGATCGTGCAAGTGTGGATCTTTTGACCATCTGGCCGGGTCCATGTGTCAAACAGACCGGCAAATGCAAAAAGCTCTCCGCTTTTCAGCATAATCCGCATCGGTTGCTTGCCATGTTCACCCTGCTTCCATTCATAAAAACCGTCTGCCGGAATGATGCAGCGTTTTCGCTCAAACAGTCGCTTAAAGGCAGGCTTCTGCTCTACTGTTTCGGCACGCGCATTGATCAGTTTGTATCCAATCTTTTCATCTTGCGCCCAGGACGGCACCAATCCCCATCTCAGTTGTCCGATCCGGCGCTGCCCTCGATCCTCAAGAATCGCTGGAATCAACTGACCCGGGGCAATGTTGTAACGCGCTTGCAATGTAAAGGGAGTCGTTTCCAGGTCGAAGCGCATTTGCAGTTGGTCTGAATCGGTGATCAGTGTGAATCGTCCGCACATCGCAATCCCTCCGCTTCCAACAAATATTGTAAAAGCTGCCTCTCCCCAGAAACAACAAAAAACCTTGAGCGCTCAAGGTTTGTCCGATTTTTACATATGGAGCGGGTGATGGGAATCGAACCCACGCCGCCAGCTTGGGAAGCTGGAGTTCTACCATTGAACTACACCCGCAAAGGTATTACTCTGGTGCCGGTAGAGGGACTTGAACCCCCACGGTTTCCCTCACGATTTTGAGTCGCGCGCGTCTGCCAATTCCGCCATACCGGCAAAAAGAAAACATGGTGGGGAGAGACGGATTCGAACCGCCGAACCCATAGGGAGCAGATTTACAGTCTGCCGCGTTTAGCCTCTTCGCTATCTCCCCATATTTGAACGATTCACTGGTGCCGGCGATAGGAATTGAACCCACAACCCCCTGATTACAAGTCAGGTGCTCTACCGATTGAGCTACACCGGCAATCATTTCGTGACTGCTTTTTTAATATAGCACAGCAAACATTTTCTGTCAATATTCTTTTCTGTCACTCGCTTGCCAATCGTTGCAATATTTCTGTCGCCCATTCCTGCAAAATCGCCAACGCTTCTTCCGCATCTGCCAGCAAGCGTTCTTCCAGACACTCGTATTCCGGAAACTCGGTAATCCGATTTTTGCGCACGAGGACACCCTCCGCCACGCATTTTATTTCCAAAAATTCATTGACGGGGTCATCAAGACCGTACTGATTCTCCAAATATTCGTAGGTACGCACCCATTCCAAAATGCGTACTTCATTCGGTTTTAACCGCAAGACCTGTTCCAGCGACATAATGGTTTCATTGCCGTAGTAGTGCATCGTCTGTGTCCTCCGTTGTTACAATCTCATTATATGCGATTCGCGTCGCTGCGCCAACCGACGAGAGCGGAATTTGGAGGAAAAAAACGGGAAGCAAAAAAAGAACCCCGCTTCCCCACAGCGCTGACCATGGCAAAGCAGAGTTTTTGCTTCCCGGTGATTCCTAACTGCCACGGCCAGACGCAAACCGCTCATTCCTGATTCTCCTGTTTTTCCTTGGCTGCCGCTTCCGCCAGTTTCTTCATCAAGATATGCTGCGGCATATGCATTAGCTGTTCCAATGGGATGTTCAGCTGTTCCGCCAATTTTACTGCCGTTTCCGCTGAAATTTGCAAAGGTCGCATGATGGATTCTCCTCTTCGCATCGTCCGTCTGCCGATGCTGCTTAATCTGAAGTAAGCATAGCATAACGAAGCGAGCGCTTCAATCATTCCGAGGGAAGCGCCCTGTTAGTCCTCGTTCAAAAATCGGTTCCTCACCTCGGGTGTCGGAATCATGCAACGTTCGCGCTGGCCAAACAGCCGATAGCGGTGCCTGGCCACCCAGCGATAGGCGCCGTCTCGCCAGCTGCGCGGGATGAACCGCAAAATCGCAAACAGCTTCCAAACGCCCGGCAATCTCCGGCAAATCCGGATTACCGCATCCGATTCCACAAAGCATCGCCCTCCTTCGATCAAGATAACGGAAGCGAGCTGGTCTTGCGGCAATCGATGCGTTTGCAGCACCCTTTGCGCAGCCGCAGACTGCAGCGGAGCAAAGCGAAAATAGCCCGCCCGATCGTGTTTTAGCAAAAAATTGACCCAGCCATTGCAAAAATTGCAGATTCCATCAAACAAAATCAGTCCATGTTCTTCCGCGTCGAGTTTGTCCGGCATGCTTTCCGCCTCCATTTCCCCTGCTTGCAACATACCCGAACGGCGGCAAGAAAGCAATCGCCGTTTCGCTCAGCTGGCAGAAATAACTTCCACTATCGCACGGTTGGCCCGTTCGTTTTTCTGGATTTGCTCGATGACCTCGACTGAAAAGAAATCGAGCGGAGACAGGGGCAATTCTCCACAAACATCAACCCCTAAAATCGCGTTGCTTTGCCGCAAATCTCTGATCAAATACAACAATTGCCGCAAATTCATACTCCCTTGATCCCAGTTGGTCACTGCGCTTTTTTCATCCAGCACATCTTTGTCCACGCTGATATAAACAGGCTCATTCTGCAACAGTAGGCGCAACCGCGCTTCTACTGTCGCCAGCTGCCATTGGTTGATTTCTTGTTCGGATATAATTGTCACTTTGGGTGATGTTTGTACGATTTGCTTTGCCTGCGAATGGGCACCGAT
The DNA here is from genome assembly GCF_016908525.1 of Brevibacillus fulvus. Classification (GTDB taxonomy): domain Bacteria; phylum Bacillota; class Bacilli; order Brevibacillales; family Brevibacillaceae; genus Brevibacillus_G; species Brevibacillus_G fulvus. The sequence goes on from NZ_JAFBEB010000006.1 coordinate 6,477, forward strand.
GATGACGACGCGTTGCAGCATCGGCAAGGTTTTTAAGGCAAAGCTGACCCAGGAACCGCATGAGATGATGGACAGATCGTCCATGGGGGAAAGGTCGCTGTGATGATCAAATAGGAGGAGCGAGAATGGTTGATTCAACTCTGCCAACAGCAAATAGGTCACATAATGGTAATTTCCGTTGCCAATAAAGGTGATCCCTTTGTTTTTTCTGTTTTGCAGCCTTCTTTGAATTTTCTGCAAGGAGCTTGGGGCACAATACCCCTGTGTACTGCTGAGGTCGGAGAAGTCGATCCATTCTCCCGCATAGCAGGTTAACCGTTTCTGTCTTTTCAGGGTACCGTCGAAATTCAAAAAAGTAAGCGCTGTGTTCACTCTTTTATCACTCCTACTCTTTTTCGTTGTGCTTCCGGATTTTTTGAACGATTAAAAACCAGACGAAGCTTACTCCTAGAAGAAAGGAGAGGCTATAAAACGCTGAAACAGCGAGCTATTTCCCTCTATTTTACAATAATTTTGAATACGTTACAAATTCACCAAACTTGCCAGTGATCCGGAATGCACAAAAAAAGACAGAAGCATGGTTTTTCTCCGTGCTTCTGTCTTAGCGGACGTTGCTTTGCCCAACCTTTTTGACTTTATGGCAAAGCGATCAATTCCTGCAACTCTTTTTCAAACGTCTGCGGGTCAATCATGCCGATAATCCGTTGATGGATTTTCCCCTGGCGATCAATCAGAAAAGTGGTCGGATAAGCTCGCACCTGGTACAGCTTGGCCACCTCCCCTTGCTCGTCCAACGGGATGGGAAACGGCAGCTTGAACTGCTCGACAAATTTTTTGGCATCGGCCAAATGATCGTCACTGGTTACATTGATCGCATAAAAATCGAGGTCTTGTTTATGCTGCAGGTACAACTCCCGCAAATGCGGAGCCTCCCCTTGGCATGGACCGCACCAGGAAGCCCAAAAATTAAGCACCAGCGGCTTATCCCGCGGTCCTGCCAGTTGGTAGGTATTTTGGTCCAATCCGGTCAAGGCAAACTCGGGTGCCCTGTTGCCGATCTCCAGAACTGCGCTCTGACGGCTGAACACGTCTAATACCTCAGGTCTGTACATCGTCAAGCAAGTCAGTCCAACTACAAACAGCAGCAGAAACAGTTTTTTCATGCCTTCACCTCGTTCAGAATCCCGTGAATCCTCCATAAAGGCGAATTAACACACGGGTGATGTCAGTAAATTTGTCGGTATAAAGCAAAATTCCGAACAGGATCATAATCCCTCCGCCGACTTTCATCAAGTGGTCGGAGTATTTGACAATCGCGCTCACCTTGCTGATAAAAAACGTCATCAGAAAAAATGGAACGGCAAAACCGACAGTATAAGCCAGTGTATAGGAAAGCGCCCGCGTAGGGTCAGTCACCCCGAGCACGATAATCCCTGACAAAATCGGTCCTACGCAAGGAGTCCAGCCGGCGGCGTAAGTAATTCCAACCAAAATGGAACCGGTATAGCCGATCGGGCGAGATTTAAAATCGACTTTCCAGGTCCGCATCATCCACTCCATTTTGAACACGCCAACCATGATCAGACCGACTACTACCAATAGTATGCCCCCCAGTTGGCGAATCAAATCTTGATGGGCGTGAAACAGACTGCCCAGCCAGGAAGTTGAGATCCCGAGAGCGAAAAACACGATGGAAAAACCGATGATAAAAAATAAGGTATGTAAAAGGGCATGTTTACGAAAAACGGTTTTTCCCTTTCTTACCTCATCGATCGTCACCCCGGTAATATACGACAGAAAGGATGGATAAAGCGGTAAACAGCAAGGCGAAATAAATGAAAGAAATCCGGCGCCGAACGCCAGAAAAAGTGTAATGTTTGTCTCCATGGCAACCTCCAACAACCAATGTAACACACTTCCCTATTGTAACGGAAGTGCCACGCCCCTGAAAGAGTTGCCCCGAGCTGGAAGGTCAAAACGAGCAAAAGTTCATGGGACTGTCATAGTTGCAATATTTTTGTTAACATAATAATCATTATGTTCCCTTTTGGCAAACTCTGACCGATGCTTTCCCGGCGGTTTCTCCTATTTCTCATCCCGGCAAAAGGTAGTATGATCGAAGTAGTCGTACATAAGGAGGCAAAGTATGGTCAGATTTGGTGTGATCGGAACCAATTTCATCACCGAACGATTTATCCAGGCGGCCAGTCTGGTGGAAGATTTTGCGTTAACGGCTGTCTACTCGCGAACGGCCCAACGAGCTCGTCAGTTTGCCGAACCATATGGCGTCACCCATTTGTTCACCGATCTTGAGCAAATGGCCAAGTCCGACGCGATCGACGCCGTTTATATCGCCAGCCCCAATTCGCTGCATGCCGAGCAGGCAATCCTGTTCATGGAACATGGCAAGCATGTATTGTGTGAAAAACCGATTGCTTCCCATGCGGGCGAGTTGGAAAAAATGATCGCCACCTCCCGCGCCAAGCGAGTCGCGCTGATGGAAGCGATGAAATCGACAATGCTGCCCAGCTTTCAGGCGATTGTGGAGCATTTGCCGAAAATCGGCCCGATTCGCCGTTTTCTTTCTACCTTTTGTCAATATTCCTCCCGATACGATGCACTAAAAGCCGGAACGGTGTTAAATGCTTTTAACCCGGAATTGTCCAACGGTTCGCTGATGGACATTGGCGTCTATTGCATCTATCCATCGATCGTCCTGTTTGGCGAACCATTATCCGTCAAGGCAAACGCGCTGATGTTGCCATCGGGCGTCGATGGGCAAGGCAGCCTTTTGCTGAAGTACGAGGAGATGGAAACGGTTATTCAGCACTCAAAGATTACCGATTCCGCCCTTCCTTCCGAAATTCAGGGTGAACAGGGCAGCATCGTCATTGACAAAATTCACCGGCCGCAGCACGTGGAGATCCGTTATCGCGACGGGCGGACGGAAGACATTTCCCGTCCGCAAGCAAGTCAAGAAATGATGTATGAAGTCAGGGAATTCATCCAGTTGATCAAAACCGGCCAACTTCAGTCTTCGACCAATTCCCATGAGCGTTCCTTGGCCACCATGCGCGTCATGGACGAAGCGCGCAAACAGATCGGTCTCACCTTCCCTGCAGATTCGATCAACTAAAAAGGTGGCTGCGGTTCGAGTCAATGTTTCTTGTCGTAAACAGCTTCCGCCAACAGCTTGTAGGACCGCAGCCTTTTTTCATAGTCGGGCAGCATCGATACGATCATAAACTCATCGACCCCCATGTCGGCTTCGTATTGCTGCAGCTTCTCTTTCACTTGCTGCGGCGTCCCCACGATCGTTTTTTGTCGCTCTTGCGGCCCATTTACCGCTCCGCCGCTGACAGCCGCCCCCCAGCTCCTTGCATGTTCCGCGAGCGAGCGTGCTTCCGCTTCCGTCTCCGCACAGATCACGCTGACCGCGATGATCGCTTTTGGCTGCTGGTTTAAAACGGATGGCTTGTATTGGCTGCGATAGGATTGGACAATCTCTTTGCCGTCGTCGTCACTCATGAACTGGCCAAAGACATACCCCGCTCCTTGTTCTGCGGCATACTGCGCACTTTTGACATGGGTACCCAGCAACCATAACTGCGGCGCAACAGGGGGAAGCGGACGTGCCCTCACCTCTTCCCCTTCCACGGCAAACCGATTGGCGAGCAAAAGAGACAAATCCCTCACCAGTTCAGGCATTCGTCTGACTTGTGCCAGATAAGAATCGCTCAACGCCATAGAAACATGAGCCGATCCCCCGGGAGCACGACCGATTCCAAGGTCGATCCGTCCGGGAAACAATGCAGCCAACATATGAAAAGCTTCCGCCACTTTGATCGGTTTGTAATAGGGCAGCAGGACAGCGCCCGAACCGAGCCGGATGCTGTTTGTGTGGGCGCCAATATAGGCCAGCAACACTTCGGGAGAAGCTGAAGCCACATGAACCATGTCGTGGTGTTCCGCCACCCAATACCGGATATAGCCGGATCGTTCGGCGGTTTGCGCCAGTATAAGCGACTGCTGCAATGCCTGTTGCGGTGTTGTTCCGGGAAAAACAGGCGCAAGATCAAGCACACTTACTTGCATATCGTGGTACCATCCTATCGTCGTATTTGTCTAGCTCCATGGCATTGGGTGAATCGTCCCTCTTAAACTTTCAATTCCATATGATTGATTTGCGAGTTTTCAATTTGGATCGTCGTATGCAGAATGCGAAACTCCTTCTCGCTGATCCGGATCGCTTCTTGCAAAATCGCAAAGCAGTCGCTCTGATCATCGACGAGCAGATGGCAACTGAGCGAATCCATACCGGATGTGATCGTCCAGATGTGTAAATCGTGAACGTCTTTAACACCTTCGATACTTTGCAACGCCTGTTTGACTTCAGCTTGGCTGATCGACACCGGCGTTCCTTCCATTAAGATGTGAACCGTGTTTTTCATTACCTCCCAAGCTCCTTTTAGTATTAACAGGGCGACGAGAACGCTGATGATCGGATCGGCAATGTACCAGTCAAACAACCACATCACCAAGCCGGCCAGGATCGCGCCGACAGATCCCAAAGCATCCCCGATAATGTGAAGGTAGGCGCTGCGCAGGTTGAGATTCGATTGGACATCTCCTTTTCGGATCAGCGACCACGCACTGAGAAGGTTGGCCAGCAAACCTACCGCGGCAATCGCCATCATCGAGCCGCTGGAAACCGTTGGGGGAGCAAAAAACCGGTGGCAGGCTTCCCAGATGATAAACCAGGCCACGATGAACAAAGTGACACCGTTCAACAGGGCTGCCAAGATCTCAAAACGGTAAAAACCGTACGTTTTATTCGGGGAGGGCGGCTTCATGGCGAAATGGATGGCGATCAAGCTAAGCACCAATGAACCCGTGTCGCTTAACATGTGGCCTGAATCGGACAGCAATGCCAAGCTGTCGGTCAACAAACCGCCAAAAAACTCCAGGATCATAATTCCGGCAGTAATGCTCAAGGCGATGATTAAGCCTTTCTTGTTCCCCTCGACACTGTGATGATGGTGATGATGATGATGATGACAGTGACCATGATGGTCGTGATCATGTTTATGTGAATGTCCATGATGATGAAGCAAAAAAATCCCCCCTAATCATGTTCAGCATGGTGGATCGCCTGATGCAATAAAGAAATGACGTGGCTGTCATTACAGGAATAGATGATGACCACGCCTTCTCTCCGATATTTCACCAGCCTGATCGTTCGCAAAAAACTCAATTGGTGGGAAACAGCCGATTGGGATATCCCCAGCACTTCCGCCAGATGGTTCACTGAACATTCCTGTTGGGACAAAAGATGCAATATTTTGATTCGCGTAGGGTCAGAGAGCGCTTTGAAAATTTGGGAAACCGCTTCGATTGTTTCGTCAGGCAGCAGTTCTTGCTTGTTTCGGTACATAAGACACTTCTCCTTATATATGAACATATGCTCATATATAAAATAGATCGGGTATTACTGTTTTGTCAATGGATTCCAACGCAAAATAAAATCTCTTTGCAAAACATGTTGGCTGCAAACATACACGTCCCACAAAGAGTATTTGGACAAAACGGCGATTCGGTTTCGCAATTGGTTTAAAGTTAGATTTTCCCAGTCGCCCGCTTTCTCATGCAAGCCAACACATTGCCCTTGAGACGTACGAACCGCCTTTGTTGGAAGGCGGTTCAGACTGAAGGCAAATTGACTTTGTTGTAGATAAGCTTTTTGCTTCGACTCCGTTCTTCGCCCTTCTGGGAAGGGAAAACTGACTGCTACGGTTTTGCGGTAAACCCGTGATCTTGGCAAATTTTCTGCAGCAACCCGCGACAGCCCTGCTCGATCAATTGATAAACATGTTCAAATCTGCCTGTATAATAAGGATCTTCCACTTCCCGTTCGTCCAGCTCAGGGGCAAAATCAAGCAACTTGCAGATGTGGTTCGCTTCAGGCGCGAGCTTTTTTAAACCGGCCAAGTTTTGATCATCCATGCACAAAATATAAGTAAATGTCTCAAAATCGCCCCGCTCAATCTGCCTTGCCCGCAAATCGTCATGCCGGATTCCCCGATCCCGTAAAACCTTCTTTGTTCCATGATGAGGCGGTTCGCCGGCATGCCAATCGCCCAATCCTGCTGAATCGACGCGAATTTGCTCAGACAGGCCCGCCGCTTGCACCATTTGCCGGAAGACCGCTTCAGCCATCGGGGAACGGCAAATATTCCCCAGACATACAAACAATACTTGCACCATACCTTTTCCTTTCTTTCCCTCTAGGCAATGGGAAGACAAAATGTTATTATTAAGAACTTGCTACTCTAACAATAGCAAGAATCCATTAACAAGTATACGGGAGGGAGTTATGGCAAAAACATCTTTGATTGTGAAAACAAAACGGCCGAAATTTAAAGTGCAGGAGTACACACGCTGTGAACGATGCGGTCGACCGCATTCGGTTTTGCGGAAGTTTAAACTTTGCCGTATTTGTTTCCGTGAACTTGCATATAAAGGGCAAATTCCCGGCGTGAAAAAGGCAAGCTGGTAATGCACACCGTTCTGTAACGTTTACGGGAGCGGCGCACGCGCTATCCCGTTGCCATATAAAAACGCCGCTTCAGGCGGTCAAGGTTGTCGAGAAATCGGCAACCTTTTTATTTTGCCCCCCACTCGTACAGACCGTTAAAAAATTCCAAAGTAAAATCGCCGCAAGTTGCAAATGCTGAAGAAAGTAAGGAGCGATTATGTAAATCTGCCTAACCTGGAGGGATCAATGATGGGTATTTTAAGCGGTAACCCCAAAGACGAGCCGTTGCATTACGGCGAAGTATTCGGAATGTGGACCTATCTCTTTACGGCCAAAGCGATGATGGCCAACTGCCAAACTTTCCTCAATCATGCCGGAGACAAAGATTTGAAGGCATTGCTGGAAGACATGATCCAAACGCAAAAAAAAGAAATCGCACAAGTCGAAGAGCTGCTGAAAGCAAACGGTGTTGCTCTGCCGCCTACCCCTCCGGACCGACCGAAAGCCGCCTTGGAGAACATTCCGGTTGGCGCCCGCTTTAATGATAATGAAATTGCAACAGCACTCGGTTCGGAGTTGGCCGCTGGTCTGGTTGCTTGCAGTCAAATTATTGGACAATCTGTGCGCGAAGATGTTCCTGCCATGTTTATGGACTTCCATACCAATAAAGCTCAATTTGGGTTGCGCACTCTGCGTCTGACAAAAGAAAAAGGCTGGTTAATCCCTCCGCCTTTGCATCTGAAGGCACCAGAACTGGCCCCTGTTTAAGTAAGTTGCGTTCCCGCTTCGTGGTCAGGTTGTCGAAATGGTCGGCAACCTTTTTTTATGGTCTCACCCATGTCATCTGGTCTACTCGAACACGAAGCTGGGGAGACTAAACGGTAGTGAGACGAAGGGAGCGAATTGCGGTGAAGCGAATTTTTATGGGCGCGTTTTTGTTTGGCGTCGGCTTGATCGGCATGCTGGACGGTATCGTTTTCCATCAGCTGCTGCAATGGCACAGCGTCTATATGCCAACCGATCGTTTTCATCAAATCGTCAGCGATGGCCTGTTTCATCTGTTGGTTACCGGAATTATTTTTATTTCCGGGCTGTTTTTGTGGAAAGGCGATCACCATGTTCATGGCGGTATTTTTTGGGGCGGATTGCTGTTAGGAGGAGGCAGTTTTAATTTGTTGGAGGGAATTATCGATCATCATCTGCTGCAGATCCACCACGTCAAGCCTGGCCCCTATCAACTGCATTATGATCTGGCATATGATCTGGCAGCCCTGCTCTTCCTGCTGGCCGGCTGGCTATTGTATCGTCAAGGGCAAGCTGCGCAAAGCCGATAACCTAATTTGAAACGCAAGAAAGATGCGCCAGCTGGCTACCAGTTGACTAGCCGCCTGCGCACCTTTCCAACTACCAAAACCAGCTTCCATGCTTAGAGCAGTTTTTGGCGAAACGGCGTTGCCAGCCGAGTTGCCGTGGCCGCCTGGCAAGAAGCCAATCGCTCTTTGATTTCCTGCCGCTTGGCAATCATCTGCAAAACCGTTTGCGCAATGGTCGCGGAAAGTTGCGGATGATCGGTTAACACTAGCGATTGCGGCAAACCGAGGGAATAGGCAAAATCAAGCGATTTAAACCGATAGCCCAGGCAAACAAACGGAGTGCCGACTGCCGCGCTGATCACATTGGCGTGCAGCTTGAAGTTCACAGTGGCTGCAAACCGCCGAAGCAAGGCGGCCATAGCCGGATGGTTATACAAAGTCAAATCGAGAACGGTTTGCTGCGGCCGGCCAATTTTTTCGTACAACCGTTTGTTAGCCTCCCGGTCCGGTCCCCACATCGTAAACAAGTGCACCCGGTATCCGTGTTCAATCAATGCTTGTGCGGCAGCGGCCAAAGCATCCTCCACCTTTGCCTCATCCTGGCCATAAATTTTGTTGTAAGACGTGCCCCAATTGATGCCAATCACCCGTTCTTGACTCTGGTCAATCGCCAGTTTGGACATTGACGTTGGCAACAGCAGGCCGGGGTCGCCGCTGATCCCGTCCGGCGAGGTGCCAAGTTGCTCCATATACTGCGAGGTTAACGGACCGCGCACCTGAAAGTAACCGGCCTCCTGCTTGATTTCCGCCAGCATCTTGCCGAAGCGAGCTTGGTCGCGGGACAAATCGGTCAGCAGTTTGCCGCTCGAATCCACCTCAATTTTGTCCAATCGATCGTGGCCCGTCCCCCAGACGAGCACACGTTTTTTTTGTTCGATCGCCCGATGCGCTACATCGAGATAACCCGGAATAAGCAGCGAGCCGCCGCCCAGCACAACGGTGTCGTATGCGGATAATTCCCGCAAATCTACTCCGGGTCTGGAAGGAATAAGCTGATAGTCGGCACTGGGCAAATATTGCGAAGCCAGTTGCGCAAAAATGTCCCACATGAGCTCATCCCCCAAATTTCCAAAACCAAGCCAGCCAACATACAAAATTTTTCTCATGCTCTCCCTCCCTTCCCCTGCTGTCCTGTCATGACGAGCCGATAGACATCCATCAGTTCCTGTCCAATTCGTTGGATCGGAAACGTCTGGCTGATCCACTCCCGGCCGCGAGCTCCCGCATCTGCCAGCAACACCGGTTCGGCCAGCGCCTCCCGCAAACCATCGGCGAGTAATTTGATCGAGGTTTTTTGCCGGGAATCATGGTCTCCGAAATATTGCTCCCAAGCCAGAGTATAGTTGTCCGGTGTGACCAGTCCAAAAAAACCATGGTTTCCCACGGCCAAGACCGGTTTTCCGCAAGCCATCGCTTCCAGCGCCACACGGCCTGTGCCGACGATAATGGTGCTGAGGCCATAAAAGGGACGAACATCGGCTTGTTCACCAATCAACTGGATTAACGGTTTTTCAAAGGAGCGGTTGATCGATTGGGCGATCGACTGTATCCGCTTGAATTCCGCGCCAGCCCCGACAATTAGCAAATGAAGATGGCTGATGTCGGCAGCGATACTTTTCACCGCGCGCATGACCATATCACAAACGGTTGCTTTGCCCCAGGCCAGACGACTGACGTAGGTGATAATCGTAGCGTCATCGGTCAGCTGCAATTCGCCTTTGATTTTGGCCGCTTCTTCCGCCGAGACCGGTGCAAACGAAGCAGGATCGATCCCATTCGGAATGACTTGGGAGACAATCTGCGCTTTTTGCCAAAATCGCTGGACCGGCTTGCTTACGCTGATCGCGGCATCGCTCATTTGTGCCAGTTTGATTGCCTCCGCCCGGGGATAGTAGGTGCCGTGCAAAGTAAACACGACTGGCACCCCCTGTTGTTTGGCAGCCGCTGCCGCCAGCAATCCCGAAGGAGTTTGATGAACATGCACCACATCAATGTTGGCCTGCCTGATCAGATCCCCGAACCGTTTGATGGTGGGAGAATGATCCGCCGGCAAAAGATTTAGCTGGCTGTCTGTCAGGTGTACCTGAAAGCCCGCATTGACAAATGCTTCGCGGAACGGTCCATCGGCTCCCAGGTAATACAATTCACCGCCTAGCTCCCGCAAAACTTTGCTTAAACTCAGCACATGTGTTTCCGTACCGCCCATATCCAAGCTATCCATAACCATCAAGATTCGAGCTGGGCTTTCAAGCATGGCATTACCCCCTTTTTTTTCCGTAATAAATGCGCGACCTTTGGTTTTCGTGACGCCGGTAATAGTACAGAACTTCCGGCACATTCTCAATTTTTGCTTTGGCATTCAAACACTTCACAATAAACTCGTAGTCTTCCGCTCCGCCGATTCTTCTCGTCGGACCGCCGATTTGGTCGAACAAGCTGCCGTGAAACAAGATCGTTCCATGGCAGACACAATGGCCGCCGTTGGCATAAACCCGCGCTATTTCATCGCCATATTTGATCCATGATGCCGTTTTTTTCACGCTCGGCTCCTGGTCAGAGAAATAGGCGTAATTGCTGCCAACCAACTGAATTTGCGGATGGTCCCGCAAAAATTGCACCTGTTTTTGCAGCCTTTGCGGATCCGAGTAATCATCGGAATCCTGGACAGCGATAAACTCCCCGTTCGCGAGAAAAAAACCGGTCGTCAACGCTCCGGAAAAACCGACATTGCGGGGCAAGGGGAGCAACAGCAAAGATTGATCGGGCGTAAATTGACCACGATTTTGCTCGAGCCATTGTTCCACTACTTGCACCGAATTGTCCGTAGACGCATCATCGACAAAAATAATTTCCCAATGGGGGTATGACTGATTGAGCAAACTGTCCAAACATTCGGTCAGATAGGGAGCTCTGTTATAATTCGTAATTACGATGCTGACCAGTCCTTTCGTTCTGGCTCGCTCCATGTTTCCACACCACCTAATGCTCCAGAATGCCGTAAACTTCCTGTTTTTTATAAAAATACTGGAACGCCTCCATATGATCTCCGACGATCTGTTCCGCCGCCAGGGACAGCGTGTCGACCGTCAAATGTTTTTCTGGGCGAAAGCGATTCAGCCGATCAATTTCGACGCGATGCGCATGTGAAATGGCACAACCCGCCAACGACAGCGCCGTTTGTGCCAGCGGCGGGCAGATCAGCCGGGGCCAGCCAATCGCCTCCAACGCGTTTTTGTTTAATCCGAACGGAACGGTTAACATGGAACTCACCCCAAGATCCGTTCGGCCAATCAGGGCATTCAGCGCATAACGCGCTGCCAAGCTGGTTGTTTTGGCGATATGTGCCGGCGGATAATAGTTGGTATCATTTAAGGCAAGATCGATTCCTTGTGACAGCGCCAGCGCGAACGGATACAAGTCGCTGGCGGGAATGGCAAAATCGGCGTCAACGAACAGCAGCAACTCTCCCGTGGCATACTTCGCGCCGAGCGCTCGACCGCAATCGACGCCCAAAGGAACAGAAAGCTCCAGCGTGCTGGCGCCCGCCTGCCGGGCCAATGCCGCCGTCTGGTCTGTTGAACCGTTTGCCACCACAATGATTTCCGCTGGTTCGATCTGAGCCGCTTCCCCGATGACTTGCTGAATCGTCGCTGCTTCATTGCAAGCCGGGATGATGACTGACAGCCTTTTTCCTTGGTAAAGCTCTCGGCGGACAAAGCTGCGCCCTTGTTGAAAAGAGAATGAAAGTGCGGCCGGATTGCGTTCCAGTCGATTGATCCATGCCCGCTTTCTTCCCCCATCTGAAAAGGCTCCGCGCGGCGGCAAGTGTCCAATCACCGCCAAATGATCGCCGATCAGTTCCTTTTCATACGCAGACAACTCCGTATGCAGGCAGCCGTACAACCGGGGAGAGTATGGCTTCGCCCTGCCTAGATCGATCATTTGGGAAACGACAGACAGGCCGCTGTTGCATAACTTATAGTGAAACGCTGCTGGATTTGCCAAATGCGCCTCGCCGATGCGCTGCACTGCCTCTTTGGTTAAAGCGAAGGGAGCCAGATAGAGAGAAGCGGTCTGCAACTGCATGCTGCCGGTCAACCCGTTCAGCAACTGGCCCCATGCTTGCACAAGCAATTTACGCCCAGCGTTGCGCCGATGATCCTCTTTGGCCAACACAGCATCGGCCTGTTGATACAAGATCGGCATCAAAAACCGTTGCAACGCCGCTTGGTCCCATTCGTCATCTGTGGGTATAAAGAGCAGGGTGTTGCCCGTCGCTCTTTTGGCGCCAACTGTCCAGCCCATAAACAAGCGGAAAGGCTGCTCGATCACCTGGACGCGAGGATCGCTTTTCCACTCCTCTCTCGCCTGATCGGGCTTCGGGGTGACAAAAATCACCTCCGCTGGGTCCAGCCGCAAACAATTGGCAATAAGCTTGCTGGTACGCGTATTTTCTGCTGTATGCAGCACAATGACAGACAAGCGCTTTCTGTTCATTTTATACAACACCCTTAAACGGCTCGGACATAAGTGACGTTCGCCAACTGGAAAACGACTTCTTGTCCATTGCCATAGCCGTAACCGACTGCCCCGGCTGTCTGCACCGTCAGGCTGTCTGCCTGCACATCGGTCAACACTCCGGTCACGACCTGCAATTCTGTCACCACTTCGACCGTACTGCCGATCAAGTCCCGCAATTCTTCCGCAAATGTCATCGGTTCATTCCTCCTAACCTGCTTGAATGGAAACGATTTTGTCCACCGGGAGATACACATGCGTTCCCGACGATTCTTCGATTTTCACGTAATCCTGTCCGACTTTTTGCAGCAAACCTGTAATGGCGCCCGCATTCGTCCCTATTTCAACTTCCTGTTCAAGATAGCACCGCAGCACTTGGCGGAACGGTGAACAGGAATTCGCCAGCGCTCGTTGAAGGAAGCAGGCAAATTCCGGGGAATACAATTCTTCGCGCAACAAATGGCGAATCGTCTTGCCGTTGCCAGCTTCCGCTTCACAGGGTTGCTCATCGGGCTTGGAACGCCGCAGCAACTGCGCCAGCCCGGCAAAGTACTCGCGAAGTTCTTTGTCATTGACGTAAACCTTCATGCAAGTCCCTCCTCTAATTTTGTTTAATAACGGTTTACTTTGACAATGTATACGAAAACGAGAAGCTATGACTCTGGCAATTGTCTAAGTTTGCCGAAAAATACACCATTGTCTGATGCAGAATCGCTGCACGGCAACAAAAAAACAGCTTGCCCTCCTTGGACAAGCTGTTTCTCCTGTGCCTGTTACTCTTTGCGCCGCTTTACTTGCTGTTCAAGCATCACGTCGACCAAGAGCATTTCCTGCAATGGATCGTGCGGATCGGCCGTCAGCAGCGCCGCGACGGCAGCAATCGCTGACTTCACCGTGTGATACGAATAGTAAGCGTCTCGTTCGGCATCGTCAGACAGGGATAGATCGGACATATCGTGGATCGGATAAGGAAAATCATTCTGCAAGCCGGCGCGATCAAGGACGATTAACGCCTGTTTGATCGCCAGCAGCGCGGCACTGACACTGATCCCGTACTCTTTTCGCAACTCATCCCACACCTGAAAAGCCGATCGCTCCACGCGCTCCATGTTGGCGCGAATGTAGACGCCACTCTTCCGCCCCTCCTTCAGCAGCCAGTCGACGAGAATATCACTGCGCGGCGGAAAGGCGTACACTTGCAATTTCAATTCCAGCTCTGACGGAAAATCTTTGGCAAAACGGGCATCTGCCAACGACATTTCATAACGGCGCGAAGGATGACCCGGCACCGTGACAAACACCGTCTCCGCGCGAATCGCGGTAATCTGCAGTTTCGTTCTCGCCGGAATCCGCGCTTGCGGCGCTTTCTCTCTGCGAATATTGCCGGGAATCAACTCTGTTCCAAACAAATGATACTCCAGCGGCGAATCGATCCACGGGATCGGCTCCCGCGCCAAAATCTCGTACGTGCCGGAAAAGGTGATCCACTCATTGGGTCTTCCTTGAAACCGGACGAGCACCTGGTGGCGTTCGTCTTCCGGTGCCATCTCTTCCACCCATTGAGCAGGTTCGGGCGTAAGCCATTTATGTTCAACCAGGAAACAGTCGGTTAAGCCGAGACGCTCGAGCAATTCCCGTTTGTTTACGCGTTCATAACCGACTCGATAGATGCGATTTTTCAATGTCTTCGCCCCCCTTCTTCCTGTCTGTTTATCGGGTTTGCGCTTCGATTTGCTGCAGCTGCGAACGCACTTCTGCGCTCAACGTCCGGGCAGCTTGCCTCGGGGATTCTGCCCGGGTAATCGCCGAGATCACAGCGATGCCATCTGCTCCCGCTTGCAGAACAGAAGCAGCATTGCCAAGATGAATCCCGCCGATGCCGACAATCGGCAATCGCTCTCCAACAGCGCGGCGAATGTCGGCTAAACCATTCGGACCAATCGGTTCACCGGCATCCGGTTTGGAAGCTGTCGCGTACATCGCTCCGACCCCCAGGTAATCGGCCCCGCCCTGTTGGGCAGCCACCGCCTCTGACACGGTTCCGGCAGAAACACCGATCAAGCAGTTGTCTCCGACCAGCTTTTTCACCTCGGACAGCGGCATGTCATCTTGCCCCACGTGGATTCCATCGGCCTTTAGGTCGACGGCAAGCTGAACATCGTCGTTGACAAAAAAGAGAGCGTTGTGCTCCCGACATAGTGCCTGCATCTGGCGGGCAAGCTGTATCCGTTCCGATTCGCTCAGGCGGCTGCCTTTATCGCGAAATTGCACAAGACCGACCCCGCCAGCTAGCGCCTCCCCGGTAATCTGGAGCGTCTTCTCCGCCGAAAAGTCGCAATCCTGACTGCCAATGACCAAATACACTTGCAGTTTTTGACGCAACGAGTCGCGTTGTTTCATTTCCTTATTATACCCCTTTCTGATCGAGAGCCCTCCGGTAAGCACTCGCCGCTTTCTCCGGATTGTCCGCTGACGTAATTCCCGAGAGCACCGCGATGCCGGCGCAGCCGGTTGCCATGACCTCTGCTACATTTTCCGGCCGGATGCCGCCGATCGCAATAACCGGCAGCGAGAGAGCGCCGGCGATTTGCGCCAATTCGGCCGTACCGCGCGGAGCCAAGTCCGGCTTGGAGCGACTGTCATAGATATGGCCATAAAACAAGTAATCTACTTCCTGTTGCGCAACCTGCACCGCTTCCGCCCAGGAATGCACGGACCGCCCAATCCATTGCTCCGGCGGCAATACGCGTCTGGCGGCTTGCGGTGGCAAGCTGTGATAGGCCAGATGCGCTCCACCGCAATGACAGGCAGCAGCCACGTCCACCCGGTCATTGACGATGATTCGTTCGCGCGGGAAAACGGCGGCGATCTGCTCTACCCAGTCCGCCAATTCCGCTGCAGTGCGCTGTTTTTCGCGAATGTGCACATAATCAATCCCGCCTTGATAAGCCGCTTTGACGACTTCCAGCAGAACCGGCAGCGATTGGGTTCCGCTGCTGACCATATGTAAAGACGGTTTACGCATTGGTCTGTTCATCTGCCCCGCCTGTTTGCTCCAAGGCCCGAATACATTCCTCGATCCAGACAGCGAGCTTGCCGTCCTCTGCGGCACGAGGCAACACCTCATGCAGAAGTTTGCGTAAAAAGTAGCAATCGGCAAAGGAAAGCGTCAGCACCACTTCCTGCGGCGCTCGGGTCTGCTCTTGCAAAGCAGTCACACCGGAAAGCAGCGAAGCGGCGATCGATTCGACCCGCTCCTGAAGCGAATGATTTTCCTTTAATTCGTCATAACAGCCATCAAACAGACGGCATAATATCAAGAATGCTTGCGTTGAAAACCTTACCTGCTGTTGTAAAGGCTGTTGTTGCGTCAACATGGTCCCCTCCTGACTGTGGTTTGACCATTATACCATTTTTTTGGCAGAATGCGTGAGGGACGCCGTTTTAAAAACTGTAAGACACACAAAAAAACGGGTCAGCTTTCGGCTGCCCGTTGAAGATTTTTTGGGGGAATAATGGGTGTTTCGGTAAAGAGGGTCGTACTGAGAATAAAAGTACTACACGTTGTTGCAATTAAGAACCGGATTTCTCCGTGCTGTCATCAGATGTTCCAGCGGAATCGCCAGAAGTGTTGCTGCTGTCTTGCGCATCACTCTGTGTTGAATCGGCATCGGTCTTGGAATCGGATGAGTCGCTGGAAACCGAGCTGTCCGAACTGGTCGCATCGCTGTTGCTATCGCTCGCACCCGTTGCATCGGCAGCACCGGATTTGTCAGCGGAATCTGCACTGTCAGCCGCATCACTGTCAGTCGATTGACTGTCGGTTGATTCCGTTGAAGTCGATTGATCGGTCGTTGTCGTGCTTTCTTGCTGACTCTCAGTTGCTGGTTGCGGATTGCTGCTTTCTCCGTTGGAACAAGCAACCAAGCTGCCGGAAAGCAATAAAGCTGTTAAGCTAAGGCCAAGCCATTTTTTCATTGTAGTAAACCCCTTTCCATACTCTTTCGTTCGTGTGGTCTCTCGCGGCCACAACTACATAGTAAAGGGGAAACATAATCAATCTGTGTGCAAAAAGGGAAAAAACAATGAGCAAAGTATGAAAAATTTATGACCTTAGGAAACAGACTGCATTTTTCGGTACTTCTCCACGGTTGGCAACCATACGGTAAAGACGGTTCCAGCGCCCGGCTCGCTTTCTACCGTAATCTTGCCTTCATGCAACTGCACCAGCTCTTTCACAATCGCCAATCCGAGTCCGCTGCCTTTGTTGTTTTTGGAACGGCCGCGGTCCACTTTGAAAAACCGCTCCCAGATCCGGTTCAAATCTTCGCTGGCGATCCCGATCCCACTGTCGGAGACCGTTACCTTAATCCAATCTTCTTCGGCGGACGCGGTCAGGCGAATATAGCCGCTTGCCGTAAATTTGACCGCATTTTTAACAAGATTGTTGAAAATTTGTATCAGACGGTCTTTGTCCGCGTACACTTTCGGCAAGTCTTCGGCCAGTTCGGTTTGCAGCTCAATATCCTTCGCGTTCGCTTCCGGTTCAAACGAATACGTTACTTTTGTCAAGATTTCCTTGATTTCCACCGGATATTTGACCAGCTTGATCTCATTATTCTCCAGCTTCATCAAATCCATCAGATCGTCAACCAACCTGCTGATTTGCATCGTTTCCGCATAAAGCACCGCATAGTAGCGATTGCGCGCTTCCTCTTCTTCAACCAGTCCGTCTTGCAAAGCTTCCAGAAAACCTTGCATCGCGGTCAACGGTGTGCGCAGCTCGTGAGACACATTGGCCAGAAAATCGTTGCGCACCTGCTCCAGATGCATCCGGTCTTGTTCCACTCTTTCCAGCCGTTCGGCCAACGTATTGATCGTTTTGGCCAGATCGCTGATTTCATCGGACGTATCGACAACGACGCGCTCCGCGTAATTGCCTCTGCCGATCTCGGCGGCCGTTCGTTCGATCCGATACAGCGGACGGGAAATCGACCAGGAAACATAGGAAACCATCGCAGTGGACAGCACGACGCCAAACAAGGTGGCCCAAAGAATCGTTTCGCGCATCTGACTGTATGTCCGCTCAATCCCTTCAATCGATGCGTGCAAAACAATCCCGCCATAAATGTGATCCCCTTTTCCCCAAGGGATTGCGACCGACAGCATCGGATCTTCCAGTCCGTCGATTTGCAGTTCGGTCACCGCATTTTCCCCGTTCAAAACGCGATTGGCAATCGATTGCGCGACTGATTTTCCTTTTACTACCTCATCTTTGGTGGAGGTGGCGACAATTTTCCCGTCATCATCAAACAGCCAGATCCGCGTATCGAACGATTCGTCAAACTCGGTCAGTTTGCTCTGCAACGAACGTGTCACTTTGCTGCTGTCCTGAATAGCATCGTTCACCTGCTTGGCCATGCGCAGCAGCTCTTCTTGCTTGGCATCATAAAAATAGCCGCGGGCAAAAAAGACCATGAGAATGCCGGACACGCCCAAACCGAGCAAAACGGTAAACAAAAAACTGAACAACAGGCGGCGGAAGATGCTTTTGTTCATTCCCAGCATTATTCATCCACCTCAAATTTATAGCCGACGCCCCAGACGGTGTGAATACATTCGTAAGGGAGCTTGTGCAGCCGTTGCCGGATTTTCTTGATGTGCACGTCAATCGTCCGGACATCTCCGAAATAGTCGTACCCCCAGATTTGCTCCAACAGCTGTTCCCGGGAAAATACGCTTCCGGGAGAACGGGCCATATGAACAAGCAGCTCGAACTCTTTGGGACGGAACGCTACTTTTTCACCGGCAGCGATAACCTCCCGTTTGTCAATATCTATCGTCAGATCGGCAAACGACAGCGTCTGCAACGTGTCCTCTTCGGTCCGCTCACGGGGCTGCAGGCGACGGAAGATCGCGCGAATGCGGGCAACCAACTCCCGCGGGCTAAATGGTTTTGTCATATAATCATCAGCGCCCAGTTCAAGGCCGAGCACCCGGTCAAATTCCTCTTCTTTAGCAGTCAGCATAATAATGGGAGTATCCCATTTTTTGCGAATTTCCCGACAAACTTCAAACCCGTCCATTTCAGGCATCATCACATCAAGGATAATCATGTCGGGCGATTCCTTTTCGACCAGCTCCAATGCTTGCTTGCCGTTATTGGCGATCACCAGGTCAATCTGTTGTTTGGCAAAATACAATCGAATAATTTCACAAACATTTGGATCATCATCTGCTACCAGTACTTTGGTTTGGTTCATCGACCAACAACCTCCCTTCGCCAATTGATTGATCTCTATCGCCGGGAACAAAGCTAGCTGATACCATCTTATTATATTAACACAGATCGCCCCTCTCTGCATCTGGGCCCGGCCGAGAGAGGGGCAATCTTATAAATGGCTGCCTCGTTAACGCTCAAGCGGTGAGCGCGATCGGCCATAAATAAAACAAGGTCGCTGCCCCGTTAAACAGTTGGGCAAACGACCTTGTCTGCTATCCGTGTCACTATCTCAAATAGAAAACTTCACGCAGCGGGGTAATCGGCTCTGCTTGCTGGAAATCAAACGAACCTTCGACCATTTTGGAGGTAATCGCGTTCCAGCGATTGCACACCTCACTGTTGGCGATGTACGCAAATGCTGCCGGTACATCGTCACATTCGAAACAGTAGAAAAATTGCCGGCCGTTTTGGAAGATCGAGTAATTGCGTATGCCCGCCTTACGATGTTCTTCCAGCACTTCCGGCCAAGGTTCCAGATGCATCCGCACATATTCCTCGAGACATTCTGCTTTCACCTTCCAGGTCCAGGCCAACTTCCGGCTTTGTTCCATCGAGACCCCCCAATCAGTAAACTTCCTTCCATTCCGCAATGTTGCTGCTGTCAAATTTAAACGGATCACCCAGCATCACTTGACTGCCATCGCCATCCGGCGTAATTTCTTTTTCCCCCAAAGTGCCGGCTGTAAATTTTTCTCCCGGTTTGCCGGTGATGGTTCCTTTCACCAGCGCATCCGCCGCATAGCCGGCAAGGTAGCCGACATCAACCGGGTTCCACAGGTACATCCACTGACAGACGCCGCTTTCAATATATTCCGCCATCTCGCTCGGCAGGCCAAGACCGGTTAATTGCACTTTCCCTTTCAACCCTTTGTCGGTCAACACCTTGCCAGCGGCGGCAATGCCCACAGTCGTTGGTGCAATGATCCCTTTCAGATTCGGATACGTTTTCAGCAAAGCCTCGGTTTCCGAGACGCTCTTGTCGCGCAAATCATCGCCATAGGCAACCTTCACCAGTTTGATATCCTTGTATTTGGGGTCTTCCAACTCTTTTTTCATCCAATCGATCCAAAGATTTTGGTTGGTTGCCTGTGAAGTGGCACTGAGGACGGCGATCTCGCCCTGACCTCCAATCATTTCCGAAATGGCCTGAATTTCCACCCGGCCAATTCGTTCCGGATCGGCCTGATTAATATGCACCATCCGGCTTTGCGTATTGACCGCTGAATCAAGCGACAAAACTTTGATGCCGGCATTCATCGCTTTTTTCAGTACTGGCTGCAGCGCGTCGGGGTCATTGGCGACGACCGCGATCGCGTCGACTTTTTGCGAAATGAGCTCCTCAATCATTTGAATTTGCGCTTCCGCGGTCGGCTGATCCGGCGCTTTTAAAATCGCTTCGCCGCCCAGCTCGGTAATCGCTTTCTGAAAACCTTCCATTTGTTTCTCGCCATACGGATTTCCCGTATTTTTAAAGATAATTGCAAAGCGCTTCTTTCCGCCCGCGTCCCCGGAACCGGCGTCAGGCGCAGAGCCTCCCTGGGTGGTGGCGCTTTGGCCGCACCCTGCCAGCAAAGCAAACGATAACAAAATCGACAAACATGACGTGACCAATTTTTTCATACGCAAACCCCCTTAATTTTTTCCAGCGAGCCGGTGTGCCGTTTTTCGTTTCAACCCGCTCAGTTTGGGAACCATCACGGCGAAAATCAGCAAAGCGCCGATGATCACCAGCAACGTTTGAGCCGGCACATTGACCAATCCCAATCCATAGCGCAAAAGACCGATGAGAAAGACAGCAATCACCGCACCGATCATCCTGCCTTTGCCGCCAGCTGTACTAACGCCGCCCAATACCGCCATCGCGATCACATCCAGTTCATACCCATTGGCAACATTGGGACGGGTACTGCCCATCCGGGAGGCGAGAAATAAAGCTGTCACGGCCGCCATCAAGCCAGCGAGCGTAAACACAATCAACGTTATCCGGTTTGTACGAATGCCGGAAAACTGGCTGGCCGTCAAGTTGCTGCCCATCGCGTACAGATGACGGCCAAACGTGGTTTGATGCAAGACCAACCCAAAGATGACCGCAAGCACGATAAACACAATCAAGATAAACGGAATTCCGCCGACATATCCCCACCCCAGGTAGCTGAACCATTCCGGAAACTTGCCGGCTGATTGGTCCTCGAGAATAATATAGGCAATCCCGCGGTACAGGATCATCGTTCCCAACGTTACGATCACCGAGGACAGTTCTTTAAACTTGACCAGTAGGAAACCGTTGATCCAGCCGCAAAGAGCGCCGACGGCCAAACAGACAACAATCGCCCATTCCATCGGCAAACCGCGATTGTACAAATCAGCCATGATGACCGAGGATAAGGCAACGGTCGAGGCGACGGAAATATCAATTTGTCCGAGAATGAGGATAAACACCATCGGCAACACGATGAAGGCTTTGTCCAGAAAGGTCATGGTCGCATCGCGAATGCTGATCAGATCGAGGTAATAAGGCGACAGGAAAGCGTTGACCAGATTGACCAAGAGAAAGATCAGGACAAGCATCCATTCCCACTGCAAGAAAAAACGTTTCAGCGTCATTTTTTGTTCGCCCAGCACTCCGTCCGGTTTCATCGTTCACATGTTCCTCCTCAGCAAATGGTTTCGCTCAACACCCCTTTTAACCCATACATTGATCACGATCGCAACCAGGATGATAAAGCCTTGGATGGCATTCTGCCAAAACGGTGACACATTGATCAGCGGCAAGGCGTTGTTCAAAATCCCCAACAGAATCGACCCAAGAATAATTCCCGATATTTTGCCCGATCCACCGGCGATGCTCACTCCGCCCAACACGCAGGCCGCAATGACGCTCAGCTCATACCCCATCGCTGTGTCTCCCTGGGCCGAAGCAAATTTGGAAACCCAGAGTACCCCGGCCAGGCCCGAAAGCGCGCCCATGATACTATAGACGAGCCAAACGACTTTGGTCGTGGAGATTCCGCTGATTTTCGCCGATTCCGGGTTGCTGCCTACGGCATAGATTTGCCGACCCGTCCGCGTATGATTAATAAAATAGTAAAAGATGAGATAGATCAGCACAGCGATAAACACCAGGCGGTTTATCCCGAAGACCGAACCTGTGGCAATCGCTTTGAAACTGTCCGGCATCTGGTGAGCACTGACCCACTTCCCGCCGCTCACCATAAACGTCAGTCCGCGGAAAACGTTCATCATGCCTAAGGAAGCGATGATCGGGAAGATGCCGATTTTGGCGACCAGCCCGCCGAGCAAACTGCCGCAAACGATCCCGACAGCTATGCCCAACAGCATGGCCAAGACAGGCGGCAGTGCGGGAAAGGACCCGACGACCATGGCAGTGATCATCCCCGACAACGCCAGCGTGGCGCCGATCGACAAATCAATTCCCCGGGTGACGATGACCAGCATCATGCCGACTGCGAGAATACTGAGAATAGCCGTATTGGTAATCAGGTCGTCAATGTTTTCGAGTGAAAGAAAACTGGGATTGCGCCACTGTACGAAGAGCGAAAGGAGAATGATAAAGGCCAGCAAACCCAATTCCCTGAATTTTGCGATACCGGAAAAGCTGGAGGCTCTTCCGACTGCCCGAACTGTCATCATTTTCACCACCTATTCATGCCCGTTGTCGTAAAGGTTGATCAACTGCGTGTGTGCCCATCGCCGCCTGAAGAATCATCTCCTGGGTTACCCCGTCGCTGTCCAGTATCGCGGATAGCCGCCCGCTGCGCATGACAAGGATGCGGTCGCTCATTCCAATCACTTCCGGCATTTCCGAAGATACGAGAATGATGCCATACCCTTGCGCAGCCAGGTCATGAATAATTTCGTAAATCGCCGATTTCGCGCCCACGTCCACCCCTTTGGTCGGTTCATCAAGGATCAGGATGTCCAGGTCGGCAGCCAGCAATTTGGCCACGACAATTTTTTGCTGATTGCCGCCCGACAAGGATGCTGCCGAAGCAAAGATGCTGTTCGCTTTCACCAGCAGTTTATCGGCCAGGTTTTTGGCCATTTTTTGCTCCTGTTTCCGATTCAGCCAGCCCTTGTTGGAAAATTTGTGCAACACGGGCAAGGTGATATTGCGGTCAATCCCCCATTCGAGAATTAATCCTTGCTTCTGCCGATCTTCCGGCAAGTAGCCAATCCCGCTGCCAATCGCTTGCAGCGGATTTTGAATTCTCGTTTCTTTCCCGCGCAAAAACAGCTTGCCGCGATCATAGGGACTGATCCCGTAGATCGCCTGGCACAGTTCGCTGCGACCCGCTCCGACCAAACCCGTCAAACCGAGGATTTCCCCGCGATGCAGCGTAAAGGAAACATCGGCAAAATAGCCGTTTTTGCCCAATCCTTCCACTCGCAGCAGTTCTTCCCCTTTGCTTGCTTTTTTCTCGGGAAACAATTGGCTGACTTCCCGACCGACCATTGCCACGATCAAGTCGTCATGGGAAATCTCGTCGATCTTCCACGTCCCGATATAACGGGAGTCCCGAAAGACCGTCACTCTGCTGGCAAGTCGGTACATATCTTCAAAGCGATGGGTAATAAAGATGATGGACACGCCTTTGTCGCGCAAACGCTCGGCAATTTTGTAAAGTTCTTCGCTTTCCCGTTGCGTCAGCGCGGCCGTCGGTTCATCCATAATAATAATTTTCGCATCCATTGAAAGCGCTTTCGAAATTTCAACGATTTGTTGCTGGGCGACGCTTAACGAGCCCATTTGCGTCCTTGGATCAAAATCGGCGCCCAACTCCTTCAGCCATTTTTTGGCCTCCGCATGCATTTCTTTCCATAAAATCCGTTTCGTTCGCTTTGCCAAAAGTTCATGCCCCATGAAAATATTCTCGGTAACGCTTAAATCCGGATAACAAGTAACGTGCTGGTAAATGGCGGCAATCCCCAACTTCTGCGCATCACGCGGATGTTTCAGCTCCACTTTTTCCCCATTGAAGAGAATTTCGCCCGCATCGGGGGCATGAACACCGGTGATCACTTTGATAAACGTCGATTTGCCCGCGCCATTTTCGCCCATTAACGCATGGATTTCTCCCGGCTTCAATTTGAATTGCACGGAATCCAGCGCTTTCACCCCGGGAAACGTTTTGGTAATCTCTCGCAACTCCAACAGATACTCTGCCATCCTCACCCCTGCCTTCATTTGCAAAGTAACGATCATCTATATTTGCGGAAAAGTCCCGTTCTTGCCTGCTCAGCCGAACAGTAAGGCATACACTTTGCCTGGTCCGTGAACACCGATCGTCAAGTCGTTTTCAATATCGGCGGAACGGCTCGGACCGGAGATGATGTGAATACCTGCCGGATAAAACGACCGCGCCCTGTTTTCAAAGACAGTCAATACTTCGCCCAGTCTTGTCTTTAACCGGTCTAGCGGGACGATCACAAACAAAGTCGGCGGCAGCAAGCTGACCGAGCGACCCTTTTGGGCCGAAGAGGCAACGACGACCGAGCCCGTGCAGGCGACCGCGTAGTCGGCCACGACGATCCCGATCTTTGCCTCGGCTGCTTCCGCCAAAGCTTGTGTTCGTTCCATCGCTTGCCAGCAAACGAGTTTTTGTCCTTCCCGCAAACTCTCTTCCAATTTCCATTCGGCGAGTTCCGGCTGATCTTGCCGCAAAATTTTGCGGGCCCCGCTGTCCAGCACGGATTGCACCAGAAACTGTCTGGCTTCCCTTTCATGAGGAAAATGATGGACAATCCCGCCAGCCTTTTGCCAGTTGTCGCAAAACAGCTCTATTCTCGCTTGTTGATCCAATCGGTATTCCTGCCAAAAGCGAGGAGCGCCTTTGTCGGGATGCAATGGTTTTTCCTGCAAAACGGCTCGGCCCAGCCGATTTGCGATGTTTTGCAAAAAAGCTTGCTGCCGGGTTTCAGTCTCCGACTCCATTTTGCTTGGAGCGGATGTTCGGAAATCAGGCGTCATACTCGTTTCCCCTTTCCCGTTTGGCGACCCACGCCTGCAACCGCTCCTCGATTCGCGGATCGGCTTGTGCCAGCGAGCGGTTCAATTCCTGCTTCAGGACCGGCCAGTTGTCGCGAAACGCTTGTTCCGCTGCCAGCTGCGTATGCCGGTAGCGATGCCAGCCCTTTAACGGCCCCAGTTTCGCCTTGATCACACCGTTGCGGCTCAGCAGTTTTTGTCCAACCCGTCCGAGTCTGAGCGCTTTCCGCAACCGTCTGTAATCGGACATCAGATAGCGGAAGCCTTTCATGCCCAGTTTCTCCTGCAAATCGGGCCGTCCTTTTGTAACCGTACGATGCCGCAAATAGACGAGCATATCGTGCAACGGGATTTTCACCGGACAAGCTTCGTAGCAGGCGCCGCACAGACTGGAAGCATAGGCGATATCGTTCCACTCGGCAGCATTTTTGACGAGCGCCGGCGTCAAGACCGCTCCAATCGGTCCGCTGTAAGTGCTTCCATAGGAGTGGCCGCCAATTTGCCGATACACCGGACATACATTGAGACAAGCACCGCAGCGGATACAATTGAGCAATTCCTGAAAGTCGGGATCGCCCAGCTGCAGAGAGCGTCCGTTGTCAATGATGATAATGTGCAGCTCCTCCGGTCCGTCGCTGTCTTCCGTCCGTTTCGGACCGGTGATGCCGGACAGGTAGACGGTCAACTTTTGCCCGGTTGCCGATCTTGGCAAGAGCGTTGCCATCACCTCCAAATCGGCCCAGGTCGGAATAATCCGCTCCATGCCCATCAAGGTAATCTGCGTGCGCGGCAGCGTGCTGACCATCCTGGCGTTGCCCTCGTTCTCGAACAGCACGATCGAACCGCTTTCCGCAATCGCAAAGTTGCAGCCGGTCATCCCGATGTCAGCCTGCAAAAACTTTTGCCTTAATTTTTGTCTGGCGAATTGCGCCAAGACAGAAGTCTCCGCAGGAAGCTGCTTGCCGGCTTCCCTGGACAACACTTCGGCAATTTGCTCCTTGTTTTTGTGAATCGCCGGAATAATGATGTGGGAAGGAGGCTCATTGGCGAGTTGGATAATATATTCGCCCAAGTCGGTTTCCACCGTCTCGATTCCCGCTTCTGCCAAAGCTTCGTTCATGTGCAGTTCTTCAGACACCATCGATTTGGATTTTACAACCGATCTCGCTTTGTTCCGCCGCGCGATCTCCAGCGTGATCGCCACTGCCTCCTCCTTGGTAAAGGCAAAGTGGACATGGGCCCCTTGCTGGCGTGCATTGTCGGCAAACTGAGCCAGATAATAATCAAGGTGGGCAATCGTGTGCAAGCGAATTGCTCGACCGCGCTCGCGCCATTCTTCCCAATGCCCCAGTTCTGCCGCAGCGCTCTGCTTGCCGCTGCGCAACCGCTCTGTCGTAAATTTCACCGCATTGCGCAAATAATCGTCCTGCAGAGCTGCCTGCGCCCGCTCTCTGACAGAGTCTTTCATCGTATGGCTCACTGGCCTCGCACCCCTTCCTCCAGCAATTCGGCAAGATGCATGACACGCAAGTTTTTCCCCCGATAGCGAAGATGGCCAGCGATATTCAGCAAACAGCCCAAATCAAGCCCGACCAGCACCTCTGCTTCCGACTCCAGCACATGGTCGACTTTTTCTTCGACCATCGCTCCGGAAATCTCGCTCATTTTTACGGCGAACGTTCCGCCAAAGCCGCAGCAATCCTCCGCATAAGGCAGTGGAACCAGCTCCAGCCCTTCCACATTTTGCAACAGTGTCAACGGTTCGTTTTTTACCCCCAAGATCCGGCTGCCGTGACAAGAAGGATGGTACGTTACTTTATGAGGAAACCGGGCGCCAAGCCGTTCAAGCCCCAACACATTGACAAAAAATTGGCTAAATTCAAACGTCTTTTCCGCCAATGAGCGCGCTTTTTTCAGTTGCACGGGATCATCGGCGAACAGCTTGGGGAAATAGTGATGGATCATCCCTGTGCAGGAACCGGAAGGCGAGATGACGAAATCGCTTTCGTCAAAGGCAGCCAGCAGAGTTTGCGCAGCCGCTCTCGCTTCTTCCCAATACCCGCTGTTGAACGCGGGCTGGCCGCAGCACGTCTGAATTGCCGGAAAATCAACCGCAATGCCATGACGCGCCAACAAACGGGCGATCGCTTTCCCGACACCGGGATGAACGGCATCGCTTAAACAGGTAATAAACAGCGACACATTCAACATAAGCCACCTTCAATCACTGTTTTTTAAGAGGTGATCGTAACGGACACCGACTTTTCTTTCAGTTGTGCAATGAAGGCTTGGTCTACCAGACTATCGGTAATGATTTCGTGGACCTGCTTCAATCCGGCCACGACGGTGAAAGCCTGAATGCCAAATTTGCTGTGATCGGCAAGCAAATACACTTTTTCGGAAATGCCAAGCATTTTCTTCTTCACCAGTGCCTGCAGTTCGTTGGACTCGCTGATGCCTCTTTCCAAATGCAACCCTTTGCAGGATAGAAACGCCTTGTCAACGTAATACGCATCGAGAAACTTTTCCGCTCGCGGCCCGACAAAGGAGAGTGAACGGGGTGCCAAAATTCCGCCGGTGCAAATCACTTCGATCTTTTCCTTGCTGCTAAGCTCCATTGCCACTTTCAACGAATTGGTCAGGACGGTGATCGGCATGTCTGGCATAATCGAAGCCATGTACCAGGCGGTCGTGCTGGCATCGAGAATGATCCGGTCGTGAGGTTCAATGTATTGAATCGCTTGCTGCGCGATCTTGCGTTTCTCTTCCGCATACGCG
This sequence comes from Brevibacillus fulvus, assembly GCF_016908525.1. Lineage (GTDB taxonomy): Bacteria > Bacillota > Bacilli > Brevibacillales > Brevibacillaceae > Brevibacillus_G > Brevibacillus_G fulvus. Next base: position 33,971 of record NZ_JAFBEB010000006.1, read on the forward strand.
ATTTCCCGTTCAAAATAGGGCGTTTCCGGCTGTTGCTCACGGATGCTGACCGCTCCGCCGTGGCTGCGCAGCAACCGTCCCGCTTGTTCCAGTTTATCGAGGTCGCGGCGAATCGTTTCTTCCGTCACTTTGCATATTTCGCTCAACTCGGAAACCCGCAAGCTTCCTTTTTCGTTTACCAGACGAACGATTTTTTCCAGGCGTTCTGCTACAAGCATGGTCATCCTCTTTCCTCACTTCGTAGTAATCCGGTTATGTCCAGGAAACGCTGGTACGCATTCTCCCAATCGCGCTGCTCTGCCGGCTGGTAAACCGTCACCGGGAAAGAAGCTTTCACCATGTTTCTGCCACTGGCCAGATCGGCGATTTGTCCAAGCGCAATCATCTGCAACAAAATATTGCCGATCGCACTCGCTTCCACCGGTCCCGCCCAGACGGGCCGTCCAATCGCATTGGCCGTAAATTGGCAGAGCAGTTTGTTATGAATGCCGCCCCCAACGATATGCAGACCGTTGTACCGCTTTCCTGTCAACTGTTCCGTACGTTCCAAGATATACCGGTATTTTAACGCAAGGCTTTCCAGCACGCAACGAACCGTTGCACCTGTGTTTGCCGGCGGTTGCTGCCCGGTCTCCAGACAATATTGCATAATTTGCGCTGGCATCTGTTCAGGATGAAGAAAAGAAGGATGATCGGGATCGATGAAGCAGGCAAAAGCGTCTGCCGCCGCCGCCCGGTCCAGCAACTGTTCGTAGCTGGTGTTGCTCCCTTCGGTTTCCCATGCGCGGATGCACTCCTGCAAAATCCACAGTCCCATGATGTTTTTCAACAAGCGAAACGTTTGCCCCGCCCCGCCTTCATTGGTGAAGTTGGCGGCAAGCACCTGCTGATTAATCAACGCCTGCCTTTGTTCCGTGCCCATTAATGACCATGTACCGCAACTGAGATAGACAAAATCCTCCTGATCTGTCGGAATGGCCGCTACCGCCGAACCCGTATCGTGTTCCGCCACCGCAATAACCGGGATAGATGGAACCCCGAGTTCACGGCAAATCTCCTGCTGCAGCACGCCCGCCCGGCTTCCTGGCGGCAGGATCGGCCCCATCAGCTTCTCCGGCAATTGCAGCCGGCGCAACAATTCGGTATCCCATCCGCCGATCTGCGGATTGTAGAACTGGGTAGTGGTGGCGTTGCTGAACTCATTATGTTTCTCCCCGGTCAAAAAATAGCGGAACAAAGCGGGGATCATCAACAGATCGGTTGCTTTTTCCAATTGACCCGGGTTGGTTTTGCGCAAAGCGTACAGCTGGTAAAGCGTATTAAATGGCAAAAACTGAATCCCGGTTCGGTGAAAAATTTCCGTCCGTGGTATTTGCGCAAAAACTTCCTGCATCACGCCGTCTGTCCGCCGATCGCGATAGTGATACGGGTTGCCCAGCAGTTCGCCCGTTTCGTCCAGCAAGCCAAAATCGACAGCCCATGAATCAATCCCGATAGCCGCGGGGTATTCGCCCTCTTGCTTCGTTTTCAGCAGTCCCCATTTGATCTGTTGAAACAGCTGCAGAATGTCCCAATAGAGATGGCCATTGACTCGAACCGGCTGATTGGCAAAGCGGTGCACTTCTTCTATATGCAGACGGCCGTCCAGCAATTTTCCCCGATACGCTTTGCCGCTGCTGGCGCCGAAATCGAAGGCGAGTACGCTGCTCACCAGCTTGCACCACCTTTGCCGCGAGCGAGAATTTTGCTGGCATAGGCGCTTTCCGCAAACGCTTTCATCGGATCGTGCGGCAATCCCATTTCTTCGCGGATCACCGTCAAAAGCGGACCTACGTCCATCTCAAACGCTTTTCTTACGGCGTCTTCGGCCGCCAGAACATCTTGGGCATCCTGAGCCGCGCGCACTTCTTCCAAATTGATCAGCAACGCTTTGGCGTATTGCGTCTGGATATTCAGCACCGAGCGAATCATTGCCGGTATTTTCGGCTCAATATTGTGCGACTGGTCAATCATATACGCGATCTTCTCCACGGTGGTCCGGACTTGTGGATTTTGATCGGCGGATGCGCTAATGATTTGAAAAAAGATGAGAAACAATTCGTACGGGTTGATTGCACCAACGATTAAATCATCGTCGGCATATTTGCGGCTGTTAAAATGGAACCCGCCCAATTTTTGCTCGTCGATCAGGTAGGCAACGAGATGTTCGACGTTCGTTCCCGGCGGATGATGTCCGGTATCAACGAGAACTTGCGCCTGCGGGCCGAGCTTTTGCGCCAGGTTGAAGGCCATACCCCAGTCGGCAAGGTCGGTATGGTAAAAAGCAGGTTCAAAAAACTTGTATTCGATCAGCATCCGCATCTCAGCCGGCATCGCCCGGTAGACTTCTGCCAACGATTCCAATAACCAGCCTTTGCGCTTGCGGAAATCGGCCTGACCGGGATAGTTGGTGCCATCAGCAATCCACAGGCTTAACTCGCGGGAGCCGGTTTGCCGGGCAATCGTTACACATTCCAGCAAATGGTCAACCGCTTTTCGCCGAATCGCCGGGTCCGCATTGCAAACGCTGCCCAACATATATTCATCTTCCTGGAACAGATTCGGATTGACCGCACCGATGCGCAAACCGAGCTGCTCGGCATGCCGCTTCAATTGTTCGTAGTCGTCGACTTTATCCCACGGAATATGGATGGCGACTGACGGACAGACTCCTGTCAGCCGATGCACTTCTGCCGCGTCCTCCAGCTTCTCGAACGGATTTCGCGGGACACCGACTTTTTGAAAAGTTTTAAAACGGGTCCCGGAATCGCCGTATCCCCATGAGGGTGTCTCGATTGTAAACGATTTCAATCTTTGTTTGACCAACTCCACATCGATCCCTCTCGCCCGCTGCTGTTCCTCAAATAACGCGTAAGCCCGATCGGTCATTCCCTCATCTCCTTTCCTCGATTCCCTGCCGGTTGCTGACAACTCAGCAAATTCAGTCTGTTTCCAAGATCATCTCGGAAAAGCCGCCGGGACGCCCCCGTCAATCGTCAGCATGCATCCGGTTGTTTTGGCAGCTTTGGAAGAGGCAAAGAACAAGATTCCTTCCGCAATATCGCGCGGCAAGACATTGACCTGCAACGTGGTCCGCTGCCGGTAATACTCTTCCAGTTGATCCGGCTCGATTCCGTAAGCGGCCGCCCGTTCATTTCGCCAATTTGAATTCCAGATCGCTGAACCTTGCAGCACCGCATCGGGCAATACCGCATTGACGCGAATCCCGTCGGCACCCCCGTCTACCGCGATGCAGCGGGCCAAATGTACTTCAAGCGCTTTAGCCGCACTGTACGCTGCTGAATTTCGGCCGGCATAGATGGAATTTTTCGAGCCGACAAAAACCAGCGCGCCTCCGGTTCCTTGCGCTTTCATTTGCTTGAACGCTTCGCGGGCGACGAGGAAATAACCGGTCCCCAGCACATCGAGGTTCAGCTGCCATTCTTGCAAGGTGGTATCCGCAAACGGACTGGAGGTGGCCAAACCAGCATTGTTGACGACAATGTCAACTCCGCCGTAGGTGAGCGCGGCCTGGGTGAACGCGGCCTGAACGCCGCTTTCGTCAGTTACATCGACCTTTACCGCGATCGCGCGGCCTTCGCCAAATTGCTCATTGATCTCTGCGGCCAGCTTTTCTGCCCCTTCCTGATTGAGATCGGCGATAACCAGATGCGCCCCCTCAGCAGCAAACCTTCGGCACGTCTCGCTGCCAATCCCGCCGGCTCCCCCTGTCACCAGCGCAACTTTGCGGGAAAACTCCGCTTCTGCCGGCGCGAGCGATAGCTTGTAAAGTTCCAGCGGCCAATATTCCACCAGGTAAGATTCCTGCTCGTTGAGAGAGACAAAATTTCCAAGCACGGTCGATCCGGCCATCACGGCAACGGCGCGATGATACAACTGTTCGCTGACCTTTGCCATCTGCCAGCTTTTTCCCGTGTTGATCATCCCGATGCCGGGGATCAAGATGACGCGCGGCGCGGCTTCCGCCATGCTGTCGCCTTCCTGTTTGTTGCGAGCAAAATATTGACGGTACTGTTCGGCATAATCGGCAATGCCGGCAAGGAGCTTCTGCTTCAACATTTCCCTGTCTTCTGCGGCAGGCTGCCAGTCAACAAACAAGGGAACCCGCTTGGTATGAACGAGATGATCCGGACAGGCAGCGCCAATTTGGGATAATTCGGCGGCAGCGTGACTGTTGACAAACCGTAAAATTTCCGGACTGTCATCACTGGTGACAATCATCGGTTTGGATTGCCCGACGGCACCACGAACCAGCGGCAGCAGCTCCGCCAAAATACGCTTGCGTTCTTCCGGAGCAACCGGATTGTGCTTGGTCCCGCCAAACAGCGAACGTTCTTGGGTACGTGCCTGAATATAACGCTCCGCCTCCTGGATGATGCGCACAGTGTTGCGGTAGCATTCTTCAGAAGTTTCTCCCCACGTCACCAATCCGTGCTTTTCCATCAAGACCAGCTCCGCCTCCGGATTGTTTTGCACGGCTTCCGCAATCATTTTCGACAGCTGAAATCCCGGACGAATGTAGGGAACCCAGACAAACCGCTTGCCGTATATTTCTTCCGCAATATTCTGACCATTGTCGGCGCAACAAATGCTGATGATCGCATCCGGATGCGTATGGTCGACATGGCGGAAAGGCAGAAAGGCGTGCAGCAAAGTTTCGATCGAAGGTCGTGGTTGCTTGCTGTCGAGCATACAATGCGACAAGTACGCAACCATCTCTTCATCCGACATCTCGGCACGTTCCAGCAAGGGTGTCACATCTTCCAGCTTGAGCCCGGTAAATTGGGATATTTTCATCGTCGCCAAATCGGAACCGCTGCCCTTCACCCACATGACCTGGACTTCGCGACCGCGGAAATCACGGGTGATCGTTTTCATCGACGTGTTCCCGCCACCCCAGTTGCAAACACGCCGGTCAGCACCAAGCAGATTGGAACGGTACACCAGTTCCTCCAGACCGGGCGCCAATTGGGAGGCTGTGGAATGATCCCATAAGCTTGTTACCATTGAGACCTCCTTTGTTCCATTGGTTATTTTTGTATATTTCTGATTATAGCACCTTTCCCCAAAAATAAAAGAGATTGTTTTTGTTTTTTCTGTATTTGTTTTTGTTTTATTTTGTTTAACTTTACTTCAAAATTGTATGGCTACACGCCAAAAGATCAGCCACTTTGTCAAATAGGCCGGCGTTGTGCCCGATCGACATGGCACAATGATGGGTCGGTGCCTCGCGAAACCACATTTCCAGATAGTCGTCCGGATGTTTCCCGAAAAATACAGGGGTTTGCGTATTTCCGATTTTCATTATCGGTCCGTCAGTTGCGGTCCCTTCCCCGCTGATCAGTTTTAATTTGCCGTCTCCTGTCTGCGTCAGATTCAAGGTCGTGACCGGTCCGGTGCGCACTTTTGCCTCGACAGAGACACCCGCTCCTTGCTTGCCATGATACAGACCCATTCCTCTTAATACCGGTTTTCCTTCCGCGATCGCCAAATGGAAGGGACCGTCATGTCCGAGCAATATCGTTTGATCGTCATAATCCACCACCACGATCTCCGCAAAACTTCCCCCCTTGCCCAAAATATCGCAAATTTTCATCGCCACCGCCGTTTTCAAATCGCCTTCGCCCGCGCAAGGGATTCCTCGCGCCGTCAACAGCGAATGACCAACGATAAATCCGGCCTGCAATTTTTCATATTCACTGCCAGGCGCGCCGTGGTAATAGTAACTGAGCGCATCCAGATCATACTCTCTGACTAATATTTCCTGGGCGGCCGCTACCTTGCAGGACCACTCCAGCTGCTCATCGCTCGGCATACGGGCGATCGGATCAGCGGTGGAAGTGCCGCTGATTTCGAACGTTTCGAAAATTTCCTCGCGTTTGGCTTGCACTTGCCGCGGCGTCACTTCGCCGCAAAAACGGGCAAGATCACACATTTCCAGCAGCTCGACATGGATGCCCAGCTGAGCTTGCAGCATCGTAAAGTCGCTGTATAGATCAAGCATGCCGCCGTATGTGTTGCCGAGATAACCAAACCGGCTGCTGCGTAGCGTCCGGCGCACGGTTGCCGCCTGTATCCATTCCGCGATTTGCTGCCAGGCGCGAATCGCTTCCTTACGGTGGCTCGTTCGTTCGTCGGTCAGCGAAACGGCAGGGGTTTGCTGCAATCCTAACAAGCCATTGACCACGCGAAACGGCAGATTTGCCCGGTTAAACGCGTTGGCAATCTCCGGAACCGGGCAGGCGCCGCAGTGGGCCAACCATTCTCCTGTCGTCGTCTGATCGTAGTTGATCCGCGCTGTCGGCTGCAGGTTCAAAATAACGACGGGAGCAAGACAGTGCTGATGGATCGGCAATACGACAGAACTGGTTGCATATGTGGCGGAATGGCAAAAGATCAGATCGACGTTTTGGCGGGCAAACCACTCTCCGGCCCGTCTGCCTTCCGCTTCCGTGTCGACCAGTCCGTAATGGAACACCTCTCCCCACATCATCATGGACTGTTCCAAAAATTTCCCATAGTCGATCAAGCGTTCCTTTAAACCCGGAAACTGTCCCCAATATGCTTGCAACCCGATGCTATATAAGCCAATTCGCGCTTTTTTCACCGGTTTGATCGCGTGCAATCGCGTCATTTCCGTTTCCTCCCCCACACAAGTTTTCGTTATTCCCTTTTATTGTAATCGCTTACAGCCCAAATAACATCCAAAGATTCAAACACAAAAAAAGGTTGCCGCTATTCTCTGCGGCAACCTTGCTTTTTCGCTATGCTCGTTGCAAGTACGCCTGCAACCTTTGTTTGACTTCCGGCCATTCCCGGTCAATGATACTGTAATAAACCGCGTCGCGCACATAGCCGTTGCGGACAATCCGTTCATTGCGCAACAATCCTTCGCGAACCGCACCCAACCGTTCGATGGCGCGTTGTGAATTGAGATTGCGCGCATCGGTCTTGATCTGCACCCGGACACAGCCCAGTTGTTCAAAGCAATGTCGCAACAGCAACCATTTGCATTCCGTATTGACGGCTGTTTTCCAGTATGCCGGCGTTATCCAGGTAAAGCCAATTTCAACATGTCTGTCTTTTCTGGAGATATTCAACAGACGGGTGCTGCCGATCGCCTTGTCCGTCCGCCGATCGATGATCGCAAACGGCAGATCCGTTCCGGCTTTTTGCCCTTCCATAGCGGCGGCGATGAAGGAATGCACATCTTCCGGCCGGCTGATCTCGATAGACATATACGTCCAAATTTGTTCAAAGTTGCCGGCCTCAAACAGCTGGTCGGCATGGGCAATGGCCAACGGTTCCAGACGGACCTGTTCTCCGGTCAAAGTGACCGGTTCGATTGACAACATCTTGCTTCTCCCCTCTCCATCCGATTGCAGTTTTCCCCCCATCTTAGGAGAGGGGCAGAAACTTGTCAATCCCTCCCGTTGGTTTATCCTTCCACGTTGATCACGACTTTTTTGCCGCGTTTTTTCATCAAAATCGGGATAACCAGCCAGAGCAATGCGATAATCAAGAAAATCAGCGACAGCGGTTTTTGCAGGAAAATCATAAAGTCGCCATTGGACGTGGTCAACGCCCGGCGCATGTTGTTTTCGATCATCGGTCCCAAAATCAGGCCCAACACCAAAGGCGCCAACGGAAAATCATTTTTGACAAAGAAGTACCCGGCCACCCCGCAACAGGTCAGCAAAATCAGGTCAAAAGTGTTGATTTGCACCGCATACACGCCAAAAATCGAGATGGCGATAATCATCGGCAGCAAATATTTGCTCGGGGTTTCAATAATTTTCGCGAAAACTTTCACCAATGGCATGTTCAAAATCAGCAACATCAAGTTTCCTATAAACATGCTGGCGATCAACCCCCAGGCGATTTGCGGGTGATCGGAGAAAAGCAGCGGTCCCGGCTGCACGTTGTACATCATCAGTGCGCCCATCAAAATCGCGGTTGTGCCGGAGCCGGGAATCCCCAATGTCAGCAAAGGAATCATCGCGCCTCCGGAAGCGCCGTTGTTTGCCGATTCCGGTGCGGCAACGCCTTCGATCGCTCCTGTTCCGAATTTCTCCGGGTTTTTGCTGATCTTTTTCTCCAGGATATAGGAGAAGAAAGAAGCCAGCGTCGCACCAGCGCCAGGCAGAACGCCGATGAAAAAGCCGAGAATAGAACCGCGGGCAATCGGTCCGGCACTTTGTTTCAAATCTTCCTTCGTTGGAAGCACGCGGCCCACTTTGATAATTTCATCCGGTTGATCATCTTTTTCAATAATCGTTTTGAAAACTTCGCCCAAGGCAAACAGCCCGACAGCAATCGTTAAAAATTCCAGTCCCTGGTACAGTTCCGGAATATCGTAGGTAAACCGGCTCACTCCGGAGACCGTATCGATCCCGATCGTTGCCAACAGCAGTCCCAAGACGGTCATGATCAGCGCTTTGGTCATCGATTTTCCGCCAAGACCGCTGACTGCACACAAGCCCAGGATCATTAAGGAAAAGTATTCGGCCGGGCCGAATTTGATCGCCGCTTCCGACAGCGGGCCAGCCAAAAATACCAATCCAATCAAAGCGACGACTCCAGCCACAAACGAGCCGATCGCCGAAATCGCCAAAGCGGAGCCGGCCTTTCCTTTTTTCGCCATCTGGTATCCGTCCAGTGTCGTGACCACAGACGAGGACTCACCAGGGGTATTAATCAGGATGGACGTGGTCGAACCGCCGTACATTGCCCCATAATATACCCCGGCCAGCAAGATCAACGAACTGGCAGCCGCCTGTTCCGGTGGCAATCCTCCCGTCATGGAAGCGGTCACGGGAAGCAACAGCGCTACGCCGCTCATCGGCCCAATCCCCGGCAAAACGCCTACTGCCGTTCCGATGACCACACCGACAAACGCAAACAAAATATTTTGCCATTGCAGCGCCACCGAGAACCCGTCGGCCAAATATTGCATCACTGACATCACAATCCCCCCTTATCCAAGCCAGGATGGCAGTCCCGGCAATGTTCCTTCTAGGATTTTCACATAAACGACATAGACGATCACGGAAAAGGCAAGCGCAATCAACAATGTTTTCCACCAGCTCTTGTTGCCCATCACCTTAAATCCGAGCGTAAGGAAGAGAAACGTGCTGATCACATACCCGATCGGCTCCAGCAGAATGGCATACAGGAACGTCGCCACGAGCATGATGACAAAGCCTTTTATATTTACCGCCGTTTTCTCCTGTTGCGTCTGCTTGTAGGAGAACGTTTCATAAAACAGCCGAATACTTAAAAGAATTAAAATAATGCCTAGGAAGAGCGGAAAAATATTGGGACCAACTTCACTTCCGTATGCACTTGTTGCGATTTGTCGGCTGCCGTTGACAAAAAAAGCACCGACTAAGGCGAAAAACACGCTTGCGTAGCGATCAAAAGTTTTGTTCATTTGCTCCCCTCCCCGAAATCAGTATGTGACCATCCATTGGACGAAAATGGAGAAAGAGGGGAGACAACCTCCCCTTTTTCCTTATTTTTGCATGCCCAATGACGTCAGCAAGTCCGTAATCAGTGTATTTTGCTCGTCAAGGAATGTTTGGAAGCTGGCGGCATCCCGATACTCACTGATCCAGCCATTCGCAGCCAATTCCTTGTTCCATGCCTCGTTTTCAGACAACGCTTTCAATTTTTCATCCCAATATTTTTTGGCATCTTCCGGCATGTCAGGAGGACCAAACGCTCCGCGCCAAATATTGAAGGTTGCGTCAATTCCTTGTTCTTTGAATGTTGGGACATCTTTCAAGTCACCGCCAAGACGCTCATCGGCAGCAATCCCCAAAATGCGGATTTTTCCGGCTTTCAGGTACTCAGTCAAACTGGAGGCATCCGTCCCGATGAAATCGGCATTTCCGCCCAGCAAGGCTGCCAACGCTTCACCGCCACCGTCGTAGGAGACGTATTTGATCGCTTTCGGATCGATGCCGTATTTGGCAGCGGGTAGAATTCCCACCAAATGGTCCATCGAACCCGGTGCCGATCCGCCAGCCAGCGTCAACTTTGAAGGATCTGCTTTCAGATCATCCAGCAAGCTTTTCATGTCTTTGTATGGTGAATCCGCTTTCACCGCAACGGCTCCGAAATCCTTCGTGAGCTGGGCCAGCGGAGTCACATCCTTGTAGCCATATGGCGTATTGCCCTCTTTTTTCAAATTGTTGATCAAGATCGGCGGTGAACTGACAAACAGCCGATACGGATCGCCTTTATAATTATTCACATAATCTGCCATGAAGACCGTTCCGCCGCCACCCGGTTGATTTTCCACGGTAATCGTTTTGTCCACGAGCTTCGTTTCCAGCAATACTTTGCTGATCGCGCGGGCGGTCATATCCCAGCCTCCGCCTGCGCCCGATGGTGCAACCATGACGATCGGTTTTTCCGGGTAAGAAGATCCGCCGCTTGCTCCCCCCGCTTGGCCGCCTGTACTGCCGCTCCCTGAGTTGCCGCCGCCACAGGCTGTCAAGCCAACAGCGAGCAGAGTCGTTAAGGCAAGAAGGATACCTTTTTTAGCCATTGTTTGTTCCCCCTTATTTTTGTTTTCTGTAAGCGTTTTCAGCTTGTGTAATTAAAATATCATTGAATGGGAGGCAAACATAGTTTTCGTTCATAAATGTCATTTTGTCTTTTTTGTCTATTTTGTTCATAAAGTTCACAATTGCCCTAAATATTTTCGCTCCGGCCTGCCGACGGTACCATAGACCAAATCCGCGCGAATCCGCCCCTCGGTGACGAGAAACTCCAAATATCTTCTCGCTGTCGTCCTGCTTGTGCCGATCAACTTGCCTACCTCTTCCGCCGTTACTCCCGCTTCACGTGCCTGGCTGACCGCCTGAATCACTTTTTCCAGCGTCAAGCTGTCAATACCTTTTGGCATGACGGTCTCTTTCGGCTTGTTTTGCGGCTGGCCGCGGGTAAGCAACAGGTCGATTTCCGCCTGGTCAACAATCCCCGAACCGCGATCGCGTCGTTTTAAATGATTGCGGTAACTTTCCATCCGTTCCTGAAATGATTCAAAAATGAGCGGCTTGACAATGTAATCAAACACCCCGCCGCGCAATGCCTCGTAGACCATCTCGATCTCCCGGGCGGCCGTTATCATAATAATATCTATATCCCGGTAATGCTGGCGGATATGCCAAACCAGTTCGATTCCCAGCATATCGGGCAAATAGACGTCAAGCAGCACAAGCTGCGGCTTCGTATAGGCCAGCAACTCTTTCGCCTGCTCGCCGTTGGTTGCCAGAGCGATTACGGAAAAGCCCTCCAGCTTTTCGATAAATTTTTGATTAATCTCAATAATGCGCCGATCATCTTCCACAATAAGCACATCGATTGTACTCATCAAGCCTGCTCCTTTCTCATCGGCAGCGAGATGGTAAACAAGCTGCCGCCCCGTTCACTGTCACTCACCAGTATATACCCATTCATTTCCTCCACCATCGTTTTCACTTTGGCCAACCCGATCCCGCGATTTTCTCCCTGTTTCGTGGAAAAGCCGTAGGCAAAAATTTTGTCTTGAATCTGCTTATCGATACCCGGACCGGAGTCATCCACCTCGAATAAAAATTCCTTGCCTGCATAAGAGACGTAACATTCCACGTATTTCTGCTTCACCCGGGAGTCAAGTACGGCTTCAAACGCGTTTTGGATCAAATTGGCCATAATAATAATCAGTTGCTGCCGGTTGACCTCTGGCGGAAGCGGTTGCAATTGGCTGTCTTCATTGATCACAAATTGTATTTTCAGCTCTTTTGCCCGGTTTTGCATCCCGACCAGCAAGGCGCCGATCAGCGGATCAGATATTTTTTTAGCCAAAAACAGCACCATTTCCTGCTGCGCATTCGTCTCGCTGGAGATCAGTTCAATCGCTTCTTGAATCGACCCCAGTTGTAACAGGCCGGAAATAGTATACAGCAAATTGTGGAACTCATGGGTCTGGGCGCGCAAGACGTCGGCATACCGCTTTACTTGCGACAATTCTGCCGACAGCTGTTCAATATCCGATTTGGGACGAAAACTGCTGACGACGCCGATGACGTTTTGCTCGATCTGAATCGGCACGCGGTTGACCAGTATCTCTTTGCCGGACGCGTTGAATTCGCGGTCAAGCTGCTGTTCTCCCGTTTTCAGCACCTCCAGCATTTTGGTGTTGGGAATTAGGTGGGTAATCGGCTGTTTGATCACCTGCTCGCGCGGGGGCAGGTTTAAGATCGCGGTAGCGGCCTGATTGACCATCGTCACATTTCCGTGGCGGTCGATCGCCACGATCCCTTCCCGCACCGACTCGATCAAAGCGTTCCGTTCCACAAACAAGGCGGTAATCTCTTCCGGTTCCAAACCAAGAATGGCTCGCTTGAAATACCTGCTCAGCCAAATTGCCCCGACGATTCCAATGACGAGCGAGACGATCAAAATCAACAAGATTCTCGTGCGGTAGCCAGCAACCATCTCATCGATATCTTCCAACAAAAAACCGACCGAGACGATCCCGACGATTTCCCCCTGTTCATTCAGGACCGGCGTCTTGCCGCGAAGCGAAGGCCCGAGGCTGCCTACCGCCTTCGATACATAAGAAGCACCGTGCTGCAGCGCATCTTCACTATCGCCGCCGACCATCTCCTTGCCGATGCGGCTGACCAACGGATGCGCCAGCCGAATGCCGTGCTTGTCCCCGACAACTACGAACTCCGCCCCTGTCTGACGCCGGACATTCTCCGCCAGCGGTTGAATGATAACCGAAGGATTGGCGCTGTCAAATGCCGCTCTCACCTCGGGCAAATTGGCGACGATCCGCGCCGTATTCAACGCCCGTTTCCCTACCTGCTCTTCAATCGTTTGCGCAATTAAAGAATAAAAGACCAACCCGATCAGACCAACGATCAATATCGCCAGTATGGTTATCAACAAAATCATTCTCGCCTGCAAGGTAAAGCGAAAGGTTCGATTTTTCATCACAACACCTCTGTTGCCATTATACACGTAAGCGGGCGAAACGAGAGAAGATTTCTTCAGGAACAAGCCGCCAGTACCGAGTAGTGAAAATGGAAAAACGGGGAATGCTAATTAGCAACATTCGCGAGACATTTGCCTGAACCACCGGGGTTTGGATCGATAGAAAAAGGAGGCACGTCATGATGACAGCGAGTCAAACAGAAGCGCTCAACCAAATTCACACCCTGCAGGAAAGATTGACTGACACCTGGTTAAGTTACTGGTTCCGCTATTCCCATATGGGAACGTGGCAATATTGGACCTACGTGGCCATGCTGATCGTCCCGCTGCTTGTCCTGCTTTTGCTGCTTGACCGCAAAAAAGCGTTTCATTTTGGCTTTTTCGGTACGAACATCCATATCTGGTTTTCCTATCTGGACAACATGGGCGCGGCGCAATCGTTATGGGCCTATCCGTATCATATCATCCCTTCGCAGCCAGGCAGCTTTTCGCTGGATGCTTCGCTGGTTCCCGTTGTCTTCATGCTGATGTATCAATGGACCGTCAACCAGCAAAAAAATTACTATATTTACAGCATCGGAGTCTGTGTATTTTTTGCCTTTGTTTTAAAGCCGGTGTTCGTCGTGGTTGGGTTGTTTCAGTTGCTGAACGGGACGAACTACTTCCATTTGTTCGTTGTATATGTCATTGTAGCCTTAGTCTCCAAGTGGATCACCACCGCCTTCCTGTATTTCCAGAAAGGCCAGGCAACCCTGCACCGCGCGCGGTTCAATATTCCGCGCATCCAATACAAAAAGCAACGCGCCGACTAACCTGCTCGCTTCTGACAACGTGATGAAACAACAAAGCAGCCGATTCCTTGTTAACCGTTTGGCCACCACCGCCTTTGAGAGGAGGCACCCCGGAATCAGCTGCATTTTTTCTATTTCAAATGGGAATGGCAAAGTTTTTGTGATTCTCGAGGAAAAGCTAGAAGATTCCAGCAGCATCGTGTACAGTTAAGTTGACAGATTCGTACACGAGGTGGTCAAATGCATACAAATCTCCGCTCCTTTCTCCAACAATTGCGACAGGCCGGACAACTGCTCGAAATCAGCGCGCCCGTCGATCCGCATCTGGAACTGGCGGAAATTCATCGCCGGGTCATCGCCGAACAAGGTCCCGCGCTGTTGTTTACCAATGTAAAAGGAAAGTCGTTTCCAGTCGTCACCAACTTGTTTGGTACGGTCGAACGGGTTGATATGGCTGTCGGTCCCCGACCGGAAACGATCGTCAAAGAGTTGGTCAGCGGACTGGACAAGCTGATGCCGCCGAAGCTTTCCGCCCTTTGGCAACTCCGTGATCCCCTGCTGGGAGTGATGCGGGCCGGGACCAAAACGGTTTCCCCCAGCCAAGCACCGGTATTGCAGCAGACGACGCAGGATGTCGATTTGACGGAGCTGCCCGCTTTGACCAGCTGGCATCTCGACGGCGGTCCGTTTGTGACTTTGCCGCTTGTCTATACCGAGCATCCGCAAACCAAAGAGCATAACCTGGGCATGTACCGCATTCAAATTTACGATCGGAACACCACAGGCATCCACTGGCAAATTCATAAAGGCGGCGGGTTTCATTATCATGAAGCGGAGAAACAAAACCAGGCTCTGCCCGTGACACTGACGATCGGCGGTCCACCGGCGCTGATTATTTCCGCGATCGCCCCTCTGCCGGAAATGGTCCCGGAACTCATGTTTGCGTCCTTGCTGATGGGGGAAAAATTACCGCTCGTTGACGTACCCAACCATCCGCACAAAATCGTGGCTGATGCCGAATTTGTCTATACCGGTCTCGTTCCGCCGCATTTGCGCCGCCCCGAGGGACCGTTTGGCGATCATTTTGGCTATTATTCCTTGCAGCATGACTTTCCCGTTTTTCAAGTAAAGCAAGCTTTTCGCCGCAAGGACGCGATCTATCCCGCTACCGTGGTCGGCAAGCCTCGCCAGGAAGACTATTTTATCGGCGAATATTTGCAGCGGCTGCTCTCGCCGCTGTTCCCTGTGGTTATGCCAGGGGTAAAATCACTGTGGACGTACGCAGAAACAGGGTTTCATGCCTTGGCCGGCGCCGTCGTCCGGGAAAGTTACTATAAGGAAGCAATGGCTCATGCCTTCCGTATATTGGGCGAAGGACAGCTCACCTTGACCAAATTTCTGCTCGTAACCGATGTTCCGTGCGAGCTGGCCAATTTTGCCCCGTTTCTGGAGACGATTCTCGCCCGGTTTCAACCGGAGCGAGACCTGTTGATCGTCAATGACACCTCCAACGACACACTGGACTATACGGGCCGAAAATTCAACCATGGCAGCAAAGGCATCATGTTGGGAATTGGCGAGCCGGTTCGCGAACTCCCCCGGTCCTATCATGGCGGGGAGATTCCCGGCTTCGGCAAGATCGAACCGTTCTGCGCCGGTTGTCTGGTCATTTCCGGGACAAGCTACGAACAAGATCCGACGCTTGCCGAACGGCTGGTGGAGTGTGCCCAGCAACGGCTTGCGGAATGGCCGCTGATCTGTCTGGTCGATGATGCCACGATCGCTTCCGATCAAACCCGTTTCTTATGGACGGTGTTTACCCGCTTTGATCCTGCTCACGATCTGTATGCCAAAGCTTCGATCGTCCGCAACAAAATTCGCTATGAGGGTCCGCTGATTATCGATGCCCGCATGAAGCCGTTTTATCCTGACGAAGTTACGAGCCATCCCGATGTCGCCAAGCTTGTCGATCAGCGCTGGCGCGAGTATTTCCCGCGCTAATCGTATCTTTCTGTAAGACAAAGGCTGCCGTTTTGGCAGCCTTTGCTCACAAGGGAATCCTCGTGTGGCTCACAACAAAAAAACACCAAACAGTCGGTGCCGTTTAGTGTTCTTCCAACGTATACAGTGGGACATCCTGCTCTTTTTGCGGTTCATCCAGCGGAAAAATTCTCGCCGTTTCATTCGCTTCATCGACACGTTGAATATAGACGGGAACTCCATTGTAAAGCACATTCGCCATTACCGGTGAAGCGGCAATCTCTTTTGCGCGTCCAATATCCATCTGCTTCCTCCTTCCGTTTGTTCAAGCTTACTATTTCCTTGCGTTTGCACAGCTATTCAACAGCCGGAGGTCTTCTTCCTTCGCAACGTTCTTCTTCTTTCGCTCGGAAAATCCCCCTCTACAACGGAGTAAAGCGAGACCCCCCAAATACAAAACTATCCTTTTTTGTTATAATTTTGTTGTTATCTTATAGTTTACCTCCGCGAATTACTGATTAGGTGGCAGCCAAATGAACAGGAACTGGCAAAATTTATTTTGCTTGGCCGTTTATTTGTAGTACCATAACAGAGTAACGAATTGATCTGTGTAAAGAAGGAGCAGGATAATTGTGAGTGTACATATTGGCGCAAAACCGAACGACATCGCGGAAACAATCCTCTTGCCGGGGGACCCCCTGCGTGCGAAATATATTGCGGAAACGTTTCTGGAAGGAGCGGTATGTTACAACGAGGTTCGCGGCATGTTGGGGTACACGGGAACCTATAAAGGCAAACGGGTCTCTGTTCAGGGAACGGGTATGGGTGTTCCCTCAATCTCCATTTATGCCCAGGAACTGATGCAAAGCTATGGTGTGAAAAATTTGATCCGGGTTGGTACATGCGGGGCGATCCAGGAAGACATCAAAGTGCGCGATGTCATCATCGCGATGACCTCTTCGACCGATTCGCAAGTAAACCGGCTGCGTTTTCAGCAAATTGATTTTGCTCCGACCGCCAGCTTCGAGCTTCTGCACAAAGCGTATCAAGCTGCTGTGCAACGCAATCTGTCGGTGAAAGTGGGAAATGTGTTTACCAGCGATTCCTTCTACCGGGACAGCCTCGATCTCTACAAACAACTGGCTGCTTATCAAGTGCTGGCGGTAGAAATGGAAACGACCGCCCTGTATACGCTGGCTGCCAAATTCAAACGAAATGCCTTGTCAATCCTGACCGTGAGCGACCATATTCTTACCGGTGAGGAGACAACCGCTGAAGAGCGCCAAACTACCTTTAATGAAATGATTGAAGTTGCGCTGGAAGCGGCCACCGCTCAATCTTGAACTTAGCCTT
The DNA here is from genome assembly GCF_016908525.1 of Brevibacillus fulvus. Classification (GTDB taxonomy): domain Bacteria; phylum Bacillota; class Bacilli; order Brevibacillales; family Brevibacillaceae; genus Brevibacillus_G; species Brevibacillus_G fulvus. The sequence continues at coordinate 51,148 of NZ_JAFBEB010000006.1, forward strand.
CGAAAAGAGCGTTTTTTGTTCTCCTCGCCGCGCCGATCCCCGGATCGGCGTCGTTCGCGGTTGGGTTGGGCAACCCGTTTGCCTGCCCGGTATCTTCTTTGCCACACCGGATTTGTCAACGAATCATGAAGAGTGTCTTCTCTGGCACTCTTCTTTTGTTGGCCAATTTCCGCCAATTGCCCAAGACAGTCTGAAAGGAATGGTTGCAATGCCATTTTTACGCTTTAAAGGGGTCCCTGCTTCATTTTTGACCGCACTTTCGCCACAGCTGGTCGAAACGTTTGCTGCGGTCGCCGAAGTTCGCCGAGAGGTGGTCAAAGTGGAGTTGCTCCCTTATGAACGGATCACCGACAGCCCGGTTTCGCTGGAAATCTATATGTTTCAGCGGGAGCAAGGCAAACACGACGCGATCGCCGCCGCCATGCACCGGTTGCTGCTGGAACACGGCTATCCGAATGCGCATATTTTTTTCGTCATCCTCAGTCCTTCCCTCTACTATAAAGAAGGAAAGCCGCTGACCGATTACCCGCTGATCCCGGCTCCCCTGCAAAATCCGGTCCCGTAAAATGAACGTGACGGCCACAAGTTGGCCGCCACCTGCGCTTTGTTCGCCCCTGTTCGTTTTAAGCGGTGATAAGATTCGGGGGCGTCAACCCGTTGATGCCTTTCAGTAAATTGTCAACTGCCAGTCGAGCCATTTGATATCTTGTCTCCTGTGTCGCCGAACCGATATGCGGAACGGTCACGACATTGGGCATCGTCAACAACGGATGGGTCGGATCGATCGGTTCTTGTTCATAGACATCCAATCCGGCGCCGCGAATCCAGTTATTTTGCAGCGCCTTGATCAACGCCTGTTCATCGACGTTCTTGCCGCGCGAGCCGTTAATAAAGATCGCCGTCTTTTTCATTAACCCGAATTCGCGTTCGCCCATCAATTTGTCGGTCTCCGGCGTATGCGGGGTCATCAGACAGACGAAATCGGCTTTGCCAAGCAGTTCATCCAGCTCGCAGTAAACCGCCTGAAAATCCCGCTCCGCTTCCTGATTTCGCGAGCGGTTATGATACAAGATTGGCATGTCAAAGCCGAAGTGGGCACGCTTGGCAATGGCTTTCCCAATGTTGCCCATGCCGATAATCCCCAGCGTTTTATGGTGAACATCTACGCCAAACAGCTCTTCTCCAATCATCTCCCGCCAGTGGCCGGCTTTCATATACGAATCCAGCTCCGGAATTCTTCTCGCTGCCGCCAATACCAAGGCAAAAATCGCATCAGCCGTCGTCTCGTCAAGCACGCCGGGCGTATTGGTCGCCCAAATATTTCTTTGCCGCAGTTCGGCGAGATCGAGGTTGTCGTAGCCTACCGAAATGTTGGAAACGATTTTTAACAGCGGGGCTTGCTCGAGCAATTCCTGATTGATCGGCAATCCGGAACCCAACAGCCCGTGCGCTGTTTTCAATTCCGCAACAAACAGTGGATCGCGGGGATCCTCCCATTTGGGAAAATACTTCACCTCACACGTTTGTTGCAACTCTTGCAGCAAGTCTGCCGGTACCGGCCGATAGACAACAACCTTTGGTTTCATCAATCTTCGCTCCTTCCTGACATGTCCTTCAAACGCAACGCACCTCCGTTTTTCTCCTGGTGCGTTGCGCGTCATATTGGTTTATTTCGTTGCCTAATCATTGGTTCCTTCCAGCAAACGGAAAAAGCCGATGCCCGCGACAGGAAAGCCGGAAACAGCGATGCTGTACCGGGCAGTTGGTCAATGACCGCTCAGGAACTCGCCGGATAATGAATTTCCAGCACATAATCGGTGGAACCGCTGGAATCGAGCCGAATGCGCACCTTATACGTCCCCGCTTTTGTGACGGCATAGTCCAGCGTTTCCGGATAATTTTTGCTGGATGTGCTGCTTACCAGCTTTTTGCCGCTGCTGTTGTAGAGGTACAAGTCCACATCCGCATCTTCGTCGTCCCAATCTGCCACCAGCGAGATTGTTCCAGGTGTTTTCACCGAAATGTTATAATCCACGTATTTTTTCGATTTGGAGGAAAGCGTTCCTTTTTTGGTCAGTTTTTTCGTTTTCTGTTCTTTTAACTTTCCGTTGGTCGACAAGGCAAACGGCTGCGGCCCCATGGGAATATTGTATGCTTCGACCGTTACCTGATAGGTCCCTTTTTCCGGATTGTCGATCCAAACCTCTTCCACATTGTTTTTGTTATCGACGTCATCATCGGTGTCATCATCAAAGAAGTCGTTGCCGTTGTAGACTTGTCCGGATGGCGCGGTGATCTTCAGATTCAGGTCGTTGACCAATGCCCGTCTGGCCGCAGGCGAAGCGGGATAATCCGTCCAGACCAACGTCGCCAAAAACGGATGTTTCGTATCGGTTACCTCAATGGAATAGGTTTGTTTTTGCCCGGTCTTCAAACCGCTCGTCTCGTCGGCAAAATCGGCGCCGATCGCTTTTTCCAGATTGACGCGGCCATATCCTTGTTCTTCAAAATAGGCGTCGTCGAGAATATCGGCTCCCGTGATCAGCATCGATTTGATCAGCGCCGCGCTCGGCTTTTTGATACCTTCCTCCTGCAAATACTCGCGGACTTGCGCGGCCCCGCCGGCCAAGATCGGTGTCGCCATGCTTGTGCCGCCCATGTAGGCATAGTCGGAATTGTAAGTGTCCCAAAATTGATCGTCAGGCGCCAAACGGGAACGCGTCGACAAGATGAATGTACCCGGAGCAACCAGATCGGGTTTAAACCGTCCGTCCGCCGTCGGTCCCTTACTGCTGAAATAGGCGATTTCATCTTCATCGTCGGACAAACTTCCTTTGCTCGGCCGCAAATTTTCCGTTGCGCCGACGGCAATCGCATTTTTCGCCGTTGCCGGACTGCTGACCGAACCTAGTCCATACTCATCACCTTCATTACCCGCTGCCACGACCAGCAGCATATCTTTATGTTCCCACAGAAAGCGGTCGGCTTCATAGGCCGTCTCGTCATAGACACCAGCGATCTCGGGATCAGCTACCGGATCAAGTCCCCAGGAATCGGAATGGATCCGTGCTCCATCGTCATAGGCTTCGTCCAACAAATCATAGAAACTGTCAAAAACGATCGCGCCCTCCTCATCCATGATCGATTGAAACACAAGCTTCGCTTCCGGCGCCATCCCGGTGATTTTTCCGTTGGATGCGCTGCCGTTGCCGACCAGCGATCCGGCCACATGCGTTCCATGTCCGACTGGATCGCTGGCATCTCCGCGTCTTCCTAATGCGTACAATTTTTTCACCTGGTCAGCCAAGTCAGGATGCATATTTCGCACATTGCCCGTATCCAGACCAGTGTCCGCCACGCCGATCACTTGCCCGTTGCCTTCGTAGCCGGTGTCGGCCAATTCGTCGGATTGAATGATCTTTGCCGCTTGATCGTTATGAAGCTTGATTTTTCCTTTTGGCAAAACGGCAATGACATCGTCGGAATCCAGCAGTTCATCCAGTTTGTTGCCTTTCACGCGTACATCGGTGATGGCCCGGCCCGCTGTTTTCGTCTCGAGTTTGGAATATTCGTCCTCATCCAAACGTTCCAACACTTCATGCAGGTCGGACTTTTTGTCAAATCCGATCACCGCCACATCTACCTGATTACCGTCCTCAACCGCTTCGCGCAGTTCCGGGGCAAGCTTGTACTCCGGTTCGAAAGCGGTCACGCGTTTTATGTATGAGAGTTTTTTCAGTAATTTTTGCTGTTCTTTCTCGGTTACTTTCGCGATAAAGGAGAAATCGGGAATATAATCCCCCAACTCAATGCCCGCATCCGCCAATTCCTCTTTCCATTTCTCTTGAATTGGCCCGGTAAACTGGATAAGAACCAAATCTTCGGAAAAATCAAAGGATGACCCGCGACTGTGCAAAGGATTCGCCCGCAGCGAGATTTCTTGATCGGCTTCGATTTGCGCCTTTTTGGCGCTGCGCTCGGATTCGTTTTTGGCAAACGCCGGTTGAGCAGTGATCAACAGAGAGAGGGAAATGGTTCCAACGATGCTTGTTTGCCAAATTCTTTTCATGTTTCCCAACCTTTCAAAATGGTAACTCTATTATAAACGAAGCAATCTCAATCGAATACTAGAAAAAAAGCAGCAAACCCCAACCAACTTCACAAATGAAGTGATTGGGGCCTGGCAGATGGGACTGCTCGTTTCCTATCGTGCTTGCTCTTGCTCCGTTGAGTTCGTTTGACTTTCCGCCGGGAACAGGCTGGCAAGATCTTGCCAAATAACTTGCTGCAAATAGTCGGTACTCAGTTGCTCAAAGGGAGTTTCCGCCAGACGCAGCGCCTGGTTCTGTATGGCCTCCTGCACCAGATTGCTGACCAGCCGGCCATTTCCGTCCAGCCAGCCTTGCTTTGCCCCTAGCTCGAACTGCTGTTGCAACTGCTCCAACACTCCCTCCGCCAACTGATACCCCAAACCGGCAAGCTTGGCGGCAAACATGGCAGCCAGCTGCGCCGGCGTGTAGTCCGGGAACAGGAAATATTTCTTGAAACGGGACGCCAAGCCGGGATTGACTTGCAGCAGCCGTTCCATTTCCCGCGGATAGCCGGCCAGCACAATCACCAAGTTTTCTTTATGCCGGGTCATCTCGTCAACCATCGTCGTAATCGCTTCGCGGCCGAAGTCCAGCTCTCCGCCCGTCGCCAGCGCATACGCTTCATCAACAAACAGAACGCCGCCCAACGCTTCCCTGATCTTCCGCCTTGTCTGTACGGCAGTCTGTCCGACATATCCCCCCACCAAATCGGCCCGGCTGGCGATTACCAAGTGACCTCTTTTCAGGTAACCGCACTCGCGGAGCGTCTGGGCATATAAATGAGCAACGGTTGTTTTGCCTGTGCCCGGATTGCCGGTGAAAACGGCGTGCAGCTCGATCGGAACAGCTGGCAAGCCGCGATTGACTCGCTCTTGCTGCACCAGCAAAAATCCGCGGACTTTCTCCAATTCACGCTTGATCGGTTCCAGGCCGATCAATTGCGCCAGTTGTTGCTCCGCGCTTTGTTCCGCTTGTTGGGCAAACGGTTGTTTCTGTACGTCTTCCGGGTAAAGCAGCGTAAAATCATCCAGATGCAGCGGAGAATCCCGATCGAGGAGACGGCCTTTGGCAAAAATGGCGTCCAGCACGATATTGGTCACCGTGCGGGCATTGCCGAAAGTGGCGTCGACCCGCTCCTGGTCAATCCGCTGTTTCAGCGCCTTTTTGGCTGAATCAGTCAACGAATAGTCATTACGCTCCGCTACCTGTTCGGCGATCGTGATCAGTTCGTTCGTGGAATAGTCAGGCAGCAGGAAGTGCCCAGTTTCTGGAAAGCGGCTGCGCAATCCCGGATTGGCCAACAAAAAGTGGCGCATCTCTTCGGGATAACCGGCGAGAATGACAACAAACTTGCCCGCCCATTGCTCGCTGGTCATCGCGCTGACCAAGGTATCGATCGCCACTTGGCCATAGTCGCTGCCATGACTGTCTGCCCGTTTTAAACTGTACGCTTCATCGATGAAGAGCACCCCTCCGGCGGCACGCTTGATCATCTCCATCGTGCGCTCTTCCGTTTGCCCCACGAATGCCCCGACCAGCTGCGAGCGATCTGCTTCAATCACTTCCGGCCGTTCCAGCAGCCCCAACTCGTGATACAGCCGAGCACTCAGCCGGGCCAGCGTCGTTTTGCCCGTCCCCGGATTGCCCATCAAAACCAGATGCAGCGGCAACGGGTCGCGCAACTGAAAGCCTTTTTCCTGCCGCAACTGTTGATAGCGGTAAAAATGGTACAACTGTTGGACCCGTTCCTTGATCTCCTCCAAGCCAATCAACTGTTGCAATTCTTGCAGCGCTGTCGGCTGTACTTCCATCTCGGCGGTTGTTTGCGCCGAATCGCTCAACAAGTTTTCCTTGCGCTGCTGCTGCAAGGCCAGCCGACGGATCAGCGCCTGCAATTCGGCGAGCATTTCCGAGGAGTAAAACATTCCCTTCAACGATTCCGCATATTTTTCGGCAATCATCAGCAGCTGGTTCAGCAGACGTTCCCGTTCCCGATACAAATCGAGCATCTGAACGATTTTTTCCTGTTCCGCCGGCGGCATATGCGGCGACAATTTTCCCAACATGTCCAAAACTTGATACCAGTTCTGCGTGCTGTTTTGCTCACGATCAATCTGTGCCAGCAACTGCTCGACAAGCCGCTTGCGGGTAGCTCCGTTGTCTGTTTCGCGAATGACCGGAAAGTCGCTGACAAACGAGTGCCGCTTCAATTTTTCCAGCAGCAATTTTCCCAATTGTCGGGCAGCCGGTTGATGCGAAGGCGTCAGTTCACAGGCTCGCCACAGCCACTCCTCGGCCAAAGCCTCTCCCCCTGGTTTGCCCATCCGTTTTTCCCCAAGCGCGGTCAACAGCAGCGTTTCCACATAATCAAGCTCTTGGGACGCCCGCGTTCCGCCTTGCCGTTCTTGTTCAATCTGCCGCAAACATAAGATGATGTCCGCTTCCGGCCATTCCGACAATTGTTCAGGCTGTTCCAACAGTTGCAGGAAACTGCGGCGTTCGGTTAATTTGGGGTCGATCGTCATCTGTTGTCCCTCCGTTCCCACATCTCTTTCCCCAGTTGTATCATGTTTTCGGCAAAATGAAAAGCGACCCGGTCGAGTCGCTTTCCGATTTACAACTGCAGATTGCCCATGGCAAGATCGGCTTGCAAGTGGGCCATTGCCGCAGGAATTACATCCTGTTCGGTCTCTGCTGCGATTTTAAAGCTGTGCAAGACTTGCTCTCCGTTGCGCAACTGGACATGATACTGGGAATCCCCGTCATAAGTCGTGGCCAGGTTAAATTGCTGTCCTGCAAGCGTAATGGTTTTTTCCATGCGGACACCTCCCCGCACAGTTTTCCCATTTTCAACAGAAACCAGTCAATTGTTGTCTTTTTTTCAGGATTGCTCGCGAATTGTGCGCTTCCCCAGGAAATAGCTTATACCGGAGAAAAGTCTGCCAATTTCGTATATTGCTGGAGCATACGGCCGTTTGGCAGCGCCACGTGCAACTCGCCTTCATCTTCCGTCCTGGCCTGCCAGGCAAAAGCGAACGCTTTCTTCAACAAAGGTTCTTCTTCGGGCAACGAGTCCAGCATTTCCCGCAGCGTGTCGGCAAGCAGCGGGACAGCCAATCGTTCCCCAGACTCGGCAGGCAAAGACAGATACTTGGGCGCCTCCTGAAAATAGGAAACGGTATCAAGAAGCAAAGAGAGCTGCTGCCAGCTCAACTGTGCCTGAAAATCCTCGAATGGTTTTGCCATATGGATCAATCCTTCTTTTCCTGGGTCTCAATAAATAAAGAGATTTGTTGCGTTTGTTGAGGCTCGTCACCAGAGCGATGCTCCCCCTGCCCGTCCGCTGTTTCCTCCTGAGGAAGGACGGCTTCCCATTGGATCGCCTTTACTCCGTCTTCCACGATGGTTCGGCCAATCCCTCCGAGTTCATTCAGCGGCAAATGGGCAGCGTCTACTTCTTGCCACTGATCCAACCGGGTCAAAGCGTACAAGCGGCTGCTCGCTTCCAGTTGAACAGCGATCAGCTGATGCGGAACCGTTTTCCGTTTTTTCAGCAGCACCACCCCTCTTCCCGCCCGGCCTTGGAGCGGGATTTGCGGCAATGCGGTACGTTTAGCCGTTCCTTCGGCAGTGAGAATGGACACCACGCGAGCATCGTGGTCGTCAACAGCCAAAGCGCCAATCAGTTCATCATCGGCGGCGAGATTGATCGCCTTCACTCCGCTGGAAGCCCGTCCCGTTGGCGAAACTTCTGTCTTCGGGAAGCGGATCGCCATGCCGGACTTGGAGACGGTAATGAAGCTGCCTGACTCATCGGTCAACAAGACTTCAATGAACTCATCGTCTTCATGTTTAAGCTTGGCGGCAACCAGCGAACCGGAGCGATTTGTTTCATATTCTGCCAATGCCGTCTTTTTGATCAGCCCGGAACGGCTGACGTGACAGACGTGCAACGGTTGCTTGAAGTCCGGGACGATCACGCAGGCGATCACGCGCTGGTGTTTTTCCATCGGCAGCACATTGACCAATGCCGTGCCGATATCTTTCCACTTTTCGTCCGGCAAGTCGTTGACCATGGTGGCAAAATATTTGCCGTCCTGCGTAAAGAACAGGGCGATGTGCACGGTATTCGTCTCGACAAAGTAACGTACCCGATCGCCTTCCTTCACGCCGCAGCTGTCGATCGTCCCTCCCATCGACTTGAACGAGCGGGGACTGGTCCGTTTGATGTAGCCGTCGTTCGTCAACGTGACGATACAGTCCTCCGCCTTGATTTGCATCGAGATATCGAGCTTGATCTCCTCGATTTCCCCCTGGATTTCCGTCCGCCGCGGGTCGCTGTATTTCTGCTGGATTTCCCGCAATTCCGTTTCAATGACCTTGATCAGCTTCCGCTCACTGCCGAGAATCGCTTCCAGTTCCTTGATTTCTTTCGCCAAGGCAGTCAGCTCTTTTTCCAGTTTGACAATATCGATACGGGTCAAGGAAGCCAATTGGATGCTGAGAATCGCATCGGCCTGGGTCTCAGTAAAACCAAATTTCTCGATAATATTTCGTTTAGCGTCAGCGCGGTCTTCCGATGCCATAATCGTATCGACGATTTCCCGCAAAATCGATTTGGCGCGGATCAACCCTTCGACGATGTGCCGGCGATTCTCTTTCCGGTCTAAATCAAACTGGGAACGCCTGGTCACCACTTCTTTCTGGTGAGCAATATAGGCGGCAAGCAATTGTTTCAGCCCCATTTGCTGAATCGTGCCCTCGTAGATGGCATTCATATTATAGTTGTAATAAATTTGCAAGTCGGTATTTTTGTAGAGGTAGTTGAGAATCGCTTCGGTGTCCGCATCCTTGCGAACATCGATGACGACCCGCACTTGACGGACTTCAGCTTCTTTGCGCCCTGTTTCGTCGCGGACGGCGAGCGCTCCTTCAATTTTCCGCTCAAGCACCAGGTCGTCGATTTGCGCGACCAGCTTAGACTTGACGACATCATACGGAATTTCGCTGATGACGATTTTCTTGATCTTGCTGCCTTTCGGTTCTTCAATATGCGTTCGCGCCCGGATAATAAATTGCCCTTTGCCGGTTTCAAAAGCTTTGCGAATTCCGCTAATTCCCTGAACGATGCCGCCGGTCGGAAAATCCGGCCCTTTGATGTATTGCATCAATTGATCCAGGCTGATATTCGGATCATGCATCTGCGCGATGGTCGCTTCGATCACTTCGCTCAAATTGTGCGTCGGGATGTCGGTGGCGAACCCGACGGCGATGCCGGAAGCCCCGTTGACCAGCAAGTTGGGAAAACGCGACGGCAATACGGTTGGCTGCACCGTGGAATTGTCAAAGTTGGGAATAAACGTTACCGTGTCTTTTTCAATATCGCGCAGCATTTCGTTGGCCAAGGCGGACAAACGCGACTCGGTATAACGCATCGCGGCAGGAGGGTCAGCATCCAGGCTCCCGAAGTTGCCGTGACCTTGGATCAGCACTTCCCGCATTTTCCACCATTGCGCCATCCGCACCATCGTTTCGTAAATGGCAGAATCGCCATGGGGGTGAAAGTTCCCCATTACGGTTCCGACCGTTTTGGCCGATTTCCGGTACGGTTTTTCGCTTGTGTTTCCTTCTTGATACATGGCATAAAGAATCCGGCGCTGGACGGGCTTCAGCCCATCGCGGGCGTCGGGAATCGCCCGGGATAAAATGACCAGGTTGGCATAGTCGCCAAAGCGCTTGCCCATAATTTCGGAGAAGCCTTGTTCAATGACTTTGTTTGACAGCATGATTATTCATCCTCTCCCACTTCGAATGTCACATGATTTTCAATCCATTCACGGCGGGGGGGAACTTTATCGCCCATTAAAACGGTAACGAGCTTTTCGCTTTGCGCCAAATCCTGCAAGGAGACTTTGATCAATTTGCGTGTTTCCGGATTCATCGTCGTCTCCCACAACTGATCGGGATTCATTTCGCCCAAACCTTTGTAACGTTGAATTTCCGCACCGCGTCCCAATTTTTTCAGCGCCTGTTCCAGTTCATAATCGTTCCAGCAATAGACGGACTCCGCTTTTTTTCCTTCCTTTTTCACCTGATAGAGCGGCGGTTGGGCTATGTACAGCTTTCCGGCCGCGATCAATCCTTGCATGTAGCGGAAAAAGAAAGTGAGCAGCAAGGTTTGGATATGGGAACCGTCCACGTCGGCATCGGACATGATGATGATTTTGTCAAACGCGCAATGTTCAATGGAAAATTCTTCGCCGATATCCGTCTCCAACACCTCCAAAATGGTGCGGAATTCTTCATTGGAAAGAATATCGGACAGCTTGGCTTTTTCCGTATTCAGCGGCTTCCCCTTGAGTCCGAAAATCGCCTGGAACTCGGAGTTGCGCGCCTGCTTGGCTGAACCGCCCGCGGAGTCACCCTCGACCAGAAACAGTTCGTTGCGCTTCGGATCTTTGTATTGCGGCGGGGCAAATTTTTCCGAAATGGATCGTCTTTTCTTGGCGTTTTTGCTTTTTTTGTCGCCGCGCAGCGCTTCCCGTTGCTTGCGCAGTTCCTCGCGAATCTCTGCCGAGCGAATCGCTTTTTCGATCAGCAGTTTGCCGATTTCCGGATTCTCTTCCAGGAAATAATTCAATTTTTCCGCGATGATCTGTTCGACGATAGTGCGCGCTTCCTCGTTGCCGAGCTTGTCCTTCGTTTGCGACTCAAACTGGACATCGGCCATCTGCAGGGAAAGTACGCCGAGAAAGCCTTCCCGCAGGTCGTTTCCGGTCAAATTGCTGTCTTTGTCTTTCAGCAAACCTTTGCGTCTCGCGTACTCATTAAAAATCCGCGTTGTCGCATTGCGAAAGCCGGTTACATGCGTACCGCCATCGGTCGTCGGAATGGAGTTGACGTAAGAGACCAACGTTTCCGAATACCCGTCATTATATTGAAAAGCCAACTCTACATAGACGTTGTCTTTTTCTCCGTCAAAGTAAACGATCGGATGCAGTGTTTGCTTGCCTTCATTCAAATAGTCCACATAGCTTTTCAGACCGTCTTCAAAATAGAATTCTTCCCGCTTCGTCTCGGGACCGCGTTTGTCGATGAGCACCAGCCGCAGTTTTTTCAACAGGAAGGCGGTCTCGCGAAAACGCTCCCGAATCAGTTCATAGTCAAATTTGGTCGTGGAAAAAATCCGCTCATCCGGCAAAAATGTCACGGTCGTACCGGTCCGCTTGGTGTTGCCCACAACGGTTAGCTCGGTGACCGGTTTGCCGACATGCTCGACTCCCGCTTCATCCACCACATATTCGAACCGCTGCTTATGTATCAGTCCATCGCGGTGTATCTCCACTTCCAACCATCGGGACAAAGCCACAACAACACTGGCACCTACGCCGTGAAGACCGCCGCTTTTCAAGTATCCGCCGCCGCCAAATTTGCCCCCTGCGTGCAACGTGGTAAAAATCACTTCAGGGACCGGGCGTCCCGTTTTGTGCATGCCGGTCGGAATTCCCCGTCCGTGGTCCTCTACACTGACGCTGCCATCTTTATAGAGAGTAACAATAATCCGATCGTTGTATCCGCCCAAAGCTTCGTCTTTGGCATTATCCACAATTTCCCAGAGCAGATGGTGCAAACCGCGGGTGCCAGTCGAACCTATATACATGCCGGGCCGTTTGCGAACAGCAATTAACCCTTCCAGCACTTGAATATCTTCTTCGGTATAGGTAAGTGTGTCTGCTTCTTTCATTCGCTTCTCCCCTCTTACATTCAATCCGCAAAGGCGAACACTTAATCGCTATTTTATACTATCCCGGCAAAAGAAAAAACCTCAACCTGCGAAAATAACGGCAAATTTCTCGTATTTCACAGCGTGCTGCCTTCTAGTTTGCCCCGGTCGGTTTTCGGCTTCCGCCGGCCCCGGCTGAAAAAAGCTGCCATCCTGCTTGGGCAAGATGGCAAGATGCACGTTCTTTAGTGTAGCACTATCCGGAAAAGCTGGTCAATCAAAGCGAAATGCCCCCGCTCGGCTAAATCCGCGAAAAAACGGGTATCCTAACGCTGTAGTTCACCACCGATTGGGACAAAAGGAGGAGCCGACTTGATAAGCGCAACAAAACCATTTGTAAAATTCCACAAATACGATCAAGCGTTGGTTGCTGACGTTCAAGCATTAAATTCCTCTGGCTATGCCAAAGACGACATTCATGTCCTTCGATATAACGCGGAACGGTATCACCCGAATCGGCAGGATGAGCATTATAAGTATAAAACGAAGATGGAAGAAGTGATCGGCGACATTGACAGCAAAGCGCATTTTTTTCAGCACAGCGGAAAGGAATTCCGCACCAAGCTGGAACATCTCGGCTTTACTGAAGACGAAGCCGAATCGCTATTCAACGAACTGCAGGAAACGGACTATACCTGCTTGCTGGTCGTACGCAATTTGCGGGATGACATTATCGATCTGAACAGTCCGCCGCAATAAAAAAGAGGGGCATCCCAACAGGATGCCCCTCTTTTTGTCTTACTTTTCTTCGATTAATTCGATGCCTTCCAGCACTTCATTCAGCTTGGCATAGGCTTCGGATTCTTCCGTTTCCTCCAGAGGGACCAATTCGCCGCCATCCACTTGGAATACGAAAATGTCTACTTCTTCATCAACATCTTCTTCCTCGTCGTTTTCTTCGTCAAGGGCATTGGTCAAGGCAACGTATTGCTTGTTGTTCAAATCAAACAGCGCAATCACTTCAAAATCGCCCAAAAGATCGCCATTCTCGTCATCGAGGCTGATGATATCGCCAATTTCCAAATCTTTGTTTTCCAAATCGTTGCTCAAATTCTTCACGCCTTTGCTTAAATTTACCTTGCTTTTTCCATCTTACCTGCTTTCAAACGATTACGCAAAACATTTCTCTAAAAGGTGGGCAAGTTATCCAGGTTATTCTCTTGGATCCCGTCCGGTTCACTTCGTAGGATGTCCCGACCGTATTTGTGAAATACATCGACATGTGCCAACCGGCCTGCTTTTGCCTCCTGAAGCGCTGTCACATAGTCCAGTTCCCGCCCCGCGGATGTTTTCAGCGCGATGATATCGCCATCGTCGTTTTTGCGCACAGCCACGATTTGCTCCTGCCCACCGTCTGCTAACGGCTGCTGCTGAAGCTCGATTCGCTGTTGCCGCTCGCCCTCTGCCTTGTATTGCTGATAAATCTGCTCAAAATTTTTGCCCATACTGACATCCCCCCCAAAATTAGTGTGCCTGTTTCCGGCAGCCGGCATACTTTTTTTCCGCGCAAAAAAGAGCAGGCGCTATCGCACGCCTGCTCCTCTCCTGTTTATACTTCTTCAATAACCCCTTTTGCGATTAAAAACGCTTCCTCTGCCTGCAGAATCGTAATGATCTCATTGCGTCCGACCCGCATTCCTTTCGAAGCCAACCGCAATTCAATAAACTTCAGCAGTTCCTCAAAATCGAGCACCTGCACATCTTGTTTGTTGTCCGACAATCTAGGCAACCCCCTTTTCGTTTGTATTATTTTACCGTAGTTCCTTGTTTACTTCCATCGTAAACCGGGACGAACCGGTTTGAGCAGAAAAGCGCTCCACCAGATCAACAGCACGCTTAACAACACATAGCAGCAGGTAAAAAAGATCCATGGGGTCATAAAATACTCGTCAAACGTCGGCCCTAAATTTTCCCCCAATAATTCGAACATAACCAGCACCGGATTCAGTTCGCCCAAAATTTGCAGTCCGGTCAACCCCCAGACGCTATCATTGAGCCATTGCTGCGGATACAGCTCTTCCAGCAGCAAGCCCAAAAAAACATAGAGCAATCCGGTTCCGACAACAAAAAAGAAAGCAAGCCCGTAAGCGGTAATGGTGCTGACGCCGGTTCGTTTGATCCAGGTGGAACAAAAGACGCCAAGCGCACCAAAAAACAGGATATTGACCGCGAAGAACACCATCAGCAGCAACAGCTGCTTCGGTGAGATCCCTCCGTACAAAAAGACGAAGCTGTAAAGCGGAAGGGAAGCGACCACCAGCAAAAACACAAAGGCCAGTGAAGTAAGCAATTTGCTCCAAACGATTTGCGCCGGCGTAAGTTGGGTCGTCATCAGCACGTGCAACGTTTGCCGCTCCCGCTCGCCGCTGATCGTGCCTGCCGCCAACGCCGGAGCGATAAAACAGAGCAAGGCGTATTGCAAAACAGCGGTCATGACAAACAGTTCCCGGTTATCGCCCGGCATCGGCAGTTCATTCAGTTGCAAAACATACATGAACCCGAGCAGGAGCGAACCCATCACCAGCAGGTACAAAGCCAAAATCCAGACGGTCTTCCGCGTCCGAAACCTCTCCCGCATTTCCTTGACGATGAGTGGATTGGTGAAGATGTCTTTCATTAGTTGCCCACTCCTTCCGTAATGGCGAGGAATACATCCTCGAGATTTTCCCGCGAATCGCCAAAATGAACCACGCCGACACCTGCGGCAATCAGCTGCTGCAATAATTCTGCCTTGTTTTCTTCCGTGCCCATAAATTGAATGCGAAAATGGCTGTTCTTGTCGTCCAGCTGGCGCACAAAGCGCGATTCCCGCAAAATACGCTCGGCCTTCTCCGCTCCGAAAACCGTGCGAACTTCCATCATCGAGATGCCGCGAGAGCGGATGCTGACATCGTCCACGGCGCCGCAAGCGATCAGCTTGCCCTTTTCAATTACGCCGATCTCGTCGCACAATTCGGCGAGTTCCGGCAAAATATGCGAGCTGATCAGAATCGTCTTGTTCATCCGCCGCAGCTGCTTTAAAATTTCCCGCATTTCAATTCGCGCCCGCGGATCGAGTCCGGAAGCCGGTTCATCGAGAATCAGCACATCCGGGCTATGCACCAGACAGCGCGCCAGTCCCAGCCGTTGCTTCATCCCCCGCGACAGAGAATCGACATAAGCGTCCGCCTTGTTTGACAGATTGACCAGTTCCAGCAAATCGGCAATCAACGATTTTCGTTTCGCCGGGGGAATATTGTAAGCGCCGGCGTAAAAATCAAGATACTCTGTAGCTTTCAAATTATCGTAAACCCCGAAGAAATCAGGCATATAGCCTAACGATTGGCGGACATCTTTCGGCTCTTTGACCACATCGTATCCGCAGACATAGGCTTTGCCCTCAGATGGTGTCAGCAACGTCGATAAAATCAGCATCGTTGTTGATTTGCCCGCTCCGTTCGGCCCGATGAATCCAAAAACTTTTCCCTTGTCGATGTTGAGATTCAAGTCAGTCAAAGCCTGCAGTTTTCCGTATCGTTTGCTAAGGTGCTCGGTCTGAATCATCGCGTCGTTTTCTCTCCTTCCACCTGGAAATACGGCTGTGGCAAAATCAACCGCTCCTCTGCCGGATTCGACAAGCGAATCAAGATATTCCCCTCTGTATTGAGATACTCGTGCAGATCATCGGTTAAGGTGATCCCGTTATCTCTGCCGATTTCCTGCCATTTTCCTGTTTTTGTATTAAAAATTTCCTTCTTGAAAATACGATACGGGCTCTCATCCAGCGGGATTTCGACCGTCTTCACGCGCAACCCCGGTTGGGAGACATGCAGCGCAAAGGTAACGCTGCCTTTGGACAAGGCAATTGTGTTTTGCGAAGTGTAGTCAAAGTTTCCTTCCGTGCTTGCCACACTTACCTCCAACAGCCCATACGGATAAACAATCCGCTCATCGTCATTCGGTTGCAATTCAACGGGTTGTTGCACCACGGTCCAATGGTGGCTAACCCCCTGATAGTCCGGTTGGAATATCTCCAGATCGGAGTCGCTTACCCCGGTTATTTGCAAGGAGTTGTTTCCAATATCCAAAACCTGCTCCTTGTTTTGCGCGACCCACTCTTCTTTGGAGCGCAGCGGTTTATTCGCCGCTTCTTCCGGTGGCTGGTAATATCTTTGCACCGTTTCGCGGATCTGCTTTTTCTCCCCTTTTTTCAGCGGACCAAGTTCGATTCGCTGGTACCCCAATTGCAAATAAGTCTGCTGAAAATCAAAGGTTGTCTTGTTGGTCACGCTGCCTTGCAACTCGCTGCCTGCTACGGAGAGTTCGGTGTCAAATGAGCCTAACCCATGCATCATCCCGGCGGCGTAAGCGGTTTTGACTGTCAAATAAGGCACATTTTCAAAACGGATGCCTTGATTTTGTTGCGATTCGTCGGCGAATACGCTGCCGTCCGCATCGGTGTCCAAGTAACCGGAACTCTTTAACGGGATGGCCATAAAAGCCGGGTCCGCTTTGACGTTGTATGAACCGCCGGAAACGGTCAGGAACGATGCGCCGCTGTTCACTTCAGCCAGTTCTTTGTCGAGCAAACGAATTTTGGAGACCGTGTAGCTCGTGTTATCTTTGACCACCAATTGGCGGCCAATGAGATAGACCCCAGCCGTCATCAAGATCGCTGCCAAAGGAATGATTCCCCATGCCCATTCGCGCCGCCCGATCCGTTTCAGTACGAGATAGAGTACTGGGGCGATCAACAGCAAGTAAATCAGCCAAATGACAATGATTACTTTCACCGATGGCGGATTCACATCGGGCAGTTTGGAGCTTAACTGCGTCAACGAATAGTTCAGCGAAACACCGTTCATTTTTTGTTCGAGCGCATGCGTCACTTGATACGTTTGCAGCACTTGCTGCCAAAGCTGGCGGTTGTATTGCCAGGAAGCAATCGGCTCTGCCGTCACATCATAGTTGACGCGAACGACCAACCCGCTGCCCAGCTTGTTCACCAAAAAGAGCGGCTGATCCGCCTGATAGACAGGAACTGATGAAAAAGGAGGTTGGGAAACGCCGCTCAGCTCGGCAATCTGTTGGATGGGCGACTCCGGCTGGCGGTTTGCTGTTTCCGACGGCAAGATGTCTTGAAACGGCGCCATTGCCGGCTGATTGGGGTTCCCTGCCAATATCAGGACGCCGCCGCGTTTTACCCATTCTTTAACGGCCAGAGCCTGATTGTCGCGGATCGTTTCGTTGCTGTTCCCCACCGCCAAAATATCCAAATTGTCCAAGAGAAAGGACCGGTCGGGCAACGCATCCGCTTTGAGGTTTTGCAGATAAAAATTGTTGGCCGCTTGCCCTTGGTACGGTTCATCGCTGCTGATTGTCAGAAAATGAAAGGCATTGTCGCTGTTGTCAATTACCCCGATGACGCCTTCGTCGCGAGTTCGCAAAGAGGTAAGCCGTCTCTCCTGAACGATCTCGTCTCCATGCCGCAGACGAATCGCATTCGGTTCACGCATCAGCATTTCAACCGGAAGCTCAAAGCGAATTTGTTTGGTTTCATCCGGCTGGAGTTGAACCGCCTGACCAAAGAGCGAACGATCGCTGCTGTTGATCGGGCTCAACTCCAATCTTCCGGCAAAAGCTTCCCCGTGATTTGTAATCGTAACGTTTAGCTCCGTCCATTGATCGGACTTCATTAACCCGCCAAGCGGAGTACTGTATGAAATGTCAAACTGTTCGTTTGCTTGAACAGGCTGTGTATATAAGGTCATCACTGCCAGTGTGACCAAGAACAACCATCTCCACATGCTGTTCGCTCCTCTCCTTCTTTATCTGGTTGCAACGGATATGATCAGTTGTTTCCCCGACTGCGCAACCAACAGCAATTTTTTTCCGTGACGGGACCAACGCGTCCGTACCGCGGATTGTTCCGCTTGCAACGGCAAGGGCAAAACTTCCGGATCTTCGGCAGCTTGGTTGACATCCACCGCGATCATATCCCTGCCGTTGGCCAAATACGTCAATTGCTCCGCTGTCTGCCAAGATGGCGATGTCCCCTGCCCGAGCGGTTTGCTGCGGTTCGTGTTCACATCGATGACGGTAACTTGACCGTCCGCCACGTAAGCAAGCAGATGATTGATCGGCGCCCATTCCGGCTGTGTTCCATCGGCCAGCTTTTGCTTCGCAAACGAGTGAGTGCTGCTGAGCCAAAGTTCCGCTTGCCCTTCGCTTTCTTTTGTATAGGCCAAATAATTGTCATCGGCCGACCAGCTGATCGAATGGACCTTTGCCCCCGGCTCTTCCAGCAGCAGCCGAAAACTTCCCGACCGATTGTTTTCCGTAAGATCGATCAACCAAATCCGGCCGGCAGCTCCGTCTTGTTCCGCCACAGCCAGCTGTTGCCCGCTGTTGGCCCATGCCAGCGATTGGTATTCGCCGTCTGTTTCAGGCAGCTCGATGCGATGCTGCTCGGTGCTTTTGCCGTCCAGCATCACGGTGACCAGTTCGTGTTGTTCGGATAAATAGGCAATCGCTTTTCCGTCTTTTCGCAGATCGACCCGTTCTGCGTTGCCGTCAGCCGGCAGTGTGACCACACCTTGCTGTTTCAAATGAATCGGATCGGCAACGCTCAACACGATGATCGCCGAAAGCGTGAGCAGAACAATTCCCGACACTGCCCACCAAAATTTCTTTCTTTTCCAAGGAGATTTCCCGGAAGTTTCCCCGCGACTCATCTCCAATTCCTTCATCCGTTGCAACAGCTTTTCTTTTAACTCCGCTTTCAATTGGTAATTGACAGGAACCGCCTGGCGTAAGCGCTGTAAATGAACTAACAAATCGGAAATGGTGCTGTCCTGCAACTCAGGCTGTTTTACATGCTCTTCATCGCTCATCACGGTGCCCCTCCTTATACATTTTTTGTAACCTTTGCAGCGCGCGATACGAAATCATTTTGACGCTGGATTCTGTTTTTCCCAATACTTCTGCCACCTGATTTATCTTCAAATCCGCAAAATATCGCAAGGTCAACACATCTTTTTGGTCCTGGGTCAGCAACTCCAGCCGATCTTTCAACAACTCGACTTCTTCGTTGCTCAGCGCCTGCTGCTCCGGCTGCCATGTATCGTCTGTTTCCCCAAGAAACATCTCTCCCTGATCCATCGGCAATTCCCGGTTTTTTCGCAGAAAGTCAATGAAGGCGTTGTGAGCTATTCGAAAAATCCAGGAGGCAAACGGACTGGTCCGGCTGTATTGATCGAATTTTTCCAATGCTTTCAAGAAGACCGTTGTGGTCAGATCATCCGCGTCCCAAGGATTATGCACACGGTATCGCAAGTAGCGATTGACTCGATCGAAATATTCGTCGTACAGCTCGGAAAAATCCCGCGCCTCGTAATACTCGTTTTTGACATCAGGGGGTGAAGCCGCTGTTTGCTTGCTCTGCTCAATCGGCATTCCCATTTCAATCCTCCACATACTCACTGATGAATGTCGCGACATTCCTCCAGCTTTTTTCTTCCCATCAATGAAAAGTAACAGCGGTTTCCCGGCAGGCCTGCCGCAGGGTCTGTTCTACATCGTTTGACGTGCAAACGAAAGAATCGTCACATTCCCCCTTCAAAAAATTATCAACTTTCCATTAACAAGCTATCTTCCCTCTCTGCTGCCAACTGAAATTTGCCAAAACTTTGATTCTTTTTCCACAACGCGCGGATGACTTTTAAACGCGTTCAATTTATGTTATAAATGGTGATGGCATCAACGGGGGAATAATAATGGTGCCGTTTTACCTGAAATGGAAAAAGAGAGAAAACCGATAAGCCAAACTATTTAGTAGAGGAAGGTGCAAAATTTGATGAAGCGTTTCTTTACATCACTTGTTATGTGCATCATGGCCGTTCTCCTCGTTGCCGGATGCAGTACAAGCAACACGGCAGAACCGCCTAAAGAGACTGTTGAACAACCGACAACGCCTGTTACCCAACCGGCCGACAAAGATCAAAAACCGGCTCCTCAGCCAGCGCCGACCGGTGAGAAAAAATATGACCATGCACCCGCCATGCAAATTGATCCGAACAAGCAATACACGGCAACGATTTCGACAACCATGGGTGATATTACAGTCGAACTGTTTGCCAAAGATGCGCCAAAAACCGTCAACAACTTCGTTTTTTTGGCGAAGGATAAATTTTATGACAACCTGCTCTTCCACCGCGTGATTAAAGACTTTATGATTCAAACCGGCGATCCGCTGGGCAATGGAACAGGCGGTCCGGGCTATGTATTTGAAGACGAATTGAGCAACAAGCATCAGTATCAGCCTGGTGTGGTGGCCATGGCCAATGCTGGTCCAAATTCCAACGGCAGTCAGTTCTTCATTGGTTCCGGTGAGACGGTTCGCGACCTGAAAAACTCGCCGAGCTATACGATTTTCGGTCAAGTAACCAAAGGAATGGATGTTGTTCAAAAAATCGCTGCAGTCCAAGTGAAAAAGAATCCGGTCATCAATGAACCAAGTATGCCGGTTCAACCCATTAAAATCAAATCGATTACGATCACAGAGAAATAAACAAAGATCGCCTTGCTCCTTGCCCTTGGCACCAGGAGGAAGGCGATCTTTTTTGATTGCAAGCAGCAAGCAAACCGGCAACAGCCGCTTTCCCGTTCATTTCGCTCCGTGAAGTTCAACCGGAGCGCCGCTCTTTTTCTTTAAAATCCGTACACGGACATGCCGCCATCGACCGCGATTGTTTGCCCGGAAATGTAGGCAGCCGCATCGGAAGCAAGGAAAATGGCCGGGCCGATCAAGTCTTCCAACTCGCCGATCCGCCCCATCGGTGTCCGATTGAGGATGTCCTGCAAATAAGCGGGATCGTTCAACAACGTTTCCGTGAGCGGCGTCCGGAAATACCAGGGAGCGATCGTATTGACGCAAACCCCAAATTTGCTCCACTCCAGAGCGAGCACCCGGGTCATCTGAATAACTCCCGCTTTGCTCGCGGCATAAACCACCCCTGTCCGCAAGGCAACCAGACCGCCAACGGAAGCGATGTTTACAATTCGCCCGTATTTCTGCTCGCACATCACTTTGCCGGCAGCCTGTGCCATAAAGAAAGCGGCTTTCAGGTCCAAAGCCGTGATCCGGTCCCACTCCTCCTCGGTCACATCGAGCGCCTTGCTGCGAATATTCATTCCGGCATTGTTCACGAGAATATGTAATCCACCGAACTGCTCAATGGTTGCCTGTACTACCTGTTCCGGCGCACCCGACTCGGTAATGTCTGCTGCGATGGCAAAAGCCCGTCCGCCCGCCTGCTCGATTTCCTGGACAAGTTCATCGAGTTGGGCTTGTGAACGGGAGACAACCGCTACCTGAGCGCCAGCCTCAGCCAAGCCACGGGCAAGCGCACGGCCGATGCCTCGGCCAGCACCGGTTATTACTGCGGTTTTTCCTGTCAAATCGAATCTGGTCACAATGGTTCAACTCCTTTTTCAGTCTCCTCATATACATTCTCGCTCAGTCGCCAGATCCCCTTTTTCCTGTTACAATAAAGACGAGCCAAAGGAGGTTTCCCTATGCGTTTGTACAGTCAAATGACGCTAGCTGAATTGCAGCTGGAGATGGAGCGCTTGCGCAAAGAAGCGGAAGACAAGCAAAAAGCTGGAGATTTGGTTCAGTTTGGAATTCTGCAGCAAAAATTTTTTCTTGCCAAGTCTTATTATTTGGGCACAAATGAATTCCGCATTGGTCAAACTTATCAGGTTTATGGCTATGATGCCCCGTTTACCATCGATTATTTTAACGGCGTGTTTGCCTGGGGCCGCTTTGCCGGTACGGACGAGCAGTTGGGCTTTCCCGTCGGCATGCTGGAATGAAAAAGAACGAGCGACGTTCCCGTACGCTCGTTCTTTTATTTCGGCTAAACCGCATCTTTCTGTCCTCCGGTCGGTTCTTCGACGCGAAAGCGGATCCAGAGCATATTGAGCAGGTAGAGGATGGCGACCAACACCAGCATCGTCCTGATTCCGAACAACGCGGAACCGGAACCTCCGATCAGCGGACCGGCAAAACTGCCGAGAAAGGTCGCACTGGCGGTAAATCCAAAAACACGGCCACGCTGTTCCTTTGGAGTGAGGCGGCCGACCAAGGCATTGGCTGTCGGCATGATACCGCCAATGAACAGCCCCAACCCAAACCGGGAAGCTATAAATACCCAGATATTTGGCGCAAACGCTTGGGGCAACATAAACAAGGCGGCACCCGTCATACAAATCGTCAGCACCTTTCGATAGCCCAGAACATCGCTGCGTTTGCCCAAAAACGGCGACGCCAGCAAGTCAGCGAGACCGGTGACCGCAAACGCAAAACCGGCTACCGTCCCCAGATAGGCGGACCCGTTGGTCAATTCCTTCATAAACAGGGGTAAAACCGGTTGGATACACATCACGGAAAATTGGGTCAAAAACAGAACCAGAAACATGGAGCGAACGCTTTTCAATTCCTTGATTGTTTTGAACTGTTCGACCAGCGTCGGCTTTTTCCTGGCATTTTCGGCAGCCATCGGCCCTTCCTTGACAAACAGGGCGGTAATCGTGAAAGCGAGTAGCGCAAAACTGGATGTCAGAAAAAAAACAACTCGGTAGTTTTGCACCAAGTCCGCCATTATGCCACCAACCAGCGGGCCGAGCAAGGACCCGATCATGCCGGCTGAGGCCAGCCAGCCCAAGGCAAACCCTAACCGGTCTTCCGGAATTTTGGTGGCAACCAGCGCGTTGGCAGATGCGGAGTAGCCGCTGAACACACCTTGCAAAATGCGAATGATCAGCAACTGCCAGACCGCCGTGGCCAAACCCATCAGACAGGTAAACACGCTGATCGCCAGCGTGGAACGGAGCACCATCAGTTTGCGGCCCTTGCGATCGGCCACGCTGCCCCAGATCGGGGAAAAGATCGCCGACATGATAAAATTCGCACTGGCAATCAATCCCGCCCAAACACTCACCTGTTTCAAGTCATGTACACCGAGTTGTTCAATATAGAGCGCCAAAAAAGGGCCCATGCTGGAAAACGCCATCATCATTATGCATTGCACAAACGCCATAATCCACAGCGTGCGTTGCCAGGATGAGCCTGTATCAATCGTTTCGGTTTCTTTCATATTTGGATTTCCTCACTTGTCAAACGTTAAAAGTTTATGCTCACCGAACAACCCTCTATCTGTTATAATTACACAAAAAAAGAAAGTGTGACGATTTTTCATGGATTTAACCAATATTTTGCTGCTGATTTTTCTCGCGCTCGGCATTTTCGGCAACAACCCTACCATCTCGATTGCTGTGGCGATCCTGTTGCTTGTTCGGCTCCTTCATTTGGACCGCCTGTTTCCTTACCTTGAGCAACACGGTTTGCAAATCGGCATCATTGTCCTGACGATTGGCGTACTTGCGCCATTGGCCAGCGGAAAAATCAACGAGGAAATCATCTGGAAAACCTTCACCCACTGGCAGTCACTGCTGGCGGTAGTCGTCGGTGTGCTCGTTGCCTACCTTGGCGGCAGAGGCGCAACCTTGATGTCCCAGCAACCGCTAATGGTCACCGGCATTTTGATCGGGACGATTATCGGCGTTACTTTTTTCCGCGGTGTCCCGGTTGGACCTTTGATTGCTGCAGGAATTCTATCCTTTTGCCTGCAGCTGTTGCCGAAGTAGCGGTCAGCGTCACGCTTCCCTTACCTGCAAACCGTAGGAAAGAATCTGCTCGGGCGTGACCAGGCGAAACCCTTGATTGGGGCGGTAATCGATCGTCAAAACTGGCACCGATAAATATTCCACCGTCAGCGGATCGATCCGCAGTTGTTGACCAAACAACGGGTAACAGTGATCGTTCGCCGCCTCCCGATCCCAAACGAGGCTGTACTCCACATTTGCCCCGCAACCGCCAACATAACGGCCGATGATGCGCAAATCCTTGTCATCCGGCCATTTCTCCGCTAATTGTACCTGAGCGGCCTCTGTCCATCTTATCTCCATCTATGTCCCCTCTTTTCGTTAGTTTGACATCTACACTTTATCGAAAAAGGATTTTTTTCGCAATGATTCATCATTTGCTTCCTTTGTGCATATACTATGTGAAATTGGCTGACAGGAAAGGGGGCGCTTCGAATGCGGATCTATGAGCAAAACGGTATTTATGTCGCCGAAGCGGAGTATCAATCGGAGAGAATCATCAAAACGGGAAAAACGTGGGAAGAAGCGGAAGAGAGGATGCGCACTACTTTGCTCGTGCTGGAAATGATTGGATAATAACAGGACCTGTGCCGAGGTCCATTTTTTGTGGCTATGCTATCAGAAAGGAGTTGCATCTGTTCGTGACCAAACTCACTCTTGAACAAATCGATCTAGTTTCCGAACTGCGCTACCAGACAACGATTGCCAATCGCAACAACGTGACGCGGACAGCCGCGTATCTCCGCTTCTATCTGGCTCATCCGGAAGTGGACTGGGCTTTGCTCGCACATCTCGTCTCGCGCAACGGCGGATGGAACATGACCGATTTGCGTGGAGAATGGCTGCCCCGGATCATGTCCGAGGAAGAGATCGAGTCCTTTTTTCTGTTTCTGGAGCGTTCCAACTGGCTGATCTTCCATGATGCCTATCCGCAACTGTTGCTGTATGCCGAAGCGAAAAAACAGGGGGAGGACTTGTTTCATCTCCTGCCTTCCCTCGGTGTCTCCCGCTTTATGGTCCCGCTCTGGCAGCAGTTTTGGCAAAAGCGAGAGCCGCGTCCGCTTACTCACGGACTGATTATCAACGAACAGCAATACATACAGCAAAGAGTTGTGCGGCAGCCTTATTTTCAGCGACGTGTGCTGGAAACCTTCAAATTTCAGGCCCAATCTCTCTTATCGCTGAATCAAGTCCTGTTTCCCTATAAACAGCACCCGACCGACGCCACCTTCAGTATTGTCGGGACGGTCGTCCATCATTTTCCGTTGGTGGAAAAACGCATCGAAGTGGGCAAAGCGCTGTACCGACTGCTGTTCGGCAACCGGGACAGACTGGAGAAAATCATTGCCTGGGCCAAGCGGATTCCCCATACCGGTTCACGCGCCGACTATTGGCCGCACATCTTCAGCCCGTATCAAAAGTCTTCGAATCAAAACTATCAAGCGCGGCTGAACGGAACTCGGCTGCTTCCGGGACGTGCCAAGCTCTACAGTCCCCGGCTGACGGATGTCTGGCCCGAGATCGATCACCCGCCGGCAGACGGTGTCGACTGGTATCGGGAGCAAAAGTGGATTGACTTGCTGGAGGAAAGCTCCGTACTTCCCTGTCTCGATACAGACGATTATGCCGTCTCGTTACATCATGTCGACCATGGAATGCAGTGGCTCGACAAACTGACCTGACGGAATGTTAACCTTTTGGCTGGCGCAAACCGAGTTTTTTGACGATACTGAGAAACAACTGATAGGTGGCATTGAGCTCTTCATCTTTTTTCAGCGACTTGCGGTAGCTGCCGTACTCCTCGTACAATTCGTCCAGACATTCTTCCAGCAATTCTTTTTCCTGTTTGGTTAACACTTGCTTCATTCCTTTCGTTTCAACTGCATCTGTTTCCCGTGTTGCACGACCAAATAAGGAGCCAATTCGCCCGCTTCATAGTAAAAAGGCAGCGGCGTAATCGGGACAGGTCCTTTGCTGGCAAAATCGTACGCCAGTCTGGCCAGCAGCAGCGCTCCCTGTTCATCGGCCAAATCGCCAATGATCAACACGTCTTGATGAGGAATCGCCACGCCAAGCTGTGCTCCTGTCCGTTCTTGATCAAAGCGGTGCAACAGCTCGTCGAGCAAAATGCGGCTGGCGGCATAACCGTCCCGCGGACTGATAAAATGCAGGCGGTTGTCCCCAATCTTTTGCGTACGCACACTGTATGGCAGCGACCGCAGATTTTCCCGGGCACACCGGTCCAATTTTTCTTCCGTCCAACCCGCTTCCTCCAGCATCTCTTGGTCAATCAGCAAATAGCCCTCCTGCTGATCAAGCGCGTACCCGATCACCGTTTCCGCCGTATGCGGCTTCACGATCAATCGCTCATTGCGCCCGGAGGCAAACGATACATGCCGGAGCACCGGATATACTCGGTTTTCTTTTTCCTTTAAATCGCGATTGGCCAACTCGCCCTTAATGGCCGCCGCCAACTGCGACACAAACGAATGGATCAGTTCCCGCCTTTGCTCAGGCCGCTGTTCTATCGTTTGAAACAGTTTGCGCAAGGAACCGTGCCGTTCCTTGCCGTTAGGCAGTCGGATCTCGATCTGCTCCGCTTCGCTTTGGCAAACGATGCCTGCCGGGAGTTCCCGCTCCAGCAATTCCACGACGCGGCGCCGGATCGAATCGCGAAGTTTTTCCTGCTGTTCACTCATCTTCTCCCTCCTCCCTTACCATGGCGGCGTGTCCAAATCGGCCACATCTTCCCGCTCCGCCTGTGCGCTTGGCCGGTTCTCCAGTTCACGCACGATTTCCCGCAAATTTTTCGGCTTTAACAGTTCCACCGGGGAGATCCCCTTTTCAAATTGCAGGCTGTCTCCCGAAAGCAAGACCAGATAGCGGCCGTTTGCTTTGGCGATATGCACCTGGGTGCCGTAATCGGCCAACAGCGCGCGAATTTGGATGTGATCCAGCTTAAACCGCAATTCCAGATCCGGTTGACGGTCGGTTAACAACTGCATCGCTTCCATTACGGTTTCATGTTCCCACTTTTCGGAAAGCTCCCGTTTGGGGCTGGCCGCCATAAGTTCAAACGCTTCTTCTTCGCGCATGCGCTCTTCCGATGGTTCGGGATAAAGGACATCAAGCTGCTGCTTGGCCATAGATAACACTTCTTCGGTAACGATCTGCCCAATTGTTTGCGGAAATTCAATGAATTTCAGGAAATCCTCAAAATAGCGGGCATGGGAAAATTGATGAATCTTTACGTGGTAGTGATCATTCAACCCCGGCTCGATCATCAACGGATACATGATCGATTTCATATTTTTGGCATTGATCGCCATCTGCACATTGGCAATCAAGCTGCTTTCATCGGTGATCACGGCTGTCTTTTGTTCGAAATCACATTTCAACAAAAAAACATAACGGTCATCCAGCGAATCCAGCTTTGCTCTGACGATCAGCAGAACGCCTCCTCTGACCTGGGACGTCCGCAGATAGGCTTGCACCAGTTCACTGCATGACTGTTTGAAATCTTCTTTGTTTGCCGCTTGCAAGATTCGCTGAAACGATTGATAGTTTGGATTGGAATCGATCGCGTGCCCTTCCGCCAGGACAAACCGGCCCAGCTTGGTCGGACTGCCTTCGCTGCGCGGCGTTTCCTCCACTTTACGCTTGGCGATTCGTGTGAATTCACCGTCCAGAAAGGAACGCAATTCACTGTGTTGGTATTCATCATGGGACAACGTTTTGGCAAAGCGGATTTGTTTGGATTCTCCTTCCAGCTGTTCGATTAAATAAAACGTCAGCCATTCAATAGAAAAGTTCATGGTTCTCCCTCTGCAATCAAGTTCGTATAGGTACCGACCTGATTATAACAAAGGCGATTCAATCCCGCCAGAAACGGCTCAAAGGAAAATCCCCCGGCTGTTCGCAGCCAGCCGGGCGGACCTCTTCGCGAAAGGGCAGGCTATTCGGCAATCGGCTCATCTTTGGCTCTTTGCATTGCCTGATCCAGTTCGGCTGCTTCACGCCGCAACGTTTGCCGCTCTTGCTGTGACAAATGGTTTCCGCCAATCTTGCCGTTCACGAGCAACTTTTCCTCTTCCAAACGATCTTTGCGCATCGAACACCCTCCTTGGATCACAAACTTTTTTCAAGCATGCCAAGCAGCCTGCTGTCCTACTTTGTTCCAAAGCGCCAGATCTTATGTATGCAATACCGCTATCGTGACGAACGCGGCCTGTTTTTCGCTTTACGGCTGGAGGATTGGACAGGCTGCGGCTTGACCCGTTGCCGAGGTTTGTTTACCCGCTTCTCCTCGGGATCAATCAATGCCCCGAAAGCCATCTCCTTTTGCACGATCGGTTCACCGATCGCTTTGCTGAACTTCTTGATCAAGAACTGTTCCTGCGGGACAATCAGGGAAAACACCAGTCCTGCCGCTCCCATCCGTCCTACTCGGCCGCTGCGGTGAATATACGCATCGGCATCGGGCGCAGGGTCAAAATGGATCACTGCTTCTACACCCGGGATGTCGATTCCCCGCGCTGCCACATCGGTTGTAATCAGCACAGGAAACTTGCGCTCGCGAAACTGCTGCAGCGTAACCGCCCGCTCTTCTTTGCTTGCCCCGCTGTGCAGCAGGCGACATTCCAAATGGTGATAGCGCAGCTTATCGACGATCTCGTCCACACGATCCATCTTGTTGACAAACACGATTGCCGCTTGGGCATCGACCAGCCGCAACAATCGGCGGAGGTTGTCCACCTTTTTGCGTCCTTCGCTCACCAAGTAAAAATGCAGCACGCTTGCTTCGGTTTCCGGTTTGGCCGCGCGAATGATCACCGGCTCCTTGGCCAATGGCTGCAACAATCGGATCATGGTTTCAGGCAACGTCGCGGAACAAAAAATACGCTGCGTGTCGCGCATCAATCGTTTCAACACCTCGTTGACCGGGCCGGCGAATCCGGCATCCATCATGCGATCCGCTTCATCCACCACCACTGTCTTCACCTGGTGGACTTTGACTTTGCGCTGCTGCAATAGTTCATTAAGCCGTCCAGGCGTGGCGATGACGACGGCCGGATGGGCTTTTAGCTTTTCCAGTTGCCGCTGCGGATTGGCTCCGCCGATCAAAGCGACTGCTGTCAACCGGAGACTGTTCAGCAACATTTCCGCTTCCCGATAAATTTGCATCACCAACTCGTGGGTTGGTGCCAAAATCAAAGCCTGCAGCTCCTTGCTGGCCGGATCGAGCCGCTCGCAAATTGGCAAAAGGTAAGCATAAGTCTTTCCTGTTCCGGTCGGTGATTCGATCAGCACATCGCGATTGTCCAAAATTGCAGGCAGCGCTTGCTCCTGCACCGGCGTCGGCGTGTCAAAATGACGTTGCTGCAATACCTCAAGCACTGGCTTGGCGGTAATCCAGGTTGAAAATGGTTCTGCCACAGGTAATCCCCCCACATACTCACTCGTAACCGTTAGCTTACCATTTTTTCGCAGAGATTGAAATAGCGAAACGGGCATTTGCCAAATCGGCAAATGTCCGCCATTCGCTGCCCCCGTTAGCTGTTGGAATCGATGCGGACTTCCCGATCTTCCATTTTGTCGTTGCGATCGTCCGCGGTACGCTGATTGTGCGTTCCAGGGGGATTTTTTTGATATTCTTCCACTTCTGCTTGGAATTGTTTGTCAAAGCCGCGCTGACGGTTCACACGGGTCACCTCCCCTTTGTATTGTTCCCGTACGTATCGGGAACATCCTTCGCTTTAGGCGAAACTTTTTCAATGTCCATTCGTCAAAATCTATAGAGAAAAAGGCTTTGGATTTGGAAGGGGAGTTTATGGAAACCACTTTATCACGTACACGCACCATGAAAAAAAGACGACGGCGAAACAGTCCTCTTACCCTCTTGAAACATATGTTGCTGGCGACCATGCTGTTTTTCCTGCTATTGATGCTCGCAGCGGCGATCTTCCTGTTTGGTACGCAAAAAGGGATGGAGTTACGCGAGTGGATCGCCGGGACGCTGTTGACGACACAGCATGATTACCTCGCCCCATTCACCTTTTTGCCGAAAGCAAAACTGGATGAACTGAAAAACGAATTGAACCACCCGGTAATTATCAATACGACGCCGGCAGAAGCGGTGGACAAGCCCGTGGAGCCAATGCCTGCCGCGGAAGAAAAGCCGCGCGAACTGGTGGAAATCGAGGATGTGAACATCGATAAAGGCAGTTACTATTTCAAAGGAAAGCTGATGTACATCTCCGACCCCCAGCGCGTTCATCTGGTGGTCACCGAACGAACGGATGACCGCGGCGATTTGTTGGACGAATTTGCCAAAAAATACAATGCGATCGGAATTGTCAATGCCAGCGGTTTTTATGACCCGGACGGCTACGGCAGAGGAAAATCTGCTTTTGGCGTCGTCATCCACGACGGCAAGATTTTGCAATCATACAATCCGCGTTCCAATCAAACCGCACTGGGAATTACCTACGACGGGAAAATGATTACCGGCAACTATTCAGCCGAAGAACTGGTCGCGATGGGGGTTCGCGATGCGATGAGCTTCAGCCCGCAGCTCATTGTCAACGGAAAAAACCTGTTTGCGGACAAAGCGGGAACGGCCTGGGGCAATCAGCCGCGCACGGCGGTTGGGCAGAAGGCTGATGGGACGGTCGTCTTTTTGGTCATCGACGGGCGGCAGCCTGGCCATTCGATCGGCGCCAGCATGAAAGACGTCGCCGATTTGCTCGAACAAAAAGGAGTGGTGACCGCGATGGCGATGGATGGCGGTTCCAGCTCGATGATGCTCCATAACGGCGAGGCCATCACCAAAACGTCTTGTCCGTATTACAGAGGCCGCTATTTGCCAA
Source organism: Brevibacillus fulvus (assembly GCF_016908525.1). GTDB lineage: Bacteria > Bacillota > Bacilli > Brevibacillales > Brevibacillaceae > Brevibacillus_G > Brevibacillus_G fulvus. Next base: position 81,597 of record NZ_JAFBEB010000006.1, read on the forward strand.
ACGCCTGGGCTGTCTATTAAACAAGAAAAAAGCACTTCCCCGTTGAGAGGAAGTGCTTTTTATTATAGCTCGATTATACCAAGCTGCCGCCTTTTTCACGATATTTCAAGATACCTTCAGCTGCACGGTAAGCAAGAGCTGCCACGGTAGCAGTTGGGTTGTATCCGGAGTTGTGCTGGAAGTTTCCTGCACCGACAACGAATACGTTTTCTGCATCCCACATTTGCAGCCACGGGTTTACTACAGACATGGACGGATCGTTACCCATCGTGGTACCGCCGTTCATATGGGTGGATTGGTAATTGCGGATATCGTAATCTTTAACGTTTTTACCGCCTTGGTTTACTTTGTTTGCACCCATCGCTTTCATAATTTCTGCCGCTTTTTCACCCATGAATTTGGACAGGGCCCGGTCTTGTTCTTTCCAGTTGAACGTCATGCGCAACAATGGATCGCCCACTGCATCTTTGTATGTTGGATCGAGATCCAGGTAGTTGTCGCGGAACGGCAAGGAAGCACCTTGAGCTTTAATGACCAATGTGCTGTTTGCATATTTGAGCGATTGTTTCTTGAAGTCTTCGCCCCATGCAGGTGTGCCTTCTGGAACATGGTTGTTCAAGATTGGACGGTCACCCAATTGGGTAATGTGGATTGTCGCACCATGCAAGAAGTTCAGGTCGCTATGGTCAAAACGCAAACCGTTGAAGTCGTCAATTTGCGCACCCAATGCACCTGCACCAGCATACAGGTTGAACTCTTTGTCATCAAAGAAGCCATAAGCGTTACCCAGGTACACTTGGTAGGTGTAGTTACGGCCCACTACCCCTTTGCCTGTTGTCGGGTCATACGGTACACCCAGTTTGGACAAAAGCAACAGACGAGTATTTTCGATAACATAGGTCGTTACAACGACGACATCCGCTTCTTGGATGAATTCTTCGCCTGTTTTCAGGTCGACATACAATACGCCGGATGCTTTGCCGTCTTTGTGCAAAATGCGAGTGACTTGCGAATAAGTCCGCAGCTCAAAATTGCCTGTTTTTTGTGCAACCGGAATAACGGTTACAACCGGGTCAGCTTTCGCACCGAATTCACAGCCAAAACGCTCACAAAATGCGCAATATTGGCAAGCTGCACGAGCGATGCCGTCCGGGTTGGTGTATTGTTGCGACAAGTTGGAAGAAGGCATATGGTATGGATGATAACCCAATTTGGTAGCCGCTTCTTTAAACATTTTTGTAACCGGTGTTTCTTTCATTGGCGGGTTTGGATAGTCTTTTTTCCGTTTCACCGCTGCCGGGTGAGGGTCTTGTTCACCGGAAACCCCTGCCATTGCTTCCCATTTTTCGAAGTATGGCTCGATTTCATCCCAGGTGATTCCCCAGTCTTCAACCTGCATACCTTCTGGCATTTTTTTCTCGCCGTATTTCTTGATGATTTCCGATTTCAATTGGAAATCTTCCGGCAAGAAACGATACGTTTGACCATTCCAGTGCATACCAGAACCGCCCAAACCTTCCCCGATCAAGAAAGAACCCCATTCACGGTAAGGCAACGCACGTTTTTTCATATCGTGACGGAAGGTCACGGTTCTGCCGTTGGCCATGTCAGCCATTGATTCATAGCGTTGCGAATACCGCAATTCATCGTGAGACATGAAGTAATCGGCTGTCGTCCGTGGTTTCCCTTTCTCCAAACCTACTACTTTCAATCCCGCTTTTGTCAGTTCAGAGGAGATGATACCTCCACCCCAACCTACACCGACAACGACCACATCTACTTTTGGTAATGTCTTAGCCATTTACAAGTTCCTTCCTTCTATTATGTTAAGTACATCAGCTGAAAGCAATTACATCATGTGTTTGTTCAAACTTTCAGGTTGGATCTCAACAAATTTGTCCTGGTCAACCACTTTAGCGTACTGAGATGTATTCGCACCTGGATATTTTTTCATTTTCCAGCCTTGCATATCTTTGTTACCACCGTACATCGGATCGGCATAAACGCCCTCGATTGTCGCTTGTTTCAACAGTCTAAAGAAGTAGCTGGCAGGAGCCGTTCCGTGCAATTTTACTTTGTCTGCTTCAACATCTTGCAAAATTGCGATTTGCTCTTCTTTCGCCAACTCGTCAAACTTTTTCTGATAGCGGCTTTGCGCTTCATTGCGCAGCAATTCGATACCAGACACGAATACTTCATTGCGTTTCATCCGGGTTTGATATCCTTGTTCTGGAACCGCTTCCGTTTCATAGAAAGGACCCACATGGTATTCTTTTACGTTATTTCCCCACGCACCGGCCAGCTGATGGTCGATATAGTAAGCAACACCGAGAGCTTTCGCGCCGGGGCCTTCTTCCGTTTCCGGATAGATCCGTTCAGCTGCAGCTTCGATGACTTTCAAGTCATTCGGATCAGTGAAAAACATCATGGCACTCGTATATTGAACGGATTGTTCCACGACTTTCTCCGTTTCTTTCTCGACCACTTGTTTGCCACCAATTAGATTACCAACAATTCCGCCAACGATTGCAGTTCCTGCCAGAGCTGCACCCGTTTTGACGAAATTACGTCTGGATGGATTCGAAACAGCTTTGTCTTTTTCTGACATCCTGTCCACTCCTTTTATGATGAATAAATCGATACAACCACAGAGAATGCAGAAAAAAAAGAAGAATAATCGTTGCATTCCCTGCTATCGATTCTGTTTGGCCAGAGTAGATAGCAGGAAGTGCAAGCAAACGCGAGGACGACAGCGCAAATTTTCACCAACATTAAAAATTATATTTAATATCTTTTTAATAATCAAGGAAAAATTTCTGCAAAAGTGCATAGTTTTTACCTTTGTTAAATAAAATCGAAACTTTACTTTTATTTACATCAAACAAAAAAAGCTAACATCCATTACAGATGTTAGCCAGCAGTCAATCGAACCCGCTTTCCTTATGCCCGAATTGTAGACTTCGGTTGTTTTTGACTCCACTCTTCCACGTTCCAAACCTTCGTTACCCAATCTTCATAGAATTCCGGTTCGTGGCAAACGAGCAAAATCGTCCCTTTAAATTCTTTGAGGGAGCGTTTTAATTCTTCCTTGGCTACTACGTCCAAGTGGTTGGTCGGTTCGTCAAACAAGATCCAGTTCGTTTCTCGCTGCAGCAATTTGCACAACCGGACTTTAGCTTGTTCCCCACCCGAAAGAGCGGTCATGGAGCGATTGATGTGTTCATTTTTCAGCCCGCAACGAGCCAGTGCGCCGCGAACCTCGTGGTTGTTTAAATGAGGAAATTCATTCCAGACCTCATCCAAAGCCGTAATATTTTTCGGTTTGACTTCTTGTTCAAAATAAGCCGGATAGAGGAAGTCTCCCCGTTCCAGTTTGCCGCCCAACGGCGGGATCAGGCCCAAAATCGTTTTCAGAAGCGTCGATTTCCCTACACCGTTCATCCCGACGATTGCTACCTTGTCGCCGCGTTCGAGACTCATTGTCAGTTTTGGCATCAACGGTTTGCCGTAGCCGATTTCCAGGTCTTCCGCTTCGAATACAAATCGGCTGCTCGCCCGCGCTTCTTTGAAAATAAAAGTCGGCTTCGGAGCAACTTCCGGTTTATCGATTCGGTCGATTTTATCCAGCTGCTTTTGCCGGCTCTTGGCCCGCCCGGAAGTAGAAGCGCGCGCCTTGTTGCGGGCGATGAAATCTTCCATTTTGGAAATTTCCTCTTGCTGCTTCTCATAGGCGTCAAAATGCTGGGAGCGTCTTGTTTCCGACTGTGCCAAAAAAGATTCGTAATTGCCCGTGTAACGTGTCAGCTTTGTAAACTCCAGATGATAAATGACGTTGACCACTTCGTTCATAAAGGAAGTATCATGGGAAATCAAAATAAAAGCATACGGATATTCCTTCAGATAGTTTTTCAGCCAGGAGATATGTTCTTCATCCAAATAGTTGGTCGGCTCGTCGAGCAGCAAGACGGAAGGTTTTTGCAGCAGCAATTTGGCCAGCAATACTTTTGTGCGCTGTCCCCCAGACAAGGAGGCGACATCCCGATCCAATCCAATTGCGCTCAACCCAAGGGCATTGCCGATTTCCTCCACCTTGGCGTCGATCAGATAAAATCCGTTCGCATCCAGTCGATCTTGAATTTCCCCCATCCGTTCCAACAATTGATCGAGCTCTTCCGGAGACGCATCCGCCATTTTTTCGGCAATCTCCAGATTTTCCTGTTCCAATTGGAGCAACGGCAAAAAAGCGTCTTTCAATACGTCGCGGATCGTTTTGCCTGCTTCCAGCTTGGTATGCTGATCCAAATATCCATATTCCACCTTCGGCATCCATTCAATCCGTCCGCCATCAGGAATTAATTGACGCGTCAAAATACTCATTAAAGTTGATTTTCCAGTACCATTGGCCCCAACGAGACCGACCCGCTCTGCCGGCTGCAGCCGAAATGAAACGTCGCGAAACAATACGCGATCGGCGAAACCGTGTGACAGGTTTTCTACAATTAAAACACTCATTTGGTTCCTCCCCTGAAAATACATGCTTCCTCTCATTCTAGTTGATTTTAACGAAAAAGGAAATCGGAAAGTTGAGGTCTTGTTTTCATAATATATGTTATGTAAACTTTTTGGTCCTACGTGCAAAAAGGCCGTTTCTCCCTGCCCGAACGACTTGCGAACCAAAACCAGCAAGCGACGCAGGCGGGAAAGCAACAGTGCCGCTTTGCATCGCTGTCAAGCAAGCATCATCAGCTTTACGCTGCTGCCCCGGCATCGTCTTGGGCAATCTTGTTTGCTGCCCTGCGGGTAAAGAATCGAGTCGGGCTTAGGAGAACGGCCGTTTGTGCCACGAAAGCATCAGCGTGTTGTCAACAATAATCGGGCGACGCATCCGCAAGCAAGCGTCATTTTTTCTGCTCCGCTTGTGTCATCAAATATCGCATCGCCTCTTCGTTTTGCTTCATATCCTCCACTTTGCTTCCGTAGAGCAGATCGTACTTGGTCAGCATCGCGATCAGGTTGCCTTGCGGATTGCGTGCGACCAACAGTGAAATTTTGTTGGCAAAATCATAGTATTCGACCGCGTTGTCTATTTCGCGTACCGGTTTCCCGTATATTTTTTTAACATCTTCCAACGTGGCTGTACGCTCAACCATCTTTTTCGCCAAACCTTCGCGCAATGGATAAACAGGTGCGGCTACAAGATAGGCGTTATCTCCTGTTGTGAAATAAAACGGATAAGGCTGCTCACTTGCTTCACCGGTAAAAGGATTCACCTTGAACGTAGCCATCAGTTCTGGCAGCTTGGGAGCGTCTTTGCCTTTTTCCAATAATTGATAGCGAAACAGGGAATTGACCTGTTTTTTGCTTACGGGCTCCCCATAAGCTTTGATCATGTCGGCATAAGTGGTTTTGCCGATTTCCAATTTCGGATTCATCACCAATTCTTTGCTTAAATCAACGGTTTCTGTCGCCGGCTTCGCCGCAGCTGCATCGGGTTGCTGGGCCTGCGCCGCTTGATTGCCTTTCGTCGTCGTTGCTGCCGGAGAATTTTGATTGGCGCAGCCTCCAGCCAATAACAAGGCGCACGCCAACGCTCCGACAATCCATCTGCTTTTCTGTTTGCTCATCTGTAATCCTCTCCTCCCTCATAGAATACCAATAATTCCTGCGGTTAGTCATCCCTATACAGGAAATACTAGAATTGAAAGGAGATGGGTTGTGATGCGCAAAGAAGATTTGCTCCCGGAAAATCCCCATGAAACGTATAACAATCAGTATGAACCAATGGAGCAAACCGGCGAACCACTCCCTGGTTCAAAAAAGGTAAAACAAAACAATCACTCTCGTCAGGTGAAAACACGTGAAGGTTAGGGGACAATCCCCTAACCTCTTTTATTTTTTGGCGGCGATGATTGAATTGTCCCAATTTCCTGCGTATGATGAAAGGAGTATGCGCTTGGGGGTATTTTCCATGATCTTGGATTTATCTGATCTCACAGATTTGCGACAGAAAGTTTCTTACGGGGTCTCCCCGCTGTTTGAACTCGCCACAAGTCTTTACGTTTTGGCACAGCCGGCTCGCCACGAACCTCATGCCGGCTGGGTTGCCAATAGTTTGCAAATATTGCGAAAAGAACGGCTCCTGGCAGAGTGGCACTATTTATTCCCGTTATTCCAGCAGAGTGTACCGGCGTTATTTTACCCGCAGCTAACCGAGCGTGCAATGAGCGTCGATGAGCAATATGACTACCTCGTCAACATTGATACCGGTTCCTTCCTCGCTTCATTGCCCAGCGAATTGCTGCAGCCAACCTTATCGGTTCCGATCAGTTCCTTGCCGACTGACATACAAAGCGATCCGGAAGCGGTTAAATGCCGCTTGATTCTGTTTCTGTCCAGCTATTGGCAGCTGCTGTTCCAACGAAAGTGGGAGAGACTTGCCCCGCGTTTTTTGCAGGAAGCGGAAGCGATCGAGCAGGCACTGGGCGATATTGAGCAATTGACACAGCTTCTGCGCACCATTTTGCCCGTATTCCGGGACGAGCATTGCCTTTGTTTTGCCGATAAGACAGAACCGGAGCGCCGCCGTTCTTTACACAAATTAACGCTGTACCCCAGTCTATTTTTCACCCACGCTCCTCAACTGACGGCCTGTCAGGAGACGTTGCTGCTTCTCTACAACTGCGAACAACGAACCCAACCGCTCGGGTAACAAGCCTTGCTGGTGATTTCCAGCAAGGCTTTTCTCCCAAACGAAACCGGAAAAAAGCAAAAAGGCAAGCGCATTTGCTTGCCTTTTCCCATTGCGTAGTGTGCTGAAAACCAGCTGTTATTTTACGACGATATGAATCGGATTGCCCAAAGCGACTTCAGCCGCTTCCATCGTTGCTTCACCCAAGGTTGGATGGGCATGAATCGTTAACGCGATATCTTCCAGCGTAGCGCCCATTTCGATCGCCAAGCCGAGTTCAGCGACGATGTTGGAAGCTTCCGGTCCAACGATTTGCGCACCCAGGACGAGTCCCGTTGCTTTTTCGGCAATCACTTTTACAAAACCTTCTCCGGCATTAACCGACAGCGCCCGGCCATTCGCCGCAAACGGGAAGCGCCCGGATACATAATCGATGCCTTTTTCTTTCGCTTCTTTTTCATTCAGGCCGACGCTGGCAATCTCCGGATCCGAGAAAACAACGGCAGGAATCGCTTTGTAATCGACTTCGGACGGATGACCGGCAATCGCTTCCGCCGCCACTTTTCCTTCATAAGAAGCTTTGTGTGCCAACGCAGGTCCGGCAACGATATCACCGATCGCATATACGTTCGGCAAATTGGTCCGGCCCTGTTTGTCCACGACGACCAGACCGCGCTCCGTCAGATTGATTCCCACTTCGCGCAAGCCCAGCTCATCGGTGTTCGGACGACGGCCAACGGTCACCAGCACATACTCCGCTTCAAACGATTTTTGCTCGCCGTTGACTTCCGCTTTGACAATTACGCCGTTTGCCGTTTCTTCCATTCCTTGAGCCAGAGCTTTGGTGTTGATGTCCACACCGAGTTTTTTCAGTTTCCGGTCAACCAGACGGGTCATTTCCGGTTCAAAGCCAGGCAAAATTTGCTCGGAACCTTCCAATACGGTTACTTTGGTGCCGAATTTGGCAAAAACCGTTCCCAGCTCAATTCCGATGTAGCCGCCACCGATAACGACCAGGCTTTTCGGAAGTTCGGTCAGCGCCAACGCTTCCGTCGAGGAAAGCACGCGCGGGCCAAACGGGAACGCCGGCAGTTCGATCGGACGCGATCCGCTGGCGATGATGCAATGATTGAAGCGATAACGGTTCACATCATATCCGTGGAAGACGCGAACTTCGTTTTCACTGACGAACAGCGCCTCGCCCTCGATCACTTGAATTTTGTTGCCTTTAAACAGTTGGCTGACTCCGCCGGTCAACTGTTTTACGACCCCTGCTTTCCATTCCTGCACTTTGGCCATGTCAACTTTGACGTTTTCCATCGTGATCCCCATCGCAGAGGTGTGTTGAGCATGCTCATATGTGTGTGCCGCATGAATCATCGCCTTGGAAGGAATGCAGCCGACATTCAAGCATACTCCGCCAACATTCCCCTTCTCCACGACGGTCACGCTTTTCCCCAGCTGTGCGGCGCGAATGGCCGCAACATAGCCGCCTGGGCCAGCGCCGATCACAAGCACGTCTACTTCTGTCGTAAATTCACCTACAACCATTTTTTATCCCTCCATCAATAAAAGTGTGGGATTTTCAAGCAACTGTTTCACATAATTCATAAACCGTTGTGCCGGATCTCCGTCAATGACACGGTGGTCAATGCTCAGCGACAAAGACAGAACAGGAGCCACCACGATTTCTCCATTTTTCACAACAGGTTTCTCCTGAATCCGACCAACACCGAGGATGGCCACTTCCGGATAATTGATAATCGGCGTAAAGAACATGCCGCCCGCCGAACCAATGTTGGTGATGCTGAAAGTGGAGCCTTTCAATTCATCTGCCGTCGCTTTGCGATCACGTGCTTTCGCAGCCAGTTGCGCAATTTCGCCGGAAATATCGAAAATCGATTTGCGATCGGCACCCTTCACGACCGGAACGAGCAATCCTTCTTCGGTCGAGGTCGCAATGCCGATATTGTAGTATTTCTTGTAAATCACTTCTTGTTTTTCATCATCAACCGACGCATTCAGTTCCGGGAACTTTTTCAGCCCGGCCACGACCGCCTTCACGATAAACGGCAAGTAAGTCAGCTTCAAGCCTCTTTCCTCTGCCAACGGTTTGCCTTCTTTGCGCAAGGCAACCAGTCCGGTCGCATCCACCTCGTCGAACAACGTTACATGCGGTGCCGTGTATGCGGATTTGACCATCGCCTTGGCAATCGCCTTGCGAATACCTTTCAACGGTACGCGCTCTTCCGCTTCGCCGGCAGTCAGCGTCACTGTTGCAGCAGGTGCAGCTGTTGCCGCCGCGGTTGCTTCAGGCGCTTCGGCAGCTTGTGCGTTTACAGCCGGAACAGCAACTGCGCCGCCAGCAAGGAAACGATCGACGTCCTCACGGGTAATCCGCCCCAATTTGCCTGTCCCCGGCACGAGCGCCAGTTGCACGCCTTTTTCACGCGCGTACTTGCGAACCGAAGGAGTGGCCAACACATGAGCGCGGTCAACGGGCGCTGCCGCCGCAACAGGTTGTGCCGCTGCCAACGGTGTATCCAGCGATTGGTTGGCATTGGCGCTCACTTGTGCGCCGATATCGCAGCCAGGTTCAACAGCCGCTTCCGCTTTTGCCGGTTCGGCAGCAGGCGCGGCGCTTTCACCGTGTCCATGATCCGGCAGATTGGGAATTTCCCCTTCTGCGTCAAATACGATCAACGGATCGCCGACAACGCAAACTGTCCCTTCGGTCACTTTCAGTTCCAATACAGTCCCTTTCACCGGAGAGGGGACTTCTACAACCGCTTTATCATTTTGCACTTCCATAATGACCTGGTCTTCTTCCACTTTGTCACCTGGCTTGACGTGCCACTTGACGATTTCGCCTTCGTGAATTCCCTCGCCAAGTTCCGGGAGTTTAAATACGAACTGACTCACTCACATTCCCTCCTATTCCTGTTCCAAACGAACTTTTCACGCCAAAAGAAGGCGGAAAGCGTACTCTCCGCCGTGTCTTTTCTTAGAAATCAAGGACTTGTGTCAAAGCATCGACCACACGTTTGACATCTGGCAGCCAGATATCCTCCGCTTGGGCAAATGGATATACCGTATCAGGAGCTGTTACCCGCAGAACCGGCGCTTCCAGATGCAAGATCGCTTTCTCGTTGATTTGCGCGATGATTTCCGCGGCCACACCAGCCGAACGCTGTGCTTCCTGCACCACAATCGCCCGGTTTGTTTTCTTCACGGAAGCGAGCACGGTATCCATATCAAGCGGATTGACGGTGCGCAGGTCAATCACTTCTACCTTGGCGCCACGCATTTTTTCCAATTCTTCCGCCGCTTTCAAACTGGTATGAACCATTGCGCCATAAGTAATAATCGTGACGTCGCCGCCTTCACGAACGACGTTTGCTTTACCGAGCGGAATGGTATAATCGCCTTCCGGTACTTCCGCGCGGAACGAACGGTACAGTTTCATATGTTCGAGGAAAATGACCGGATCATTGTCGCGAATAGCCGACAACAGCAATCCTTTCGCATCGTACGGACCGGATGGAATCACCACTTTTACCCCAGGCGTTTGCAAGAACAGACCTTCCAAAGAATCTGCATGCAATTCTGGCGTTTTTACCCCGCCCCCAAATGGAGAGCGGAACGTGATCGGGCTGTGATAACGTCCGCCGGAACGGTAACGCATCCGTGCCGCCTGGGAAGCGACCATGTCAAACACTTCAAAGACAAAGCCGAAGAATTGAATTTCCGCAACCGGGCGGAACCCGTTGATACTCAGTCCTACCGCCAGACCGCCAATACCCGATTCGGCCAACGGTGTATCAAATACGCGGGATTCGCCAAATTCCGCTTGCAATCCATCGGTTACGCGGAATACCCCGCCGTTTTTCCCTACGTCTTCACCAAAAACCAATACTTTTTCATCACGCGCCAATTCGAGACGAAGCGCGTCATTAATAGCTTGAGCCATTGTCATCTGTGCCATGGACTATTTCGACTCCTTCGCTAGATATTCTGCCTTCTGCTCTTCTAGTCCCGGAGGCAGTGTTTCGTACATCACGTCAATCAAATCGGACACTTTCATTTTCGGATATTCATCCGCTTTTTTAATCGCATCGGCAACCGCCTGTTTCGCTTCTTCGATGGTTGCTTCCTCGTCTTTTTCGCTCCACAGCCCTTTGGTTTCCAGGAATTTGCGGAAACGGATCAATGGATCGCGTTGTTCCCATTCGCCTTGCTCTTCACCGGTACGATAGCGGGTTGGGTCGTCGCCGGCCATCGTATGCGGACCATACCGGTAGGTGAGCGCTTCGATCAGCGTAGCACCTTCGCCGTTCAAACCGCGTTCTCTCGCTTCTTGCGTCGCCTTGATCACGGCCAAAACGTCCATTCCGTCGATGCGCGTGCTGGCGATCCCTGCTGCTTGCGCTTTTACGGCAATATTGGCAGCCGCGGTTTGTTTCTCAAACGGTACCGAGATCGCATACCCGTTGTTTTGCGAGAAGAAAATAACAGGCAGTTTGTAAACACCGGCAAAGTTGATCCCTTCATAGAAATCCCCTTGCGAGGTAGCTCCGTCGCCAAAATACGTAATTGCCACGCGTTTCTCGTTACGCAGCTTGAAGCCCATGGCGACACCTGTCGATTGGGCGCATTGGGAAGCAATAATAATCTGCGGCATCAATACGTTGACATCTTCCGGAATTTGTCCGCCGTGAAGATGTCCGCGAGAATACAAGAAAGCTTGATACATTGGATAGCCATGCCATACCATTTGCGGAATATCGCGGTAGCTTGGCAAGATGAAGTCTTCTTTTGCAATGGCAAATTCGGAGCCGATCATCGTTGCTTCTTGTCCAGCAACCGGTGCGTAAAAGCCCAGGCGCCCTTGACGGTTTAAGCTGATCGCCCGTTGATCCCATACGCGGGTAAAGACCATGCGGCGCATAATTTCACGCAGTTGTTCGTCAGTAAGCTCAGGCATCAAGTCAGGACGTACGACAGTGCCATCTTCCGCCAAGATTTGCAATGGCTCCTGGTTGCCTGCTTGTTCTACAGAAGTACTAACGCTCATCTTATTCACCTCTTTACTAGATTAAGAAACCAAAGGAAATACCCCGTTGGAATGAAAGTGTTTTCATTCCCGTATGCAAAATTCTGTTATACTGCAGTTTAAAAACTGTTTTACGTGTTACATTATTGATATAACAGGGTTTATTTCCACTCTGTTATCATTTATCATAAAATCTGTACCAGTTTTTTTCAAGGTTTTGTTTGTCAAAATTTGCTGTGTACGAGGTGTAAACTTATGTCTGATTATGTTAAACGAACGATTATCAAAGAAGAAGTGCCCAGCAACTATCTGGACAACCCCCGCTCTGTCAAAGTGTATTTGCCTCCCGGTTATAATGAATTGCTGTCATATCCCGCCATGTATTGCCAGGATGGCAACGATTTCTTCACGATGGGCCGAATCGCCACAATCGCCAATCAACTGATCCTGGAGGAAGGGCTCGAACCGATGATCATCGTCGGCGTTTCGGTGGAACGAAGCAAACGGACGAGCGAATATTCTCCGGTCGGTTCCCTTCACGCTGCCTATAAACGGTTTTTTGCGGAAGAACTTGTTCCTTATATAGAATCGGCTTACCCTGTCAGACGCACAGCTTCCGACCGCATACTTGCCGGGGATTCGCTTGGTGGAACGGTGTCCCTGCATCTATCGCTCGACTATCCCGAACTGTTCCCGAACGTTCTTTCGCTCTCGGGTGCTTTTTTGCAGCCAACGTTCGATGCCTTGTCTCATTGCGCAAACTTGTCCTGGCTGCATCTTTGGATGGTCATCGGTCTTGAGGAAACACAAGTGGAAACACATCTGGGGACATATGACTTTGTCGAGTGGAACAGGCTTTGCAAAACCATTCTGGCAGAAAAACAAGCGCAATTGCATTACCGGGAACGGCCGGGCAACCACACATGGGGCTTTTGGCAAAAAGAACTGCCTGACGCGTTGCGCCATTTTTTCCCTTCTCCGTTGCCCTGAACTCCGCTAACTCAACCCGTTGATTTCCCGAATTTGTTCATAGGGATAGTGTCTTCCGTCCGTCAGGTAGATGCCGTCCCTGGTTGCCTTCTCCACTTCGCCAGCTACCTGCTGTTCATCATGGAGGACAATATTCACCACTTTGCTTTCATCCCGTTGCATCTGCTTCCGCAATTCTGCGCGTTGCTCTTCGCTTAGCATATCATCCCTCTTTTCCAGATTGCTTAATTTTAGTATTTCTTTACTGTTTCGCGTTTAACCGTCGCAACTTTCACGACTGTCCATTCTGATTTTTCCAGTTGACGAGAGAACTTTGCTGCTGATATACTGGGCATCGTTATGCACATACGCTTTAATTAAATAAAGAAAAAGTCCTCATCATCTTGATGAGGTAGAGGTTGCGGTGATCATGAGTAACTGGCGTAAGGTGGAATAGCACCAATGACCGTCAGCGAAAGGGAGAACTGCCGAAGCTGGCAGCGAACTATTCAAGTTGCCTTGCTGGGGCTGCATCGAACAGGTGCAGGACTGCCACAGCGAAACAAGCTGTGGAGCGCTATCTTTTCAAGCGGGATGCGGACGTGTCAAAAACGCCGTGAATCTTTGCTTCACAGCGTTTTTTTGTTTTCATATGTTCATTTTTTTCAGGAGGCACATGATGAATCAGACAAACAAATGGGGTTTTTGGCTTCTTACCGCCTTTGTCGTTGGAAATATGGTAGGTTCCGGCATTTTTATGCTGCCAGGCACTTTGGCAAAAGCCGCCAGCCCGCTCGCTGTGCTCTTGGCCTGGTTGCTCACCGGCTTTGGCGTGCTGATGATCGCGTTGGTATTCGGGAATTTGTCGGTGCGCAAGCCGGAGTTGACGGCTGGTCCGCAAAGCTATGCGCGCGCGTTATTCGCTTCCCCTCGCTCGGGCCAACTGGCAGGCTATGGTATGGTCTGGGGCTATTGGGTAGCAAACTGGGCCGGCAACGTAGCGATCATTACGACCTTCGCTGGTTATTTGTCACAGTTTTTCCCGATTATGACCGACAAACAAATCTTGTTTACCATTGGCCAGTTTCCGATTGAATTGGGACGTTTGACCACGTTTCTCGTATGCACGGCCTTGCTGTGGGCGATTCATACGCTGTTGGTCCGCGGCTTGAATGGGGCCGGTAAATTAAGCTTTATTTCAGCCTTCACCAAAGTGTTAGGATTTGTTTTATTTATCGTCATCGCCCTGTTTTGTTTTAATCGGGCCAATATGGGCGCTTTTTACCAACCGATGGCGGACGAGCAAGGAGTTATGCAGCCGTTGTTCGGCCAAGTCAACATGGCGATGTTGTCAACGCTTTGGGCATTTGTCGGCATTGAGTCAGCGGTCGTTCTGTCCGGCCGGGCGCGCTCGCAAAGAGATGTCCGCAATGCCACCGTTGTCGGTCTGCTGATTGCCGTCCTCATCTATATCGGCATTACGATGCTGACGATGGGCGTACTGCCGATGGAACAGTTGCAAGCTTCCGACAAACCGTTAGTCGATGCGCTCAGCACTGTGATCGGTCCGGCAGGCGGTTCTCTCATGGCGATTTTGGCCATTGTTTCACTGACCGGTTCGTCTATCGGCTGGGTCTTGCTCGGGTCCGAACCGCCGTATCAGGCGGCAAAAAGCAAGATGTTTCCCGCGTTTTTCGCAAAGGTAAACAAAAAAGGCAGCCCGACCGGTTCGCTGACGGTAACGAACCTCATGTCACAACTATTTATTTTTTCCACCATCTCCGGCACGATCGCCGAAGCGTTTGACTTTGTGATTACCGTTGCTACCCTGGCTACCTTGTTGCCATATCTTGTTTCGGCGATTTACCAGGCAAAACTGGTCGTGACGGGGGAAACGTACTTGCAACAACCGACCAAACGGGCAATCGACGGGATGATCGCCTTGCTGGCAATCGTATTTTCCGTCTGGGTGATCAAAACCGGAACGGCCGACATGAAAACGATGCTTCTGGGTATCTGCCTGTATGTGGCTGGTTTCGTTCTCTATCCTCTGATGAATCCCAAACGGAAGAAAAACGCAGCTTCTACCGCAGACACCGCGGTCGAATCTTGATGGATACAGCAATCCGCGTCATGATGATGCGGATTGCTGTTTTTTTTTGCGAACAACTCGCCACGTTCAGAGCATACTGTTAAGCGCGACAGCCGGTATAAGTTGCAACAAAAAAAGCAGCCCCGCTTCATCGGAATAGAAGCAAAGCTGCATGTTTGTTTTCGATGCCGGCGATAGGACTTGAACCCACAACCCCCTGATTACAAGTCAGGTGCTCTACCAATTGAGCTACACCGGCCAGATCATTTCACAAATATATGCGTATGTATGGACATGGCGGATGGGGTGGGATTTGAACCCACGAGACGGTTCAACACCGCCTACACGATTTCCAATCGTGCTCCTTCGGCCACTCGGACACCCATCCCTATAAAAATCACAATTAGGAGTATACTATCTCTCATAAAAAAAGGCAATATTAATTTTCGCAATATAGAGGAGGTTATATGATGGAACCGTCGGAAACAGATTGCTCGCTATGGGATTACTTTGAACTGTATTTCGCACCGCGCGATGAAGAAATGCTTCACCCATTGCTCGATTGGGAACCCGCCGACCTCGCCGCCGAATCGCGTGTGATCCGGCTCTGATCGTTTCGCGCAAAAAAAACGCACATAACAACGGGGGTTGGAATGGCCAGAAACATTCAATGAGATGCATAAGGGGTAAGTTTGCGATTGGATGGTGCATTGCTTGATTGCAGGAAAACGCGGGTTCAGCCATCGCTTTTGAAGCAAGTATGCTGATATTTTCCGCCAACCGGTCGATCGGATGTATCACAATACTCTTTAAATTTGCATTGGCTTTTTATTCTTTGATAAGATGAGGATAAACTCTATGAAAGTAGGAATCCAGCGATGAAATGTAAAATTACGCGGAATGCCGCCAAACAACTATCCGAGATTTTGGCTCAAGAAGAAGACAAGGAATTGAAATTACGTATCTACGTTGCCCATAAACACGGTGATCACGCACATTACGGCCTTGCCTTGGACAAGCCGACGGAAGATGACGTCGTTGTCTCCACTGACAAAGACATTGACGTGATTTTGGAAAAAGACGAAGAACTGCTGGATGGGGTCATTGTCGATTATCTCTATGTGCCACAAGAAGGCTATGTCATTACCAATCCTTCCAAAGGAAATGACGGCAATCACTGATCGGTTCGCCGTTCCGCCAAAGACAAGAACGCAAAAAAAAGCGTGGGAGCCTGTTCTCTCACGCTTTTTTCCGTGTGCCTTCACTTTCCAAAGACAACCCTTGCAACAGCGGACTCAACCGACCTGCTATACAGGTGATCAGCAAGCGATGAACGGGGCGTGTCATTGCCACGTATAGCAGCTTGGCGTCCAGATCATGGAGTCCATAATGCTCATCATCGACGTCAAGCAAAATGACTGCGTCAAACTGTAGCCCTTTCGTCAAATAGGCTGGCATGATCATCAAGCCGCCTTCGTAATGCGTATCTTTATGACTGAGCAGCGTCAAGTCAGGCAGCATGCTGATCAGCGCTTTATGCGCTTTTTTGCTCTCCTCCATCGATTTGCCCACGATGGCGATCGTTTGCAGCCCTTCTCCGCGCAAACGATTGACCTGCTCGCCAATCTCTTGCCACAGCGCTTCTTTTGTCGCCTGCTGCAAGAGCAACGGCTGCTCCCCATGCCGCAAGACCGGTTTGGCCATCACCAGCTCCGGCAGTTTAATTTTCTCGAGGACGTGATTGGCACAGCGCATAATCTCCACCGTCGACCGATAGCTTTGCTCCAGTTTGTAAAAAGCCGCCCGCGGTTCCGCAAACACATCCTGCAGCAACTCATCCCAGTCATGCAGGCCGCGGTAAGCATGAATCCCTTGCGCAATATCACCGACAATCGTGACCGAATGGCGTTTGGCCATCATCGCGACCAGCATGATCTCCATCGCGCTCAAGTCTTGCGCTTCATCGATAACAGCGTGATCAAACTGCGCGGCTGTATCCAAGCCTTCAATCAGCTGCCGCAAATAAAGCAGCGCCGCCAAATCTTCCGGTTCAATCCGTTCCTTGCCCATGATCTCCGCATTTGACTCACAAACATCGCGGATCGTTTCATCGTCGATGCTGGTTGGAGCGAGTTTGCGAAGCAGCTCCGGTTCGGTCATGATCTGCCGATACAAGGGAAACACATCGAGCTGCGGCCAATCCGCCATGTATTTGGCCAAAACTTGTTCAATCAGTTTTTCAAACTTGGCTAATCCCTGTTTGTCCAAATCGATTTTCCGCTCGCGCAAATGACTGAACAGAAGTTTGTTCATTTCCTGCTTCAACTGTTTTCGCATCGCTTCCAGCCGACTGTTATAGGGCAGATGTTTCAGTTGTTCGGTAAAAATTTCCCGGATCTGACCGCCTTCAATCGTGAACACCTGATTGGTTCGTGAATAAATAAAACTGAGTTTTTTATACGGGATCTGTTTTTCCAACACATCTTGCAAATAATGGTCCAATGTTTGCTTGCAGGCAAACGATCCTTTGAAATGGAGACGCCGCCAAGCGATCGTACGCTCCCGTTCCGATTTGCCCGGCTCAAAAAAGAGCTGCAGCGGTTTTTGCGGATCGAGAATCCGCCAGCCTTTGGGCAAAATCGGTCTGACCAGCCGGGCAGCCCACTCGGCAAACGTCGATTGCTGCACATCCTCCACACCGAGTTCCGGCAAAACATCAGAGATATAATTCAGAAAAAGACGGTTCGGTGCAAAAACCATAAACCGTTTGGACGCCAACGTATCCTGGTAATTGTAAATCAGGTAGGAAAGCCGATGCAGCGCAATCGTCGTTTTGCCGCTCCCGGCAACTCCCTGGACGACCAATGGCTTATCTTTCTCCGCGCGGATAATTTCATTTTGTTCCGCCTGGATGGTGGCAACAATATCTTTTAAACGGCTGTCATTGGTCTGATTTAAGCTGGAGGCCAAAAATTCATCGATAAAACCTTCATGGAGGAATTCGTCAGGCTGACCGACTTCCCGGTCGATCGTCTCTTTAAGCGCACCATCATAAATCCCGGTAATTTGCCCGTTCTCGATGGCAAAATTGCGCTTCAACTTTACTTCTCCTCTGACGATTCCCCTGGCCGTTCGATAAAAGGCATCTTTGCTTTCCCCGCTGTAAAACAGGCTGGCAATCGGCGCTCTCCAGTCAACGACGACCGTATCAAACGTATCGCTGCGCACAATTCCCCGCTTGCCGATATACACACTGTCCAACTCATAGGTTTCGTCTTTCAGAAAATCAATTCGTCCGAAGTATGGCTTCTCTCTGCCGTGATCCTCCAAATACTGCAGGTCTTTGACTTTTTTGTAGTTGACCACCTGTTTGACATAATCATCGGTCACTTGGCCAATATCTTCACGGAGCAGGTCAATTTCCTTGTCAACGACATGCAACGTTTCTTCCAGTTTCTTTTGTTCGGCCTCATATGCATGATGCTTCACCGCCACAGCGCGTCCCCCTTTCACAGGAGTATTTGATTTGCCGTTTCGCTCAACCGCATCGCAACGACATTCTCTTATCCTTGCGCGAACATTTGACGCGCTAACCATATGCCTAGCCAGGCCGCCGCCAATCCGAGCGCTACACTGCTGACAAGATACAGCAGTCCCCGCAGCCATTGCCCTTGCAGGATATAGGTTGTTGCTTCCAATGATAAAGTAGAAAAAGTCGTGAAACCGCCGAGCATCCCTGTTGTCAGCAGCAAATACAACTGGGGTGACCAACTCCCCTGCTCTTTGCCAATGACCATAAAAAAGCCGATCAAAAAGGAGCCGAGCACGTTGACGATCCATGTTCCCCAGGGCCATGCCGGCTGATTTGCCAGCAGACCCAACCCGTAACGCAGCACAGAACCAATCGCTCCGCCCGCCGCCACTGCCAACCAAGCCATTCTCATCCTCTCCTTTTGCCGATCAGGCTTGTACAGCCACCTTTCGCTTAAATGGCTGTTCCGCTGCCTCTATTACGAATCGAATACCATGACCTTCCATATTTTAAGGGATCGCCGTTGATTGTTCAACCGGTTCCCACTTGGAAGCTGGGCACCGGCTCATGCCCGCAAATAAAAAAACCATAACGCATTCGTTGCTCCCGCTGACCGGAGGAAACGGATGGTTATGGACGACAAGCATTTTATTCAGTTTGGTTCTTTTCAGTTCCAGCCTGCAGTGAATCAAGAAAGGCGTCTACGGAATCATCCAGCAAACGTTCCCGCCGGGGGTCTTCATTCACGTCGCTGTCTACTTCCAGATCCCCTTGATTGGTCTCATATGTATCTTCCGCTTGTTCGGTAATATACGGCGTATCCATATTTTGTTTGGTGGTAAACAGACGGAGCGGGATGTTTTCTCTATCCTGTTTCTCGTTCATGGTGTCCCCCTGTTACGGACAAAGTGTCCTGCATTTGATCCGATATCCCTATTGTGCAGCAATTTGACAAATTTATGTGTATGGGATGAGACCGAACGCCTGAATATATGCAATCCAGGCGTTCTTCCTTTTTTTTCAGGTTGCGGTTCGCTGAAACACAACCAGCTGCGCTGCCTGTTCGGCAATGACCGGAATAGCTTGAACGCCGCTCGATCCTGTCCCGATCACCCCAACGCGTTTCCCTGTGAAATTGACGGGTTCGTGCGGCCAATGGCCAGTGTGGTACCACTCGCCGCGAAAGCTCTCCAATCCCGGGATATTGGGGATATGTGACGCCGAGATACAGCCGACGCCGGAGATCAAGTATGTGGCGCAAACACAGGAACCGGCATCTGTGTAAATGTGCCACCTGTTGCTCTCCTCTTGAAAATGAGCTGCGGTGATCCGCGTCTGAAACTGAATATCTTTGCGCAAATCAAACTTGTCGGCGACGAAATTGAGATAACGGAGAATTTCAGGTTGCGCCGGAAACCTCGACGACCACGTCCATTCTTTGTAAAGCTCCTCCGAAAACGTGTAATTGTAATAGATGCTTTCCGAATCGCAACGAGCGCCCGGGTAACGGTTCCAGTACCAAACACCGCCGACACCGCCACCAGCCTCGTAAGCATGTGTCGTGAAGCCCGCTTCCCGCAACCGGTATAACATATACAATCCGGAAAACCCCGCTCCAATTACCACTGCATCAAAATGCGCTTGCGGAGAAATTGTCATAACTCGCAGCCTCCTTGAATGAAATTCCTTCCTTGTCCGATAATCACATCGTCTGTTTAAGAAATTGCGCGATTTTGCCTACGGTCTGCTTGATTCGCTCCGGGAATACAGCCATGTTGGTGAAATAACCGTGAATCAGTCCGTGTTCGTAACTCGTTTCCACCTGCACCCCTGCTTGTTGTAAACGTTCGGCATAAGCCAATCCTTCATCCCGCAGCACATCGTTTTCTGCCACAATGATCAGAGCGGGGGGCAACTGGCCGAGATCTTCGGCGAGCAATGGCGCGATATATTTGTCTTGTCGATCGGCTTCCGTCCGAATATAGTGACTTCCAAACCAAACCATCAACGCTTTATCCAGACCGTACCCGCTCTGGAATTGTTCATAGGACGGCGTATCATAGCCCAAATTTGTGACCGGATAGACCAAAATTTGCGCCGCGATCGCCGGCCCCTTTTGGTCCCGTGCGATCATCGCTGCGACTGCCGCCAAATTGCCGCCCGCACTGTCACCGCCAACAGCAATTTTGTGAGCGTTTCCATTTAATGAGGCAGCATTTTGTTCCACCCATTTCAACGCTTCATAAGAATCGCGGACCGGAATCGGATATTTGTATTCCGGAGCAAGCCGGTAGTCAACCGAAACGACAACACTGCCCGTCAAGTTGGCGATCTGCCGGCAGGTGGCATCGGCAGTCTCAAGATTACCAATCACCCAGCCCCCGCCATGGTAATACACAAACAGCGGAAACGGTCCTTCTCCTTCCGGTGTGTAAATCCGGATTTTGATTTGCGCATTATCGTCGACAACGATCATTCGATCCTCAATGTTGGCAACCGAAGCCAACTCCACTTCGACCGTTGGAGTCTGTGCCAGTAAATTTCGGACAGCCTCCGGTTCGAGTGTATGCAAGGCTGGCATTTGGTAAAACAGTTCCAAATAATTTACCGCTTTCGGATCGAGGTTGGCCATAACCATCTTCCTTTCGTTGCCTAATTTTTTCCTGCTTCAGTAAAGCAGGTTTGATGTTTTCAGCATATAATTTTTTAAGTCTTTTGCGTATTCCGCATTTCGTCGGCGTACGCTCCTACAAAAGGAGGTAGTCGGGTGACCTCTCCGTACACCATCCAACAGCACATCGGCAAAATTGAAAACAGTCCCAGTCACGAAGACTTGTTGTACAATATTCTCGCAGTCTATATGGAGCTTTTTCCGGTCTCCAATTCACTCTTGTTTCGTTTTTCTCCTTTAGGCTATTTAGGCGAAGGGATTATCTCCTTAACCGCTTCCGGATTGGTATGTATTGGAGACATCCGCGATGATATCCGGACGCTCCCGATCATTTTCAGCGCCATTCTCGAGCGGAAGGCGAAATATTGCAGCGCGATTGACTCATTCCGGCAAACCAGCAGTAAATATGTATTGTCCTCCTCGATTAATTCACTTATCGTCGTGCCGATTTGCTCCGAATCTTTTGTAAGCGGATACATTATCAGTACGGAAGTTCCAAAGAACGCCGCTTTTGATGAACGATTGGTCAATGCTCTGACTCATTACGGCCAACTCGTCGGGAAAGCATTGGAAAAAACAAAGGGCGCGATGGATTCACAACATTTAAGCAAGCGGGAACTGGAGGTGATGAAAAAAGTTGCCTGGGGGGAAAGTACCAAGGAAATGGCCCAGTCGATGCATCTCAGTGAGGTGACGGTTAAACAGTACGTCAACTCAGCGATCAAAAAACTGAATGCGAAAAATCGTTCGCACGCCGTCGCCGAGCTTTTCCGCAAGGGGATTCTCCATTGACAAAGGGGACCAGCACATTGCGCTTTGGCGCGGATGAGGGTAACGCTCCGGGAGGTGATCAGGGCGAAACAGCCGACTCTTTACATACAAAAAGAGGCGCCCAAGGCACCTCTTCTAACGAACTATTAACAGTAAGCTATATTAGTGTTTCGGACCGTTATCCTCAAGGTCTTCCACATACTGAATCGAATCAAGACTCGCCTTCAACGATGCCTTCATTGCATCGATATATTTACGACGAAGCAGCTGTTGCTCAGCTTTTTCTTCCTCGCTTAAACCGACACCCTTGCTTTTCTTGGCCAGCTCATTTATCCGTTTGATTTCCGCTTCCGTTACCAAAAAATGACCTCCTCTCTAACATAGCCTTGATTATACCATAAGGCGCTGTCAGACGGACAGACTTTCACTCCAATGGAATTTTGATCGTTTGTCCCGGATAAATCAAAGGATCTTTCAGCTGGTTGAGCTCCTGAATCTCCACTATCAGATCGCGGAGATCGATTACTCCGTCAGGACGGTGGCTGGCTGCCAGCTTCCATAACGTATCGCCCGCCTGAACGGTCACTTCTGCTACTCGTCCCGGCTCCGTCCCTTCGGCTGCGAATACGATATCGGTTAACACATAAAAAAACAAAGAGCTGGCCAACAAAAGTAACAGAGCGAAACCTCTCGTAATCCCGACCCGTCCGGATCGCTTGCGCGGCTGTACCGATTGCTGAGAGTAGCGTCTTGCTGTATGTAAAAAGTTCGCTGTCATTGGTAATCCCCCTTGCAAACATACGTTCCTCTTGATGTTTTTATCATAATACGAACGTATGTTCATGTCAATTCTTTTTATCGAACTTATGTTTGTCGAACGCAAGATCCCATGGTATAATATAGAAAATGTGTGCGAGGAGAACGAGGTGTCATTATGTCTAAATTATCTAGCCGCCAACAATCCATCATTGATTTCATTCGTAAAGAAGTAAAGGACAAGGGGTATCCGCCTTCTGTGCGTGAGATCGGCGAGGCAGTCGGCCTTGCTTCCAGCTCGACGGTTCACGGGCATCTGGCTCGTCTGGAAAAAAAAGGATTGATCAGACGCGATCCAACCAAGCCGCGCGCCATCGAATTGCTGCAGCATGATGATCAAATGCAGGAAGAGTTTGAAACACCCGTAGTTCGCGTACCGGTCGTGGGGAAAGTAACCGCGGGACAACCTATCACCGCGATTGAGCAGGTAGAAGAATATTTTCCTTTGCCGGAGAGCATCGTAAGCACGGACAAAATTTATATGCTTCGCGTCTCAGGCGACAGTATGATCGAAGCGGGAATCCTCGATGGTGACTACGTGATTGTCCGACAGCAAAGCGTCGCCAATAACGGTGATATTGTCGTGGCGATGACTGACGAGGATGAAGCGACGGTCAAGCGGTTCTACAAGGAAAAGACTCACTTCCGGCTGCAACCGGAAAACTCCACCATGGAACCGATTATTCTCGATTCGGTCACGATTTTGGGCAAGGTCATCGGCGTTTACCGATTGATTCACTAAAAACAAAAGGCATACCGGAAGCCCGGTATGCCTTTTTTGCGCTGTTACATCGCGATAAAAAACCAAACAATCATCAACAGTTGGATGGCCACTTTCACAACCGCACTGCCGAGAAAAGCAATCAGCGAGCCAACGCCTACCTTTAACGCTTTCTCAAACGGCTGCTTTTGCACCCACATCTCGATCCCGATCACAATGAGAAACGGCAGCAAGATCATCCCAAACGGCGGGAACAGGAAAATGCCAAGGATGACGCCGGCCACGGCGCCCCACGAAGATAGTCTGGAGCCGCCGTACTTCTTGACAAAATACAGGTTGGTCAAAAAATCGGCAGCGAACAACAAGATGCTAAAGATGGCCATTCCCCACCAGAACGCAGCCGGCAGACCAGCGCCCGGATCGGCCAGCGCAAAATGATATAGCAAAAAGCCGGCCCACAGCAAGATCGTATCCGGCAAAAACGGCAAAAACACTCCCGCCAGACTTAAGAAAAACAGAGCGATGACAATACACCACAGTATAAACTCCATATCGGTTTCCCCTTTGCTGAATTCATTCCCTTTCCTTTTACGATTGAAGCAATCGGAGGTTTCGAAACTCTCCTCAACAAAAAAACCGGTTTTTGCGGAACAAGGTCAATTTGCAGGCAGCCGTGTTTGTGTCGCATAAAGGGCCGTTAACCGCAACTTTATGCCGGAGAATTTCGTAATCTCGTTAACTTCTTTTTTCGGTTTTTCGCTGGGAACAAAAGAAAAACCCCTCGCGACCATGCGGCACAAGGGGCTAACTTCGATTAATAAGTATTCATATATTGCTCTCTTTCCCATTCATGGACGCGCATCCGGAACATATCCCATTCGATTTCCTTTGCATCAATGAAGTTCATCAGGGCATGTTCACCGAGCGCTTCACAGATGACCGGATCGGCTTTGAGACATTCAACCGCATCCTTTAAGGTAGCCGGCAAGTTTTCGATTCCGTTTGCTTCCCGTTCTGCATCGGACATCACGTAAATGTTGCGATCGATCGGAGCGGGCAGTTGCATTTTCTTTTTGATGCCATCCAAACCTGCTTTGAGCATTACCGCAAGCGCCAGGTACGGATTGGCTGCCGGATCGGGGCTGCGGACTTCAATCCGCGTGCTGAGGCCGCGTGAAGCGGGCACGCGAACTAGCGGCGAACGGTTTTTGGCCGACCATGCTACATAGCACGGCGCTTCATACCCGGGCACCAATCGTTTGTAAGAGTTAACCAAAGGGTTGGTAATCGCGGTAAAATTGCGCGAATGCGCCAAGATGCCTGCTAAATAATACTTCGCGGTCTGGCTCAAGCCAAGCGGGTCCTGTTCATCGTAGAAAACATTTTTATCACCACTGAACAGCGACTGATGTGTATGCATCCCTGAGCCGGAAACCCCAAACAACGGTTTTGGCATAAAGGTAGCGTGCAGACCATGCTGACGCGCCACTGTCTTCACGACAAGCTTGAAGGTGACAATCTGATCTGCGGCTTGCACAGCATCGGCATATTTGAAATCAATCTCATGCTGGCCCGGTGCCACTTCATGGTGCGAAGCCTCCACTTCAAAGCCCATCCGTTCCAACGTAAGCACGATGTCACGGCGGCAGTTCTCACCCAGATCCAGCGGAGCGAAATCAAAGTAGCCGCCTTGATCGTTCAGATTGAGGCTTGCTTCCCCTTTTTCATTCATTTTGAACAAGAAAAATTCCGGTTCCGGTCCGACATTAAATGAGGTAAAGCCCATCTCATTGGCTTCTGCGACCACTTTTTTCAAGATTTGGCGCGGATCACCGCCAAAAGGTGTACCGTCCGGCATATAAATATCGCAGATCAGGCGGGCAACCTTTCCTTCTTCAGTCCCCCATGGAAATACAACCCATGTATCCAGATCAGGATACAAATACATATCGGATTCTTCGATGCGCACAAAACCCTCGATGGAGGAGCCGTCAAACATCATTTTGTTATCCAATGCTTTCGGCAACTGAGACAACGGAATCTCCAAATTTTTGATGACTCCCAGCAAATCTGTAAATTGCAGGCGAATGAATTTGACATTTTCCTCTGTTGCCATGCGCATGATATCTTCTTTTGTATATTTGCCCATATGCCCCTCCTAATGTGAAAACAATTAACTCAGGTAAATTATCTTTTAATGAAAGAAACGGGACAGTTCCGCGCGAATCAGCGCATTATCGCCGGTACGGGAGACACCCGTGTTGACAACTTGCTGTTTTAACAGTTGGTGCAATTCCTTGTCAGTCAATTCCTTCCGTTTTTGTTCCGATGTGGCTGTGATCTCCGTTTTGACCGGCTCCGATTGTTCAAGGCTCATCACCTGCTTAATCCCGGCAATATTCAAACCTTTTTCAATCAAGGCCTTGATTTCCAACAAACGGTCCACATCATTAAAGGAAAAAAGGCGCTGTTTTCCCTCTGTACGGGCAGGGAAAATCAGTTCATGCTGTTCATAATAACGGATTTGTCGAGCGGTTAATTCTGTCAATTTCATGACTATACCAATGGGAAAGAGGGCCATATTCCTGCGGATATCATCACTCATACTTTCAGTCCCTCCCTTTCGAGTATTTCTTATCATCATCTTAACGAAAACGCTATCAATCTGTCAATGCATGTGAGAAAAGGTTACGTTTTAAATTTTCTGTTTGTCATGAAAGGGCAAGAATGCCTGTCCGCATGTTTGCATACGAACAGGCACCCATTGTCTTGTTTTATGTCAATTCCGCACGGTTCCATCCGTTAGTTGCTCTCCGGCAAGTCTAACAAGCCTTTTGCCAACAGCCCATCCAAAGCTGTCAGGATTCCTACTTTGACATGCGAGTATGTTAGACCGCCTTGCACAAAACCAAGGTAAGGCGGGCGAATCGGCCCGTCAGCTGAAAACTCGATGCTTGCTCCCTGAATAAACGTTCCCGCAGCCATGATTACCGGGTCGGCATAGCCGGGCATTTCACTCGGATAAGGAGTGACGTGAGAGTCAACCGGGGCTGCTTTTTGTATCCCCTGACAAAAAGCGATCAAACGTTCAGCGGAACCAAACTCAATGGATTGGATCAAATCGGTTCTCGGCTCATGCCAAAGCGGATTGGTGCGAAACCCAAGCCGCTCCAGCAGGGCGGAAGAAAAGACCGCTCCCTTTAATGCTTCGCCCACGACGTGGGGAGCCAAAAAGAATCCTTGATACATCTCCAGCAAAGAGTAAAGCGACGCTCCCCCCTCTGCACCGATGCCGGGCGCGGCCATGCGATAAGCGGCGAGTTGAACCAAATCTTTTTTCCCGACGACGTAGCCGCCTGTCTTGACTATGCCGCCTCCGGGATTTTTGATTAACGAGCCGGCCATGATGTCTGCCCCTACTTGCAATGGTTCCAGCTCTTCCGTAAACTCACCGTAACAGTTGTCGACAAAGACCAGCAGTTCCGGATTGATTTCCTTGACGAAGGCTACCATCTCTTTGATCTTGGCGATCGTAAAAGATGGGCGATCGGCATAACCGCGCGAACGCTGAATGCCGATCACTTTTGTCTTGGGCGTGATGGCAGCGGCCACAGCGGCAAAGTCAACCTCTCCCTGCGGTGTCAGCGGAATCGCTTGATAACCGATCCCGTAATCCCGCAAAGATCCTTGTCCTTGCCCGCGAACGCCGATGACCTCTTCCAACGTATCATACGGTTTGCCCGTCATATAAATCAGCTCGTCGCCAGGACGCAGCAACCCAAACAAACAGATGGCGATTGCGTGTGTCCCGGAAATGATTTGCGGTCTGACCAGCGCCGCCTCCCCGCCGAACACATCGGCATAAATGGCTTCCAACGTGTCGCGCCCGGTATCATCGTACCCGTAACCGGTTGAAGGCGTAAAATGAAATTCGTTGACCTCATGTTTTTGGAACGAACGAAGCACCTTTAACTGATTAAAATCGACCAGCGCGGCAATCTCCTGATGCCGTTGGGCGATTTGCGCTTCCACTTCGGCCACGATCGGCTGAAGCTGTGCCCCGTGTGTAAATAATTGAAACATGCTTGCTTACCAACTTTCTTCTGTGATCTCAGGTTTGTTCTCCAAAAATGGATAGATACGTCCATAAATCGGGTGTTCGCGGTTGACTCGCACTTTGACCAGATAGGCGGATTCCGGTTCCAAATATTCCTGTTCAAAATCGATCGCATCGCGGTAGAGCATGGACAAAATATCGCCTCGCTCGACGGGAACCTTCAACGTCATCTGATTAAAGGAAGCGGAAACGATGCTCTCGATCCTTTGCAGCAACCGGTTCAAATCCTCATCTTGCATGGCGGAGATGACGATCGATTCGTCCATGCGCGGAATATAGGCGGAAGGATGCAGCAAATCCGCCTTGTTAAACACGACAAGCTGCGGGAGCTCTTCCGCTTTCAAATCCCGCAACACTTTCTGCACGACTTCCATATGGATTTCCCAATCCGGATGGTGCAAATCTACCACATGCAAGATCAAATCGGCCTCCTTAACCCCTTCCAAAGTGGAACGAAAGGCGGCGACCAGCGAAGTGGGCAAATCCTGAATAAAACCGACCGTATCGGTTAACAGCACTTCCATCCCGTTCGGCAGGCGAAGCTGCCGGGTTGTCGGATCAAGCGTGGCAAACAGCTTATCTTCCTGAAGAGTGTCCGCAGCAGTGAGACGGTTAAGCAGTGTGGACTTGCCTGCATTCGTATAACCGACAAGCGCAATTTGAAACACTTGATTCTTTTTGCGCCGTTCGCGGTGCAGCTGCCGGGTGCGCACAATATCCTGAAGCTGCTGCTTCAGCTCGCTAATTCTCCGGCGGATATGCCGCCGATCGCTTTCCAGCTTGGTTTCACCCGGGCCGCGTGTTCCGATCCCGCCGCCCAAACGGGAGAGCTGTTTGCCTTGCCCCGCCAATCGGGGCAGCAAATAATTGTACTGGGCCAGCTCCACTTGTATTTTCCCTTCACGGGATTGGGCCCGACTGGCGAATATATCCAAGATCAACTGGGTCCGGTCGATGATTTTGCAATCGAACAGCGTATCCAGATTGCGGTTTTGACTGGGGGAAAGCTCATCGTTGAAGATGATCAGATCTACATCCAGCTCAACAGCGCGATGAGCAATCTCTTCGATCTTCCCTGTGCCCAAATACCAGGCGGCATCGACACGCTCACGATTTTGCGTGTATACCTCGACGACTTCCACTCCCGCGGTTCGTGCCAACTCGTGCAATTCTTCCATGGACAGCCGAACGCGTTCTTCATCGCGATAATCAAGGATGCAGCCGACGAGAATCGCCCGCTCGCGCCCTTTGTTTATTTCATGTGTCATTGATTCACTTCCCTTCTTCCCTATCTTATCACAAAACTGCCGGCAAATGATGGGCTGCCGGCCGCTTGCACTTTTATTCTCCTGTCTGTTTGCTTTCAAACAAAAAGGAAAAGTCTTCTTCCTTTAGGGTCAGCAAGTCGCCTAACTTGGGGCTTTCCATTTTCAGCAATCGGACCGCCTGCAAGCGGATCGCTTTTTCAATGATATTTCGGATATAACGGGCGTTGCTGAAATTGTCATAAAACGGATCATGCAGCAACGCAAACAGTTTCCGCCTGATTTTTTCCAACGCTTCCGGGGCCAGTTCATACTCTTTGCTTTTGGCCATAATCTTGGCGATTTCCAACAGTTGCTCCACGTCGTAATTTTGAAACTGGATTTGGATGGGGAACCGGGAAGGCAGACCGGGGTTCAAATCGAGAAATTGCTCCATTTCGTCATTGTATCCGGCGATAATACAGATAAAATCATTCCCGGAATCTTCCAGTGCTTTTGTCAAACAATCGATTGCTTCCTTGCCAAAATCTTTTTCTCCGCCGCGAGCCAACGAATATGCTTCATCGATGAATAAGACGCCACCCATCGCTTTTTTGATCAAATCGCGGGTTTTTTGAGCGGTATGCCCGATAAATTCCCCGACCAGATCGGCTCGCTCCACTTCGATCAAATGCCCTTTTGTCAGTATGCCCACTTCTTTGAAGATCCTGCCGACGATACGGGCAACCGTTGTCTTGCCCGTTCCCGGATTGCCTTTGAACACCATATGCAAGACTTGTTTTTCCGTTTTCAATTGATGCTTTTCCCGCTGTTTGTTCACGCGCAACAAAGCGAATATTTCATAAATTGTTTTTTTGGCTTCCTGCAAGCCCACCAGTTCTTCCAGTTCTTCAAACAAGGCGGCCAAATTCGCATCAGCTGTCGCCTTCACCATGTCTGCCAATGAAGTGGGTTGCTTGACGCTGATCGGACGGTTGAAGATCACTTGAATACGATTTGAAGCCTGTGACGTATCCCCTGTCTCCTGCATTTTTGGGTTTCCCGTTTGCTTCATCCTGCTCATCCACCTCCACCATCTTATCAAAGTATACTCAGTTGCCATGAAAACCTGCTCTTTTTCCTTGGGCAAAATCTCCACAACAGCTGAGGCGGGCATAAAAAGGAAGGAAGCCAACGGAGTATTTTCGGCTTCCTTACACCATATGTCGGGTGGACGAAGGATACAACTGGACAGGCTTACGTTTACATACGAATCAGGAGCCGCTTACTCAATACCCAAATCAGCAGCCCCCGCAAAGCTATGATTTCCTCTCCTAAATGAAAAAGCCCGGATTCAATCATCCCGGCTTCGTCGTGTGCTTATTGTTGGCTATTCTCTGCTGGCATCAGAGAAACAGGCCGCTGCGGGGTAAACGTAGAGATGGCGTGTTTATACACAAGCTGTTGTTTTCCCTCGCTGTCTATGACAATTGTGAAGTTATCAAACGCTTTGATAAACCCCCTCAACTGAAAACCATTCACCAGATAGATGGTAACGGCAATATTTTCTTTCCGCAAGTGGTTCAAAAATGTATCCTGGATGTTGATCGTCTGTTTCATGAACAATACCCCCTAAAAGGACTTGTAAGTTATATATTCGCTATTTGGCGAAACTTTCCTGCCACTCTGGTTGCAATTGTTTCAAACACTTCTGCACGGTTGGCTTTTTCGCTCAAATCGTACCACTCGATTTCCGGCATTCGCCGAAACCAGGACAGTTGCCGTTTGGCAAAGTGACGCGTGCGCTGTTTAATGTCATTTATCGCTTTTTCCAAAGAGACTTCCCCGTACAAATACGGAACGAGCTCCTTGTAGCCCAACCCTTGCATGGAGATGAGCGAAGGGCTGTACCCTTTATCCAGCAGCTGTCTCACTTCTTCCACCAAACCTTGCTCCACCATTTTATCGACCCGCTGATTGATCCGCTCATAAAGCAAAGCTCTGTCCATGGTCAGGCCGATCATCAGCAAATCGTATGGGGAATGTTTGGCCCGGTGCTGGTAATCGGCCATTTTATACCCGGTCAATTCGTAGATTTCAATCGCCCGAATCACCCGTTTGACATCATTCGGATGGAGCCGATCGGCGGTGACAGGGTCAATTGCCTGCAGCCTTTGGTGAAGCGCCTCGACGCCTTCCGTCTCGGCCATTTTTTGCAACCGTTCGCGCAAGTTCGGATCGTGGGACGTTTGGGCAAACTGGAAGCTGTGTGTTACCGATTCTATGTAGAGACCTGTCCCTCCAACGATCATCGGAAGGTGTCCTCGTTGATTGATTTCACTGATGAGCCTCGTCGCCATCGATTGAAATACGGCGACAGAATAGTCTTCATCCGGATCGATAATGTCAATTAAATGGTGTGGAACCACGGCTCGCTCTTCGGCTGTCGCTTTCGCGGTGCCGATATTCATTTCGCGGTAGACCTGCATGGAGTCGCCGGAGATAATTTCGCCTGCTGTTCGATGTGCCAGCATCAGACTCAACTCCGTTTTTCCGACAGCGGTCGGTCCCACAATCACAACCAGTTTTTCTTTCGGTTCCATGTCACTCCCCTCCAATCGGCTCCCTGTAACTGTAGATCACCTGATGGGCGCGCTTGCGGTATAGCGTAAACCCAAATTGTTTGTGCAGCTTGCCCGTCTTTCCCTCTTTCAGGACAACCCGCCTTCTTGCCACCTGAAGCGCTTCCTCAATCACTTCTGTCTGAAGGGAACGCACATTGGCATATTCGCGAATGCCCTCGATCCCTTTGGAGGCGTCGACCGTCTCTGCAAACATCGGATCGAGATAGACGACATCAAACGATTTTCGCGGCAACTGGCGCAAATAGGTCAAATGATCTTGCCGGACCACTTCAATCCGGCGCATTGCTGCGTTTAGCGCAGGAGAGTCGCTCAACCAATGGCGGAGCCCGTCTTCCACCAGCAATGCGATCAATGGCTGCGACTCAACTCCAACCACGCGGCCGCTTGTTCCTGCGGCATGCGCAAAAACGATCGCATCTGCGCCCAAACCAAGCGTGGCGTCCAGTATATGATCACCTGGTTGAATTTGGCAAACAGAGAGCATAATATCAGTATCGCCGCGCTCCAGCCGCTTTATACGAAAAGCGGCGGTATTGGGGTGAAAAAAGAGCGGCTGTTTTCCGGATGCCTCCAATCTTGCACCCTTGCCCGTCACAACAACGACTTGCTCCGTCTGGTACATCCGCCGCAACTCGTTTAATGACCGTTCTGCTCGCTCGACCAACGGCACACCAAGCTTCTCCGCCAGTTGTCGCGCATGTGCCCGAATCTGTTCATTCACTCCCATGCTTGTGGTGACAATCAATCGTCATTTCCCCCCTGAAAAACTTGCCTGCACGCAGCTCACCTGTCAGGCAACAAGCTTTCCATTCGGCAGACTTCAAACAATAGAAATACTTATACTATAAAATAATGGAAAAAGCAAACGACTTGCTCCTGGAAGCCATCGATTTTTTTTTATTCCAGATAATGCGAAACTTCCAGCAAATTTTGATCCGGATCGCGGAAATAGACGGAGACGATCGGACCCAACGCTCCGGTACGCTGAATCGGCCCTTCAATCACCGGCACGCCGCAGCGATTCAAATGAGCGACGACCTCTTCAAGCGGTGTGGTGGTAATAAAGCAAAGATCAGCGGAACCCGGAACCGGATGATTGGCTTTCGGCTCAAACTCCTGGCCAT
Organism: Brevibacillus fulvus; assembly: GCF_016908525.1. Lineage (GTDB taxonomy): Bacteria > Bacillota > Bacilli > Brevibacillales > Brevibacillaceae > Brevibacillus_G > Brevibacillus_G fulvus. The sequence continues at coordinate 114,040 of NZ_JAFBEB010000006.1, forward strand.
GCAAATGCAGGTTGATCTTTTGCTGGCCAAAATGCAACGCGTAGCGCCCTGCTGATGATTTGACAACCTTCATGCCCATGACCTGCTCGTAAAATCGCGTTGTGACGGTGATATCTTTTACCGTTAACACTAAGTGATCCAAGCTGGCAATTTCCATTAGGCTTTCCCCATTTCATACAACAAATTTTGTGCCGCTAATTGGTTCGCTTAAACATTTTCTCCAAGTCGTAGGTGGAAAAGTGCAAAATAATCGGTCGGCCGTGGGGACATGTAAACGGGCTGCTTGTCTCCCGCAGCGTATTTAGCAAGCTTTCCATTTCCGCAAAAGTCAAAAACCGGTTTGCTTTGATCGACGCCTTGCAAGCCATGAGGATGGCCGCTTTTTCCCGCATCAAAACCACGTCCGCCTGCTCCGCCTCGCTTGCCTCGAGGACAAATTGAATCAGCTCTTCCATTATTTCCAGTTCACTGCCTTCGGGAAACCAGTGCGGATGGGCACGGACGATAAAAGTCCGCGCGCCGAACGCCTCAATCTCCAACCCAAACGATTGCAACACGGGCAAGCGCTTTTGCAATCGTTCCGCCTCTGCTACCGTACATTCGATCGTATGGGGAAAAAGCATGATCTGACTGGCCACGCTTTGCTCCCGAAGCTTGCGCATAAACAACTCATAAAAAATCCGCTCCTGAGCGGCGTGCTGATCGATCAGGTACATACCCGTATCGTTTTGCGCGACAATATAAGTTCCATGCACCTGTCCTACCGGAAACAGCAACGGCACGGCTTCGCGGTTCGGTTCTGTTTCCGTTGACTGCTGTTGCTCCTGCGCTCCTTCCGCTCCCTGCCGGGGCCAAGCGGCAGCTTCCGTTGGCGTTGGCGCATACGGCAGGGCGGCTTCTCGCAGGGAAGGCTGGCCGGTCCACTCTTGCCGCCTGTCGCGCTCCGCTTCTTCTTGGCCGGAAAGCGGCAATTGCTCCGGGGCGGGCCGGTCGATTATCGTTGGCGCAGCATCGAGCCACATTTTCCCGCTGGTCGCTGCTTCTGCTTCAGCGCTTGCGAGCGGCAATTCTGCCGCGGATGGTTCGCCTGGCGGCTGCAGCCACTGGCGAATGCTCGCTCCTGTTGCCGTATCGCTTGACTGACGTGCCGGTTGCCAGTCAAATTGCGGTTGCAGCACCTTTTGCGTCAAGGTTTTGCTTCTCTCAGCGCGCAGCGGCTGAACGACTGCCAGCCTCTCCCGCAGCGTCGATTGAACCGATTGCTCGATGGCGCGGCACAGCTCCTCTTCCTTGCTGAACCGCACTTCCAACTTGGCAGGATGGACATTCACATCGACCAATGTCGGGTCCATCTCGATTTGCAGCACCACGATCGGGTAACGGCCCACCGGCAGCAGTGTATGGTAACCGCGCATAATCGCATTGTGCAAGGCATAGTTGCGAATGTAACGGCCATTGACCAAGGTGGACAAATAAGAACGGTTGGCACGGGTAACCTCGGTCTTGGACAAAAAGCCGCTCCATGTATAGTCAAGGGTTTCCCCTTGAATCGGCAGCAGCAACTTGGCCACCTGGACGCCGTAAATGGCCGCCATGACATGCAGCAACTTGCCGTCACCCGATGTTTGCAGCAATGTTTTGCCATTGTGCAGCAACGTAAAGGCAATGTGCGGATAGGTGAGCGCCAGTCGATTCACATAATCGGAAATGTGTCCGATCTCGGTCGCCAGCGACTTCATATATTTCAAACGCGCCGGTGTGTTATAAAACAGGTCGCGCACGCAAATTTCCGTCCCTTTGACGCGGGCGGCGTCTTCGATCTGTGCGATCCGGCCGCCTTCCACCTTGATTCTGGTGCCTACCTGACCGCTAGCCAGCGAACTGACCAGCTCCACCTTTGCCACGGAAGCAATACTGGGCAAAGCTTCCCCGCGAAAGCCGAGCGTTCGCAGGTGAAACAGGTCGCGCGTTGTCTGGATTTTGCTGGTGGCATGCCGTTCAAATGCCGCCCGGCAATCGTCCCGGTCCATGCCGTGGCCATCGTCAACGACGCGAATCAACTGCAGGCCGCCTTCCTCCACCTCAATCTCAATTCGCCGCGCGTCGGCATCTACGGCGTTTTCGATCAATTCCTTGACAACCGATGCCGGCCGTTCCACCACTTCACCAGCGGCAATCATGTTGGTTAACTGCTCCTCCAGAATGCGGATTTTTCCCATTCTCCCCCTCCTCTCCTGATTTGGTGATATGGTTTATCCTTTCTGTTCTCTCAGCTTTTTTTTCCAGTCATTCAGCTTGATCAACGCATCCATCGGCGTCATCAGATTTAAATCCAGCTCTTTTAATTCGGCCAAGAGCGAATCGGCAAAGGATGGTTCCGATGGTGACGGCAAAGCTTCAGCCACTGGTTCCGCCTGGCGAACCGGCGGCGCTGTCCAAACGGTGTCAAAGCTGATCTGTTCCACGAGCGGTTTCCGCTGCTCGGCATCGCCTTCGAGCGCACGCAAAATGTCCCGGGCCCGCTCAATGACCTGTGCAGGCATCTCGGCCAATTCGGCGACATGAATCCCGTAGCTTTTATCCGCCCGACCGGGATCGATTTTATGCAGGAACAGCAGGCGGCCCTCTCTTTCTTCACAACGGGCGTTCACATTGACGATTCCGGCAATCTGCTGTTCCAAATCGGTCAATTCGTGATAGTGCGTGGAAAAAAGCGTTTTTGCCCCGATTTTTTCACGGATATATTCGATAACGGCCTGTGCCAATGCCATACCATCGTACGTCGACGTGCCCCGGCCGATTTCATCCAGCAAAATTAGGCTTTGCGCGGTCGCTTTTTGCAGGGCGTGTTTCGTTTCAAGCATTTCCACCATAAACGTACTGTGTCCGCCAACCAGATCATCGGCCGCTCCGATGCGCGTGAAAATCTGGTCGACGAGCGAAATCCGCGCTTCGCGGGCCGGGACAAAACAGCCGATTTGCGCCATGATCGTGAGCAAGGCTACCTGTCTCATGTAAGTGCTCTTCCCGGCCATATTCGGTCCGGTGATCAGCAAGATTTGCCGCGACTGTTGATCCATCTCCACATCATTGGCCACATATTTATCCCGGTCAAGCACTGCTTCGACAACGGGATGCCGCCCGTCGCGGATAATGCATTCTCCGCTGGTCACCAGCTGCGGACGAACATAGCCGCGCTCATCGCTGACCGTCGCAAATGCCTGCAGAACGTCAACGGCCGCCACTTGTTCGGCCAAACTTTGCAAGCGGGAAATATGCTGAGCCACTTCGCTGCGGATTTTGCTGAACAATTGGTATTCCAGCTCGACCATTCGCTCTTCCGCTTCCAGGATCAAGGCTTCTTTTTCTTTTAATTCCGGTGTAATGAAGCGCTCGGCGTTGGCCAGCGTCTGCTTTCGCTCATAACGTCCTTGTGGCACGGCGGACAAATTGGCCCGGGATATTTCAATGTAGTAACCGAACACTTTGTTATACCCAACCTTGAGCGAGCGAATTCCCGTCGCTTCCCGCTCCGCCTGTTCCAGCTGGGCAATCCATGTTTTTCCTTCCCGGCTGGCCGTCCGCAGCTTGTCCAAGTATTCATCATAGCCAGGCCGGATCAAGCCGCCCTCCCGCACCGAAATCGGCGGATCTTCAACAAGCGCTCCTTTGAGAAAGACGGCAATATCTTCGCACTCATCCATTTGTTCCGCCAATTTTGCCAAAATGGCGGAACCGGATGCCAACAATCTTTGTTTCAACTGCGGAACCATCTCCAGGGAGAGCCGCAACTGCGTCAAATCGCGGGCGTTTGCATTGCCGTAGGATACCCGGCCCGCCAACCGTTCCAGGTCATAAACCTCGTGCAGGCAACTCCGCAGCTCGCTGCGCAGGATCAGGTCAGCCTTTAAATGTTCGACCGCATCCAGCCGTTGTTCCAGTTCACGCTGATTGAGCAAGGGGCGTTCGATCCAGCGGCGCAGCAAACGGCCGCCCATCGCCGTCTCTGTCCGATCCAGCAGCCAGAGCAAAGAGCCCTTTTTGCTCTTGTCGCGAATCGTTTCGGTCAGTTCCAGATTGCGTCGGCTGAACGGATCCAATTGCAAATATTGTTTTGCATCATACGGTTTTAACAGGCGGAGATGCGCGAGACTGCGCATCTGCGTCGTTCCGATGTAGTGCAATAAAGCATTGACAGCCGCCCGCATCGCAGCGTTCAGTTCCGTCGCCTGCTCCCCATACTGCCGGTCAACAGCCGATGGATCGACCGCTTCAAGCTGCACATATGTAGTCGGGACTCCCGTCGCTTCCTGCGAAAAATCGATGCCGGACAAAATCAATTCCTTCGGCCGGTAATGCAGAGCTTCATCCACAATCGCTGCCGTCTGCCCCCACAATGCTGTCACATACATTTCGCCGGTGCTGAGATCGCAAGCGGCCAAACCGGCCGTTCCTTCCATTTCCGCGACTGCCACCATATAATTGTTTTCCTTGTCACTCAGCCATTTGCCTTCCATCATCGTGCCCGGGGTGATCACCCGAGTCACTTCCCGCCGAACGACGCCTTTGGCTGCCTTCGGATCTTCTACCTGTTCGCAAACCGCCACTTTATAGCCTTTTTTTAACAATTCCGCGATATAATTGTCGGCCGAATGATGCGGGACGCCGCACATTGGAATGCGTTCATCCCCTCCGCCTTCGCGTCCGGTCAAGGTAATTTCCAGTTCACGGGATGCTTTGATCGCATCCTCAAAAAACAGTTCATAAAAATCGCCCAAGCGAAAAAACAAGAAAGTATCCGGATAATCGCGCTTGATCGCCAGATACTGTTGGATCATAGGGGTATATTGAGTCATGTTACAACGTCTCCTAGTTCGCCAATTCTTTGTCCATTATAGCACGGATCGCATGGAAGTGGGGGAATGCGACACTCTCTCCACATTCCCCCAACCGAATCTTCACAGTCCCCAATGGGGGCGGAAATCCCGTTCCACCGGCCAGACTTCGCCCGACAAAAGATAGTCGAAATAGCGGTTTAGAACGGATGCATACCGAGCGTAATCAGGAAGCTGTTTCAGCGCCGCCCACAGTTGCAAGACGAGCGGACGCAGCATTTCCTTTCGTCCCCGGTAATAAGCGATCAGCAGCCTGCCTTGCAAACGAACGGCCGGCAAACTTCGCCAATGGGTGGCTACGAGCTTGGCCAGGCTCAGCACCCCGCTCGTAATCAGCGGCGAGACGAGCCAGCTTGGCAAAGTGCGGTACTCGAATCCGCCGTAATCCTTTTCCCGCACGTCGCCGAGAAAGCCATAACGCGGTCTGCGCCTGCGGCATCCTTCATCTTCTGCCAGCACGAGCGGCACAGCCAAGTACGCATCCAATTGGCGGAGCAGCCCGAAATGCAGCGGAATCCCGCTGAAATGAATATGACCGCCTGTCGGGTAACCGGCAAACGGCATTCCGCCTGCCAACCATTCTACCTCTCGCTTGTCGATCCTCGCCGCGGCCAACTGCAATGCCTCCTCGATGCGGCTCGTCAACTCTGCCGGATCAGGACTGGGGTCTGGTCTGATCTCAACCAACGGCCATTGGTTTAACGCCAATTCCTCCCGATAGCGGGTCGAATCACAGCCAACCTTCCCCCGTTTGCCAAAATAATCCGAGGCGAGTGCCATCTCTCCCGAACGCTGCCGCAGAGCGAATTCCGGATCGGCTCCCAACACGATTTCTGCCTGCCGACTGGCTTCCAGCCGGGCTCGCAGCTCCTCCCGCGCTTCCCGAATAAAATCGCGCTGTTCCTGCTCCGGATCGAACGCCTGTACCTGCAATACTTTGACCCGATGAATCGAAAAGGCAGCCAGCACCACCCGGCCGCTGTTCAGTCCCAACCCGTAGAGGGAGCGTACCGCCAAATGTTTGACCAGGCGGTGCTCGGGATTGTCGGCCTCGCTGGTTATCGGCCTGAAAGTGCGGTCAGCCAACGGATGCTGCAGCCAATCGCCGCGCTCTTCCGCCTGTTCCATGCGCAGCAGTTGCGCTTGATCTAACCAGCATTGGTACAACCGCAACTGTCCGGCCAACATTTGTTGATCTTTAGCCGACAAGACAGGGATGCCCTGCAGCCTCAGCCACTGCAGGGTCTGGTCAGTCTGCCGCCAAGCCGTCGTTTTCGTTGCTTTGATAAAGGGAGAGTGAACCGTCATCGTCTGGCCTCCCTGTAACGTTATCGTCATAAGACACTTTGCCCGAAAAAAGCTTGCATGACCGAGACGGTATGTGAATAAAGAAGAAAAAGAGGAGATGGAGACTCTCCTCTTAATTCAAATCGTTATCCAGCAAATCGGCAGACTCAAAGTCGCCAAATTCTTCATCACTCTCGAAGTCTTCCACTTCAAACGCAAACTCCTTGTCGTCACAGCTCGAGCAGACGACTACGCAAACTTTTGTTTCCCCAATGACCTCAACCGCAAACTCGCTTTCTACTTTCACTCTGACTTCACCGCCGCTGGTTAATTCGGCGCGAACGCATTTCGGCTGCTCAATGGCATGCGCGACGATTTCCAGATCACCACGGCTGTTTTTGTCAAAAAAGGAAAGCGGAACAAAAACCGAGAAGTCCACCGTCTCCCGTTTCACTTCAGTTTGCGTGTTGTTTGCAAACGAAAACCACAGGTTTACATCATAGGTACCGGAAACTTCAACGGCGTCTCCGACTTTCTCTGCCTGGAAGTTTGTGTTTATAATCCAGCATCCGAGGATCGTCGAAGGAGTATGCGACGGTATAATCACATGGGTGGTTTGGGTGAATTTGTGACCTTTACCACAAACAGCTTTCGCGATGAGTTCCCGGCACTGTAGGTCTTTTTCTGTACCCGACATTTCGTTACCTCCTCCATACAACGTTTCTGTACATTTGTATGCAGGGCGTTCGACTAGGGTGCAAAAACCCAGAGGCGGAATTGGGAAAAACTTCGCAAAAGCGAAAGGCTCTGCTTCACGGCAACAAATTGCCGAGCAGAGCCTTTGCTTTGGTCCACAGCACGATCCTCAGAGGGAGCAGCAACCATCTCCATCTTTTTTCAGCCCGCCGCCGGTTTCACCTGTCAACGGGTTGCCGCCTGTATCCAGGATGATCCGTTCGGATACGGTGTTGGTGATCACATGTGTCACCATTTGCAGCAAGTCATTCACATCCACTTGCGATTGCTTGAATTCTTCCACCAACGGAATGCTGTCCAGTTCATTCTGCAGTTGATTGTATTCGTCTTCCACCTTTTTGGCCAATTCCGGTTTTTGAATGGATTCAAACATCACCAACTGTTTCTGTTTTTGCTTGATTTGGCTGATTAGTTCCTGGACCCGTTGATTGTGCTTAATTTGTTGTTCGGCCCGTTTGAAAAAATCCACTTCTTTCGTGTTGGCGATCATGTTGGCCAATTCACGGGCTTTGTTGAGAATATCCTGATCTGTATACAATTTGCTTTGCTCCATTGTTTACACCTCGACTTTGGTTACGATTTCACCCCAGAGTGTCCATGTTTTCGCATCGGTAATGCGCACATCGACCAGTTGCCCGATCAGAGAGTGGTCAGCTTTGACGTGTACGAGCTTGCCAGTGCGTGTACGGCCCGCCAACACTTCCGGATTGGTTTTGCTTTCTCCTTCAAACAGCACTTCCACCGTTTGTCCTTGCATCGCCAGATTTTTCTCCCGGCTCCAACGATTGGTCACTTCCATTAAGCGGTGCAAACGGTCTTTCTTCACTTCTTCCGGTACGGAATCAGCCATCTCCGCAGCCGGAGTGCCCGCACGCGGCGAATACATGAAAGTATAAGCGGAATCATACCCGACTTCCTCGACGAGCGAGAGCGTTTCCTGGAATTGTTCTTCCGTCTCTCCAGGGAACCCGACGATAATATCGGTCGTCAACGCGGCGTTTGGAATCGCAGCCTTGATTTTGCGAACCAATTCCAGATATTGTTCACGGGTATATTTGCGCGCCATTCTCTTCAGCACTTCGCTGCTGCCGGACTGGACAGGCAAATGGATTTGTTCCACCAGATTGCCGCCTTTGGCCAGCACTTCGATCAAATGGTCGTCAAAATCGCGAGGATGGCTGGTGGTGAAGCGAATGCGCGGAATGTCGATTTTGCGCAATTCATCCATCAAATCGCCAAGACCATATTTGATATCGGTCAGGTCTTTGCCGTAAGCGTTCACGTTTTGCCCGAGCAGCATAATTTCCTTATAACCTTGGCGAGCCAGATCGCGCACTTCTGCAATCACATCTTCCGGACGGCGGCTGCGTTCTTTTCCGCGCGTATAAGGGACGATGCAGTAGGTGCAAAACTTGTCGCAACCGTACATAATGTTCACCCATGCCTTAATGTTGCCTTCGCGCATTTTGGGCATGTTTTCAATGATGTCCCCTTCTTTGGACCATACTTCAATCACCATTTCTTTGCTGAACATTGCGTCGCGCAACAGCACAGGCAAGCGGTGAATGTTGTGGGTACCAAAAATCAGGTCTACTTGGTGGTAGCTCGACAATATCTTATTAACAACCTTCTCTTCTTGAGACATGCAGCCGCACACACCCAAGATCAGATTCGGGTTGTTATTTTTCAGATGTTTCATATGACCCAATTCGCCAAACACCTTGTCTTCGGCGTTTTCGCGAATGGCGCACGTGTTGAACAGGATTACATCTGCTTGCAGTTCATCTTCCGTTGCGGTATAGCCCATCTGTTCCAAAATACCGGCCATTGTTTCCGAATCATGTTCGTTCATTTGGCAGCCATACGTGCGAATCAGGTAATGCCGGCCTTTGCCGATCTCCTTCATATCGTCAGGTATCGAAAAATCGTACAATACTTTGACATCTTCCTTGCCCCGTTTTTTTGCTTCCTTTAAGCTGGGCGGCTGAAAATATTTGGCAAAATCAGCCGTTGTTTTCGGGGACTTGACGGATTTTAAGTCCGGTGTCGCCTCGTGTTTTGTCGTCATGTATCGTTCACCTCAAGAAGTTTCATTTTTAAGCTATTACAAAAAAATATTATAACATAGAGCCTATTCATTTACCGAAGAAAAACACAAATTTCCAGTGAAAGTTTTGCATTCTGTGACAAATGGCTCACCAATGCTCGCTGCTTTATATGTCTTTTCATCTATTTTTAAGAAATGACCGCGATTGTTGCAACCTTCCGGGAGGATACACCGTCATAGTGTAAGGAAAACAAAAAAAGCAAAATTAGGAACAGGAGGTAATTTATGAGGAAACTGATTCCCATCTTGCTGGCCATTTGTTTAATCTTCACCGCGCTTCCGTTTGCGCAGGCGGCTCCCCGCTTTTCAGATGTGCCCACCAATTTCTGGGCGTATAAAGAAATCAGTTATATGGCTCAGAAAGGGATTATTGAAGGTTATAATGGAAAGTTCCGGCCGAACAGCCAAATTACCCGGGCAGAATTTGCCAAGATTATGGTGGCGGCTGCCGAGCTCGATATTTCCCGCAATCTGGCGCAAACGTTCCAGGATGTGCCGCGGAGCCACTGGGCCTTCCCGTATGTAGAATCGGCAAAGCCTTACCTGACCGGTTACAAATCGGGCTCCCGATACACCTACAAACCAAATGACGAGGCCGTCCGTGAAGATATTGCCGTAGCGCTGGTCAGACTGTTGGGTTACGACCGTACCAAGAAAGCCGATCTCGATGATCTGGACGATTTCAAAGACCGTTCCAAAATTTCCGATAATCTGCGCTCCTACATTGCCATCGCCGTCGATCAGGATTTGATCAAAGGTTACAACGGATATTTCCGTCCGCAAGACCCGATTACTCGCGCTGAGGCTGCTTCCTTGTTGTATCGTGCGATTTTGGAGCGCGATGATGACGATGATGACAAGAACGATAATGGCGAAAAAGTCGTTTTCCCGTCTCCGAAGCCGGCCGCTCTGTCGATCAGCGACAATTTCTCTGACAATCAGTTAAGCAAGTGGGATCGCGATGCGGCGAATGCCCGTTGGCAAGTCATCAATGGGCGCGTTACCGCTTTCTCCGCAGATGACGATGCCGAACATTTCTTCTTGCCGCTCGATTATGACCAGAGCGATAAGCCCGAAAATTATCAGCTGCAGGTGGATCTCATCGCGCAAGGCACCAATGGACTGGGCGGACTGTATTTTAACGGCGATGGCGACGACGCCACAGTCGTATTCCTGACGAAAGACAAAATCAATGTCGGCAAAGTCACCGATTCGGACAAAGATGACGTAAAAATCATCGCCACCCATTCCTATCAGCTGCGCAGCAGCAATCAGATCCGCATCGAAGTGCGCGACGATGACTTTAAAGTGTATGTGAATGGCGTGTTCGTTTTGGAACAAAAAAATCAGGATTTGGATGAGGATGAACTCGGTCTCTATCTGCAAAGAGAAGCGATCGAACACCTCCCGCAACGAATCACCTATTTCGACAACTTTACCTTTAAAGAATTGTAATCAGCAGCAAACGACCGTTCCTTCGCCGGGACGGTCGTTGTTTGCTTGCGGGAAAGCGGCTGTCCAAATCAATGTTCCTCCACTCTGGCGCGTTCATTCCTCGTGGAAAATCGTATCCGCCAAATGATATAATAAAAACCGATTGTCGTCAGAAGGAAGGAGCATCGTTATGTCATTTGCTCAGCCATTGAAATTCCGCTGGATGGATTCGGGGACTCACACTTCCAGCCCCATGGTGCCGCTCGCTTTTGATGAAGCGTTCGCCAATCAGATGGGGTTGCCTCACGCCTGTCCGCTGATTCATCTGTGGATTTATGATAAAGCGTTTTTTTTAGGGCGACGCGACGCAAAATTGCCGAAATTGGCAGAAGCTCTGCGCTATTATGCCAAACTCGGCTATGGCGCGGTGCTGCGTTCATCCGGGGGCGCTTGTGTTCCGCTGGACAGCGGTGTACTGAACCTTGCCATTCACTTGCCGGATACAACGATCGCCATCGATCATTTTTTTCAACTCGTTCAACAGATGCTGACGATCGGACTCGCCGATTTTGGCGATATACGGTTTGGAGAGGTAACCGGCTCCTATTGTGCGGGCGAATATGATTTTTCGATAAACGGCAAAAAAATTGGCGGCATGGCGCAACGCCGGACGCGGCACGGCTCAATTCTGCAGCTGTGCATCAATGTCACGGATCAGCCGCGGGGACCGCTGATGGAACAATTTTACCAGTTCGCCGGTTTGGCTGAAATGGACAAAAACAAGCCGATTCCCGCGATCGATGGTTCGACCGCCGGGAGTTTGCAAGAAACTTCCCCGCTTCCCTTTTCCGTCGAGGAAGTAAAAGCCCGCTTGTTTCGCTCCCTGCAACACGCGTGGCCGATTGAGCAAGTTCCTTTTTCCCTTCCTCTTCAGGCGTTTGAGCAAGCGCGGGCGCATCTCCAGGAACGTCTGGGATTGTTCGCTTTTCAGGCGGATGAAATGACGGGAGCGGACTGGTCACTCGCTTTGCGATAACTTGTCACACCGCAGTCTCTGTACCTGTTTCCTACAAAAACCTAATGTAATTAAACTTGAGTTTAAGCATACTATATATAAGGGACATTTGTTCCACACCTCGATTACTTGCCCGGCTTAACCGCCGGGCATTTTTTCATTCCCGTGCAAACAAGCCGGAACGAGATGAGCGTAATACTGCTTTGGGCGGAACAAAAGCCGCTCGCCGCTGCCAGACAGAAAAACGCCTCCATCGTTTCGACAGAAGCGTTCCAGCAATCTTTTTCAACAGATCATCCTTAAATTAGCAGATTGAACAAATCCGGATCTTTGTTTATTTCGATATAATGAAACCCCTTTTTGTTCATCCGCTCCATTAACGGGAAATAGTCTTCCTGATGTTTCAATTCGATCCCCACCAGCGCCGGGCCGTTTTCCTTATTGTTTTTCTTCGTGTACTCAAAGCGGGTAATGTCATCGTTGGGCCCTAACACCTCGTCCAAAAATTCGCGCAAAGCGCCGGCCCGCTGAGGAAAGTTGACAATAAAATAATGCTTAAGCCCTTCATAAATCAGCGAACGTTCCTTGATCTCCTGCATTCGCTCAATATCGTTGTTACCGCCGCTGATCACGCAAACAACCGTTTTGTCGCGAATTTGCTCGCGATATAAATCCAGGGCGGCAACAGTCAACGCACCTGCTGGTTCGACAACGATCGCGCTTTCGTTGTACAGTTCCAAAATCGTCGTACAGACTTTCCCTTCCGGAACGACAATGATCTCGTCCAAAATTTCCTTGCAAATCTCAAAAGTCAATTGCCCGACTTGCTTGACGGCAGCACCGTCAACAAATTTGTCGATGTCATGCAGGACGACGACTTCATCTTTGCTGATCGATTCCTTCATCCCGGGAGCACCTGCCGGTTCCACTCCGATCACTTTGGTTGACGGGCTGATGCTTTTCACACACGAACCGACTCCCGCTGCCAGACCGCCTCCGCCAATGCCGGCAAAGACGAAATCAACCGGTTCCAACGAATCATTCATAATTTCCATGCCCAATGTGCCTTGTCCCACAATCGTCCGATAATCATCAAACGGGTGGATAAAGACCATGCCTTCCCGTTCACCGTACGCTTTGGCTTGATGGTAAGAATCGTCGAAAGTATCGCCCGTCAGAACGATCTCCACGAACTCTCCCCCGTACAAGCTCACCTGAGATACTTTTTGCCGAGGGGTTGTCGTCGGCATAAATATTTTCCCATGAATCCCCATATGCTTACAGGAGAAGGCGACGCCTTGGGCATGGTTGCCTGCACTGGCGCAAACGACACCTCTTTGGCGCTCCTGTTCCGATAAACTTTGAATGAAGTGGTAAGCTCCACGAATTTTAAATGACCGTACGATTTGCAAGTCTTCACGCTTGAGGTAAACATTACAATGGTAGCGTTGGGACAGGATTTCATTTTTTTGCAATGGCGTTCTGACGACGACATCTTTCAGCGCTTGATTTGCTCTCACAATATCTTCGATTTGTACTCTGCCCATGATTGCAACCTCATTTGTTGAAATTTTAGAAATTATTCTATCACTTGTATAGCTGTGTCGCAACAACGCTTTTTACTATTCATTGATTCGTCCATACGGTATGATAATGGTAGAGGTGATGCTGAATGGAACAGGATTCCAATTTCTTGCAAACTCAAATCAAAGAACTGGTTATCGCATCGACCAAAGTAGCACATGTACAATTAGGAAATTCCCTTGAACACGCATTGCTTGTATTAATCAAGTCCGGATATTCAGCCATACCTGTCCTGGATCACGCTTATCGCATTCAAGGCCAGATCAGCACAACGATGATTTTGGATAAAATCCTGGGGATTGAACGCTTCGAATATGAAAAACTCGATCATCTCGTCGTAGAAGATGTGATGAACCGAAAAATCCCCCGGATGAAAGGAAATGAATCGTTCCTGAAAGCACTGGAGCTTTCCATTAATTATCCTTTTCTCTGCATCGAGGATGAGGAAGGCGTCTTTCAAGGAATTCTCACGCGAAAATCCGTTCTGGCCCTCGTGTACCGGCATTTTCGCCAATTGTAAAGGTTCGCTAGATCAACATGCTCAATTCCGCATATCATAGCAGTACAACGCCGCAGCCAGCTGTGAAGCCCGGCGTTGTTTCTGCACTTGCACCAACCTCTTTCGAGCAAGCTCATTTCAGAAAGCTTTTGGCGTATTCCATCGGCCGTTGATACGTACGCTTGAACATCTCGACTTCACCTGCTTTGTAGAACGAGTAACGCTGATCCCGTACATTGATTTCAATTAAATACGGAGCTCCGTGTTTATCGATTCCCATATCCAGACCGAGGTCCGCCAAAGAAGGAAAGAACTTTTCGTACTGTTTGGCAATTTCCACCGCGGCATGACTGAGCAGCGCCTTTACCCGGTTTGCTTTCTCTTCGGGAAACAGGCTGGAAAACACGGCGTTGATCGAAACGGCCATGCCGCCTCTGGCCAGATTGCTCAAGCGGTTATTGGGGTTGGCTACCTTGGCGACCATCCCGGATACGCCCCATTTTCGTTCGCCATTTTTTTGCACGGAGACGCGAATGTCAAACGTGCTTCCGCGGTAACAGGCGAGAGGAACCGCCTCTTGAATGATAAAGCGCCGGCTGCCCACCCAACGTTCCAATTCCCGAAGCAACCTGCTTTTTGGCAATACTTTTTTCATTCCCGAACTAATCAGCCAGTACTGCTTCCCGGCCGGTTCAATGCGGACCACGCCCTCTCCCACCGAACCTACTGCCGGTTTGACATAGATGACCGGATAGGTGGAAAGAAAGCGTTCCAGCGCGCGTGGCTGAAAGGCAACGGTCTGGGGCAGATAAGGCCGCACCAAGTAATTGTCCCACAGCATTTTGTGCACCTTCAGTTTATCCCTGACGACGATGCCATTGAACACTTTTCGCGAACGGCCGAGTTCTCGAATCATTTTGCGCGTTGCGGGATCACCGCTGAGTACTCGGTTATGAATGACTTTTGGAATCGGAACCTTACTGCTGACCAATCGTCTGCCGTTCCAAAAGTGGCCGATTACTGTATCCGAGTGAAGATTGACATGGCGAGGGTGAAAAAAAACAGGCTCGAGCCCCAGTTCTTTTCCGATTTCCACATAATATGGCAATTGTTCGTACGACTGCTTCCCGTCTTTGGCTTTTTGTACGATTTGCCAATCCAGCATGATGCCGATCCTTTTCACATTGATCCCCTCTTAACTTGGTAAAAATCAAGTTCTACCCATAAGGTATGAGGGGGCCAACTGATTGGACTGCCTATTTTTGCACAGATGCGTATACGCAATTACCTATACGGGGCCGGTTACTGCCGCCGTTCAATGGCCAGCAAAAAGGGCGCCTGATTTTGCTGGTTGACATACTGATAATGCAGTGCCAAAAATTCGCTCTGCGCAAGCGACTGGCAATACCGTTCAACAGCCTCCTTTTCGCTTTGGCCGGCCGCATGTCCCCAATAGACCACAATCGTCATGATGCCGCCCGGACGAAGAATGGACAGGCCCGCTTCAATCGCGCGAATCGTGCTGTCCGCTGTCGTCGTGACCGCTTTGTCTCCGCCTGGCAAATAACCGAGATTAAACATGATCGCTCCGACCTGTTGGCCGAGCTGTCCCATCAACTCATGGCTGGCTAATTGCAGGTCAACCCATTCGAGGACACCCTCCTGCTCCAAACGCAACCGCGTTCTTTCCACAGCTTCCTTCTGTATGTCATAAGCGATGACACGCCCATTTTTTCCGACAAGCTGGGCAAGAAACAACGTATCATTGCCGTTGCCCATCGTTGCGTCCACGACGGTTTCTCCTGTCACCACCCTCTCCCTGATCAATCTTCTCGCTACTTCCAAAACATTTGGCAACATTGCAATATCCTCCATTTACTTACTGTACTACCCTACCTTCTACTGTAAAACGGTTAACGCGATCTGGCAAATCCGCAGCTTGCCCCACTAACCTTGGCAACCCGGAACACGGTGAAACGCATATTTGGCGTTCCTGGTCATAAGATGGGAATAAGTTGGGACAGGAGGTTAATCATGCAGAAGTCTGTAAAAGAAACCTTTCAAATCGCTTTTACATATATCGGAACAGTAGTAGGCGCCGGTTTTGCCTCTGGAAAAGAGATTATCGAGTTTTTTGCACAATATGGCACGCAAGGACTCATTGGAATCATTTTGGCCGCTCTGCTGTTTGTCTGGGCAGGCACACGGGTTATGTTGGTCGCTCATCGCATACAGGCCGATTCGTTTCACGAATTGAATCTGTACCTGTTTGGGAAAACGGTAGGAACGTTGTTTAATTTTTTGCTCGTCACGATCACCATCGGTACCACCTCGGTGATGCTGGCGGCCGCCGGTTCGCTTTTCAGTGAATCGTTGCATTTGCCGGCACAAATCGGCATCTGGTTCAGTATGCTCATGATCTTTTTGGTGACCACCAAAGGGTTGAACGCCATCCACTCGGTAAACAGTATTTTTGTTCCCATCCTCATCAGTTTCACCTTTCTCGTTTTTTGGAACAGTCAAATGCAAGAGCCGGCACAAGCGATCATTTTGATTAAAGAGCCTTGGGTCTGGCTAACCTCCCCGCTATATTATGTCGCCTTAAACGTTTCGCTGACGCAAGGAATTTTGGCGCCAATCGGCAAGCGCTGCAGCGATGTGAAACCGCTAATATGGGGCGGACTGCTTGGCGGATTGGGAATCGGCGCTTTGTTGCTGCTGGCCTTCTTTTCCATCAGTCCCAATCTCTCTTTGTTGCAGCACCTGGAAATGCCGATGATTTTTCTTTTGCAAAATTTGGGACATGGATTCAGTCTCCTCTTCTCCCTCGTCGTCTATGCGGAAATCTTTTCATCGCTCGTTGCCAATGTGTTCGCACTGAAACAGCAGGTGAAGAGCCTGCTGCCGCTCCCGCAGAGCGTGATTATTCTGGTGATCCTGCTGATTTGTTACAGCATCAGCTTCGTCGGATTCGGCTCCTTGGTTCACTTCCTGTATCCGCTGTTCGGACAGCTCGTTGGCCTTCTGTTGTTCGTGCTGTTTTGGCAACAATGGAACGAGTGGAAGCAGCAACTGCGCTGACCGCAAAAAAACCTCTCCGATTGGAGAGGTTTTTTGTTTGATGTTGATTAAGCAAATTCTTTAACCAATTTGGCGAAATCTTCTTCACTCAAGCGCAAATCTTGTTTGACAAGACCTTCTTCTTTGAAGCCAGGCACCAATTGTTCGTAAGATTTTTGCTCTGTGTTTTGATAGATCAGTCCATTGAGCAATCCTTTATATTGCATCGAATAAGACATTGCTTTGACGCGATCGTGCGGATCGTAGCCTTCGATCGAATCAACCTGAACGATATTTTCTTTAAACCAATCGTACGTGTTTACTTTGTTATAGGTGACACAAGGACTGAACACATTGATCAGGGAGAAACCTTCATGTTTGATCCCTTTTTCGATCAATTCGGTCAAACCTTTCAGATCACTGGAGAAAGATTGGGCTACAAAGGTAGCACCAACGGAAAGCGCCAATTCTACCGGCGAAATCGCGGATTCAATAGAACCGCCCGGTGTCGATTTGGTCACAAATCCGGTTTGGGACCGCGGCGATGTTTGTCCTTTGGTCAAGCCATAGATTTGGTTATCCATCACGATATAGGTGATGTTCATATTGCGGCGGATCGCATGGACAGTATGCCCCATCCCGATGGCAAATCCATCACCGTCACCGCCGGCAGCGATGACTGTCAATTCACGGTTCGCCATTTTCAGCCCTTGTGCAATTGGCAAGGCACGGCCGTGCACACCGTGGAAACCATAGCAGTTGATGTAACCGGAAATACGGCCGGAACAACCGATACCGGAAACAACAGCCAGTTGTTCTGGTTCAAGACCTACATTGGCAGCCGCACGTTGGATGGCAGCTTGTACGGAAAAGTCACCGCAACCAGGGCACCAGTTTGGCTTGATGTTATTTCGAAACTCTTTCATAGTCGCCATGTTTAATCAGCCCCTTAACCTCAGTATAGATTTCTTTCGGCAGGAAAGGATTTCCGTCATATTTCAAAACTGACTCAATTTTTTCAGCATGACCCACATGCAGTTTGAGCAGATTTGCGATTTGACCTGTTGCGTTGTTTTCGACCGTAATTACTTTTGTCGCCTTTTCCACATAAGGTTTGATCACCTCGGTTGGGAAAGGATGGATCAACCGGATTTGCGCATGGTTCACTTTCAAGCCTTCTTTTTCCAAACGTTCTTTTGCTTCTTGAATCGTACCGCCAGTGGAGTTAACGCCCACGATCAGCACATCGGGTTCGCTGTGCGGCGCATCGAAAAGAACGGGATTTGGGAATTTTTGGACTAGTCCATCCAGCTTGCGCATCCGCTTATCCATTTGTTGTTTCCGGTTAACCGGACTTTCGGAAGGATTTCCGCTCGGTTGGTGTTCAACCCCGGTCACATGGTGCAAACCATATTTTTGGCCAGGTACGACACGCGGCGAAACCCCGTCTTCCGTGACTTCATATCGTTTGAACAAATCGTTTTGTTCGCGTTCGGGAAGTTCTTGACCAAGCAACAGCTTACCGCGGCGAATTTCCACTTTGCTGAAGTCAAACGGCGTAACCGTTTGTTTGCCCAAAGAAAGCGTCAAGTCTGTCGCCAAAATGACCGGCACTTGGTATTCTTCAGCGATATTGAGCGCTTCAATCGTGTCATAGAAGCATTCTTCAACCGTGCTTGGCGCCATCACGACTTTCGGAATTTCCCCATGGGTACCGTTGATCAAGGCGTTCAAGTCGGACTGTTCTTGTTTGGTTGGCATACCGGTAGATGGACCGCCGCGTTGTGTATCGACGATCACAACTGGTGTTTCCGTAATACCCGCCAAGCCGATCGCTTCCATCATCAAGGATAAACCAGGGCCTGCGGAGGCAGTCAGAGCCCGCACCCCACCGTAGTTTGCACCGATCGCCATCGTAATGGCAGCGATTTCATCTTCTGTCTGAATGACCGTTCCGCCGAATTTCGGCA
Organism: Brevibacillus fulvus; assembly: GCF_016908525.1. GTDB lineage: Bacteria > Bacillota > Bacilli > Brevibacillales > Brevibacillaceae > Brevibacillus_G > Brevibacillus_G fulvus. The sequence continues at coordinate 132,647 of NZ_JAFBEB010000006.1, forward strand.
GCTTTTTAATCAAATATTCCATAATCTCGGACGCCGGAGTTATTGGATAAGCTGGCATAAAACGCACGCCGCCGGCAATCGCACCGAGTGCTATCGCATCGTTACCGATCATAAACAATTGTTTTTGGCCATCCGCTTTTTCCAATTGGAATTCTGGCAGATTGCCCCCTGTCAATTCATTGACAAAGTCGAACCCTCTGCGGATCGCTTCCATATTCTTTTCAACCACTTTTTCCCCTTTGCGGAGGAACATATCTTCAACAATGTTGCGATAATTTTCGACAGGTATTCCCAAAATCGAGCTGGAAGCGCCGATGGAAACCATGTTTTTCATCAAGGAAGTTCCCAATTCGTCAGCGATCTCTGTCAGAGGTACAGTCAAAAGACGCACGGACGGCAACCCTTCCGGCAATTTTGGATTAAACTTCGCGTCAGCGATTACAATTCCGCCTTCGCGCAATTCGTGTGCGTTAAGATCAATCGTTTCCTGGTCAAAGGCTACGAGAATGTCCAGATCGTCGGAAATTGCACGCATCGGTTTTGTACTTACGCGAATTTTGTTATTGGTGTGTCCACCTTTGATACGGGAAGAAAAGTGACGGTAACTGTACAAATGATACCCCATGCGGTTCATTGCCATCGAGAAGATTTCACCTGTACTCTCGATACCTTCCCCTTGTTGCCCCCCAACTTTCCAAGAAAGTTGACTAATCATCCAAATTCCACCCCTTCAGTGACTGTAAGAGCTGCACCTTCATTCAACATTTTCAACTAAGATGTGACAAAATTGTGCATAGACTAGACCCATTGTAGACCTAGCTTGGCAAATTTGCAAGTGCTTTCCTCTGATAATAATTTTGGTCTCGATAAAACGTTGAACTCAGTACATTAATAACTTTACGCTCTTATTGTAACACGTTTTGAAAAACGCGCAACCAGTTTTCAAACATGATTTTTTTCACTTCATCTTCCTTAAAATGCTTCAATAAGGCATTGACCAGCCGTTGATACTCGCCGGCGCTGGACAAATCTCCGAAGCGTTCGACGGTCCCGTCGAAGTCGGAACCAAATGCAACGTGATCAAGTCCCCCGAGCGCACATACATGATCCAAATGACGCAGCAAATCGTCAATCCAGACGGTTCGTTTTTCGCTCGTCACGAACATGTCAACAAACGTCAGACCCATGACGGAATCTTTTTCGATCAATGCGCGAATTTGCTGATCAGTTAAATTCCGCGGGTGATCACACAGTTTTCTCGTGTTGGAATGGGAAGCGATGACCGGCGTTGAACTTAACTCCAGCACTTCCCAAAAACCGGGTTCAGCCAAATGGGAAACATCCACCATCATGCCTAACCGATTCATTTCCCGAACCACTTGCCGGCCGAAAAGAGTCAATCCGCGCGGAGACGGTTGCAAACATCCGTCAGCCAGTTGATTGCGGATATTCCAGGTCAGGCCGATCCCTCTTACTCCCATCCGATAGAGCTCATGCAAATTACCGAGATCGTGTCCAAGCGGATGTCCGCCTTCTATAAACAGAATAGCCCCTTTCTTCTCCTTTAATACACATTGCTCCAAATCACCGCGAGAATAGATCGCCGTCACAGGAGGAACCGCCACTTGTTGATGAAAAATTTTGATCATTTCCATTGCCGAGCGATACGCCCTCGCTCCTTTATGCTCCGTTGGCACCCAGACATCAAATACTTGAATGTGCACGTTCCCGCGCTTCATCTCCGGCAGACTGACCTGCAACCGTTCATCTCCTCGCGCAAATCGGAGCGTGCGGTCCTCCCACAGCTTTAACAAAGCATCGCAATGTGCATCAAAAACTTTGCTCAATCGTCTCTTCTCCCTTCTCTTGGCTTCCCCTACTTGATGCAACCATAAATCGTCCGCCAACACAAGAGATTTTCGGCTTTTTTTGGATACAAAAAAAACCTGTTCATTCATAAGGAACAAACAGGTTAAGCTTTACCCGTATGCAATTATCTCGGCTCTACGATCAGTTTTATGGCGGTGCGTTCCTCTCCATCAATTACAATATCTGTAAAGGCTGGAATGCAAATCAAGTCAACTCCACTAGGCGCTACGAACCCTCGTGCAATCGCTACGGCTTTTACTGCTTGGTTAAGCGCCCCAGCACCGATGGCTTGAATCTCAGCGGCTCCGCGTTCGCGAAGTACACCTGCAAGGGCACCTGCAACGGAGTTGGGGTTAGACTTTGCTGAAACTTTTAATACTTCCATCCTTTTGAACCTCCCGTCAGATAGGATTACTGTTATTAATAGAATGATATTCGAATAACCCCTAAAAATTCCTGCAAACTGTTCGTAAAGATTCAAAAAATTCCGAGTCTAAACATATTATTCCATAAACGGGTGGTCATCGTCAATTCGGATTCGTTCCAATTTTGTTGTCTTCCCCGTTGCTTTATCCAATGTAAGCAGCACGGCGTTGAGCTGCGTCCGTCCCGTGGCCACTTCAAAACGAACCGGCAGTTGGGTCAAAAACTTTTTAATGACCGCTTCTCGCTCCATGCCTAAAATTCCATCGCGCGGTCCGGTCATGCCTACGTCAGTCAAGTAGCCTGTACCTTGAGGCAAAATTCGTTCATCGCCTGTCTGCACATGAGTGTGGGTGCCGACCAAAGCGCTGATTTTGCCATCCAGATACCAAGCGAGCGCCTGCTTTTCCGAAGTGGCTTCCGCGTGGAAATCGACAAATATGTATTTCGTCCGTTTTTTCGCTTGCTCCACCAATTGGACTGCCGTGGCAAACGGGCATTCCAGCGGCGGCAAAAAAGCGCGTCCTTGCAAATTGATCACCGCTAACTCGCCAACCGGATGTTTGATATACGTGATCCCCTTCCCCGGTGTTCCTTCCGGAAAATTGGCGGGACGAATCAGACGAGGTTCCTGATCGATAAAGTCAAAAATCTCTCGGTTATCCCAGGTATGGTTGCCCATCGTAATCGCTTCTGCGCCTGCTTCAAACAGTTCCCGACAGATTTTTTCCGTAATTCCTCTGCCGTGGGCCGCATTTTCCCCATTGACCACGATAAAAGTCGGATCATATTTGCGTTTCAAGCGGGGCAAATAATCGCGAACCATCTCGCGACCGGCCGAGCCCATAATATCGCCAACAAATAACAGTTTCATCTTATGTATCACCTCTATCTCTAAGTATATACCAATCCCCTTGTGCAACAATCCTTCGAATGAAAATTCCCCTGTGACGACTCGTCCTGGCCCAAATCAGCTAACGAGTTCGGCGCCGCATACCAATTTGGTCAACAGACACAAAAAAAGTGGCTTAATGCCACTTTATTTTGCGTACTCGACTGCCCGTGTTTCCCGAATAACGGTAACTTTAATATGTCCGGGGTAATCGAGTTCATCTTCAATTCGTTTTGTGATCTCCCGCGCCAGGCGAACGGCTTCCGCGTCATCCACCTTTTCCGGTTGAACCATCACGCGCACTTCACGCCCTGCCTGAATGGCAAACGATTTTTCCACACCATCAAACGACTCGGAGATCTCTTCCAGTTTCTCCAACCGTTTGATATAGGTTTCCAGCGTCTCCCGGCGAGCTCCCGGCCGCGCAGCGGACAATGCGTCTGCCGCTCCGACCAGCATCGAAATGACTGATGTCGGTTCTGTGTCCCCGTGGTGGGAAGCAATACTATTAATGACAACCGGATGTTCATTGTATTTCTTCGCTAACTCCACGCCGATTTCCACGTGAGAGCCTTCCACTTCATGGTCAATCGCTTTTCCGATGTCATGCAGCAATCCGGCGCGTTTGGCCAGTTTGACATCTTCCTTCATTTCAGCCGCCATCAAGCCAGCTAAATGCGCTACTTCCATGGAGTGCTTCAAGACGTTCTGTCCATAGCTGGTCCGGTAATGCAATCGACCGAGAATCTTGATCAAATCCGGATGCAAACCATGCACATCCGTTTCGAAAGTTGCCTGTTCCCCATACTCCCGAATACGTTCATCCACTTCCCGTCTTGCTTTGTCAACCATCTCTTCAATTCGGGCCGGGTGGATACGTCCATCGGCAACAAGTTTATCCAAGGCAGCTTTGGCAATCTCCCGACGGATCGGATCAAAACCTGACAAGATCACCGCTTCCGGTGTATCATCAATGATCAGATCAATACCGGTCAAGGTTTCCAAAGCGCGAATATTACGTCCTTCGCGTCCGATAATTCGCCCTTTCATTTCATCGTTTGGCAAAGTGACTACGGAAACTGTCGTCTCCGCTACATGATCTGCAGAACAACGCTGGATGGCGGTCGAGATAATTTCCCGCGCCCGTTTGTCAGCTTCTTCCTTCGCTTGCGTTTCAATCTCCTTGATCATCATTGCCGCTTCATGGCGAACCGTATTTTCGACATTGGACAAAATAATATTCTTCGCTTCTTCCTGCGTTAACCCGGAAATACGCTCCAACTCGGAAACTTGTTCTTTATATAGTTGCTCTACTTTCGTTTGCAGATCGCCAATCGCTTTCTCCCGCTCTGCCAGTTCTGCTTCTTTGCGCTCCTGTTGCTCCAGTTTGCGGTCAAGCGTTTCTTCCTTTTGAAGAATCCGTCGTTCCTGGCGCTGAATTTCATTGCGGCGTTCCCGCAATTCGTTTTCTGCTTCAGATCGAAGCTTGAAAACTTCGTCCTTAGCCTCCAAAACTTTCTCTTTCTTAACCGCTTCGGCATCCCGCCTTGCTTCCTCGACAATCTGTTTGGCAGCTGTCTCGGCACTGGAAATCTTGGCTTCGGCAATCGATTTACGAAGGAAATATCCAACGATAAAGCCAACTGCAAGTGCTAGTACGAGCAATAAAATAACCAATAGTGGATTAATGAGTGGACTACTCATAGGTCTGTAACTTTCACCTCCTTGCTGTTGAGACATCTCCCCGCTTTCTAAGCATTCGATTTCCTTTTCATACACTGCACACACATACTCATGCTGTTTTTAAAACAGGATGTATCCAGCAGTTTTTGTCCTCCGCTGTAAGAAGCATCGGAATAGCAGGATAGAAAACCTTCGTGCGCCTTTTTTAAATGGCGCAGTGGCGGTTGCCGATCGGAACGTCTCGCTCCGCAGACCGACATCCTGCGAAAAAGAAGTCCAAGAATTTCTTCTTGTAAAAAACAAGACCGATTCTACTCGGTCGGCTGAATCCGTATGAAAAACATACGGTTGTTCAGTTTTGCCACTGTGAATAGCGAGAGAAAAATTGAAAAATGTATGAAACACCACGTATATACATAACTATTTTAGTATTTGCAGTTCAGGCTTGTCAAGAAGCAGGATTCTTGCGTTAATCGGCGTTATCCAATTCCCGTTTGATTCGACTGATCACAGATGGCGAAAAGCCTTTGCGCTGCAACATCGCGCATAGTTTATAAATCTCCTCGCGAGTCAATTTCTCGCTCCGATTGCGAATTTTTTTCCAGACAGCCTTGCGGGCGGCTTCCCATTCGTCCTCAGGTGACAATTGTTCCAAAGCATCTGCAATCTTGTCAGCGCCGATTCCTTTTTGCTGCAGCTCCATGCGCAGCGCAAATCCGCTCTTTCCTTTAAGGCGGCTGCGTTCCTGCACCCACTGCTCGGCAAATTTGGCATCATCCACATACCCTTCTGTTTCGCACCGCTGTCTCGTCTCCTCGGCAATCTCCGGAGTGTACCCCTTCGTCAGCAAATACTGATACAGCTGGCGGGCGGAACGGGGACGGAAGCCAAGATAGCGCAACGCCTGCAAGTAAGCTTTATGCCGCTCCTCGGCGTCCAAAATCCCTTGCCAAAATTCCTGATCAATCTCCGTTCCTTTGAACAAGCGAAACTTGATCAGGATATCCTCATGAATACTGAACGCAAACTGCTCATTAATGTAAAGATGATAGCGCTGCTTTTGTTTCTGATCTTGATAAACGGCGGTGATAATCCCCTGGTTCATACAAGCTCCTTTCCAGTCGAAGACCGGGACAAAAGAACAGCCTGTCCAGGTGACAGGCTGTCTTTCGCTTATTCAAAATCAAAGATTGGTTCTTCGTCCTGCTCTGGATCTACTACCGCTTCCCCGGTTGGAATCGAATTTGGATTCAGGCTGAAATACTCACGAACTTTTTCCTCAATTTGACTACAAATTTGCGGATTTTCTTTCAGGAACAGCTTCGCATTTTCCCGGCCTTGTCCCAGACGTTCATCATTGAAGGCATACCATGCTCCGCTTTTGGACACAACATCAATTTCCGCCCCGATGTCCAAAATGCTGCCTTCACGGGAAATTCCTTCCCCGTACATAATATCGACTTCCGCGGTTTTAAACGGTGGCGCAACTTTATTTTTCACCACTTTGATTTTGGTTTTTGTACCGACAACATCATTGCCCGCTTTGATGCTTTCCGCTTTCCGAACGTCCAATCTGACGCTGGCGTAAAATTTAAGCGCACGTCCACCTGGCGTCGTTTCCGGATTCCCAAACATGACGCCCACTTTTTCACGGAGCTGGTTAATAAAGATGGCGATCGTTTTCGACTTGTTGATCGCACCGGACAATTTCCGCAATGCCTGAGACATTAAGCGTGCTTGCAAGCCGACATGGGAGTCGCCCATTTCCCCTTCTATCTCCGCTTTCGGTACAAGTGCGGCGACAGAGTCAACGACGATAATATCCACCGCACCGGAACGCACCAATGCTTCGGCGATTTCCAACGCCTGCTCACCTGTATCTGGCTGGGAGAGCAACAGCTCTTCAATATTTACTCCCAACTTTTGGGCGTAAACTGGATCCAAGGCGTGTTCTGCGTCGATAAATGCAGCTTGGCCCCCTTGTTTTTGTACTTCCGCAATCGCATGCAGAGCCACGGTCGTTTTACCGGAAGATTCAGGTCCAAATATTTCAATGATTCGTCCACGCGGGAATCCGCCAACTCCCAATGCGATATCTAATGCCAACGCTCCGGTGGAAACTGTGGAGACTTGAACGTTAGCCATTTCCCCCAATTTCATGATGGAACCTTTCCCAAATTGCTTTTCTATTTGGCGCAATGCGCTTTCCAAAGCTGCACGACGATCTGACAAAACTGACACACCCTTTCGAATGACATAACCTATCTGTAATCATCATACATCGAGACAGAAGCTTTTGCCAAGCATTTTTTGCGAACAAATATTCGGTTTGCTCATTCCCTGCCCCTGCCCAGCCACCTGCCGATCTGCGCACAGGCAGTCGGCAAAAAGCGGTGACAGTTACTCGACATGTTCGTATAACGCCACACTTTCGATGTAATTGATAAATCTGCGTAATTCTTTGGCCTGGTCTCTGCTGATTTCTCCATTCTCGTACATTTTATGGATTTCCGCTCGCTCGATATCCATCACTCTCAGCCGCAATTCTTCTTTTTGCTCTTCGCTTTTCTCATTGTAAACTGCCGCTGTGCGCTTCAATTGATCGATCATCCGTTTGTAATCGACTATTACCAAGTTGAGCGCCTCAGCTTCCTCGGCTTTTTTTGCGTGGTTTTGCAAAAACTCCAGGGCGGATTGCAGCGCCTTCGTTTGAATTCCCCTGCTTACCCGCAAATTGGCCATTCTTGTTTCCTTGTCTTTACGATAATGAAACCAAAACCGTCCCCACGCTCTTTTCATTAACCCTAACAGAAACAACGTCCGTTGACGAACACTGTTAGACAAAGCTTCCTCCCGATGGTCCAACCATCTTTCAAAAATGGCAATGACATCTTCTTCCAACCGTTTTTTCTCCATCAATTCATACAGATAGGCCCGCTCTACTTTCAATGCCTGTAACCGGATTTCCGTCACTTTTTGTTGAAATGGACGGCTGTAAGCAGTTATTTCGTTTGGTTGAAATTGGTGAAACTTCCGTTTATATTCAGCCATCAGCTCATAGGCAGCGGCTTCGTTTTTCTCGTTGATTTCTTCCCTTATTTTGTTGATCGCCGTCAGCAAAATTTTTCGTTTCGCTTCGTGGATGCTCATGTAAGAAGCAGCGTCTCCTGCAACGGCTGCACGACTGCTGAGCAGTCGCAGAAATATGGTAGCGGCAAGCAACGTAAACAATATCACCCCGGCCGCCAAAAAGAGGATCAATGCACGTTCCGGAAATGCTTCGCCGTTTACTTTGCTGAGCGGAATGGACAGAACACCCACCATTGTCACAGCTCCGCGAACACCGGTTAAACTGGTAATCAGCGATGTTTTGAGATTCGGCTGTTCGGCGCATTTGATCTTGGCCAAGCGGTATTCATAATACGAAAAAGCATATGACCAGAGAAAGCGAATTCCCAGAATCACAATCCCGAAGGCCAGCACATAGCCGATGATTAATCCATTCCCGATATTCGGGTTTGCCACTGCCTCCGCCATCGAGTGGGGAATGGTCAATCCCAATAAGAGGAAGACTACACCGTTGAGCACAAAAGACACAACCGACCAAATATTCTCGGTCAGCACCTGTTCCTCGGCAACCAGCGTCTCTGTTTTTTCTTTGACGAGGGCATGCAACACGCCTGCGGTAACGACGGCAATCACCCCGGAAGCGTGCAGCATCTCCTCGGCAACGAGAAAAATGATAAACGGTGTCAGTATATGTAATAACGAATGAAAAGTCACATCGTGAATCCCTTGTTTTCTTAGCAAAAAGCGAATCCAGGTAATCAGAATGCCCAAGCCCAGACCGGCGATGAGACCGACAATGAACATATAGGAAAAGTCGACCACGGCAGCTTTCAGGGAAAAATAACCCGTTACCACCGCCGCAACCGCATAATTAAAAGCAACCAATCCGGAAGCATCATTGATGAGCGATTCTCCGCGAACCAGATTTAAGACTTTTTCCGGAATATGTACCTGTTTGGCAATGCCATTGACCGCAACCGGGTCGGTTGGAGATAAAATGGCGGCCAGCGCAAACGCCGCAGCAAGCGGAATGCTTGGAATCATCCAATGAATGAAATATCCCCCGCCAATGGTCGTCACCAGCACCAGGACAATCGCATTCCCCAGAATCGCCCTGCGCATCTTCCACAATTCTTCCCGTGGAAAATAGCGACCGTCATTATATAAAAGCGGCGCCACAAACAACAGCAAAAACCACTCCGTTTCAATCTCAAACGTGAAGTTTTTTGCAACCAGCGAAACGATCATGCCGAATACAATTTGCGTGAGCGCTGTCGGAATAAACGGGATATAATGGCTGATTATATTCGAAATCATCAAACAAAGCAGCAAAACTAAAACGGTCATCAGCAAAGTCATTCGTTGTTCTCCCTACATTTTTTTCTAGTATTCCCGTAACGAAAACGGCTAGACACGTCTTTTCGTGACAATCAATGCCATCGGCCAACCTGGACGCTGTTTGCCTGCAACAGCGAACATCTTGCCTGCCGTACAGCAACAAACTTGGATAAAAGAAAACAACCAGTCGCCGAATTTTTAAAAGCAACTGGTTGCTTGCTTATGAGGTAAATATGGCGTTACGATAACTGTCCGGCACATCGCCGGCACAGTCTTTCTATTTTTTGCCGCGCGGTTTGGCCGGCTCCAAGTTGATCCGTTTGCCGTTGATGCGCGTCTGTCTCAATGCTTCATACACAAACGGAGCGACCTCTTCCGGCACTTCAACAAAGGTGAAGCTCTCAAAAATATCAATGCGCCCGACTGCTTTGCCCGGAATACCGACCGATTCCGAAATTTCCCGAACCAAATCCTGCGGCTTCACATTGGCATTGCGCCCTACATTCAGGAAGAAACGAACCATCCCTTTGGCAGCCCCTGTCTCGCCAAAATTGTATACTTCCGTGTCTTCCGCTTCCGCCAGTTCGCTGTGGAAGGAAAGGTGCAAAGCGGCAGCGGCAATTTTTTCCGCTAGATACTGATCGACCAAGGATTCAACCACTTTTGTATAAATATCCGACATGGCATCGTTTTCCAGCAAGGAAACCAGCTGTTCGCGCAATTGTTCCTGTTTGCGCTCGGCAACCTCCTCCAGCGTCGGTACATTACGGGAGACCATATCCGCCTTGGTTTGTTTTTGGATAAACATCATTTGCCGCATTTCCCGCGGCGTAACCAGGGTCATTGCGATCCCTTTGCGGCCGGCCCGTCCAGTCCGGCCGATCCGGTGGACATAGCTTTCCGAGTCTTGCGGAATGTCGTAATTGATCACGTGGGACACATTGCCCACATCGATCCCGCGCGCTGCCACATCTGTCGCAATCAAAAACTCAATGCTTCCTTCGCGGAACGCATTCATCACTTTATCCCGCTGCGCCTGGGATAGATCGCCATGCAAACCGTCCGCCAGATAGCCGCGCGTTTGCAGCACTTCGGTCAATTCGTCGACACCTCGTTTTGTCCGGCAAAAGATAATCCCCAAATCGACATCCTCACTGTCAAGAATGCGGCAAAGACTTTCCACTTTATTGCGCTCGAACACTTTGTAATAAACTTGTTCAATTAACGGCGCTGTCACTTCTTCCCGGCTGACGGCAATCGTTTCCGGCTTTTTCATATACCTGGTGGCCAGGCGTTTGATTTCCGGCGGCATCGTCGCCGAGAAGAGCAAGGTTTGACGATTTTCCGGCAGGTGGCTGATGATCGTTTCAATATCATCGACAAAGCCCATGTCCAGCATCTCGTCCGCTTCATCGAGCACGAGCATCGAAACATTGTCCAGACGCAGCGTTTTGCGCCGCAAGTGATCAAGCACGCGTCCCGGCGTACCGATCACGACCTGAACTCCTTGCTTCAATGCGCGAATTTGGTGGCCGATCGACTGTCCGCCATAAATCGGCAACGTTTTTACTTTTTTATATTTGGCGATCCGCATCAATTCACCGGCAACCTGAATCGCCAATTCGCGCGTCGGTGTCAACACGATCGCCTGTACGCGATTGACCGGTGTCATTTTTTCAATCAACGGAATCCCGAAGGCAGCCGTTTTTCCTGTTCCGGTCTGCGCCTGCCCGATCAAATCGCCGCCTTCTAAAACTTTTGGGATACATGCCGCCTGAATCGGCGACGCTTCTTCAAACCCCATATCATTAATCGCCTGAATGATCGATTTATGTAATGGAAAATCAGCAAACATATTCGTCATTTTTGTCACCTTTCTTTTAAGCGTTGCAAGGCAAGAAACATTGCATGTTTTGCCGCACGTCCAACAATCGCCCGGCGTCTGCCGGCCAACTGAAATTCTTTTACAATCGTAGGTTTTCCTTCGCTGGCCAAACCAATGTAGACAAGGCCAACCTGTTTTCCTTCGACCGCATCCGGACCGGCTACACCCGTAACCGAAATCCCGTGTGTTGCTGACAAGGCAAGGCGCACATTTTCAGCCAAGCGCTTGGCTGTCTCCGCACTTACCGCACCCTCTGTATGCAGCACCGATTCGGGGATCTGCAGCAGAGCCTGTTTCGCCAGATTGCTGTAGCAACTGATTCCCCCCTGATAGACGGAGGAACTGCCAGGGAGCGAGGTCAGCAAGGTAGACAGAAGACCGCCAGTGCAGCTTTCCGCAAAAGCGACAGTCTCCTTTCGCTCTCGCAAAGTTTCCAATAAAACTTGCTGCAGAGAAGTTTCTTCGCCAATGCCGTACAGATACTGACCGACCCGCTTGCGAATTTCCGCTTCGACGGGAGCAATCAAAGCTTCCGCTTCTTCCACTTGCTCCGCTTTGGCCGTAATCCGCAAGGTCACTTCCCACTCTTTAGCGTACGGTGCAATCGTCGGGTTGGTTTGCTGCTCGATTAAATCCAGCAGCTCTGTCTCCAACGCGGACTCACCGATGCCAAAAAAGCGAAGCACGCGAGAGTGAAACAGCTGTTTTTCCGGCAGCAACTGTTGAATATACGGAATGACGTACCGTTCCACCATTGGATACAACTCGCTCGGCGGACCGGGCAGCAATATAAAGGTCGTATCCTCATGGCGAATCCCCATGCCGGGTGCCATTCCGTGATCATTGTTAAAAACAGCGCTCCCCTCAATGACCAGCGCCTGTTTACGATTATTTTCCGTCATCACGATACCACGTCGGTCAAACGATTCCTGGATTCGTTGCATGGCAAGCGCATCGGTCACAAGCGGTTTTCCGATAAAAGCTGCGACGGTTTCTTTCGTCAGATCATCCTGTGTCGGCCCGAGTCCGCCGGTAAAAATTATCAGGTCGGAGCGGAGCGCACCGTCGTGAATCGTTTGAGTCAGCCTTTCAAAATTATCGCCCACGACCGTATGAAAATAAACATTTACGCCAAGTTCCGCCAGTTTTTGCGACAAATATTGTGCGTTCGTATTGGCGATCTGACCCAACAGCAATTCCGTACCGACACCGATGATTTCAGCTTTCATCCTCTTCACCCTCATCTTTCCAATTTTAAAACGTCCGCAACCTTGCTACGAGTAATGAAGGACATTCCGATTTTTGGAAAAATAATCATATCCCGAATACAAGGTGATGATCACCATCGCCCATGTCGCGACCTCATCAAACGGAATGCCGAAAAATGCAAACGGAAAATTGCGGATCATCACCGCGATAATGGCGACGATTTGCACCCACGTTTTGATCTTGCCCAGGGCGCTCGCCGCAATCACCTGTCCTTCCGCAGCGGCAATGGAGCGCAGCCCGGTAACAGCAAACTCTCGGCTGATAATGACAATCGCGATCCACGCTTCCAAGCGCTGCATTTCCACCAAAGAAATCAACGCCGCTGAAATCAACAGCTTATCGGCGAGCGGATCAAGAAATTTCCCCAGATTGGTCACAATCTTTCTTTTTCTGGCAATATAGCCATCCAAGCCGTCGGTGCTGGCCGCCAAAATAAATACCAATGCCGCAATCAGCTCATTATACGTCATCTGAATGGGTCCAAGATGGAGATACCCAAACTTGTAACGTACCAATAGAAAAAACATTAATACAGGGACCAGAAATATTCTGGCCAGCGTGATGCGGTTGGCGAGATTCACCTAGACTACCTCCCCAGCAAAGTCGTATTCGTAGGAATGTGTGATTTTAACGGTAACAATTTTCCCCAACTCGCCTTTATAACCTGTTACAAAAACCTCTCCATCGATTTCCGGAGCATCATACTGAGTGCGGCCGATATAAATATCATTACGTCCGTCATAGCGTTCAATCAGAACCGGCAATTCACGCCCGACAAATCGTCCATTGCGCTCTGCGGCGATTTCCCGCTGGATTTCCATGATAATGTTGGCGCGCTTCTCTTTTACATCTTCCTCCAATTGGTTTGGCAACCGGGAAGCGGGGGTGTCATCTTCATTCGAATAAGTGAATACGCCAAGACGGTCAAACTTGATCTCTTTCACGAATTCACAAAGATTGGCAAAGTCCTGCTCGGTTTCACCAGGGAAGCCAACAATCAACGAGGTACGCAAAGCTACGTCGGGAACTTGTCCACGTATGTGGCTGACGAGTTCGCGAATGTCGCGTTGTCTGCCTGGACGGCGCATACGTTTCAGAATGGAGTCTTCGGAATGCTGGAGTGGCATATCAATGTATTTGCAAACCTTTGGATTGTTCGCAAATACCTCAATCAGCTCATCGGTAAAAAAGCCGGGGTAAGCATAGTGGAGACGAATCCATTCGATGCCTTCAACTTCAGAAAGTTTGTTTAGCAATTCAGGGAGCATATGCTTGCCATAGATGTCCGTTCCATAATTGGTGGAATCCTGGGCAATCAAACTGACTTCCACAATCCCCTGGGCCGCCAAATGCCGGGCTTCTTCGAGGATCGATTCGATCGAACGGCTGCGGAACTTACCGCGCATTAACGGGATACTGCAAAACGTACAAGCATTGTCGCAGCCTTCGGCGATTTTGATATAAGCCATATATGTATCCGCTTTGACTTTCCGCTTGATTACCTGTTCGTAGCTGAAGACGGGGTTGCCAACTTGAACCGGTTTCTTGCCGGCCAGCGACTCGCCGATGATCTCTGTAATGGACATAAAATTCCCCGTGCCGACAATCCCGTCAACTTCCGGAATTTCTTTGAGGATGTCCTCTTTATAGCGTTGGGTTAAACAACCCGCGACCACCAACGATTTGAGTTTGCCTTGTTCCTTCAGTTCGGCCATGTCGAGAATTTTATTAACCGATTCTTCCTTTGCCGCATCGATAAAACCGCATGTATTTACGATAACGACCGTCGCTTGCTCTGGATCGTCAACAAGTTCGTACCCTTTTTCATCTATTAAATGGGCCATCATGTCCGAATCTACCAGGTTTTTCTCGCATCCCAATGTTACAATCGCCACTTTTTCCTGCGATTTCTTTTTAACTGTCATTTGTTTTCCTCCAATTAGTACACCTCTAGCCGGCTCAATTTACACCTATACAGTATAATATATGGCCCAAATGGTGTCAAAAAAAAGCGGCAAGCCAGGGGCTTGCCTACGGTTGTTGCGGCGTATTGGTTTGTTGCGGCGTTTCTGCAACCTTGATTTGCACATAAGATGGGAAGTGCTTCAATGCAGAAGCGTCCAGCGGCACGTCATTGATCGTGATGTCCAAAGAAGTCGGTTTGCCCAGAACCATGTAAGCGGTATTGACTGGCAATTCTACTGTTTTTTCGTCACCTTTGCGCATCGTCACTTCTTCATATTTTTTGCCGCGCGCCTTATCGCGAACTTGCAGCCAGCAATCGCCTCTGGCAGCAGTCAACTTGATGGTCAATTTGTCACCAGCAGATAAGACATAATTGTACATTGAACTTTTTTGGGACTCCAGCAAAAGCGTTGGCTTTTCCTGTTCAACCGGTGTCTCCACAATCGGCGATGGTTCGACCGGCTGCATCGGCTGAGCCGGCTGAGCGGGTTGGGTGGCAGCAGGCGGAGTGGTTGCTCCGGCTGGATTGTTCGTTGGGTTTTGCACATCCGGCAGTTGCGCATCCGTATTGCCGGCAATCGGCGGAGCCGTAAGGTTATTGTTGTTCACCGCTGCCATGTAAATCACACCGACAATCAATAAGACGAACAGGATGAGAAGCGACCTGGTAACCCAACGTCCCGCTTGCAGTTTTTCACTGGCTGACGCAACCCGACGCCGGCGCAACCGTTCAATCTGTTCCTGTGGCGGCTGTGCGGGAATCTCTGACTGGAAATGGCTCAAGACGTCATTGGGGTCCAAACCGACAGCTTCAGCATAGCTCTTGATAAAAGCTCTTGCATAAAAGTGGCCAGGCAATAAGTGGAAATGCCCCCTTTCGATTGCTTCTAAGTAACGTCGTTGAATTTTTGTGATTTTTTGTATGTCATCGAGCGATATTCCTTTTTCCTCACGGGCTGTTTGCAACACTTGGCCTAGCTCTGACACGGCTTACCCTCCTTTACCTCATCTCAAAATCATTAAACTCGGTCCGATTGATCAACTCATATGTAATCTCTTCGTCCGGATGATGCCGAAGCTCTATAATATAATGAAAATCAGACAGTTCATACTCCGATTCACGCACAAATATATCGGGATGCTCGATCACTTTGGTTGCCGGAAACGCCATAATTTCACGCAGCAGCGAGTGATGTTTCTCCGTTGAGCGCAAGGTGGAAACAATCCCGTCAATTAAATATACATGGTCGCTTGACATCTCATCGATGGCCAATGAACTGCGAACGGTTTGCCGCAACAGCGTGGAGGAGATAAAGGTCCAGCGTTTGTTGGCAGACACACTGGCAGCAATCATCGACTCGGTTTTACCGACACGGGGCATTCCGCGGATCCCCACCAACTGATGCCCTTCTTTTTTGAAAATCTCGGCCATGAAATCGACCAATAAGCCAAGTTCATCGCGGATGAAGCGGAACGTCTTTTTGTCTTCCGTATCCCGCTCAATATAGCGCCCATGCCGAACAGCCAAACGATCCAGCATCGTTGGCGGACGAAGCCTTGTTACGGTTATATTATCCACTTTTAGAAGAATATTGCGCATTACCGCGATTTTTTCATCATCGTCTGTCAGCAAAAGCAGTCCTCGTCGACCGTTTTGCACGCCATTGATCGTCATGATGTTTATATTCAACATCCCCAGGATGGAGGCTACATCTCCTAACAAACCGGGACGGTTTCGATAAATTTCGTACTCCATGTACCATTCCTTGAGTTCTTTTCCTTCCATCCTTTTGAATCCTCCCCAGCGGAACCATTCTTCTTTCACTAAGTATACCATGTTCAACGAATTCGACAATAATCGCAAAGAAAAAATCCCCACGAAAGGGGGATTTTACATTAATTGCCACGAGAAATGTTTTCTGGTTCTTGCACCAATTTTACCATCATGGAAGCCAGCGCCCGTTGCTGCTCCTCATTCCCTGCTTCCCACAACTGTTTCAGCAGGCGCTCTTGATCATTTTTCGGGTCCACCTGTTGCGCCAGGTAATCGCCGATTTGGTAAGCTACATTTTGAATGGTTTCATTCTCCATGCCAGCTTCCATCGCTTGTCCAACACGCTCTCCGAGAAATGACTTCCAATCGCGAAAGTTTTCGAGAACTGACATTGAATTCCCTCCTTTTCTTCATCGCCGACGGACACAATATCTGCCCGCTTACAGTAGAATTCCATGTTACTCGTCAACTTATACGCGAGCGGCCGAACGTTTAGGTATACCAGCCTCCGTTCGCACTGACCACTTGTCCAGTGATGTAAGAAGCTTGCGGAGAAAGCAGATAGCAGACGAGCGAAGCAATCTCATCCGGTCTGCCCAGCCGATTGGCCGGTATTTCATCCGCAAGTTCCCGGATTTCCTCCGCCGAAAACCGCTGCATCATGCCGCCCTCGATCGCACCGGGGGCAACCGCGTTGACCGTGATCCCGTTGGCAGCCACTTCTTTCGCCAACGCTTTGGTAAACGAAAGCAACGCACCTTTTGTCAGCGAGTACAACACTTCACAGGACCCTCCGGTCAGCCCCCAGATGGAGGATATGTTGACAATTCGCCCATATCTGGCTCGCAGCATGGAGCGAAGCGCCATTTGGCTGACAAAAAAGGCTGAACGAATATTCGTATGAATCAGTTCATCAAACATGGCCGGCGTTACATCGGTAAACAGGCCAATATGGTCAATGGAGGCATTGTTGACCAGCAGCAACGGTTGGACCGGCAACTGCCGAAACAGTCCTTCAATTTGCTCGGGGTCCCGCAAATCTGCTTGAAGCGGATAGGCGGGAACACCAAGCTGGCAGCATCGCTGCAAAATACCTTCCAGCCTCTGGGGAGCCTGATGGTAGTGCAGATACAGCGGAAGGCCTTGCTCGGCCAGCGCCATGGCAATCGCCTGACCGAGCTGGCCCGATGCACCGGTAATCAATGCCCAAGGGGTTTCATTCATCTGGTTCACTCCTGCGGCGTTGCCGAACGAACGATGGATACCGCCATTTGTTCAAAGCGGAAATGTTCTTTCATGCGCTGTTCCACATCGGCCCGCGTAATCGACTCCAGCACCGGCAAAACGGCAAACAGATCTGTCCCGTTGAAACGATAGCTGGTGAACTGATTGGCAATAAATTCAACCGAATTCAGCGAGCGCAAGAACAAACCGATCCGTCTGCGCTTGCTTCGCTCAAAATCTTCCTCGCTGATGCCCGCTTGCAAATACTGGGTTAATTCCGTCTTGATCGTCTCGACCAGCTTTTCCGGATCAGGCGTATCGCCGCCAAGGATGGAATAGGAATAATCACTCTCCGCGCTGTAATCACTGTCAAATGTTTCCGTAATCAGCCCCTGGTCATACAGCTTTTGATACAAGGCCGAACTGCTGCCAAACAAAATATCCAACAGCAGCTTGCTGGTATATTCCTGTTTTAACAACGCTTCTCCTTGCAACCCGGTTTGCGTCTCCTTGAAACCGATCAAAATTTTGGCCAAGCCGACAGCCAGCTTTTCCTCGATAAGCGGTTTGGCCACCGGTTTTGGTTCCTCCGGATAAATTCGCTCGATTTGCGGCACTGGGCCAAATTGTTTCTTCTGTTGATTTTCGCGAATCAGCTTGCCGATCGGCTCCGGATCAAACGAACCGACAACAAACAAGACCATGTTTCCCGGATGGTAAAACGTCTCATAGCATTGATACAACGTTTCCTTTGTAATCTCGGCAATGGAATCAATCGTTCCGGCAATTTCGATTTTCACCGGATGTTCCCGATACATCGCTTTCAGCAAATTCATGTATACTTTCCAGTCCGGATTGTCATCATACATCGTAATTTCCTGACCGATAATGCCTTTTTCCTTCTCCACGCTTTGATCGGTAAAATAAGGCTCCTGAACAAAGTCAAGCAACAATGACAAATTTTCTTCCAGATGACTTGTGCAGGAAAAAAGATAGGCTGTCCGATTGAAGCTGGTAAACGCGTTCGCAGAGGCTCCATATTTGCTGAAGTCCTGAAAAACGTCGCCACGTTCTTTTTCAAACATTTTATGCTCGAGAAAATGGGCAATGCCATCCGGAACGTGGATTACTTCCCCTGTTTTCAAGCGAAAATGGCTGTCGATCGACCCGTATCGCGTGGTAAACACTGCATAGGTTTTGGCAAATCCCGCTTTCGGCAACAGGTAAACCTGCAATCCGTTCGGCAGCGTTTCGTGATACAAGGTTTCATTCACTTGCTCGAAAGAGATCGTGTCCATTACTTCGCCTCCCCTTTGTTATCTCGCAATAGATAGATCGTGTCCATCTGCAGTTTGGCGGCTACCCGCTTTACATCTGCCACGGTAACCTGTTCGATTTCCCGCAGCAATTCCTGCAGTTTGCGCTCCCGTCCGCTCAACACACCATTGTAGGCAAAATCGATTGTCGAACGAGGATTATCCAATAACTCTCGATACTGGTTCGCCAGCGTTGCCTTTGTCTGATTCATTTCGCTCTCGCTAATTTCACCATTTCGCACCAATTCCACCTGTTCTTTGATGATCGAAACGGCCTTTTCATAATTGGTCACATCAATTCCCGACATCATCATCAAAATCCCTTTATGACTCTCCAGGCGGGAGACGGCATAGTAGGCAAGGCTGGCCTTTTCCCGCACATTCATGAACAATTTGGAATGCGGAAATCCGCCAAGTACACCGTTAAATACGAGCAAAGCAGGGTAATCGTCATCGCGGTATGTAATAGACGTGCGACAGCCAATATTCAGTTTCCCCTGATTCACTTCCAAACGTTCGATGACTTCACGAACCTCTGCGACCGCTTTGTTCACCTGTGTCGCCGGCAGCGCTTTGGCCCGGCTCCGCTGCAAAGCAAAGTGCGTCGCGATATATTCGGAAATTTGCCCTTTGTCTACATCACCCACTACGAAAATATTGATCGGATTTTCGCGAATGAGTTCCTGAAAATAAGCATACAGGTTTGCCCCGGTAATGCCGGCAATGTCTTCAATTCGTCCATTGGCCAGCAAAGCGTACGGTTCTCCCTTGCACATTTCCTCGGTAACCCGTTGGTTGGCGTAGCGCATTTTATCGTCAATCAGACTTTCAATTCGCTTGCGAAGCGATTCTTTTTCCGCTGTGACATACTTTTCGGCAAACGCGTTGTTTTCCAGGTAAGGACGCGTCAGCATTTCGCCGAGAAAGCGGACAGCCTCTTCCAACAGCGGTGTCTCTGCGGATAAATACTTTTCATTCGGTACTTCCATGTATAGTTGCAAGATTTGGCGCTCGCCTTTTTTAAATACGTCCACGTCAAAAATCGCCCCATACAGGAAGTTCAGATATTCCCGAAGTTGCTTGGTATCGGGAAAGCGAGCCGTCGCCCGCTTCATGACGAGCGATAAGAGCGCCGTTTTCGTGACGTGCTCCTCCGATAATGCTTGTTCGATCATCACCACAATGGTCGTCGTCTTAAACTTTTCTGTTGACAAAATATGTACATTCATACCGTTTCGTTCGGTTGTTTCAAAGGCAATTTCCTGAGCGGAAGCGGCCATCTGTCCATCCTCCTTTTTCCTGATTCCCTTCTATTTTAACCAAAGCCCGCTCAATTCAGTAAGGAACTTCGCATGGCCATACTCCATTTATACGTCAATCGTTGAAAAAAAGGAGCTGATTTTAGCTCCTTTTTACAAATCCGATGCGTCCCATTCATTTATTAACGGTTGTTGAGCATTGTCACCACTGTCAAAACGGCCGCAATCGGGAGCCAGACATAACATTCCCTGCAACTGACCATCTTCAAACGGTTGACCCATTTTCCCGCCACAATAAGGACAAGTCCACATGCGATAGCCCCCAAACATGGAAAAGATCGTTCCAAGTTAGTTTGCCCACATGTGGACTGTTTATCACCGGTTGCCGGTAGCTGCCAAAGCAATCAGCGTGACCCCGTCTCGTACGGTTTGCCGGAAGCAGCCGGCGCATTGGTGCGACCCACGAAACCTGCCAGCACGATAACGGTCAAAATATACGGGAGCATATAGATCAATTCGGTCGGCACATATTCAGCCAGTCCAAGGATTTGAATCAACGATTTGGCTGCCTGCCCGATCCCGAAGAACAACGCTGCCCACATCACGCCGACAGGGCGCCATTTCCCAAAAATCAACGCTGCCAGCGCAATATAACCTTGCCCGGAAATGGTATTGTGAGAAAAATTGCTCGTTGTGGTCAGGGCAATGGTTGCGCCGCCCATCGCGGCCAACGCGCCGCTGATCATCACAGCGTTGTATCGTACGCGAAACACATTGATCCCCGCCGTATCGGCAGCTCGCGGATGCTCCCCGACAGAGCGCAGCCGCAAGCCATACGACGTCTTGAACAACAGAAACCAGGTAATCGCAACCGCGATAAAAGCCAGATAGCTGGTCGGATAGGCTTCGAAAATAGCATGGCCGAAAAACGGAATTTCGCTTAACCCCGGAATGTGCCATTTGCTGAATACGGAGGTCAGGGTCGTTGTCTGACCTGCTCCGTGAAACAAAATTTTGGTCAAATAGACAGACAAGCCGGCCGCCAGAAAGTTCAAAGCTACCCCGCTGACGGTTTGATCTGCCTTAAAGGTGATCGAGGCAACCGCATGCGGCAAGGAAAAGATTGCGCCTGCAACAATCGCCGCCACAAAGCCGATCCACGCCGGGATGACAGAGCCCGGTTCAAAAAACGGCTGCATAAAAAAGGTGCAGACCGCCCCGGTGAAAGCCCCAATCACCATCATCCCTTCCAGACCGATGTTGACGACACCGGAACGTTCGGAATACAGGCCACCCAAGGCAGCAAAAATGAGGGCAGTAGAAAATACAATTGTATCGTGTATCAAGTTACTTCCCAAAACCAACCAGTCCATCTATCTGCCCTCCTCCTTTCTTTTTGCGAGTATTGGTTTCAACAGGTAGCGAACGATACCGTGCGCCGCCACAAAGAAGATAACCGAAGAAATGACGATACGGATCAATTCGATCGGTACCCCAGCGCTGAATTTCATTCCCGCGGCGCCATAAGAAAGCGCTCCAAACAAAAAGGCGCCAAGCACAATCCCGATCGGAGTATTTCCGCCAATCAAAGCAACAGCGATTCCGTCGAAGCCATAGCCCGGCATCGCCGACATGACAGCAAGGTAATGGAATACGCCAAGCGTTTCACAAGCACCGCCCAGTCCGGCGAACAGCCCGGATATAAACATTGCTTTGACAATATTACGATTTACACTCATCCCCGCATATTCGGAAGCATGAGGATTCAAGCCGACCGCACGCAATTCGTAACCGGTTTTCGTTTTCCACAGAATGATGAAAAAGATAACAGCACAAATCAGAGCAAGAGGCGTTCCCCAATGCACCCGCGCCCCTCCGAGAAAGTTGGACAGCGCCTGAAGTGTAATGACCGCAGAGTCATGGACGATTTCCGAACGTTGCTGGCCTTTGGGGACCAAAAACGCATTCAGTATGTAATTGGCAAAGTACATGCCGATCCAGTTTAGCATGATGGAGGTAATGACTTCGTGAACACCGCGGGCAGCCTTCAAATACCCGGCGATGCCTGCCCAGATTCCGCCCATTAACGCACCGACAATGATCGCCACCACAGCATGAATGATCGGCGGAAGGTCAAAAGCAACCCCGACATAAACGGCTCCCAGCATCCCCATGATAAACTGCCCTTCCGCACCGATATTAAACAGACCGGTCCGAAAGGCAAAGGCGACGGCCAAACCGGTAAAAATTAAAGGTGTAATCTGCCGAATCGCTTCACCGAAGTTATACAGATCGCCAAATACTTTTACAACCAGCGACTCATAAGCCAACAGCGGATTGAATCCACCGGCCAGCATGGCCAGCGCTCCAACGACCAAACCCAAAATGATGGCGAATAAAGGAACCAGGAACGACTCTTTTGTGAAGACCTGAATGACCCTATTCAACTGTTCCTCCTCCTTCCGTTCGTTTTCCGCCTGACATCATCAATCCCAGTTCCTGTTCACTGGTTTCTTTCGGATTGACGATACCGACAATCTGTCCTTCGTAAATGACTGCGATCCGGTCCGCTACATTCATCACTTCATCCAGTTCAAGGGAAATGAGCAAGACTGCTTTCCCTTTGTCCCGTTGCTCAACTAAGCGGCGATGAATAAATTCAATCGCACCAACGTCCAAACCGCGTGTCGGTTGGGCTGCGATCAACAAGTCGGGGTCCTTGTTAATTTCACGGGCAATGATCGCTTTCTGCTGATTGCCCCCCGACAACGCCCGCGCTGGCGTATGTATGCTCGGTGTGCGCACGTCAAATTCTTCGATTAATTTGGCGGCGTGCCGATCGATTGCCTTGAAATCAAGAAAGCCATTTTTATTAAAATCAGGATGGAAGTATGTTTCCAGCACCATGTTTTCACTCATCGTAAAATCAAGGACGAGCCCGCGTTTGTGCCGGTCTTCGGGAATATGCGACAAGCCGCTTTCCGAAATCGTTCGCGGTGTTTGGTTGGTGATCTCTTTGCCCGACAGCAAAATCCGCCCTTCTTTCACCTTCCGCAAACCGGTTAACGCCTCAATCAGCTCGCTTTGCCCGTTTCCTTCCACGCCGGCAATCCCCAATATTTCGCCCGCTCTTATTTCAAAGGAGATTCCTTTCAGCGCATCGACGCCCCGGTTGCCCACTGCTGTCACGTTTTCGACGGCCAAGATGACCTCTTTCGGTTCGCTCGGTTTTTTATCGATGCGGAAGTTGACTTCCCGACCGACCATTTTCGCTGCCAAATCATCAGGATTCGTCTCTTTCACAGCAACCGAATCAATGACTTTGCCGCGTCGAATAATCGTAACCGAATTACATACTGCCATGATTTCTTTTAACTTGTGGGTAATCAAAATGATCGTTTTTCCTTCATTAACCAGGTTTCGCATAATTTGAATAAGTTCCTGGATTTCCTGCGGGGTCAAAACAGCGGTAGGTTCATCAAAGATCAAAATATCCGCACCGCGATACAGCGTTTTCAGAATTTCGACACGCTGTTGCATACCGACCGAGATGTCCTCGATCTTCGCTTCAGGATCAACCTTCAGGCCGTATTTGAGCGAAAGCTGCCGAACTTCTTCCTGTGCTTTGCGAATATCTATCGTTAATCCTTTTTTCGGTTCATTTCCAAGGATAATATTTTCCGTCACTGTAAAAGGCTCAACCAACATAAAATGTTGATGGACCATCCCGATTCCAAGTTCATTGGCCACATTCGGACTGGAGATTTGCACAGGTTTTTCATTAATGAGGATTTGACCTTCATCCGGTTGGTACAAACCGAACAAGATATTCATCAGCGTAGATTTACCCGCACCATTTTCGCCAAGCAGGGCATGAATCTCGCCTTTTTTAACCACCAGATTGATATTGTCATTCGCGACGATTCCGGCAAACCTCTTGGTAATACCCCGCATTTCTACTACTGTTTTTACCGTACTCAACAAATTCACCCCGTTTTTGATGGGTTATCTACCTTTAATCAGACGTAAAGAACAAGGCTAGATCGACTAGCCTTGTTCACTTTCTGTGACGGAGCCTTATTCTTGCGGTTCTTCTGGAACGCTGATTTCTTTGTTTACGATTTTTTGCTTGAACTCTTCTACTTTTGCCAGCACGTCAGCAGGCACCGTATCTTTGGAAGTTTCCGGCAAACCGACGCCGTCTTCCGCAAGTCCGAGCGTTACCACTTGACCACCTTTAAAGTTTCCATCCATCACGTCTTTGGAAACTCGTTCTACTGCTTGGTCTACACGTTTCATTACAGAAGTAAGTGTAATTTCCTTACCGAAAGTCAGGGATTGGTCTTTGTCTACACCGATTACCCAAACGTTTTCGCCTTTGGATTTACGGTCTTTCGCTTCGTTGAATACACCGTCACCTGTGGAACCCGCTGCCGGGAACACGATGTCAGCGCCTTGGCCGTACAAACCGGAAGCCGCTTGTTTACCAAGGTCTGGTTTATCAAAAGCTCCTGTATAAACGGAGATAACTTTAGCATTTGGATTTACAGCTTTTACCCCAGCGATAAAACCAGCTTCAAACCGTTTGATTACCGGGCTCTCTACACCGCCGACAAAACCGATTTTGTTTGATTTGGTCATCGAACCAGCGACAACACCGCCCAGGAACGCACCTTCGTTTTCTTTGAACAGAACGGACTCAACGTTTGGCGCTTGCACTTCCTGGTCAATGATGGCGATTTTCGCGTCCGGGTTCGCTTCCGCTACCTGTTTGACCGCATCCGCCATCATGAAGCCGATCCCCCAAGTCAAATCCCAGCCATCTTTTACGAATTGGGTGAGGTTCGGCACATAATCAGCATCGGAGGTACTTTGCAAATAGTTTACGCTCTCCTGTGGAAGTCCATTATCCTGTTGGAATTTTTGCAGCCCTTCCCATGCGCTTTGGTTGAAGGAGTTGTCGTTCACCCCGCCAACGTCAGTGACCATCCCGATTCTGACAGTTTTCTGGCCGGCTTGATCACCGCCTGCTTGTTCCTGTCCTTGGTTTTGCCCTTGTTGGGCACCTTGTTGGGCATTGCCGCCGCAGCCAGCTACCAAAACAGAAAGACTAAGGGTAGCCACCGACAAAACGGAGAGAAGCTTTTTCTTCATCAAAATTATTACCCCCTATTTTCGATAAGATGAACTAATAATCCTGGAACTTCATAATTTAGACTGTCAACATTGCGGTTTTTTAGTCAGAATAAAAACCGGTCGAGAAGAAGCTAGCTGGCATCAACAGAAAGAACAGCTTGTCCTGTTACCCATTCAAGCACTCCCGCTCATTTTGACAGTCTCCCACGATTCGCTTTAGTTCGAAGAAAATTTTACCCTAACCAAATGAAATTGTGCAAGCAAAATCTTTATCTGTCGAGCATTGTCAGGAAATATGGGTCTCCACGCCAGGGCGCGGCAATCGAACTTCACGCGGCTTGCTTCCTTCGTACGGGCCGACTACTCCTTGCGCCTCCATCATGTCGATCAGCCTGGCCGCGCGTGTATAGCCGACACGCAAGCGTCTCTGCAGCAATGAAGCGGAAGCGGTTTGGGCTTCGAGGACGACTTGAACAGCCTGGTCGTATAACTCGTCATCAACCACCGGAGCTGCTTCTTCCGTCACTTCCTCCGGTATCATCTCTTCGTTATAGTTTGCTTCCTGCTGTTCCTTGACAAACCGGACGACTTCTTCCACTTCTTTGTCGGACACAAATGCCCCCTGTACCCGCGTCGGTTTCGAAGCCCCCATCGGCAAGTAAAGCATGTCCCCGCGTCCGAGCAGCTTTTCCGCCCCGCCCATATCGAGAATGGTGCGCGAATCGGCCATGGACGATACCCCAAAGGCAATCCGCGACGGAATGTTCGCTTTGATAACCCCGGTAATGACGTCAACGGACGGCCGCTGGGTAGCGATGATCAAATGAATGCCGGCCGCCCGAGCCATCTGTGCCAACCGGCAAATGGCATCTTCGACTTCTCCGGGGGCGACCATCATCAGATCGGCCAACTCATCGACGATGACCACGATATAGGGAAGCGGAGCCTTTTCCCCCTGTGCAAGGATGTGCTGGTTATACATCTCGATATTGCGTGCCCCCGATTTGGCGAACAAGGTATAACGCCGCTCCATTTCCGCGACCACCTTTTTCAAGGCAACCGATGCTCTGCGCGGATCGGTGACGACAGGTGCGAGCAAATGCGGAATCCCGTTGTAAACATTCAATTCCACCATTTTCGGGTCCACCATCATAATCTTCACTTCATCCGGTCTGGCCTTGAACAGGATGCTCATAATCAAACCGTTGATGCAGACCGATTTTCCGCTGCCGGTCGCCCCCGCCACCAGCAAATGGGGCATTTTGGAAAGGTCGGCAATGATCGGTTCACCGGAAATATCCCGTCCCAAAGCAACGGTCAGTTTTCCCCCGGCATCTTGGTAATGCGGGGTTTCCAGCACCTCTCTCAGCGTGACCATGGACACTTCGGCATTCGGCACCTCGATGCCAATTGCCGATTTCCCGGGTATCGGCGCTTCAATTCGGATATCCTTGGCCGCCAACGCTAGCGCCAAATCATCGGTCAAACTGACAATGCGGCTCACCTTGACTCCGGTGGCCGGCTGCACTTCATAGCGGGTAACGGCCGGACCTCGGTGTACCTCCGAGACGGTCGCGTTAACTCCAAAGCTTTTTAATGTTTGCACCAATTTCGCCGCATTGGAGGTATGATCGACTTCTTTGCCCGCACTGACCATCTTTGGCCGCGATAGCATTTGCAAGCTTGGCATCGTATACGGAGCGGATTGGATCACGGCGGCATTCTCCAGTGTACCGAAGATCTCTTCGTCACCCTCGAGGGAAAAAGTAATCTCTTTTTCGGGGGCAACAGGAGTCGCCGTTTCCTCCTCCATCGAAATCCGTTCCGTAAAATCGCGAATAACCGGATTGATCGGCACTTCTTGCTCCGCGGGCGTCATCGGATTTTCCTGGACATTTGACCAACCCGTTTGCATCGCCTCCGCCGTTACAGCATGCCCGGATTCCATGGCTACGTCATTTTCCGCAGCCTGTTGCTTCCGTTTCTCAGTTTCTTCATATAAAAGTTGAATGGAGCCTTTCACCGACCCTTTGATCTTTCCATAAAATTGGGAACATAGTTTTTTGCAGAACAGCACGATATTTACATAGGAGAGATTAAATAAAAACATCGCGCCGGCCAAGAATAGCAAGCCGATAATCAAACCGGTCCCGACCATCCCGAACAAACTGTTGGATACCGCAAAGACAATCGCGCCCAACATGCCGCCGCCGACATTGGTTGTCGATACATCCTGCTGCCGTTCAAACCAGAGCCGGTCCCAAGTAAGGCCGATCACGCTCTGTTCAAAACGCCCATCCGCGGTCAACAGCTTGTACAATACGAGATGGTCCCAGGTGAGAATCCCGAGAAAAATCAGCAAACAGCCAAAATACTGCGGATTCACTTGCGGCAGCTTGCGGGTGAACATCATCTGCACCGCCACAATCATGGAAAACAAAGGGATGAGAAAGTCCCAGGAACCGGCAAAAAACCGATACAGAAATGCGAGCACATTGCGTCCCAGCCATCCGCTTTCCAACAGGCCGATAAGACTTAGCACGATGACAATCAGACCAATCAGCTCGATTTTGACGATTGAGGCCCATTCCGGATTCTGTTTTTTCCTTCTGCTCATGGCCCGCCTCCTTCCCTATTAATAAAACCAACTGCTTTCGGTTGTACGATGGCTGATGATTTCCGTTATGTATAGCAGAGGTAAACCAGCGGGGAAAGTTTCATCCACTCGCATATGGTAGAAAAAGGCAGCCGAGAGATGTTCGGCTGCTTGTATTATGTAGTATAACACAGGTTTTTTAGAGAAATACAGGAAATATTCATTCTGTCACGGAAGGGTGAAATGAAATTTTTTGTCCGGGACTTAATTGCGGATTTAAATAATCTTGCGGATTCGGACTGATCAGGCGAACAATTTGTCCCTCAAATGGACCTGTCGGCTCAACCAGCATCGTAACGGCCCCCATGCTGATCTCCCGCAATTCACGGTTGTTCATTTGGTCAAAGTTCGCAAACACAATCTCTTGCGGCATAATCGAGTAGAAGATCATTGCAAAACCTTCTCTCCGCGCCGTTGTTCAATTAACTCGTTCAACTTGTTGAGCGCTTTGCCCAAGCCGCCAACTTCGTCGATTAATCCGTATTTGACCGCGTCGGCGCCAATGACGTTGGTGCCGATGTCACGGGTCAATTCGCCTGTCCGCAGCATTAAATCTTTGAATTGTTCCTCCGTAATCTTGGAGTGTCTGGCGATGAAATTCACTACCCGATCCTGCATTTTATCCAGATACTCAAACGTCTGCGGCACCCCGATCACCAATCCGGTCAAGCGGATGGGATGGATGGTCATTGTCGCCGTTTCCGCAATAAAGGAATAGCTGCCAGCCACCGCAATCGGCACCCCAATGCTGTGACCCCCGCCTAACACCAAAGTCACTACCGGTTTGGAAATGGACGCAACCATCTCGGCAATCGCCAGACCCGCTTCCACATCGCCGCCGACTGTGTTGAGGATGACCAATACCCCTTCAATTTTGCTGTTTTGCTCGGCCGCAACCAACTGCGGAATCAGATGTTCATATTTGGTCGTTTTATTTTGCGGCGGAAGCTGAATATGCCCTTCCACTTGTCCGATAATCGACAGGCAATAAATATTGCTTTCCAGTTGCGGAACATTCGTTTGTCCTAACTGCGTAATCGTATCCACGATTCGTTTTTTCGCTTCATCTCCTGCTACAGACGGCGTTTCAGCTGGTACTACTGGTGGAGCCGGGGCGGTTTGAGGCGCTGGTTGTTCCGGCTCTTGCCCATTATTGTTTATAGGCGCTTTGCTTAATTGTTGCAGATATTGATTGATCGACATAGGCAGTAACCTCCTTCAATTCCCTACTAGTATGGATTGGCAACTGTCAAATGATGCATCGCGAAGCATTCTCAGCACGTTTTTCGGTTTTCTGCTATATTGAAGATAAATTGCGAAATGCGGTTAAATTGCAGAATGAATGAGATTCATTCCCATCTTCCACAAAAGGTTCATTTTTTCCGCAAAACGAACTTGTAATTATTTTAATTATTGTTTTATAATAATTATAAACTAATGAGAAATGGCCGCACATTTGCTCGTGTTTTTACAGAAAGGAAGGGATATTGATGCCGAATCAGGATTTTCACCACCTGGATCATGTAAAGGAACAACAAACTTCGAAAAAAACGTTGTGGACGACGTTGCTGCTTACACTGTTCTTTACTGTAGTTGAAATTGTTGGAGGACTTTTGTCCAATTCCCTCGCTCTCTTGTCCGACTCTGCTCATATGATCTCTGACGTCATTGCGCTCGGCTTGAGCATGGCAGCGATCTATATGGCAAGCCGCAAGCCAACCCAACGCTATACCTTCGGATTTTTGCGCTTCGAAATCATCGCTTCCTTCCTGAACGGACTGGCGCTGGCGATCATTGCCGTCGGAATTTTTGTCGAAGGCATTGAACGTCTCATCCATCCGCAAACGGTCGATTTTGCGTTGATGCTGACGATCGCTTCCATCGGTCTTGTCGTCAATATTGTGCTGACCGTGATTTTGAGCCGGAGTATGAAGGAAGAGGAAAACTTGAATGTAAAAAGTGCGCTTTGGCACTTTATCGGTGATTTGATCAGCTCCTTGGGGGTTATCGTTTCCGCGGTGATCATTTACTTCACCGGCTTCACCATTTTCGATCCGCTGATCAGTATGGTCATCGGCGCCATTATTTTCACGGGCGGTTACAAAATTTTGCGTGAATCGTACTTGATTTTGATGGAATCGGTTCCTGAGAAGTACAACCTGGATGAGATCCGCCGGGACATCAGCCAGATCGAAGGTGTGGAAGACGTGCACGAGATGCACCTCTGGTCCGTGTCAACCGAACACTATTCCTTGACCGCGCACGTATTCATTCGTGATAATATTCAACCGCATTGCGTAATCTTGGCCATCAATGAAATGCTGAAAGACAAATACGAGATTTCCCACTCCACGATCCAAATCGAAAGCCCGATCATCCATGACCACGGAGAATACGGAAAACTGTTCTTATTGAAAAAGGCATGATGGAAAAACCCTCACTTATGTGAGGGTTTTTGCTTCTTTCCTAGCCGTCTACATGCTATGCTTTTGCCAGGAGTGTGATTGCATGAAATCGTTTTACTACGAAGTAAACTGGAGCGATGCGAAAAAATATACAGATGCGCTGCATGCCCTCGAGATCCCCTACACCGTGGAAACATCGATCGAAATTCCCACATTGCCAGAGGGGCAGCTTGCCATCGTCTTTCCCAGTTTGCCCATTCGCATCTATGTAAAAGTCCGCACACTGTTTGGCCGCGACGGAAACCCGTATTAATTTCAACAAAACACGTGGCCGCCACAGCATCAAACCAGCCAGAACCGGTTGGAACTTGCTGTCACTGAAACGAGCAGCGGAAACGTGCGTCACATAAAGTGAATTCCACAAAATGAGGTGACAAACGATGAAACATTTTCGTCTCTTGATCGCACTTTCCGGTATCGCCCTGTTTTCGCTGACAAACGTCCAAACAAGTTCTGCGATGACGCTGCCCGCATTCCATCTGTCCCAAGTTGTCTCTGCCGGACTGTCTCAGGCGGTAATGGCGATTGACAAACAATCGGTCAAGCCTGATGCTCCCCTTACGGCGGCCCAAGGGATTCAACTGATTGTTGAGGCATTTGCGCTCAATTTGGATGAGGTGCGTTTCTTAAAAGCTCCGCTGGCAACCGATTACTTTCCTCGGGCCAAAAACGACGCCTGGTACGCCAACACCTTGATTATTGCAGCCCATAACGGTTTCGACTTGCCTCGCCAGCTCGATCCGAATCAGACTTGGACGAAAGAGAAGTTTCTCCATCAACTGATGCACGTGCTGGAACAACACGAGCATCTCCCCATGATACGCATTGCCCCTGAGTCGTTTGCCGATATGGATCAACTGGAGCCTCTCTACCAAGGCTCGATTGAACGTGCAATCGCGCTGAAAATCGTCAAATTGGACGCGGAGAGAAAGCTGCATCCGAAAGCAGAAATCACTCGTTCGGAAGCGCTGGAATGGATCGGGAACGCCGTTGCATTCAGCAAAAAGCGTTCTTCCCTTGCTGGCAGCGAGTCTGATCAGTAACACGGCTCATTTCCTTTATTTACAAATAACTTGATTCCCTTCATACTATTCTTGAAACAAACAGGCAAATGATCAAGATGAAAGGTATCGATCAAGCGATGAATACATTACCTTGCCAAGGCTGCAAAGGGTTATGTTGCGGCCCCGTACCGATCACCGGAAAAGAATTTAAAAAAATTCAGAAGAAGGTCAAAACGTTTCCCCGCAAAATTCGCGAACGGCTCGAGCGCCAGCCAAGATTTTTCGGGACTTGCATTTTTTACGATATCGAACAGGATCAATGCGGCATCCACGACGTTCGGCCAGAGATTTGCCGCGCGTTTGGCTACCACAAAGAGCTGGTCTGTTTTCGCAAACCGGAATTGGCCACGAAAGAAAAAATCTCGTTTAAAGAATCACCCGTTGGTTACCTTAGCATCGATTTCACCTGGAAAGATTTTTAAAAGCAAACGGAGCCACTCCCCCAATGAGTTGAGGGTTTGGCTCCGTTTTTTGCATCATATCCGCTTACACTTCCATGATAATTGGTAAAATCATCGGTCTGCGGCGCGTTTGTTCATAAAGATAACGACCAAGCGCATCCTTCACGCTGTTTTTCAGCGAAGACCATTCGTTGACATTTTCTTCCATACATTTTGTGAGTGTTTGGGTAACCAGGCGATTTGCCTCGTCCAGCAATTCCTCCGATTCGCGTACATAGACAAAACCGCGAGAAATAATATCCGGACCGGACAAGATCGTTCCGTTTTGTTTACTGAGTGTAACAACAACTACCAGTATGCCATCTTGTGATAAAAGTTTTCGATCGCGCAGCACGATGTTTCCCACATCGCCCACGCCGAGTCCGTCAATCAGCACATTGCCGGAGTGAACCTTTGGACCGTAACGGGCCTTGCCGCCGGTGATCTCGACGGTATCGCCATTATCCAACAGGAAGATATTTTCGGCAGGGACGCCAACCTGTTCGGCCAATATGCCATGCATCCGCAACATCCGGTATTCACCGTGAATCGGAATAAAATATTTGGGCTTCATCAGGTTCAGCATAAGCCGAAGCTCTTCCTGGCTGCCGTGGCCAGAGACGTGCACACTCGATCCATAGATCACATCAGCGCCGATGCGGTACAGTTGATCCACTGTTCTCGAGACGAATTTTTCATTTCCCGGGATGGGTGTCGCTGCGATAATTACCGTATCGCCTGGAAGAATATCCATTTTCCGATGGGCGGATCGGGCCATACGAGTAAGCGCTGACATTGTTTCCCCTTGACTTCCCGTTGATAAAATCACCACTTGCTCAGCCGGCAATTTGTTAATCTCGTCCGGTTCCAGAAAAATACCGTCGGGAGCATGCAAATAGCCTAAGTCTTTACTGATCTGGACGACATTTACCATGCTGCGGCCGATGATCGTAATCTTTCGGTTAAATTCCACCGCGGCATCGACAACCTGCTGGATGCGATGAACGTTTGAGGCAAAGGTGGATACCACAATCCGACCGGGCGCTTTGCTGAACACATCCTTGATCGCCGCTCCAACCGACCGTTCCGAACCGGTAAACCCGGGCCGTTCGGCATTGGTGCTGTCGGACAACAAGGCAAGCACACCTCTATCACCGATTTCCGCCATTTTGGCGATATCAGCGTATTGGTTATTAATCGGTGTTTGGTCGAACTTGAAATCTCCCGTGTGAACGATATACCCTTCCGGTGTTTCCAAACAGACACCGACACAATCCGGAATGCTGTGATTCACCCGGAAGAAGGTCGCCCTCATCTGTCCGAGAGTGATCTCCGAGTCACTGTTGATTAACACCCGCTTGGTTTCGTTTAGTATGCCCGCTTCTTTCAGTTTTGCTTCAATCAGTCCGAGTGTGAGTTTGGTTGCGTAGACAGGTACATTCAGATGTTTAAGGAAAAAACTTAATCCGCCAATATGGTCCTCGTGACCATGCGTAATGATAATGCCGCGCACTTTTTCGCGGTTTTCTTCCAAGTACGTGATATCCGGGATGACCATATCGATCCCGAGCATTTCCTCTTCCGGAAACTTGAGACCAGCATCAATTACGACGATATCTTCGTCGCTTTGGATCACGTACATGTTTTTCCCAATTTCGCCAACTCCGCCCAGGGCAAAAATGAGAACTCCTTGATTTGATTTGGACAAAATGTGAACCTCCCATATTTAGTTGTCTGCTTACACTCAATTAACCGCCCCAAATCACTTGGTTTCATTATACCCGAATTGATTTTAAGAAAACAAGCAAAAAGAACCGCATGATTGGTATTATTTGTGAACAAAGCCAAGCCAATTCGAGCGGAAGCAACAAAAAAAACCGCCCGTTTGTGCAATCACAAAACGAACGGTCCTTTTTGCCGATAATGGCTCGGTTTTTTGCTTACAGCAAGCTGCAGACGAACGCTTTTTCTTCTTCTGTCAGTTCCACATGCGGGAGACGCACGCCACCCACGTCGATACCCAGTTTATTCAATGCGACTTTCGTCGGACCTGGGCTTGGGTAAGCAAACAGACCTTCAAAGACAGGCAGCAATTTGCGATGCAAGGCTGCCGCCTCCTGATAGTTACCCGCCAAAAAAGCGTCCACCATTTCTTTCATTTGCGAACCCACCACATGGCTGGCAACGCTGACAATCCCCACGCTGCCGATCGAGAGGGCCGGTACGGTCAGGCCGTCATCTCCGCAATACAACTCGAACCCGTTCGGAGCCCCTTCGATAATTTTGGCCATTTGCGACAGGTTGCCGGATGCTTCTTTCACGCTAACGACGTTGGGCAGTTCCGCCAGTTTCAAGGTTGTTTCCGCTGCCAGATTCACGCCGGTCCGGCCCGGAACGTTATAAAGCATAACGGGGAGTTTGGTCGACTCCGCAATCACTCTAAAGTGTTGGTACAAGCTCGCCTGGGAAGGCCGGCTGTAATAGGGAGTCACCAGCATAACCGCATCGACCCCGGTCGCTTCTGCTTCCTTGGTAAATTCGATGCTGGCTGCCGTATCGTTGCTGCCGGTTCCGGCAATCACCTGGCAGCGTCCTTTGGTATATGCCACAACATGCCGGAATAGTTGCAACTTCTCTTCATGGGTCAAAGTGGGCGATTCACCGGTCGTCCCACTGACCACTACCGCTTCCGTTCCCGTTGCCAGCAAGTGATCGAGCAATCGTTCCGTTTTTGCAAAGTCAACCTGTAAATTTTCATCAAACGGCGTCACCATTGCCGTTACGATTCGGCCAAAACGTGCCATGTTTAATCAATCCTTTCATCAAGTAAGCTGTTGCCCTAATGTTGATCATAACGTGAATGCAGTTGAAACTGTTGATGCAGTGAGCGAACAGCCTTGACCATATCCGCTTCATGAACCAAAACCCAGATGGTCGTGTGCGAATCTGCCGATTGCAAGATTTGAATATCTTGTGTCGTTAATGCTTCCACGATTTGCGCCATGACCCCGGGAACACCGGCGATGCCTGCCCCAATGACCGATACCTTGGCACAATTGCTCAACACTTCCGGTTGATACCCCATATCGGCCAAAATATGGGAAGCCTTGTCAGCCATTTGATCGTGGACAGTATAGGCAACTCCCGACGGGTTTACATTAATAAAATCAACGCTGATTCTGTGCATCGCCATCGCCTTGAACACATGCAAATGGGTATCGTATTGTCCCTCTTTGGCCGTAACTTTAATTTGCGCGATATTGGGCACGTGCGCAATTCCCATAACCAGCCGATCATGGACTTCCCCGGCTTGATGAAAGCCGTGCGAATGGGTCACCAGCGTGCCGGGATCATCGGTAAACGTAGAGCGGACGCGGATCGGGATATTCCCTTGCATCGCCACTTCCACCGCGCGGGGATGGATCACTTTGGCGCCCAAATGAGCCATATTGCAAATTTCCGTGTACGTCACAGTCGACAGCGGCTGAGCGTCTGTCACGATCCGCGGGTCCGCTGTCATAATTCCGTTCACATCGGTAAAGATATCGACCCATTCTGCTCCCAAAGCAACACCTAAAGCCGTTGCGGTCGTATCACTTCCGCCACGGCCCAGCGTGGTGATTTCCCAATCCTCCGTACGGCCTTGAAAGCCAGGGACAATGACGAGGTAACCGTTCTGAAGCTCCCGCATAATGCGCTGGGGCTCGATTTGCACAATTTGCGCATTGCCAAAATCATCGGTCGTAATGATATTGGCCTGGCCGCCGGTCAGTACTTTGGAACGAATCCCGCGAGCTTGCAGCATGCTGCTCATCACTGCGGCCGAAATGATCTCTCCGGTATGCAGGAGCAGATCCGTCTCCCTTTCCGGAAGACGGTCTCCACCGGTGTCAAGCAACTGCAGCAGCGTATCGGTCGCATAAGGATCGCCTTTTCGCCCCATCGCGGACACGACGACCACAAGCGCGAACCCTTCCGCAAGGGCTTTTTCTATATGATGAATCGCCTGTAAACGAGCTTTTTCGGTTGTCAAAGAGGAACCACCGAATTTTTGGACGAGAATTTTCACAAGTCTCTCTCCTATTTCGCCGCTTTTATAAGTTCCTCAGCAATTTGAACAGAGTTCCAAGCCGCTCCTTTCAGCAGATTGTCAGAGACAATCCACAGATGGAGTCCGCGCGGATGGTCGAGGTCGCGTCGGACGCGGCCGACGAACACATCCAGCTTGCCCGCAGCGTCTGTCGCCAAAGGATACAGCTGTTCTGCAGGGGAGTCTGCCAGGATGACGCCTGGGGCATTTTGCAACAAGGCGTATACTTCCTCCAGCTCAAATTCTGATTTTAGTTCTACATAGACGGATTCACTGTGTCCATAGACAACCGGAATGCGTACACATGTAGCGGATACCAAAATATTTTCATCTTCCATGATTTTCTTGGTCTCATTGATCATCTTCATTTCTTCATAGGTAAAACCGTTTTCGGTAAACACATCAATTTGCGGAATCGCATTAAAAGCGATTTGATGGTGAACAGGCAGCTTCCCAACCGGCAAAATATTTGCGACTGCTTCCTTGCCATCCAAAACATCGCGGGATTGCGTCAACAGCTCCTGGATTGCGGAAGCGCCTGCTCCAGAGACAGCTTGATAAGTCGAGACGATAATCCGCTCGATGCCAAAGCGATCATACAAGGGTTTCAAAGCGGCAACCATCTGAATCGTGGAACAATTGGGGTTCGCGATAATTCCTTTATGTTGGAAGGCGGCATGCATGTTGACCTCCGGAACAACCAACGGAACTTCCGGGTCCATCCGGTAAGCGCTCGTATTGTCGATCACAACCGCTCCATGGGATACCGCATGCGGCGCCAATTCCTTGCTGACCGCTCCCCCTGCACTGAACAAGGCAAAGTCAATGCCGGCGAAACTTTCCGGTGTGGCTTCCTCGACCTCAATTTCCTGTCCTTTGAACATGATCTTTTTCCCGGCAGAACGGGCGGAAGCCAGCAATTTGAGTTGCTTGACCGGAAAATTCCGTTGCTCCAACAATGCGATCATTCTTTCTCCAACTGCTCCTGTTGCGCCTACGACGGCAACATTGTATTGCGTCTGGTTCGCCATCTTTTACTCTCCTCCTATGACATCCACTTAAATTTTTACAATTTCATTCGTTCGATCAACATCGGTTGCAATTGTTTGCCGTCCAACGCCGCTTCGCATGTTTCTTTGAGCAAATTCATATCGGCTACTAACGAATTCGGTTTTTTGAACGGATCATCCTGCCCAAACGGAACAAAATAGATGTTTTTTGCTGCCAGCAATTTGGCAATATTGGCTGCATTCAGTCCAAGGCCGTCATTGGTGGAAATCGCCAGGACCACTGGGCGAAGATTGCGCATCGTCGCTTTTGCCGCCATCAACACCGGGCTGTCCGTAATTGCGTTGGCCAGCCGACTGGTGGAACTGCCCGTACAAGGCGCGATCACCATCACATCGAGCAGTTTGGATGGTCCGAGCGGTTCCGCTTCGGGAATCGAGGATATAATGTGTTCTCCCGTAATCTCGCGAAGTTGCTGCTGCCATTCTTCAGATGTACCAAAACGCGTGTCAGTAGTCAATATCGTATTTGTAACGATGGGGATCACCCGCGCCCCCGCATCAACCAGCCGTTTGATCTGCGGCATCGTTTCCGCAAACGTGCAATGTGAACCCGTCAGTCCAAACCCGATCGTTTTTCCTTGCAAGTCGCTCATGTTGTCTCCTCCCGTTTTTTGGAATGCTCGGAAATTAGACGAGACAACGTATTCGCGATAATCCGCCCAGCGGTTTTCGGGGCGACCATGCCAGGAAGTGAAGGCGTCAACAGCGCTTTGATGCCTCGTCGTTCAGCATAACGAAAATCTGTACCGCCTGGTTTCGATGCCAAGTCGATGATCAGGGTAGACTGCGGCATCTGGGCGATCACCTCAGCGGTCAAGATCAACTGAGGTACCGTATTAAACACAACATCGGCATTACTGACGTGTAATTTCAACTCAGCGGTATGAAACGGCGTAATCCCCATCTCATAAATGCGAGCAATTTGTTCCGGGTGGTTGGCCCCTACACGGACGCGGGCTCCCAGTGCGTGGAGACTTCGAGCCAAAGACATTCCGACACGTCCAAAGCCCAATACCAAAATATTGGCACCGTGGATCGTAATATCTGTGTTCTGAATCGCCATCATCAATGCGCCTTCCACAGTAGGAATGGAATTGTAGATGGCGACATCGTCCCGCTCCAACAGTTCGACAAGCGTAATTTGATGTTTGCTCAGCAGCTTTTGCAAGTACGGTTTCGCCATTCCGGTATAGACGACGCAATGCTTCGGAAGGCTGGCCGCGTGTTCATCCGTCAGCTGCAGCGTTTTGGAGCAGAAAATGCTATCAACTACCCCGTTGTCATCAGAACCAACGATCGGCAGGATCAGAACATCAACGTCTTTCAACACGTCGCATGATAAAGGTCGTCTGGTTGCCCCTGTGTAGATGCTTTCCAGGTTGTCAAAACCGATCAGGGTAACCGTCGCGTCCAATTGGATGCATTTTTTGATCACTTCCAACTGCCGCGCGTCACCCCCAATAAAGGCAACATGTATTCCCGTTAGCATGCTGTGTTCCCCTTTCCAAACATTTTACTGCATGAAGCAAGAAACGCAAAGGTTTTTAGGTAAATGAATAATTGGTGAAATTCGGTACGTCTATCCTATTCTATTCCTGCCCTTTGCGTTCGGTTACAGCCGTTATTTGGGCGAGGGATTCGCCTGCTCCTGCCGGAGTTGGACGATCACCATCTCCGGGCCAATTTTGACGATAGAACTCCAGGGGATCACGATCTCTTCCCGGCGCTTGCCAAAAGACAGCAATCCTCCGGCTGCCAGAATGATCGATCTGATCTCCCCGGTCTCCGGATGGATCTCCAGATCGGCATTGCCGATCATTCCCATCTTCTCTCCGTGATCCAACGCGATGATTTCTTTGTTCCCCAGCTCACTAAACCGCATACAGTGGATCCCTCCCGTTTCCGAAACGTTGTCCCGGTTTGCTATCATATACGCAAAAAAATCCGGGCTATGCCGGATTTTCCGTTTACGAGAGCAAGATATCGGAGCGCACGTTGGCCGGGAAGCTGTCGAGCGGACTGACCATGGCCAGCGCCATTTTGGAAGCAAACAGTTGTTTGGCTACCTGTTGAACCGATTCAAATGTAACTTGATCGATTTTGGCAATAATTTCATCCAGACTCAGATGATAGCCCAGCAGCAGCTCATTTTTGCCGAGCCTGCTCATGCGGCTGTTGGTGCTTTCCAGGCTGAGCATCAAACTTCCTTTCAGCTGCTCTTTGCCTTTATGCAGCTCGCGGTCGGTAATCCCTTTGTCCATCACTTGATGCAACACATTGGTTATAATGTCAAAAACCTCTCCGACCTGTTCCGGTGCGGTTCCCGTATAGATCGTAAATGTCCCCGATTCCCGATAAGAAGAGTGATAGGAATAGACGGAATAAGCTAATCCTCGTTCTTCGCGAATTTCTTGGAACAAGCGTGAGCTCATGCTGCCGCCGAGAATATTGTTCAATAAAATCAGCGAATAAATTTGCTCATGTCCTACCCGAAAGCCTGGCAGTGACAAGCACAGATGCGCCTGCTCCGTCGCTTTATGCTGAACGATCGAATTGGCTGCAAACGCCGGCGCCGGTATGGACGCCTCTTGCCCGGTTCGGGAAAAAGCGGAAAAACGACGCTTGATCTCTTCAATCAGCGCGGAATCAAAATTTCCCGCGACGCTGACGACCGTATTGCTGGGCAAGTAACGTTGATCAATGTATGTAAGCAAATCTTCACGCCGCAGGCTGCGCAGCACATCCTCGGTGCCCAAAATCGTATACCCAAGCGGGTGATCGGCATAACTGGCCCGGGCAATCAAGTCGTGCACCAGATCATCCGGCGTGTCCTCATACATGTTGATCTCTTCGATGACGACATTTTTCTCTTTCTCCAGCTCTCCCGGCTCGAACATGGAAGCGAAGTACATATCGGCCAGGACATCCAGCGCGATCGGCGTATGCTGGTCGAGGACGCGGGCGTAGTAACAAGTATACTCTTTGGAAGTAAAGGCGTTGACATGGCCGCCTATCTCATCAAAAGCTTCGGCGATTTCCTTAGCCGAACGGGATGTCGTTCCTTTAAAAAACATATGTTCAAGGAAGTGTGAGATTCCGTTATTGCTCTCCTGTTCAAATTTGGAACC
This sequence comes from Brevibacillus fulvus, assembly GCF_016908525.1. Lineage (GTDB taxonomy): Bacteria > Bacillota > Bacilli > Brevibacillales > Brevibacillaceae > Brevibacillus_G > Brevibacillus_G fulvus. The sequence goes on from NZ_JAFBEB010000006.1 coordinate 172,662, forward strand.
TGTGCCTACCCAGATTCCCAACGCAACCGAACGAACCGACGGGATCTTCTCTGTTACAATCCGCAGTCCATTCTCACATGTATATCGTTCAATCACAAAAATCCTCCTTTGCACTGGCGATTACTGCATGGTGTTCTGAGTTGTGACTGCATGTTCTGCCAAACTTTGGACTGAACAGATTAACTATAACAAAATTCCCCTGTCCTCACAACACACGTCAGCACTTGGCTATTTACGGCGTATCCAACCGTTGGCTGGAGATCACCTGGCTGACCGTCGTTGGGACCAAGCCTTTCTGCTTGGCGGACAAGATCATTTGTTCCAGTCCTTGCATCGAAACTTCGGTCGGATGCATCAAAATCAGCGACCCTTTTCCCAGCCCTTTGTTGACGCGGTTCAGCATCGTTTGCAAAGGAGGTTTTCGCCAGTCGACAGTGTCCGCTGTCCAGAGGATTGTTTTCAGATGAAATTGCTGTGCAGCGATTGCGACGACCCGTTCATTGAAATCACCTGACGGCGGGGCAAACAAGTTCGGCGTGATCCCGGTCACTTGCTGAATGATCTGTTGCGTCTTGCCGATCTCTTGCCGGATCATCTCCGGGCTCAGTCGGCTCATATTCGGATGGGAATACGCATGATTGCCGATCTCATGCCCTCGCTGCACGATTTTTTTCGCCAGTTCCGGATGCCGTTTCACCCAAGAACCATCAAGGAAAAAAGTGGTCTTGACTTGATGCTTATCCAGTGTATCTAAAATCGACTCGAGATATTCGTTTCCCCAGGCCACGTTGACCATGAAGCTGACGGCCGGCTTTTGCGGATTTCCCCGATAAATTGGCTGTGCGCCCAGCTGTTCCAAGGTGATCTGCGGGTTCACTTGCCGATAGACCAACTGCTCCGGCGACGCTTTTCCGCTTCGCTGCATTTTGTCTAAGGAAGCTTCAATGTCCACCTCTCGGCCGTTATAACCCGGTATGGCTTTCCAAACGCGGTCAAGCCGCGCATTGATCGGCGGCTCAGTCCGTTCTTTGGCCCATGCTTTTATCTGCTGCCGCAATTCTTCATCATCGTTTAATTGGAGATCGGCATGGACTGCCTCTCGCTTGGCACCGGCAATATATTGATTGACCGGCCGGGAATTGACGACAAACAAGAGCAGAATCATCCAACCGACCATGACAACCGCCAACCTGATCCACTGCTTTTTCATCTGTGACGCCCCCCACAACTTCTGACACTTGGGATAACCCCTCTTTGTCCAATTTATGTCCGCTTTTTTCGGCTTAGAAGTTGTGGGCAAAAGAAAAAAGCTTGCGTGACACGAAGTGATCTTCGAGTGACGAAGCCTTTGGGTTTTGCCAATGTCCGAACAACCGGACGTTTGCCTTTGATTATTCGGTTCGTTGCGCTGCCTCCTGCGCTGCTTTTTGTTCTTTCAGCACCGCTTTGTGCGACAGATTGACACGACCTTGTTCATCGATTTCTGTGACTTTGACCAAAATCTTGTCGCCAATTTTTACGACATCTTCCGTTTTGGCCACGCGCTCTTCGGCCAGTTGCGAAATGTGGCACAGCCCTTCTTTGCCGGCGAAAATTTCAATAAATGCCCCATATTTTTCAATGCGTTTTACCGTACCAAGGTAAGTTTGTCCAACCGCAACTTCGCGAACAAGATCTTCGATGATTTGTTTCGCGCGGTTATTGGCACTTTGATCCACCGAAGAGATAAAAATGCGGCCATCTTGCTCAATATCAATTTTCACGCCGGTCTCTTCGATAATCTTGTTGATGATCCGGCCTTGCGGTCCAATCACATCGCGGATTTTGTCCGGATTGATCGTCATCGTGGTGATTTTCGGCGCATATGGAGAAAGTTGTTCACGCGGCGCTTGGATCGTCTCCATCATCTTGTTCAAGATAAACAGCCGGCCTTCCCGCGCTTGTGCCAATGCTTGCTCCAAAATCTCCCGGTTAATCCCGGCAATTTTGATATCCATTTGGATCGCCGTGACACCTTCTGCCGTACCGGCAACTTTAAAGTCCATGTCGCCCAGATGGTCTTCCATCCCTTGGATATCGGTGAGAATGGAGAAGTGGTCGCCGTCTTTAATCAAGCCCATCGCCACACCGGCAACCGGCGCTTTGATCGGCACACCAGCATCCATCAAAGCGAGCACGCTGGCGCAAATCGAAGCCTGGGAGGTAGAACCGTTTGATTCGATTACTTCCGACACCAGACGAATCGTGTACGGGAATTCGGTTTCGCTTGGGATAATCGGTTCAATCGCCCGCTCACCCAATGCGCCGTGCCCGATCTCACGTCGGCCTGGAGGACGGAGCGGACGCGCTTCCCCGACGCTGTACGGCGGGAAGTTGTAATGGTGCATGAACCGTTTCGATTCTTCCAGTCCCAATCCGTCGAGAATTTGCACATCGCCGAGCGCTCCCAATGTACAAACGCTCAGCGCTTGTGTTTGTCCGCGGGTAAACAAGCCCGATCCATGCGTGCGCGGCAAGATGGAAATTTCCGAGGAGATCGGACGAATTTCGTTCAAGGCCCGCCCGTCCGGACGAATTTTCTCATGGGTAATCAAGCGGCGAACTTCTTCCTTGACAATATTGTAGAGAACTTCGGAAATGGTCGCTTCCTCTTCCGGATAAATCTCGGCAAAATGCGCTTTCGTTTCCTGATTGATTGCCTCGATTGCATCTGCGCGCGCTTGTTTTTCCTCGATGCGGATCGCTTCGCGCAAACGGGCGTCGGCATACTCGCGAACAGCCTGATCAATTTCCGGATTTACTTCATGCAGAACCACTTCCATTTTCGGTTTCCCGATTTCCGCCACGATTTGGTTTTGGAAATCAACCAATTGCTGGATGACACTGTGTCCATACATAATCGCTTCCAGCATGACTTCTTCCGGCACCTGATTGGCTCCGGCTTCCACCATGTTGATCGCATCGCGGGTACCGGCAACCACGAGATGAATGTCGCTCTTTTCCATTTGCGCCACGGTCGGATTGATCACCAGTTGGCCATCGATGCGGCCGACGATCACTCCGGCAATCGGTCCGTTAAACGGAATTTCCGAGTAAGACAGAGCGGCCGACGTTCCGATCATCGCGGCGATTTCCGGGGAACAGTCTTGATCCACGGAAAGAACGGTATTGACGACTTGCACTTCGTTGCGGAAACCGTCAGGGAAGAGCGGACGGATCGGACGGTCAATCAGACGGCTGGCCAAAATCGCCTTTTCGCTGGGACGTCCTTCCCGTTTGATAAACCCGCCCGGAATTTTCCCAACGGCATACAGACGCTCTTCATAGTTCACCGTCAACGGAAAGAAATCCAGCGGTTTCGGTTCTTTTGAAACGGTTACAGCAGAAAGAATAGCGGTTTCACCATATCGAACGAGCACCGATCCTTGCGCCTGTTTGGCCATTTTGCCAAATTCCAGGGTCAATTTGCGGCCTGCCAGATCGAAATCAAACGTACGAAATTGTTGCTCCATGTTGCTAGCAGTCCTCCTTGCATGTTTCAGTATGTATATTAATACCAATCTTTTTCTACCTGTATGTATTATTTCCTGCCTCGCTGCAAATTAAATAGCAAAAAGCAAGAAAGATGGCAGCAAATTAGGCAATAGAAAAAGCGGGAATGTCCCGCTTTTTTCTAAACTGCTCATTAACGACGGAGACCAAGACGGTCTACAAGCGTACGATAACGGGCAACATCTGTTTCCTTCAGGTAGTTTAACAGGTTACGGCGTTGACCTACCATTTTCAACAGACCACGACGGCTGTGATGGTCTTTTTTGTGTGTACGCAGATGCTCGTTCAAGTTGTTAATGTTTTCGGTCAAGATAGCAATTTGAACCTCTGGAGAACCGGTGTCATTTTCATGTGTACGGTACTCTTGGATCAATTGGTTTTTACGTTCTTGTGTAAGTGCCATCATGACTCACCTCCTTTTCCAATATCCCCATCAGCCGAGTCTGCCGCCGGTGAGCATCGTGCAGCCAAGCTGTGGTTTTGAAATAACAAAATGAATTATAGCATAGACTTATAGGAAAAGCAAAATAAACTAATACAAACCGGTTGCAAACTTGTCTTTGGCCATTTGCACATCCTTGTTGATTTGTTCGATCAACGCTTGTACGCCGGCAAACTTTTGCTCATCGCGCAAGAAAAAGAAAAGTTCAACCTCAACCGGCTGGCCATAAATCTCTCCGGAAAAGTCAAACAAATGAACTTCCAGCGACTTTTCCTTCTTCTCCAGTTCAAACGTCGGTTTGATGCCGACATTCATTACGCCGTCATACTGTTTTCCCCCGACCGTCATCCGCACTCCGTAAACTCCATTTTTGCCGACGAGATAAGGGCTATGCAAGGCAACGTTTGCTGTCGGAAAGCCGATCGTTCTGCCCCGCTTGTCTCCGTGCACGACTTCGCCCTTCAGCTTGTACGGCCTGCCCAGAAATTGATTCGCCTGTTCAATGTCTCCCTGGTGGAGATATTCGCGGATAAGCGTGCTGCTGATCCGCTCTCCCAGACGATTGACCGGCGCGACGACATCCAGCGAGTACCGTCCAGCGCTTAGTTGACGCAGCGTATCAGCCGTTCCCGTCCCTTTGTATCCGAACGTAAAATCAAAACCGACAACAACATGCCTGGCGTGAAGCGGCAGCAGGCATTCCTCGATAAACTCCTCCGGATACACCGAGGAAAAGGCAATGTCGAAATTCATCACGTAGACGAGATCGACTCCCATTTTTTGCAGCTGTTCCAGCTTATCTGCAAGCGGCGTCAAATAGCGCGTATATCCGGCGCGGCCAAGCACTTCCCGCGGATGGGGATGAAAGGTCATGACCGCGCTCTTCCAGCCGTTTGCCTTGGCTGTATCGATCGCTTTTTGAATGACGCGTCGATGGCCAAGGTGAACGCCATCAAAATAGCCGATGGCAATGGCGGCCGCAGGATAATCCCGCTCTGCCGGCAACGGATAAGTTAGTTGTATCGTTTCCACACTCCCACCTCCAGTTAGCCTCTACCCCGTTGCTTACGCTTTCGAGTTTGGCTGAAAAATCTTCTCTGCTTTTCCGAACGGACCCCGCTGACCGTAGTGAACCCGATGCAGACCGAGCAGTTCTTGCTCACAGTACAGGCGCACCAGACTTCCCTCCGGCAGTTGCGTGTCCGGCAGAGCGGTTTCCAGTCCGCTTTGCACCGCCTTCTTCCGCTCAGGCGCAATGTCGCAGCGAGGCAAAAAAGACAAGGCGTCTCCGAGGGGAACGAGCAACTCGGCCAGCTGTTCCTCCTGTCCGGCCAACTCTTGCAATTTATGTAACGGAATAGCTTGATCCAGTGAAAATGGACCGCTTTTCACCCGAACCAACCGCAGCATATGGGCAGGATAGCCGAGTTTTTCGCCCAAATCCACACACAAGGTTCGCATATAAGTGCCCTTGGAACACTCGCAAGCAAAAGAAACATCGACAACCCCTTCGTGCGTTTCAATGGAGTGCAGCGCAAGCCGATAAATGGTTACTGTGCGGGGCTGTCGTTCAATCACTTTTCCTTCCCGCGCCAAATCATACAGTCGCTGCCCGTTTACCTTCACAGCAGAGTACATTGGCGGGATTTGCTCGATTTCGCCCAAAAACTGCTGCATCGCCGCTTTGACTTGCTCTTCCGTAATCTCCGTGTCCACCTGTTTTTGTTGGAGTAGTTCGCCGGAGGCATCCTCAGTTGTCGTCGAATAACCCAGCCGCATGACGACTTCATAGGCTTTGGGCAATTCTTGCAGGTATTCCACAATCCGGGTAGCCTGCCCCAAGCAGACAGGCAACACGCCTGTCACCTCGGGGTCCAACGTTCCCGTATGGCCGGCTTTCTTCGTATGAAACAACCGACGCACCTGAGCTACACAATCATGTGAAGTCATGCCCGCCGGTTTATGCAGTACAAGGACACCATCTTGTTGAATCATTTAATCAACCCCAAGAACTTCGCCCAATTTGGCTAAGACGATTTTTTCCGCTTCTTCCATGCTGCTCTGCAGCGTGCAGCCGGCTGCCTTGGCATGACCGCCGCCGCCCAAGCTCTTGGCAATTTGCGAAACATCGATATCTTGGCGGGATCGCAAACTGACCTTGATCACGCCAGGAACCGGTTCGCACAAGGAAACGCCTACTTCTACCCCTTTCATATTGCGCGCGTAATTCACCAATCCGCCGGCATCTTCCATGCTGGCTCCCGTCTCCTCAAGATCGCTGGCATGAACTTTCAGCAATGCTACCCGATTGTCAAAGCTCAGCTGCAAGCTTTGCAGCGCGTGGCGCAAAATTTGCACGTGTTCCCATGTGATCTCTTCCAGACACTGTTCGGCGATGTCGCCGGGCTTCACTCCATACTGGAGCATTTCGGCAGCAATTTGCATCACAAACGAACTTGTATTGGAATAGCGGAATCCGCCGGTATCCGTCAACAGCCCGGTATAAATACAGGTGGCCAGTTCGGCGTTGCAGGTAAATTTTCCAGCGACCATCAATTCGTACATAATTTCCGCAGTAGCGGCCGCGTCCGTACGGATTACATTGAACCGGCCAAATTCGTCATTGGTTGGATGATGGTCAATATTCAAAATCTGCACATCGTTTGCGAACAGATGGGTAACATCGCCCATCCGCTTGGAATCGGCAGCATCAACGGCAATCACATGCGTAAACGTCCGTTCAATCGGACTTTCCGCAAGGTTGTACAGTTTGTGAAAACGAGGGAGAAACCCGAACTTGCCGGGAGTTTCTCCTTCATTGACGATCACATATGATTTGCCGAGCTGCTCGAGCATCAAGGCGGCTGCCAATGCGGAACCGGTCGTATCCCCATCCGGATTTACATGGGAAATGATCAAAAAATCGTCGTGCTCCCGCATAAAAGCGGCAGCTTCCTGCAGTCTGCTCTGATAATCGTTCATCGTTTACTTTCCCCTTCGGTGGAGATTTCGCGAAGGATCGATTCAATCTTGTTTCCATAATCGATTGACTCGTCCAATTTAAACACCAGATCGGGAACGTGTCGGAGTTTGATTCTGCGCCCCAACTCCGTTCGCAAAAACCCTTTGGCTTTGTGCAGTCCAGCCAAGGATGCTTCCCGCTGCTCTTCGCTGCCAAAAATGCTGACATATACCTTCGCCAATTGCAAGTCACTGGTAACATCGACGGAAGTTACGGTGACGAACCCGATTCGCGGATCTTTCATCTCCCGCTGCAGCAAAATGCTCAGCTCTTTTTTGATCTCTTCTCCAACCCGGCTCATTCTCGTTTTGTTCATGCTCACCTGCCATCACCTCCGAAAGCAGTCTACTCGTAGTATTCCGTTTCTGCCCGGATCAACTCCACACCGGGAGCCATTTCCACGAGTCGTACCACCGCATTTAGTTCCTTTTGCAAAAAAGGGATTTCATTGGCAACGGCAGCGATTACCAGTTCGGTACGCTGCCACTGCTCCTGAAAGTCTGTCTCGGCTGCCGAGACATTAAATTTATGGCGTAACTGGGCGATCACGCTTTTCACGATCGCCCGTTTTTCCTTCAAATTTTGGCAGGCGGGCAAAAACAGCTCAACGCGTGCCACCCCTACCATCAGGCTTTCACTTCCACCATGATAAAGGCTTCGATTACATCGCCTTGCTTGATATCCCCGTAATTTTCCAAAGTAACCCCGCACTCGTATCCGGCTGCCACTTCCTTGACATCATCTTTAAACCGGCGCAAAGTATCGAGTTTACCTTCGTAAATAACGACACCTTCGCGAATCAGGCGGGCACCTGCATCACGGGTAATTTTCCCTTCGGTTACATAACAACCGGCGATGTTGCCCACTTTGGAAATGCGAATGACTTCCCGGATTTCCGCCTGACCGATAATTTCTTCTTTGTAAACCGGGTCGAGCATCCCTTTCAAGGCCGCTTCGATTTCTTCAATTACGTTGTAAATGACCCGGTGCAGACGGATGTCGATTTTCTCTTGTTCCGCCATGCTGCGGGCATTCGGTTCCGGCCGAACGTTAAAGCCGACGATAATGCCGTTGGAAGCGTTGGCCAACGTAACGTCGGACTCGGTAATCGCGCCGACACCTGTATGAATGATTTTCACGCGCGTTCCGTTCACATCGATTTTTTCCAAGGAACCGCGCAAAGCCTCAACCGAACCTTGCACATCGGCCTTGATGATCAGGTTCAGTTCCTTGATTTCGCCTTCCTGGATATGCTGGAACAAATCGTCCAGCGATACGCGGGTGTTGGCACGACGGTCGGATTCACGCTGACGGGAAGCACGCGCTTCGCCAATCGCCCGCGCCTTTTTCTCATCTTCAAAGACCATGAACTGATCGCCTGCGTGCGGCACATCGTTCAACCCGGTGATTTCAACCGGTGTAGACGGACCTGCCTCTTTCAGACGGCGACCTTTGTCATTGACCATCGCCCGCACACGCCCAAATGTGGAGCCAACGACGATCGGATCGCCGATGTGCAATGTCCCGTGCTGGACGAGCACTGTGGCCACCGGGCCGCGGCCTTTATCCAATTCCGCTTCCACGACGGTTCCGCGCGCGCGTTTTGCCGGATTGGCTTTCAGTTCTTGCACTTCCGCTACCAGCAAAATATATTCCAACAGCTCTTCGATTCCCGTGCGTTGTTTTGCGGAAATCGGACAGAAAATGGTGTCACCGCCCCATTCTTCCGCAACAAGCTCATATTCGGTCAATTCCTGTTTGATCCGGTCAATGTTGGCTTCCGGTTTATCTACTTTGTTCACCGCTACGATAATCGGGACTTTGGCCGCTTTCGCGTGGCTGATCGCTTCTACTGTCTGCGGTTTTACCCCGTCATCGGCAGCGACGACCAAAATGGTAATATCGGTGATTTGCGCTCCGCGCGCACGCATCGTCGTAAAGGCGGCGTGGCCAGGCGTATCCAGGAAAGTAATCTTCTTGCCTTTGATTTCCACTTGGTAGGCACCGATATGCTGCGTGATGCCGCCCGCTTCACCTGCCACGACATTGGTCGAGCGAATCGCATCCAGCAACGTCGTTTTCCCATGGTCAACGTGACCCATGATCGTCACGACAGGTGGCCGTTCCTGTAAATCTGCCGGATTATCCACTTCCTCAATCGTTTCGAAATTGGTTTCATCGATCACGATCTTTTCTTCGACTGCTACATTGTACTCGGAACAAATCAGTTCAATCGCATCCCGGTCGAGATCCTGATTGATCGTCGCCATGATCCCCAAGTTAAACAACTTTTTAATAATTTCCGCCGGTTCCTTGCGCAATTTTTTGGCCAATTCGCCAACCGTCAACGACTCGGTGAAAGTGATCTTGGACGGAGTTTCGTGCACGACCGGCCGCTGCGGTTCACGGGTTTGCTGACGTCTGTTGTCTCCGCGTTTGTTATTTTGCTTGTTGAACGGCTGATTTTTTTTGTTTTCTTCGAACGTTTTTTTGCCAACTGGCGCCTTTTTGATCTTTTCCCGTTTCTCCATCGTTACTTTCGCGGGAATGTTCACCTTGTCTTCAAAATCATCGGCCGGCGCTTTCAATTCATCTTGATCCTGAGGTTTTTCCTGAATGCTCTCCGCCTGGTTTCGTTCAAACGTTTTCGGTGTTTGACTTCTCATATCGTTTGGTTTTCGCTCCTGATTCTTCCCCGTATTTTTTACTTGCGGGCGAGAGGATGGCGTACGGTTTTCCTGTCTGGCAGCCGGTTCCGACCGGTTGGTCTCAGCCGACTGTTTCCCCGAGGCGTTTTCCATCTTGTCCACAACGTACCGCTCTGCCGAAGCCGGTTTTTGTGCAGATGATGTCTGGCCGGCAGATGCGCGCAACTTCTCCAAATGCTGCTCAATTTTTTGGATCGTTTCCTGATCCAAGATACTCATATGATTTGCCACATCTATATTCAATCGTTTTAGCAAATTAAGGATTTCTTTACTGCTCATATTATGTTTCTTCGCGTATTCGTACACACGTGTCTTCATACTTTCACCCCTCATGAATTAGGTGTGAGAAGGTGCTGGATGCTCTCGGCCAATTTGCTGTCCGTGATGGCGATGCTAACGCGGGCATCTTTTCCAATGGCGTGACCTAGCTCGTAGCGCGTGGCGAGCATATAACAAGGCACTTGGTAGTACTGGCATTTGTCCGTAACTTTTTTCATCGTATTGGCAGAAGCGTCGCCCGCTACAACGACGAGTTTGGCTTTCTGGGTGCGAACCGCCTGTACCACCAGTTCTTCTCCGGTGATGATCTTTCTAGCCCGCATTGCCATTCCAAGCATTTGTGCCACCTTCGGGTTCATTGCCCGATCATCTCCAACCATTGATTGCGAAACTCATCGTATTTTTCTTGCGTTATTGTCATGTTGAGGGACCTCTCCAGCACTTTCTTCCACTTGCCAGAAGCAAACGTGTCCGGCTTCATACATGTTTCTTGTCGGCAAATATAGGTTCCGCGACCAGCCGCCCTGCCCGTCAGGTCGATTTTGATCTCTTCCTCCGGGGTCCGCACCACCCGGATCAACTCTTTTTTGGGAAACATTCCTTGGCAGACGATGCATTTACGCAAAGGAATCTTTTTCTGTTTCATTCGGTTTCCACGTCCGCCTGCTCAATTTGTTTTGGATAGTCAATGCCTTCCTGTTCGGCTTGACTCTCACTCTTAATATCAATTTTCCAGCCGGTCAATTTCGCGGCAAGCCGGGCATTTTGGCCGCGTTTGCCAATCGCCAGGGAAAGTTGGTAATCGGGAACGATCACACGGGTCACTTTATCGGCGTGATTCACTTCCACATGCAGCACTTTGGACGGGCTCAGCGCGTTGGCTACATATTCTGCCGGATCTTCCGACCAACGAACGATGTCGATCTTTTCTCCCTTGAGCTCGTTGACGATCGTCTGCACACGCATTCCTTTTGGTCCGACACAGGCACCAACCGGGTCTACATCGGGATTAACGGAGTGAACCGCGATTTTCGAACGGTCTCCCGCTTCCCGGGAAACCGACTTGATTTCCACTACCCCATCATAAATTTCCGGCACTTCCAGCTCAAACAAGCGTTTCAACAAACCGGGATGAGTGCGGGAGACGATAATTTGCGGTCCTTTGGTTGTTTTCTCCACTTTGATAATATAAGCCTTGATCCGGTCTTGCGGCTTAAAGTCATCGGTTGGCATTTTTTCGGTCAGCGGCATTACCGCTTCCACTTTGCCCAGGTCAATATAGTAGTTGCGAGCGTCCTGACGTTGCACCACACCGGTGACAATGTCATCCTCGCGCTCGATAAATTCACTGTAAATCAAACCGCGCTCGGCTTCGCGAATGCGTTGGGTCACCACTTGTTTGGCCGTTTGCGCGGCAATCCGGCCGAAATCGCGGGGAGTTACCTCGATTTCCACAATATCGTCCAAACGGTAGTTCGGATCGATTTCCTGGGCTGCCTCCAACGAAATCTCCAGGCGCTGATCGAAAACTTCCTCGACCACGGTTTTGCGAGCAAACACGCGCACCTGTCCGGTAAAACGGTTAACGTCGACCCGAACATTTTGCGCGGAGTTGAAATTGCGTTTGTAACCGGAAATAAGCGCTGCCTCGATCGCTTCAATCAGTATGTCCTTGCTGATCCCTTTTTCTTTTTCAATAGCTTCAAGTGCCTCAATAAACTCGGCGTTCATTGTTTTGTTGCCTCCTCCTTTCAAAACCACCCAATCAACAATTCCCGACGGCAATGGACTATCAGAAGACGATTGCCATACGAGCTGATTCAATTTGTTCCAACGGAATCTGGTGCGTCTGTTTGGCTTCTTTGACGGTCAGTACCCCATCGGCAAAAGAAGTCAATTCCCCTTCAAAAACGGTAGCCCCGGCAATCGCTTCCTTGGTCGTAATATGTACATGTTTCCCTACGGCCTTTTTAAAATCGGACTCTTTTCGCAACGGACGCTCCGCCCCCGGTGAGGATACCTCCAAAAAATAAGCGTTCGGAATGGGGTCGAGCTCATCTAACCGCTGACTCAACCGCTCACTGACGGCACCGCAGTCATCGATATCGATATTTCCCGTCTCATTGTCGATGAAGATCCGCAAAAACCAGTTGCTGCCTTCCTTTTTGTATTCGATATCGACAAGCTCCAAATTCATCTCGTCGAGAATCGGCTTTAACAAATCTTCAACGATTTGCGTTACCTTGCTCAAGCAAGTACCTCCTTTTGCTGGCGAACGTTTCACCATTTCGTCTATTGAGCCACGCAAGCTTTCTTTGGACCAGTCGGGTTTACAACTAGTGTGCCGGAAAAGCAAAGAAGGAATGCTTTCTCCGCTCCAGAAAGAAAGAGTGGGTTTCCCCACTCTTTGGCTCCTTGTAAAACCAGTATTTCCAAATCGATTATAGCATAACAGGAATCTCTTGACAACCTTTAACACGGTTGAGGATCAGGCAGGACAAGCGGTTTTGCCGTTTTCCGCCCGCTTCCAGGCCGCTTCCCTAGAACAGGGAGAGTTGATTCGATTCCGGCAAACCTTTGAGCGCACCTTGCTCTTCCAAATATTCCAGGATCGTCTTGGAAATGCGGGCACGGTTGAGCAAATCCTCTTTGGATAAAAACTCGCCGTCTTCCCGCGCCTTGACGATGCTGATCGCCGCATTCGTCCCCAATCCCGGAATCGAATTAAACGGCGCAATCAAACTGTCTCCATCGATCAGGAACCGGGTTGCGTCCGAACGATACAAATCGACGTTGGCGAAGCGGAACCCGCGCTCAACCATCTCCAGCGCCATCTCCAAAACGGTCAACAGCGCTTTTTCTTTCGGCTGCGCATCCAAGCCTTTCCCTTCGATTTCCTCGATTTTTTGGCGAATGGCGGATGAGCCTTTGACCATCAGCGGAATGTCGAAGTCGTCAGCACGCACGGAAAAATACGTCGCATAAAATTCACGCGGATAGTGCACCTTGAAGTAAGCGATCCGTACAGCCATCATAATGTACGCAGTGGCGTGCGCTTTCGGGAACATATATTTGATTTTTTGGCATGAGTCGATGTACCATTCCGGCACGTTGTGTTTGCGCATCTCCTCTTGATCCTCTTCGTTGACGCCTTTCCCTTTCCGCACGGACTCCATGATCTTGAAGGCACGAGACGGATCGAGTCCTTTGTAAATCAAATACACCATGATGTCATCGCGGCAACCGATCACATCAGACAGCTTGCAGGTGCCGTTGCGAATCAACTCTTGGGCGTTGTTGAGCCAAACATCGGTTCCGTGGGACAATCCGGAAATTTGCACCAGTTCGGCAAATGTCGTCGGTTTCGTATCTTCGAGCATTTGCCGAACAAATTTGGTTCCAAATTCGGGAATGCCCAATGTGCCAAGATTGGAGCGTATTTGCTCAGGGGTCACCCCCAAAGCTTCCGTCGAACTGAACAGCGACATCGTTTCTTTGTCGTCCAGCGGGATCGTCTTCGGATCGATGCCCGTCAAGTCTTGCAGCATACGGATGACCGTCGGGTCGTCGTGTCCGAGAATATCGAGTTTCAACAAATTGTCATGGATTGAATGGAAGTCAAAATGAGTTGTCCGCCATTCCGATTCATTGTCATCTGCCGGGAATTGAATCGGGCAGAAATCCTCAATTTCCATATAGTCCGGGACAACGATTATTCCCCCCGGGTGTTGCCCTGTCGTCCGTTTGACCCCGGTACAGCCGTTGACGAGACGGGCAATTTCCGCATTGCGCAGCATCAAGCCCCGTTCTTCGGCATATTTGCGCACATAGCCGTACGCGGTTTTCTCGGCGACGGTTCCGATCGTTCCCGCACGATACACATTGTCCACACCGAATAATTCCTGCGTGTATTTATGCGCCCGCGGTTGGTAATCGCCGGAAAAGTTCAAGTCAATATCAGGTACCTTGTCTCCTTTAAAGCCGAGAAACGTTTCGAACGGAATGTCCTGGCCGTCCTTGTTCAACTTCGAACCGCATTTCGGACAACTTTTATCCGGCAAGTCAAAACCGGAACCGATCGAACCGTCGGTAATGAATTCGCTATATTTGCATTCCGGGCACAAATAATGCGGCGGCAACGGGTTTACTTCGGTAATTTCGGACATCGTCGCCACAAACGAGGAACCAACCGATCCCCGCGAACCAACCAGGTAGCCGTCACGCAGCGATTTTGTCACCAGACGCTGGGAAATCAAGTAAATGACGGCGAAACCGTGCTTGATAATACTTGTCAGCTCTTTTTCCAGCCGATTTTCCACCAGCTCCGGCAACGGATCGCCGTACAACCGTTTTGCCTTTTCGTAGCACATGCTGCGCAGTTCTTCGTCGGCCCCTTCAATCACCGGGGTATACAGCTTGTCGGGGATCGGGCACACTTCTTCAATCATGTCGGCAACTTTGTTCGTATCATGGATGACGACGCGCTCCGCCGTCTCTTTGCCCAAATAAGCAAACGATTCCAGCATTTCCTCGGTCGTCATCAAATAGAGCGGCGGCTGGTTGCCCGCATTGGCATCTCCTTGGGACAGCAGGAAAACATCGCGGAAAATGCTGTCTTCCGGATTAAGGAAATGGACATCGCCTGTCGCCACCACCGGTTTGCCCAACTCATCGCCGATCTCCACCAGCAAGCGATGATACTCTTTGACCACATCAAGATGGGAGATGTTTTCATCGCGAACCAGCGGCTCGTATTGCAACAATGGCTGCAGTTCGATATAATCGTAAAATTTTGCCACTTCCCGCAGTTCGTCACGCGATTTCCCCCGCAATATCCCCTGGAACAGCTCACCTTCCTTGCAGGCGGTGCCGATCAGCAGCCCTTCGCGGAAACGATTCAACTGGCTGCGCAAAATTCGCGGTACACGGTAAAACGTTTCCACATGGGAACGGCTGACCAGCTTATACAGATTTTTCAGCCCGGCTTTGTTCTGCACGAGAATGGTTGCATGAAATGGCCGGGAGCTCTTGTAATCCGCTTCGGCATTGCTGCGTTCATTCAGTTCTGCCAATGTCTGAATGTTGGCTTCCTTGATCTCCTTCAGCATATGTTGAAACACATGGGCCAACGCAACCGTGTCATCCAATGCCCGGTGCGCATTGATCAGTTCCACGTTAAGCCGTTTGGCCAACGTTCCCAGCCGATAGTTGCGCATGCCTTTGTAGATCATGCGGGCGAGCGGCAGCGTATCCAGGAACGGATTGGTCCACGGCTCCATGCCGATCCGCTTCGCGCAGGCATTGATAAAGTTCTTGTCGAATTCCGCATTGTGCGCAACCAGTACGGCATCGCCGGCAAATTCCTTGAACCGGGGCAATACAACCTCCAGCGGGTCTTTGCCTTGCAGCATTTCATTGGTGATCCCGGTAATTTCTGTCGTCTTCGCGCCGATCGTCAACTGCGGATCGATCAATTCCGTCCATTGATCAATGATCTCGCTCCCTCTCATTTTCACGGCCGCGATTTCAATAATCGTATGTTCGTTGGCATTCAACCCTGTCGTCTCTGTATCGAAAACGACATATGGCGTGTTTTCGTCAATCGGCATGTCATTTTCGCCGGATGGCAGCAAATTGTAGACGATATCGGTCCCATCTTCCACCACGTACGCTTCCATGCCGAGAATGCACTTGATATTATGCTTTTTCGCCAATCCGTACGCTTCCGGAAACGCTTGTACCACACCGTGATCGGTAATGGCAACCGCTTTGTGGCCCCATTTGGCAGCCGTGGAAATGAGCGCTTTGAGCGAAATCACTCCATCGAGCGCGCTCATCGGCGTGTGGGCGTGAAGTTCGACCCGCTTTTGTTCCGAGCGGTCCTTCCGACCGATCGCCTCGATCTGGTTAATGTCATTGGCGATCATCACCAACTCCCGGGCGTAGGTGTCATGCTGGACGCTTCCTCTTACTTTTACCCACATGCCGTCCTGCAGAACTTCCAGCATGCGCACATCTTCTTTATCGCGGGAAAATACTTTGACGGAAAGCGAATCGCTGTAATCGGTGATGTTGAACGTAAGCAAATGGCGACCGCTGCGCAGCTCCTTCAACTCCACGTTAAACACATTCCCTTGAATGACAACCCGGCGTTCTTCTTCCTGAATTTCCTTGATCGGCACAGGCTCCTCTTTGATGTCATAGCCGATCATCAGGCTGGAAACCGCGGCTTTTTCCTCTTTGTTCTCTTTTTCGATTTGAGCGCTGCGAACCACTTCGACCAGCGCGCGTTCTTCTTCTTCGCGCTGTTCAGCGAATGCTTTGTAGGCCTCATCGTTCTCTTCCGCGGTAAACAGAAAGCGGGGACGCCATGCAGTTGCCTTGTAAAACGCTTCGGCCAAATCTGTCTCGACTTTTTTCCGTTTGACCATCTCCAACGACATTTCGGTCGGCAGCAAAACATGAATGGCCCCGTTTTCCCAGTGATGACGCGCCGCGCGAATTTGTCCCGCCAGCGAATGAATTTTCGCTTCCAGCTCAACTAGCAATGGTTCCCAATAGGCAGCGAGTATCTGCTCCTCGCTCGGTTTTTGCTGATAACGAAAGCAAGCATCCACTTTCGCCAGGTGGGCAAACGACTGGCGCAAGCGTTGCAGAAACGCGCGATAAATTTCCCCCGGCAACAATTGCCCAAGGGTGAAATGAAAGACCCATTCCCGATTTTGCTTGTATAATTCCAATTTATCAATTCGCGCATCGGCAAAAAAACGCTCGGACCAATCGGCAGGCAGTTCCAATTGTTTCACCAAAATTGCGAAGCGTTGTTTTTGCTCTTCGATACGTTCCATCCGTTGATCACCTCAATCTTTTGCCGCATGTTTTCAAAGGAAAACCGCTGCCCTTTGTACACGAAGCAATCCAAGGACAGTCGCCGTTTATGAAAAAATGACGGACATCTGCAAGTGCGAAAAGAGGCACCCGAAAACGGGTACCCCTTCTCTTTTCGACAAAATTTGTTTCAATTCCTGCTGTTTTTTGCATTACAGTTTGGCTAGCAATTCTTGGATAAATGGAACCAGCTCGGTGCGGTTCACTTCAAAAGTTTCTCCGCTGCGCCGAACTTTTATTTCCACCAGACCATCCTGCACCTTGTCGGAAACAGTGATGCGCAGCGGCAAACCGATCAAATCCGCATCCTTGAATTTAACGCCGGCGCGTTCCGGACGATCATCATACAACACTTCGATTCCGGCCTCGGTCAGCATCGCCGTAATTTCCTCGCTGGCAGTCCGTTGCTCTTCCACTTTGGCGTTGACCGGAATGACATGAACATGGAAAGGCGCGACGGAAACCGGCCAAATAATGCCGTTTTCATCATTGTTTTGTTCGATCACAGCTGCCAGCGTCCGGGAGATCCCGATGCCGTAGCAGCCCATAATCATCGGTTGGCTGCGGCCGTTTTCATCCAAATATGTCGCACCCAACGCTTGCGAATATTTCGTCCCGAGTTTAAAGACGTGACCGACTTCCACCCCTCTGGCAAAAGCAATCGTGCCTTTCCCGGTTGGACTTTCATCGCCTTCCATGATGTTGCGGAAGTCGCCGTAAGCTTTCACCTGAAAATCTCGTCCTGGTTTGACATGACGCAAATGGTAGTCCACTTCATTGGCACCGACAACCCCATCCTGTACATCCTGCACAAAGTTGTCCGCAATGATTTCCACGTCAGCGGGTAATCCAACCGGTCCAACGAAACCAGCCGGCGCTTTGACCAGGTTGCGGATCTCTTCCTCGGATGCCATCGACACATGGGTGGCATCATAGTGGTTTTTCACTTTCACTTCATTCAGTTCATGGTCACCGCGAATCAGCACAATCACAAGTTTGTCATCGACGCGCAACACGAGACTTTTGATAATTTGTTTCGCTTCGATTTGCAGCGCATTGGTTAACTGTTCAATCGTCCGTGTCGCTGGCGTGTGGATTTTTTCCATTGGCGGCACATTCAGGTCCGGCTGCGTTTTTCCTTTGTAAACGACTTCGGCTTTTTCCAGGTTGGCGGCATAATCGCCTTCCGTGGAATAGGCAATCGTATCTTCCCCGATCTCGCAGAGCGCCATAAATTCATAGGTGCCTGTCCCGCCGATGGTGCCGGCGTCAGCTTCCACCGCACGGAAGTTAAGACCAACTCTGGTAAAAATCCGTGAATAAGCATCAAACATCGCTTGGAAGTTGTTCTCCAATCCTTCCCAGCTCGTGTCGAAAGAATAAGCGTCCTTCATAATAAATTCACGGCACCGGATCAAGCCAAAGCGCGGACGAACCTCGTCGCGAAACTTCGTTTGAATCTGGTAAAGATTCAGCGGCAGTTTTTTATAGGAATTGACTTCATCGCGAACCAGACTCGTAATCACTTCTTCATGGGTAGGTCCCAAAGCAAATTGACGGTCGTGACGATCATCCAGTCTCATCAACTCGGGGCCATAAGCATCCCATCGTCCGGATAACTGCCAAAGTTCAGCCGGCTGCAATGTAGGCATGAGCAATTCCTGTGCACCGGCACGATTCATTTCTTCCCGGACAATCGCTTGAATTTTGTGCAGGGTGCGCAATGCCAATGGCATGTAGGTATAGACCCCTGACGCCAGTTGTCGAGCCAAACCAGCGCGCAGCAGCAATTTGTGGCTGGCGATTTCAGCGTCGGCTGGCACTTCCCGCAATGTAGGAATGAGATATTGACTTTGCTTTAACACAACTGCTTCCTCCTCTTAACTGGCGACACTACGTCGATTCACGTTCCTTTTATTGCTGCACCATGGTATGGATTTCTTTCATTAATTCCTCAAACAATTCATCCTCTTTTACTTTTCGGATGATCTCGCCATTGCGGAAGATCAATCCTTCACCATTTCCGCCCGCGACACCGACATCTGCTTCGCGTGCTTCACCCGGTCCATTGACGGCGCAACCCATCACGGCAATTTTCAATGGTACTTTCAACGTAGATACGGCGTCCTCCACCTTTGTCGCCAAACCGATCAAATCGATCGCACAGCGGCCGCACGATGGACAAGCGATCACGACAGGGTCGTTATTGACTATATCAAGGCTGCGTAAAATCTGCTTGGCCACCTTGATTTCCTCAACCGGATCGGCGGTCAACGAAACGCGGATTGTATCACCAATGCCCATTGACAGAACCGTCCCGATCCCAACCGCCGATTTAATTCCGCCGGAAAACTGCGTACCCGCTTCGGTTACCCCGACATGCAGCGGATAATTCCGTTTTTGCGCCATCAGCGAATACGTTTGAATCATCGTCGGAACATCGGACGACTTCAAGGAAATCACGATATTGTCGTAATTCAGGTCTTCCAGGATTTCCACATGATCCATCGCGCTTTCCACAATCGCTTCCGGACTCGGATAGCCGTATTTCTCCAGCAAACGTTTTTCGACGGAACCGGAGTTTACTCCGATCCGAATGGGAACGTTTCGCTCGCGGCAAGCTTCTACGACCGCTTTTGTTTTTTCACGCGAACCGATGTTGCCCGGATTGATCCGAATTTTGTCAATGCCGCTTTCCAGCGCGATCAACGCCAGGCGGTAATCGAAATGAATATCGGCCACCAACGGCAATGGCGAACGTTCCTTAATTTTTTTAATGGCGCGCGCTGCATCTTCATTGATCACCGCCAACCGGACGATTTGGCAACCCGCATCTGCCAACCGTTGGATTTGCGCCAACGTAGCTTCCACATCGCGCGTATCGGTTGTCGTCATCGATTGAATCACAACGCCCTTTTGACCGCCGATCTGAACATTTCCCACAAATACCGGTTTCGTCTCCTCACGTTTAAACACTTGAAGCACCATCCTTTTTCTTTATCGCTCTCTATTATGAGAACAACCGAGTGATGTCGTTCCAGGTAACCACCAAAATCAACAGCATCAGCAAAGCGAATCCAAGGAAATGAACCATTCCTTCTTTATTGGGATCAACCGGCCGACCTCGCAGTGCTTCCACAACGAGAAAAGCAATTCGACCACCGTCCAAGGCAGGAACCGGCAACAGATTGAACAATCCCAAGTTAATGCTGAGCACCGCTGCCCAACTCATCAAGACGCTTAGACCTTGCTGCGCAAATTCTCCGGTCATCTTGAAAATGCCGACCGGCCCGCTCAAGTCTTTCAAGCCATACGTGCCTGTTATCAACTGTCCGAGGCTCTTCAAAATCGCCGCAGAAAAATTATAGGTTGATACGGCGCCGTATTGGACCGCATGCAACGGCGAGTAGGTGACTGGTTTGTATACCATGATCTTGCCTACATTTTGCTCGTTGAGGATTGTGACGTCAACCGTTTTTCGCTGACCGTCCCGCTCAATCTCCATCTGCAACGTTTTGCCCGGTGACATGCTGACAATTTCCACCAGATCATCCCAGCTTGCAACGGGTTGTCCTTGGATCGACAGCACGCGATCCCCTTGCTGCAGTCCAGCTTGCGCAGCCGGACCATCGGCTTTGACTTCTCCCAGCATCGGTTGGTTGCTTGGCACGCCAAAGAACAAACCGATTAACGTAAACAACACAAACGCGAGGATAAAGTTGAACGCCGGACCGGCAAAGATCGCCCAGAACCGTTGCATGATCGTCTTGCCTTTAAACTGGCGATTCAGCGGAGCGATTTGGATTTCCTGATCTCCTTTGACGAGCATGGCCTGGGGATGAACGGAAAATTGCTTTTGTTCACCGGCCAATTCCAGCTGCATGTTCAATTGCTGTTCCAAGTCATAGCGAATGACAGTGCCTGTCACTTGATTTGGCCCAGGTTGATGATGCGGATCAAGAATGATCCGCGATACTTTCCCCAACGGGTCAAGTTCTACGGTCACTTGCATTTGCGGTTTTAAGATGTCAAGTTCGGGATCTTCCCCTGCCATTCGGACCATCCCGCCAATCGGCAACAGCCGCAATGTGTATTCGGTTTCCCCTTTTTTTACACTGAAGATTTTCGGACCCATTCCCAAGGCAAATTCGCGGCAAAGAATCCCCGCACGCTTCGCCAGCAAAAAGTGCCCCAGTTCATGGATAAAAACAAGCAAACCAAACACAACAACAATTGCGATTACTGATTCAATCGAGTTTGCAAAAGGCAAAAGGATAGCCACCTTTCATTTCCAGTATCGGAAGCAGCGACCAAAAAAACATGCTGCCCATTGTAGGTTACAGGTATGCCCGTCTTAGCAAAATACTGAGAATCCTGATCTTTTTTACCGTGCAGCAAACTTTGCCGCCTGCGTCCGCGCCCATTGGTCGCATTCGAGGATTTCCTCCAATGAAGGCTGGGCAACCGATTCATGCAACTGGCAAACCTGCTCAACGATTTGCTCAATCTGCAGAAACGTAATCTCACCTTGCAGGAAGCGCGAAACTGCGATTTCATTTGCTGCATTCAATACCGCTGGCGCCGTTCCGCCTGTTTTTCCGCAGGCATACGCCAAGCTCAGCAGCGGATAACGGTCAAAATCCATTGGAGCGAAGTGCAATGTCGCTTGTTTGCTGAAATCAAGCCGCTCTGTCTCCAATGGCAACCGCCCCGGATAGCTGAGCGCGTAAAGAATCGGTACCTTCATATCAGGAGTTCCCAACTGGGCTTTTACCGCTCCGTCTTTATATTCTACCATAGAATGAACGATGCTTTCATAATGAAGCACGCAGTCGATCTGTTCGTACGGCAGGTCAAACAGCCAATGGGCTTCGATCACTTCAAATCCTTTGTTCATCATTGTAGCAGAGTCGATCGTAATTTTCGCCCCCATGCTCCAGTTTGGATGGCTCAGAGCTTGGGCAACGGTCACATTTTCCAACTCAGAGCGCGACCGATTGCGGAATGAACCGCCGGATGCCGTAATGATGATCCGCGACAAATCTTGCCGCCTCTCCCCTGCCAGACATTGAAAAATGGCGGAATGTTCACTATCGACCGGAATAATGGCAACGCCTCTCTCCCGCGCCGCCTTCATCACCAGATGGCCTGCGCTGACCAGCGTTTCTTTGTTGGCCAGCCCGATCGTTTTTCCTGCTTCGATCGCAGCCAATGTCGGGGCAATTCCTACGCTGCCGACGACTGCGGTCATCACAAAGTTGGCATCAGGAAGCGCCGCTGCCTGCAACAAGCCTTCTTCCCCGTAGCCGATCTCCGGCTGTCTGGCATCTCCGAGCAGCGACCGCAGCTCTTTTGCGGCCGCTTCCGAGCCTACAGAAACAAACAAAGGATGGAACTCTTGAATTTGTTCCGCCAGCAGTCGCACGTTGCTTCCACCCGACAAAGCTACGATTTGGAACTTTTCCGGATGCTGTCTCACTACTTGAAGCGTGCTGGTTCCGATCGAACCCGTTGAACCCAGCAATGCAATTTTTTTCAATCGGTTCACCCTCTACTCCGTTGTAATTTCGTCTCTTTAGATCATTCCTGAAAGATGAAGGATCGGAAAGACAAACAGTAAACTGTCAAAGCGGTCCAAAACGCCTCCATGGCCAGGCAAGATTTGTCCGGAATCCTTCACCCCAAAGTGGCGTTTGATCGCAGATTCCACCAAATCACCCAACTGACCGGCTATTCCGATCGTCAAGCCGATGCCGAGCACCTGCCCGAAAGAAAACGATCCCCCGAGCTGGTTGAGCAGCGCCACCACCAAGACAGCCAGCACCAGCCCTCCCAGCGAACCTTCCAACGTTTTATTGGGACTGATCGCCGGCCACAATTTGCGTCTGCCGACCGCTTTGCCAACGAAATACGCGCCCGTATCGGTGGCCCAAATGCCGAAGACCACCAAAAAAGTCAACAAGAGTCCATGCTCAGGCAAATTGCGCGTTGCCAGCATGTAGGTAAAACCGTAGCCTATGTATAACGCCCCTAAAATCGTCAGGGCGACATGTTCGATATGAAACTGATTCTTGCGCCAAACTGAGTAGATAAATAGCAACAACATCACTGGCAACAAGACATCCCCTACTGACAGCTCCATGGACGAGGCAAATGCCACATTTGGCAGCAGAATGCCCAGCATTAAAATGAAGCTGAACAAACTCGCCATACTAAAAAGAGGGATTTTGGCCATGCGCAAAAATTCATATAGTCCCCCCAGAGCTAACAGCAAAACGAGCAAAGAAAACCAGCTATTCCCCAAATAGACAATACCAATAAAAATAATGCCTCCAATTAGCCCTGTTACGATGCGCTGCTTCAACTGCGTCCACCTCTTCGACTTAAACCGCTCCATAGCGACGAGCTCGCCCTTGATATTCTGCAATAGCTTGATACAGATCTTCTTTGGAAAAATCCGGCCACAATACGTCGGTAAACCAGAATTCCGTATAGGCCAGTTGCCACAGCATAAAGTTGCTGATACGGATCTCTCCGCTTGTGCGAATCAACAAATCGGGATCAGGCAAATCTTTGGTATAAAGATGCTGGGCAATCGCCGCTTCATCCACATTTTCCAGTTTGACTTTTCCTGCCTGGATCTCTTCATACAACTCGGCAAACGCCTTGACCAGTTCTTTGCGTCCGCCGTAATTCAACGCGAAGTTAAGCTGAAGCCCCGTGTTTTTTTCGGTTTTTTGCTCAGCCAACAACAATGCTTCAAGCGTATGTTTCGGCAAGCCTTCCTTGCTGCCGACCATGCACACGCGCACGTTTCGTTCCATCAATTCATCCAATTCAGTCGACAGAAATTCCTGCGGGAGTTTCATCAAGTAGTCGACTTCATCTCTCGGTCGTTTCCAGTTTTCTGTCGAGAATGCGTACATAGTCAAAATTTTGACGCCGATCTCATCAGCTGCCTTGGCAATCTCCTTGACCGTTTTCATTCCCGCCCGATGGCCGGCAATTCTGGGCAAACTTCTTTTTTTCGCCCATCTGCCGTTTCCATCCATGATCACGGCGATATGTTCAGGGATATTTCCTGACTCCTCCAACACTGGCTCTTCTTTTCGCAACCATTTGCGAGTGAAATGTTCTATCATCAAGTTTTCCCCCAGAATGAGAGATATAGACATAAGTCCCCCTCATGGGAGGGGGATTTGACTAATCGCTAACCAAGTATCCATTTTCTTATTGTAATGCTTTTTATACTTCCAGAATATCTTTTTCTTTTTCTTTTGTAATTTTCTCGATATCCGCAATGTATTTATCGGTTGTTTTTTGAATGGTTTCTTGGTGGCGGCGGGATTCATCTTCAGAAATGGTCGCAGCTTTTTCCAACTTTTTGATTTCATCGTTTGCATCCCGACGGATATTGCGGACTGCTACTTTTGCTTCTTCCGCCATTTTATTGGCCATTTTCACCAAATCTTTCCGGCGTTCTTCCGTCAATGCCGGTACCGCAATCCGAATAACGACTCCGTCATTGGTCGGGGTCAGGCCAAGATCTGACTGTTGGATCGCCCGATCAATGTCTTTCAGCGCAGACTTATCCCATGGCTGAATTTGCAACAGGCGAGGTTCCGGTGCGCTTACGTTGGCCAACTGGCTGATCGGGGTCGGGGTTCCATAATAGTCTACCATCACTTTATCCAGCATAGCCGGATTGGCACGTCCAGCGCGGAGACTGGCCAAATCTTTTTTCAGCGCAGCAATCGCCTTGTTCATACGTTCTTCCATGTTTTTCAAGACTGTTTGTGGCATAGTGTTATTCCCCCTTTACAATAGTGCCGATCTTTTCACCCATAACTGCACGTTGGATATTGCCTTCTTCGGTAATGGAGAAGACAATTAACGGAATATTATTGTCCATGCATAAGCTGGAGGCGGTCGAATCCATGACGCCAAGTCCTTTGTTAAGCACTTCCAGGAAAGTTAACCGGTCATACTTTTTCGCGTTTGGATCAACGCTTGGATCTGCAGTATAAACCCCATCCACCTTATTTTTCGCCATCAAAATGACTTCGGCCTCGATTTCGGCGGCGCGCAATGCTGCAGTCGTATCCGTGGAGAAATAAGGATTTCCGGTTCCGGCGGCGAAAATGACCACCCGATTTTTCTCCAGATGGCGAATGGCTCTTCTCCGTATGTATGGTTCTGCTACCTGACGCATTTCGATGGAAGTTTGCACGCGTGTCGGAACACCGACCTTTTCCAATCCATCCTGCAGAGCGAGCGAATTCATAATGGTCGCCAACATGCCCATATAATCGGCGGTGGCCCGATCCATTCCTTTTGAACTGCCGGAAAGACCGCGCCAAATATTCCCGCCTCCGACAACAACAGCTACCTGTACGCCAAGTTCAACAATTTCTTTAATTTGATTGGCAATGGAAAAGATGATTTTCGGGTCAATCCCATATCCCACTTCTCCAGCCAAGGCTTCCCCACTCAACTTTAGCACAACACGTTTATAGGCAGGAAGTGGCATTCCATACAGCCTCCATTTCTTCAATCTATCCTGTCTTTCAAGATATGCCGCAATACGCTGCAGTTTGTTTTAAAAATAGGGAACACAAAGGTGTTCCCTACTGGAGCAAAAATTATTGTTTATTCACTTGCGCCATTACTTCTGCCGCGAAGTCTTCTTGTTTTTTCTCGATTCCTTCGCCGACTTGGTAACGAACAAACGTTTTCAAGGTAGCGCCCGCTTCTTTCAACAAAGCGCCAACTTTTTTGTCCGGATCTTTGACGAACGGTTGTTCAACCATGACATATTCCTCAAAGTATTTGGACAGGCGGCCTTCAACCATTTTCTCAACGATGTTGGCCGGTTTGCCTTCAGCCAAAGCTTGGTTTTTCAATACTTCACGCTCACGTTCGATTTCATCCGCAGAAACTTCTTCACGGTTGGCAAAACGCGGGTTAGCAGCCGCGGCGTGCATGCCGAGATCTCTTGCCAGCGTTTCGTCAGTTGTTCCTTCCAGGGCAACCAGCACACCGATTTTACCACCCATGTGCAAGTATCCGCCAAATACGCCATTGTCGGATTTCTCCAGGACAGCCAGACGACGGAAGGTGATGTTTTCTCCGATGGTCGCGATTTTCTCGCTGATCACTTTGGAAAGCGGATCGCCGTTTCCTTTGAATGGTTGTTCCAAAGCTTCTTCTACGCTAGCAGGATTTTGCGAAACAACATGTTCCGCAATATCTTTTACCAAGGTTTGGAATTCAGGGTTTTTCGCTACAAAGTCTGTTTCGCAGTTTACTTCGACGATTGCCGCCCGGTTACCATCTACCGCGTAGGAAGTAAGACCTTCAGCCGCGATACGACCCGCTTTTTTCGCCGCTTTGGCGATTCCGCGTTCACGGAGCAAGTCAATCGCTTTTTCCATATCTCCATTTGTTTCTTCGAGCGCTTTTTTGCAGTCCATCATCCCTGCGCCTGTTCTTTCACGCAGTTCTTTCACCGCTTGTGCACTGATTGCCATTGCTATGTACCTCCTTGATATAACAAGAATTTGGGTCTATACGGTAGAAAAGGTGGACGGGGTTCTGAAACCCTCAGTCCACCCTCAACGATTGACTACCTTTTAAGCCGTAGTGGTTTGTTCTCCGCCTTGGCTTCCTTCCAAGATCGCATCAGCCATTTTGCCAGTCAACAATTTTACCGCACGGATCGCGTCATCGTTACCTGGGATAACATAATCGATCTCATCAGGGTCGCAGTTAGTATCTACAATCGCAACGATCGGAATACCAAGGTTGCGAGCTTCTGCTACTGCAATGCGTTCTTTGCGCGGATCGATAACAAACAAAGCGTCCGGAAGTTCGTCCATGTTAGCGATACCGCCCAAGAATTTTTCCAAACGTTCCATTTCTTTACGCAGAACGATAACTTCTTTTTTCGGAAGAACAGAGAAAGTACCGTCTTCTTCCATACGTTTCAGTTCAGCCAAACGAGCTGTCCGTTTTTTGATGGTAGTAAAGTTGGTCAAAGTACCACCCAACCAGCGTTGGTTGATGTAGTAGTGACCAGTACGTTCTGCTTCTTCTTTAACGGATTCCTGTGCTTGTTTTTTTGTACCAACAAACAGGATTTTTCCGCCGTTTGCAGCGAGATCGCGAACGAAGTTGTACGCTTCTTCCACTTTCTTCACTGTTTTTTGCAAATCAATAATGTAGATACCGTTACGTTCGGTGAAAATATAGCGAGCCATTTTTGGGTTCCAGCGGCGAGTTTGGTGTCCGAAATGTACACCAGCTTCCAGCAGCTGTTTCATAGAGATAACCGCCATATTATCACACCTCCTTCAAGTGGTTTTTTTGTGCCAACCTCCGCCCTTCGCATCTTTCAGCAAGACTACCATTGCGGCAGCACCCTTACTGAAATTGAAAGACGTGCGAATTCAACACCGTAAAAAAATATATCACATGGGTTTTGCAATTGCAAGAAAGGAATTGAGCAGAATGTGAAAATGTGAATTGACAAATCGCTCCAACTGCCATATAACCATTTCGTCAACCATTTTTAACGCTGTCCCGCTGTCCCATGCCGACGCTATTTTTGACTGAGAAATGAGGTGCCGCACCATGTTCTTTCACAGAAAACGCTATACCAATCTTGACGACGTTCCAACCGGAAAAACATTCGGTGAAATGCTGCAATGGCGCAAAGAGCGAAAAGCGAAAATCAAAGATCTGTCATACACGATCCCCCAATGCCGGGAAGTCGATCTCGCCTTTCTGAAAAGAAATCGTACCGCCCCTCTGCTCGTCTGGATCGGCCATGCATCCTTTTTGTTGCAAATTCATGGTCTCAATATTTTGATCGATCCTGTCTGGGCCAATCGGATGGGTTTTGAAAAGCGGTTGAGTCCCCCTGGACTGCCGTTGGACGAGCTGCCGCAGATCGATATCGTGCTTGTCTCACACGGCCATTATGACCATCTTGATTTCCCGACATTGCGTCGCTTGCAAGGCAATCCGCAATTTTTCGTTCCGATCGGGCTGGGTCGCTTGTTCCGCAAAAAAGGGTTTCGGCGGATCAGCGAGTTTTCCTGGTGGGAACAAGCCGAGCATGGCGGTGTCTCCTTCCACTTTGTTCCTGCCCAACACTGGACGCGGCGCAGTCTGTTTGATACGAACACGTCCCATTGGGGGGGATGGGTTATCCAGTTCGGACAGGAACCAGCGCTTTACTTTTCCGGCGACAGCGGCTACTTCCGCGGGTTCCAGGAAATCGGCGAGCGTTTTTCGATCGGAATCGCTCTGATGCCGATTGGCGCCTACGAACCGGAGTGGTTCATGTCCAACCAGCATATGACGCCCGAAGAATCGATCCAGGCCTTTCTCGACCTGCGTGCCAGTCTGTTTATTCCGATGCACTACGGTGCGTTTCGGCTGGCCGACGATACGCCCAAGGAGGCGCTGGATCGATTGCAGCGCGAGTGGAAGCGCCGCGAGCTGCCGTCTAAACAACTGCGGATCTTGCAATTGGGCGAAATGTATTGGCCAACATAAAACAAAACATCCACATTGTCAGGGGCAATGTGGATGCGAGCAAGCAGTTACTCCGTTGGGGGTGTCGTGATCAGCTTGATCAGTTGATCCATCGTTAAGTTTTTGCTGAGCTGATAAGTGCCCGCCCGTATACGGTCAACTTTTTGCTCGGCCTTCATTTCCGCCACAAACCCGTTCACATCGGCAACGAGCCCCGCCTTGTGGAGCAGCTGTCCGACTTGATTCGTGGAATAACCGCCGGGGATTCTCACCTCAACGGTTGGCTCTGATACAGTTGGCTGCCCGGGCTGTTCGACCTCGGGGGAGGCAGGGACAGCTGGTACAACAGATTTGTCGCTGTTCTCTTTCGACGCGCTCACCGCAGCGGACGGTTGAGCCGGCGTTGGCGCGACTGGTTGCTTCGCCGAAGCGGCTGGCTGCTTCACAGAAGCGGTTGGCTGCGCTGGGGACGATGGCGTCTTGCTGTTTGGAGCGGACGGTGAAGCCGGCGTTTGCGCCTTGGGCGTACTTGCTTGCTTGGGCGCTGCGGGAAGCGGTTGCAGATGTTCGGAAACAGGTTCTTCCCCAGTCGCTTTCTCACCGGTTGCCGATGACGTCTCGGCTGGCGGCTTGTCATCGCTTTTGGCTGCTGGCGATTGTTCGCCTGCTTGGGCGCTGTTTTGTTGAAGCTGCTGATATTCTTCTTTTGTCAATACAACCAGATCGTAGGTTTGCGCTGCCGCTTGCAGTTCCTGCTGTGTCAGCGGCCGGGGCGATTCATCAGCAGGATAAACCAACAAGTATCCGCCGGCAAACAGCATTCCCGCACCAAAACCCAATAACAGGCTGCGTCTACTCATGTTCTGCCCCTCTTTCTGCCGGACTGGCCAGAGAAACAATCAGCTCGATTTCGCCCCGCCCGGCTCCCAGCGTTTTGGCGATCTCGTCCAAAGACAGCCCTTGCCCTTTCAGCTCAAACACCCGACGATAGCGTTCGCGCAAAGCCAAAATATCGGACTGATCCTCCGCACGTGTCTCCTCTTCTTCTGTTGCCTGCTTGCGCTCGCCCAGCGAACGGACTTGAACAGTCAATGCTTGATAGCGAGCTTCCGCCTGTTCCAACTCTTGTCGTAACGCCGCCAGCTCGCTGGCCATCTCGTCTTTGGTTTGCCGCAGTTCCGCGCGAACTTTTTCATTTTCCTGCTTGATCTGGCTGACAAATCGCTGCAGTGTCCGCTCGATCTCCTTCTGGTCCAGCGTACCGGACGCTTCCGCCTTCGGACTGCGCTGTTTCAGAAAAAGGGCAGCGATCACGATCAGTGCTCCTGCCCCTAAAAGTATATATATTGGCTGTTCCACTTACACTCACCTTTTCATTGAAAAGAGTTCCGTTTGAGCCGTTCAGACGGTTGGTTGGATACACTAGAGCGAAATATCGATAAAACGTCCACGGAACGGATCATGCATCAAATGCTGATCGGAACCCTTTTGACCAACCGGTGATTCTGTCTGATTCTCCCAACCGGACGATTTTTTCCTGTGACGTTCTTTTTCCCGTTGTTCCCGAATTTTCCCTTCAGCCGACTGCTCCAGTTCACCAACCCGCTGGCCTTCCTGCTGGATGGTCTTCAGTTGTTCCGCAATCTCCAGCAATCGTTCATGATTGAATCGCTGCTGCTGTTGCTCCTGAATCCGTCCAACCTCTTGCGTGCGCGGCAAAGCGCTTTGTAATTCCACGACTTTCAGAGTCGCTCATCTCCTCTGCTATACAATCGTGACCGTCGTAATTTCACCCTGGATTACCATAAAGCGAGCGCGCGATATTTCCTGCTTGATGAACCGAACCAGATTGCCAAAGACCAATTTGATGCCTGGATACATAATTGTGCTGGCTTCGATTTTCGCTGGAGTTTCTCCTTCCAGTTCAATCTCCAGCTCTTTCTTTCGGGCTTCATGCGTTTTCAACTCTTTCTCCAGAACCAATCGGGTATTGGCCAGTTTGACTTGCAATGCTTTTTTATCTGGGGAAAGCTCGCCGTTCGCGGCAAGAATTTGTGACAAGACATTCAATCCCTGCTCTGTTTTCCGCATGTTTTCGTATGCAACCTGAATTTGTCTTTTCAATTGGACCAATTCTTCGCGCAATTCCGGTTTCACGCCAACCTCCAACACGGTAGGTGTCGAACTGGAATTGCCGATCACTCTGGCGACGATCTGTTCGCCCGCCTGCAACGTGCCGCCAATAATAATGCCTTTGGCTCCATTGCAGAAAATATTTTTTCCTGCTCGCACATTGGAAAACATGATGCTCTGCGATACAAATATTTCATTTCCCGCAGTTACGTTGCCATTCTGGATAAACGACGTTCTCACATCGCGGCCGGCTTTGACAAACCCTTTTTCCTGCGCCACGATACCGCTTTTGATTTCAATCGAACCGCCCGCCTCCAGCTCGGCCCCTTCCACATTTCCCAATACCCGAATATCTCCGGACGCCTTGATCCGAAACCCGGTTGGAACACTGCCGCGAATGATGACATTCCCGATAAAATCGATGTTTCCGACACTGAAGTCAACATCGCCGTTAACCTCATATATTGGGAAAACGTTTACTTTATCTTTGTCGGTAAAGGAGACTTGTCCATCGATCGCCGCATATAACAGCGTCCGGTCCTGATTAAACACGACGTTTTTCCCGGCCTTGATCGTAACCTCTTTTCCAGCTTTCGCCGGAATTTTGATTCCTTTCACGCTCATTCCCGCCTCTCCCGCAGTCGCCGGGATCTTTTGCGCAATCAGCTGCCCTTTGGAAATATTGGCAATCGTGTTTAACGAGTAATAATCGACGCGGCCGTCGTCCAATTCTTTCGGTTTGTGTTCATCCGTCTCTTTTTTTTCATAGGGGTATTCAATTTTTGCATCTGTCCCCGGAACAGGCGGCAAGCCAACGGCAATCAGCAAGGGCTGGTTTACATATTTTTGGGGAGACTGACATAGTTGTTCGATCGCTTGCTCGATGATCCCGTATGTGATGCCGCTTTGTTCCAGCGCCTGGCGTACCTCTTGTTCTGTTACAGTCACATCCATCGGTGACTGTGACGCCCGAATGGTAATTTCCGCCTTCAATTCATCTTTCGAGATACTGACTTCCAACCGCTTTTCGCCTATCCCTTCCATTTACATGCTCCCTCTCCATGAAAAATGTGATCTCCCTTTATAATAATTGAGATTTCCATCTATTTAAACTGGAACGGAGACGAAAAATTGCTTTTGAATGCAATTGTGAGATTCTGGATGGCGATAAGTTCATTGCTTCAGCAATTTCAGTTAAGGTCAGTTCTTCAAAATAAAAAAGAGAAACAACCAGCCGCTCTTTTTCCGGCAATTTGTCAATCGAATGAGTCAATACTTCTTTCAAGCTTGCCGTTTCCGCAACCGACTCAGGACGAGGCGTCACTTCATCCACCAAATAGGTGTGACGTGCCGTTTTTTGCTCATCCTCATCCCCGACGGCCTCGTCAATCGATACCATTGAAGCCAGGGACGTGTCAAAAAAGACTTGCTGCAGTTCTTTTTCGCTAATCCCCAAATATTCACTGACCTCTTGATCGGTGGGTGTTCGCAGTTTCTCCTGTTCCAGTATCGTATACGCTTCCTCGATCTTTTTCGCTTTATCACGCACGGTACGCGGAATCCAGTCATTTTCACGGAGTCCGTCAATCATCGCTCCCCGGATTCGCCACATCGCATATGTTTCAAATTGCAGGCCGCGCGTATGGTCAAATTTGGACAATGCGTCCAACAGTCCAAAACGGCCGTAGCTGATCAAGTCATCTTTATCGACGTTGCTTGGCAAACCGATCGCTAAACGATTTGCCACCTTTGTCACCAATGGCAAAAATTGCGTCACCAGCTCAACTTCAGCCTCGCGATTACCTTCCTGCTTCCACGAAATCCATTTATCAAACTGCTTTGCTTTTTCGTGATTGTTCAGTCGAGCCATGAATCAATATCACCAGCCTTTACTCATCAGTTAACCGCCTGACGGCATTAGCGATCGTTGCAGGATCAGTTGCAGTTGCTGTTCGTTCGATTTTTGGAACGGTCAATGGTACAAACGAATCCACCGAATCCTTTTGCGACGATTCGGCCGATTCTGGTTCGTCCTCTGGCGTGACGAGATCTACATGGTTACCTGATTTTGCCTGCGGCGCATCGGCCGGCTTCGTGCTCGTGATCAAAGATAACAGCCAACGAACCGGGAAAGCAACAAGAAAGAAAATAATGAATGCGATGAATGCCCGCAGGAAAGCAACGGAAAAAACATTTGCGCCGAGAGCAGAGATAAATGTAGCGATAAAGGCAATCATGCCAAAAATGAGTTGAAAGGCAATTTTCCGGACCATAGTTAAACTTCCTTAACTCCTTGATTTACTGTGCGAATTTGCAGAATCCCCGTTTCCGCGTCCATTTCGATGGTGCGACCGCAGTTGCCGCCTGTATCTTCAGCGACAATCTTGATGTGGTTTTGCTCCAAAATGGCTTTGCAGGCATCTACATTTCGCGGACCTATCCTCATCGTATCATTTCCACCCAGGAAAGAAAACATTTGTGCGCCGCCCGCCAATTTGGCGGTCAAATTGTAGGCGGACGCTCCAACGGCCACCATTTCTTTGATCAACTGCGGGATCGCCGTATCGGCATACTTGCCAATGTTGGTCTCATTCCCTTTTCCTAACGAAGATTCAGGCAACATGACATGCGCCATCCCCGCGATCCTTTTCACTTGATCGTACAAGACAACCCCGACGCAAGAACCAAGACCTGTTGTGCGCAACCGATCGGGCGAGTGCGCCACTCCCAAGTCAGCCATACCAATTTTAATAATCTCCATTTAACGGAACTCCTAATGCCACGAATAATTTCTCAAAAAAGTCGGGGTCAGGAATAAGGAAAAAGTGACCGTTGACATCCTGTTCTCCGCCGAGAAAGGCGGTGTCGATTGTTAACACATAATCACCGGCGCGGCACAACTCAATCAAGCCATAGCTGAGAATCGCGCCTGCCATGTCGATGGCGAGAGCCGGCACAGATGGCTGCAAGTTCAACTTGGTAAAATCGGACAAAGAAGAGAGATAGGAACCAGCCAAAATATTGCCAATCTCGTGCAAGGCGGAAATTTCCAGTTCAGAAAGCATTTCTTCCTGACTCTCCTCCATCCCGATCAACTGTTTCAGCAGGTTGCGGGCGGAGCCCAGATCAACAATGAAAAACATGTTGCCTGGGCATTCTCCTTCCACCCGCAGAAAAATGGCCACAACCAGTTCTTCCGCACCGCCAACCGCATCTGCGATTTCATCAAAGGTAATGATCTTTACCTGGGGCACTTTCATATCGATCTCTTTTTGGATCAATTTGGACAATGCAGTCGCGGCATGTCCTGCACCAATGTTGCCCACTTCACGCAAAACGTCAATTTGAAAGTCGCCAAATTTATCAATGCTAACCATGGTCAAACCTCGAACGAATCAAGCTGTTTCAACTCGTCGGTATTTAACACCTTGTCCAAATTCAGCAAAATCAACAGGCGCTTCTCCAGCTTTGCCACTCCCCGCAAGTAAGCCGCTTCTACTCCTCCGACCACTTCCGGCGGTGGTTCGACGGCATTGACCGGAATATCGATCACGTCATTGGCGGCATCTACAATCAAGCCGACTTCAAGTTCGCCCACGGCGACGATAATGATTCGGGTAGCTTCCGTGTACTCTGTTTCCTCCAGGCCAAACCGCTTGCGCAAATCGATAATCGGGGTGACGACCCCGCGTAAATTGACTACGCCCTTGACAAAAGCAGGTGTCCGCGGAACGCGTGTAATATGCTCAAATTTTTCAATCGATTTCACCTGTTCCACTTCGACTCCGTATTCTTCATCTTTCAACCGGAAGACGATGACTTTAACTTCCCCTGTGACTTCATTCAGTTCCATTGCCATACACTTGTTCCCTCCCTTATTTAATCAAAGCATTGCAGTCGATAATTAAGGCCACTTGACCGTCTCCAAGGATGGTAGCGCCGGAGATGGCAAAAACGTTCACCAAATATTTGCCGAGCGATTTCAACACGATTTCTTGCTGCCCGATGAAGGAATCGACAACCAAGCCGGCCATTTTATCTCCTTTACGCACGATGACAACCGCCACTTCGTCGTCTTTGGTCGTGCCATTGCTGGGGATTTGGAAGATCTCCTGCATGGAGACAAGCGGTACAACCCGGCCGCGGAAATCGATCACTTTTTGCCGGTGCGCCATCATGATTTGCTCTTTGCGGAACACAGCTGTTTCGATGATTGAGCTGAGTGGAACCGCATATTTTTCGTCCTGAATTTGCACCAACATCGCGGAAATGATCGACAAAGTCAGGGGAAGTTGAATCGAGAACGTTGTCCCTTGCCCGCGTACGGAGTCAACGGTGACTGATCCGCCCAGCGACTCGATCTTCGTTTTCACTACATCGAGACCGACACCGCGTCCCGAAATGTCGGAGATGACCTCGGCTGTGCTGAAACCGGACGCAAACAGCAGTTCATAAATCTGCTTGTCGGTCAGCTTCTCACCAGCCGCCTGCGACACAATACCGCGTTCAATCGCTTTGTTGAGCACTTTTTCCTTGGCGATTCCCGCACCATCGTCGCTTACTTCGATAAACACGTGGTTTCCGCTGTGAAAAGCGCGCAGGCGAATGGTTCCTTCTTCCGGTTTCCCGGCTTTTACCCGCTCTGCCGGAGATTCAATTCCGTGGTCAACCGAGTTGCGCAACAAATGCACAAGCGGATCGCCGATTTCATCGATAACGGTCCGGTCAAGCTCTGTTTCCGCTCCGAAGATTTCAATGTTGACTTTTTTATGCAAATCTTTGGCCAAATCGCGCACCATCCGCGGGAAGCGGTTAAACACTTGTTCGACAGGAACCATGCGCATGGTCAAAATCAAGTTTTGCAAATCGCTGCTAATTCGGCTCATGTGTTCAACGGTTTCTTGCAGATCGCTTTTCCCCGATTCCCGGGCCAATTGTTCCAAACGCCCGCGATCAATCACCAGCTCGCTGAACAAATTCATCAGCACATCCAAACGATCGCTGTCAACACGGATCGTCTTATTGCCAAGCGGTTTTTTGGCACCATTGGCCTTATTGCCCGCAGCTGCCTCCTTCTGATTGGTGCGAGCCGGTGCATCGGCCGGTTGAGCGGCTTGCTGGGGAGCGGCGGTCGCTTTCTTTTCTTCGCTCGGCAATTCGAGCGGCTCGATTTCTACTTGTTTGATTTCCGAAATATTTTCGATCAGCTTTTGGATCGTTTCCGCCGGCTGAGATGTCGTGTAAACAATTTCAAATTGGTTTTCAAAACGTTCATTCTCCAGTTCTTCAACGGTCGGTGTCGATTTCACGATATCCCCGTTTGACTCAAGCTGGTCAAACACCATATAAGCGCGGGCCGCTTTTAAAATACAGCTGTCATCGAGCGTCACTTGAATCCAGAAGATGTTGTTCCCGTTTTCTTGCGATTGTTTCAGAACAGTCGTCGCAAACTCATCCAGTTTTTGGACACGGGACTCATTGCTTTCCCCTGTTTCCGCCGGTTCCGTTGCCGCTTCTACGGATTGAGCTGCTGCCGTCTCCGCGGTGGCGGTTATTAACGCATGGAAGTCTCCGGCAACAATGGCGCGCAATTTGGCAACAGGGCCCGAAACGTCGGCCGAACCGTCTCCTCCGTCGATGATGTTGTAGACCATGCTTTCGATCAAATCGACGCTCTGAAAAATCACGTCCATAATTTCGCTATTGATCGTGCATTTTTGATTGCGAATCAAATCGAGTACATTTTCTGCTTCGTGTGTCAGACTGGCCATGTCTTCGAAGCCCATGGTTGCCGCCATTCCTTTTAAAGTATGAGCGGATCGGAAAATCTCATTGACAATTTGGATATTCTCAGGGTCACTTTCCAACAACAGCAAATTCGAGTTAATTGCCTGTAAATGCTCCTTCGACTCTTCAATAAACATGTCCAAATATTGATTCATATCCACTGTACATCCACCTCCCAATTCAGTTCAAAAGCTTTTGCAACGTTTCGGCGATTTTGTCCAACGGTACTACGCGGTCAGCCAAACCTGCCTGAATGGCCGATCGAGGCATCCCAAACACGACCGAGGTTGACTCATCCTCAATGATGCTGGTAACTTCTCCCGTTTCTTTCATCAATTTTAAACCTTTTGTACCATCACTGCCCATACCCGTCATGATAATGGCCCACTTTTTTACATTGGCAACTTTGCTGACCGATTCAAACAGCACGTCCACCGCCGGGCGATGGCCGGCACGCGGCTCGGTCAACTCAAGGTGTGTCCGCAGCACGCCTCCGGACTGAAGAATTTCCAGATGGTACCCACCCGGTGCGATATATGCGGTTCCTTCCTGAACGGTTTGCCCCTCTTCCGCTTCTACAACCTGGATCTCGCAGAGCGAATTAAGACGCTGTGCCAATGACCGCGTGAAACCAGCGGGCATATGTTGCACGATCACAATGGCGGCCGGCAGATTGGCAGGCAAGGAAGTCAGGAATGTCTGCAAAGCTTTCGGTCCGCCCGTCGACGTGCCCAAGGCAACCAAGTTCACCACACGGCCGCCAGTTTTCGCCAATGGCGCTTGTTTTGCAGGCGCAAGGGGAGTGCTCGGCGAAGGTGTCGGTTTCAATGGCTGGCGGATCGCTGAAACAGCAGGCGGAATCTGTCGCAACGGACTTTTCTTCCGTTTTTCTTTTGCCTGTGCCGCAGCCTTTACCTTCTCGAGCAGCCCCTCGGCCACTTTATGTATATCGAGGGAGATAGGACCTGATGGTTTCGTGACAAAGTCAAACGCTCCCAACTCCAAAGCCTTGATCGTCGCATCTGCCCCCTCACTGGTCAAACTGCTGAGCATGACGATTGGCAGAGGAGAGGTCTGCATCAACCGTTCAAGAGCTTCCAAACCGTTCATGACAGGCATCTCGATATCCAGTGTGATTACATCAGGCTGTAGCTGACTTACCTTTTCCAGGCACTCCAGTCCATTCCGCGCCCGATCGATTACCTCAATCTCCGGGTCAGCGCTTAAAATATCGCTGACCACTTTGCGCATAAAGGCGGAATCATCTACAACAAGTACTCGAATTTTTCCCATACGATGCCTCTCCCTTCTACGATCCGCCTACTTGATGAATCCTCGCATTTTCGAAATGAAGCCGCGCAGTCCGCCAGGCAACTCTGGCGAAGCCGCTTTGCCCAAATACCCGTTCACCAGTTCCTTGATCCCTTTCGCCGCCTGTGAGTGGGGATACGACAGGAGAAAAGGTTTTTGCTGTTTTACCGCCTTGGATACGAACGAATCGTCGGGCAAATACCCAAGGGTACCCAGTTCCATATTCAAAAAGCGTTTGGAAACGGTGAACAGTTTTTCCGCGGTATTTTTTCCTTCTTGAACAGAAGTCGCACGGTTGATAACCAGCCGAATGGGCGGATGCTTCGGTTGTGAGTGAATCATTTTGATTACGGCATAAGCGTCCGTAATGGATGTCGGTTCAGGTGTAGTAACCAGCAAAATTTCATCTGAAGCCAGCATAAATCCAAGCGATTCGCGAGAGATTCCCGCTCCGGTATCAAACAAGATCGTATCCGCATAGCCTTGCAGTTCAGCCAATCGATCGAACAAGATTTGCAGTTTTTGTTCGTCCAGATTTTGCAGCTGTGTAAACCCTGATCCGCCTGCGATAAACTCCAGACCATTCGGCCCTTTCTCAATAATGTCCCAAACGGAATGTTGAGGTTCGAGCAAATGGAGCAGATGCTTCTTCGGAGAAATCCCCATCAGCACATCCAAATTGGCCAGTCCCAAATCGACATCAAAAATGACGACCTTTTGGCCTTTTTCGATCAAGCCGAGGGCAAAGTTCAACGTAAAATTGGACTTCCCCACTCCCCCTTTTCCACTGGTAACGGCGATCAAACGCGTCGATCGGGCAAAAGCCTGGCTTCGCTGCAACAGTTCTCTCAGTTGTTTAGCCTGATCATCCATCCGAATCGTCTCCCATAATCATCTTTGCAACGATTTCTGGCGTAGCGAGAATAATATCGTCCGGAACATTTTGCCCAGTCGTGATATAGGAAAGTGCCAGATCGAATTCGTGGACTACATTCAAAATCGGACCGTAAACCGCCGTTTCATCCGCTTTTGTAAAGATCGCACGTCCGGAGGGCAGACTGCCGAAATTCTCCAGGATCGCTTTCATGTCGGTATAGTTGGTTGTCAGGCTAAGCACGAGAAAGTGTGCTGCCGTTTCCCCGTAGCGCAACAGCTCTTTCATGCTTCTGACATACTCGTCGTTGCGATAATTCCGCCCTGCCGTATCGACCAAAATCAGGTCGCAGCTGCCAAGACGATCGATCGCTCCCGCCATATCTTTGGGGGTGAACACGACTTCGAACGGCACGTTCAAGATATTGGCATAGGTTTTCAACTGTTCTACAGCGGCTATCCGAAATGTGTCGGAAGTAATGAACCCAACCTTGCGTTTGTCTCTCAACATACTCTCCGCGGCTAATTTGGCAATCGTCGTCGTTTTGCCGACGCCCGTTGGACCAAAGAAAAAGGCAAATTTGACCGAACGATCGATTCGCGCAGGCAACGGCTGTTTTTGTTGCAAAAGCTCCTCGATCATTGTTCGAACACGCTTGACAGCATCAGCACCGTTCAAGTTCGCCGGATCTGGCGCGGCACCGAGCAAATCTCCCATGATCTGCGCAACCAGCTCGTCATTGACATGCTGTTTCAGCAAACGATCGCGAACCGCGACAAATGGCTCCGGAAGATGGCTGTTATGTTCACGCAACATGAGCAGCTTTTGAACCATTTCCCGCATGTCCCGCAGCTCACTCGCGATTTGCTGGTCATAGCTCGCCTGACCGGATGGCTTCATCTCTGGCGGCTTGACCATTTCCGGCTGAGGCTCATCACGCACCATCTCTGCGGCTGGCCCTTCCCGCTTTGCCGCTTGTGATGGTACTGGCGGCTCCGGACTCGTTACTTCCGCATGAGCAGCAATTGGCTCCGGC
This sequence comes from Brevibacillus fulvus, assembly GCF_016908525.1. GTDB lineage: Bacteria > Bacillota > Bacilli > Brevibacillales > Brevibacillaceae > Brevibacillus_G > Brevibacillus_G fulvus. Next base: position 212,235 of record NZ_JAFBEB010000006.1, read on the forward strand.
TGCAGCCTGCTGTTGTCCGATGGAACAGAAGGGGCTGGCGTGTGAGTGTGACTCGTTGCAGCAGTTCTTTGATACGCCTGTTTGGCAGCGAAATTGGCAGCGGTTGGGACAGCCCGCGTTCCAGGCTGCTTCGGCTCGCGTTCGGCCGTACGTTGATCTACCGCCGCGATTACCTCGATTTGCTGTTTGCCAAACAAACCAAACAGACCGCCGCGTTTGATCGGTTTCGTATTTAATATAATCGCATCCGTACCTAGTTCCGTTTTGATTTTTTCCATCGCTTCCGGCATGGAGTCAACTACATAACGTTTCACTCTCACTAGATATTCACCATCCCTATGCTCTGCACTTCAACATGCGGCTCCAGCTCGCTATACGAGATGACCGGAATATCAGGCATCGTTCGTTCCATAAATTGCCGCAAATACATGCGGATTGCAGGTGACGAGAGAATGATCGGCTGTTGCCCAGCATTAACCATTTTGTTGATCTGTTCCGTCATATTTTGATAGATCTGCTGAGAGGTTTCCGGATCAAGCGCCAAATAGCTGCCTTGTTCGGTTTGCTCGACTCTGTCCGAAATGACCTTCTCCAAGCCGGGCCCCGTGGTAATGACTCGCAAAGGTTGTCCCGGTTCGGAAAATTGCAGGGTAATTTGTCTGGACAGTGCCTGACGAACATACTCCGTCAACAAATCCGGATCTTTGGTATACATAGCGTGATCCGCAAGTGCTTCCAGTATGACGGTAAGATTTCGGATCGATATTTTTTCTTTCAGCAGTTTTTGCAAAACTTTTTGTACATCACCCACCGACAGAAGGCCAGGAATCAATTCATCAACAAGCACAGGCGTAGTTTCGCGGATGTTGTCGATCAAAGCGCGCGTCTCCTGGCGCCCCAACAATTCGTGAGCATGACGTTTGATAATTTCGGTAAGATGGGTGGCCACAACAGAAGGCGGATCAACAACCGTATAACCAGACAACTCCGCAAGTTCCTTGTTTTCTTCTGTTACCCATAATGCGGGCAATCCAAACGCCGGCTCTGTAGTAGCTATACCCACAACAGAGTCATCTTCAAACCCCGGACTCATGGCCATGTAGTGATCGAGCAAAATTTCCCCTTTGGCTACCTGGTTCCCCTTGATTTTAATCACGTATTCATTGGGACGCAGCTGGATATTGTCGCGGATGCGGATGACCGGAACGACAATTCCCAACTCAAGGGCGCACTGCCTGCGGATCATAATGACACGATCCAAAAGATCCCCACCCTGTTTGGCGTCAGCCAACGGAATCAAGCCATAGCCGAATTCGAATTCAATCTGGTCAACCGTAAGCAAACTGACCACGCTTTCGGGACTCCGCACTTCTTCGATTTGCTGCTCTTCTTCCTGGATAGCCGTTTGTTCCTGCTTGTTCTTCTGTTTGAGATCCATTCGATAGCCGGCATATGCCAGCAACAAAGCGATCGGCAAAACGGGCAGAGGGCCAATCGGCGAAAACAGCCCCAGCAATGTGATCACGATCGCGACAATATAAAGCAATCGCGGATAATTAAACACCTGGTCCGAAATGTCCTGCCCTAAACCGCCCTCTGAGCTTGCCCGGGTCACGATGATACCGGTAGCGGTTGAGATTAACAGAGCAGGGATTTGACTGACCAGCGCATCCCCGATTGATAATTGGGTATAACGCGAAGCTGATTCGGCGATCCCCATATCGTGAATGACAACCCCGATAATCAGGCCGCCGATAATATTGACCACAAAGATGATGATTCCGGCAATCGCGTCTCCTTTGACAAACTTCGTCGCCCCGTCCATTGCGCCGTAAAAATCAGCTTCCCGCTCGATTTTTTGCCGGCGGCTGCGCGCTTCCATTTCATTGATCATTCCGGCATTCAAATCGGCGTCAATACTCATCTGTTTCCCTGGCATTGCGTCCAAGGTAAACCGGGCGGCTACTTCCGCGACCCGTTCCGAACCTTTTGTAATAACAATAAATTGAATAATAACCAAAATGAGGAACACTACAAAGCCAACTACCTGATTTCCTCCGACCACAAAACTGCCAAAGGTCTCAATCACCTTTCCGCCTTCGGCGTGCGAAAGAATATTCCGCGTTGTCGACACGTTTAATGCGAGTCGAAACAAGGTGGTAACCAACAGCAAAGTGGGAAAGATGGAAAACTGCAAGGCTTCTTTCGTATTCATCGAAACGAGCAAAATCGTCAGCGACAGGGAGACGTTGGCGATCAGCAGAAAGTCCAGAAGCCCCGGAGGCAGCGGGATAACCATCATGACGACAATACATATGACAAATCCCATAATTCCAAGCTCTTTATACCTCACTTGACTCCCTCCTTTCTTTCCTTATCGCGTTCGCGTTTTGCCCTGCAGCTTATACACATAAGCCAGAACTTCCGCGACCGCTTTAAATAGTTCCTCTGGAATTTGCTGCCCAATCTCCACCTGATTATAGAGAGCCCGTGCAAGAGGCTTGTTTTCCATCGTTACAATACGGTTTTTTTGGGCAATTTCTCTGATTTTCAAGGCAATATAATCCTGGCCTTTGGCAATGACCGTCGGCGCCGCCATGCTGTTGGCATCATATTTGATGGCAACGGCAAAGTGCGTCGGGTTGGTAATGACCACATCCGCTTTCGGCAATTCCTGCATCATCCGGCTTAAAGCCATCCGCCGTTGCCGTTCGCGGATTTTGCTTTTAATCAACGGATCACCCTCGGATTTTTTGTATTCATCCTTAATGTCCTGTTTTGACATGCGCAAACTTTTCTCATATTCATACTTTTGATACACATAATCAAAAGCGGCTAAAACAACAAGTGTACCGCCGATATACAAACCAAGCTTCGAAGCCTGACCCGCGGTGAAATTCAATGCTTCTTCAATGGAGGTCAACGATATTTGCACAATCTTTTCCTTCACTTGCCAGAGAATGGAATAGGCAATCGTTAACCCGATGGCAATCTTTAAAATAGATTTGATCAGTTCGATTATCGTGCGAAGCGTAAAGATGCGTTTGGCCCCGGCGATCGGGTTTAACTTGCTCAGTTTCATCTGCAACGGTTCGGTCGTAAACAAAATTCCCACCTGCATATAGTTGGTCGCAAGCGCAACCGCCAAGGCAACCGCCAAAATCGGTCCGACAATTTTCGCGGCCTCAAACACAAGCTGGTACGTTATCACGCCGAGGTTTTCCGAGGTCAGTTCAAACTGAAGGTAGGTGAGCAATGACTCCCGCATAATCCGGGTAAACGTCTCAAACATCGTGGAACCAAACAACAACAGCACTGTGAACACGGCCGTCAGCGTAATCGCCGGCGACAGTTCCATACTTTTGGCCACCTGGCCTTTTTTTCGGGCATCGCCGCGCTTTTTGGGCGTCGCTTTTTCCGTTTTTTCTCCATTAAAATATTGCAATTCAATCGGAAACAGCAGCTGCAGTCGTTTCATCACGATCCTCCCAAAAGCTTCATCATTTCCGACAAGGCATGAAACATTTTTTCAAACAATCCGCTTAACACCAGCAGAAACGCCGGCATTACCACGATTAGCAACAAAAAGCTGGCGATCAGCTTGATTGGCAAGCCGACGACGAAAATATTAAATTGCGGTACCGATTTGGCGACGATTCCCAACGAGAGATCGACCAGAAACAGCGCGACGACGATCGGAGCAGCCATCAGCAAGGCGCTGGCAAACATATTGGCAAACACCGTGGCCGCAAGCCCCAAGACGGATTCGCTGCCGATTGGAACCCATGGTTTGTCAATGGCGATGATTTGATAGCTGGTAACAATCCCTTGGATCAAAACGTGATGACCGTTGATGCTCAAAAAATACAAAGTAGCCAACACGTTCTTGAAATTACCGGTAATCGGCATCGACGCCCCTGTTAACGGGTCCAGCACGTTGGCCATCGCAAGACCCATTTGCAAGTCCATCAAACCGCCTGCGATCTGAATGGCAAAAAACATCATTTGACAAATATAGCCGAGCAGTAATCCAACGGCTACTTCCTTTAGCACATAAGGGACAAACATGAGATCAAGCGGTATCTTTGCCTGGCTCGGCAACAAGGAAAAACTGATCAATGCCAGAGCAAAAGCCAAGCCGATTTTAAATTGATTGGGGACACCGCGTGTCGAAAAAATCGGTGACGCCACAAAAAAAGCGGTCAACCGGACAAAAACCAGCAAGAAAGTCGGCAAATATTGCAAGATGATATCCATGGCTATCCGATGAACCTTTGCAGGTTGCCGAAAATGCCCATGGTAAAGTCAAGCAAAACGCGCAACATCCATGGACCAGCCAGCAAAATCACGGCAAGAACGGCAACAATCTTGGGGATAAACGCCAATGTTTGTTCCTGGATTTGCGTGGTTGCCTGAAAAATACTGACGATCAGCCCGACGATCAGCCCGACGCCCAGTGCTGGCGCAGTCACGAGCAAAATGGTATAAACACTCCCTTGGGCAACCTGCATCAACAGTTCCTGTGACATTTCCGACCTCCTCTCCTGCGTTTGATTTCGTACTGCTGTATAAAGGATATTTCTGTGCTAGAAACTGGTCAGCAGTGATTTGACGACGAGGTACCAACCATCAACCATCACAAACAGCAAAATTTTGAACGGCAAGGAGATCATCACCGGCGGCAGCATCATCATCCCCATCCCCATCAAAATACTGGAAACGACCATATCGATGACGAGAAACGGAATAAAGATCATAAACCCCATCTGAAACGCCGTTTTTAGCTCGCTGATTGCATAAGCAGGCACCAGCGCAACCAGCGGGATATCGTTGATCGTTTTGGGCCGTTCCGCTTTCATGTAATCAAGGAACAGCGCCAAATCTTTTTCTCTCGTCTGCTTGGCCATAAATTCTTTGAACGGAATGACAGCCGCATCAAACGCCTGTTGTTGGGTCATCGTTCCTTGCATAAACGGCTGCACCGCTGTTTCATTGACCTTCGCGAAGGTCGGCGCCATGATGAAAAAGGTCATAAACAATGCCAGCGCAATCAACACCTGATTGGGCGGCATTTGTTGCGTTGCCAAAGCATTCCGCACGAAAGAGAGCACGATCACGATCCGGGTAAAACAGGTCATCAGAAGCAAAATGGCCGGCGCCACCGACAAAACGGTCAAAATCAACAGGAGTTGAATCGCGCTGGATGTTTCTTGCGGCGTCCCCGCGTCTCCGCCAATGTGAATGTCAACGGTTGGCACAAGCGGCGTATTCACAGCTGCATTGGCAACCGAGGGAAGCAACCAGATCGCGAAGAGAAGGAGAAGACTTGCCACTGATTTGTTCATTTCCATTCTCCTTTATCCGACGCTTTGTTCCATTCTCCCATGCCTTGCTCCGCCTCGTTCACTTGTTCCCACTGTTTTTCCAACAATTGCTCGAAAGGTGCAGGCGATTGCGCTTGCTCCAAAATATCCGCCTGATCTTTTTTCTTGCGCAAGGCGGAAAACCACCGTTCCATCGTTGTTGTACTGGTCGTAATTTCCGCATCGGCCAAAATCACATCCATTTCATCGCCAGCCGGAATGTGGCGAAGCAATGTAACATTTTCTCCAACTCCGATCACATACAGGGCATCCCCGATTTGGACAATTTGCAGACTTTTGCCGTTGCCCACCCCGGTTGCCCCGATCACCTTGATCGGTCCGCTTTGGCCAAACCCCGACAATTGTTTCTTGGCCAGGAAACGCAATAACAGGTAGATCAGCAGGATGATGAGCGCTAAGGAAAAAACGATCTGCACCAATACAGTCCATCCACTGGGCGATTGGGCACCAACCGTCTGGAGAGGAGCAGAATCCGGTTGTTCCGCTTGTGTGGAACCACTTTCTGCTCCCCTATTCTGGTTCGCCTGTTTCTCCAGTTCCTCTGCCACCGTTCCCGCTTTCGAATCGGCAGCAAAAACAGGCAATGCCAACAACTGGACAAGGATGGTTATCGAACATATGATCCAGGCGTATTTCATAGCTGCATGACGAAAAGACATCGGTTAGCCCAAAGTTTTCTTGATCGCTTCGATCACGCGATCAGCCTGGAAAGGTTTCACGATAAAATCTTTTGCCCCGGCCTGGATCGCATCAATTACCATCGCTTGTTGCCCCATTGCCGAGCACATAATGATCCGAGCATTCGGGTCAATTTTGCGAATTTCTTTTAATGCGGAAATTCCGTCCATTTCCGGCATGGTAATATCCATCGTTACCAAATCCGGCCCAAGTTCCTTATATTTTTCCACTGCTTGCGCACCATCGCTAGCCTCGCCTACAACGGTAAATCCGTTTTTGGTCAAAATTTCCTTAATCATCATCCGCATGAATGCTGCATCATCTACGATCAGAATTTTATTGGACATATTAGTTCCTCCCTTTGGCTATTGCAAGTTTTATTGTAATTTTTGTACTCGATCCCATTGGCTGATAATATCGGTAACGCGGACGCCAAAGTTCTCATCGATCACGACAACTTCACCCTTGGCGATCAATTTGTTGTTTACCAGTATGTCGACGGGTTCCCCGGCCAGTTTGTCCAGCTGGATAATGGAACCTGCGGACAACTCCAAAATTTCCTTGATTAGCTTCCGGGTTCGTCCCAACTCGACAGTGACCTGAAGCGGGATGTCAAGCAACAAATTCAGGTTTTGCGGTTCTGCCGTCATCCGCCCCGCTTCGAACTGGGCGAATTGAGCCGGTTGAACGTTCGCCGGCTGCGCTGGTGTTCCCAATCCTCCTAATTGCTGCGGCATATGCACAGGAGATTGACCTGGATATGGCGGATAGGGCGGGTAAGGATACGGCGGATAGCCTGGCGCTTGTTGATAAAAACCATCCATCGGCTGTCCCGGGTAAGGCGGTTGTGCTTGTCCCGGATAAGCAGCCTGTCCTGCACCCGGTTGAACAGCAGCCGCCGGACTTGGCTGTACAGGCGCTGCGCTTGCAGGTGCCGGTTGGGGCGGCGCGACAGGAGCCTCAATCGTTTGCGACGCTGCCACTTCGTTTTGGCTGGATTCGGCCGAACTGGTGCCCATCAGCATGTCGATCATCTGCTTCGCAAAAGAGACCGGAAGCAGCTGCATAATCGTGGAATCAATCAATTCCCCTTGTTCGCCCACTTTTAAACGGAAGGAAATCCGCACCAGATCTTCTTCTTCCGGAAGGTTTTCCGTCCCTGCGCCGCTCTGCAAATCCATAATATCAATACCTGGCGGCGAAATGTTGACCAGTTTATTGAAGATCGTGGACATCGATGTGGCGGCAGAACCCATCATCTGGTTCATCGCTTCCTGCACGGCGCTGATATGGAACTCGGATAGATCGGTAGATTCCGGTTTCCCTAATCCTCCCATCATCAGATCGGCAATGACCGCCGCGTCAGCCATATGAATGACCAACAAATTGATGCCTTGAAAACCATCGGTATACTCCACATGAACCGCTACGTTCGGCTGGGGAAATTCCTCCTGCAATTCACTGCGCTTGATCATGGTCACTGTTGGAGTGGTGATGTCAACCTTCTGATTCAGCAGGGTGGAAAGTGCTGTCGCTGCACTGCCAAAAGAGATATTGCCAATCTCGCCCAACGCATCCTCTTCAAACGGGGTAAGCAGCGCTTCTTCATTTCCCCCTGCTTGTTCTTCTTCTTCATCCGAGAGATTATTGGCTCGAAGCAATGCATCAATTTCTTCCTGAGATAACATATCTCTACTCATAGTGTTCCTCCTCTTCCTCAAGGACTTCGTCGATTAGGACAGCAATCCTTCCCTTTGATGTTCCTGGTTGTCCCAAAAATTTCACTCTTTCGCCAACCTTGATCTGTAATTTGCTCTCAATCGATTGATCAAGCTGGATTACATCTCCTTGAGTAAGACTCAGAAACTCTCCAACCGTGATCGTTGCCGTCCCTAATTCCGTGATGATCGGCAGCTTCGCTGTTTTTAGCCGCTCTTCCAAAAGCAACTTCTCTGTTTCGTCCCTGACCTTGCGCTGGGTGGAGAACCAATACTGTCCCGATAATTTCGGCATGATTGGTTCAAGTACAACATGGGGCAAACAGAGGTTAATCATGCCGGTTGTCTCACCGATTTTCGTGCTAAACGAGATAACCGCGACAATTTCGTTGGGCGAGACAATCTGCATAAACTGCGGATTCATCTCCATGACTTCCAAAGAAGGCTCCAATTCGATAATTTGTTTCCAAGCCTCGTGAAACGTGTCCAACGCCTTGCTGAATACCCGCTCCATCAAATTGCTCTCGATTTCAGTCAGAGCCCCCATTTTTTCAGGGATTTGCCCTTGTCCTCCCAACAAGCGATCCAACATGGCATAGGCGATATTCGGATTCACTTCCATTACCATTCGACCTTCCAATGGGGGAGCCTCAAAAATATTGAGGATGGTCATTTTGGGAATGGAACGGATAAATTCGTCATATGGTAACTGATCGACGGAGGCAACATTGATCTGTACGAAGGTTCGCAGTTGTGCCGAAAAATAAGTTGTAAGCAAACGTGCATAATTTTCGTGAATGCGCGTTAAACCACGAATTTGATCTTTGGAAAAACGCAACGCCCTTTTAAAATCATAAACCTTGACCTTGCGATCCGTATCTTCCTTTTTTAGCTCACTCGCGTCCATTTCACCAGAGGAAAGCGCGGCCAGCAGCGCATCAATTTCACTTTGCGAAAGAACCTCAGCCATTTCCTGTCACCTCCTTAGTTATGTAATGTTCGTATCATCTCTCGCTATTGCATGATCTTTTTGGTGGTTATGACTTGGACAACTTTCCCTTCCAACATGACAGCGCTGACTTCATTCATAATTTTCGCTTCCAGCTTGTTCAGTCCTTCTGTGCCTTTCAGATCATCCGGCGTCAATCCGGCCAATGTTTTAATAATGATCTGATTGATCTGGGGAAGGCGTTGCGTTAATTCTTCTTTCGCACCTTCACTATCACCCGTAATCGTAAAACGAACAATCATGAAATTGTTGGTCAAAAGATTGGTTGTCAATTCACCCGTATCCACGGAATAATCTTGCAGCTCTTCTGCGGTCAACGGTTTGTTTTCCTCTGGCGCTTCCCCTTGCGTTGTTTGGGCTGTTGGCGAAAAATACGTTTGCCAGAGTACAAATGAAACCACACCCAGAAGCGCAATTGCGATGATAATGATAAGTGCCATATTAAACAATTTGTTTTTAAACATCTTACGCCTCCCACTATTCCATCATTTCGTCTGTAATTCGCGGTGCTGCGCTGTATACTGAGGCCGTTTGGTAAAAAGCGGTGATACGTTGGACTACCTCAGATGCGTCATCCCGCACAACGAATTTTTTCCCGTTGAACAGGGTGATCACCGTGTCGGGCGTAGCTTCGACAGACTCCACATGCGTTATATTGAGAAAAAATTTGCTCCCATTAAAACGCGACAGCTCAATCATCGCGATCCCCTTTCGAAATGGCGGAGGGGAAAGAAGGGCTTTCCCCTCATCCACTCATTTCAGCTGATATTATCGTTTCAGATTGACCAGTTCTTCCAAAACGCTGTCCGATGTTGTGATAATCCGAGAATTTGCCTGCAAGCCACGTTGGGCAACGATCATTTCCGTCAATTCTTCCGACAAATCGACGTTGGACATTTCCAATTGACCGGAAATAATTTTCACGTTGGCGTCCGTCGGAGTTACCGGCGTAAGCGGATCATCGTTGGCCGCACCGGCGTTTACGGTATATTCATACAGCGAACCGCCAATTTTGTTCAAACCGGCTGGGTTCGTGAAGGTCATAACCCCCAGTTGGGCATATCCTTCCGTAACCGCTCCCGTGTCATCCACAGTGTTGATCGAACCATCTTGACCGATCGAGTAGGATACTACTTCATCAGGCGGCAAGTTGATCGGTGCACCACCGGAATCCAACACTTTCATCCCTTGGGAAGTAACGAGGTTGCCAGCGGCGTCCAAGGTGAAGTTGCCTGCACGGGTATAGTAAATCGCTCCGGCAGCGTTTTGCACCATGAAGAAACCATCGCCTTCAATGGACAAGTCAGTCGGTACGTTGGTCGTCTGCGGGCTGCCAGTCGTAAAAATCGTTTCGATTGAGGCCGCTTTGGAACCCAAACCGATCTGTTTCGGGTTAATCCCGCCCAGACCATCATCGGCCGGTGCAGTTGCGCCGGCAATATTTTGGCTCAAAATATCTTGGAAAACAACCCGGCTTTTCTTGAAGCCAACCGTATTCACGTTAGCGATGTTATTGCCGATTACATCCAGTTTCGTTTGAAACCCTTGCAATCCGGAAACACCTGAATATAAAGAACGAAGCATTTCATTTTCCCCCTTTTCATTCGTGATTACCTCTGTCGGTCGGTAATCCAAAGGCTTCCTCGTCGAGGGCCAGCCCGTTTCAAAAGCTTTTAGACAAAAATCGCACTGTCAATGTTCGTAAACAAGTTGTTTTTCATATGGAGCGAATCAACTACGGTAATCACTTTGCGATTTGCGATGTTTACCACATAGGCAACATTGTCCATCATAATCAACGATTCTTTTGCTCCCTTATCCGCCGCTTTTTGCACAGCATCCTGCAATTTCCCCAGTCCAGAGTCTGTCAAGGTGATGGATCGTTGCTGCAATCGGTTAAGCGCGTGTTGGCTAAAGGTGATCGCCCGGGTTTCCGATTGGTCAGCATCCAGCTTGTCTGATAGCCACTGTTCAAACGGTTTTTTTACCGGGGTCTCAACAGGCTGGTTGGAGACGCTCCGTAAATTGGGCGGATAGTAGGTTTGCCCTACCCGAAAGTTGTAGCTCATGTTGCCAGCTCCTTCCTTCGATACGCTTAGACGGAGTACTCCACCGTGCCAACTTGGCGTAACCGTTCGCGCAAACTGGACAAGCTGCCGGAAGTGTCAACCAATGATTCGAGCGAGAACTCTTCTTGCTCCTCTTGCTTGTTTTTGTTCTGTTGGCGACCATCTTCCTGCTGTTGCCGTGCTTGTTCACGCTGCTGCTGCTGGAAGGCCAGCTGCGGTTGGTCTTGCTGTTGGGTTACTTCCAGGCGATCGACCTGCAACCCTTGCTGAACGAGAGCATGGCGCAGTTGCTGCAATTGATTGTCCAACAGTTCCTTTCCGCTGGACGTGTCGGCAGTGAAGTGGGCGGTGATGACGCCATTGTTTGACGTGATCTTCACATCGATTTGCCCCAGGCTTTCCGGATGCAGGATCAGTTTGGCCTCAGATATACCCTGCTGTTCCACCACTTTCATCTGTTTGACAAAAACATTCGCCATGTCTTGCAAGAAATTAGCAGAACGCACATGCTGCGGTTCCGTTTGCTGCAATTGGGCGGCAAACGAATTTCCGGTTTGCGGCATGGCGGCAGATTGCGGAGTCAACGGAGTTGCTTCCATCATAGAGCCGCTGTCTGTCAGTTCATTGCCGCTTTGCTCGGCAACTGACGGCACGATTGTACTTTTCACCGTTACTGCAGCCTCGTTTTGATAGCTGGACAAGGCAGCGTTCACCTTCAACCAATTTTGCGAAGTGGCTGATTCTGTTTGCAAGCTGTTCACATCCGTTGACCGTGTCTGCGCCAGGAAGTGAGCATTTGTTTTCAGCAGGTTGCTGACTTTATCCTTCTTGGACGTTTCAGCCGTGTTCTCCTGTGGAACCACCTCTACCCCCAGTTGTTCCAGCAACGCTTTTGCCTGCTGCATGAGTTCGCGTACCGACGGTTGCTGCTCCGAAGCCGCGGTTTGGGCCAAAGCTGCCATGAACGCAGCAGCCTTATTCGCATCCTGTTGTGACAAGCCTTGTTGCGTCAACGCTGCCGTGATTTGCTGCAACTGCTCTTCGCTTAGACGCATAGCCTGCGTCTGCGCGGAGAACGGTAACGATTCCGATGCTTGGAGCTGTTCCGGAAGCTGTTCCAACTGTTGTGGTGAAGCGCCAGTTCCGTTTACAAGTTGCTGCAGCAAAGTCAGCAGATCGTTCATCGTGGCCAACTGCTCCTCATCAAAGCTGTTTTCGCCTGGTTCCAAAACCGCTTCTCCCGGTTGCGCATCTGCAAGCAAATTGCCCAACTGCATGGCAAACAGGTTGCCAAGTCCTTCCGCCTGGTTCGCGCCTGCCGAATTGATCCCAACGGCGGCGGAAGCCGATCCGGCATTGGCTGATGGAGTTGCGAGCGGTGCTGAAGATGTGACGATTGTGTTCATGTTTCTCCTCCTTTCCTTGTTTGGATTGTTGCTATGTAAACGATAGAAAGATGATTTCTATCGGAGCAACTCGCTCGTGATGCGAGAAGCCATGGGTTCATTTGTTTTGGCCAGGGCACTCAGTATTGCTGCCCGTTTATCGCTGGACAAGCCAGCCATAAGCGAAACAGCTCTGCTTTGATTGGTATTCATTAAAGAAGAAATCACTGAGGCTGCAGTATCTGCAGGCATTTGCGAAAATGTATTAATCAACGAATCCAAACTGGTGGAATCTTGTCTGGTTTCACTCAATGCCTTGGTTAAAACCTTCACCCGCTCCTGTAAAGCTGCGATATCATCATCCTTGTTGACGACCGTATCTTTTAATAAGACCGAAAGATCGGCAGCCTGTTTCGGGTCCATTTTCGCCAAAATGTCAGCCCTTTGCTGCGCATTCATTTTCGTCAAGACCGTTACGGATTCCTCAAGCGGCAAGTTGGAAATAATCGCAGCGGCACTCTTTGGCGCCATGGACGTATACAGCTTGGCAAGATCCTGATACTGTTTTTGCCGTTCTTCTTCCGTCGTTTTCTTGTCTTCCATCATCTTTTGCAAATCCTGGACTTGCTGCTGCAAACCTTGAATCGTTTGATCTTTTTGCTTCGTCTCCGTTTGCAAGGTCGTTACCGTTTGCTGCTGTTTGGCAAGCTGCTGTTCAGCAGAAAGCTGTTGCGGCTGCTGTTTCGCTTCTCCGCCTTTACTCGCAGCGGTTGCCTGACTGGATTCCTTGTCAGGGATTAACTTTTCCACGTACGGTATCGTATTGGCCCAATCCATTACCTTGCCGACGACGTTGATTCCCAGTAAGCTTAACAGTACTCCGCCGAGAAGCGCCGCAAACAATGCGGGAATGATAACCATGTAAAAAACCCATTCCCACCTGCTATACCCCTTCTCTTCCTGGATTTCGTCCATAAATATCCCCCCTAATTGCTGCGCCGGATGTAGCGAATGAGTCCTATTTCATCCAGTTCCTTTTGCTCTTTGACCGATTCCGCGTACTGGAACTGTTCCTGGGAGCGTTCCCGCAGCTTTTGCCATAACTGGGATTCTCTCATTCGTTCCGTAAGAATCACCTTGTGCCGCTCCGCTTCCAGTTCACATCCATGAATCGCGACAAGCTGTTGATCGATCGCCCGGTCCATCACTTGCCGATAACGGGATATTTCGATCAACTGTGCAGCACTGCAAGCCTGATCTTGAACTTCAAACAAATAATCCGTCAGCCGGTTGCGCCGCTCCGTCAGCCGATCCAGTTTTTTTTCTTCTTCTTCTTTCTTTTGCAAGGACTTGCCTAAAGCCCAGCGTGCCTGTTCCGTTTCTTTTTCTTTCAAATCAAGCACTTTTTGGAGATGATAAGTAAATTTTGCCACTAATAATGACCTCCAAAGTGGGCGATTAACGCCGTAATACTTGTTTCCAAATCGCTCGGTTCATGCGTTCCCTGTCCCGTAAACTCCCGAATAATATCGCGATAACGAATGGCCGCATCGATTTCACGGTTGGACCCGAGTTTGTAAGCGCCAATGTTGATCAAATCCTCTGACTCTTTATAAGTGGCCATGTATCGTTTCAGTTGTCTGGCCGCATCCAGGTGCTGCGGAGTGGTGATTTCGCTCATCACCCGGCTGACGCTGGCCAGCACATCAATCGCTGGAAAATGGCCCTTTTGAGCAATTTTCCGATCAAGCACAATATGCCCGTCCAAAATCCCGCGCACCGCATCGGCGATCGGGTCGTTCATGTCATCCCCGTCAACCAGTACGGTATAGAACGCCGTAATGCTTCCCTTTTTGGCCGTGCCGGAACGTTCCAACAGTTTTGGCAACATCGCAAACACGGAAGGCGTATAACCTCTTGTCGCCGGTGGTTCCCCAACAGCCAGTCCCACTTCACGCTGCGCCATGGCAAAACGGGTTACCGAATCCATCATCAGCATGACATTCAGTCCCCGATCGCGAAAAAATTCGGCAATTGCCGTCGCGATCATCGCGCCCTTGATGCGAATCATCGCCGGCTGATCGGAAGTGGCCACGACGACGACCGATCTCTTCAAACCTTCTTCCCCTAAATCCCGTTCGATAAACTCTTTAACTTCCCGGCCGCGCTCTCCAATCAGTCCGATCACGTTAATATCCGCCGTCGTATTTCGGGCAATCATCCCGAGCAAGGTGCTTTTCCCAACCCCGGAACCGGCAAAAATCCCGACCCGCTGTCCTTTGCCGATCGTCAGCAGTCCGTCGATGGCGCGAACGCCAACGCTGAGCGGTTCCGCAATCCGCGGACGCAGCAGCGGATTGGGCGGCTGGTTGTCCGTCGGAAAATCCTGCATGGCGAACGGAAGCGTTTTGCCGTCCAGCGGCCGTCCGAGACCATCAAGAACCATGCCGAGAAGTTCCGGTCCGACCTTGATCGACAACGGTTTGCCTGTGGCGACGACATCGCTGCCGGGACCTATGGAGGACAATTCTCCCAATGGCATCAGCAACACTTTATTTTCACGGAAACCGACAACCTCGGCAAAAACCGGCTCGTCCTTTTTTTGAGAATAAATGTAGCAAAGGTCGCCCAGCTTCACTTCCGGCCCCTGTGACTCGATCGTCAGCCCAACCACCTGCGTCACTTTGCCGTTCACCCGGTAAGGCACCAGATTATCCAAGGCAAGACTATATTTTCGCAAATCCAGGATGGTCATGTCGCTTCACTTCCTCGCGCAATTTCCAGCAGTACTTGTTTGATTTCGCTCAATTGCGTATCAATTCGCGCATCAATGCTGCCAAGAGCCGTGCGAATCACACAACCGTCATCCTGTACCGTATAGTCGGGATAAATGATCAACTCAGCTTGCCCTTCCAAGATCGACAGCAATTGCGCCCGGTTTTCTTCCATCAGCGCATGATTTTTGTGGTTCACACAGAGCGTGATTTCACCGTGAATTCGCGATCGCTGCAACACTCTGATTACATGGTCGCGAATTTTTTCCGGCGACGACTCCAGTTCATCGCCGATGATTTTTTTGGCAATTTGCGTGCTCAACTCGATCAAGAAAGGTTCCGCTTCCGCAATAATTTGTTCTTTTTTCTGATGGGCACTGCGCACCAATTCAGCGGCAGCCTCGATTTTTTCCCGCTCTTCCTGGAGCACAAGTGTTTTTCCTTCATCCAGTCCTGCGGCATAGCCATTTTCTTTCGCTTCTTCAAAAGTTGCGGCATACAGGCGCTCGGCTTCCTCTTGCTTTTGCTTCCACCATTGCTCGATTTCTTGCCGCGCCTGTTGCTTGAGCTGCTCTGCCTGTTGAACAGCCTCTTGCATGATTTTCTCCGCCATCTCTTCAGCGTCACGCACAATTTTCTTCGCTTCCTGATCGGCAAATGAGATTTTTTCTTCCTGTTCTTGCAACTTTTGTGCGTCTTCTTCCGTCATAATGGGCAAAGGAAGCTTAGCAGTGAGAAGCATCTTCTCCTGTATGGTGGAATAATGAGAAGATTTGATGATCCTAGACAATGATATCATCTCCTCCACCGCGCGCGATTATGATTTCACCAGCTTCCTCCAGGCGGCGGATCGTGCCGACGATGCGCGATTGTGCTTCTTCGACGTCACGCAATCGCACCGGTCCCATAAATTCCATTTCTTCTTTAAAGGTATCCGCCATCCGTTTCGACATATTGCGGAAAATCGTTTCACGCACTTCTTCGCTGGCGACTTTAAGCGCAAGCTGCAAATCGGCGTTCTCGACATCGCGAATGACGCGTTGAATCGAGCGGTTGTCCAAAGTGGCGATATCTTCGAATACAAACATCCGTTTCTTGATTTCTTCCGCCAGCTCCGGGTCCTGGATTTCAAGCGCATCGAGAATCGTCCGTTCTGTTCCGCGGTCGACCCCGTTCAACACGGAGACGATCGCTTCGATGCCGCCCGCTTGCGTATAATCTTGCGTGACCGTTGCAGAAAGCTTCTGCTCCAGCACTTGTTCCACCTGGGCGATTACATCAGGCGATGTGCTGTCCATCAGGGCGATCCGTTTGGCTACATCCGCCTGGCGGTCTTGCGGCAAAGCCGACAAGATCATCGCAGCTTGTGCAGGCTCCAGATAGGAAAGAACCAGCGCGATCGTTTGCGAATGTTCGTTTTGAATAAAGTTTAAAATTTGTCCCGGATCTGCTTTTCTTGCAAAATCAAAAGGTCGAACTTGCAGATTCGCTGTCAAGCGATTGATGATGTCCATTGCTTTTGATTCACCCAATGCTTTTTGCAAAATATCGCGAGCATAGGTAATCCCGCCCTGGGCAATCACCTCTTGGGCGACGGCGATCTGGTGAAATTCGGACAAGATCCGGTCTTTGTCTTCTGAATCTACTTTACGAACATTGGCTATCTCTAAGGTTAGCTGTTCAATTTCTTCCTCGCGCAAATGTTTGAACACTTGCGCGGAAACTTCAGGACCAAGCGAGATAAGCAATATGGCAGCTTTTTGCCGACCTGTCAACTCTTTGGCACCGCGAGCCATTCATCTTCACTCCTAATCTTCTGCTAGCCATGTCCGCAACAATACAACAAACTCGTCCGGCTTGCTGCGGGCTAGTTTTTCCAATTGCTTGCGTACCACATATTCGTCTCCGTCCGGTGTAATTTCCAGTTCAGGGACTTCAAATGGTTGCGGTTGCGGCAGATCTGGAACTTCTTCGGCAACTTGTTTTGCCTGACGGCGTCTGCGATAGACGAGGAAGGCAACTGTACCGATGGCCAGCAAAGCGAGTGCGCCAGCTCCATAAATCCATGGGTTCAGGTTGGTAGCAGTCGTATCAGCGACTTTTCCGGAGAACGTTCTCGGGAATACCATAATGCGATCGTCCAGCTGTTGTTGGGTAAGCTCGACTCCTTTTTCACTCAGCGTTACCCGGACCACATTCCGCAGTACTTGTCTGATATTATCCAATGTTTGCTGATCAAGCTGACCGCCATCGGGTGGTTCCACACCCACGTTAATCGAGATGTCCTCGATTTTATAAGGACTCATGGTTATGTTTCGCGTGATGCGATTCACTTCGCGATTTACCACATCGTTTATCTTTTCATAGTCACTTTGCGTTCCCTGAGAGGTCGTGCCAGGGAAACTGGCCACATCATTCTGTCCTGTACCAGCCGCTCCGCCGGGAGGGGCACCTTGTCCGGAATAGGTTTCGGACAGTTTCTGCGAACTGATAATAAGACCTTCGTTATTTTCCTTGTCAGGAGCTTCGACCAGATTCTCTACCCGATTCTCCTGGGAGAAATCCATTTGAACCGAAGTATGGACGATCACTTTGTCCCTGCCCATAATCGTTCCCAACAAATTGTAGAGATTTTGTTGGATGGATTCCTGTGCTTCTTTTTTAATTCTTTCCTGGTCTTCAAACGTTCCAAGCGAACCGTTAGCTCCGCCTTGCTCATCCAGCGTCAACATTTCCGAAAACTGGTTCGTAATTGTAATGTTTTCCAGCGGCAATTTTGGCACACTTCGGGATACAAGATAATATAAGGCCTTAATTTGCTCCTGATTTAACCGTGTCCCTGGTTCCACATTGACAATCACTGAAGCAGTAGCCTGTTCCGGATCGCTTGTGATGCCAAGCGCATTTTCTTCCGGAAGGCTGATCATCACTTGCGCTTCGCGAACGCCGTCCACTTTTCCCAGCATTTTGGCCACTTCTTGTTGCAGCGCGTCCTTCTTCATCACCGCGAACTGGCGGTCAGTCATTCCCAAGTTATTGGAACCAAACAACTCCATGTTAATGCCCGCTTCACTCGGGATGCCCTGTGCAGCCAAATCGACGATCACGTCTTGCGCCATCGCTTCCGGAACTTCAATGCTGGTTCCGTTTTGGGTGATGCGGTTCGGAATTTGTTGTTTGTCCAGCTCCGCTTTGATCTCGCCGACTTCCTTTGGAGTTAGACCCTGATTATACAATGGTTTATATACGGGCTGTGCAGAAATGTATATGTACAAACCAAGGGCAATCAGCAAAAACAAAGAAGCTCCGATCAACATCCAACGCTGCTTGTTGCTCAAACCGCTCCACTTTTCTTTTAGCTTATCTCTGTATAAAAGCAACCGTTCGTTCATAATTCACCCCACCAGGTTAATCTCACCATCCTTATAGCGACATGCGCATAATTTCTTGGTATGACTCAATCGCTTTGTTGCGCATCTGTACCGTCAAGCTCAACAACAGCGAAGATTTTTGGCTTGCCACCATCACCTGATGGATATCCTCGATTTGACCGGCCGCAAATTGATCATTCAGTTTGGCCGAATCGACTTGCGCCTGATTGACCTGATCTAGGGCATCGGTCAAATAGCTGGAAAACGATTTGGCCACTTCCGCCGGCGTCGGAGAAACAGCAGGCGCTTTTGCCGGGATGAAATTGGTTTGCAGCAGAGAATTAACTTCCATAGATGTTTACTCCTTACTTACCGTTAATTTCGAGTGCTTTCATCATCATGCTTTTCGATGCGTTCAATACTGTAACGTTTGCTTCGTATGAGCGGGAAGCGGAAATCATGTCCACCATCTCTTTCATCACATCAACGTTTGGCATCATCACATAGCCTTCTGCATTGGCATCCGGGTTGGTCGGATCGTAGACGGATTTAAACGGCGTCGTATCTTCTTTGATTGCGGTCACTCTGACACCGGCTTCCGTCGTTCCATTGACCCCGCCAATGGCTGCTTGCAGAAAATTATCAAACGACTCATTGGTCTTCGGACTTACTTCCACAATTTTTCTGCGGTAGGGCTGCCATTCCCCATTGACTAACTTGGCACGGGTCGTATTCGCGTTTGCCACGTTTGCCGAAATCGTATCGAGCCGCAGGCGATTGGCGGTCAATGCCGAAGCACTTGTATCCATACTTCTAAACATGCTCATTTAAAATTAACTCCCTCCGCCATTGATTACACTACGAAGTTTTTGGAAATAGCCATTTGTTATCTGGGTTAACCCCGTATACCAAATTTGGTTTTTTGCCAACTGGTTCATTTCATACTCAACATCAACATCGTTGCCGTTGTTTTGAACAATTGCGTTTGGATTGGACGTAATGACGGGCTTCGGAATTTCTCCAGTCGTTCCAAAAGGCAGATGTTTTTCATTGGTTCTGTACGCTGCTAAGCTAGGGGTAGAACCGGAGAGTTCCTGCTGTAACAAATCTTCAAACACTACCTGCTTGCTTTTAAAGTTGGGAACATCCATATTCGCTATATTGTTGGCAATTGTTCGCTGACGAAGTGTACCCACATCAAGAGAACGTTCCAAAATTCTCAAATGATTTGAATCTAGCAACATCAACCCCCCCTTTTCAATTAATGATCGTTTTTAAAAATTTCTACAACGATTCGACAATTCCTTCTGATTCGACAGAATATTTACCGAGGTTAAACGATAATAAGACAAAAATAGGCACAAAGACCTTGTGTACGTTTGAATAAAATGAAAAAAATCCCGATTACTGGTAAGTATGATTACATTATTGAAAAGTTATGCTGAATTTTTTGGGGAAACCAGTCGAAAAATATATCTTTTGTCCTAATTTTATCTCTTCATATTTCCTATTTGCCTTTTTACAAAAATAAAACAAGACGCAGTCCGAAGCTGCGTCTTGTTTACAATTAAGCCGATGCTACTTAAGACGTTTTTAATTTTTCCAACTCTGGCAACAGTTTTTCATTCAGTATTTTTATGAAGGTCCCTTTCATTCCCAAGGAACGGGATTCAATGACCCCGGCGCTTTCCAGCTTCCGCAAAGCGTTTACGATCACGGAACGGGTAATTCCGACACGGTCGGCAATTTTGGAAGCGACCAACAGACCTTCTTTGCCGTCAAGTTCCTCAAAAATATGCTCCACAGCTTCCAATTCGCTATACGACAGCGAACCGATCGCCATTTGCACAACCGCTTTGCTGCGCGCTTCTTCCTCAATCGCTTCCGAACGCTCCCGCAAAATCTCCATCCCGACAACAGTGGCTCCCACTTCTGCGAGAATCAAGTCATCGGAAACAAATTCATTGTTTACGCGACCGAGAATCAACGTGCCCAAGCGATCGCCGCCGCCGATGATCGGAACCAAGGTAGTCCATCCGCTGCGGAATACCTCTTTCATTTCCACCGGGAAAATCGTGTACGGGCTGTCGACATCAAGATTGGCAGAAGTTTCTTCGACTTTCAAAAGACCGGTGCTGTATTCTTCCGGCAGACGACGCTCTTCCAACATTTTGCGAATCCGCTCATTGTTTACATCTTGGTGAATGGCCACACCCAACAATTTCCCTTTTCTGCTGACGACATAAATATTGGCTTCAATGACGTCACTCAATACCTCGGCCATCTCATTAAAGTTCACGGCATGGCCAGCCGATTTTTGCAACATACGGTTAATTCTTCTTGTTTTTGAGAGCAAATCCATTTTCTTTTTCCTCCTGGAAGTTATTGCCTGACCCAGTTTTATAAAATGTATTGGCTTAGGTCGCGATTGCCGACGATATTGGCCAATTTCTCTTTTACATATTCGGGAGTAATCCGTACGGTCTCCAGATGGATGTCGGGAGCTTCGAATGACAGATCTTCCAACAGCTTTTCCATGATCGTATGCAATCTTCTCGCGCCAATGTTATCCGTTGCCTGGTTTACCTCTTCGGCCAGTTTGGCCAGTTCAAGAATGGCTTCTTCTGTGAATTCCACCTTGATTCCTTCGGTTTCCAGCAAAGCGGTATATTGTTTTAACAACGCATTTTTCGGTTCGGTAAGAATCCGAACAAAATCTTCTTTTTGCAAACTGGTTAGTTCAACCCGGATCGGGAAACGCCCTTGCAGCTCTGGAATTAAGTCAGACGGTTTGGCAATATGGAATGCCCCTGCAGCAATAAAGAGCATGTAGTCGGTTCTGATCGCACCGTATTTGGTCATAATCGTCGAACCTTCCACGATTGGCAAAATATCGCGTTGCACCCCTTCCCGGGATACATCTGCGCCGCCGCGCCCTTCTTTTCCTGCGATCTTGTCAATTTCGTCAATAAAAATAATTCCGTGCTGTTCAGCTCGATAGATCGCTTCCTGAATCACTTCATCCATATCTACCAGTTTTTGCGCTTCCTGTTGAATTAATACCTTGCGCGCTTCTTTTATTCGCAATTTTCGTTTCTTCGTGCGCTTTGGCAACAAGTTGCCTAACATATCCTGCATTTGCATGCCCATTTGCTCGGAGCCCGGCATTTGAAACAGATCGAACATGGTCGGAGCCTGATCCTCCACTTCGATTTCAATCGTTTGCTCCTCCAACTGTCCGGCATCCAGTTGCCAGGCGACTTGTCTGCGCTGCTGTTCCACAGAGGCGTCATCTGCTTCGGTTGAGTGCGTTTGATTTTGCTGTTGCCCGCCAAAAAACATCTCAAACGGATTTTTAAACTGATTTTGCGGTTTGCGGGAAGGAACCAGATAGTTGACAATCGCTTCGTTCGCCAACTTTTCTGCTCTCTCCTTAACCGTTTCCATCTTCTCCGATTTGACAGTCCGAATCGCAGCTTCGACCAGATCGCGCACCATTGACTCAACGTCGCGTCCAACATAACCGACTTCCGTAAATTTCGTCGCCTCTACTTTAACAAAAGGAGCGCCGGTTAATTTCGCGATCCGCCGAGCAATTTCCGTCTTGCCGACCCCGGTTGGACCGATCATCAATATATTTTTCGGCACGACTTCATCGATCATCGATTCGGGCAGCCGGCTGCGTCTGTAACGGTTCCGCAGCGCTACGGCAATGGCTTTTTTGGCTTGCGCTTGCCCAACAATATATTTGTCAAGATGTTCTACAATTTTTCTGGGAGTTAACTGTTCTGCGTTCATTGTGGTATTCCTCCCTTACCGTTTCATCTCTTCTACGACCAAATTGGAGTTGGTGAACACACAGATTTCAGCCGCTGTCAATAAAGCCGCTTCCGCGATCTCTTTTGCAGTCAAATGGGGCGCGTAACGTTTCAAGGCACGTCCGGCAGCCATGGCATAGCTTCCGCCAGAACCGATGGCCAAGATCCCGTCATCCGGCTCGATCACTTCTCCATTTCCCGAAATTAACAGGAGATACTCTCGATTCATCACAATCATCATCGCTTCCAGACGATGGAGGACCTTGTCTGTCCGCCACTCCTTGGCAAGTTCTACGGCTGCCCGCTGCAAATTGCCGTGATACTCTTCCAGTTTCCCTTCAAATTTCTCAAACAGGGTGATTGCATCAGCTACGGAACCTGCGAAACCGGCCAGTACCTGACCTTTATACAAGCGTCTCACTTTTTTGGCGCCATGCTTCATCACCATACTATTGC
Organism: Brevibacillus fulvus; assembly: GCF_016908525.1. Classification (GTDB taxonomy): domain Bacteria; phylum Bacillota; class Bacilli; order Brevibacillales; family Brevibacillaceae; genus Brevibacillus_G; species Brevibacillus_G fulvus. The sequence goes on from NZ_JAFBEB010000006.1 coordinate 234,897, forward strand.
CAAAAGTAACCTGACCATCGCCAGCCATCGCCGCTTCCCCTTGATGGTGAACGGCGAAAATCGTTGTTGCATGAAACTGTTCCATGATAGCTTTACCTCCCGTGTTGATTTGCACGTGGGTGGGCTGAATCGTACACTTGGCGCAAACGTTCTTTGGTTACGTGCGTATAGACTTGCGTCGTCGAAATGTTTACGTGTCCAAGGAGCTCCTGTACAGTCCGTAAATCTGCACCTGCATTTAACAAATGGGTTGCAAACGTATGGCGAAATGTATGCGGCGAGATCCGCAAGTTTAAGGCGGCCTGCTCCACATACTTGTCTACCAGACGCCGCACACTGCGATCTGAGAGCGGCTCACCCCGGTAATTGAGCAATAGCATGCCATGTTCTTCACGGCCTGCCAGCAAAGAAGGTCTTCCCGCATTTATATAAGTCTGGAGTGCATCTAATGCAAAACTGCCGATTGGTACATACCTCTCTTTGGCCCCTTTACCGAAGACAAGAGCGACTCCCATTGATACATTTATTGATTCGAGCGTTAATGTAGTTAATTCGCTAACTCGCATACCGCTTGCATACAACAGTTCAAATATCAATCGATCCCGTTGCCCTAGCGGTGTCGTCTGATCGGGCAGTTCTAACAATGATTCGATTTCCTGAGGGTACATAAAAGCAGGAAGCTTTTTTTCCAGTTTTGGTGTCGAGACGATTTGAAACGGATTTTGTTCCACTATCCCTTCACGCATCAAATAACGGTAAAAACTTCGCAAACTGGACAGCTTGCGCGCCATGCTCCGACGGGATAACCCTTTTTTGCCCAAATGGGCCAAAAAAGAACGGCCGTCCAAAAAAGAAACAGCAGCAAATATGGTGATTTGATGCTGTTTCATAAACCAGCCGAATTCGGTAATATCAGCAACATACTGTTTCACCGTGTGCGGAGATGCGTTTCTTTCCACCTTCAGATAGTGGCAAAAGGCTTGTATTTGCGTGGATAATTCCGCAGAAATGTCCATCTCTCACGCACTCTCCTCAAAGCATCTATATAGTAACACAGTGAAAAAAATGTTAGCAACTCCAATTATGTCATTTATGTGTAAAATTCTGAATTGTGTCTAACGCCCGCCCAGCCAGCTGTTCATTCCGCTCTTTTTTATTGCGAATCCGCTTGTCCAGCGGCGGCATCAAGCCAAAGTTGGCATTCATCGGCTGAAAATGCTTGGCGTCTGTTGACGTGATGTAATGCGCCATGCTGCCGATCACCGTTTCCGGCGGCAAGACCAGCAGCGGTTCCTCTTTCAGCAAGCGAGCTGCGTTGATCCCGGCCAACAATCCGGAAGCGGCTGACTCCACGTACCCTTCCACCCCGGTCATCTGTCCGGCAAAGAAAAGCGTGTCCCTATCCTTATATTGATAGGTCGGATGCAACAGCTTCGGCGAATTGATAAACGTATTGCGATGCATCACGCCGTAGCGGACGATTTCACAGTTTTCCAAGCCCGGGATGAGAGAGAATACCCGTTTTTGTTCCGGCCATTTCAGATGGGTCTGAAAACCGACGATATTGTACAACGTTGCGGCACTGTTATCCTGCCGCAATTGCACGACGGCAAACGGCTGTTCACCTGTTCGCGGATCGACCAAACCAACTGGCTTCAGCGGTCCAAACAGCATCGTCTGACGGCCCCTCTTGGCCATTACTTCAATCGGCATGCAGCCTTCAAAATAAACTTCTTTCTCAAATTCTTTCAACGGTGCCGCTTCTGCCGTGATCAGCGCCTCATAGAAACGATCGAACTCTTCCTCGTTCATCGGACAATTGAGGTATGCGGCTTCTCCCTTGTCATACCGGGAGGCGACAAAAACCTTGTCCATATCGATCGAATCTTTTTCAATGATCGGCGCAGCCGCGTCATAGAAATACAAGTATTCTTCACCCGTCAACGCCTGCAGCTTTTCCGACAGCGCAGGTGAAGTCAATGGGCCGGTGGCGATGACGACGATCCCTTCCGGAATTTCGGTAATTTCTTCTGTATGTACTTCAACCAACGGATGATTGCGCAGCTTCTCCGTTACATGTGCCGCAAATTCATGGCGATCGACTGCCAATGCGCCCCCTGCGGGAACCGCGCAATTGTCCGCCGCTTCGATGATCAGCGAGCCGAATCGGCGCATTTCTTCTTTGAGTACTCCAACGGCGTTGGTTAAGGAATTGGCCCGCAGCGAATTGCTGCAGACCAACTCGGCAAATTTATCTGTATGGTGGGCCGGTGTTTGCTGTTTCGGTCTCATTTCATAAAGTTTGACGCGAACGCCAGCATTGGCCAACTGCCAGGCCGCTTCGCTTCCGGCAAGTCCCGCTCCTACCACAGTTACGAATGGTTGTTCCATACTGCTATTCCTCCACAATCTGCTGCGTTACGAATCTGCCTCTTCCGTGTAATCACAGCTGGTACATGCGATGCTGACGCCTTGTTTTTTGCGTTTTTTCTCGACGAGCATGCTGCTGCATTTTGGACACGGTCGGGTGATCGGCTTATCCCACGATACAAACTCGCATTCGGGATAACGATTGCAACCGTAAAAAATGCGGCTCTTCTTACTCTTACGCTCAATAAGCGATCCGGTTTCACAATGCGGACATTTTACGCCAATCTCTTTGACGATGGCCTTGGTGTTACGGCATTCGGGAAATCCGGAACAAGCCAAAAACTTGCCGAACCGTCCCAGTTTGTAGACCATCGGCTTTCCGCACAGCTCGCACACTTCATCAGACAGTTCGTCCTTGAGTTCAACTTCCTGCATTTCCTTTTCGGCTACTTCCAACCGTTTGGCAAAATCTCCATAGAAGCGATCCAGCACTTTGACCCAGTTGGCGATCCCTTCTTCAATTTTGTCGAGATCGGACTCCATTTGCGAAGTAAACTCTACATCCAATATTTCCGGAAAAAATTCTTCCATCAACGAGATGATGATCGTGCCCAGCTCGGTCGGTACGAACCGCTTCTCTTCCAGAGCGACATAGCCGCGTTTTTGGATTGTCTCCAATGTCGGAGCATAAGTAGACGGACGGCCGATCCCTTTTTCCTCCAGCGTTTTGATCAACCGAGCCTCGGTATAGCGCGGAGGCGGTTGTGTAAAATGCTGATTCGGTTGGATCTCCTGAAGTTGAACCGTTTGTCCTTCATCGATCGGCGGCAAAAATGTCTCTTCTTCCTTGCCGCTGTCGTCGTTGCCTTCAATATACACTTTCATAAAGCCGGGGAACTTTACTTTGGAACCGGTCGCCCGGAAGATGACCCCGTCAGCCTCAATATCTACGCTCATCGTGTCGAGTACCGCGGAAGCCATCTGGCTGGCCAGAAACCGTTCCCAGATCAAACGGTATAACTTGAGCTGATCGCGGGACAAAAATTCTTTGATCGTCTCCGGAGACCGCATGACCGATGTCGGACGAATCGCCTCGTGGGCGTCCTGGGCGTTTTCGTTTTTCGCTTGCGTACGGGGCTCTGACAGTACATATTCTTTGCCAAAGTTTGCTTCGATATAGCTCTTTGCTTCTTCCTGGGCGGTTGCGGCTATCCGCGTCGAGTCGGTACGCATGTAGGTAATCAAACCGACCGTCCCTTCTTTGCCCAAATCAATCCCCTCATAGAGCTGTTGGGCGATCATCATCGTCTTCGCCGTACGAAAATTAAGTTTTCTTGCCGCCTCTTGTTGCAAGGAACTGGTGATAAACGGCGGAGCAGGGTTGCGTTTCCGCTCCCGTTTTGTCACTTTTTGCACGACGAACGGTTTCCCTTCGACCCGTTTTAAAATTTCCTGCACTTCTGCTTCGTTATGCAAATCTACCTTTTCGTCGCCAAAGCCGTGAAAACGTGCTTCGAATTTTTTGCCATGGCTCGTCAAATTGGTAGTGATCGTCCAATATTCTTCCGGTACAAACTGCTCGATTTCCCGTTCCCGGTCGATGATCATCTTGACAGTAACCGATTGCACACGACCGGCACTCAATCCTTTCCGGATCTTCTTCCAAAAGATCGGGCTGATGTTGTAACCGACGAGCCGATCCAAAATCCGCCGCGCTTGCTGCGCATTGACCAAATCCATGTTGATTTGACGCGGCTGTTTGAATGCTTCTTTGATTGCCTCTTTGGTAATTTCGTTAAATACAACGCGGATGGGCTGCGTAATATCAAGGCCAAGATATTGAGCCAAATGCCAAGCGATCGCTTCCCCCTCACGATCCGGGTCGGCCGCCAGATAGACTTTTTTCACCTTTTTGCTGGCGTCCTTGAGGGTTTTTAACACGTCGCCTTTCCCGCGAATGGTTATATATTTAGGTTCATAGGAATTCGAAACGTCAACACCCATTTGACTTTTCGGGAGGTCTCTCACATGGCCCATTGACGCCTTGACTATATATTTTCCGCCTAAGTATTTACCGATTGTCTTTGCTTTTGCCGGGGATTCGACAATTACAAGTGTGTCAGCCAATTTTTTCCTCCCCCTTTTACGGATGAATCTTCCCTATTATTAAATATGGATTTCCATTTGTCAAACCAACTAGACTTTCACACTCCCATTTTTTCGTTTGGCAAAGTAGCCGCCCGCCAGCGACTCAATCATCCCGTTTGCCTCCAGCAGCAACAATTCCTGATCCAGCCTCTGTCGGGCTTCTGGAGGGAGGCATTCAAACAGTTTGTTCCAATGGATCGGTTCATAGGGAATCAACTCCAACAGCCTTTGCTCACCGGAAGACAGCCTTTGCTCCGCCGCCTGCGCTCTGTTGCAGACAGTCGGCTTATGCGGCAATGGCAATTCCTCCAAAACGTCTGCAGCGCCGGTCACCAGTTTTGCCCCTTGCTTGATTAGATTATGAGGCGCTGCGCTTAAAGGCGAAAAAATTTGCCCCGGTACCGCAAAAACTTCTCGTCCCTGGTCAAGGGCACAATCAACCGTGATCAGCGATCCGCTTTTTTCGTTCCCTTCAATCAGCAAAACGCCGAGGCTCAGTCCGCTGATCAACCGATTGCGCTCGGGAAAAAGCCCTTTATGCGGGGAAGTTGCCGGTGGATATTCAGACAACAGCAAACCGTTGTCGGCAATTTCTTCATAGAGTTTTTTGTGCAACGGCGGATAAATGTGGTCCAGCCCGCAGCCCAGCACCCCGATCGTGCCTGCCCCACATCGCAAAGCTGTACGGTGCGCTTCCGCATCAATCCCGTAGGCAACCCCGGAAACGATCGTAAACCCGGCCTCCGCCAGTTCAGCGGTCAGTTTTGCGCATGCGGCCTTTCCGTAGGGTGTCGGTTTGCGTGAACCTACCACAGCGAGCTTCGGTTCGGTTAAATAGCGCAAATGTCCACGATAAAACAAAATGACAGGTGGATCGGATATCTCGCGCAAGTTTTGTGGATACTGCTCATCGAAGATCGAAATAAATTGAATATGACGCTGCTCCCTTTGCATTTTGTCCTGCCAGACCGCTTCTGGATTCAGTTTTTCCAAGATTGCCTTCGCTTTTTCGGGGGAAATTGACATCTTGCGCAACATCTGCGGCGATTCTGCAAGTTTCGCAAAGGAGGTAAAATTTTGATAAATTTGTCGCAATGTTCTACTGCCGACACCTGGAATGAGCGAAAGCGAATAGAGCCAGTCTCGTTCCTCTATCTTCATGCCCATGTCTCTGTCCACCCCTCTTTTTCTTCTATTATATTTCTTCGGGATAGGACAGAAAAAAACATAAAAAAAGCAGCGATCACTCGCTGCTTTTCTGCCATTATTTCTTTGTGATTACTTTCTCCAGCATGCCTTTTTCTTTCAATACTTCCACCAGCGTTTCGCCGATAACCGCCGGCGTTTTCGCAACGCGGATGCCGCAAGATTCGAGCTTCGCAATTTTTTCGGCAGCGGTACCTTTTCCGCCGGAGATGATGGCCCCAGCATGACCCATCCGTTTTCCTGGCGGAGCGGTTTGTCCACCAATGAAACCGACGACTGGTTTTTTCATGTTGGCTGCAATCCATTCAGCCGCTTCTTCTTCGGCAGTACCGCCAATTTCACCGATCATGATGACAGCTTCCGTATCCGGATCTTCATTGAACAGGTGCAGGACGTCGATGAATTCCATGCCTTTCACCGGGTCACCGCCGATTCCGACAGCAGTCGATTGTCCAATTCCGCGGGCAGTTGTCTGATGAACCGCTTCATATGTCAGGGTACCGGAGCGGGATACGATTCCCACTTTGCCAGGAAGATGGATATAGCCAGGCATGATGCCGATTTTGCATTCGCCCGGAGTGATGACGCCTGGGCAGTTCGGACCGATCAGGCGAGTCTTTTTGCCTTCCATGTACCGTTTTACTTTCACCATGTCGAGCACCGGAATCCCTTCCGTAATGCAGATGACAAGATCAAGTTCGGCGTCGACCGCTTCCATGATCGCGTCAGCGGCAAACGGAGGCGCTACCGAGATAAACGAAACATTCGCTCCCGTTTTTTCTACAGCTTCCGCCACGGTGTCGAACACCGGAATCCCTTCCACTTCAGTACCGCCTTTCCCCGGACGGGTACCGCCTACAAATTGCGTGCCGTATTCCATCCCTTGCTTGGTATGGAACAAAGCGGTTGCGCCTGTGATCCCTTGGGTAATCACCTTTGTATTTTTATTTACAAGAATACTCATCGCGTATTTTTCCCACCTTTATCGACATCTTTGAAGACTTTTCGGTCTTATTTTACAAGCGAAACGATTTTTTCCGCGCCATCTGCCATCGAATCTGCCGCCACGATGTTCAAACCGGATTCGTTCAGGATTTTCTTGCCCATCTCCACGTTGGTTCCTTCCAGACGAACCACGAGCGGTCGATCCAGTTTCACTTGTTTAGCCGCAGCCACAACGCCATTGGCAATAACGTCGCATTTCATAATGCCGCCAAAAATGTTAACGAAGATGCCTTTCACATTCGGGTCTTTCAAAATAATCTTGAACGCTTCGGTTACTTTCTCTTCCGTAGCGCCGCCCCCTACATCGAGGAAGTTGGCCGGCTCCCCGCCGTAAAATTTGATGATGTCCATGGTAGCCATCGCCAGTCCGGCACCATTGACCATGCAGCCGATATTTCCATCGAGGGCTACATAAGAAAGGTCATACTTGGACGCTTCAATTTCTTTTTCATCTTCTTCATCCAGATCGCGCAGAGCCACAACGTCAGGATGACGGAACAGGGCATTGCTGTCAAAGTTCAGTTTCGCGTCAAGCGCCATCACTTCACCGTCGCCAGTGACGACAAGCGGGTTGATTTCCGCGATCGAGCAGTCTTTGTCCACAAACGCCTGATACAGGCTGAGCATGAACTGCGCCGCTTTATTGATCAATTCGTTTGGAATCTTGATATTAAACGCAAGCCGGCGTGCTTGGAAAGCATTGAGGCCGGTCACCGGATCGATCTCTTCCTTGAAGATTTTTTCCGGGGTACGCGCTGCCACTTCTTCGATTTCCGTACCGCCTTCTTCAGAACCCATCATGACGACACGACCGGTCGAACGGTCGACGACCAAACCGATATAATATTCTTTTTTAATGTCGCAGCCTTGTTCGATCAGAAGCCGTTTTACTTCTTTTCCTTCCGGCCCCGTTTGGTGGGTAACCAAAACTTTGCCGAGGATTTGTTCCGCATATGTACGAACTTCATCCAGATTTTTGGCAACTTTCACGCCGCCCGCTTTTCCGCGGCCACCTGCGTGAATTTGCGCTTTCACAACGACTACTGATGTGCCCAGTTCTTTCGCTGCTTCCACCGCCTCATCCACTGTGAACGCAACACGCCCCTCTGGCACTTTTACACCGTACTGCTTAAGTATCGCTTTGCCTTGATACTCATGAATGTTCATTCTCCATCCTCCTATGGCAGACTTGGTAACTTGGCATCCGCCAAGCATTGCGCAGGTGAATGCCTTTTGTGTTCGTTGACTGGCGGTAAAATTCCTTAAAACTGGTAAAACCGCCAACATCAGTCCAACATTTTTATTTTACGACAAAAATTTCAAAAGTGGTAGTCAAATAACTCGTTTCCAGCATGTGCGGGCAAACTTTTGCCGCTTACTGCTTTTGTCTTGCGATCTCGGCAAACAAGGCGCGCGTTTTCGCCGCTATTCCTTGATCAGCATAAGTTTTTCCAGCAAAGACAAAAGCATCGGTGTAAAAATCGACCGCTTGCTTTTCTCCATTTACCACAAAAACGAGTGAAAAATTGGCTTTGTCGGGCAGCGGAATCTCCGTTGCCGGCTTGGCTTGCTTCAGCAAGCGAACCAACTGATGGGACAACCCTTGCTCAAACGTGGAATCGGCCATTTTATATTTGGCGGCCTTCACTTCCGGATCACTGCCCGGTGAAATTTGCAGTTCAGTCGTTTTATAGAGAGGGGCAAACTCATCCCCGCTGCCCCCGGTCAGCGGAATCCATTCTGTTAACTTGGAAAACAACTCGCTGTCCACCCGCAAATAATGCTGATCGCTGCCTGCCTCAAAATAGAGCAAGGTTGGCGTTAAAATTTTTGCTTCAAGCGCAGTTTCCGCAAAATCCAGCCGCAGGCGATAGCCTGGATAGAGTGGAAACTGCGGGATCTCCAGCTGATCCACACTTTCGGAATTGGCTAGCAGCCGCATCACATCGGCGGTTTCCTGATCGTTCAGCCGAAGCGAGCGGGTGAGATCATCGGCGTTGACCACAATCTCTTTCACTTCATTTTGCAAAAGTGTTTTACCGACGATCCCATGAATCCAGCCGTATAATTTTTCCGCTCCGACTCCCCGATAGGTTTGATCGGCAAACTGACTCGCCTGTTTGCCGACCTCCACAACCAGAGGAGCTTCGTTTTTTCGATGCAGCACCACGGTGTAGGCTACTTCATCTTTTTGCAGCGGCTTATCCGCCGTTTGCAAGTTTTTCCCTTTGATGGAAAAATCGCTGTTAAACTGATCGAGACGAATGGGAATTTCCAGTCCATCCGCTGTTATAACGGTTACTTTTTCAATATTGTTCAAATCTGTGTCCAGGTTTTCGGCAATTCCTGACACTTCCTGGTTCGCTGTTTCGGCACAACCGGAGAGCAACAGACCGGCAAACAAAGCAGCCAGCAAACAAGTCACCCATTTTGCCAAGGTAATTCCTCCCATTCCCAAAAGTCAGCGGTCTCTCCTACAGCAGCCCTAAGCGTCTGCCTATTTCGCTACCCAGCTTTCTCTTGACATAGATTTCCCCAATCTGGTGAGGGTCCCTGACAATAAAGGACCGATTATTGGTACGAATCGCCACAAACTTCTCCCCGTTTTTATCCAGGCCGCAAATCAACTCCGAGCATACCTCGACAAAAATGCACACGACATACTTATCCTCCACCTTTTGCAACGTAATTTTCGGAAATGGCGTCAAAAAGGGGGTTGTCTTATCTTGAATATATTGTGTAATCGCCAGAATATACTTATCCGGGTCCCCATATTGTTCCAGTTCATGATTGACGCCGACAATCTTTCCCTCATCAGAAATGCCGAGAAACAAGTTGCCATTGTTGCTGTTGGCAAAAGCGACCACAGACTTGATAATCCCCGGTTTGGATAAGAGAAAATCCTGTTTAAACTCAATCATGTCATTTTCGCCGATTTCCGCAGCTGCCAGAGGATCATCCACTCGTCCCAAATAGCGAAAGCGGCTGAGTGCCCCGAGCCGATAGACATATTCCTCAAAAATATCGGCTGGCAGACTGATCTCGTCAATAAAGGCATCTGCGTGTTGCCACAGCTTGTAGGTCTGCGGAGAGAAGCACATATCAAAAAGAATATGCCGACCGATCGACTTGATATTCATGCCAATCGCCACGGTGGCTTCCTGCCGGGTCTTGTAGCGGCTCATCCCTTCCACCTGCATAACGCCATTGTTGATCAGATAATCAAAGTAATGGCGCGGCAAGACAACAGCAGACTTCATTCTTTCCCGAACCGGCTCTTCTTTTGCCGGTTTGATGATGTGATAGAGATCGAATAAAATCTCCTGATCCGACACTTGTTGAACATCTGCAAGGAAATAATAAAACGTTCTCATAGAGCCCCCATCAGGTAGTTCATTGGTCTTATTGTAGCGAGATTGTCCGTTTTTTACCAGTGTTTCCCCTAATTTTTTAGTATGGACTTAAAACTGGTAAGCAAAAACGGAAAACGAGAGCTTCCGGATTCGCTCTCGTTTTTCGCTTATTTTTTCAGTTTAACCGCAGTCCCCGATGCGATGCACATCATCATCCCGTCGCGCAACGTTTCAAAATCGAGATCCACTCCGATCACTGCATCAGCGCCGAGCCGCCGAGCCCGCTCTTTCATCTCCTTCAAGGCGATGTCCCGGCCCTGTGCCAGCTTGCTTTCGTAAGCTCCGCTTCGTCCGCCGATAATATCGGTAATCCCTGCGAGAAAATCGCGAACAACATTGGCGCCCATAATCGCTTCACCAACGACAATATCCAGGTATTGCTCAATTTCCACACCCTGCAAGGTGCCTGTCGTCGTAACGATCATCCTGTTTCCTCCTTTTTTCTCCGATGGTAATGGTTTACGAACGGCAGCCAAAAAAAGTTGCGATTATTTTCCATTCGTTTGTTCAATCAGCGGCATCTCCACCGTGTAGTGAGCCCGGACGGGAATCCAACTCCCCTGTTTGTAGGCCCAAACGGACGTAACGTCTGTCAGGCCGTTCACATGTGCCGGTCCCCATACATTTTGCGTCCCTTCCAGTTCGAATACTCCGTCGCCGTCAACATCAATCGGTGTCAGCAAGCCGAAAGGGTCCGAAAGAATCTGGGCTTGCTCTTCGACCGGACCCGTATATTTTCCTTGCTGGTCGAAAAGCTGCCCGATGTAATCTTTCATTTGCTCTTTGACATGGATCGCAAATGATTTGCCAATGGCCTGACTGGTTAATTGAGCGGTAAAGCCATCGCGAAAGAAACCTTCGATTTGCATTCCGGCGTTCTGCTTCTCGCCAAAAATGATCCGCTGTCCGCTCTTCCAGTCGACAATGACATGATTTACGACACCGCCGCTGCCGCCCGTATCTGCGCTGACCATAATTTCCGCTGCTTGATCGCCGGTAAAATCGCCCAAAAACAATCCCGGATCATAGCCACTCAAATCTTGGTTCCCATCAGCTTTCAACTCGGTGCTCTTTCCTGTTTTCCCATCCTTCACCACAATATGCAATCGGGAATTCCACAGATCTTGCGGATTTTCTTTCTCCCCCGTTAAAATAACCAGATCTGTTTGCCCATCGCCATTCACGTCAGCCTCTTGCTGATCCAGCGTGGCATCGCTTTGTTGATTGTTACTCGCTGCCGCCGTGATCGGATTGGCCGTGGCGCAACTTAACATCATTGTCAAAAATAACATGGAGATCGAGGAACGTTTTTTCATTTAGCCATACTCCTTTTTATCTCGTATCATCCTATAAGACGGAATTGGGAGAAAAAGGTTACCTCCTCTTTTGGCATGGGCGGAATTGCCAAGAGCGGCCGTACATAAGCATGGTTTGCAGCGGAAAAATTATGGGCAGTTCGCCAGACAAGGAGGATATGGGAGACATGAAACGATTTTGGCTACTATCGCTGACGCTGCTGCTGGCTTTGTTCACCGCGCTGCCGACGGCGACCGCCTATGATGAAACTCCTTTTCATTTTGGATTTAAAAAGAGCAAAAACGGTCAGCCCGCTTCGATTGACCAGGAAGGCTTCAAGGAAATTCTCGCAAGAAACGGAGCCATCTTTCAAGGGGACACAAGCAAAAAGGAATTGTACCTTACCTTTGACAACGGCTATGAAAACGGCTTTACTCCACAAATCCTGGATACTTTGAAAAGCAAAAAGGTGCCGGCCCTCTTTTTTGTAACCGGCCATTATGTGAAGGATCAGCCGGAATTGTTGAAACGAATGGTCACGGAAGGACATGAGATCGGCAATCATTCCTGGAGTCACCCGGATATGACCCGTATTTCGAACGATAAAATAAAGGAAGAACTGGCGAAAGTAAAAGAAGCCGTTGCCCAAGCGACCGGTCAAAAAGAAATGCCTTTCCTTCGTCCGCCGCGGGGAATCTTTAGCGATCGAACGCTGGCTGTCAGCAAAGAATGCGGCTACCGCAACGTCTTTTGGTCCATTGCCTATAAAGACTGGGATACCAAGCAGCAAAAAGGATGGAAGTATGCCTACGATCAGGTCATGGCACAGCTCCATCCCGGTGCAGTCATTTTGCTGCATGCCGTATCCAAGGATAATGCCGAAGCGTTAGGGAAAATTATTGATGATGCCCGAAAACAAGGATATGAATTCAAAAGTCTGCCGCATGAAAGCAATCGGCAACCAAAACAGCCGTAATGCTCACGGGACCGCTCGCAAAAAGCTCACTGCGAGCGGCGCGCTTTTTTTTGCTGTTCCCCCGCCGCCAAAGGCAATCTCACTTTCATCGTCGTGCCTTTTCCGACTTTACTGGCAACGTCGATTCGCCCTTTATGATTTTCCACGATGCGAAAGCTGATCATCAGTCCAAGTCCGGTACCTGCTTCTTTCGTCGTATAAAACGGTTCGCCCAGTTTGGCCAACGTCTCTGGGGAAATTCCGTTTCCCCGGTCGCGAAATTGAATGACGACTTCCTGATCGTCGCTTTCCGTGGCAATCACGACCAGTCCGCCGTTGGGCATGGACTCAATCGCATTTTTCAACAGGTTGATAAATACTTGCTTGATCTGGTTCTGGTCACAATCGACCAGCAGCGGCTTCGGTTGAAATTTGGTTTCAATTTGGACATTGTGCAACAACGCCTGTGACAACAGCAAGGTGACCACTTGCTCGAGCAACTTGTGAATATCTTGTGGCTGAAACGACATTTCATGGGGCGCGCGAGAATGAGCAGCTCATTCAAAATACTTTCGATCCGCTCCAATTCCGCTTTCATGATCTCGTAATAGAGCGTTTTGTCCTCAGTGCCCTTTTCGAGCAGCTGCAAAAACCCTTTCAATGCCGTTAGCGGATTGCGAATCTCATGTGCGATGCCTGCCGCAAATTGACCGGCCACGGACAGCTTTTCCGTTTGCAAGATCAACTCTTCGCTGATTTTTTGCTCGCGGATGTCCCGGCCAATCAAAAGATAGGCAACGGGCTTTCCGTTTTGTACCCGATACGGTTTGACCTGCAGCTCCATCCAGATCGGCGTTCCGTTTTTGTGCAGCAATCGACATTGAAACGGTTCTACAACCGCCAGTCTGCCAAGCGGTATTTCGTCTGCTGAATGGATCAGTTCAAACAAAGAGTGATGAATCATCTCGTCGGGCTGATACCCGAGCAAATGATAAAGACTCGGTGAGATATACGTAATGTCTCCCTGAGCAGTGCACAAGCAAAAAAATTCCTGTGCGTGCGTTAAAATAAAGTGAAAAAGTTCCAATTCTTCTGCTTGCTTGTCTGTTTCAGTGACTCGCATATTGCTGGCCTTTCCTTTCTCGTCGGATTTACTTATTGCCAAGCTCTTCGGAACCGCGCTTGTTGGGACCAAGCATGAAAACAAACCAGATTTGTTCCCATTCTGCATTGTAAAGCAAAAAAATATCACGGACCTGTCTTAGCAAGAAGCTCTCGAAGTTTACTTTCTCCAGGAAACTTTTTACGACATTTTTCTTTGCCATAAGGACGAGTTCATCAAAGCCCAAATGAATCAGTTCTTGCTCCACTTTTGTAAAAGCCCCGCTATGCATAACCAGAATGGTACGGTCATTCAGCTTCAGCGACTCCATCTGGTCTGAATGATTCCCGTTGGCTGCGATCATTTGGCGATGCAAAATTTCCTGCCCTTCAAAATCCGGTTTAAGGTAAGCAGCATGATCGAAGGGATTTGCCGATACAATCAAGATCATTCCCGATTTCTGCGACAGGTTCCAATCGTAGTAGACAGATTTTATCGGATTATTGGTCAGAAAATGAATTTTTGTTTTGATTTCCGGAATCAGTGAGTTCATCATCAAATTTCTCATTCTCGCAATCAGCTCTTCCTGCCCTTGGTCAAACAAAATTCGTTCCATCGGTTGGAAAAAATTCCGCAAATAAATACTGATCAACCGTTCGCTAACAGAAACAAAAATGGATTCAGGTCCTTTGCCGAAATTGTCCCGGAGAAGCCTGCCGATAAAACTGCCCAGTTCTTTTTCTATTGTCGCAATCTCCAAAACAATTCATTCCTTTTCAATTTGTTTCTTCTTACATGAGGCTTGGATCTTCTCCAACGCCAGCTAACGGCAGAAAATAAAAAGGAGCCGAAACAATTGATCATGCTAATTGTTCCGGCTCATGTCTGGCTCAACGAGGTTGTCCAGCTCATTTCCACCTGTTGGATATGAAGGATTCAAGATCATGACGATCACGCTTTTATCCCGTTCAAAATTCCAATCGGCAAAGATGTCCATTACTTTAACCGAAAGGATCGATTCAAAATGACTGTTATTGTGCAACAGCTTTTTTTCCAATAATCGCTTGGCAATTTTCAGAATTTGATCATAGCCCAGTCGAATTAATTCTTTTTCGATGCTGACCAATATCCCGTTGCGAACAATGATCAATGTTCGCGGGTTTAATTGGTATGAATATATTTCTTCGGGAAGCTTTTGTGCACGTATACTAATCCGATTAATCTCCTGAAGGAGTTGAACCTTGCCAGGAAAATCGGCAAATGTCGTGGTGGAGTTTTGAACCGGTTGTTCGCTTATCCCGATAATGACTCCCGTCCGGTTTTGGAAGCTCCAATCGTAGTATAACTCTTTGACGTCCATTCCGGTGACAATCTTGATGTAAGCAGCAATTTCCGAGGAAATTCCTCGCATTAACAGCTCACGGGTTCGATGAACGGTCTGTTCCTCGTCCTTTTCAATCAACAGCCGTTCCATAGGGGAAAGAAAGTTTCGAATGTAGATTACGATAAAAGCGTGTCCCATTGAAACATGGATCGATTCCGGCCCTTTCCCAAACGTATCACGCAACAGTTTTGCCAGAAAATTCCCCAACCGTTCTCCGTTATCCTTTTCCGTTTCCACCGTCATTCATCCTTTTCAAAAGCAAAGGCGTTATTTTCCTTCGCTCACTTAATTACTATACCAATTCACTCTTATTTTTCAACAAGTTTTCTTTCTTTATCCAGAAAAAAGACGGTTTTTTCGCAGTTTGCAAGCAAAATGCTTTTGTCGTGTGGAAACGGCCGTTCTCTTGCCGCAGCTCCGTTCATCACCTGGTTGTAACCCTCAATTGCGAATGAGAAGTGAAAATTTTTCCGGAAAAATGTTTACCATCTGCCGCTTGCGGGTAACTAATCACTGGTTTTGTTCCGCGCAAATGGGAAGGGGGGTAGCCTGGGTTCATTTCGACGCTATAGCGAACCGATGATTTTCATACAACACACGATCATGCCCGTAAGGAAGGTGCTCCGTTTTGAGAATGACGATTGGCCGGAAGTTATTGCTTAGTTTTACCAGCGTCGCCGTACTGATTGCTGTTATCACCGTGATTACTTATTTCAACTTCATCTCGGTCAAAAATGCTTACAGTGATTTGATTGACCGCCGGATTTCTGTACTCAACGATTTGATTGAAGTGAAAGCGATGGCCGCTCAGCAAAGCAGTGTATTGCGGGGATACCTCCTGACGGAAGAGCAGCGCTTTCTGACGGACTTGCCTGCGATTCAGGAATCATTATCAACACTTTTGCCGACACTCGATGAAAGAACAAACCGCGATTCCTTAAAAAAAGGGATACTCCAACTGCAAGAGTTGAACAAACAGTACAAAACCAACTCGGACCTAGTGCTCGAATTGTTCAAAACAAATAAGCAAGCGGCTTTGCAAAAAGCTGTCGAGGAGGTCATCCCGGTCGGCAGGGAAATGCGGGAACTTTCCACGCAGCTTGCCCAAGAACAAAAAGCTGTCATCGAGCAAGCGAAGCAGGAAAATGAAGTAGCGATCAATCATTCGATCGAATTGGTTGTGATCATCAGTATTGTCGCGGTCGTTTTGGCGATCGTATTTGGCTTGGTGATCACGCGCATCATCTCCGCTCCTATCCGGTTGGTGGCGGGCGCTCTGCAAAGGGTTGCCAACGGACATCTGTCTTCAGAGAAGTTGCAGGTGAAAAATCGCGATGAAATCGGCGATCTTGTCCAATCAACCAATCAGATGGAGGACAATTTGCGCCAGGTCATCATCGAAGTCCAACAAACGGCGATGCTCGTCGCCTCTTCTTCCGAAGAACTGGCGGCCAGCGCGCAGGAAACGAGCTCGTCCACTCAGCAAATTACCAGTTCGATTATGGAAATTGCCGCCAGTACCCAGCAAATCACGTCCAATACCAAGATGGTCAATGAATCTGCCCGGCTGGCTACCAACCGCTCCAATGAAGGCAAGACCAAACTGGAAGAAGCGATCAAACAGATGCAAACGATCCAGGGCACAGTCGACAATTTGGCGGAAAACATTAAAGAGTTGAATGTGCGCTCGTATGAAATCGAAAGTATCGTTGGTGTCATTTCGGATATTGCCGGTCAGACCAACCTGCTTGCCCTGAATGCAGCGATCGAAGCAGCAAGAGCCGGCGAACACGGACGCGGGTTCGCGGTGGTAGCGGATGAAGTTCGGAAGTTGGCGGAACAATCCGCAAACTCGGCCAAACAAATCACCGCTTTGATCAAAAACATCCAAACGCAAACGCATGAAACCGCTGTTGCGATGGAAAAAGGAATGGAAGAGGTCGAAACCGGGATCGGCGTTATTATGGAAACAGGCAAACATTTTGCCGACATCAACGCTTCCGTGCAAACGGTGACGAGCCAAGTTTCCGAAGTTTTGGCGGCGACGCAGGAAATGTCGTCGGGAACAGAACAAGTGAGCGCGTCCAGCGAAGAACAGATGGCCGCCATGGAAGAAGTGGCTTCCTCTTCGGAATCGCTGTCTAAAATCGGGGAACAACTGCAACTGGTTGTGTCTCGCTTTAAAATTTAAAAGCAAACAGAAACCGCCTCCATGGAGGCGGTTTCTGTTTGAGGACAGGGAAACGGTTATTCGTGAGCCAACGCTTTCTTTTCGATCGCAGCAATGCGTCCATTCTCCAAAAAAATAAGGGTATCACCCAGCTTTTTCGCTTCATCCATATCGTGGGTCACGATGATAAAAGGAATGTTCCAAATTTGCTGGTAACGCAACAGTTCATCCTGGCATTGTTTGCGCGTCTCGGAATCCAAGGCGGAAAAAGGTTCATCCAGCAATAACAGCTTCGGCTCCGTGGCCAGAGCACGTGCCAGGGCGACCCGCTGCTTCTCCCCGCCTGAAATCTGCCACGGGTAGGAAGCGAGCAAATGCTCAATGCGCAACACTTGCAGCAAGGAGCGCAAATCGGCATCCTTGCGCGGCAGCCCATAGCGAATATTTTTTTCCACGTTCATATGGGGAAACAGGGCGTAATCTTGAAAAAGATAGCCCACTTTTCGCTGCTGCGGCGGCAGCGGCTTGTGCCGGTCAGCAAAAAAAAGCTGTTGATCCAGGCGAATTTCACCGGAGTCCGGTTGCTCCAACCCGGCAATACAGTTTAGGATCGTCGTTTTGCCGGAACCGGACGGGCCAAACAGGACAACGATTTCCGCCAGAGCTGAAAAGCAGACATCGAGTTGAAACTGTTTGCGGTTTTTTGTAATGTTCAGTGAAAACATGGCAAACCTCATTCCCAAGTTGTTATCGTCCGGTCAGCCTGCGCGTTCGATTGCTCCACCAATTCAGCCACAGCGTCGCGCTTAACCCCAACGACACGATGATGATTACCCAAAAGGAGGCTTTCTCCGTCTGCCCCGATTCGACGGCGAAATAAATGGCAACGGGCAGTGTATCGGTTTTGCCCGGAATGTATCCCGCCAGCATTAACGTTGCCCCAAATTCACCCAAAGCGCGGGCAAATGTCAAAACCAGCCCCGCCAACATGCCCGGCCAAGCCAACGGCAGCGTAATCGTCCAAAAAATCCGCCACTCCGAGGCTCCCATCGTACGGGCGACATTTTCATAGCGAGCATCCACACTATTGAATGCAGTCGAAGCGCTCTGGTACATCAGAGGAAAGGAAACAACAGCCGAAGCAATCACAGCCCCCAGCAGCGAGAAAACGACCTGAATGTTCAAACTGGCCAGCCATTGGCCAATCCAGCCGTTTTTGCCGAACAAAATCAGCAGACCGAACCCCACCACTGTCGGCGGCAACACCATCGGCAATAACAAGAGCGATTCCAGCAATCCTTTTCCCCAAAAAGATCGGCGAGACAGCAATTTCGCCAAACATACCCCGACAATAAAGACGAGCAGCGTGGAGATGCCGGCCACTTTCAGCGAGATGTACAGAGGCGTTAGATGGGTCTGTTCCATGTTGAATGTGCAGCTCCTTACGTTTGGAACCCGTATTTTTGCAAGATCCGTTTTCCTTCCTCGGACATGATGAACGCAAGGAAGCGTTGCGCTTCAGCCGGATGGGCGCTTGCCGCAAGGACTGCTCCCGGGTATACAATCGGCTCGTGCCATTGGCTTTGCGCGGTCGCCAACACCTTGATCCCCTTGCCGATGACGGCATCGCTGCTGTAAATGACACCCACATCGGCATCCCCGGATTCCACATAGGCAAGCACTTGGCGAACATCACTGCTAAAGACGAGCTTTGGCTGGATCTCCTCCCAAAGTTTCAAATTTTGCAAAACTTGTTTTGCATAGGTGCCAGCCGGAACACTAGCCGGTTCGCCTATCGCAAAATGCCGGACAGCGGCGGGATCGATCTGATCAAACGAATCGATGCTTAACGGACTGTTCTGCGGCGCGATCAGCACCAGTTCATTTCTGGCAAAGTCCCGTCTGCTGTCGGCCAACAGCAGCTCTTTCGCTTGCAAACGATCCATATCCTTTGCACTGGCAGACAAAAACAGATCGGCAGGCGCCCCTTGTGTGATTTGTTGGGCCAATTTTCCCGAACCGCCAAAATTGTAGGTTAATTTCATCCCCGGATATTTTTGTTCAAACACTGCCTTGCTTTCGTTTAGGGCGTCCATCAAGCTGGCAGCGGCAGAAATCGTCAGTTCAACTTCGGCTTGTTCTGTCTTTTTGTCCGTGGAAGCTTCCGGTTGGGCGCAACCCGCGAGCAAGGAAAAAATGATGCCCATGATTGCAAGTAAGGTCACCTGTTTCGACAAATCTGTTTCACTTCCTTCCAATTTGGTGCAGCCAAAAAACAATATGTCTATTATACGAAAAAGGCAACAAAAGTAGCTAGTGTTTCAGCCAAAAGTCTTCGGCCGTCTCCCCAGGGGCGTGTTAGCCGGAGCTTCCTGTCTGTCCATCAGCCGGCTGAGCGATCGGCAAATAAATAGTCGCCTTTGTGCCTTGTCCCAATTCGCTGTCAATTTGCAGACGACCGCGATGGTTTTCGATTATTTTAAAACAGATCATCAACCCTAAGCCGATTCCTTTCTCCTTTTGTGAAAAAAACGGCTCGCCTAACCGATCCAGCCTGTCTGGAGCGATGCCTACCCCGCCATCGATAATCTCCAAGGCGAACAATGTTTCGTTGTATTGGTAAGAGCGAATCTTCACAATGCCGCCAATCGGCATCGCTTCAATCGCATTTTTGATCAGATTGATCAAGACCTGTTTTATTTGATTTGCGTCACAGACGAACGGAAAATCTTCGGTCTCACAAACCAGTTGCACATTATGCAAAATCGCTTCCGGCAAAAGCAGATCGGTCACCTGGCGAGTCAATGCGCTTACAGACTGAACAGCCAGTCGGTTGACCGGCTTTGGCTTGGCTAAAAACAAAAACTCGTCCACAATTTTGGCGATTCTGTCCATCTCCTGGAGCATCAGCTTGCAAACATGCGGATCGATCTCCCTTTGCAACAGTTGGATAAACCCTTTGACCGTCGTCAGCGGATTGCGCACCTCGTGGGCGATGCCTGCTGCCAGTTCCCCAACCAGCCGCAATTTCTCCGTCTTTTGCAACAGTTCATCTTTCATTTTTAGTTCCGTAATATCTTCGGCGATGCCCACCAGCAAGCAGACATTCCCTGCCGCATCGAATACCGGATTGCCCATGTCGCGAATCCAGCGGATGGTGCCATCCGGCCGAACGATCCGAAATTCCCGGCAAAAGTTTTTTTCGAGCGAAACATGATGAAAAACGTCCTGGTCCTCTTTGAGCACCATTTGTTGCCAGACCGATTGATCTGCGTAAACTTTGGCCGCCGGTATGCCCCATATTTTTTCGAATGACGGACTCAGGTAAATCACTTGTCTCGCCGGCAATTCCTGAATCCAGAAAATGGAGTCAATATGGTTCACCAACAAGTGAAACAATCCATCGTGCCAGCGGTCAACCAGCTTCCGGCAAGGTGCCACCGTCCGTTCTGTTCTCTCGATTTGCTTGCCTCCTTGCTGCGGTATGAGTTGAACAGCATGGAGGAACCGGTTTGCTTGTGCGAAGCCATCCGGAAAGCAGACCATTTTTGCAGGAATCTTCCGACGGTTGGCATCGAAAAAGTTGGCTTCAAAATAAAAAAATGGCGCTTTTTCCGCAGCCTTTTGTCGATACAATCCAGCCAGTTCCGTATTTTCCGCGAGCAGATCGTCCAAGTTCATTTTCCCGGCTGGCGATCGATATCCAAGTGCCTGCCAGAGCGGCACGCTGATGTCCGTGACAGCAGGTGATCCTGCTTCAGAAATCGTCGCGGCAAATGACAAGCAGAAAGCTTGTTGAATTACCGTTTCCTTAAATCCTGATTCCATTGAAGCCTCCTCAACACTTTTCCAATCACCAGATTTACCGTTATTATAACGAAGATTAACTTATTTGAGAATAAAAGGGATTTCGGCCTTGCCTGTGGATTTGCAGGACTTTTGCGTTAATTTTTGCCATTTGACTGCAGCTTGTTTGTAACTTTCCGCGGATTTGCGATATAATTTGAATGCCCATATACCCGAAACAGAAAGGCGGCTTTTTTGTGAGCACAGTAAAAGAAGTATTGGATTGGATAAAATCATTGGTAATTGCCTTGATTTTTGCAATCTTAATAAGTATTTTTGTTTTCCAGCCATATAAAGTGGATGGTCACTCAATGGACCCTACCTTATATGACCAAGAACGGATTTTTGTCTCCAAGCTCTCGCATACTTTCTCATACTATCCTGATTACGGCGATATCGTGATCATCGACAGCAGGGTAGAACGCAAGCGCTCTTTGTTGGACGATATTTTGGAGAACCCCATTTTTAGCCTGATTATGGGAACCTCCGACACACATACATTCTATGTAAAACGCGTGATCGGCAAGCCCGGAGATGTCCTTGAGTTTAAAGATCATAAAGTATATCGGAACGGCGTCGCCCTGGATGAACCTTATATTAAAGAACCGATGGAATTCGTGTCCGACGACAAATGGGTTGTCCCCGATGGCCATATCTTTGTCATGGGTGACAATCGAAACAACAGTTTGGACAGCCGTGAAATCGGCTATATTCCGCTCGATCATGTAATGGGGGAAAAGCTGTTTGGCAATGGAGCGGCACCGAAGCAATAAACGCTTCTTGATGACTCGCATAAGCCGTCATTCGAACTGGCCCAAAAAGCAAAACAACCAGTCGCCACAGCAGCGACTGGTTGTTTTTTATTTCTTGTCCGCCGTTTATTCGTTTTCGCTCTCCCAGGCTGGCTTGTAATCAAACAACAGGAACTGTCCGTTGCTTTCGACCTGGAAGACGACTTTGCCGTCCTGCCAATATTGGCTTTACATATTTTGATCTTGCGCAGATTTCAGCACCTGGCGCAAGTCAATTTTGTCGTTTGACCTCGTGTCGTACAAGTACGTCAAGGAAGACAAGGCATCGGCGGATTCCTTGAGCAAATCGATACCCAAATACCTCCCGCTTGGATCGACGGTCACCTTCAAGATCCGTTTGCTCTTGAAGGTGTCTCTCGTTTAACGGGATATCAGACGAAAGTAATCTCCCTTAATGATCCGATCCGCAACAAACAACCCTTGCTTGTATAACTCCTGCCGCGCCGGCTCCCTCTCGTCGCCGACCAGTTTGCCATTGGCCAGGACTGCGTAGTTTTTCTCTGTTTTCAGCAAGTTACGGCCCATCGCTGAATGGAGATACTGGTGCTCCTCGATGCCCATCAAATAGGCGATTGTCGGCATCATATCAATTTGGCCGCCAATTGTTGCAATTTCCTTGCCCGTCAACGGTTCCGCGTACACAATAAACGGCACGCGTTTGCCGTTGGCCAGTTCCGGGTACGGCTTCATATCGCCGGGCGTATATTTGTGGACCCCTTCATGATCCCCGTATAGGACGACGATCGTATCGGACAATAGCTGCTCTTTTTTCAATGCCGCAAAAAAATAGCCGAGCTGTTGGTCGACATAACGAATACTTTGCAAGTAATTGAACAGAGATTCCGGATATTTGTCCGGCTCCAAGTGCAGCAATTGCTGTTCTCGCGGAATTTTATAGGGCGAGTGGCTGGACATCGTAATCAGAAAGGAAAAGAACGGCTGACTGTTCTGTTTCAACATCGGCAACGCCTGTTTGAAAAAGGAAGCATCGCTCAGCCCCATGCCGATCCGCTCTTCCCGCGCGAATCGGGTAATATCGGCTGTTTGCTGAAACCCGATCGAACGCAATGCCTGCGCCCAATTCCAATAACTCCCTTTGTCGGCATGCAACACCATCGTCCGGTAGCCTTTTGCTTCCAGCAAGCGAGGCAGCGAGACATAGCGATTCGCCGGATAACGAAAAAAAACGCTCCCTTTGCGCAACGGATAAATCGACGTATTGCTCATAAATTCCGCATCAGAGGTCGAGCCATGATTCACCTGCTCATAAATTTGCGAGAAAAACAGACTGTGCTGCAAAATCTTGTTGAGATGCGGCGTAAGTTCTTGACCGAACAGTTTACGGTTCAGCACGAAATTTTCCAAGCTTTCCACCTGGATCATAATCAAGTTTTTTCCCCGACCGATCCCTTTGTACCGATTGTCAGGAAGATGTTCCGCTTTTTTGTCATACCACTCCCGAATCTCTTGCACGTCTCGTTGGCTTAATTTCACGGTTCGCCCTTCCTTGACATAGGCAACCATATCAAGCGCATGAAAGCCGATCGGTGAGAGGTTATAGCACGTAATCGTCGGGTCAAACAGCCGAAACAGCGCCTTGCTGTCCTTGCGACCGAAATAATGACTGCCAAGCGGTACGTAACAAATAACTGCCAACGAAAGAACCATAAGGAACAGGGAAGGAACGACTTTCCATCGGTTGACGGCAAACAGATAGCGATAGCGGACGAGCAAGAACAAACCGACGGGGAGGTCGATCCAGAACACAGCGTCCCACGGCTGAATGAGCATGATGATGCTGTCGGTCAAATTATCGAGGTTGCTGAGCTGTGCCAACACATTGAACGTAGGCAAGGTGTTGAAGGCGCGAACATACAGCAAATCAACCATCATCACCAGGGACAGAGTGCCATTGATTCCGAGCAGATACCAGCGAGAAAGGTTGCGAAACAAAAACGAGAATGACAAAAGAAACAGGATAAACGCTGCGTACAAATGCAAACGGGGTATGGCCAAATGAAATGCCCGGTTCCAGTCGAAAGAAGTATGGGCGGGGTCCAGCATAAAGCCATAAAACAATATACATTTGTTCAAAATGGTTAAGAAAGCGTACAGAAAAAACAATGGAAACGCCCTCCTAAACAGGAATTGTCACATCTGCCAGAGGTATTGTTCTCCCGGCAGTTGCTTCCTATTCCCGTTTGTGTGCTGACGAGCGCGAAAAAACGGCGGCAAGGTTTGCCCAGAAAATCGAGCCTGTACTGCCGCTCCAACCGTTTGCTATAGTAATCTTGTGGAAATTTGCAAAATCTGGAGGTTTGCGTATGTTGAAAACACCGCTTGCCCGCTTACGTTTGATCGGCATCCTGGAGGGAATCTCCTATCTTGTCTTGCTCGGCATTGCCATGCCGCTAAAATATTATTTGGCCATGCCGGAACCGGTCAAACTCGTCGGTTGGATACACGGTCTGTTGTTTGTTTTATTCATGCTGGCGATTGCTCACGTTACGATTGTGCATCGTTGGTCTATCTTGCGTGTCTTGGCCGCCGTCGTCGCTTCCCTGCTTCCCTTCGGGACATTTGTTCTCGACGCTCGGCTGCGTAAAGAAGAGAAAAAATTATAAACATTGACACTACGTCCACTTTTTTGTAAAAGTCTCGACGTAAGTTTGCCACATTTTTTCTGACTTTTTCCTCCTGCCTCTGGTACTCTATTAGATGGTCAAGGAGGTCTTTACGTGTGCTATCGGGTAAGTGTTGCTCCTGAAGAAGGAGTTCAGTTGCAAAAGGAAATCCTGTTTCACGGTATCCGCCACTTTTACATTACCCCTACAGAAGCCGGCCAGATGGAGTTTGTGTTTCAGGATCTGTCGGATTACCAGTTGAAACTTCTCACCTATGTATTGCGAAAATACCAAATCAGCGTAACCATCCAATAAGGTTGTTGCTAACTGCTCCCCTTTCGTTCTGACACGAAAGGGGATATTTTTTGCGCAAAGCCTGTTCCATGTTCGAAACAATTCCGCACAACTCACGT
Source organism: Brevibacillus fulvus (assembly GCF_016908525.1). GTDB lineage: Bacteria > Bacillota > Bacilli > Brevibacillales > Brevibacillaceae > Brevibacillus_G > Brevibacillus_G fulvus. The sequence continues at coordinate 259,641 of NZ_JAFBEB010000006.1, forward strand.
CTAAATTAATAAAGAAATTCGCTGTAAATGAGGGAAAATCATGGACATCACGCGCACGGCTCGTGAACAAGCGCTGCGGAGACGAAGAAAAGGGAGATGGATCAAAGTGGCGGCATTCCCGACGCTGCTGCTGGCGACAGCGGTGCTATCAGTCCTTACGCTTAACCATGTTCAAAATCAGTCTGGCGGCAACATACCGCAAAACAGCCCCGCACCGATTGAACCAAGCAAGCAGGAGACAAAAGAAGTCACGCTGCACTTTGTCGGCGATGTGATGCTCAGCGACAAAGTGGAAGATTTGCTTGAGCAAAAAGGCTACGATTATCCTTACCTGTATGTGAAAACACTGTTTCAACAAGATGATTTGACGATCGCCAACTTGGAAACGCCGGTGACCGAGCGCGGTACGCCTGCTGCCAATAAGCAATTTGTCTACAAATCTTCACCTGCCGGACTGCCTCCGATGAAAGCGGCTGGCGTCGATCTGGTCAATTTGGCCAACAATCATTCGATGGATCAAGGAACGGAGGGATTGTCGGACACTTTCCAGCATTTGACCGACCAACAGATTGCCTTTGTCGGCGCAGGCATGAACGCGGATCAAGCATACGCACCGGTGATGATCGAACGAAACGGCATAACAATGGCGGTCTTCGGCTTTAGCCGCGTTGTCCCCGAAGTAAGTTGGTATGCCGGAGCGAACAAGCCGGGAGTGGCTGCCAGCTACGATCCGCAACGGGCGGCAGAAGCGATCCGGGAGGCCAGGGACAAGGCCGACATTATTATCGTGTTGGCCCACTGGGGTCAGGAAAAAGTGGACCACCCGGTAGATCATCAAATCTCGCTGGCCCATGCCTATATCGACGCCGGAGCCGATTTGGTTGTCGGCTGCCACCCCCATGTGCTGCAAGGGTTTGAAGCGTACAAAGGAAAATGGATCGCATACAGCCTGGGCAACTTCATTTTTAGCCGGGCGGTACAGCCGAAGACATGGGAATCGATGGTGCTGCAAGCTCAATGCTCGCAGAATGGTGGCTGCCGATTAACGATGCTGCCTTACCATGCCGAATTAGGGCAAGCCGTCCCGATGGATGAAACCGACGGGGCCAAGCTGATCAAGCGAGTGGAATCGATCTCCCGCGATGTGCAAATCGATTTGTCAGGGCGTGTGCAGCAACGGATGTAGGCCAGACCGAAGCGGCTTCGGTGCGACCATCAAGTGTTGCTGGAATTTTTCAAACGTTCCAGTTGCAATAGATGGTGCCTGTAATGCATTTCTACCAGCAAGAACCATTCATTGGCGTCAAGGGCGCCAAATCGGGGATGGTGGATTTTTTTGCTTCGCGGCGCTTTATTTAAAGTGGATTCCGTGCGTTTCATACGCTCGACTACACTCCGAAATCCTGCTCTTAGCTCTTCCTTGCTTTCCGGCTGCTTCGGAGTGTATTGCGGTGAAGCAGGGATTCGTATCCGGACGGGGGGAAAACTTCCTCGATCAAAAACTTCCGTGCCACTCTCTGTTTTTTCCGCCATAGCGTCGTCCGCCGCAGCACCACCTCCGGCCAAACATTGATCGACATTGTGCAAATGCATAAATTGCGCCGATTGAATCAAATGGTTATACATTTGCCCGATGGACCATTCTTCCTCGCTCGGTTTTTTCTGCAACTGCTCCATATCGATCGCTTCCAATTCGATCAAATAACGTTCTACCGTCTCCTCTAACGCCTGCAATGCTTCCGCGGTACTTCTCATCTTTCAAACAACTCCTCTTTAGATTTGGATGTAAGCACAGTATAAAAAAACGCTCCTGACAACAGCGTGTCAGTAGCGTTTTAAAATTTTTTCGACCTCTTCCCGAATCCGCTGCCGGAAAGAATCTGGTTCCAGTACTTCAACATCCCCACCCCAACCGAGGATATAAGGCAGCAATTCCTCAGGACGACGGACAAGAAAGCTGACTATAAGATCTTCGTGCCGCTGGTCCATCGATTGCAAATAAAACGGACAAGTCTCGGCGATTTTATCGGCAATTTCCGGATTGGCACGAACCAGCACCCGTTCGTTGCGATCTTCCGGTGGACGGTAGTTGTTTAGGTTAAACCCTTGCGGAAAAAGAAACCGCTCCTCCAATACGGCAAGCTCGGTCATCCGCGACAAACGGAAATGACGAATTTCCTGCCGCAAGTCGCAACGTGCGATCAAAATCCACTTTCCCTGGACGAGCACCAATCCATACGGAGCGACCTCGCGCGTGCTCTTCCGATCGCCGTCCTTTTCCGGCATGATTTTCACATACGTCATGCGTAATTTGCGACATTCCATTATCGCACGCCTGACCTGTCCGAGATTGCCCTTTTCCCTCCAGCCGGTTAGCGGATCGCCGACCTGAAGAAGCTGCATCGTTTCCCGCAGGCGCGCTGATTCGCCGCGCACTGATTCCGGCAAGATCGCCTCAATTTTGCGCCGAGCCCCATTCGCCACCCTTCCGTATTCACCATCCAACCGCTGCTCGATAAAGTCCGTACCCATAAGCAAGGTCACGGCCTCTTCCGCAGAAAAGCCCACCGGCGGAAGAAAATATCCTTCCATTAGTGAATAGCCTTGCCCGGGAGCCCCAACAATCGGGATGCCCATCTCGCTCAGAGCATGTATGTCCCGATAGATCGTCCGCACGCTAGTCTCAAACAAAGCGGCCAAGTCTTCCGCTTTCAACATCTTGCTCCGTTGCATTTCTAGCATGATGGCCAACTGCCGATCGGTTTTGTTCATAATCGATTCCCCCGCTGTCATGCAAGTCAATTTACTCATTTTACCATACTGAATTGGGGAAAACATAACAGCGGCCCCCCTTCGTATGATGCAGGAGGACCGCTGTTCTTGGAATGACCAGCGTTTGCACATCTTTGTCTGCGTCAGCCGCTAATTTGACTGTTTACTTTAGCCCCGTGGAAAAAGTTTTATTAACATATTCTACCCCTATATTGAGTTCTATTTCCGACGGTGTCCTGTTACTTAATTCATCATTATGGATGAAAAGGGAATATATTCATAGGGCAATCTTAAATGGATCAATATTAGTTTCCAATAAGGTTTTCCATATGACAGTAGCGGTAGGTTCGTTAATACCGTAATTTCTTTCGGTTTTTTAGAATTTGTATACTTTATTTACTTGTGTAAAATTACTGTTTATGGCAGACTAAAAATGTAGGTTATGGCAGTTAATTTATGCAGACCCGTAGGGGCTGCATAAATTAAAAAACCACTTGCCAACATCCCCT
>NZ_JAFBEB010000007.1 GCF_016908525.1 Brevibacillus fulvus
TCCGACCTGCTCATTTCGGCGTTGGGTAGGGTGTTTTCCTCATTTTTCATGCTGAAGAGATGGTTGCAACTGACCTAAATCACCAGACTTCTAAAGTGAGTATGATAAAGAACACAAACAGATAAGCGTAGCGTTATATAACAAATGTGCTATACTAATTCAAGCGACGGCATCAGGTGCGGAAACAGGGAAAATGCGGTGTTGCGGGAGTTAATTCAGGAAATCATCCAAATAATGTGACAGCATGAATGGGTCATGTTGACGGGAGGATTCCTTACTTGTAAGGGTATGTATTCGCCAGCGTTGAAAAGGAGACTGTTATGAGGCCTTTGATTGGAATTTGCGCCAATTATTCCTATGATGAACGGATCGGCACAGAGGGCGCGATGGGAGCGCGCGGACAGGAATGGCAGGTATTGGCTGATGATTATATCAAAGCGGTTGAACGAGCGGGTGGCACGCCTGTTATTTTGCCGATAACGGAACGGCCGGAGACATTGGAGCGTATCCTGGATCTGCTTGACGGGGTCATTCTCTCAGGAGGAACGGATCTTGATCCCCGCTTTTACGGAGAAGCTCCCCATTTTGGCTTGGGTATGGTTGATGCACGCAGAGATGCCCATGAAATCGTTTTGGCTAAAAAAGTATTATATGGAACGGAACTGCCGATCCTAGCCATTTGCCGCGGGTGTCAGCTGCTCGCCGTTGTGAGCGGAGGCTCCCTTTACCAAGATTTGCGGACGGAACGACCGAACAGCTTTAATCACTCTCTGCCAAACGGACAAAAGGATCATCTCTCCCATAGCGTGACCGTCAGTGCACAATCGAAGCTGCACCATTTGTTTGCCGATGGAGAAGTGATGGTGAACAGTTTCCATCATCAGGCGATCAAACAGGCGGGTGACGGCTTTCAAATTACGATGCAAGCCCCGGATGGAGTGATTGAAGGAATCGAACAATCTGGTGAGCGTTTTGTGGTTGGCGTGCAATGGCATCCGGAAATGATTATCGATCAGGGGGAAGTTTACCAGCAATTGTTTCGGTTGTTTGTGGAACAGGCTTCATTGCGAAAAAATCAAGTTCAACTGAAAATCTGAACCTGTTTGGTGTTTTTGACCAAACAGGTTTTTTATTTGCTTTAACAGGAAGAAAATGGCATTAAACCAAATATGCGGAACAGGATGGCTCTTCGTAAAAAAAAAAATTTTGTGACGAAACAAAAGTGCGATTGTGAAAAATTTCGCATAAGATCAATAGTTTTTAATGTTATAGAAGTTAATTATTAGCAAAAATTATTATAATAATTATAAAATCAGCCCTTTACAAAAAATATCAGAGGTATATAATTCAATCGTCACAGCAGGACACACAATCTTACAAAAATCGACACGAAAATGACAAAAAGTTGGAGGGGATTTCCATTATGGCAGACGGAAAACAACCGCAAGACACCTCGCGCCGTAGCTTCCTGAAAAACTCGGGTATTGCAATCGGTGGGTTAATCGTTGGTGGGGTAGTCGGCGGAGCTTTGGGCGGCGGACAAAAAACCACACAAAAAGAAGAAGTGGAGAAAGTCGTTGAGAAAACCGTTGATTACAACCAAGCATTGATGTATTTCAACCAAGAACAGTTCCAAATTACAGAAGCTGCAGCTGAGCGCATCTACCCGAAGGATGATTTGGGACCAGGGGCGAAAGATTTGGGCGTTGCTTACTACATTGACCACCAATTGGCTAGTCCGTGGGGAATGAATGCAAAAGAATATATGCAAGGACCTTTCTTCCCTGACGCTCCGGCAAATTTGGGAATGCAAAGTCCTTTGCGCCGTCACGAAATTTTCAGCATTGGCTTGAAAGGTCTGGCAGACTACTGCCAACAAAAATACAGCAAGAAGTTCCAAGAGCTTTCGGAAGAAGAACAAGATGCCGTGCTGAAAGTTTTCGAAGAAGGCAAAGAATTCAAATTGGTCGGAACAACAACTTCCGCCTTTTTCAAATTGTTGCGCAGCGCGACCATTGAAGGGGTATATTCTGACCCGATGTATGGCGGAAACAAAGACATGCAAGGTTGGAAAATGCGCAACTATCCTGGTAACCAAATGGGTTACGCAAAAGACATTGAAAAAGAAGGACTCGTTAAATACGAACCGAAAAGCTTGCACGATCATATGAGCATGGGCAAATAATCACAGAAGGGATTGACAATAAATGGCTACTAAATTACCACATGTGCCTGTCGTTATCGTAGGTATGGGTTGGACAGGCGGTATCGTTGCTGCCGAACTGACCAAAGCGGGCATTAAAGTTGTTGGTTTGGAACGCGGGAAAGAAAGAAGCACCGCTGACTATTATATGGGACATGACGAATTGCGTTATGCGCAACGTTATGAAATGATGCAAGATTTGTCCAAAGATACCGTGACCATTCGTCACAACTTGAAAGAACGCGCACTGCCTTATCGTACCCACGGTTCTTTCTTGCTCGGTGATGGACTGGGCGGCGCTGGTTCCCACTGGAACGGCCAATCTTTCCGTTTCCTTCCTTATGACTTCGAAATTCGTTCCAAAACGATCGAACGTTATGGCGAGAAAAAGATTCCGGAAGGCATGACCATTCAAGACTGGGGCATTACCTACGATGAGTTGGAGCCTTATTTTGACAAATACGAAAAAATGGCGGGGATTTCGGGTGAGCAAGAACAAAACCCAATGGTAGGGAAACGTTCCAATCCATTCCCAACCGGCCCAATGAAAACGACGCCTTCGATGAAAATGTTTATGGAAGCGTCCAAAAAATTAGGCTATCATCCATATATTTATCCTTCTGCCAACTTGTCTGAAATGTATACCAACCCAGACGGTATCCAACGTGCAGCTTGCCAATATTGCGCATTCTGCGAACGCTTCGGTTGCGAATACGGTGCAAAAGCAGACCCGGTTGTAACGGTTATTCCGGTTGCGTTGAAAACAGGCAATTTGGAAATCCGTACGCAATCTACGGTTACTCGCGTGCTCCACGATGGCAAAAAAGCTACTGGCGTACTTTATGTCAATAACATTACCGGTGAAGAATTTGAACAACCTGCTGATATCGTGATGTTGGGTGGATTCGTATTTACCAACGTTCGTCTGTTGCTCAACTCCAAACTGGGTAAACCATACGATCCAAACACCGGTACTGGTGTAATCGGTAAAAACTATGCGTACCAATTGAGCGGTGGCGCTGGCGGTACCGTTGGTTTCTTCGATGACAAGGAATTCAGCAACTTCATGGGTGCAGGCGCACTTGGTGCCGAAGTTGACGATTTCAACGGCGACAACTTTGACCACAGCAATTTGAACTTTATCCACGGTGCCGGTATCCGGATTGCACAAGCTGGTGAACGTCCAATTGCCAACAACACTGTGCCAAAAGGAACTCCATCCTGGGGGAAAGAATTCAAACAACAATCGATCAAGTATGCTAACCGCGTGCTGAAAGTATCGATGCAAGGTTCCAGCATGCCATTCCGTCATCACTTCTTGGATCTGGATCCAACTTACAAAGACCAATTCGGCCTGCCGCTGTTGCGTATGACTTTTGACTTTGAAGAGCAAGACCGCGAACAAGTGAAATTCATCGCGCAAAAAACGGCCGAGATCATGAAAGAAATGGGTCCAACAACGATGCAAACGACTACGGAACTGAAACCGTACGATGTCACAGTTTACCAGTCCACACATAACACTGGTGGTGTTATAATGGGAAGTGATCCGTCCACCTCTGCGGTGAACAACTACCTGCAAATGTGGGATGCTGAAAACGTATTCGTTGTAGGCGCTTCTGCATTCGCTCACAACAGTGGGTACAACCCAACCGCTACAGTTGGTGCATTGGCATACCGGACCGCTGAAGGTATCCTGAAATACATCAAACAAGGCGGAGGCTCTTTGGTATAATGTAAAATAAACCTTAAAACTGGGGGGGTGTTTATGCAAAACAGCGAAGAAGTGGTTGCCCATCTGACGGAGTTGCGCAAGCGTTTGATTATCATCATTGTCGGGTTCATTTTGTCGCTATGTATTGGGCTCTACATTTCCCCCGACATTTTGAGGTTTATCAAGACGCAACCGGTTGCCATTCATATCGTTTGGAACGTATTTTCGTTTACTGACGGTATGTTCATTTACATGAAGTGCGCTTTTTTGGTCGCGATCTTGATTACATTGCCGCTCGCTTTGTATCAGGTTTGGGCATTCGTCAGACCTGGGTTGACGGATGAGGAAGCAAGAAAAACGATTTGGTTTGTTCCGTTTTCCTTTATCCTGTTTATCATGGGGATTGCCTTCAGTTATTTTGTCGCTTTCCCGATGATGGTTTCCTTCTTGTCCACGTTGAACAAAAGCATCGGGGCTGTGGAAACTTACGGGATCGACCGATTTTTCTCATTCATGTTCAATGTTGTTTTCCCATTGGCAATCGCGTTTGAGATGCCGGCAGTGGTTCTTTTCTTGACTCGCCTCGGATTGATCAATCCGCTGCAGCTTAGAAAAGTTCGCAAGTTTGTTTATCTTGGTTTGGCAATTATTGGCGCAATGATTTCGCCGCCCGATTTTGTGTCACATTTATCCGTTACCGTCCCTTTGATTCTATTGTTTGAAATCAGTATACTTATCTCAGCCTGGTATGTACGTAGAGCGAACAACTCACCAGTATCTGAGGCCATCAGCGAGGAGGAAAAAGTCCATGTTTAGTAACATCGGAATCCCTGGATTAATTATTATTTTGGTTATTGCTTTAGTTGTGTTTGGTCCAACTAAATTGCCGCAGCTGGGACGAGCTTTAGGTGATACCTTGCGCGAGTTCCGTTCTTCTACGAAAGGCGTAGTAGATGATATCACCAGTGAAGTCAAAGGCGAGGACGAAAAAAAGGCTGACAAACAATAAGCAACAATCATACGAAAAAAGGCAGATTGCGAGCTGTTCGCTGTCTGCCTTTTTTTTGTGCGGTTTTTTCGTCAGGCTTGTCAGCGTTCCGGCTATTCGCGCAGTTCGCTGAGCGTTTCCTGCCAACGGTGAATAACGGAGTCGGGGTCGTGTAAAGCAATTTGGATGCCGGAAGTCAAGCTCGCATATTTGGCGATATCGGTCTTCACCCAGTTTACCGTGGCGGCAAATCGCTCCCGCGGATGTTTGCTGAAGGACAAAGGAGGAAGCTCTTGCAGGGAAAGCCGAACATAGTGCGCTTTTCCTTTATACACGGCAACCAATGTCGCTTGTCCTGTCCGCCGGATATTTTGCACGGATGTGGTCGCTGGCCACAAAGATAGGCGCAGGTTTGTCCGATTGACCGCCAGTATTTCCCCGACACTGAGCATGGCGGGATGAGGCCAGCCTTCTTCCGTCATTGTCACCAGCATCATCGCTTCATGCTGCTTTTTCCCCAAATCATTGCCATCGAGAAGTTCAAACAGTTCCTGATCGATTTCAGCCATGTATCATCAACCTTTCCTTACTCATTATCGGAGAAGCCTGATTTGTTGACAAGGCAGGCAGCTTAACCGGAAGAGAGGTATTGTCAATTGACAGAATTATAAATTTTTTTGGCGGCCTGCGATACTTTTTTTGCGCTTTTGTTAGTAAGATTAACTAACTCTGCTTCTTACAACAAAAAATAGGAATAAGGAGGGATCGGATTGAAAAGAGGACGACTCGCGGCTAAGCTATGGACGGTCTTTGTCTGCACTGCGCTCTTATTCAGTTTGGCCGGTCAAATTGCTCCATCAACCGCCTATGCTGATCGGGGAGCGATCGATCTGTGGAAATCGATTAAACCGTTGACGACGATTGCCAGCGCGATGAATACAGGCGCTCACCCCGATGATGAACACAGTGCAATGCTCGCTTATCTTTCGCTGGGACAGGGGGTTTTTACGTCAAGTGTCATCGCCAACCGGGGAGAAGGCGGACAAAATGAAATTGGCAGTGAGCTGGGCAATGCGCTGGGGATTATTCGCACGCGTGAACTGCAGGAAGCTTCGAAGATTACCAATGTTCATTTGGAGCATTTGAGCGAAAAGCTGGATGATCCCATTTATGACTTCGGTTTTTCCAAAAGTCCGGATGAAACGTTGGCCAAGTGGGGGGAGTCGGTCGCCTACGAGCGGCTGATTCGCAAAATCAGGGAAATTCGGCCTGATGTGGTCATCCCGTCCTTTCTGAATGAGCCGTCCACCCATGGGCATCACCGGGCGATCAATGTCATTACCGTGCGTGCTTTTAAGGATGCGGCTGATCCGTCTGTTTATCCGGAACAGCTCAAAGAAGGACTGGAACCTTGGCAAATCAAGAAACTGTATGTGCCGGCAACGGAAAAGGACTATGATGTCCGCATCCCGGTTGGCGATTATGATCAAATCTATGGCGCTTCTTACGTCCAGTTGGGGGAAGAATCAAGGTTTATGCATAAGAGCCAGGGGATGGGCCGCAATTATGATGAAGGTCCCAGCTATGATTATTACCGTCTGGAATCATCGACCGCACCCGCCGGCAACAAACAGGAGAGCAGTTTCTTCGAAGGAATCGCTTTTACCTTTGCCGATCTGGCGAAGGAAGCGGAGAGCAAACAAGGCGGGCAGGCCGTTGCGCAGCAGTTGAAGTTGTTGCAAAAGGATGCCGATGAAGTGATTGCCGCCTATCCCGACTTTGCCGCAGTCGCCCGCGAAGTCCACGAAATGAAGAGCGATGTGAATGCCGCGATCAGCCGGGTAAACGCATCCTCGCTGGACCATCCGACAAAAGTTGATCTGCTGCATCGGCTGGAGGTGAAAGCCGATCAGTTAAACAAGGCAAGTCTGGAAGCGACTTCAATCGTGGCCAAGCTGAGACCGGAGTCTGGCGAGCTGGTTGCCGGACAGACGGCAAAAATGACCGTGACGGCGTATAACGGAGGTACGCTTCCGGTTGAAAATGTGCAGCTATCTTTGCGTGTTCCGGCAGGATGGCAGCTGAAAGCGCTGACAAATCCCCGCTTCGCCAAGCTGAATCCGAATGCGACGGCAACGGTGACCTATCAGGTGAGCGTTCCGAACAATGCCGCGACTTTTGATCCATATGCCAAACCGATCGTCGTGGCGGAAATGCGATATGAAGCGTATCGCTCCATGACCGCCGTTACGATCGCACCCGAGGAAACGGTTGCGGTGCTGCCAGCGTATTCGCTCAGCCTTGATCCAAGCGAAACCGTGTTGAATACATTGAAAGCAGACCAACCGATTCCCGTAAATGTGACCGTTAAAAACTACCGTCCTGGCAAAGCCAAGGCGAATGTGTCCTTGCAAGTTCCCGAAGGTTGGACGGTGGAACCGGCGCAGCAAGAGCTGACGTTTGGCGCAAAAGGCGAAGTCAAGTCGCTTGCCTTTACCGTCCATCCTTCCGCAACGGTGAGCAATGGAAGCTATACGATTTCCGCAGTGGCCAGGGACGGTTCGTCGTCCGGCAGCAGGAAGGTGCAAGTCATCGAGTATCCGCACATCGGGAAAACGTATTATGTTCAACCGGCGACATTAAAGATTCAGGCATTTGACCTGCACATCCCCGACAAGCTGAAAGTCGGCTATGTTTCCAGCGGGTTTGACAATATCGACCAGTACTTGCGGCAGTTGGGCATTCAAGTTGACGAGCTCGATCAGAAAGCGATCGAATCCGGAAATCTCAACCAATACGATACGATCGTTTTAGGGATACGCGCTTATGGCTTCCGCCCGGAACTGATTGCCAGCAACCAACGGCTGCTCAAGTATGTGGAAGATGGCGGAAACCTGGTGGTCCAGTATCACAAACCGGAAGACAACTGGCAGCCCAGTCTGGCTCCATATCCGATTACAATCGGCACGCCGTTGATCCAATGGCGGGTGACCGACGAGAGTTCAAAAGTAACCATGCTGGCGCCGGATCATCCGCTTTTTACCACTCCCAATCCGATTACGGAAGAGGATTGGAATCACTGGGTTCAAGACCGTTCCGCTTACAATCCATCTGAATGGGGGAACGAGTATACCGAGCTGATTTCGAACGGGGACCCGGGTGAAAAAGAGTTTACCGGCACCTTCCTGACCGCCAACTACGGAAAGGGCACCTATACGTACAGCTCTCTCGTCTGGTACAGGGAGATTCCCAGTTTGGTACCGGGAGCCATTCGCCTGTTTGTCAATATGATCAGTTTGCATCAATGAAAATGTTCACCACCTTGCCGGAACATTGGCGTCCGGCAGGGTGGTTTTGTTTTGTGCTTGTACGGGTAAATAACAGAGAGACGGTACGAATCCAATACTAGAAAAAAGTGGGAAAATACGATGTTCGCGAAAAAAGGAGTAACGTTGCGCACGGCCATTGTCGGACTTGTGCTGCTCTGTGTCATTATGCTGTTTGGCATCAGTGTTATCGTCGTTTATCATGCAAACAAGAAACGGTTGGTCGAAGAAAATTTGAACATCAATCGAGTCTATGCTGAAAAGTTGGCAGATACTACGAGTCAATTGTTCCAGGGAATGCAACAAACTTTGGGTCTGATGGCACCGGAAATCAGCCTGGTGTTAGCCGATCCCAAACCGTTAGCGGAAAAACTCGAGATCATCCTGAAAGCGAATCAAAACTTCAATTCCATTTTGGCGGTTTCTGCGGAAGGCAAATTGCTGGCCTCCGCACCCGATCAGGGAATTGCCGATATACAACTCAACTCTTCAGGCGTCAATGATGCCCTGAGGGAAAAAAGATTTCTCATCTCCAATCCATATCAAGGAATCACTGGGCGGCTGATTTTGCTTGTATCCGAACCGTTGTGGGACAAGCAAGGCAAGTATGCCGGATTTTTGGCAGGAACGATTTATCTTGAACAAGACAACGTTTTGGAGCGCAACCTGGGAACGCATTTTTATAAAGATGGTTCTTATGTTTATGTGGTCGATAGCCAAGGAAGCATTCTTTATCATCCAGACAGGAACCGAATCGGCGAGAAGGTGAATGCCAATCAGGTCGTGCAATTTTTGATGCAGGGCAGTGAAGGCTCTTTGCAACTGACCAATACGCTAGGCGAAGAGATGCTGGCTTCCTTCTCCTATATTCCGCTGAGCCGATGGGGAATTATCTCGCAGACGCCGTTGCAGATTGCGCTCCAACCGAACCAGGAAATGGTTCGGATGATGATCAAGTATGCTTGTCCATTTTTTCTGCTCATTTTGCTGCTCTCCGTTTTTTGGGCACATCAAATCGCTGTTCCGCTGCAACGATTGGCCGAATATACGGAAAAATCGCTGGATGAGGAGGATGAATGTCCGTTTCCGGAGTTTCGGCCTTGGTATTACGAAGCCAAACAACTTGCCAAAACGTCCCGGCTAACGGTGGAACATCTGCTCGAACGCAAAAACGAGTCGTTGACGGATCCGCTGACCGGATTATACAACCGGCGGGCGGCGGACAAACTGATTCGGGAATGGACGGAGCAAGGCAAGCCGTTTGCACTCGCCTTGATCGACGCGGACCGCTTCAAGCGGATCAATGATCAACTGGGCCATCAGGCTGGCGATGAAGCGTTGCGCTTTTTGGCGAACTTCCTGAAAGAAAATGTTCGGGAAGGCGATCTTTGCTGCCGTTACGGCGGAGAAGAGTTTTTGCTGTTATTGGCCGGACTGGAAGGAAAGGATGCCTGGGAGATCGTCGACGACATCCGGAGCAAACTCAGCAGGACAAGCAGCCCGATTGGTCAGCCGCTGACCATCTCGGGCGGAATCACCCTGTTTCCGGCACACGGGGATACTCCCGAAGCCTTGATTCATCTGGCGGACAAAAGCTTGTATCAGGCCAAAGAGGCGGGGCGAAACCGGACGTTGCTGTACTGCTAAATTTTTTCCATATGTAAAAATGCTCAAAAATTGGTTTCAAAAGTGGAAACTAGTGGAATAAGAATAATAAGTTGGAACGGGTAAAGGGTGAAACGGTGTGCAAGAATTATCCAAGCATAAGTGGATTCAATGGAGCTTATTGTTGCCGGGGATTTTCTGGTTGTTTATAGAACTGACGAAACTGGCTGACATGGCCGTTGCCCATCAAATGATTTCTCAACAAGCTCTCTTACACTTGCATCTCGTTGGTCATTTCTATTTGTTTACCACAGTGGTCGTCCTGCTCATTGTATTAATTGTCAGACGCAGACAACTGCGGGAGAAGGACGATCAGTTAAAGGTGTTGTTTCAGCGTGCCAATGACATGATTTATTTGTATGAGCTAAACGAAAACGGTCAGCCGTTGCGATTTACGGAAGTAAACAACTATATTTGCAAACGCTTTGGCTACAGTCGAGCAGAGTTTTTGAAGTTATCCCCCATCCAGCTTATTCCGGAAGACAGCAAAATAGCATTTCTGCAAAACAGCCAACAGTTAATGAACACGGATTATGCGACATATGAGGTCGTCTACGAGACAAAGAAAAAAAATCGGCTCATTTGTGAAGTGAATACGCAGGCGTTCACACTAAATGGAAAACGGGTCGCTTTGTCAATTTCCCGGGATATTACCGAGCGAAAAAAAATGGAGCAAGTTTTATTGGAAACCAATCAACGGCTACGATCCTTGTTTGATCACAATCCGGATGCCGTCTTTACCGTCGATCTTAATGGGCGGTTTATCACCATGAACAGTGAGGTTATGAGACTGTCAGGATTTGAGCGGGAAGAAGTGCTGGGGATGACGTTTCTTCAGGTCGCGCGAGACGAAGACAGGTCCAAATTGCTCTATCATTTTGCCAAGGCGATTCAGGGCGAAATTCAAAATTTTGAAACAGTGATTATTCAAAAAAATGGGGAACCAATCGATTTGGAAGTCCGTACCGTGCCGATCGTCGTCAACGGCAAAATCAGCGGGCTGTACGGGATTGCCAAAGCGATTACCGAGCGGAAAAAGGCGGAGGAAATGATCACCTACATGGCCTACCATGACTCCTTGACCGGTTTGCCCAATCGGCGGTCATTGCTGATGCGTTTGGAAAAGGAGCTGGCCGCCGCCAAAACGGAGCAGCGCTCATTCTATTTGCTATTTTTGGATATGGATCGGTTTAAAAAAATTAACGATTCCCTGGGTCATGTATTTGGCGATCTTGTGCTGAAGCGGTTCGCCGAACGGCTGCAAGAATCAATCGGCGGCGTCAATTATGTTGCCAGATTTGGCGGCGACGAATTTGTCGTGTTATTGCCGGACATCGGGGAATTTACGGAAGTCAATAATATTGTGGATAGGATCGTTCGCTCTTTTAACAGTCCATTGCTGGTGCGCGATTTTGTGTTGTATTTGTCTCCGAGCATTGGGATCGCGCGCTATCCCCACCATGGGGAAGACACAGAGACGTTGCTCAAAAATGCCGACATCGCGATGTATCACGCAAAAACAAAAGGGAAGCGACATCAGTATTATTTGCCGACTGAGACGGACAAGCCCTTTCAGGAAGTGCAGCTGGAGAATGATCTGCGTCAGGCGATTGAGCGCAATGAATTTTATCTTGCGTACCAGCCTCAGTTTTCGATGAAATCGGGGAAAATCATTGGCATAGAGGCGTTGATCCGCTGGAAACATCCGCAAAACGGGATCATTCCGCCTAATGATTTTATTCCGCTGGCCGAGGAGACGGGCCTGATTGTGCAAATCGGCAATTGGGTGTTGCGCAGGGCGTGTGAGCAGATCAAGGACTGGAATCAACGCGGCTATCCGCCGTTGCATGTATCGGTGAATTTGTCGCTCGGTCAATTTTTGGACGGTCATCTGGTGGAAATGATCCGGCAAATCTTGCAGGAAACCGGGATTGCGCCGGAACATCTTCAACTGGAAATTACCGAGAGCATGACCGCGGATGTGACCTACACAATCGAAACGTTGCACCAGCTGAAACAACTCGGCGTTCGCATCAGCATGGACGATTTTGGAACAGGGTACAGTTCCCTGAGCTATTTGAAAAACTTCCCATTGGATCAGCTGAAAATTGACAAGTCGTTTATCAAAGATGTGTTGAAAGATGAAAAGGATGTGGCCATCGTCAAAACGATTATCAAACTTTCGCACAATTTGGGCTTAGAGGTCATTGCCGAAGGAGTGGAAAATTTCCAACAACTTGCGCTGCTGAAGGAAAATCAGTGTGACAAGATACAGGGCTATTTGGTCAGCCCGCCCATTTCGGCGGAGCAAATCGAGGAAAAATACTTGCAAGTTCCCTAATTTTCAACGGGTATTCCGTTAGTAGACGGAGTGCCTGTTTTTTATGAAACGAGAGGCGTTGCCAGTCTCTCGGCTGGAAGACAGAGCCTTTTTGCAACTCAACCAGATTTGACTGCAAACTGATAAAATTCTAATTGTTTTTTAAAGATTCCGTGCTTAAATAAGAGAAGGTTAATCATGGGCGAAGAGAGGGAGATTCCCAACATGCGCCGAGTCGGTCAAGGATAGGGGAGGTACTGAGTTTGAAGCTGAAGAGATTGGCATTCACAGCTTTTATCATCGCAAGTATTATCGCTGCCGGTTGTTCTTCCAATCAACAAGGGCAAGCGGGAAGAATGGGGCAAGGGCAAAATGCCGTGCCGGTTGAGGTAAAGAAAGCGGCAACGGAGGATTTTAGCCTCAACGTTTCCCTCAGCGGACGATTGGAAGCGAAACAGCAGGTCGATTTGACGTCCAAAGCTTCCGGCAGAATCAAGCAGATTTTCGTGAAGGTGGGCGACTCTGTCAAGGCGGGGCAGCCGATTGCCAAGTTGGACGACGAGGAAGGCTTGGTTGACCTTCAGCGTGCGGAGGCTTCCTACACGTTGGCGAAAGCGAGATATCAAGAGACAAAAGAGGGAACTCGCGCCGAAGATATTGCCAAGTCGGAGAATACGTTGAAAGAATTGCAAAGCAAATATGAATCTGCGAAAAGAGATTATGAACGGAACGAAAGTCTTTTTAAGGAAGGGGCGATCACCTCAGCTGAACTGGAACAGGCCCGCCTGGCGCTGGTCAGTGCGCAAACCAGCCTGGAAAACCAACAGCAGCAGTTGAAGATGGACAAAGAGGGGCCTACGGAAAACGCTTTGCAACAGGCGGAAGCGGAATTGAAGCAATCTGAGGCAGATTATGCTCTGGCGAAACTGAATTACCAAAACTTGACCGTTACTTCGCCCATCGATGGGGTGATCGGAGCGCTTCCGGTGTCGGTTGGCGATCAGGTTGGCACGAGCACGGTTGTTGCTCAAATCATTAATTTGGCCATGATGAAAGTGAAGACGAGCGCGACAGAGGGCCAGGTGTCACTGTTCCACGTCGGACAAAGCGTCGATGTGGCGGTTTCTTCAGTCGACTTGAAGACCAAGGGGACGATTGCCTCTGTCAGCCCGTTGGCAGATGATACGAAATCATATCCGATTGAAATTGAAATTCCCAATCCCGATTTGAAGGCAAAGGCTGGCATGATCGCGACGATCAATGTGGCAGCCAACAAACGGCAAGCACTGGTTGTACCGCGCGAAGCGGTGATGTCGGAAGGCCAACAATATTATGTATATGTGGTTGAGGACGGCAAAGCGAAACAGGTAACGGTGGAAGCCGGAGAATCTGACGGAGAACGGATGGAAATTTTGTCCGGATTGAAGGGCGGGGAAGATGTTGTGGTCGCTGGACAAAATACGGTGATGCCGAACGCGCCGGTTACGGTCGTCGATCCGAAAGCAAAATCGCAGCAATCCGAAGGAAATGGAAAAGGGAACGCAGATGGAAATGGTCAAACGAATCAACAACAGCGTTCCGATCGTCCGGAAGGCAGTGCAAATCAAAAAGGTTAGGTGATACCCATGCATATTTCCCAACATTCCATTCGTCGTCCGGTCACGGTGATGATGGGTGTCCTGATCGTTGTCCTTCTCGGGATCATTTCTTTAACAAGAATCCCAATCGATCTTTACCCTGATATCGAAATCCCGACCGTTGCGGTGATTACCAGTTATAGCGGCGTTGGGCCGGAAGAGATCGAAAACCTGGTGACCAAGCCGGTTGAAGATGCGGTCGCTACGGTGTCCGGCGTCAAGTCGATCACATCCAACTCCCGCGAAGGTTCTTCGCAGGTGATTGTCGAGTTTGATTACGGCGCTGATTTGGACGAAGCGATTTCGGATATTCAGCAAAAAGTCGAGCGGGCCAGACGGTCTCTCCCCGATGATGCGGACGCTCCGTCGGTCGTACGATTCGACCCGAACAGCACGCCTGTTTTGACGCTGGCGATCTCGTCCGATATGAAGGCCGATCAGCTGAAACGATTCGTCGACGACCAGATCGTTCCTTATCTGGAGCGGGTCGACGGTGTCGCTTCCGTTGACGTCTCCGGCGGGGTAGATCGAGAAATCAAAATAATCGTCAATGACAAGAAGCTGGAGCAGTACGGCTTGACCGTATCGGATCTCAATACCCAATTGCGCAATCAAAATCTTGATGGCTCAGGAGGGAAAGTAACCGAGGGCGGTATCTCGTATCAGGTTCGCTCGATCGGGAAATTTGCTTCCATCGATGATATTCGCAAAGTGTCCATCCCGTTGCAGGGCGGCGGCCATATCTTCCTGGAGGATATAGCCGTTGTTCAGGATGGTTATAAAGATATTTCGGTGGAAACAAAACTGGACGGAAAAAACACCGTTACCGTAACGATTATGAAACAATCCGGCAGTAACACTGTCGCCGTTGTTGACAATATCAACGAACAGTTGCAAAACATTCAGGAAACGATGAGCGGCAACTTTTCCTTTGTCAGCATTTCAGACCAATCGAAATTTATTCGCGCCTCCATTAACACGCTGGAGCATGACACGTTGATTGGCGGCTTGCTGGCGATTATCATCATCCTCGTGTTCCTGCGCAGTCTGAGCAATACGCTGATCATCGCCACTGCGATTCCGATTGCCGTCATCTCCACGTTCGCGCTGATGTTTTTCTCGGGAATGTCGATCAACACGATGAGCTTGGGCGGATTGACGCTGGGGATCGGGATGATCGTCGATGACGCGATCGTTGTTCTGGAAAATATTCATCGCCATCGGGAACGAGGAGCAAGCATTGTCCAGGCGGCGGTCGAAGGGACGAAAGAAGTTTCGATGCCGGTTATTGCGGCGACGTTGACGACGATCGCGGTTTTCTTGCCAATCGTCTTTGTCGAAGGGGTAACTGCCCAGTTGTTTAAAGATTTGGGCGTCACCGTGTCTTTCTCCCTGATCGTATCCTTGGTCGTGTCGCTGACCGTCACGCCGATGCTGGCGACGAAATGGACGGCAGCCGCCAAAGCAAATACGCATTTTGAGAAATCAGACGGCAAGCTGGTTTCCGCCTATCGCAAGCTGTTGCGTTGGGCGCTCGGACATCGCAAAACGGTTGTCGCCATTGGCTTGGCTTCATTGGCAGCCGGAGTGGCGCTCATTCCGTTTCTCGGTTCGGAGTTCATGCCTTCTTCCGATCAGGGACAGGTGAACGTTTCGATCCAACTCCCGACCGGTACCGAACTGGAAAAAACGAGAGAGGTCATGAACCAGGCTTTGGCCACGATTGAAAAGGTTCCGGAAGTAAAATCGATTCTCTCCGCCTTGGGGACCTCCAACGCGACACGCGGCAGCAATAATGCTTCGGAAGAAAACGCTTCGTTCTTCCTGCAGCTTTCCGACTTGTCGGAACGCTCGCGCAGCACGGCGGAAATCGTTGACGATTTGCGCAAAAAGTTAAATCGCTTCCCGGGAGCGCGTGTGAGAATCAGCGAGGTTTCCGGAGGTTCGTTGCCGTTTATGGGCGGTGGTGGCGGCGGTGCGGGCGGTTCCGGACCGATTGCCTACGCCATTCGCGGCGGTGATTCGGAAAAATTGAAAGAGTTGGCGGAACTGCTGACCGATCAGATCAGCACGGTCGAGGGCGTTCGCGAGGCGGACAATTCCCTGGAGCAGTCGACGCCGCAAGTGCAAGTCAGGATGGATAAGGTAAGAGCGGCAGAGCTGGGAGTGACCCAATCGATGATTTCCAGCACCGTGTCTACCGCCTTGAATGATCAGGTTGCCACTACTTACGAGACAGACGGCACAGAAATCGATGTGAGCATCGTACCGGAAGATGGCGACAATACACATATTGAGGATATCGGCAATTTGTTGATTACCACTTCCAATGGAGAAAAAGTGCAGCTGAAAGATGTGGCCGAAGTGGTCATGGGAGAAGGGCCGCGATCGATTTCCCGTTACAATCAGGCGCGGACCGTGACAATTATGGCGCAGACCGCTCCCAATGTAGATTTGGGCACTGTTTCAGCAGCGGTCGATGAAGTGGTCCGCAGCTACCCGCTGCCTGCCGGTTATGCGATCGAGAAGCAAGGGACAACCCAACAGATGGACGAGTCGACGAAAAGCATGCTTTATGCCTTTGGACTGGCGATCGTGTTGGTCTACATTATTTTGGCTGCCCAATTTGAATCGATGGTTTATCCATTATCGATCATGCTGTCGGTGCCGCTGTCGATTTTCGGGGCAAGCTTCAGCTTGTGGATTACGAACAGGCCGCTGAGTATCCCCGCATTTATCGGGTTGATCCTGTTGGTCGGGATCGTAGTGCGCAATGCGATCGTTTTGATCGACTTTACCAATATTTTGCGGGGGCGGGGAACGGATCGCACGGAAGCGCTGCTGATTGCGGGTCCGACACGCCTTCGTCCAATCGTCATGACCACGCTGACCACGTCTTTGGGGTTGCTGCCGCTGGCGATGGGATTGGGTGAAGGCAGTGAAAGCCAATCGCCAATGGCGACGGTTGTGATCGGCGGGCTGCTGCTCTCAACCTTGCTGACATTGGTTGTCATACCGGTTGTTTACTCCATTTTGGATGATATGTCCATCAGCATGAAAAAAACATTCCGCAAATGGCTGCCTGCCCGCAACAAAGCGATCCCGCAAGCGGCAGACAAACAAGCGTAAGGGGTCCGAATCGAATCAGCCGGGCTGACTATATACTGGCGTGAGCATCATTGTGCTCATCGCCAGTTTTTTTATTGAATGGAAGCAAGTGTCAATAGGTGTTGGCGGAACCAATGGTGGGAGTCCTCATATGATGAACAGAGCAAAAAATACGACACAGGAGGCAGTGCATGTATCCGATTTACCCCTATTACAGCAAGGAAGTCAAATGTCAAGAAGTGCCGATCACTTTTCCCCCCCAGCATCAGGAGGTTCAACCGGGTTTGGAATATTTGATGGTACCAGCCCCGATTTCAGATAACCCGTATTACCGCGGCTCCGGCAAACTGGCAAACAAAGTAGCGATCATCACCGGCGGAGACAGCGGGATTGGCCGGGCGGTCGCGCTCGGTTTTGCCAAAGAGGGGGCGGACGTGGCCATCGTCTACCTTAATGAACAGCAGGATGCCGAGACGACGAGACAAATGGTGGAACAGCAGGGGCGGCGCTGTCTGGCGATCGCTGGGGATTTGCGACAAGAAGCGTTTTGTGCCCAGGCAGTTCGCCAAACGATTGATACGTTCGGCAAACTCGATATCCTCGTGCTCAACCAGGCCGTCCAGTTTCCGCAGGAAAGTATCCTCAACATTACGGCGGAGCAGCTCGAGAACACGTTTCGCACCAACATCTATCCGCATTTCTATCTGACCAAGGCGGCGCTGCCCCATCTTCGGCCGGGCAGTTCGATTATCAGTACCGCTTCGGTCACAGCTTATCATGGCGAAAAGACACTGATTGATTACTCGGCGACGAAAGGAGCCATCGTCTCGTTTACCCGTTCGCTTTCGTTATCGCTGGTAGATCAGGGTATCCGTGTGAACGCGGTTGCGCCGGGGCCGATTTGGACACCGTTGATTCCGGCCAGTTTTTCCGCGGAGCGCGTCAAAAACTTCGGAGCCGATGTACCGATGAGAAGGGCCGGACAGCCGTTCGAGTTGGCGCCCACATACATTTATCTGGCTTCCGACGATTCCAGCTATGTTACCGGCCAGGTTCTGCACGTCAATGGCGGTACAATCGTCGCCTCCTGATTGCCGGTTCAGCCCGTCCGAAAAGTCCGGAGGATGATTGGTTGCTTCAAGCTGGAGGAAAACCGGCCAAGAGGATCGCTGCAACGAAAACAAGCTGCAGTACCGTTCGGACAGCCAGACGGGGAGTAGGCCGACCGCCGATCGTCAGTTTTAGGCGAGCGGCTCGAACATTGGCAGGAAACATGGCGATTAAGAGCAGGGCGAGACAGATGGAAGCGGCTGGGGAAGTGGCAGGGAGCAGGATGCCGACCGCTCCCGCAATTTCCAGCCAGCCTGTCACCGTGACGATCCATTCCGCCTTGGGAAACAGGGGGGGAACCATCCGAATGAGGTCAGCCCGTCTTTTCCCCCAATGAGCGGACGCGGTTAGCAGCAGCATAATGGCGACGGCGGCCTGCAGACAGGTCGACCATTCGGCGAAGGCAATAAACCCGACTTGGCCAAAAAGCCGGAACAATACAAAAGAAGCGACAAGCGCAACCAATGGAGCCATCTTTATTCCTCCTTCCAAACGGTCAAGAGGGGACGTCTTATTTGTTCAGCCCGCAGCCGGACTGCAAAACGTGAATCATAAAGGACGAGAAATCTTGCGATGTATAGGTGGGAGTCAATAACGGAAAAGCGGAGCGAACTCGCAGCCCGAGCGACAGCAGCACAAACAGTTCGGCTGTTTTGCCCGGATCGACCGAGGGGGGAATCACCTGATGCTGTTGGCCGGTTTCGATCCACTGCTTTGACCGCTGCACAGCCAGTTCGTAAAATTGCTTCAGCACGTTCGCGACAGCGGGCTCATCTTTTTTGCCGATCAGGTAAAGCAGCACCTGATTGATCATTTCCTCGGGATCTTCCAGCAAAGGTAGCCGATGGACAATCTGTTGCATAGGTCCTTCAAATGTTTGCGGGCCGTGTTGGACCTCGTTCAGAAACCGCGCATGCGTCTCTTCCAATCGTTCCTGCAGCACCCACGCAAAGATTTCGTCTTTGCTTCTTACATAGTGAAAGATCGCCCCTTTAGACAATCCGGACTTCTCCATAATGTCCTTCATAGTCAGCGAGTGACACCCTTTTTCCTTGATCAGCGCTTTTGTTGTATCGAGCAGCAGCTGAATGGTTTGCTTCCGGCGTTCTTCTTGCTTCAAAACGATACCTCCCATGTTGCAACGCGTCTGTCATCCATTATAAATACCAACCGGCGGTTTGTAAATTGTTAACAACAAGCTGTTTCATATTTTTGGATCTATGTTAAGTACAACTTTATTTTATCTGAATTAATGAAATAGTTTGATTATTACGCGATGTTATACTATAATTTCCATTAAATACTTTGTTAGGGAAGTTTACTAATTAAAGAGGTGGTCGGACTGCTCGAAAAGACGCGAACAGGCAGCAGCAAATTGCTCAAGTGGATCAACAAGGCGGAAATTTTATCCCAATTAAAGGAACACGGGCAAATCTCCCGGGCAGAGCTGTCCAAACGGACCAAATTAAGTCGGCCTTGCGTTTCTTCCCTGGTCGAAGAAATGATCGAAGCGGGCTTAATCTGCGAAGTGGGAATCGGGCATTCCACGGGCGGGCGAAGACCGATCTTGCTGGAATGCAATTATCAGGCTTACGCGATCGTCGGGGCCATTTTTGACGGAAGCTTGCTGCAGATGGCCTTAACCGATTTGCGAGGCGAAGTGCTGGCTGATTGCGAGACGCGGCTGCTCTCTCCTTTCAATGGAGATGAAGCTTTACAGAAATTGGCGGCAGGTTTGCAGATACTGATCGAAAAGAGCGGTTATCCCCGCCAACGGCTGCTCGGCATTGGCGTCGGGCTGCCGGGGATTACCCAGCGCCGGGAAGGAACAATCAGCTTTTCGCCCAGCACCGGCTGGACGGGGCTGCCTGTCAAACAAGAGATTGAACGCAAATTGGGCATCCCCGCCTTAATTGATAATGACGTCAATCTGATGGCTTTGGGAGAGTATGTGGAAGGGGTCGGCACCGGTTCGGCGACGATGGTTTATCTTTATGTAGGGACAGGGATCGGCTCCGGCATCATGATCGACGGGCAATTATATCGCGGGGGAAGTGAAGCGGCAGGCGAAGTGGGCTTTATGATGATTGGCCCGAACTCCGGCAACAAGCTGACGGGAGCGGGTGTATTCGAACAAAACTATTCCACTGCTGCCATTCTTGCTAGAGCAAAGGGGTTACTCTCTGGTCTTGATGAAGGCTCGAGTATTATACAACAGCTGATCGCCTATGCCAATCAGGGAAACACGGCGGCAAAACAATTGCTGGATGATACTTATCGGCATTGGGCATACGGGTTGGCGAACATCGTCAGCGTGCTTAATCCGGACTTGCTGGTATTAAGCGGAGAGATGATCCATATCGATGACAAAGGGGTGAAACAGATCAGCGAATTGCTGGAACAGTCGATTCCGGTGATGCCCCGCGTGAAAAAAGCTGCGCTTGGCAATCGCGCCGGGATGGTGGGGGCAGTTCACAGTGTTTTGGAAGCGTTTTTTTCCGCAAAACTGATGAAAGAGTAAGGGAAAAGGGGGATTCATTGATGAAAAAGGCAAAATGGATTCACGGATTGTTTGCCGGATCGTTGTCGCTGCTGCTGGCGGCTTGCGGAGGAGGAGGAGAAGCGCAGCCGACGGCAAACCAGGCAAGTCCTCAGGGCGAGCAGACCTCCGCCGAACCGGCCCAGCCGGCAGAGGGCAGCAAAAGCTTGGTGATCTACACGGCGCGGGATAAAAATATCTTTGAAATCGTACTGCCCAAATTTAAGGAAAAATATCCGGATATCGAAGTGGAAACGTTGGAGATGGGCGCCCAGCAAATTCTTGAGCGGGTGCGCGCGGAAAAAGCCAACCCGCAGGCCGACTTCTGGTGGGGCGGAACCCAATCCGCTTTAAGCACGGCGGCGAAAGAAGGCTTGCTGGAGTCGTACAAACCGACCTTTGCCGACAAGATTCCGGCTGAATACAAAGACCCGCAAGACCGCTGGTACGGAGAAATGCTGCTGCCGGAAGTGATCATGTATAATCCGCAGGCTTTAAAACCGGAGGAAGTGCCGAAAGACTGGGACGATCTGATTGATCCCAAATATAAAGACAAAATTGTCATTCGCGGCGTTTTGCCATCGGGAACGATGCGGACGATCTATGGCGCGATGATTTACCGCCAGGACCCGAATGATCCGCAAAAAGGTTATGAATGGCTGAAAAAACTGGATGCGAACACGAAAGAGTACACCCAGGACCCGACTAACTTGTACTTGAAACTGGATCGCCAGGAAGGGGCCATCTCTTTGTGGAACCTGCAAGATATCCTGCTGCAAAGCAAGAAAAACAACCATCCGTTTGACTTCGTCTATCCGGCAAGCGGCGCTCCGATTCTGGTAGACGGCGTGGGTATCGTCAAAGGGGCGAAAAACATGGATGCCGCCCAGAAGTTTTATGAATTTTTGTTCAGTCCGGAAATCGCCGCCCAGCTGGCCAAGGAACGCTTCCAGTTCCCGTCGCGCACAGATATTTCCAAGGATGACTTGCCAGACTTTATGAAAAATCTCGAATTGAAGCCGCTGGAACTCGATTGGGATGTGATGGCCGAGAAGGACAAGGAATGGATGGAATACTGGGATCAAAACATCAAGGGCAAAGGGGCTCAATAACCGCAAGCGCTCTTGTTTTTTAAGGCAGGGACGCCCGCTCAGCAGGCAAGGGGCTGGGCTGGGACGTCCCTGAAATCTGCCTGTGGAATTACGGATGGTTAGGGGAGGAATACCTGATGAGCAGCGTAACACTAGACCATGTAAGCAAACGCTTTGGCAATGTGAAAGGCGTCGAAGATGTACACATTACCATTCAGTCAGGGGAATTCTTCACTTTTTTAGGCCCCAGCGGCTGCGGGAAAACGACTACGCTCCGCATGATTGCCGGATTTTATTTTCCGAGTGCGGGGCGGATTCAATTCGGCCAGCAGGATGTAACCCATTTGCCGCCGCACAAGCGAAATACTGGAATGGTTTTTCAAAACTATGCGCTGTTTCCGCACATGACTGTTTTTGAGAATATTGCCTTTGGTTTGCAAGTTCGAAAATTGCCCAAACAGGACATCAAGGAAAAAGTGGAACGGGCGCAGCGATTGGTTCATCTGGAAGGATACGGCGAGCGCAGAATCGATCAGCTATCCGGCGGACAGCAGCAGCGGGTCGCGCTGGCTCGCGCGTTGGTGATCGAGCCGCAAATCTTGCTGCTCGATGAACCGCTGTCCAATCTGGATGCCAAATTGCGGGAAGAGACGCGGTACGAGATCAAACGCTTGCAGTCCGAACTGGGCATCACCACGATTTATGTTACCCATGATCAGGCGGAGGCGATGTCGATGTCCGACCGGATCATGGTCATGCAGGGGGGAGAAGTGCAGCAGATCGGGACGCCCTATGAAGTGTATCATCGTCCTGTTAACCGTTTTGTCGCTTCGTTTATTGGGGAGACGAATCTTTGGGAAGGCAAAATTGTCGCGACTGACGGGAATCTGATTCGGGTTCAGGTGGCGCCGGAGATCGAGCTGGTTGGCGATCGCGCCAATGCTTCCGCCATCGCCAAATTGCAGCCAGGTGAGACAGTGACCTTGTCAATCCGCCCGGAAGCGGTGGAGGAGGCAGGGGAAGCGGATGCGCCTGCTTGCAATCAACTGGCGGGCGTTGTAGAGGTTGCCGAGTTTACCGGAGCAAGCGTTAATTACGTGACCAAGATCGAGTCTCTGCAGCTTCGCAGCATGTTTGTCAATCGGGGAAGCAGAGTGAAACAGGCGGGGGAGCCCATCCGTCTGCGCATTCCAACCGAAAGCATTTATTTCATCGGATAAGGGGGGGAATCGATGAAACCGGAATTGCAACAAACACCGTTGCCGACGCTGCCAAAACGCCGCGTTTCCTTTGCTTCCTCGCCTTATTTTGTGTATGTGCTGGTCGCCCCGTTGTTTCTGGTCTTGCTGGCCTACGTCGTCTATCCGCTGTTTCAGACT
The DNA here is from genome assembly GCF_016908525.1 of Brevibacillus fulvus. Lineage (GTDB taxonomy): Bacteria > Bacillota > Bacilli > Brevibacillales > Brevibacillaceae > Brevibacillus_G > Brevibacillus_G fulvus. The sequence goes on from NZ_JAFBEB010000007.1 coordinate 23,081, forward strand.
TTTGTCGCCAGCGTTCAAGTTGATGGCCGATTGTCTTTTGAAAATTACCGCGAGTTTTTCAGTCTGGAACACAGTTCCAACCTGGAGGCGCTTTGGACCAGTATTTATATTTCCGTATTAAGTGTGATCACTTGCGGAATTGTCGGCGTGTCGCTGGCATTTTTGCTGGAGCGCTATGAATTTCCCGGCCGCAAAATATTGTCCGTTCTGGCATTGGTGCCAATGGCTTTACCGCCGTTAATCGGGGTTTTATCGTTTACGTTTTTATACGGCGAAAGCGGGATCATTCCCCGTGCCTTGAAAGAACTGTTCCAGCTTGAACAGGTTCCCTTTTCGTTAAAAGGTGTCTGGGGAGTATTGGTTGTCCATACGTTTACGATGTATACCTACTTTTTTATGACCGCTTCGGCGGCGATCAAGGGACTGGATCCTTCGCTGGAAGAAGCAGCCGCCAATCTCGGGGCCAATCGGCTGACAATCTGGCGGCGGGTGATTTTGCCGATGCTTACGCCATCGATCGTCGCCTCTTCCTTGCTTGTCTTTATGATCGCGATGGCTTCTTACACCGCTCCGCTCGTCTTTGGCATCGACCGGACGATGACGATGCAGGTGTACCTGTCGCGAACCAATGGATCACTGGACATGGCTGCGACCCAATCGACAATTTTGTCTGTTGTCTCCATCCTCTTCCTGCTGCTGATGCGCTGGTACCAAGGTGCCCGCAACTATCAAAACATGAGCAAGGGGATCAGCGTTCACCGGACAGAGGTTAAGAGCAAAACGGGCAAATATGTCGCGATGGTTCTTTCCTTTATCGCCATGGTGATTTTGCTGCTGCCCATACTGGTGCTGGTGCTGATCTCTTTTTCAGTCGATGGCACCTGGACGGTGCAAATCTTGCCGCCGGAATATACGGTCAGCCATTATCTGGAATTGTTTACCGATAGTCAGACCTGGCGTCCGGTAGTCAACAGCTTCAAGCTAAGCGCCATTGCTACCGCCGGCATTGTCGTATTCGGCGTGGCGGCCGCCTATGCGATGGTTCGGCTGCCTTTCCGCGGAAAAACGCTGCTCGATGTACTGATCATGGTTCCCTGGGCATTGCCGGGAACGGTAGTGGCGATCAATTTGATCACCGCATTCAGCGAGCCGACCATCTTCAGTTTTCAACAGGTGCTGATTGGGACGTTCTGGATGATACCGTTGGCGTATTTTGTCCGCCATTTGCCGTTGGTCTTTCGCTCAACCTCGGCTACGTTGCTGCAAATGGACCGTTCTGTCGAGGAAGCGGCCCGCAATCTGGGAGCGTCCTGGTGGTACTCTTTCCGCAGGGTCGTTTTGCCGATGGCCCTGAGCGGGGTTTTGGCGGGCACACTGCTGGCATTGGTGCAATGTATCGGTGAATTTGTCGCCTCGATTCTGATTTTTACGACGAAAACGATACCGCTGTCGGTCGCCGTTTATCAACGGATGTACTCGTTTGAATTTGGCACTGCTTGTGCTTATGGCGTACTGCAAATCTTGCTGATTATCCTCGTGCTGTTTGTGACGAAGCGGTTTATCGGCGACAAGAATGGTCCGGTAATTTGACACACGCAGAAGAAACGACCGGCGTAATGATGAAGTAAAACGATTATCAGCAGACAAACGAGATGTCAAGCGATGGGGTGACAATAAATATGACAGATGCTCCGACAAGTGATCCGCTGAGGGTAGCGGAGAGTGAATTTCCTGAGATCCGCAATGAAAGGCGGGGGCTGGTTGAATTATGGAAAGCGATTATTCCGTTGACGACGATCGCCAGCGCGATGAATACCGGAGCGCATCCGGATGACGAGCACAGCGCGATGCTGGCCTATCTTTCTTTGGGCAAAGGCGTGCATACATCCAGCGTGATCGCAACGCGCGGCGAAGGAGGCCAAAACGAGATCGGCAGCGAATTGGGCCATGCGCTCGGCATCATCCGCACGCGGGAATTGGAGGAAGCCTCCCGCTTGAATCATATTACGTTGCGCATATTGAGCGAAGAGCTGGACGATCCGATCACCGACTTTGGCTTTTCCAAATGCGAACGGGAAACGCTGAACAAATGGGGCGAATCGGTATGTTATGAACGGCTGATTCGGCAAATCCGCCTGTTGCGGCCTGACGTGGTCATCCCGTGCTTTCGCAATGAGCGAACCACACACGGCCATCACCGCGCGATCACCATTTTGACGCTTCGCGCGTATCAGGAGGCGGCCGATCCTGCCGTCTTTCCGGAACATGCGGCGAGCGGACTGCAGCCTTGGCAAATCAAAAAATTGTATGTGCCGGGGACAAAAGAAGACTATCAGGTTGCCGTACCGATCGGCGAATACAGTTCCATTTATGGCGCCACTTATCGGCAGCTTGGCGAGCAGTCGCGTTTTTTGCATCGGAGCCAGGGGATGGGAGTTCACTATGAGGAAGGTGCGGCCTTTTATTATTACAAACGAGAAGCGGCCCAGGTGCCAGCGCAACAGCGGGAACCCGATTTTTTCGCCGGGCTTGCCTATACGTTTGCCGATTTGGCGGATGAGTTGAGCGCGCAGCAAGCGGCGCTGAAACAAAAATTGCGAAGTTTGCAGGCAAAAAGCGCCGAGGTGATCGCCGCTTTTCCGGATTTTCAACAGGTAGCGATCCGCGTTCATCAAATGTTAGGATTGGTCGAGGAAACGATCGCTGCCACTGCTTTGGCGAACGTGCCCGCCGCCGTGAAAACCGATTTGTTGCATCGCCTGCGAGTGAAAAAAGTGCAATTGCAACGAGCCAGCTGCCAAGCAGTCTGCCTGGTGCCACGCCTAAAAGCAAACACAGACGTCGTCATTCCCGGGCAAAAAACGGAAGTGACGCTTTCGCTCTATAACGGAGGGCAGGCCGTGTTGAAAAATATCGAGGTAAAGCTGCTCGTACCTGACGGTTGGCAAAGCAAACCGGCTGATTCTACTTGCTTGGCTGAACTGGACTGTCACAGCAAAGCAACGGTTCGCTATGAACTGTTCGTCCCTGCGGATGCCGAGCCGTTTCATCCGCTAAAGCCCGATGTCCTGCAAGCGGTCGTCCGCTATCAGCTAGGCGAGACCGTTTCAGCCCTGCGCTTGTTTCCGGAGCGCTATTTGGCCGTTTTGCCACCGTATTCAATTGCTTTGAGTCCTCAGGCAACCGTATGGAACACCAGTCAGCAACAAACGGTGATCCCGGTGAAAACAACGGTGAGAAACTATCGCAGTCAGCCTTCCCAAGCGGTCGTTTCATTGGACTTGCCGCCGGGATGGCAGGCGCGGCCGGAAACAGCCTCGTTCGCCTTTTCCTTTCGCGGTGAGACGCAAACGGTATCGTTTTTAGTATCGCCAGACGAGCATGCGGAGAGCGGACATTATCGCTTAAAGGCCAAGGTAGAGAGCGAAGGATTTGCGAGCAAACGGGACGTGCAAGTGATCGAATACGAGCATATTGGCCGAACGTACTATATTCGCAAGGCTGAGCTCGGGGTGCAAGCGTTTGATCTGCAACTGCCGGAGCGGCTGCGGGTCGGCTACGTCTCCAGCGGGTTTGACAATATCGACAGCTGTTTGCGGGAACTGGGCGTGAACATCGTCAACCTCGATGCGAGAGAGATTGAGTGCGGAGATTTAAGCAGGTACGATACAATCGTGCTGGGGATTCGCGCCTACGCCTTTCGCCCGGAACTGATTCGCAGCAATCCCCGATTGTTGCGGTTCGTGGAAAATGGCGGCAATCTGGTCGTGCAATACCACAAGCCGGGCGACGGCTGGAAACCGGAGCTTGCCCCTTATCCGATCACATTGGGGGACTCGCTGATCGACTGGCGCGTGACCAATGAAAATTCACGGGTGACGGTATTGGCGCCGGAGCATCCGATTTTTAACTGGCCAAACCGGATCGGCGAGGAAGATTGGGCCAACTGGGTTCAGGAGCGCTCGATCTATAATCCGGCGCAGTGGAGCGAACGGTATACGGAATTGATCAGTACCGGTGACGACGGGGAGCCGGAGTTTCGCGGAATCTTTTTGACTGCCCCTTACGGAAAAGGGGTCTACACATACAGTTCGCTGGCCTGGTTTCGGGAAATTCCTCAGCTGGTTCCGGGAGCGATCCGTCTGTTTGTCAATATGATCAGTTTGAAACAATAGCCGAATCGAATATGTGGAGAGAAGGTTGAACCTACATGGGCGTACAAGAAAAAATATTTGAGCGGGAGGGCTCGGTCTTTCCCGGGAAAACTTATGCAGAAGCGGTATTGGAACCCGCGTTTAACGAAGCGAAGCAACATTTGTTGGGTCCGATGATGGCCATCAATAAAGCCCACCTGATCATGCTGGCGGAGCAAAAACTGATTAGCAAGGAAGAAGCCAAGCAGATTGCCAAGGCGCTGTCCGAATTGGACTTGCGGGCCTTGCAGAGCGCTGCTTACACCGGTGAATATGAGGATTTGTTTTTTCAGGTAGAAAGTCAACTGCTGGGAAGAGCGGGCGATGTTGCCGGAAATCTCCATCTCGCCAGAAGCCGCAACGATATGGGAATTGCCATCTATCGCATGGTTCTGCGGCAAAAATTGCTGGTCGTCCTCGACTCCGCGCTGCGCTTGATGGAGCAGCTGCTGATCTTTGCCGAAGATCATCTGGAGACGGTGATGATCGGGTACACGCATACGCAGCAGGCTCAGCCTACCACGATGGCCCATTACACGATGGCGGTTGTCGATACGCTGACTCGTGACATCCGCCGGCTGCGGGAAGCTTATCATAACTGCAACCGAAGCAGCATGGGAGCCGCGGCGTTGACCACATCGGGTTTTTCCATCAGCAGGGAACAGATGCAGCAGCTGCTCGGATTTGATGAACTGATCGAAAATTCTTATGATGCGATTGGCGGAGCCGATTATATCGGGGAGGTGGCTACAGCCGTTCAGTTGGCAGCGATCAATCTCGGGCGAGTGGTGCAAGATTTGCTTTTATGGTGCACTCAGGAATTTGCCGTACTGAAGGTAGCCAATCCATATGTGCAGATCAGCTCGATCATGCCGCAAAAGCGCAATCCCGTTTCCCTGGAGCATATGCGTGCCTTGCTGTCCAGCTGTGTCGGCAATACGCAAACCGTGTTGACGATGGTTCACAATACGCCATTCGGCGATATTGTCGATACCGAGGATGACATGCAACCGTATGCCTGGCGAAGCCTGGAAATTATGGATCAGATGTATCGCCTGCTCGCCGCCGTGATCGGAACGGTCGAAGTGAACAAAGAGGTGCTGTTGCAGCGGGCCAAGGCAAGTTACGCAACCGTAACGGAATTGGCCGATACGCTGGTGCGAACCGATCATCTCTCTTTTCGCACTTCGCACCATATCGTCAGCGAGGTCGTCAAGCAGGCGACACGGCAAGGATTGGCCGCCAATCAAATCAGTCTGGAGCTGGTCAATCAGACGGCGCAGGCGATTATCGGCCACCCATTGTCGATCACGGCCGAGCAATTGGCGCAAGCGCTTGATCCCACGCATTTTATTGACATTCGGACGTTGCCCGGCGGACCGAGCCCGGTTGAGATGAAGCGGGTGATTGAAGATCGCAAGGGACTGCAGCAGGCACAGCGGAACTGGTTGCAGGCAGCCCGCAATAAATGGGAGCAGGCGAAACAACACCTCGATCAGGTAATATCCGGATGGAGTGAAAGAGAATGAGCTGCTTGTCTATTCCTCTGTTGGCTGTCGACGGCGGGGGGACGAAATGTCAGGCTGTGTTTGTCGATCAGGGGAAGCGGATTGTGGCAAGCGGTTTGGGCGGTTCCTGCAACTATCATGGGAGCGGCAGAGAAGCGGCCGCGGCGGAATTGTACAAAAGCATACTGGCGACGATTGAGGACTGGAAAAGGCGGCAGGGCTATGCTGTAAATGAGGCGGTCTGCTTGCGGATTGAGTGTGCCTTTATGGGACTTGCCGGTCTCGATACGAAGCATGACCGTCAAATTATTGAAGCAATGGTCAAGGAGGTCGTCGCCAAGCTTCCCGTACAGATTGATCAGCTTGTGGTGGAGAACGACGGGCTGGCCGCTTTGCTGGGAGCGACGCAAGGAAAGGCCGGAATCCTCGCCATCGCCGGTACGGGCTCGATCACGTTTGGCATTAATTCGCAGGGAGTTTCCGCGCGGGCAGGCGGCTGGGGGCATCGCGTCGGCGATGAAGGAAGCGGTTATTGGATCGGCAAACAGGCAATTACCGCGATATTGCAAGCAGCGGACGGACGCGCGCAGCCAACGGGACTGGATCAATATATCTTGCCGCATCTGGGATTGAACGATGTGGAGGAATTGTTTGACTGGGTATACAGTTCCCGCTATTCCATCGAACAAGTCGCGGAGCTTGCCCGTCTCGTCAGCCAGGCGGCTCTTTCGGGCGATGCCGTCGCCAAGCAATTGCTGTGCCGGGCAGGCGAACAATTGTTTTTCTGCTTGCGGGCGGTGATCGACCGGTTGGGCTTGCGGCAGGAGGACTATGTTTATTTCCTGCAAGGCGGCGTGTTGCAAAATGAACAACTGGTACGTGATATTGTCATGCAGCGAATAACCGGCTACTCCCCGAACGCAAGGGAAGGCTTGACCGAAAAGGAGCCCATAGCCGCGATCATTAACGCCGGTTTGAGTCGCCTGGAAAAAACAAACGGGCGGTCCGATCGTTGAAAAGGAGAACAGGCTGTCGTCACTCGGCAGCCTGTTGTCGTTTGGACAGACGGTCATGGTTTTTGCCGCAAATAGCTTTCGTCTTTCATAAACATGCGCCAAAAATAAATAAAGCCGGGGATCAAGATGGCAAAACCGACGATATAGCTGACAAACAAGGCGCGAAACGTACTGGGGTGGGTGAAGCCGGACTCAATCGTAACCTCCGGATAGACAATATAGGGAAGATGGGCGGCGCCGTAAGCGTAACTAGCCAGCAAATATTGCAAGATCGCGAAGAATACCGAAATCCGGGGCAGGTGAATTACTCGTCCGCGCTGCTGCGGCAAGAGCAGCACGATGTAACTGACAAAGAAACAGACGCCGGAAGCAAGCAATAGGGGAGCGTGCGCAAAGAGTCTTCGGTACAGCCAGTCTGCTTCCAGGTGCATCGTTTGCAAGGTAAGCACGGCCATCAATAATGTGACCGGCCCGACGATCAGGGCGTCCTTGCGATAGATCGCAAAGGCTTCCCTCTCCTTTGAAACAAAGCTGTAATCGGTCAACAGCAGGGAAGAGAGAAAGAGCGTGCTGGTGATCGCCAAGCCAATGTAGGACAGGACGTGAGGGCTGGTCAGCAATTTTGTAAGCAACAGCTGTTCGACACCTTGGAAGCGGGCGATGAAGCCGCCTTCCGTAATCGGCAGCACGCAGATCAGCAGCGCGGGGATCAGGATGCCGGTGATGCCGGAAACGACACTTAACAGTTTGTTATATTTTTGTACCAGATGCGAAAACACCATAAACGCGCTGCGAATTAACAGCAACAGCAAAACAATGCTGCCGGGGATCAACAAGACCGTTCCCAACGTATAGGTAGCGCCGGGGAAAAACGTAACAAGCGCCACGACGATGAGCACGACAAACACATTCGTTACTTCCCAGGATGGCGACAAATAGCGGTTGGCGATGTTGGTGGCTTTCGTTTTCTCGTGATTCAAGTAGACCATCGACCAAAATCCGGCGCCAAAATCAATGGAAGCCGCCACTGAATAAATGATTACAAACGCCCACAACAAAATACTGGCAATCAGCGTGTCCGTCAACAGAATCGGCTCCTTCTTTTCGGATTTATTTCACCGTTTCTTCTTTGCCGTCCAACGGGCGCAGGGGGTGGCGCTTGAAATAGCTGTAAAATACCAGCAAGGTAATCACCGCCAATGCCAGATAGACGAGCAAAAACAGAATGAAAAACAGACCCAATCCCTCTGAATGGGTGGCTGCTTCCGCCGTTTTCATCACGTGATAAATGACCCACGGTTGCCGGCCCGTACAAGCAAAAACCCAGCCAAATTCGATGCCGAGCAATGCTAATGGCCCCCCGCAAACAAAGATCCACATCGCCCAGCGCGGAAAGGTCTCTTTTTTGAGCAGCTTTTTCCAGGCAAAACCGACGAAGCCGACAAGCACCAGCAGGCTGCCAATGCCGACCATCCCGTTAAACAGCGTATGAATAAACAGCGGCGGCCACTCCTCTTCCGGAAAATCGTTTAAGCCGACAACCACCTCGTCAAAGCGGTTTGCCGCCAGAAAACTGAGCAACCAAGGAATTTCAATCGCATACTTGACTTCTTTCGTTTCCGGATCGGTGATACCGCCGATCGCCAGCGGAGCGTATGGTTGTGTTTCAAACAAGCCTTCCGCCGCCGCCAATTTTTCCGGCTGGTAGCGGTGCAAATACTGGGCGGACTCATGCCCGTTCAAGGCAGTCAGCAGGGAAAAGGTGCCACCGAGAATCAAGCCGAGCAGCAAAGCTTTCTGGTGGAAAAGATATTCCCGCCCTAAATGCTTGGCGCGCAGCATTTTAAACGCAGCGATGGTCGCAATCATAAACGCTCCGGTCATATAGGCGGAGACGGTTACATGGCCGGCCGTGACGAGAAAGCTGGGGTTAAAGAAAGCGGCCCAAGGATCTACATCCGTCACTTCGCCATTGGTTATCCGAAAGCCGGTCGGGGTTCCTTCAAAGGCATGGACATTGGTAATCAACACAGCGGAAGCCGTCGCCCCCAGCAGGACGAGAAAAACACTGATAATCCGCATGAAAGGAGAGAGGCGGTCGGCGGCATAGACGTAAATGGACATAAACAGCGCTTCCAGGAAAAACGCAAAAATTTCAATCTGAAACGGGAGGGAGATGACTTTGCCGACGATCTCCATAAATCCCGGCCATAACAACGAAAGCTGAACGCCAGCGATCGTGCCGGAAGGAATGGCGACTCCCAGCAAGATGGCTTGTCCTTTCGTCCATCGTTTGGCCATTAGCTCATAATCTTTGTCCTTGGTTCGCTGATACAGGATTTCAGCAGCCAGAATCATCAAAGGCAGCCCTACGCCCAGACTGGCAAAAATAATGTGAAAGCCCATCGTTAACCCAAACGTCGATCTGGCGATCAAGATATCGTCCAACGTTTTCTTCCTCCTCCGACAATAACTTCAGGGATAGACTTCCATATATTGTCTGATGTTATACCAAAAAGTTCCCATATTTATCGATAATTGATTTAACTGGTCAAACTTTCCTCAACACTTTACAATGAATGTATACAAAACGCGCATAGGAGTTTGGCTGTATGAACTTATTGCATCAATCTCATTTGCATCTGGTTTTGCTCGCTTATGTGGTGTCCACCGCCTCTGCTTATACGTCTATGAGCTTGACGGAACGTCTGCAGCTGACGAGACAAAAGTTCTGGTTGATTATGGCCGGGAGTTCATTGGGAATCGGCTTGTGGTCCATGCATTTTATCGCGATGTTGGCATACCGGCTGCCCAGTTACGAAAGCTACAGTATTTACATATCTCTCAGTTCCTTGGCAATCTCGGTATTCTCCACGGTCCTTGCCCTCGGATTAATCGGCAGTGAAAAGCTTACCGGAAAAAAAGTGTTCTTCGGCAGTCTGATTTTGGGCACTGGCGCCTGCGCCATGCATTTTGTCGGCGTGTTGGCCTTGCATCCTCACTTTTACATTCACTTTGATCCTCTTAGCATCATCTTGACAGAGATCATCGGACTTGCCGATGCCTTGCTCGTTTTTGCGCTCACTTACTACTGGCGAAAAATCAGCCATAAGCTGATTGTTCGGGCTTGTTCCGCTTTGCTGATGGGCGGCGGCATGATTACACTCCACTATACCGGAATGGCGGGAACGACAATCGTGCCGATTTTGCCCAGCATGTCGTCCCAATATGACGTCAGCGAGCAATGGCTGGGTGTCGGCATTGCTTTCGTAACTTTGTTTATTTTCAGTCTGGCCGTGACCTCGATCTATATTAACCGGCGAATGGTCGCCAGTGAAAAAAGGTACCAGTCGCTGTTTGAGGAAAATCTGGATATGATCGGTCTGATTGATTTGGAGGGCCGAATTTTGCATGTGAATCGGGAGTTTCGCAACTTGTTGGGTTATCGTGATGAAGAGCTTGTCCAGGAAAAGCTCGGTATTTTTCTCGATGAACCCCCCGAACGGGTGGAGCAGCTCGCCGCGCAGATGATGATTGGAAACCCGCTGGAGACAGAATTGACCTTTCGCCACCGCTTGGGACATCGCGTCGATGTATTGCTGAAGACAATTCCGATGATGATCGATCATGAGTTGAGAGGGATTTACGTCGTCGGCAAGGATATGACCGAGTCCAAGCAAGTCAGAAACGCCTTGGTTCAGCTGTCCAGAGAGCATGAAGAAGAAAAGCTGCGGGTGGAACAGGAGCAGCGAAATCAGGAGTTAAAATTTCAGTCTGTGATTGATACCGCATTGGACGGGATTGTCGTGATGGACAGCCAGATGAAAATCCTTGTCTGGAACAAAGGTGCGGAACACATCTTTGGTTATTGCCAGGAGGAAGCGATCGGCAAAAGCATGGAGGTAATCATCGCGAAAAAATATTGGCAAAAGTGTGAAGCGGTGGTGAACCGATACTTGTTGAGCGGAAATGCCAGCTTGCGGGGAGAAATGATCGAATTGGAAGGAAGGCGCAAGGACGGTACGCAACTGCCGTTGGAAATCTCGCTTTCCATGTGGCGAGCGGATGAGCAAACTCTGTTTTCCGCATTCATCCGGGATGTAGCGGAACTGCGCAAAGCGCGGGAGATATTGGAACAGTCAGAAAAGCTGACCGCCGTTGGCCAATTGGCCGCTGGCATCGCCCACGAAATTCGCAACCCGCTAACGGCGATCAAAGGATTTTTGCAGTTAATGAAAGCGGATCTCAATGAAAATTACTATGAGATCATGTTTTCTGAGCTGAGCCGGATTGAATTGATTATCGGCGAGCTGTTGATGGTCAGCAAACCGCAAAAAACCGCCTATCTGCCCAATGATCTCATCGTCATCGTCAACCATGTGATTGCGCTGTTGAGCTCGCAGGCCAATATGCAAAACGTGACGATCACGCCGGTTTTTGAAGCGGAGCAAGCCTGGATACGATGCGACCAGAACCAGATCAAGCAAGTGTTGGTCAACATGATCAAAAATGCGATCGAAGCGATGCCAAAGGGCGGCGATATTTCCATTAAAGTCAAAACGGACAACGAAGTCCGCCTGGAAATCAGCGACCAGGGACAGGGGATACCGGAGGAGAAATTGGTCAGGTTGGGTCAGCCTTTCTACACGACCAAGGAAAAGGGAACCGGTTTGGGGCTTTTGGTCAGCTTCAACATCATTCGCAACCATCAAGGAAAAGTCAAGGTCAAGAGCAAGCTGAACGTGGGAACGACCTTTTCGATTTCTTTTCCCTTGATCGAACCGTCTGCGGACCAACGGGCCGACTCTTGACGAATCGACCGAAATGGCTTACAAGAAGGTAATGGGTCTGGAGGCTTTTACGGTCCGCTAACAGATGAACGAACAGGGAAAACAAGGGATCGTTGGCAAAGGATGATGGATCAAATGAAAATCGGATATCGAACGTTAAAAACAGCGATCGGGGCGGCCATCGCCATCTTGATCGCCGAACAGCTCGGATTGCGCTTCCCTTCTGCGGCAGGGGTAATCGCCATTTTATGCATCCAGGTTACGCGAAAGCGTTCCGTTTCGGCTGCGGTCAACCGCTTGCTTGCGTCATGGGTCGGATTGCTGCTCAGTTTTGTCTTCTTTAGTTTGCTCGGCTACCATCCCTTGACATTGATGCTGCTGTTGCTGGTTTTTTTGCCCGTGTTGGTCAAGTTCAAAATTACCGATGGCTTTGTTTCCAGCGTGGTTGTGCTGCTGCATATTTATTCGATGCGGCAGTTCACGCCAGGGATCGTGCTCAATGAAGTGTGCTTGATGCTGATCGGTGTGGGCGTCGCTTTGCTGATGAACTTGTATATGCCCAACATTGAAAAGGAACTTCAGGAATTGCAGAAAGAACTGGAGCAAAATTTCGCCAAAATCTTGCGCGAATTTGCCTTTTATTTGCGCCATGGCAGCAGCGATTGGGCCGGTCAGGAAATGATCGACACGGATCAGTTGCTGGAAAAGGCCATGCTGCAGGCTTCCCGCGATGAGGAGAACAAGCTGTTGAAGCCCAGCCCGGGCTACTATCAATACTTCTTTATGCGCTCCAAACAATTTGAGATTTTGCAACGGATGCTGCCGATCGTGTCCTCATTGAATCAACAGCTTCCCCAAGGTCAGCAGATTGCCGAATTTCTGGAAAAGCTGAGTGACCACGTTCATCCGGGAAACACGGCCTTTGTGTTCTTGCAGCAACTGCAAGAGATGCAAGAACAATTGAAACGGGATGAATTGCCCAAAACAAGAGAAGAGTTTGAGATCCGGGCGGCTTTGTTTTATTTGTTGTACGAAATGCAGCAATATTTGTTTATCAAACACAGCATGGGGAAAGCAAAGCAGGAAAAACAAGCCCAGGCTGGCTGCTGAAACGAACCGAGTTTGCCGCATGCAGACAAAAAAGGGCTGCGAATCTGGATTCGCAGCCTGGAAAATATTACTTCAAGATATAAATTTGCACATTTTGCATCCCGAATTTTTCGGCACTGGAAGGCAGAAAAATATCAACTTTGTTTCCTTTGATGCTTCCACCTACATCGGTTGCTTTGGCAATCAGTCCTTGGCCGGGCAACGCAGGAGCGTTGTAGCCGGTAATATAGACCTTCGTTCCCAATGGAATCACGTCAGGATCAACCGCAATGGTCCCGACTTTTAACGGATTGCCAAAATAATCGACGCCGCCCCAGCCGCCATTTTCAGCCGGATGGGCAGTATACGCCGTGGCAACTGCATTGAGCTTTTGCTTGTAAGCGAGTTTCTGACCGGTGCTTGTTGCAACCAAGGGTTGCTGCGCCGGTTTTTTGCTTGCCGTCGGGACAGCCGCTTTCTTGGTTGGTACGGCCGGTTTTGGTTCTTCCGTTTTCGCTTCCGGCGTGGTCGGCAAATGAATGACTTGTCCTACCTGCAAGTTAAGCGGATCAATTCCCTTATTGGCGGACAGGAGTGCGCTTAAGCCCAAAAACCGAGTTTGCGCAATTTTAAATAGTGTGTCATTATGCTTCACTTCATAACTTGCCGCTGCCGCAGGCTGAACGGCAGAGATCGCCAAATATCCTCCTGCAAGGATGGCTGCAAATCCCTTAGCGAGCCACTTGTTTTTCTTCAATTCATGTTCCCCCTTTACTGCCTACGAGGTTAGTTGTCGGATTCGGGTTGAGGAGTCAACCCTTCGCACGCTGGCGATTCACCCCAATCGCAGATGTCGATCTGCGAGCAAAAAAAGTCCCCCGCACTTCCCGAACAAGGGAAGTTTTGGCTTCGGTCATGTTATCACAGAATTTGCTTGAGGGTAAATCAGTAAATATTGGAAAACAAAAAAACGCTGTTTGGCAAACTGCTTATTTTCGGTATAATGCAAATACCGTAGTTGCAAATAAGCAGGCGTGATGGATGAGAAGCGGACAGTTTCGTAAAGGGGGAGATGGCCATCGATATAACGGGATTGACAAGTGAAATCGGAAAACTGTGCTTTGCTTTGCTGTTAGGCTTGATGATTGGACTGGACCGTGAATTGAAGCATAAGCCGTTGGGATTAAAGACCAGCATGGTGATCTCTGTGGCCAGCTGCCTGATTACCATCGTGTCCATTCAAGCAGTATCGAGATTTTCCGTACCTGGCTCAACCAACATGGATCCAATGCGTTTGGCGGCGCAAATCGTCAGCGGTGTCGGTTTTATTGGCGCGGGGGTAATCCTCAAGCGCGGCAACGACGTGATTTCGGGCTTAACGACCGCGGCCATGGTCTGGGCTGCATCAGGTCTGGGCATCGCTGCCGGAGCAGGTTATTATCTCGAAGCATTTATTGCCGATATTCTTATTATTGCCGCGATCAACCTGTTTCCACTGTTCATTAAATTGTTGGGACCCCAACGCTTGAGCGAGCGGGATTTCCATGTGAAAATATGGCTGAACAAAAATGACGAGATGACGGCGATCCTGGAGGAATTGCGTCAGGCCGGAATCCGTTTCAAACATGTGAAAATCAAAGATTTGCCGGACGGCATTCAACAGATTCAATTTATTGCCATCGCCCCGGAGAAACGGCGCACCACGGAAATTTACTATCTGATCAGCGGAATTCAATATGTTGTTTCCGTCGAAATTGAAACATTGTAAAAGGAATCGCACGACGGTTCCTTTTTTGTTTACAGTCATGCCATCATTGCTTGTTCCAAAATGTGCTATACTGAAACAGAACATCGACACAGATGAAGGAGTTGTTTGGAATGAGTGAAGCTTTGCATACTTTGGAAGGCTGGTACGCTTATCACGACTTTCGTAAAATAGACTGGAAAAAATGGAAAGCGGCGTCGGCTGACGAGCGCCAGGCTGCAACTGATGAGCTATTGCGTTTTCTGCAACAATGCGGCGCAAACGAGGAAGCAAAGGAAGGCAGTACCGCCATCTATACCATTTTGGGCCATAAAGCGGATGTTCTTTTCATGTACCTGCGGCCTACCACGCAGGAACTGGAAGAGTTGAAGACCGCCTTTAACAAGACGCGTTTTGCCGATTTCACCACGACGGATTACTCGTATGTTTCCGTAGTTGAGCTTAGCAACTATGTGAACAGCCCGGGGGAAGATCCGAAGCAAAATCCGCACATTCGTGAACGGCTGTATCCGATCTTGCCGAAATGGGAGCATATTTGCTTCTATCCGATGAACAAAAAACGCGACGGCAACGACAACTGGTATATGCTTTCAACGGAGCAACGCCGCGAGTTGATGTATTCCCACGGAATGATTGGCCGCAAGTATGCCGGAAAAGTCAAGCAGGTCATTACCGGTTCGCTCGGCTTTGATGACTGGGAATGGGGAGTCACGCTCTTTGCCAACGACCCGTTGCAGTTTAAATATATTGTTTATGAAATGAGATTTGATGAAGTAAGCGCCCGCTATGGCGAGTTTGGAACCTTCCTGTTCGGCAACATTCTTACCGAAGATAAATTAAAGAACATTCTGAGCGTATAATGCTTGGAGAAGCACTGCCGGGGGAGTCCTCGGCAGTTTTTTTATGGTTGGCTGCGAATAAAAACCTATTTTAGCCAATCTGCTTTGGTATAATCGAATTGCCTTTAAGCAAAGCCGGGGGAGGATTTATATGGACAGAAAACAAGTATTCACAGGTTCGCCTTGGGAAGAGAGCGTCGGTTATTGTCGTGCCATTCGTATTGGGGACAGAATTGAAGTGGCCGGAACGACGGCTATGAAAGACGGGGAAGTGATCGGCGTTGGCAACCCGTACGAGCAAACCAAATTTGTCTTGCAAACGATCGAGAAAGCTCTCAATGAACTGGGAGCGGATTTAACGCAAGTCATTCGAACCAGAATGTTCGTAACGGATATATCCAAATGGGAAGAAATCGGCAAGGCGCATGGCGAGTTTTTCAAGAAAATTCAGCCAGTTGCCACGATGGTTGAGGTAAAGGCGTTGATTGACCCGCGACTGCTTGTTGAAATTGAAGCCGAGGCGGTCGTCAAGTAACAAATCTGGGCAAAGATCAGTGCTTCGCAGTGTCGTTAGCGGTTCGCTTGTCGTTTGGCCAAGAGCTGGTTATGCTCACAGAGCTTCTTCCTTTATTTGCATATTTCCCGAAATGAGGGAAAAGCTACCAACTGGGTAAAGCATTTCCGAAGTCCTTTACACCAATATACGGACGGGAGAGCGCTTCTCAAATGGAAGAAGGAGGTTATCTTTGTGGATCAGCCAGACAAACATACCGGCACCAACGGGACGGCGGTTACCGGCGCAGGCGGCCCCGGTGATTCCAGAATGGGCGGTGACGAAAACGATGTAACTTTGACGACCAGACAGGGGCATCCGGAATCGTTCAACCAAAACATGCGGACAGTGGGCAATCGCGGCCCGGCCACTCTGGAAAACTATCATTTTCTGGAGAAAATAACGCATTTTGATCGCGAACGGATTCCCGAACGGGTCGTGCACGCGCGCGGCGCTGGGGCACACGGCTACTTTGAAGCATACGGCAAGGTAGGCGATGAACCGATCGCCAAATATACGCGAGCCAAATTGTTTCAGGAAAAGGGCAAACGAACACCGGTGTTTGTCCGGTTTTCAACGGTCACGCATGGAATTTCTTCTCCTGAGACGCTGCGTGATCCGCGAGGTTTTGCCGTTAAGTTTTATACGGAAGATGGCAACTGGGATCTGGTAGGCAACAATCTGAAAGTTTTCTTTATCCGGGATGCGATCAAATTTCCCGATTTGATTCACGCCTTCAAACCCGATCCGGTCACCAACATTCAGGATACGGCCCGCATCTTTGATTTTATCAGCAACACGCCGGAAGCGATGAATATGATCACCTATCTGTTTTCCCCTTGGGGAATTCCGGCCAACTATCGGCAGATGCAAGGTTCCGGCGTTAACACCTACAAATGGGTTAATGCGGAAGGGCAAGCGGTCCTGGTGAAGTACCATTGGGAGCCGAAGCAAGGAATCAAAAATCTGACCCAAAAAGAAGCGGAACAGATTCAGGCTGTCAACTTCAATCATGCTACCCAGGATCTGTATGAAGCGATTGAACGGGGCGATTACCCCGAATGGGAGCTTTGTGTGCAAATCATGAGCGATGGTCCCCATCCCGAGCTTGATTTTGACCCGCTGGACGATACCAAAATCTGGCCGGTTGACCAGTTCCCGTTTCTGCCGGTAGGAAAAATGGTCCTGAACAAAAATCCTGAAGATTATTTTGCCGAAGTGGAGCAGGCCGCGTTCGGTACGGGAGTGCTTGTAGACGGGCTTGACTTTTCCGATGACAAGATGCTCGTCGGCCGAACATTTTCCTATTCCGATACTCAGCGCTACCGGGTGGGCACCAACTATTTGCAATTGCCGATCAATGCGCCGAAAAAGCGGGTGGCGACCAACCTGCGCGGCGGCCAGATGGAATATTACGTCGACCGGGCCCCACGGCAAAATCCGCACGTCAACTATGAACCTTCCTCTTTGGGCGGGTTGCGGGAAGCGCCGCAATCGGGAAAAGAATATACGCCGTTCGTCGAAGGAAATCTGGTCCATGCCTCGATCGATCGGACCAACGATTTTAAACAGGCCGGCGAGCGTTACCGAATGTTTGAAGATTGGGAGCGGGATGATCTGATCCAAAATCTTGTCAACGGTTTGCGGCCGTGTCGAAAAGACATTCAGGAGAGAATGATTGAACTGTTTACCAAATGCGATCCGGATTACGGCCGGCGCGTTGCCGAAGGACTCCGGCAACAAAGCGGCGAAGGAGATGGAATCGGCGGTCCGCTGGGAGCTTCCGTATCGAGCGAAGCCGTGCGAAAAGCGGAGCAACTCGGACATTCAGCCGATCCTTATTAATCAACAACAACCACAAACAAGCCGACTCTCGCATAGAGGTCGGCTTGAGTTTTCTATCGGGTATGTGTGGCAAAATGGGCGTTTCCCAAGAGCAGGCGAGCGTGTTGATTGAATTTTTATGCATAGACTTTCATCATCATAACCATAGGCTTTTTTAATTTTTTCGCTTTTTGAAACTATGTTAAGGTTAGGAAGAGTAATGAACCCTGAGAGGAGTATACAACATGTTTCCATTCCGCGTCGTGAATCAGGCCGCTGTAGAACAAATTTTGGACATGTCCAACGTAATCGAAGTTGTTGAACAAGCATACAAATTAAAAGCAACAGACCAAGCGACCTTGTTTCCCCTCATTTTCCATGAATTTGAACAGGGGAAAGCAGATATGGATATTAAGTCGGGCCACCTGACAGGAGCCAACGTATTCGGCTTGAAGCTGGTTTCCTGGTTCGGCGAAAACAGCGCCAAGAACTTGCCGCAATTAATCGGCATGGTGATGGTGCTCGACAGCCGGACAGGCGTACCGCTGGGCATTCTCAGCGGGGAGCATATCACCTGCATGCGGACGGGAGCGGCCGGGGCGATCGGCGCCAAATATTTGGCCCGCAAAGATTCCAAACATCTGTTGATGATTGGCTCGGGTCATCAGGCGCCGTTCCAAATCATGGCTACTTTGATGGTGATGGAACAAATTGAAAAGGTGACGATTTACAATCCGCAGTCGCATGAGCGGGCGGTGGCGTTTGCCCAAAGCATTCAAAACACGCTGATCGATAAATTTGTAAGCAAATACAAGGGAGATCCGGCTCTTTACGCAAAGTGGGCCAAACGTTGCGAGATCACGTTTGCGGCTACCGACAACATCGAAGCGGCTGCGCGGGAGGCCGATGTTATCATTACCGCTACGCCATCTCGCAAGCCGTTGGTCAAACAGGAATGGATCAAGCCGGGAACGCACTTCAGCTGTATCGGTGCCGATATGGAAGGCAAGCAGGAAATTGATGAAAACTTGTTTGCCGGTGCACGTCTGTTCGTTGACGATGTGCAGCAGGCGGTAAATGTCGGCGAAACGGAACTGCCGATCAAGAAAGGCGTCATTACGCCGCAGGCGATCGTTGCAGAGATCGGCGATGTGTTGCTGGGCAAAGTGCCAGGACGGACCAGTGACAGCGACATTACGATTTTTGACAGCACAGGGATTGCCCTGCAAGATTTGCTGACTGCTACCCACATTTTACGGGAAGCGGAACAAAAAGGGTTAGGCAGCGTGGTAGACTTGTAAGCCGATTGGCTCAAATATAGCGGAAAAGACAGAAGCAGGAGGGTGACAGATGCAGATAAAACCTTTTAAAGTGGAAGAATGGATGAATGCATATGAAATGGAAGCGGTGTACAACATCGCTGAGACTTGTGTGGATTCGCTGACGCTTCGCGAATTGATCTCGTTTTCCGATGAACCGGAACGTTTTTTGCAATCTCTGGTAGATCGCAAACTTACGTACGGCCACATTGAAGGATCGCCGGAATTTCGCGAACTGATCGCCGGTCTTTATCAAACGATGAAACCGGACAATGTATTGGTAACCAATGGTGCGATCGGCGCCAACTTTTTGCTGTTGTATACGTTGGTGAAACCGGGTGATGAGGTCATCTCCGTTCATCCGACTTATCAGCAGATTTACGAGGTTCCGAGGTCGTTTGGAGCGACCGTCAAATTGCTGGAGCTTCGTCCGGAGAACAACTTCTTGCCGGATCTGGACGAGTTGCGTTCACTCGTCACCGAGAAAACGAAGCTGATCTGCATCAACAATCCGAACAATCCATCCGGCTCGTTGATGGAGCGGGAAATGCTCCAGCAGATCGTCGATATCGCCCGTTCTTGCGGAGCGTACCTGTTCTGTGACGAAGTCTATCGCGGACTTCATCAGGAGGAAGATGTGGATGTTCCTTCGATTGCCGATCTGTATGAAAAAGGGATCAGCACAAGCAGCATGTCAAAAGTATTTTCGCTCGCCGGACTGCGTCTTGGATGGATCGCCGCTCCGGAAGATGTGATCAAACAATGTTTTCAGCATCGCGATTACACAACGATCAGCTGCGGCATGCTCGATGACATCCTTGCTTCTCACGCTTTGAGAAACTATGACAAGGTGATGGCGCGCAGCTTGTCCATCGTCCGCACCAACGCAAAGATTTTGGATGAATGGGTGCAGCGGGAGCCGGCGATCAGCTATGTCAAACCGCGGGCCGGCACCACGGCGATGCTGAAATATGATTTTGACATTCCTTCTGAACAATTTTGCATCGATCTGTTCAAGGCAAACGGCGCATTCCTGACTCCGGGCAGCTGTTTTGATCTGGAAGGGTATGTGCGGATCGGCTACGCTTGCGGAACAAAGGTGCTGCAAGATGGCTTGGAAAAAGTATCCGAGTTTTTGCGGACCTTGAAGGAAACGGAGAAATGATAGTCAACGACGGATCGGGTATGTTATGATTTATAAAAATCGACAAAAATTAATATTTATACTTTTGTTGAAAAATAACATCACAAGATTCCGCATGTTTCATAGCGGCTGGTTTGAGGAGGAGCTTTGATGAACGCTTTGATTGATCAAGAGTTGGCCGAGTGGGCGATTGCCCATCGCAGATATTTGCACGAAAATCCGGAATTGTCCGGCCAAGAATATGAAACTTGCCAATATATCCGCAACATTTTGCAACAATTGGATTTGGAAATATTGGACTACCCGGCGCCAAGCGTCGTGGCCTTGCTGAAAGGGACGGAAGGAGCCAAGACGATTGCGCTGCGTGCCGACATCGACGCGCTGCCGATTACGGAAGAGAGCGACAAAAGCTATGTATCCAAACGTCCCGGCGTGATGCACGCTTGCGGCCATGACGGTCACACGGCGATTTTGCTGGCGGTGGCGAAATGGATGTCCGAGCATCGCTCCGAGATCAAACACAATGTCCAATTCATTTTCCAATCGTCGGAAGAGATGCTGCCCAGCGGCGCTGAGAAACTGGTCAAAGAAGGGGTTGTTGATCATGTCGACGCCGTATTTGGCCTTCATCTCTGGCAGGCGATGGAAAAAGGGAAAATTGGTGTTGCACACGGACCGATGATGGCTTCCGCCGACGATTTCCGGATCACGATCGAAGGTAAAGGCGGCCACGGTTCCATGCCGCACGATACCGTCGACCCGATTTATATTGCCGGTCATATTATCACGGCGCTGCAATCGATCATCGGCCGCAGAATCAATCCGCTGCAACCGGCGGTCATTTCTGTCGGAAAAGTGGAAACGGGGACAACCTATAACATCATCCCCAGCCAGGCGTTTATGTGCGGAACGGTGCGGGCGTTTTCCAATGAAATGAGAGATTTCCTCAATCAGGAAATGAAAAAGCTGGTGGAAGGGATCAGTGCAAGCTTTGGGGCGGTCGGGCGCTTTGAATTCGATTACGGCACGCCTGCTGTCGTCAATGACAAGGAAATGAGCCAGTTTGCCGAGCAAGTGATTGCCGATACGTTTGGTGCTGATACCGTAGCGTTTGTTGAACCGGTGATGGGGGGCGAAGATTTTTCACATTATCTCCAGCGGCAACGAGGTGCCTTTATTTTCGTTGGCATGGGTGGCGAAAAGAGCGCGTATCCGCATCATCATCAACGATTCGATATTGATGAAGAGACCATTCCGGATGGGATTGCGCTGTTTATTCAGCTTGTCAAACAGTTTGCTTAGGGGGGGCTTTTGGATGCTGCAAGTATCCTTTCTCGATATTATCAAAGCGCAGAACCGGATTGCTTCCGAAGTGGTGAAAACGCCGTTGATCCGTTCCGAGGCGCTGTCCAGACTGACGGAAGCGGATGTCTGGTTGAAGCTGGAAAGTTTGCAAAAGACGGGTTCGTTCAAAATTCGGGGGGCCTTCAATAAAATTTCTTCCCTGACCACGGAAGAGTTAAGCAAAGGCGTGATTACCGCTTCTGCCGGCAATCACGCGCAAGGCGTGGCGTATGCCTCCTCGCTGATTGGCGTTTCTGCCTTGATCGTCGTTCCGGAAACCGCCCCGGAAACGAAAAAGGCGGGGATCAAAAAATATGGCGCTGAATTGGTTGTGTACGGAGCCAATTACGACGAAGCGGAAGCGCATGCGTACCGACTGGCCGAAGAAACCGGCAGAACGTTTGTCCACGCCTTTGAAGATAACGAGATCATTGCCGGTCAGGGAACGGTTGGGCTGGAAGCTTTGCTGGAAAAGCCGGATTTCGATACGATTCTCGTACCCGCAGGCGGCGGGGGATTAATTTGCGGGATCGCGATTGCCGCCAAAGCGATCAATCCGGACATCAAGGTAATCGGAATTCAAACCCATGCTTCGCCGCCTTGGTACTACTCTTTTCGGGCCGGGAAACTGGTAGATGTAGAATACAGCGATTCGCTGGCCGACGGATTGCATGGCGGGATCACCCAAGGGAATCTCGATTTGGCGATCGGGCTGGTCGATGATTTCATTCTTGTCGAAGAGGCGCACGTCGCCGAGGCAATGGCCTGGATGGCCAAGGAACATCATTATATGGTGGAAGGCTCCGGTGCGGTCGGGATTGCTGCCTTGCTTCAGCACAGCCTGGGCCGGCTGGCCGGGCGTAAAGTACTGACGATTGTCAGCGGCAGCAATGTCGATGCCGGCAAATTGGCCAAATTGATCAAAGAGCACGCCTAAACAAATGGCTTTTTTCGGACAACCGCAACTGGCGGTTGTCCTTTTGCATGTACAGCGATGGTTGTCCTTCGCATTTTGATGCGGTACACTTGTCTTAGAGTATGATGGATGTTTATTGTCCCGGTTCCCTTTTAATTGGGAAAAAGAGGTGAGAAGATGGAATTGCGAAATTTGCGAACATTTCAAACTGTTGCCAACCACTTGAATTTGACCAAGGCGGCAGAACAGCTAGGTTACAGTCAGCCGACCATCACCCTGCAGATCAAAGCATTGGAAAAGGAACTGGGCAAAACGTTGTTTAATCGGGTAGGGAAGCGCACGTTTTTGACACCGACGGGAAAGTTGCTCAAACAACATACAGACAAGCTATTTGCTGTACTCGATGAAATGGAAGAAGACTTGAAAAAGCTGGATAATCCGTTCGGGTCCCTGGTGGTTGCAGCGCCGGAGTTTTTTTGCACAACCTATTTGTCATTGATTTTACGGCTATACGTTCAGGAGCATCCGCAAGTCAAGCTCCAGCTGATCTCATGCAACAGCCAGGAGGCAATCAGACTGATTGCCACCAACAAGGCAGATATCGGCATCATCTCCGGGCAATGTGATGCGCCCAGGCTGGTTTCCGACGTGATCGACCAAGAACAGTTTGTCTTGGTGGCCACACCGGAGCTGATGCAGGGAAGTTCCAAGGAGCAAGTGATGGCGGAATACCCGTTTATTTCTTTTCAACAAGGTTGCAATCTGGACCACTTTATTGGCCATTGCTTGGCGGAAATTGGCTACGAACCGAGAAATGTGATTGAATGCAGTAGTGAAGAAACGATCAAACGGGCGGTACTGAATCATACAGGTGTGGCCATGCTTAGCAAAGCGCTGATTGCGGACGAGATTGCTGCCAGTAAACTGACGGTGCTGCATCAATTCGCCAATACAGCTGATACTACCTTGATTTGCATCAAGGAACGAGCGCAGGAAGCGACGATTCAGACATTTACCAATCTTGTTCATGCTCAATGGACAACCTTGCTGGCGAAGTAAAGCAAAAAGGACAGGAAATCGTTTGCGATCCTGTCCTTTTTTTTGTGTATATGTAGGAGGCATTACACTTCCAGACTTTGCCCCGGCTGCAGCACTTGACCGCGGAGCTGTTTTTCTTCCAGCAATTTGACGAAGCGTTCGGGATCTTGCTGGATGACGGGGAACGTATTGTAGTGAATGGGGAACGTCACGCCTGCTTTGATCCAGCTCGCTGCAACGGCGGCATCTTCGGGGCCCATTGTGAAGTTGTCACCGATTGGCAAGGCGGCGACATCGATCTCGTGCATTTCCCCAATCAGTTTCATATCGCCAAAAAGCGCGGTATCGCCGGCATGGTAGAATGTTTTTCCGCCCATCGTCAGCAAGATGCCGGACGGTTCGCCAGCGTATTTGACGCTGCCATCTTCGAGATCGATACCGGAGCTGTGGAAGGCCAGCGTCAATTTAACCCGTCCAAATTCAAATTGATACGAACCGCCCAAGTTCAAGCCGTGCGTTTTGGCGCCCAGGCTTTGGAAGTGATTGGCCAGTTCCACCATCGCGATGATCGGGCAATCGTTTTGTTTGGCAATTTGCAAAGCATCGCTGATGTGGTCACCGTGACCATGTGTCAGCAAGACAGCGTCGGCTTTCACCTCTTCGGCTTTCAGTGACGCAGATGGATTATGGGTGAGAAACGGGTCAATCACAACAGTTTTTCCGCCAGCTTCAACCAACGTTGTCGCGTGACCCAAAAAGGTAATCTTCATTAAAAACCCACCTTTCAAGTATGAATAACACGCTTTCATTATAGCAAATGTTGGATAAAATATCCTCTCTGAAGCGCATACTCGTGGAGAAGGCGGAAGATGACAAAAGAAATGAACTGCCACTTTACAAACACTTGTTAAAGTAATAAACTTTTGTTGAGGAGGCGAGCGGATGGACAAAGAAAGCCAGATTCTACAATACATTCGGATGAATCCCTTTGTCTCCCAGCAAGAGTTGGCGGATAAAGTCGGGATTTCCCGTTCGGCCGTAGCCGGTTATATCGCCAATCTGACCAAGCGCGGAGAAATCAAGGGTCGCGCCTATATCCTGCGGGATGAATCGACGATTAGCTGTATTGGCGGTGCCAACCTGGACCGAAAAGCGCGAAGCAAGGAGAAAGTTCAACTGCATTCCTCCAATCCGGTGACAATCAGTGAGTCATGCGGCGGGGTCGCGCGAAACATCGCCGAAAATTTGGGCCGGTTAGGCTGTCAAACTGCTCTGTTTACTTGTGTAGGGGACGATCGCGAAGGGAATTGGGTACTTCAGGAAACCCGCAACCATGGCGTCGATGTGAGCCAGTCCTGGATTTTTCCCGCGGAGCGAACCGGCAGTTATACAGCGTTGCTTGATGTTGATGGCGAGATGGTCATCTCGCTGGCCAACATGGATATTTACGACAAGCTGTCGCCAGAATTTGTGGCGGAAAAATGGTCACATATCAAGGCTTCACGTGCGGTGCTGCTTGATACCAACCTGCCGGCGGAAACAATCGCCTATATCGTCAACCGCTGTCGGGAGGAAAGCCTTGCATTATACATTGATCCCGTTTCATCGGCAAAAGCGAAAAAGCTGCCGGCACGCCTCGATGGAGTGGAAGCGATTTTACCCAATCGGGAAGAGGCCGAGTTATTGGCCGACATGCCGATCGGCTCGATGCGCGAATGTGCGGAGGCCTGTCGCAGCATCCGCGCGCGAGGGGTGAAAAATGTCATTGTCACTCTGGGCGAGGAGGGCATTTTTTATGACGGCGAAGCCGGAACAGGCCAATTGCAGCCATTTCGCACCGAGATCGTTGATGTGACCGGTGCCGGCGATGCTTTTGCCGCAGGCTTCCTGTTCGGGATTTGTTCCGGCGAAGCCTTTGTCAAAGCTTGCCAGTTGGGATTGGCGGCATCAGCCCTCACTTTGCAAACGGAAAGTTCGGTATCAGCCAAATTACAGCCGGAACAGCTATATGCGATGGTCGGCCATGAATGAAAAGGAGAGAAGACAATGAAACAATATTTGAGTTTTAGCGAAGAAGTGGAACAAGCGATCAAAAAAAATCAACCGATTGTAGCTCTGGAGACAACGATCATTTCGCATGGAATGCCGTACCCGCAAAATGTGCAAATGGCGAAAGAAGTGGAACAAATTATTCGCGACAACGGCGCTGTTCCGGCGACGATTGGCCTGATGGGAGGCAGAATCAAGATTGGTTTGAGCGAGAGCGAACTGGAGGAGTTTGCGACCAATAAAGCGGTTGAAAAAGTAAGCCGTCGCGATTTTCCGTACATCCTGGCCAGCGGCAAAATCGGAGCCACTACGGTAGCGGGTACAATGATCGCTGCCCAATTGGCCGGCATCAAAATATTTGCCACCGGCGGGATCGGCGGCGTGCATCGCGAAGGGGAAATTACCTGGGATGTATCGGCAGACCTTACGGAATTGGCTCAAACCAATGTAGCGGTCGTTTGCGCTGGAGCAAAATCGATTCTCGATATTGGCCGGACGCTGGAATATTTGGAGACGCAGGGAGTACCGGTTATCGGTTACAAATGCAGCGAGTTTCCTTCGTTCTATTCGCGGGAAAGCGGCTATTCGGTCGATTTTCGCCTCGATACGCCGGAAGAAACAGCAGCCGTGCTCGACACCAAATGGAAGCTTGGCCTGAATGGCGGCGCAATCATTGCGAATCCGGTTCCGGAAGCGGATGCGATGAACTTTGCTGAGATCGAGCAGGTTATCTTGCAAGCGCTGGAGGAAGCGAAACAAAACCGGATTACCGGCAAACAAGTAAC
The DNA here is from genome assembly GCF_016908525.1 of Brevibacillus fulvus. GTDB lineage: Bacteria > Bacillota > Bacilli > Brevibacillales > Brevibacillaceae > Brevibacillus_G > Brevibacillus_G fulvus. The sequence goes on from NZ_JAFBEB010000007.1 coordinate 49,253, forward strand.
CCCATTCATCTTGGACAAGGTTAAACAATTGACAGGGGGCAAAAGTTTGCAAACCAACATCGCTTTGGTCAAGCATAACGCTGAGGTCGCGGCGAAGATTGCCGTTGCCCTGCAAGCGAAGGCCAATTAATGCAAGGGAAGGGAAGCGGTCGGTTTTAGTGCCTTGCCGCTTCGTAGCTTCGTTGCGTACAAAAGAGCAAGGCCACGGCTTGCAGAAGCACCCTTGGCTACAAACGAAAACCATCCACCGATCATTTGGTGGATGGTTTTATTTTTGTTTTGCGGCAACCGTTACGCTTCATCCGCCGCTTCTTTGCCCAACAACATCGCCATATGCGCCAATGTATTGGCTTGCTGATTTTGCAAGAAATTCAAAGCTTGGCTGAAATAGGTAATATCATGTTCAAAGGTGCGCGCAAACGATTGTATCATGGCCGCCGCTTCATCCGGCGTTAAGGTTTGCTGGTGGCCTGCCAAGCCGACGAGATGAAACTTGACCAGGCTGTAATGCAATACAAGTACGCAAAATTCATCAAGGAAGCTGCGGTTATGAAAGAACGGGAACAGTTCAGCAAAAACGTAATTCACCAAGTAATTTTCCAAAATGTATCCATGGTCGTTGCAAAAAGGAACGAAGTTGGCGTGATAGGCTTGCAGGTAGCGTTCCGGCTGATTGCCGATGGCGCTTTTGATTTGCGCAAATTTCTCCAAATAGCGTTTGTTTTTTACATGAGCGGCAACATATTGGTCAATCAGCGAGTGGAGCAGGGTAAAAGCCCATTCGTTGCCTGGATTGGCTTGCAAGACAGGCATTTCGCCGCTCAGGAGCCGCTGCTGGTGACTCGCGATGAGTTGCGGTATGGCGGAGTAGTCCTCCTGTTCGGCCAATTCATCCAGGTCGGAGAGGAACATGCCCAACAGGACTAGCCGACTGTCCAAATCGCAGGCGCGATACTGCAGCAGGCTGATAATAAACTCGCGTATCGAATCGGCGGATAGCCGGTAATGGTCGTCTTCAAACAACTTGTCAAGCGCTGGATCGGCTGGAACGGTTTCCAGTTCGGTAAACGAGATCCCCTCCGGATTTAACAAGGCCAGGCGCGCGACTTCCGGGCAAGAGGGAGAACCGGCCAGTTGGTATTGATCGTAGAGCAGGCCTTGTGTTCGGGGATAGCTGGCGCATGTTCGCGACAAATAGCCTGGCCCCATCTGCAATTGGATCGAGCACAATTTTTCCTTGCTCAAAAAAGGGCAAAAGCCATCCTCATTCATGCGGATGGTCGCGTAATCGGAAAATGTCGTTTCGTACTTGTTGCGATGAATATGCTGGGTAAGTAGTCTTCGTTGTTTTTTGTCGGGGAGCTGCTTATATTTGGCAAACGTTTTTTTATCGATACTCACTGACCAACCGGAACAGCAGGTTTCTTCGCAAGCAGAGCCAAGACACTCAAATTGGAGCATGTAGCTTGCTGCAAGACCTGTTTTTTTCATAGAAGTTTCTCCTTTGGTGTTCTGTATTTCCGCCATTATACCATTGCCAGCGTCTTTTGCTTGCATCTTTCCATAATCTTTTTATACAATAGAACAAACGTTCTCATATGGGTGGTGAAAGCATGCTGCGGCAATTGCAACGTTATCTGATGGAAAATCGGCCGGTGGAAGTGATTTATTTGGATCGGCAAGGACAAACAAGCAAGCGGCGATTGCGGTTGCATTCGGTCGACAAAGGATATGTGAAGGCTTACTGTTACAGCCGCCGCGCTTATCGCCTGTTCGCGTTGGACCGGATTTTGGCGATTGCTCCGGTCAGCAGACATGCCTAGTCGGCTTGCGGATGGAAAAAGACCTCAAGGCGTTCTTCCGCCAGTTGATAATCGCCTTTAATCTGAAAAAGCAAAAACAGATGGCTGGTCGGATGGATCGCCAAACGAGCCGCGTGGTACAGGACCGGCTTTTGGTTCGCCAGGAGGATCATGATTTCCGAAGTTGGCGGAGTGACCGTTTTCATCCGAAGCAGTTGGTTAAGATAGCCTAACAGTTTTCGAATGACATTGATATTGTCTTCATTTGGCAGTTTCTCCATCTCATTGATTACCTGCTTGATTTCCCGTTTTTTTTCCTGCAAAGAAGCAGCGCTGATTTTTGTCATCGCGGATTCCCCTCTCTCCTTCATTCGTTGAATATATACCCTGTCCGTAGACTGCTGAAACATGTTTTTTCTGCCCGTTTTCATATAACAGGCATTGTGGTAAGATTATTCCATCTTTTTGCCTGGTTGTTTGAAAGGATGAGCAAGAACCCCGCTGCGCGGTTCGGGAAGCGCAAGCAGGCAAGTTGGCGCCGGAGCGATTCCAAAGTTATCAGAAGCTGCAACGGGAATTCGCTTTTTTGGCGCGTAAAGAAGATGTGAGGTTGCAGTTGGCGGAAAAGCAAAAATGGAAGAGACTGAACCAGTCTATGCGAAAACGAACAAAGCGATAGACAAATATACCCTCTATTTTTAACTTGTCGAAACAGCAACAATGTGATAGATTTACTATCAATATTAGTTGAATAAATACTCGTATAATCATGGGAATATGGCCCATAAGTCTCTACCGGATGACCGTAAATCGTTCGACTACGAGTGGAAGCACATCTAGGGTTCCGTTCTCCTGTTTACCAGTGAGAAGACAGGACCGAGCGATGTGGGCACAATGGCCTTTGGCTGTGTTACACCTGAGGGAAAAAAGCCCAGCAGGACAGGTTTCACTTGGAGCAGCGTGGATGAACCACGTCGATCAGTGAACTTGTCCGCTGGGCTTCTTTTTGTTATTCATCGGCGACATGAGGTCGCTTTGTTTCAACCGGCCGTGTTTGTCGGGAAAAGAGGGGGAGAACATGAAAACATTGCAGGAACGGATTCAACAGGATGGGGAAGTGTTATCGAGCCAGGTCTTGAAAGTAGACGCTTTTCTCAATCATCAGGTCGATCCTGTATTGACCATGGACATTGGACAAGCGTTTGCTCAGCGCTTTCAAGGCGAAACAATTACAAAAGTGCTGACGATCGAAGCCAGCGGGATTCACTTTGCGATGGCAACGGCGCTGGCGTTGCGGGTACCGTTCGTTTATGCGAAGAAGAAAAAAGCTGTTACACAAGAAGCCGTCTATTCGGTGCCTGTGCACTCCTTTACCCGTCAGGAGACGTATCAGATCAGCGTTTCTCAAAAATATTTGTCGCCTGATGACCAGATCTTGATTGTCGATGATTTTTTGGCAACAGGCGCCGCGCTGCTCGGACTTGTCGAATTGATTCAGCAAGCCGGGGCCCGTCTCGTAGGTGTTGGAGCTGTGATTGAAAAAAGCTTCCAGCCGGGACGTTCATTGCTCGAACAAGCCGGGGTCAGGGTCGAATCGTTGGCAAGAATTGCCGAAATGTCACCGGGACAGATCACATTTATCGAAGAAGCAGAAGAAACCGTGAAGGAGAAGGTAACCAGTTATGTTAAGTAAGAAAAAGGTTGTTGTCCTTGGCTTTCAACATGTCTTGGCCATGTACGCGGGTGCGGTGGCGGTGCCATTGATTATTGGCGGAGCGCTTCATCTGACTCCTGCACAAATGGCCTATTTGATCTCCGCCGACTTGTTCACTTGCGGCATTGCCACCCTCTTGCAGGTAATTGGCACGCGCTTTTTGGGGATACGCATGCCGGTCGTGCTCGGTTGCACCTATACTGCCGTCGGGCCGATCATTGCCATCTCGCTTGGCTCGAATATTATGACTGCTTATGGGGCCATTATTCTTTCCGGATTATTCGTTTTGCTGGCGGCTCCGCTATTCGGAAAGCTGCTGCGGTTTTTCCCGACAGTCGTCACCGGATCGGTCGTGACGATCATTGGCTTGTCGTTGATCCCGGTTGCCATGAACAATGCGGCGGGCGGTACCGGCAGTCCTGATTTTGGTCAACCGCGCAATTTGTTGTTGGCGCTGATTACTCTGGTGGCGATCCTGCTGATCAATCGTTTGTCCACTGGCTTTCTCCGCGCGATCTCGGTGTTGCTGGGGTTGATCATCGGGACGGCGGTTGCCTCTCTGTTCGGCCTCGTTCGATTTGATACGGTAGCGGAGTCATCATGGGTCAGCATTGTCCATCCGTTTTATTTCGGGATGCCGCAATTTAATTTGGTTGCGATCATCACGATGATTATTGTCAACATCATCAGTATGGTCGAATCAAGCGGTGTTTACTTTGCCATCAGCAAAGTGACGGAGCAAAAGCTGGAATCGGCCGATATTGTCAAAGGATTGCGGGCCGAAGGGGTCGCGATCATGCTAGGCGGTTTGTTCAATGCTTTTCCATATACAGCTTTTTCGCAAAATGTCGGGCTGGTTTCACTCACCCGCGTGAAAACGCGCGATGTGATGATCGCAGCAGGCGGAATTTTGGTTGTGCTTGGTCTGCTGCCGAAACTGGCGGCATTGACGACGGTCATTCCTACTCCTGTATTGGGCGGAGCCATGATTGCCATGTTTGGAATGGTAGTCGCTTCCGGGATCAACATACTGTCAAACGTTGACTTGCATCAACAGGAAAATTTGCTGATCGCCGCATGCAGCATAGCTGTCGGCTTGGGTTCGGCGGCGGTTCCGCAGATGTTTGACCAAATGCCGAGTGTGGCAAAAATGCTGATGCAAAGCGGGATCGTTACGGGTTCCGTCACTGCGGTTGTCCTCAACCTGTTCCTGACTCATCGCAAACAGGCCAAGCAGGCCAAAATGGAGCCGATAGCGGAAATGTAAAGATTGTCGCGAGTTGCTTACAGTCTCTCACACAACGAGAGGCTGTTTTTTTGTGGGTGGAAAGGGTAAGAATAAGGTGGCCAAATCAACATAAGGTTATGAATTATTGGCCACTTCTTACCGAGAGAGGGGGGAAGCTTGCTGGTTAGTGGATATTCTTCTTCTTGAACTGACCGCCGCGAACATCGTGGATATTGCCAATGGCGAGGAATGCCGCAGGATCAGTTTCTTCCACAATGGATTTCAACTTCGCTTCTTCCAGACGGGTAATTACGCAAAAGATGACTTTCTTCTCATCGCCTGTATAGCCGCCTTCGCCATTCAACAAGGTAATGCCCCGGCCAAGACGGGCAACAATCGCGTCGCCAACCACTTGGTGCTTGTCGCTGATAATCCAGACCGCTTTCGATTGTTCGATCCCTTCAATCGTCAGATCGATCATTTTAAAAGCGATATAATAGGCGATTAACGAATACATCGCATGATCCCAGCCAAACACAAACCCGGCGCTGCTCAGGATAAACACATTGACGAACATGACGGTTTCGCCGACGGAAAAAGGCAATTTTTTATTGAACAAAATCGCCAAAATCTCTGTGCCATCCAACGATCCCCCAAAACGGATGACCATCCCGACGCCGATTCCCAAAATAATTCCGCCAAAAACAGCGGCGAGCAGCGGGTCATCGGTCAGACCGGGCACAGGTGTCAGCAAACTGGTGCCGATGGACATGATCAATACGCCGAATAAAGTGGAGATGGCAAACGTTTTCCCGATTTGCTTGTAGCCCATGATCAAAAACGGCAGATTGAGAAACAGAAGAAATAAACCTAACGGCCAGTTGGTCACATGTGATAGGATGATGGAAATACCGGTAATTCCACCGTCGATGATATGATTGGGAACAAGGAAGATTTCCAGCGCCACCGCAACCAAAGCCGCACCGATAAAAATAAAGATCGAGCGCTTCAGCAGTTGGGCGGCCGGCAGTTTGCGGTGCACCATTTTTTCAAGTTCTGTCAATGATATTCCTCCCCACGTAGTTTTCTCTAAATATAATTATAAACTAATTTCCGGCGACATGCCGAATCAGGAGGCAAATATATCGAAAAAACGACACATTTGCCGAAACAGTAGAAATACATTCTCGAGGAGGACGATAGAATGAAGCGGGTTCGTTTGCGTGAGCTGGGTTATACTGCGGGCAAATATTCGACCGGCTCGCAAAATAGTATTACTGATGTAAATGGAGTGAAAGTAGGGCATGTCACCTTGCAAAAAGACCTGCAATCTTCCGCTGCCGTCAGAACGGGAGTGACCGCTGTATTGCCGCATGGCGGAAACTTGTTTCAGGAAAAGGTGCTGGGGGCAGCCCATGTCATCAACGGGTTTGGCAAAACAACCGGGCTGGTACAACTGGAGGAGCTGGGCTTGATTGAGAGCCCGATTTTATTGACAAACACCTTGTCCGTTCCGGCCGCACAGCAGGGAGCGATCGCTTACATGCTAAAGAACAATCCCGAACTCGGCGGCGCACACGGCACAGTGAACGTGATTGTCGGAGAATGCAACGACGGTTATCTCAATGATATACGCGGCATGCATGTCACCCCCGAACATGCGATCGAGGCCATCGAGCGGGCGAACGCAGAACAAGTGGAGGAGGGGGCGGTTGGAGCAGGTACCGGCATGTCGTGTCTCGGGTACAAGGGAGGGATCGGCAGCAGCTCGCGCATTGTTATGTTTGAGCAACGTCTGTTTACGGTAGGCGCTTTGGTTGTCAGCAATTTTGGCAGAGCAGCAGACTGGCAGCCCGGCGGATGGATACAGCGCAACGATTGTGCGGCCGTATATTCAGACGATCCGGCGCAGCTGCCGGATGGCTCGATTATGATCGTTTTGGCTACCGATGCGCCTCTTAATGAACGACAGTTGAAAAGACTGGCCAAACGGGCGGCATTTGGCTTGGCCAGAGCGGGCAGTTATGCCGCACATGGCAGCGGTGATATTGCCATCGCCTTTTCGACCGCGCAACGGTTTCCGCATCTTTCAGCGGAGGCGTTTGTCTCATCTGTCCGCTTGCAGGAAGGAAGCGAATTGCTGAACCATCTGTTTGCGATGGCGGCGGAAGCGGTCCATGAATCGATTCTCAATTCACTTTGCAAGGCGGATGGGATGCATGGCCACAACGGACATTATCGTGCGGCTTTTCCGTATGAATCGTTAAACGATTGGCTATAGTTGAACGATAATGTGGCGAGTGGGTGAAATTGCCTGTTGTCAAAATGAGATAATTGGTATATCATTAATTGTGTCGTTAACAAACGACAACAACTTACTTCAAATTAACTTAGGATTCTCCTCTTGACATATTTCCAATCATTATGGTATATTAATTTTCGCCGTAGTGATTACGGCGAAAATTTTCTTTTTGATTTGTTGCGACGGGAAGTGGCTCAGCTTGGTAGAGCGCTTGGTTCGGGACCAAGAGGTCGCAGGTTCAAATCCTGTCTTCCCGACCATCTTAATGATTTGCCGGTATGGCGGAATTGGCAGACGCGCGCGACTCAAAATCGTGAGGGAAACCGTGGGGGTTCAAGTCCCTCTACCGGCACCATATTGATGACAAACAAACCATTCGGTCAACTGGCCGGGTGGTTTTTTTATGCATTGCCGATCTGGTCCTGAATTTTTTGGAATAGATTGAACAAAGCTGAGAGGTATGTTACATTCGGCATGGTAGAGAAGCAATGTGGAGGGATGAAGGTGCAAACAGATCAACTGGCCCATCCAGCTAGCAGTGCGGGGCTGGACGCCAAGCTGGAGCAGATCGCCGCGGCCATGCAGGCAGCAGGTGATCAGGACAATACGCAGAAAACGAAGCAGTTGGCCGAAAAAGCGAAAAAGGCCGAGATCAGCATTGCTTTTTGCGGACATTTTTCTGCGGGAAAATCGACCATGATCAATACCTTGTTAGGCAAGGATTTATTGCCGTCCAATCCGATTCCGACCAGCGCGAACGTGGTGAAAATACGGGGCGGAGAGAAAGCGGTCCAGGTCCATACTCGACATCACGGTGTACTGACATTTGACCCTGACACGGACATGGAGCAAGTAAAGCAGTATGCGATTGATGGAGATACGGTGGAGTGGGTGGAAATCGCTTATCCGGGAACGTTCCTCGACGAACGGTCAAGCCTGTTGGATACACCGGGAATCGATTCGACCGACGCTGCTCACAAAATTGCTACGGAATCGGCGCTTCATCTGGCTGATGCCGTTATTTATATGATGGATTACAACCATGTTCAGGCGGAGGAAAACTTTAATTTTACAAAAACGTTAAAAGACCGGGGCAAGCCTGTCTATCTGGTCATTAATATGATCGACAAGCACCTTGATTTTGAGCTTGATTTTGACAGTTACAAAGAAAGTGTGCAAGATGCTTTTGCCACATGGAATATTCAGCCGGACGGCATCTTTTACACATCGCTGGCAGAACCGGATCATCCGGAAAACCAGTATGAGGATTTTCGCCGGAAACTGCAGTCTTTGCTGGAACAGCGCGAGGTTTTGTTAGCCGACAGCTTGACTCATTCGGCGGAATACTTGATTGAACAGCATGTTCGATTTTTGCAAAAGCAAAACGCAGAAAAACGCCAGCAATTGGAAAGCAATCTGGAGCAGGAAATTTCCGGTCTGGAACCGACAGATGCCGCACAGGTCGCTTTGGCCAAACAAGAGATGGAGACAGCGCTGGCGGCAGAAACGGAACGATTCAAAACAGCAAAAGATTCAATGGAACAACAGCTAAGCTCTTTGCTGGAAAATGCAAGGCTGACCTATTACAGCACGAATGAAGCGGCGGAACAGTATTTGGAAAGCCGCAAGCCGGGCTTCAAAGTCGGACTGCTGTTTGCAGCGAAGAAAACCGAAGAGGAACGGGCTCGACGCCTGGAAGCATTGCTGCGCGATTTTCGGGAGAAGGTGTCAGCCAACCTCGATTTCCATTTCAAAGATTTGCTCGGCAAGTTTCCCCAGCAGTACGGAATTCGCGACGAAGCTTACCATGCCGAGGTGCATGAGGCGAAAGTGGAGATCACCGGCGAGTTTTTGGCAGCCCAGGTGAAAGAGGGGGCGGGCACGCGAGAATATGTCATGAACTATTGCGCTGATATCGCCAAGGCTGTCAAGCAGGAATATCGGCGGTTGGGATTGGCTTTGATTGACAAGCTGTTGGCTCGATTGGAAGCGCAGTTTGCGGCCGAACACGGGAAACGGGAAGAACGCTTGCAAGCGCTTGACAAGTTGGCCGAAACCCACCGGCAGTTGGCGCTGCTTGAACAGACCGAGCAACAGGCAGGCAGCAGGCTGCTGGCGATATTGCGAGAGGGAGCGTAAGGAATGAACCAGCTGAAAGAGAAATTAATGGAAACAGCACAACGACTGCGTCAGGCGAGTCAGGAGATCGAGGCAGTTCCCGGCTTGCAATCGCAAAGCAAGGCGATGGTGGAGAGGGCGCAGCGTCTGGAATCGAATTTGTTTACGGTGGCTTTGTTTGGGGCGTTCAGTGCCGGAAAATCTTCGTTTGCCAACGCCTTGATGGGAGATTTGATTTTGCCGGTTTCACCCAATCCGACAACGGCCGCGATCAATAAAATCATGCCGCCGACCGATGCTTATCCGCATGGCACCGTGCGCGTCGTCGTAAAAAGCCAGGCGGCGATTGAAAGCGATGTCTTGCGTTCGTTGGAGGTATTCCAGATCCACGCAAGCGATTTGCAAAGCGGATTGGCCAAGCTTGCCTCCATCGAGGTAGCGGAAATTGCGCCGAACGCCAAGCCGCATTACACTTTCCTGAAAGCGGTCGCCAAAGGGCTGCCGGAGATGTCCGCTCATCTTGGCGGTGAGCTGATCGTTGATATGCAAGCATTTAAAGGCTTTGTGGCCAAAGAGGAAAAAGCGTGCTTTGCCGAGTTTATCGAATTGTACTACCAGTGCCCGCTCACCGACCAGGGAATCGTATTGGTTGATACGCCAGGAGCGGATTCGATCAATGCCCGCCATACCGGTGTGGCATTTGAATATATGAAAAATGCCGATGCTGTCCTGTTTGTGACTTACTACAACCATGCCTTTTCCCAGGCAGATCGTGAGTTCCTGCTGCAGATGGGGCGGGTCAAGGATACGTTTGAACTGGACAAAATGTTTTTCGTGGTCAATGCCGCCGATTTGGCCGCTTCCCAGGAAGAGTTGGACGGCGTATTGGCGCATGTGGAGAAAAATTTACTCAACTGTGGAATTCGCAATCCCCGTATGTACCCCATTTCCAGCCAGACGGCTCTCCTGGGACGGATGCACGAAGCGGGAAAATTAGCCGGTTCCGCGGAAAAGCTATATCGGCAGCGCATGGGCACACCGGACGGACAACCATTGGCTGCTTCTGAACAGGCGCTGCAACAATCGGGGATGAGCCGCTTCGAACACGATTTTTTCCGTTTTACTTTGGAAGAACTGACGCAAATCGCGATAGATGCGGCTTACACGGAGATCAAGCGGACCGATCGCATGCTGCAAGAGATGATCGTCCTGGCGGAAGCGGGCGAAACGGAGCGGCAGGAACGGAAGGACCGCGCCATCGCCCAGAAACAGGCCGCTCTTCAGGCGATCCAAAAGCTCAGCGTTGCTTCGGAACAGCTTGATCTGGACAAGGAGCGGGAAGAATTGCTGTATTATGTAAGACAGCGGTTGTTCTTCCGTTTTAACGAGCTGTTCACACTTGCTTTCAACCCGGCCGTGCTGAAGGACGACGGTCGCAATTTGCGCCAGACGCTGAAAACTTGTCTGGAAGAACTGCTTCGCTCGATCAGTTTCGATTTGGCCCAGGAACTGCGGGCAACCACATTGCGTCTGGAAAAAGTGCTGAACCGGTTTGGACAGGGGATCATCCAACGCTGTTCGCAAGCGATTGCCGAGCATGCAGCTGGTTTGAGCCTGGCTGCCTATCAGCCGCGGCAGATTGAAACGCCGGCCTTTGCGGAGGAGCTGCCAGTCGGCCCCGACGACCTGCAGGCTGTGCTACATCTGTTCAAAAACCCGCGGGATTTCTTTGAACAAAACGGAAAGACGGCGATGCGCGATGAACTGGAAAAACGTCTGCAAGAGCCAGTCAGCAGCTATTTGGCCAACCAAGGGGAAAAGCTGGCGGAACAGACTGCCCGCGTGTTTGCCGAGTTGGTTGAAACAGAGCGGGAGCATGTTGCCCAGCAAGTAGAGGAATATTTCACCGGCGTATTCGCTGCCTTGGACATGCAGCTCGACCTTGGGTTGATCCGGGAAAAACAGCAAACGATCAGCCGACTGCTGGCCTAACCAAAAAGACCGATCCACTCAAAGCGGCATGATCGGAAAACCCCGCTTTTCAGGGACAGAAGATATATTTTGTAAAAAAACGGCCGTTCTCCTCGCCGCGACTTTGCCAGTCGCCCGGCTTGGGAGAAACGGCCGTTTTTGCCGCTTCACACGTTTGTCTGCACTCGTTCTAATCGCTGTCTGTCACTTGAATTTGCTTCGAGCGTCTTTGGGAAATCAGCTCTTGAATCCCCAGCTTGACGACTTCCCCATCAAGATGACCGACAGGTGCCAAATTTAATAAATCCAGCACCAGGATGATGCGATAAATCTCGCCGAAGGAAAGGTTGAAAAGCTGGTTGGGGAGGGGGGGCAGACCAAATATCAGCCAACCGAAACACAAGCCCACTGAATAATTGAAACCGACGCCGCTCAAGGCGATAAAAATCAGCTTTCTGCTTGTGATCTTTGGATCATTTGCATCCCATTCGACCATGCCGCCGAGCCAAAAGGATCGCAAGGACAGTTTGTTGATCCGCAGCATTTCCCAGCCCGAACCGATATTGATCCGGTGGATGCGCCCCTTGCAGAATATGATCGCTAAGGCATGCCCCATTTCGTGCATCGTTACGGAAAATAAGCCAACGATTCCCCACTTCATCAGGGATTGCATGCATACCAGCAGCCCCTCCAAGAGGTTATTCATCAACCAGCCTCCCCCTGCCTTTCCTGACCTTCGTCCGCCTGCAAGCGATTGTGTCTATTTGCAGCAAGCTTGTTCTATAGTTCAGCATTCCCCGGAACGAATTCGAAAATACCGATTGGACAGATTTTTTTCAAAATTTGCCTTATAGAAAGCAGTGGGAAAATAAAAACACAGGCTGTCAAACAGCCTGCGCTCAGTTTGGATTGATAACGATTGGTTAATTGACTTCGATCTGGCCGGATTGATTGAGGAACACGTTAAATTCCTTCACGATGGTCGGTTGGACATCCGGATTGGACAAGTCATGCTTGAGCACCTGAAAAGTACCGTCAGCGGTCAATTTGCCGGTAAACTCCAGGCCAAGCAAATCGGATCGGTAAAAGCTGAAGTTTGCCAGCTCCGTATTTTTCAGTTCTTCGGTCAACAGATGGCCGTCACCGGAGAACATCGCCTGACGCAAACTTTCCGATGCTTCATATTTTTGTTGCAAGTAACTTTGCAGTTGTTGGGCAATCTCCGAATTGGCAATCTCTTTGCCGGTTTCGACCACCTGTTTTCCTGTTTCCAACACTTGCTGGCCGGTTTGAATGACTTGTTGCGCCTGCTCCACTCCTTGCTGTACGTCATTGCAACCGGTTAGCAGCAGAATGGGCAATGCAATGAACATGATCGAACGCTTCATTTATCTTTCCCCTTTCTGGATCAATAGGCTGATTTCAGCGAATGGAAACAGCGGAATTATTTTATTGTAACGTATCTCCATTAAACGTGCATCCGCATATGATACAGAAACGCTGTTCATTGTTTAAGGAGGTACAAAAGCATGCAAGGTAAAGTAAAGTGGTTTAACAAGGAAAAAGGTTACGGTTTTATCGAACGTGAGGATGGCCCCGATATCTTTGTTCATTATACGGCAATTTCCGGTACCGGGTATCGGAATTTGGAAGAAGGCGAAACTGTCGTATTCGAAGTCGTTAATGGTCAAAAAGGCTTGCAGGCGGCAAATGTCGTCCGGCAGGCTTAAACATAAACGGGTTGTTCGAACAGGAAAAGCTCAATCGGGTGTGGAAACAGCGCACCGATTGAGCTTTTTTATTGTGACTGTTCAAAATATGGATTTACTAGAAATATTAATAATTGGAAGAATCAGTTAATATTCTGTATACAACACTTCGCTCAGACTTGTGCAGCCAGGGAGAAAACGATTGCTATGTGTTGAAATGGGGGCAGTCAAGGATGATTGATATGCATGTTCATCTGGAAGAGGGGCCATATTCGCTGGATTGGTTGAAACGGACGGCAGAGGCGATGTTATCCTTTGCCTCGCCGGAAAGTCCCGGTTTATCCCGAGCCTGGCTTGGTGAAGTTTGCAAAATGCTGCAACAGCGAACGGAAAGCGAGACGTATTCAGCAGACTGGCTCGGATTGTATTTGCAGCGGGCAAAACAGTTGGGGCTGCAAGAGGTAGGCATCGTGGAACATCTCTATCGCTTTCGGTCTTACAAAAGCTACTACACACAACATTTGCACCTTGCGGAAGATCCATTGGGAAGCTTACAGCGCCAGTGGTTGGACCATACATGCATCGTGCCGTCTCTCGATGATTATGTGTCTTTCATCTTGGAGCAAAAACAGCGCTGGGCAGCGGAGGGCATCTGCCTGAAAGTGGGCATTGAGTTGGATTATTGGCCGGGATGCGAAACGGTGTTAAGCCCGATTGTCATGGACTATCCTTGGGATTTCACCATGGGTGCCGTTCACTTTTTACGCGGATGGCGTTTTGCCGAACCGGTCAACAAAAGCCCGTTTCGCGAGATCGATATTACCCCGCTGTACGCGGAAATGTTTCATTTGTTGGAGCAGGCGATCTCGTCCGGATTGTTTGATCTGATTGCCCACCCGGATCATTTGAAAGTGTTGGGAAACCGCCCGACAGAAACGGCCTTGCTCCCTTATTACCAACGAATTGCCCGATTGCTGCGGCAATTTGATGTAGCCACGGAGATCAATACGCGCTTGTTTTATCGCTCTGCTCTTTCCGAAATGTCCCCGAGTGAATGCTTCCTGGGAATACTGGCCCAACACCAGGTTCCGATCACCACTTCCTCCGATGCGCACTATTCCGATGAGATCGGACAGGATTTGCTGACTGCAAGACAAATGCTGAAAAAAGTCGGCTACCGCGAACTTGTCAGCTTTGATCGCCGCAAACGCCGCTGCATGAAAATAGAGGCGGCCTCGACCCAAGAACATTTCAGGAGCGATCTGTGCCAGGGGTAACTTGTCCCGGACAACCGCAAAAAATTATCGTGCTATCGCGCTTTGGACTGGGTATCCGGCCTAAGGCGCTTTTTTATACGGTGCATAAGCTGTTTGTGGAAATAAGAAAGAGAGGGAGTCTATGGCGAAACCGACGATCGGAATCGTAACATCACGAACGGGAAAGCGTTTTTCCGAACAGCTTTACCTCCGGCGGCTGGTCAGGGAAGGACAGGAGTTGGGCATGAATATCTTCCTATTCGCTCCCCGGGACGTTTCCCTGAAGCGCAGGATAGTGAACGGATATGTGCCCCTGGCGACAAGGGGCTGGAAGAGGCAAATTTTCCCTTGGCCGGATCTGGTCATTGATCGCTATCGCTATTACCCGCTGCCGGAGCATAATGCGTATCTCTCTTTTCGTAAAAAACCGCTGTTTCCTTACACCAGCAGCCGATTCTCCAACAAGTGGAACGTTTATCAAGTTTTGTCGCAGGATGAACAGATGCAGGCTTATTTGCCCGAATCGGTAGCCTACACCCATGATCAGATGGAGCAGATGCTCGCCAGTTATCCCATGCTTTATATCAAACCAACCAATGGCACAGGCGGCCGCAGTATTTTGCAGGTGGAACAAAAAGAAGACGGTTTTCTGCTGAAAGGCCGAGATCGTGACCGCAACATCGCCCTGGCCTTTCTCGACACGCTCGAGGAACTGTATGCATGGGTAGATGGCTGGGTAAACGAACAGCGAAGAGGAAGCGAAGGTTTTTTTATTCAACAGGGATTGTATCTGGAATTGCTGCCGGAGCAAAGAGTCGATCTTCGCGTGCTGATTCAAAAAGATCACAAGGGAGATTGGGATATTACCGGCATGGCGGCCAGGGTTGGCCGGACCGACAGTTCCACTTCCAATTTGCACGGCGGAGGAAAGGCAATGGAAGCCGTGGCGGTATTGGCCAAATACTTTGGGCCGGTGAAGGCTGACCGGATTTTGGCCGATTGCCGCAGATTGGCTTATCGCGCGGTCTATAAGGTGGAGCAGCATTACGGACAAATGATGGAGTTTGGCATAGATGTCGGCGTCGATATTGAAGGAAACGTCTGGCTTATCGAAATGAATCCCAAGCCGGGGCGGGAAATCTTCCGGCAATTGGGACAAATGAAACGGTATCAGCTGGCCATCCGTCGCCCCTTATTATATGCGCTATACTTGTTGCAGTTGAATAAAGCCGAGAAAGACCTCCTGGGTTAACTGCCCAGGAGGTTGTGCTTTTTTGCGCAACCGGAATAATGAAGCAAGGGGATGAATACTCATCAATAGACTCTTTTTCAGCACGGTAGAAGACTCGATAAATTTCAGAAAAAACACAATTTTGCCCTTTTTCTTAAGAGAGCTGCTATGGTATACTTCTAGGCAACGTTGGATAAACCAGCAAAAGAGATTTCAAAATATTTTGCGAAATAAAGATGGAGTGGATTATATTGAGTAAAAAGATTTGCTTGTATGATACCACCTTGCGCGATGGTACCCAAGCTGAGGGGATCAGTTTGTCGGTCGAGGATAAAGTCAAGATTGCGGCAAGACTCGATCAATTTGGCATTGATTGGATCGAAGGAGGCTGGCCCGGCAGCAACCCAAAAGATATGGCCTTTTTTGAAAAAATGA
Organism: Brevibacillus fulvus; assembly: GCF_016908525.1. Lineage (GTDB taxonomy): Bacteria > Bacillota > Bacilli > Brevibacillales > Brevibacillaceae > Brevibacillus_G > Brevibacillus_G fulvus. The sequence continues at coordinate 65,019 of NZ_JAFBEB010000007.1, forward strand.
AGGAGTTTCCGCTGAAACAGGCGAAAATTGCCGCTTTCGGCAGCACGTGCAGACCAGGGGTTGCGGCAGAGGTCGACAGCAACCTGCAAGCAATCCTGGACAGCGGCGCCGCGGTGGCCACGATCTTCGGGAAATCGTGGGATTTGCATGTGCTTGAAGCGCTCAAGACGTCGTTGGAAGAAAATTTGCGCATGGTCCGCGATTCGATCAGCTACTTAAAGCAGCACCAACGCACCGTTATCTTCGATGCCGAGCACTTTTTTGACGGCTTCAAACAGAACGCCGATTATGCCGTCAGCGTTTTGAAGGCGGCGGAGGAGGCCGGTGCAGACTGGATCGTTCTCTGTGATACCAACGGGGGAAGCCTGCCGCATGAGGTTTACCAAATTGTGCAGACCGTGCGGCAACAGATCGCGACTCCGCTTGGTATCCATAGCCATAATGACGGGGAACTGGGCGTAGCCAATGCGTTGGCTGCTGTTCAGGCCGGTGCGGAGCAGGTCCAAGGGACGATCAATGGCATCGGTGAACGGTGCGGAAACGCCAACCTGATTTCTGTGGTGGCCAATTTGCAGCTGAAAATGGGATATTCCTGTGTGGCGGAAGAGCAGTTGCAGCAATTGACCAAATTATCTCGTTACGTGGCGGAAATCGCCAACATGGCCACTCCGAACAATCAGCCGTTTGTCGGCAACAGCGCTTTTGCCCATAAAGGCGGCATCCATGTCAGCGCGGTGCTGAAAGACCCACAGACGTACGAACACATCGCTCCTGAACAGGTAGGCAATCGTCGCCGGGTGCTTGTTTCTGAATTGGCGGGGCAAAGCAATCTTTTGGCCAAGTCGGAAGAACTGCAAATCTCTTTTGACGGAAACAAGCAAGAAGCCCGCGAAATGATTCAACAGATCAAGGAGCGGGAATTCCAAGGCTACCAATACGAGGGGGCGGAAGCGTCGCTCTCCTTGCTTCTGCTGGAATCTTCGGGCAAGCTGAACCCGTTGTTTTCGCTGGATTCCTTCAAGATTCTGATGGAAAAGACGGCCGAACATGCCATACTTTCGGAGGCGACGGTCAAAGTGCGAGTCAACGGCCAAATCATGCATACGGCTGCAGAAGGAAACGGACCGGTCAATGCTTTGGACAATGCCTTGCGGAAAGCGCTTGAGGGCGTATTCCCTGTCTTGTCGCAAATGCATCTGACCGACTATAAGGTGCGTGTGCTGGATGAAAGTGAGGCAACGGCGGCAAAAGTGCGAGTTTTAATCGAGTCGATGCGCAACGGTGAAAAGTGGAGTACCGTTGGTGTCTCCACCAATGTGATCGAGGCAAGCTGGGAAGCACTGGTCGACAGTATCCGCTATTTGTTGTGGAAAGAAGGCTGTACCCCGCAGGAGCTGGAAGAACAAACGGAACAGCGCGTCGGGATCGTGAACCACTAAGCTTGCTGCCCATTCAAACCAGAAGGTTCCCGGTTAAACAGCCAGCACATAAATGAAGATGATAAAACAATGAAACAAAGAACGGTCTTCGCCCTGATATCTGCAGGGCAAAGGCCGTTTCATTTTGCTGACATTGGCCAGCAGTTACATGTCAGACAGGATTTTATCAATGACTTTGTAAAAATAGCAAACATTTTTAATCGGTTTGTTCAATATTCAACGGATAACGTGAATTTAACCATTGTATCTCTGATTGCTGGATTTATGAATGCCAAAGGACTGTCGCGGAAACATATGATGCAAGGGATCGAACACAGTCTGCGACGTTTGAGGACGGATTATATCGATTTTTATTTTGTTCACGATTTTGATGAAAATACTCCAATCGAGGAAACTCTACGGACGTTGGATGATTTGCAAAGACAAGGGAAGATTCTTTACCCTGCGGTCAGCAACTGGGCGGCATGGCAAATCGCCACGGCACTGGGTATTTCCGCAAAAGAACGATTGGCTCGATTTGAATTGATCCAACCGATGTATAACTTGGTAAAACGCCAAGCCGAAGTTGAAATTTTGCCGTTGGCCGCCCGTCAGCAACTGGGTGTCATCTCGTACAGTCCGCTTGGTGCTGGACTCCTGACAGGGAAATACGGTGTGAATAAACGGCCAGAGCAAGGCCGATTGGTGGACGAGAAAAGATATGCAGACCGCTATCTCGATGAAAGGAATTTTGTTGTGGCAGACCGCTTTACTAAACATGCTGCGGAGCGAGGCATAAAACCTTCTACACTTGCCGTTGCCTGGGTGATGTCCAATCCTCTCATCACGGCGCCAATTATCGGGGCAAGGGATTTGCAACAGCTGGAAGATTCGCTGGCTGCTGTTGAAGTGGAGATGACTCCGGAATGGCGCAATGAAATTTCATCGCTTTCGGTAACGCCTCAGCCCGCCACAGACCGTAGTGAAGTATTGAAGGGCTGGAGATAATTGCGAAGCGAGCTGGCTCTATGGCAGAGTTCGGCAAAAGGGTGGGGCTTTTTCTAATAGCGGGTTGAGGTTCCAACCCGTCATGAAAGCGACTAACCGGATCTTAGCAAAATCGGGCGTGACAAACTCCCCTTGAACAGCGGTTGATTGATGAAACCAGCTTCAAGGGGAGCCTGTCAGCCGAATGCCGAACCTGTGTCAAGGAGGCAGGGGGGTTACGATTGTTTGCGCATGCTCCCCAGTTCTTCCACAATCGCGGTCATTTCGTTGATGCTGAACGTCGTTTTTTTCTGGACCATGTTGTATAAGTACAGCAAATCCTCATAACTGGACAAATCGAAATCATCCGGTCGCATAACGGCCGTATTGGCCATATTGAGTTTGGCCTTGATTCCCTCCACAAGTGTCGCCAGATTTTCTTTTGTCGGTTGCGTCAAATCCGCCATCTTTTTCCCCTTTCTGTTCAATCCCGGTTTATTTGGTCAGATGCCCGCGAGTTACGCCCAATTGATTGGTCGCTTTCAAAGTTCGCCACACATGGCTGCCGTTGATTTCCCCGCGCAATGCCCTCCGGTATAATTCTATCACTTGTTTGACCCGATCTTGCGCTTCTTCGAGAAATTCGATCCGATAGCTGCCTACTCCCAGCCGCTGGAATTCTCCCAAATATTCCGCGCCCGATTGATCGATGGCGTTGTAAACGGTATTGCGGCAGCCGGTATCCACGCGTACGGGATGGGAAAAGCCGACCCGATCTTTCAGCGAGATGCGCGACTTTTCGCACGGTGTGCCGCAGTTTGTATGATCCGTTCCTTCACTAAGGAACGTACAATACACGCAATGTTCGGTGTGGAACATGGGAAGATGCTGATGGATGACCAATTCCAGCCTGGAGCTGTCGGTTTGTTCCAGCAGGTCGATCATTTGCTGGATATTCAGGTCGTAGGATGCCGTTACTCGTTCCAATCCGCTTTGCAAAAACAGTTCCACCGTTTTGTGATTGGAGACATTGAGGGAAAAGTCGCCAATCAACGGGATGTTGATCTCATCGCGCCGGGACAGATAATAATAGAGTGCCCCGGTATTGCGGACAAGAATCGCATCCGGTTTGCTTTTGGCAATCAGGGCGAGTACGCCATTTTCGTCAGGCATATGGATGCGCATGGTGGCCAGAGCGATTTTTTTTCCATAACGGTGGGCCAGTTTGACGGCTTCCGGATACTGTTTGACAAATTCAAAGTCGGCATAAAGCAAATCGACATCGGTTTGCGCGGCCGCCTCCAATTGCTCCAGTGAGCGGCAAAGTACAGTCAACTGCGCTTGCTGAGCGGCTGGTTTGACCACCGGCCGTACGGTCATTGGCGTTGCCGCGTGTTTTTGATAGACAGGCGGTTTGCGGCGAAGCAAAGTCAGTTCCTCAATCGCTGAGCGACGGATGCGGTTTAATTCGCTTACCGGCAAAATGACTTCTTCGCCAAGCTCGACGATCAGCTGGTCCGCATCCAGATGAAAAAGAGTGCCGCCCAAGCGGCCAAACTGTTCATGGAGTAGTGCGGCTGTCAGCGGACGTTTCAGCGCGGCTTGCAGCTTTTCAACGGATTGAATCGTCACCGCGTGGTTGGTCTTCAGGTCAATCCAGGTCGTCTGCAGCTTGTCCCCGCATTTTCCCGTTACATAGACGGCAAGCGGGAATGTCCGATACGGTTTGTCGGTTTCGAAGCTTTGCCGCAATCGTTTGTTCAATTCGGGGTCATTTGTTTTCCAAACCCGGTCGCCTGCATGGATTCGCTGCAAACGGACGTCGCGGCGCCCCATAACGATCTCAACGAGCCCTTGGCTGACTTCACCTTCCGCCTTTTTCCCATTGACCAGCAAATCGTATACGCGGCCGCCTTCTTCATCGACAGTAGGATCTCCGGCATCAAACACGATACCGTCCCCCCGCTTTAATGGCGAGTCGATCTCGACCAGAACCGAACGGCTGAGCACTTTTTTGACACTGCCTAACAAGACGCCGCGACTTTTCGGAAACGTCCCGTCCAGCAACGTTTTATTGTTGGTTCCTTTCAAAAATCCGTGGGTGAAACCGCGCGAAAAGCTTTGCTGCAATTCACGCAGCTCTTCGGCGCTGGGGGCGGCGTCCTGATCGGCAAAGTAACGGTCAATCGCCGCCCGGTATTTGCTGACGACATTGGCGACATATTCGGGTGATTTCAGCCGTCCTTCGATTTTAAAGGAGGTGACGCCGGCTTCGATCAGCTCGGGAATCAAGTCAATTGCCGCCAAGTCTTTCGGCGATAACAAATAGGCGATGTTGCCCATCTCTTGTTTTTGGCCGTCGACGATCAAGTCGTATGGGAGGCGGCAAGCTTGGGCGCATTCCCCGCGATTGGCGGAACGTCCGCCCCACATTTCCGAAGTGAGACATTGTCCGGAATAAGAGACACAGAGTGCTCCGTGTACAAACACTTCCATCGGCAATTTTGCCTTTTGGCCGATTGCCTTGATCTCTTTCAGCGAATTTTCACGTCCCAGCACAACGCGCTCCAGTTGAAACGGTTTGGTAAACTCGACAGCTTCCGGTGAGGTAATCGTCATTTGCGTGGAACCATGGATGGGGAAGTCGGGGGAGATTTCCCGGATCAGCTTCACCAATCCGAGATCTTGCACGATCACGGCATCGACCCCGGCATCGATGCAAGCTTCAATCAATGTGCGGGCATCTTCCAGTTCCTGTTCAAAAATAAGAATGTTAAAGGTGAGGAACCCTTTGACTCCGTACATATGTAAATAAGCCATGATTTCCGGCAGCTCTGCCATCGTGAAATTGGCAGCTCTGGCCCGTGCGTTAAATTTTTCAACACCAAAATAGACAGCATCTGCGCCATTGGCAACAGCTGCTTTCAAACTGTCCCAGTTGCCGGCAGGTGCCAGCAGTTCGATATCTTCGCGGTTTACCTTGTTTTGCACGATCGTTTTTTCCCTCCATTCAAACTCCATCATAGGAGAATCAAGCCCTTCCGGCAAGTAAAAAAGAAGGGGGGAAGAAGCAGTGCAAAAGGGCAGCTCGGGAGGTTCCGGTATACGGCGGTGAAAATGAAAAAGGACCGGATTCGTTTAGGCATCCAGACCTTCAAATACAATTGACACTTTTTCCTCCATGATTTCTTCCAGCGGCCAGGCTCCTTCGCTGCGGACCCAATCATACAGGGCATTGTAGTAGATGTTTTCCAACATGTTGGCGGCTACAAGCGGATTGAATTTTGCTTTCAGCCGCCCGCGTTCCTGGGCTTCTTCAATCAAATCCGAAAATAGCTCGCGCAGTTCAAAATGAACCTCTTTCTCCGATTCATGCACTTTGCGGTATTTCATCGAGGATTCAACCACGACTTTGATAAAGTCATAATTTTGTATGTTTACTTCGTTCATAATCTTGTAGATTCTTAGTACCTTCTGTTTGCAACTGTCTCCAAAATCCCATTCTTCTCGGCGTTCCTCGATCTCTTGCAGGCGTTCGTAACTCCAGTTGGCCAGAATCGATTCCTTTGAGGAAAAGTGCAGAAAAATCGTTCCGCGAGCAACATCAGCCTCTTCTGAAATCATATCGATGGTCGTTGACTCAAAGCCATATTCGTTGAACAGCTTGATCGCTGCATTAAAGATTTTCTGTCTGGTTTCTCGCTTTTTTCTTTCCCTTCTTGTCATCAAAAGGAACACCTCCCGATTAAAGTATATCATACACAAATCATTCTGGAAAAAAACGCAAAAAAGACTGGACGTAAAAATACAACCGTTGTATATTTATATAATAAAATGTATATTTATTCTCTGATCGTTTCAAATTTCGGTTGCCAGTATGCATGTGGAGGAATGCTTACATGAGTCTCACAAGTACGATAACAATCCGTCAGGCTACGATGAAAGATGTTGACCAGATGCTGGAAATCATCAATCAATATGCCCAAATTGGCCTGATGCTGCCACGGACAAAACTGTCCGTGTGTGAACATTTGCAATCATTTATTGTCGCTCATAACGAACAAGGGGTAATCGGGGTGGCCGGACTGCACATTTTATGGGAGGACCTGGCGGAAATTCGCTCGCTTGCGATCGCGGAGTCGGCCAAAGGAATGGGCGTCGGCAAACAACTGGTCGGTTTTTTGGTTGAAGAGTGTCGGCGGTTGGGGATCAATCGCGTACTGGCGCTTACTTATCAAAAAGAATTTTTCCACAAATGCGGATTCTCGATCGTTGCCAAGGAAACCTTGCCGCAAAAAGTGTGGAAAGATTGCATCAACTGTTCCAAGCTGCCGGTCTGTGATGAAATCGCCATGGTTTTCGAGACCGATCCGGCTAAAACAAAATAACGGCGGTGCAAATCAGCTCGTTCCAAGGAGGAACGGGTTTTTTTATTGCAAACGAAAAGTTCATCTTTTCAAATAACTGTAAAAAACGTTACTATAAGACTATTCAGATTATAAAAAATATTACAAATGGTATAGGAGGGTTGTTCAATGAAGATGGGGACACGCATGCTTGTAACGCTTTTGTTGATCGGAACGATACCGCTAACGGTCACCGGTCTTTTTTTCTATCAGCAAACGAAGCAACAGCTGCTGCAGGAAAGCAGCGAGAAGCTGGAAGTGTTGCGAAACAATAACAAAGAATTAATTGAAACCTACTTCACGGAACGGTCCAAAAATATGGAGACGCTGGGCAGTTCTTATTCGACCATTGAAGGTCTGCTTGAGTTGAATCACGCTTGGCAAAGCGGAAAGGACTCGGCCGATTACCAACAGGTTGAACTGGAGAGAGGAACTGATTATAAAATTTTTTTGACCCGTTATGGTTTGGCGAATCTGTATCTGGTTAACGATCAAGGCGAACTGGTCTATGAAACCAAGCGGCAGACAGATTTAGGCGCCAACCTGCTGAGCGGACAGTATCAGGGTACCGTGCTCGGACAAATCGTCGGGCAGGTTAAGCAGAAACAGAGTTCAGCCATTTCCGATGTCGGCCAGTATGAGCCGTCAGGCGGTGAACCTGCTGTTTTCATGGGTGTTCCCATCTTTGACAATGGCGCGATGATCGGACAACTCGTCGGAGAGATTCCGGTTACATACGTCTCCCGCCTGCTGGATCGGCGGGAAGGCTTGGGGCGCACTGGCAAGGTTTATCTTGTAGGCGCCGACTATCTGATGCGCAGTGAGCTGGATTTGAAAGACAACCAACCGACGATTTTGACCAGCAAGGTGGAGACGCCGATCGTCGACCAGGCGTTTGCGCAAGAGGGCGGCGGGTCGATTGCAGCGAGCGATTTTCGCGGTCAGAGCGTACTGGTCTCGTTCGACAAAGTGAAGGTCGGCGATTTGAGCTGGGCGATTCTGGCCGAGATGGATATGACGGAAATTATGGAAGGCCCTGAGCAAATTCGCGACATGATCCTGCTTTCGATTTTGGCGGTTATCGTCGTTGTCGCTTTCGTGGCCTATGGCACGACTCGCGGATTTCGCCGCTCCATCTCGCTGATGTTGCAGTTAACGGAACAAATCGGTCGGGGCGACTTTCGTGTGCAGCTTCGGGAAAAATTGTTGAAGCGAAAAGATGAGGCCGGGGAGATTGCCCGTTCGTTGCAACAAATGCAAAGCCAATTGAATGAAACGTTAATTCAGGTGAAGCAGGCAGCGGTCTCGTTGGCGCAATCAACCGATGGGATTAAAGGGAATACCAGTGCCATTTCCGTAAGCAATCAGCAAATTCTCGGGGTGGTTGAGCATGTGGTTGCCATGGCCGGGCAACAGGCGAACATGTCCAGCCAAACGCTGGATTTTGTCAGCGATCTCCATCAGGAAGTTGAGCTGGTGACGACCCATGTGGCAAAGGCAACGGAGTCTTCTTTGTCGATGGGCCAGTATGCGGAAGCGGGGCAAAGCGCCATCCGGGCGATTGTAGACAGAATGCGGGAGATTACCGAAGCGGTCGGAGAGTCAATGCGGGTAATCAACGGACTGGAGGAACGCTCGCGGGAGATCTCCACAATCATCCAGGTGATTACAGGCATCGCCGAGCAAACCAATCTGCTGGCGCTGAACGCCGCGATCGAGGCGGCGCGTGCCGGCGAACACGGCAAAGGATTTGTGGTGGTGGCCAGCGAGGTTCGAAAGCTTGCCGATGCCACCAACCAGGCAGCCCAGAAAATTATTGGGATGATCGCAGAAATCCAGCATGATACCCGGCAAGCTGTTGAGCAAATGAGGGAGGGCAGCCGCAAAGTGCTGCTCGGTATGGAGACGGCCCAACAATCGGACGAGCTTTTTGTCAGTATTGGCCAAAACTTGCAACTTGTTTCCGCTGAAGTCGAAGGAGTGGGACGAGCGTTTGAGCGAATGGTTCCCAACGCGGAAAAGCTGGTCGCGGTTACCCGTGAAGTTTCAGCCGCTTCCGGAGAAACTTCCGACGGGATGCAAGGCATCTCCGCCGCAGTTGAGGAGCAAAGCGCAGCGATGGAGTTAATTGTCCACTCCGTAGGCGAATTGGCTGTTTTGGCGGAGCAGCTCGATCGGATGCTGGTGATGTTTCAGCTCGAGAGCGAGCGAAGCGATGAATTTGGGGATGGCAATTAACGTTTTTTGGAAGGATATTGTATAATCGTGTTGAATCTAAAGGACGAAGGCACCAATTCGTTCGGAGGGAACGCAAAGTGGCAATAGATTGGGAATTGTACTTGCTGCCGTATGAACAAGCCGTACAAGAGATAAAAGTGAAGCTGAAAAATATTCGCAATGAGCTGCGGAAACGGAAAGAACACGCCCCAATCGAATTTGTAACCGTACGGGTCAAATCGATCAGCAGCATTTACGCGAAAGCAAATCGACTGCAATTTCCCATCGATGAAAACATCGCGTGGGAGATTCGGGATATTGCCGGCGTCCGCGTCATCTGCCAGTTCCTTGACGATATCAACGCGGTTGTGCAAATGATTCGGGAACGCAACGACATGCGCATTTATCAAGAGAAGGATTATGTCAGCAAACCGAAAGAAAGCGGCTATCGCGGGTACCATTTGACCGTTGAATATCCGTTGATCACGGCGAGAGGTCAGGTAACGATACCGGTGGAAATCCAGATCCGCACGCTTGGCATGAATTTTTGGGCGACGATTGAGCACTCCCTGAACTACAAATATGAGGGAATTATCCCCAGCAATATTCGCCAGCGCCTGATCGAAGCCGCCAAAGCTTCCTATACGCTAGACAGTGAAATGAACAACATCCGTGATGAAATCAAAGAAGCCCAGGTAAAGTTTACGCAGAAAGAAGAAGTGCCGATGGAGTCGCTTATTTCCCTGATGGATTTAAGCGAATATGCCTTGAATCCGGAGGAACGATCGGAGACAACAAGTTCGAGACGGGATGAGAACAGGCGGAACGGAGAATAGGTAAGAGTTGGTCATGCGGGACAATTCAGCGCAAGTTGATTGTGCCGCTCCTTGTTTTTTAGGGGATACTATCATACTATAAAGAAGCGTTTTAGTTGAGGAAGGAAGTGGATATGCATGGACCAATCGTTCGCTTCATTTGGTTTTAAACCGGAAGTGCTTCAGGGGATTAAAGACCTTTACTATAAAGAGCCTACTCCGATTCAAGCGGAAGCGATTCCCTTGATCTTGCAAGGGAAGGATGTCATCGGGCAGGCGCAAACAGGTACAGGAAAAACGGCGGCATTTGTTTTGCCGATTTTGCAAAAACTGGATATGGGGAAACGAGATATCCAGGCTTTGATTTTGACGCCAACCCGGGAACTCTCCATCCAGATTGCCAAGGAAATCGAGAAATTGGGGAAGCATCTCAACGTCAATGTGCTCTCCCTGCACGGAGGAACGGATATTGAGCGTCAGTTGTCGAAGCTGAAACAGACGGTACACATCGTCGTGGGGACACCGGGCCGGGTGCTGGATCACATGCAGCGGGCTTCTCTTCACTTTGGACGTATTTCCATGCTGGTGTTGGATGAAGCGGACAAGATGCTGGAAATGGGCTTTCTGGAGGACGTGGAACAAATTATCGAATCCACTCCCCAGACACGCCAGGTTTTGCTCTTTTCCGCCACCATGCCCGATCAGGTGAAAAAACTGGCGCAGCGTTTTATGAATCAGCCTCCCCATCTCAAGATTGAACAAAAGCAAAAAACGGTGGAAAACATCAAGCAAATTTACATCACCGTAAATCAGACCGAAAAGATGGACGCTCTGCTTGATTTGCTGGAACAGCAGAAACCTTACCTGGCGATCATTTTTGCCAACACCCAGCAGCGCGTTCAGGTGCTGACGGCCAAATTGCAGGAACAAGGATACGCCGCACAAGCGCTTTACGGGGATCTGTCGCAAAAGAAACGGGAACAGCTGATGAAAGCGTTTCGCGACATCAAGTTTCAATATCTCGTCGCCACCGACATTGCCGCTCGCGGACTGGATGTCGAAGGAGTCACCCATGTTTTTAACTATGACGTGCCCAACGATGTGGAAAGCTATATTCACCGCGTAGGGCGGACAGGTCGGGCCGGACAATCGGGCAAAGCCATCTCGCTCGTCTCGCCGCGGCAAAAAAGCTTGATTGCCCGCTTTGCCAAAGCGACGCGCGCCGACATTGAAGAACAGCTATTGGTGGTCGGTCGGCATATGGACGAAGGGCGTCAACAGCGGGCAAAGGAGAGGGAAAATTATTTTGCCGAACTCCGTCAGGAAAAAATGAAGGAATTGGCCAAGCAGCAAAAGGAAAAAGAAGCTCCTTTGCAGCAAGCTCTAAAGAAAAATGCAAAAGTGAAGCCGGGTTATAAGAAAAAGCTGGCAAAAGAGGTTGAGCAGTGGCAGAATCAATATGAGCAAAAGAAAAAACGCGAAGAAGCCAAGGCTGCCCGCAAAGCTGGCCATCGTCCTCCCGGCAAAAAAGGGACAAGGCCGGGAAATGCAAGTCGGCAAGGAAATCGGTAATAATGGTTTGGCTCGAAAACAAAACGACTGGAAGGGACTGGATTACTTATGTCTTTTAGATGCATCACGATTTACACCAAAAAATATGAAACCTTTTCTGATATTTACGAGGAAGTGCTCAACCAACCATTATCCGAGTTTGAGGAAAAGGAAATCGAAGGGATTACGATCAGCGATGCGGGAGCGGTGCCGGAAGGGTACATTGAACAGATGAAATCCAAACCGGAAGTTGCTGTGATGAAAATCAAGGAAAAAGGAATAACCATCCTGCAGCACGGGGAAGTTTTTGAAATGCTGATTCCTGTAGAATAATAACGGGTTCCAATGTGGCGGTACAGCTACCATCGTTCCACAGAAATAAATCCGCTCGCCATCGTGAGCGGATTTTTCCATAAAGACAGGAACGAATGTTTGGTATTCATGCCAAGCGGGGGGTGAGTAACCGATATGAAGAGAAACGGGAGGGCTAATGTGAGTCATACATGTATCGAATGCGGAGGACTGGCACAAGCCAACTCAGATTTTTGTTCATTTTGTCAAACCAACCATACGTCTGATTATCAACGGGTGCGCGAATATTTGCGCGAAAACCCGAATCGCACGCCAATGGAGATCGCCAATGCAACCGGCGTTTCGATTTCCAAAATACTCCGTTACGTTCGCAGCGGTTCGTTTACGATCGTAAACCGGGATCGTTGATCGCTGCTGATCAGCCCGCCATTTTGCTGTACGCATTTGGCGGGCTTTTTTTTGCTTGCTCTTATCCTTACAGCCAGCGCAACCCTTTCGGATAATGATTTTTCAGCTGTCCGCCCGCTTGTTTCCCCCAGCCGATGGCGTAACCGTCAACCGTCACCAGTGTCCAGCCATCTTCTCCTGCCCGCGTGATCGTCTCTCCTTTTAAATAGGACAAAAGCGCGGGATCGTCGGCGGCAAACGGGGCAGTCCGGTTTACCGCTTGGACAGGCACAGCCAGCGCCAGAGCATGGGCCGGTTCAAAGCGATTTTTCTTCCAGGTGCCGAGATGGTAGCCGGGGCGAGTGACCTTCATCCCGCTCAAATCCAGCCACGGTGCCGGCGAATAGTACAATTGTTCGCCAAACAGCAGAAAGGCGTGGTCATCGTGCAAATGCGCACCAAGGGAAGGAATCAGTTCTTCGGCAAATTTGCGCCAGAGCGAAACCGCTTCTTTCAGACCGCTTTGCTGCTTGGCCGCTTTCTTTTGCTTTTGTCGCCCGGGTGTTTCTCTGCCGGCTGCGGCTGCGGCCTGCTCCGCTTTTCGCAATTTGGCGATAAAGTGTCCTTCGCCGGTTAATTGATGGGGCCAAAGCCGCGCGGTCAAGCGCAGTTCGCCGCGTTCGGGCGTGGCCCATTCCGGACGCCCCGAAGAAAACCACCGCGCTTGCTCGATCGGCACCAGTTCAAACTCCGGATGGTCGGCCAGAAAATCAGCAATTGTCTGCTCATTTTCCAGAGGGGCAAATGTACAGGTAGAGTAGACCAGCGTTCCTCCTGGTTTGAGCATCATTGCGGCTGCAGCGAGAATGTCGGTTTGCATCCGATGGCATTCCGCAACTTTTCCCTCGGACCAATCGGCGATCGCCTCCGGAAGCTTGCGAAACATCCCTTCGCCTGAACAAGGGGCGTCGACGAGAATCTTATCAAAAAATTGGGGGAACAATGAGGCCAGATGTTCCGGCGTTTCATTGAATACGATGGCATTGGTGATCCCCATTCGTTCAATATTTTCCGAGAGCGCTTTCGCCCGGGCGGGATGGATTTCATTGGCGATCAGCAGCCCTTGTCCTTTCATCGCTCCGGCCAGTTGTGTTGTTTTCCCCCCGGGGGCGGCACAAAGGTCGAGGACGCGTTCATCAGCCTGCACCGCGAGCGTTTCCGCTACCGCCATCGCGCTCGGCTCTTGCAAGTAATAAAGGCCGGCCGCATGATAGGGGTGTTTTCCCGGCCGCACCCCATCCGGATAGGCAAAGCCGGTTGGGCACCAGGGAATCGGTTCGAGCGGAAATGGAGCGATTCTTTGCAAGGTCGCAGCCTCCAGTTTGAGCGGGTTGACTCGCAGCCCATGCGCAGCGGGCTGTTGATAGCTGTCCAGAAATTCGGCAAAGGTGTCGGGCAGGAGAGCCTGCATACGGTTGATAAATGGTTGTGGCAGTTGAATGTTCATTACAGCCTCCAATTTTTGTCGGTTTTTATCGGCGAAGAAAGGAGAAAAGACGAACCGTGACGAATGTAACAAGACAGTGAGGTGACGTACGTTGAAAGTATCTCGTGCGGAAAAGTATCGCACTCGGCGAAGGGTCGATGGCGAGGTCGGCCGCTTTTGGATGATGGGACTGATGTTTTCACTGCTTGTTCTCGCTTTTGAGTTTTTGATTGAGATTCCCGCGGATGCTGCCTGGCTCCAGGACATGGAGATGGCTTTGTTCAGTGCAAGCTTTACGCTGCTTGCGTTTTATTTATTAGGTCTTACCTTTGTTTTCTCCCGTCAGGAAGAAGCAGGCAAGGTGAGCCACCAAGTGATTATTTATGTATGGCTGGGCGCCATTCTCTTTCATCTGTTCTTGCTGATCAGCAACACGGCCAATCAGCATGTATACAAGGCGGGCATTATCATGTTTCTGGGTCCGCTGTTTCTCACCGTTTACCATTTTATCACGTACTTGTCCGCTTTGCGCGAGTCACGGCGCGAACAATCGCAGGCGACCGCAGCTTCATTGGAACGGTCCGCTTATCAATTGATTTTGGAAGGCTCCAAAACGTACGAGGAAATTACCCGTTTGCGCACGGCATATCCGGAAGTGGAGCAAATGTTGAAAATGAATGAATTTTATCCCAAATTGGAGCGGTACATCCTGGAGATGCAGCAATATCTTCAGGCCGAGAAAATTACGGCAAAAGATGTCGAATTGCTGGAAGGCCATTTTTATTTTCTCGAGAATTTGCTGTCCTTGGCCAAACAACATCCCGGGGTGCTGGAATCGCGCGTATTTTCCCATCGTGAAGAAAATCCATACGGATGACGAGTCAACATGCTGGCGGGTAAACAAAAAAAACAAGGCTGTCTGTAAAGTAGGGATTCCTACTTCTCAGGCGGCCTTGTTTGCTGATGGTGAAAAGAGGTGTGGAGCAGCAACTTTTAGGAATGATTGAACGTATTGGCGAGAGCGGGGTTGGATGTTTGCGAATTTTGCTGGTTTGCTGAATTCGCGGCGGATGAGTATCCGGTGGCATCTCCTACACTGGAACGACCATATTCATAGGCAGGGGCTGGGCTCATGCCGACCGAGCGCTGGGCTTCCATGGCGATTTGGCTGGTCAGCGAATTCAGTTGTTGCAGGGTAGCTGTTACCTGGGTTTCCGTTGCAGCAAGGCTTTGCAACTGATTGGCAATCGAGCGGAGCATGTTGGCATTGTTTCGTTCGTTCTGCTGCAACTGGGCCAGGATGCGCTGAACTTCCGCGATGAGTTGATTCGATTGGTAGTACATCACGACAGTCTCCTTCCTCTCATAAGTACAAGATAGTGTTTGCGATTTTGGAATGATTATACAAAGTATTGCCAGTACCACTCAATCTGGTGATAATGGATAATAATGGAACATTGCCAATATTGGCAAATTGGCGGGGAGCGTGTATCGATGAGTCATTGGCACTTATTGCTCGCGTTGGCGGAACGGACAGCGGTCTTGGTAGTCGCGGCATTTTTGTTGACCCGCATCAGGGCTTTTCGCAGTATCTTGCACCAACGCGCCACTTGGCAGGAAAAGGCGGTGATGGTGCTGCTCTTGTCCGCATTGTCGATCTTTGCCACTTACAATGGAATCTGGTACCAGGATGCCTTGGCCAATTCCCGGGTAATCGGCCCGGTGGTAGCAGGGTTGCTGGCCGGCCCGGGGGTTGGCTTGCTGACGGGAATATTGTCTGGCTTGCATCGTTATACATTAGGAGGATTTACTGATTTGGCCTGTACGTTCTCGACCATCTTGGAAGGAGCGATTGCCGGCCTGGTCAGCTATTATCATCGCGGACGTGAGGTGAACTGGATTACGGCACTGCTGGTCGGTTTCATCGCCGAATGGTTGCAGATGGGGATTATTTTGTTGGTAGCCAAACCTTACGAACAAGCATGGGCGTTAGTAAAGATGATCAGTATCCCGATGTCGGTCGTCAATTCGCTCGGCATTGGCATTTTTATGATTATTATCGAAATGATTCGCCATGAAGAGGAGCGGATCGGCGCTCTGCACGCCCAGCAAACATTGCGGGTTGCCGACAAGACGCTGTCTTTGTTAAGGAAAGGTCTAACCAAAGAATCCGCGGAGAAAGTGGCCAAAGAGATTTTAAAGTCGACGAGAGTGGCGGCGGTCGCCATTACTGATACGGAGCGGGTATTGGCCCATGTTGGCAGCGGCAGTTCCCACCATATTTCCGGCCAGCCAATCAGCACCCGCGCAACGAAAGAAGTATTGGAAAAGAGAGAAGTGAAAATTGCCTTCAGCAAGGAAGAGATCGGTTGTACCGAAACGGATTGTTCCCTGCGTTCGGCGATTATCGTGCCATTGTTGAAACGGCGGGAGGCTGCGGGGGTGCTGAAACTTTATCAGGACCGGTCGCGCCGAATGTCGGCCATCGATCTGGAATTGGTCAGAGGACTCGGCATGCTGATCTCAACCCAGCTGGAGTTGGCAGAATTGGAAAAACAGTCCCGTTTGTTGGCCGATGCCGAAATCAAAGCGCTGCACGCCCAGATCAATCCCCATTTTTTGTTCAATGCGCTCAACACGATCGTTTCGTTCATCCGTTTTCAGCCGGAAAAGGCTCGGGAATTATTGATCCATTTGGGAGAATACTTTCGCCGCAATCTCCATGACAGCGGAGGGTTCGTCACGCTGGCCGAAGAGCTGGAACATATCGAAGCTTATTTGGCGATCGAACGCGCCCGGTTTGGAGATAAACTACGTGTTCAGTACGAAATTGAACCAGGGGCGGAAAAATATTTGGTGCCCGGCTTGATTTTGCAGCCGATCGTGGAAAATGCGATCAAACACGGGTTGCTGCCCAAGAAAGAAGGAGGAGTTGTCAAAATCAAGGCCGCGCTTCGCCAGGGGTCAGTTCTTGAATTGACCGTGGCGGACAACGGCGTCGGATTGAAGGACGACCCGTTTCTGGCTGTACCCCGTCGAATGGAAGGCAGACGCAGATTGTCGGGAATCGGTTTGTCCAACGTGCGCGGACGAATTCAGTCCATTTATGGCCAGCCTTATGGCATCACGATCGACAGCCAAGCAGGAGCGGGAACGACGTGTACGATCACAATACCTATTGGAGTGAAACGTTATGCTGAAAGTGTTTATCGTTGACGATGAAGCGCCTGCCCGCAGCGAACTTCGGTATCTGTTGGAGCAATTTCCCGAGGTGGAGGTTGTGGGCGAAGCCGATAGCGGCAGTGAGGCGCTGGAAAAAATTCCGCCTTCGGGGGCGGATGCCGTTTTTCTCGATATTCAGCTGCACGATCGCGATGGCGTCGATGTAGGCAGAGAGTTGTACGAATTTTTGGAAAAACCGCCGATGATCGTATTTGCTTCCGCCTACGAAATTCATGCGGTGCGGGCGTTTGAAACGGATGCCATCGATTATATCGTCAAGCCTTTTAATGAAGTGCGCTTGCGTAAAACGATGAAGCGGGTGAGCAAGTGGCTTTCCTTGCAGGAAAAAGATCAGCCGGTTGTGTTTGACCGGAATCTGTCGCATTTGCTGCAGCATCTTGCGGTCGAGCGGCAGCCCCAGCGCATACCGGCTGAAAAGAATGGACGCATTTTGCTGATTGATCCGAATGAAATCGTCTTTGCCACACTGGAAGGCAGACATGCCGTCATCTACACGCAGCAGGAGCACTACCTGACTTCCTTTACTTTGCAGGAACTGGAGCAGCGTTTGCTTAGCGGCTCGTTTTGCCGAACGCACCGGGCCTATTTGGCCAACCTCTCCAAAGCAGTGGAATTGGTGCCCTGGTTTAACGGAACCGTCCATTTGGTGATGCAGGACTGCCGAAAATCACAAATACCGGTGAGCAGAAGTTCGGTGAAAGAGGTAAAGAAGCGGCTCGGTTTTTGAGTGTGCAAGCGCTTTCCTTTCCCGCTCGCATTTTGCTGTTTAGGATTGGTTTTTGACTGTTCAGACAACTTCTCTGTTTCGATGATTCTCCCTTCGTTATGCTACGGATAGGTGAGATTATCTTATTGATTTGCCAGAAGAGGAGGAATCTTTGCATGCGTAAGTGGCTTCTCTCGATTTTGATCTGGGCGGCGGTTTCAGTGCTGGGGGCGATTGGCTTCGCTGTGATCGCTTTGTCCAGAGGAGAAACAGTCAATTCGTTCTGGCTGTTGACAGCCGCCTTTTGCAGTTATGCAGTCGGCTACCGTTTTTACAGCAGATTTATTTCACGCAAAATTATGGGATTAACCGACAAGCGGGCGACGCCTGCTGAAGTTCACAATGATGGAAAAGATTTTGTGCCAACCAACAAATGGGTCTTGTTTGGGCACCATTTTGCGGCGATTGCGGGGGCCGGACCATTGGTAGGTCCTACGTTGGCGGCACAGATGGGGTACCTTCCCGGAACAATCTGGATTATTGTCGGGTGTGTGCTGGGCGGGGCTGTTCAAGACTTTATCATCTTGTTCGGATCGATGCGGCGAAACGGCAAATCGCTCGGTCAAATCGCCAAAGAGGAAATTGGACCGGTTGGCGGAGCGTTGGCGTTAATCGGCATTCTGGCGATTATGGTCATTTTGATTGCCGTTTTGGCGATGGTGGTAGTAAATGCGCTCGCTGATTCGCCGTGGGCCACTTTCTCCATCTTTATGACGATGCCGATTGCCATTTTTATGGGGCTTTACATGCGCTTTATCCGTCCGGGACGGGTCATGGAAGGCTCGCTGATCGGCCTGGTTCTGTTGTTTCTCTCCCTGTATGGTGGGCAAGCGGTGGCATCGTCGGCCACTTGGGCGCCGGTGTTCACCTTCTCCAAACAGGAATTGGCCTTGATGATCATCATTTACGGTTTTATCGCTTCCATTTTACCGGTTTGGCTGCTTTTGGCTCCACGGGACTATCTCAGCTCTTTCCTGAAAATCGGCACAATCGGGGTGTTGGCTGTCGGCATTGTGCTGACACTGCCGCCGCTGCACATGCCGGCATTGACCAAATTTATCGATGGCACCGGACCGGTTTTCTCCGGTGATCTGTTCCCATTCCTGTTCATTACGATTGCGTGCGGTTCCATTTCCGGTTTCCATGCCTTGATTTCTTCCGGAACGACGCCCAAAATGATCGCAAAGGAATCGCATGCGCCTTTGATTGGTTATGGCAGCATGCTGATTGAATCGGCGGTGGCGATCATGGCCATGATTGCCGCTTGCGTATTGACCCCCGGCGTCTACTTTGCCGTCAACTCTCCGGCGGCGGCAATCGGTGTGGATGTGGCCGCCGCTGCGCAGACGATCAGCAGCTGGGGATTCAGCGTCAGCCCGGATCAACTTTCCGGCTTGGCCAACGATATCGGCGAAAATTCGGTTTTGTCCCGTACAGGGGGAGCGCCCTCGCTGGCAATCGGCATGGCGATGATTTTCACCGGCATTTTGGGCGGAAAAGCGTTCATGGCCTTCTGGTATCACTTTGCCATCCTGTTTGAGGCAGTGTTTATTCTCACTACTGTGGATGCCGGCACACGCGTCGGGCGGTTTATGGTCCAGGATTTGCTGGGCAATATTTTCCCGAAGATGAAGCGGGTCGACTGGCTTCCCGGAAACATCATCGGATCGGCCGTAATCGCCGCTGGCTGGGGATATTTTCTCTATCAGGGGGTTGTCGATCCGCTTGGCGGAATCTATACGCTGTGGCCGATGTTTGGCATCTCGAACCAAATGCTGGCTGCGATTGCATTTGCCGTCGGAACCACGATCATTTTCAAAATGGGCAAAGCGCGTTTCGCCTGGGTGACGATCGTGCCGATGGCCTGGCTTTCCGCGGCGACTTTGACGGCAGCTTGGCAAAAACTGTTCCATGCTGATCCGGCTATCGGTTTTCTCTCGCATGCCGCCAAGCTGAAAGCGGCCTTGGCAGCGCAAACTTTGCCACAAGGCGTCAAAACGGTGGAGGCGGCGCAGAAAATGATCTTTAACGATCAGGTCGATGCTGCTGTCTGTGCAATTCTGTTGATTATCACCGTTGCCGTCATTATTGACAGCTTGCGGATATGGTTCAACATTCTCAATGGAAAACGGATTCCGCTGCAAGAAGCTCCCTACGTCGCTTCGAAAGGAGATGCGTTCTATGACTCCAACATTCATTCGGCTTAAGCAGGCAGGAGATAAGTGGGGCAGTCTGCTTCGCAAAATGAGTTCAACGATTAAAACGATTTTCGGTATGCCGAATTATGAACGGTATTTGGCGCATTGGTACGCGCATCATGCAGAACCGGGCAAACAGCCTGTCTCCGAAAAGGAATTTTATATGATGGCTTTGCATGACCGGTATGAAAAAGGCGGTATGTCGCGCTGTTGTTAGTCTGCAGGAAGCAGCCGCTTCTCAGCTCGCATCGTTGAGGGGAAGAGCAACTGCGCAGGCAAGGGCCATTACGATGCTTCATCGTTTGCGCTTGTGGTAAAATGTGTATCCAACCTAAATAATATGATAAAATATAGAAAAAGAGTTGATTGGGTGGCGATACATGTGCAGCCTGCATCGATAGAAAACCTTAGGGAACTGGCGATCCAATGTGCGAGAGAAGCAGGCAAATTGAGCCTGTTGCGGATGAGTCAGCCATATACCGTTGAGTATAAAACCTCTGCTTCGGATTTGGTCACTGCGGTGGACAAAGAAGTGGAGAAGCGGGTAATTGAAATGATCTTGGCCAAATATCCTGAGCACGGCGTTCTTGGAGAGGAAAGCACTTTTCAAGGAGACCCGCATCAGTTTGAGACGCTATGGATTATTGATCCGATTGACGGAACCACCAATTTTGTCCATCAACAGATCAATTTCTCCGTTTCCATCGCGGTTTATCAAAAGGGGCAGGGAGTGATCGGGGTCGTTTACGATCCGTCCCGGGACGAACTGTTTTATGCCGTAAAAGGCGAAGGCGCCTATTTGAATGGACGCAAACTGAAATTGGACCGGCAAGTCAAGTTGGAAGAGGCGCTGTTATGTACGAGCGTCTTCTGGAATAAGCGGGCGGAGCAAATCGGCATCGATCGCATCGTCAAGCAGCTGGCAGGCAAGGTACGAGGCATGCGCTTGCTAGGAAGCGCGGCGCTGGAGCTTTCTTACGTTGCCGCAGGACGTTTGGACGGGTATGTGAGCATGTCGTTGAATGCGTGGGATTTTGCTGCCGGCAGACTGATTGTCGAGGAAGCAGGGGGGATCGTAACGAAGATTAACGGTCAACCGCTGCCTTATGACGAGAAGAGCAGCATAATGGCTTGCAATCAGGCCTTTTATGAAGAGCTGAAGCATTATCTCCGCAAGTCGGAAGGACTGAATTTTAATTAACGAATGGGCATGATGCAGTGAACTGCACATGCTTTTTTTTATTTGGATTCCTTAGCGAAAAAAAAGACCACTTGTTAGAAGGGGTCTAACAAGTGGTTAAGGAGGACGATATGTCCATCGCAGGGTCTGACAATCATGATCTTAACGGGAAAATGTTAAAAAACGATAGACTCTTGATAGAGATTCGGTAAAGTTTGTGTAAAATGAATTTTCTTGCAATCGCCTCTTTTCAAAGAACGCTAGACTGGAAAACAAGCATCTGCTTCTCCTTAACATAGGATAATCCAAGTAGGACGTCCTACTTCCTACGTGTTTGCCGTAAGGGAGGGTGATATTATGAGCAAAGGCATCGGTTTTGGCGGAGGCGGTTTTTTCTTTATTTTGTTGATTCTGTTCCTTTTCTTGTTCCTGTTTGATGATTGATTCTATGTAAAAACGAACCCTGCACTCAGCTGCAGGGTTCGTTTTTTGCCTGGCGCGTTATCGAAGCAATTTCAGGAATTGCCGTGTACGCTCTTCGCGCGGATGTGTGAACAGCTCTTCAGGCTTGCCTTGCTCAAGGATGACGCCTTGATCCATAAAGATGACTTTATCGGCTACTTCGCGCGCGAAGGCCATCTCATGAGTGACGATCACCATCGTCATCCCTTCCTGTGCGACTTGTTTCATGACTTTCAAGACTTCTCCCACCCACTCGGGGTCGAGTGCAGAGGTCGGTTCATCAAACAGCATCACTTGCGGGTCCATTGCCAGAGCGCGGGCAATTCCTACGCGTTGTTGCTGCCCGCCCGACAACTGAAACGGGTATTCGTTGATCTTGTCCGCCAAACCTACTTTTGTCAGCAAGTGTACCGCCTTGTCGCGGGCAGCCGCTTTGTCCATTTTTTTCACGGTAATCGGACCTTCCATCACATTCTCCAGCGCGGTCATGTGCGGAAAGAGATTATAGTTTTGAAACACCATCCCGGTTTGCCGACGCAGGCGGGCAATATCCGCCTTAGCAGGATTTTGGGAAAAATCGAGCACTACATTACCGATCTGGATTTTGCCTTGATTGGGTGTTTCCAATACATTCAGGCAGCGGAGCAGCGTCGTTTTTCCCGAGCCGGAGGGACCGATGATGACAACGACTTTTCCTTTCTCTACCGTAAGCGAAATTCCTTTAAGCACATGCAATTGGTTAAAGCTTTTATGCAAATCATTGATCGTGATCATGTCATTGCTCCTACTTTGCGACATAGCGATCGAGTCTGCTTTCCAGACGATCTTGTATGAACGAGAGAACCAAACAGATGACCCAATAAATCAACGCCGCCTCGATGTAAACGAGCAACGGTTCATAAGTAGCAGCGGCAATTTCCTGGGCTTTCCGAAACATTTCGGAAACCAGAATGGCAGCAGCCAAAGAAGTATCTTTGATCAAACTGATAAAGGAATTGGACAGCGGCGGAATGGAGACTCGGGCGGCCTGCGGCAAAATGATCCGCTGCAAAGCCTGGCGATAGGACATTCCAATTGAGGAAGCCGCTTCCCATTGACCTTTCGGGATCGACAAGATGGCTGCGCGGACGATCTCGGAAGCATAGCCCCCCACGTTGAGCGAGAAGCCAATGACGGCCGAGGGAAAGGGATCGATCGTAACGCCGATGCTGGGCAAACCATAGAAGATCACAAATAATTGCACGAGCAACGGGGTGCCGCGGATCACCGACACATATAAGCGGGCGATCCAGTCCAGCGGTTGAACGCGGGAAATTCGTGCCAAAGCGATCAAAATCGCCAGGATCAAGCCAAAGAAAAAGGAAATCAGCGTAAGACTCAATGTATATGTCAAGGCTCCTTTCACCAAAGGGAGAAAGGAGCTTTGCGCTATGCTGATCAGCCTGTCGGCGCGGGCAGGGTCATCAAACAAATTATTGAGTAACATCAGCACCAAACCATTTCTGAGAAATTTTTAACAGCGTTCCGTCGGCTCTCATCTCGTCCAACGCTTTGTTGAACGCATCAACGAGCTCTTGGTTTCCTTTGCGGAATACAAACGCGTTTTGGGCGGCATCCGGGGCTTTCGCTACAATTTTAATCGGGGTGTCCGGTTTTTGATGCAGCAGGTCGAGTACGGACAAGCCGTCGTTAATGGTAACATCCACCCGTTTGGAAGCAAGCAAATCAACGGCCTGGTTGAAGCCTTCCACACCGACAATTTCGGCACCGTATTTTCTGGCAATATCGGTCAAGTTGCTGGTCAAGGTTTGACCTGCTTTTAATCCTTTAATATCGGCAAAATCTTTTACCGTGTTATTGTCTTTGTGAACGGCCAAAACGGCAGAGGACACAGTGTACGGGTTAGAAAAATCGTATTTCTCCTGACGATCCGGACGAATTCCCACCTGGTTGGCAATCACGTCAAACCGTTTGGAATCGAGACCTGCGAACATCGCGTCCCATTGGGTTTCCATAAAGACAGGTTCCACGCCAATCCGTTTCGCGGCCTCGGTCACAACATCAACATCGTAACCGGTCAGTTTGCCGGATTGATCATGGAAGGTAAACGGAGCGTAAGTGCCTTCCGTACCGATGTTGATTTTCCCGGCTGCTTTGATTTGCTCCAGCAAATTTTGCGAACCAGACGCTTGGTTGTCGGCCGGTGCCGCTGCGTTGTTGTTATTATCTGAAGGGGCGGCGGACTGGCCAGAATTGTTGGCGGTTCCGCAACCAGCCAAAGCAAGCAGTAACAAGGACAGAAAAGCGAGTGAGACGAGTTTTTTCATCTTAATTCCTCCAAAACCGATATGATTTGACGAACTCCAATGTATCCTCCCTTTTATTATTTGTCAACAGGATAAAAAACTTCCCCTTCTCAAAACTGCAGGGGTCTGGTATTATTATCTGGTCAATTTGATACGAGAGTTCGAGAACCCCGCCTCTCGATAAACAAAACTAGGGGAGAGGAACGATCATTGTTTGATTGCGTATGCCACTCTCCGCTTGTTGAAGAGTGGTTTTTTTATTGCGTATCAAGCCATGCAGAAAGCGAGGAAAAAGCGTGAGTGAACAAAACAAGTGGCAAGAGAATCGCTTCCTCTATTTAACGACTTTATTTGTGACGTTGCTGGTCGTCGCCAATATCGTCTCGGCCAAGGTGATCGACCTGTGGGGGATGCTTCTGCCCGCGGCGGTGATCGGTTATCCGTTTACTTATTTATTGACAGATGCCATCAGTGAATTGTATGGAGAAAAACGGGCAAAACAGGTCGTTTACGCCGGATTTTGTGCCAATCTCCTGATGCTTTTGTTTGTTCAGGCGACCATTCACCTGCCGGCTGCCGCCGTTTGGCCCAATCAGGAAGCTTACGAAACGATTATGTCGTCTTCGTTGCGAACAGTTATTGCCAGTTTGCTTTCTTATTTTGTTGCCCAAATGGTCGATGTCAAATTGTTTCACGCCATCAAGAAGCGAACGGGTGAAGGCAAGTTTTGGCTGAGAAAAAACGTGTCGACTTTGATCAGTCAGCTTCTCGATACCGCCATCTTTATTGTTGTTGCATTTGCGGCAACCATGCCGACTTCGGCGCTGTTGCAGATGATTTTGTTCCAATACTTGGTGAAAACCGCGATCGCCATGATTGATACACCGCTTTCTTACATGTTGGTGAAGCGGATGAAACAAACAGCGGCCACGCCGCAAGCCTGACCCAATCGATGAAAGGATGAGAACAATGGCAAAAGTTGAACACAATCACGACAAATATCACGGCATTCGCTTTGATATTCAGGACGAATCGGCCATTATGGTCGATATTTTGGAAACGATCCCTTACGAGTATGCAGGAAAACGGACGGAGATCATGATGCCGACAAATGAATTTACCTCTGTTTGTCCGTGGTCCGGTTTGCCGGATTTCGCTGATTTAAAAATTTATTTGATTCCGAACGAAAAGCTGATCGAAATGAAATCGCTCAAGTACTATCTGACCTCCTATCGCAATGTCGGCATTTATCAGGAACATGCGACCAACCGCATTCTCAATGATCTGGTCGCCTGCTGCGATCCGTTATATATGCGAATCGAAGCGACTTGGAACGCGCGGGGTGGCCTGGGTACAGAAGTGGTAGTTGAGTATACCCGCGAACAAGCGTAAAATAAAGCATAAGTTTGGCAATACCGCCGAGAACCCGCTGGGTGCAGCGAAAGCTACCAACCAGGCGGGTTTTCTTCCTTATCGTAATAAAAACTTCCCAACAGGCGGGAAAGGGGTTAAACAAGATGAACGATTGGCGAATGTATACCGATGCCACGGGGACGGAGACAAATCATACGGCATGGCATGAGGTTCTCAAAGAGATCGCCCAGCTCAATGGCACGACGCATACATTGGTTCACGCCGCTTTTGGCGACCATGTTGATCTGGTGGTGGCGGGCGGAAACAATGGCAAGGTACTGCTGCAATGGAAAGAGTATGAACCGATGCTGCAGCATTTCATTTTGGCCAGAGGGGAAGCCAACGGATTGATGAATACGTTAACGATCGAAGGAAACGAAACGCCGTTTCCGGCGGAATGGTGCCTTGCTTTGGATGCGGTCATTCCGGTTTGCGGCGATTTGCTGCGTTCATTGGAAATGAAGTCATACGAAGGATTGCAATGGATTGAAATCACGGAATAAAAAAGGTAGGGATTGCGGAGCGGGAATCGATCAGGCTTGTCTGTCGATGCTCGCTTTTTTGGTCTTGCGGATAGCAAATTGTAAAAGTTCCAAGATTTTTCTGTATATTTTTTTATTTCCACTTTATAATTGAAACAAATGGTCGTAAAAAGTAATATATATGTAAAATTCTACCGTTTTTGCTAATCTGTTAACGTTGAAAGGCAGTGACCGAAATGAAACTAACCAACCTGATTCGCATCATGAGCGGTATCGTCATCATTCTATCCATCATCAGTATTACTTCTTTATTTATGCTTCGCTTTAGTTTTGAACAGCAGCGCAATACGATCAGCAATCAGACAGAAATGAAGAACCTGGCCCTTCAACTGACTCAATCCATTCAATACATGGTTGACGAAGCGCGAAAATACAGTATATTCGGGGAAACGGAACATTATGACAACTTCGTCCGCGAGCTGAACGAAACGAAGACACGCGAAAAAGTTCTCGAGCAGTTTACGCAGATGCATGCCCCGGAGGCCGAACTGGCTTTGATCAAAGAGACGATCGAACTGTCCGACGGTTTGGTGCAGGATAGCGAGGAAGCGTTCGCGGCGGTAAAGGAGAGCAACTTTGACAAGGCACAGCTGTTGCTGTTTGGCAGCAGTTATGAAGGAAAACTGGAAACGGTCATGCAACCCGCCGAACAGTTTCAGGACACACTGAATCAACGCGTGCAGCGGGAAGTCGATGCAGCCGTGCAAAGATTCGAGTTGGTCGAAACCATTGGCCAAGTGATCAATATTTTGCTGATTATCGCGACATTGATCACGTTCTATTTCATTTACCGCAAAGTAGTCAAACCGCTGGATCAGGTGACACAGGTAGCGAACCGGGTTGCCGAGGGAGATCTGCGTGTGGACAAGCTGCCGGTTACCTCCAAAAACGAGTTTGGCATTTTGGCCATGTCGATCAACCGAATGGTGGACAATTTGCGGGAACTGATTCGAAACGTCGATTTGTCGACACAGCAAGTAGCAGCTTCTTCGCACCAGCTGTCCGCCAGCATTGAGCAAACGGTGCAAACGACCAATCAAATCGCCGAAACGGCCCATGAATTGGCCAGCGGCGCGGAAATGCAAGCGGAAGGAGCCAAAGCCGGGGCAATCTCGATTCGCGACTTAAGTGGCGGCATCCAGCATGTGACGGAAAGTTCCACGATTGTCTCGCAGGCTTCCGAACAGACGGAAAAAGAAGCGGAACGCGGAAGCGAATCGATTCAACGGGCCGTGAAGCAAATCGAGTCGATTCACGATACGGTGCAAGACATGGAAAAACTGGTGAAAGGCCTGGGAGAACGATCGGCGCAAATTGGCAACATCGTCGAAGTAATCAACTCGATTGCCGCTCAGACCAACTTATTGGCGCTGAATGCAGCGATTGAAGCGGCGCGTGCCGGTGAACACGGCCGCGGTTTTTCGGTGGTCGCCGACGAAGTACGCAAACTTGCGGAACAGTCGCAGGAATCGGCTGGCCAGATCGCGGCCTTGATCGAATCGATTCAGGAGGAAACTGCCAAGGTATCGCAAACGATGGAAGTGGGCACACATCAGGTAGGGGAAGGAATCGATGTGATGCGGGAAGCAGGGGTTGCTTTTTCCGGCATCTTGCAGGCAGCCCGGCAAGTATCCGCGCAAATCCAGCAATTGGCGGCCGCCGCTCAGCAAATGTCTTCCGGTTCGGAACAGGTGGCGGTTTCTGTCGACTCCATGACGGAGATCGCTTCGCAAGCTTCCGTGAAAGCCAACCAGGTGGCTGCGGCGACAGACGAACAGCTTGAAACGATTAAAGATATTGCCGCAACGGCCGATTCGCTTAGTCAGATGGCGCAAGAACTGAGCGAGCTGTTCCGGAAATTTAAACTGTAACGCCGGTCTGCAGTTTTGATGAAACAAAAACGATGGCATCCCAGTCCAACATGGTAAGGATGGAAACACAAGCGGAAGGGAGCTTTGTCAACATGAAACTTGCAAAGTGGTTAAGCATCGTAGCCGGACTGCAGCTTCTGGCCGTGTATCCTGCCCATGGGGATGCCGCAGGAACCGCCATTAAAATGAATGGACAAATCAAGGAATTGCAGGAGGAGCAGCTGCTGCTGAACGGCCGCACCTTGTTGGCGGCGGAGGATGTGGCTGCTCTCATGCAAGGGCGGATCAAGAACGGGCCGAACGGACAGGTCTCCTTGGTGGTGGCCAACCAAACGATTACGTTCAAACCGGGACTCAATCAATTTTCAACAGGGGAAAAATGGACTTCGGTCGATCAGGGAGCGGTTCGTCGGGAGGCAACGGTCTACCTGCCATTGCGGGTTGTGATGGAAGAAACGGAGCATACGGTCAGCTGGAATCCGCAATCGCAACTGATTGAAATCGCCGAAAAGAAAGGTGTCGATTCGTTCATGCTAAAGCAGCCCGAGCAGTTGACAGACGAGGAGCGAACGTTTGCGGAAGGCGTGAAAAAAGAGCAAGGGATTTATCACCAAGGAAATTTCTATGTGATTGCCCGCGGACAATCGCCCAATCCGGGATATGGCCTGCGGTTTGCCAAAGCGGAGGAAAAAGGGGAGCAGTTGTTGGTTTATGTACAGCTGACGAAACCGGAACCGGGCAAAATGTACCCGCAGATGATCGTTTATCCGTATTTGGCGGCAAACATTGAACTGTCCCGCTATAAGACGGTGACGTTTCTTGATGCCGACACGGGGAAACCGCTCTTTTCCTAGCCAATGATTTGCCACGGGTGTCCGCCTGTGGCTTTTTTGCATGAGGAGGGCAGATTCATGCTATAATGGGGAATCTTGAGGTAAAATATGGGCAAGCTGGTGAACGATTTGCCCAAGAAGAGGTGTTTGTTTTGGCGAAAAATTTTCTTTATTACCTTGCCTGGGAAGAAGATGACTGGCTGGACGAAATTCTCGACCGCTTTCCGGAAATAAATGCGCTGGTGCCAACGAGCAAAACATTTCAGTTGCTGCAAGAACAGCAACGTTCCGATGAGGTGAAACGGGCGGTAATCGTGCTGAATGCCGCCCACCAACAGGAAAAATGCCGAGAGTTTTTGCAACGGCTGCAAGCGGACCCGGTTTTGTCCACGTATCCGCTATATATCGTCGGATTGCGGGAAACAGAGGAACAAGAATGGCAACAAGCCTTTCCCCAGGCGAAGATCATCGTGATCACCGGGTTTGCCGTAGAGTTTAACTACGAGCAGGTTTTGGATCAGATGGAAGCGGATTTGGGGGGAGACGCTTGAAACGTCCTGATGCCGAATTTAATTTGCAGCAGTTTTTGGCCCGATTCGGTATTTTTATCTATACCGGTGATCCTGAAGGAGATGCATTGCTGATCGAGGATGAGATCAAGGAATTGCGGCAAGCGGGGTTAATCGACGAGGAAGAATTTTTGCAGGCGATCGTCGCTGTTCGGAAACGGTACCGCACATAAAGACGGCTATGCTGGACAGCCGTCTGCTCGCAACATCCCGTTCCTACTTTGTTTCCTGTTCATAGGTTTCGCCCTGGTCGTTAAACGGATTTTGCCGATTATACAGTTGTTTTGCGCGCAAACTAGCGGGTGGGATCATCAAATAGACTAAGATTCCCAAGCCAGCTACGGCGCAAAGAATCCCGATGGTTAAATAAAAATAGTTCACGATAACCTCCTGTTCCCGAAGCAAGATAGTGAAAAAATGAAGCGAAAACTGTTTCGCTGAATCGTTTACTGCCGATCTTTGCAAAACTATGGTATAATCACACTGCCAATAATTCGCAGGGAGGAAATGTTTGAATGACGACAGCTCATACAACACCAGATCAACTCGCGATTAATACCATTCGTACGCTTGCCATTGACGCAATTGAAAAAGCCAATTCCGGACATCCGGGGATGCCGATGGGAGCGGCGCCGATGGCCCATGTATTATGGAGCCGCTTTATGAAAGTGAATCCGCAAAATCCGCAGTGGATTGACCGCGACCGGTTTGTCCTCTCGGCTGGACATGGCTCAATGCTATTATACGCCATGTTGCACCTTATGAAATATGATGTTTCACTAGAAGATTTATACAATTTCCGACAATGGGGCAGCCGCACTCCTGGCCATCCAGAGTTTGGGCATACTCCAGGTGTCGATGCGACAACCGGACCGCTCGGACAAGGGATTGCGATGGCGGTAGGTATGGCGATGGCGGAACGGCATCTGGCGGCTACATACAATCGGGAACAATTCCCGATCATTGATCATTATACCTATGTGATTTGTGGCGATGGCGACCTGATGGAAGGTGTTTCCGGTGAAGCTTCCTCTCTCGCGGCACATCTGAAGTTGGGGAAAATGATCGTTCTTTATGATTCAAACGACATCTCGCTTGACGGTGAATTAAATCGCTCCTTCTCGGAAAATGTGGCCCAGCGCTATCAAGCATACGGTTGGCAATATTTGCGAGTAGAGGACGGAAACGATCTGGAAGCGATCGATGCTGCATTGAAACAAGCGCGTGCCGATCTGGAACATCCTACCCTGATCGAAGTTAAAACAACGATCGGTTATGGTTCCCCAAACAAAGGGGGAAGCAATGCTGCCCACGGAGCGCCGCTGGGTAAAGATGAAGTGAAGCTGGTCAAAGAAAATTACGGATGGAATCCGGAAGCGGAATTCCACGTTCCGCAAGAAGTGACCGCGTTTTACGATCAGCTGGCGGAAGCCGGGGCGAAGCGGGAGGCAGAATGGCAACAGATGTTTGAACAGTACGCCAAAGCCTACCCAGAACTGGCCGCGCAATTCCAAAGCAGTATCAAAGGGGAATTGCCTGCGGATTGGGATCAGGAACTGCCTGTTTACGAGGTAGGCAGCAAACTGGCAACAAGGGCGGCTTCCGGCAATGCGATCAACGGTTTGGCCAAGAAAGTCCCTTACCTGATCGGCGGTTCAGCTGACCTGGCCCACTCCAACAATACGCTGATCAAAGGCGCTGGCGATTTGCTGCCGGGCAGCTATGAAGGCCGCAATATCTGGTTTGGCGTCAGAGAGTTTGCGATGGGAGCAGCGCTGAACGGTATGGCGCTGCATGGCGGGTTGAAAGTATTCGGTGGAACCTTCTTTGTTTTCTCCGACTACTTGCGTCCGGCGATCCGCCTGTCGGCATTGATGAAGCAGCCAGTGATTTATGTCTTTACCCATGATTCGATTGCGGTTGGGGAAGATGGTCCGACCCACGAACCGGTCGAACAATTGGCTTCCTTGCGGGCAGTGCCGCATTTGACGGTGTTGCGCCCGGCAGACGCAATCGAAACCAACTATGCATGGCGCTATGCCATTTCGCGGAAAGATGAACCGGTTGTGTTGGTCCTGACCCGCCAAAACTTGCCGGTAATGGCCGAGACTCAGGCAAAAGCAGCGGAAGGACTGGAAAAAGGGGCCTACGTGCTGGCTGATGCCGAAAATGGACAGCCGCAGCTGATTTTGTTGGCGAGCGGTTCAGAAGTGTCTCTCTGCATGCAGGCTCGCGAAGTGCTGAAATCCCGCGGCATTACCGCACGCGTCGTCAGCATGCCGAGCTGGGAGCTGTTTGAGCGGCAAAGCAAGGAATATCGCGAGTCGGTCATTCCGTCGACGGTCAAAGCGCGGCTGGCGGTAGAAATGGCGTCTCCGCTCGGCTGGGAACGGTATGCGGGTGACAACGGAAAAGTGTTGGCGATTAACCAGTTTGGGGCTTCGGCGCCAGGGGAAAAAATCATGGCCGAATACGGCTTTACCGTTGACCGTGTCGTAACAGAAGCGGAGAAGCTGATCCAGTAATCATGCGTTAATTGCTGAAAAAGCCTATTCCTGACAGGAGTAGGCTTTTTCCTGTGCTGCGCCGCTTGTGGACAATTCGGGCATGTAAACGCGGACAAAGAGGGAACTCAGCGATGGCGAGCAACTTTTTAAAGGGATCTGTCGTCTAATAATTATGGGGGAAGAGGATAGAAACCAGGAGGTTAAATCATGGCAAAGGCCAAAAAGAAATCAGTCAAGAAAAAAATGCCGTGGCTGATGCTTATCATCCCATTTTGTGTATTTTTATTGGTAAGTGTCGTTGGTGGTTATTATGCATTGCTATATGCCGGCGGACAAATGATCGATCTGAGCAAACTGGAACAAATCAAGACAGAACCGTCGATCGTGTATGACAAAGATGGCAATCCAATCGGAAACCTATATATAAAAGAAGAACGGAAATATGTATCGTATACGGAAATTCCCAAACATGTCATAAATGCATTCGTGTCCGTAGAAGACAAGCGATTTTTTGAACATAACGGTGTCGACATTGTTCGGATTGCGGGAGCGATTTTGAAAGATATTCAGGCGGGTGCAGCTGTGGAGGGCGGCAGTACGATTACGCAGCAATTGGCGAAAAACGTGTTCCTTTCCCAGGAAAAAACGTTCTGGCGCAAAACAAAAGAGGTAAGCATCGCCATTAGTCTGGAAAACAATTTCACCAAAGAACAGATTATGGAGATGTATCTCAACCAGGTTTATCTCGGCCACGGGATTGCCGGGGTTGGTGCTGCAGCTCAATTTTACTTTCACAAAGATGTAAAAGATTTGGATTATGCGGAAGCAGCCATGCTGGCGGCGATTCCAAAGGCGCCTTCTTATTATTCTCCGTTTAACGATCCGGACAGGGCGAAGGAACGGCGGGATACGATTCTCAGACTGATGAATGAACAGAATTACATCACCAAGCAACAGAAGGAAGCGGCGCAAAATGAGCCGTTGCCGGTTCGGACGAAGACTGCCGATGACCCGGGTATCGATCAGAACTACCAGGCGTACATTGACTATGTCATCGACGAAGCGAAAAGTCAGTACCAGATTGATGAAGAAACATTATACAGGGGCGGTTGGCATATCTACACCGCATTTGATAAAAAGGTTCAGGATGCGATGGTAAACGCTTTTAACGATCCTGCAAACTTCCCGGCTGACGGCAAAACGAAAAAAGTCGAAGCGAGCATGGTCGTGGTTGATCCGAAAACAGGCGGACTGGCCGCGATGATGGGCGGACGCAACTATCAGCCGAAAGGGTATAACCTGGCGACAGATATGCGTCGCCAGCCAGGTTCCACATTCAAACCGCTGGTGGTGTATGCACCGGCTCTGGAGACTGGCGAATGGTCCGCTTCCTCGAGATTGAGCAACAAACGGCAAAGTTTTAATGGATACCAGCCGCGAAATTATAATGGAAAGTACAGCGAGTCGGTTTCGATGAAAGATGCGGTCACCCAATCGTTAAACATTCCGGCCGTTTGGCTGCTGCAGCAAATCGGTATTGAAAAGGGATTGTTGTACGCAGAGAAGTTCGGGATCAAGCTTGATCCGGAAGACCGCAACCTGGCGATTGCCCTGGGCGGATTGCACAGCGGCACATCCCCTCTGCAAATGGCGCAAGCCTATACCGCTTTCGCCAATGAAGGGATTATGTCCAAAGCGCACGCGATCGTCCGTCTGGAGGACCCGGAAATCGGCTACAACGTGACAGCGGATGTCCAGCAGACCCGGGTAATCTCCGAGAGCACGGCCTGGAAGATGCATTCGATGCTGCGCAATGTAATTGCTGACGGTACAGGGAAATCGGCGAAAATTGCCGGACGCCCATTGGCCGGAAAAACCGGATCGACCACATCGGAAGTGAGCGACAGCAGCAGTGCCAACAAAGACGTCTGGTTTGTTGGATATACGCCGGAGTATGTTGGGGCTGTCTGGATGGGCTTTGATAAAGAAGACAGCGAAAATGTCATGAAGGGTGGAAGCAGTTTCCCTGCCAAAGTGTTCGGGATTGTCATGCGGGATGGCTTGAAAGGGGTCAAATCAACAGGCTTTGCCGCCCCTGAGGAAGAGGACAGTCAGCCGGAGAAAACGGAGGAGCCGAAGGAAGAAGCACTCCAGTTGGCGGCAGATATGACCATTCTCGATAACGGAGAACTGGCCGTTGTCCTGTCCTGGATTGGCGGCCAGGAAGGACAAAGCTACAATCTCTATCGATACGTTGACGATCCTGCGCAACGAGAGCTGGTTGCGGCCGGGATTCAGGGAGTCTCTTACCAGGACCATGTCGAAGGAGCACTGCCCTACAGATATATTTTGATCGAGATTGGCGCCGACGGGCAGGAAGGTGAAGCTTCAAACGTGGCGACGATCAATACGGCGACATTGGAAAAACTGCTGCAAGACGCCAAAGAGCACAATGATGAGAACATAGAGGACGGGCAACTTCCGGAAGACCAGCTGAATGGCGGTGACGACACTACCGATCAGAACGGCTCATGGACCGATGAACCGTCACAGCAAGGAACAGACGGACAGACAGAAGAAGAGATGCCGGATAACAGCGGCGATCAGGGAGACGCTTCCGATGATGCAGAGGAAGAGGAGATGCAGTCCGACGATCAGCAGGATGGGCAAGAACAGCAAGAGATCGAGCTTCCGCCGCCTCCGACTGAGGAATCTACAGGAAAAGAGCGAAAACGAAATCGCGATTCATAACATTTTCCATTGTTTCACTTTGCTTTAACTATTCTCATCACACGCCTTGCGTGATAAAATAGTCGATATTAACAATCTTCCTGTATTTTCTGACAACAGTAAGGAGGGGTACCCATGTCTGACTTTGGGCCAAACGAGCTTCACGATTTTTTTCAGGAAAAAATACTGCATGCCAAAGTTTCTTTTGAACGTGCCCTCGATTGCAAGCATACGGAGTTTGACGATTTGTACCCATATATGAATGAACAACCGCAATTTTTCTGGTACAAACGCTATGTTGCTTGGGCGGAGTTGCTGACGGTGGTCAGATTGGCTTCGGACCTGCATATAGACTGGACCATTCCTTTTAGCGACCGGCAGGTTGGATTCATCAACGAAAAAGTGCTGCAAGGCAAAGTATTGGACCACTGGTATTCAGAAGAAGATAACCGGCAGTCGGAAACATTGAGTCAAATG
Organism: Brevibacillus fulvus; assembly: GCF_016908525.1. Lineage (GTDB taxonomy): Bacteria > Bacillota > Bacilli > Brevibacillales > Brevibacillaceae > Brevibacillus_G > Brevibacillus_G fulvus. Next base: position 99,695 of record NZ_JAFBEB010000007.1, read on the forward strand.
GAAGAATAACCAGTTGGGGCGTGCGTCTTTGTAAAAAGATGTACGCCTTTCTTGTATCGCTGCTGACTTTGGGAGGGGCCTTCCCTTCATCAAGGGAGTTTTGACTTGAAACATATTGGTAAAGGATGTTGACGGATGACGTTACACTATGATCGATTTTTTCCACAGGCTGTAAACAAAGCGCTGACAAACGAGCCGCCTGGTTCCTGGATACCGGACGTTCCGGAAAACTGCATTCGGTTCAATGCCGGCTATCCGGCACCTGATTTGGTTCCGCTTGCGGGCCTGCAGGAAGCCGTCGTTCGGCTGATTGACGAAGAACAGGATTTGCCGCTGCAATATTTAGGCAGCCCACGAATGGAGGGGCTAAGGCAGTCGGTACAAGACAGGCTGCGATTCAGGGGGATCTCGCTGTCTGGTGCGGAGTTGATGATTACGTCTGGCGCAGCGCAAGCGATCGATCTGGTTGGACGCGCGCTGCTTGGCCAGGAAGACTGGATACTGGTGGAAAGTCCGACCTATATGGAGGCTTTGGAGATCTTTCGAAACTACACCGATCGGATTACGGGCATTCCCGTGGATGAGCAGGGCATACAAACCGACCTGCTGCGGCAGCTATTGGACAAAAACCGGGAGGCGGGACGGGCGATGCCCAAATTTGTCTATACGATCCCTTCATTCCAAAATCCAACCGGGACGACCATGTCGGCCGAACGCCGCCAACAATTGCTGCAACTGGCCGCAGAGTATGATTTTCTGATTGTGGAAGATGATGCATACGGAGAGCTTGCCTTTGCCGAGCCGCCGGTGCCATTAAAAGCGCACGATACAGCCGGACGGGTAATCCATATCGGCTCTTATTCAAAGGTGATCGCCCCGGGGGTGCGGATCGGTTGGATCGCCGCCCCGCAAAGATTGATCGAAGCCTTCGACTGGTTTAAAAAAGACTTGAATGCCTCGTTCGTTCAGGCGACAGTGGCAGCCTATTTGGAAAAACTTGATTTTCCCCTGCATTTGGAGACGCTGCGAAACGCGTATCGGGCCAGACGGGATCTGATGCTGGAGTGTTTGGAACAAGCAATGCCCAAACAGGTCCGATGGCTGGTACCGGAAGGCGGTTATTTTGTCTGGATCGACGTTCCCGGAACGGATACCGGCGAGTTGTTGACGAAGGCATTGCAGCTGGGGGTTTCCTATGTACCCGGCAAATACTTTTTTGTGGAGCCTGCGGACGGCAAATCGTTGTTGCGGCTGTCTTTCAGCTATGTCGATCTGGAGCAAATCCGCCTTGGCATAACACGTCTGGCCAAGGCGATCGCCGAATCCGATTGATCAATTTTGCGCCAGCTGCTTTTCGTAGAAAACGAGCGAAAGGCCAGGAGCAACTACCCGTTCGGCCGTGAGCGAAAATCCGTGTTGTTCGTACAAGGAGCGGGCGGGATGATTGCGCGCGCCTGTGGAGACGATCGCTTTCGCGGCCGAGCGATTGGTCAGGAGCAGATGTTCCAGCAAAGACCGGGCAATGCCTTTGCGAAAATGCGCTGGATGGACAACCAACCGCTGAATATCCAACAGTTGCTCCGTCCGTTTGCAAGAGATCACTCCGGCCAATTGTTCGTCCACAAAGTAGCCGTAAAAAGTTTCGCCGCATTGCTGCAGGGATTGCAAATTATCGCGCAGAGGAGGCAAATCGTCGTAACCGATCAGCTCTGCTTCCACACGGTAAGCCAACTTTTGGATTTCGAGAACCTTGCGAGCTATCTGTTCCTGTTCGAGCGAAAGTGTGCGGATCATGGGCATTCTCCTTGTGATGAATAAATAAAGGCCTCCTGGCTATTGGAACCGGATCGCCGGTCTGTCACTAATTCAGCCATTTGTAAGTGATAGTGGGGGTTTCTTCGTCCTTTCCGGCGGGCAGCACCTGACGAGAGGCATTGGTCCAGTTGGAAACAGGTGATTTCTGAGAAGTAATAATGACTTCGGTACCTGGTGAAACGAACGAGTACAGCTCTTCAACATCGGCATTGCGCAAGCGAATACAGCCCAAAGATACCGCCTTTCCGATTGCCGGCGGATTGTTGGTCCCATGGATGGCGTGACCGGCGCTGGAAAACACGAGGCCGCGCGTACCATAAACATTGTTGGGGCCGCGTGGCTGGCTTACCTTTTGCAAAATGGTAAAATACCCATCGGGCGTTAGCCGGTCTTTGCCCAAGGCGATCGGATACCGGCGCACGACCTGCTGGCCGCTGACAAGGCTGAGCGAGAAATTTGCCTGATGAACGACGATTTGCAACGGTTGCAGCGGCACAGCCGGCTCGGGATACCCTCCCGGCAGTGGAAGCACTTGCTGCAGGCTTGGCCAAGCATGTGCCGCCTCGAAGGTGTCGGGCTGGTAAGTCCAGCTGTCAGCTTTCGGACCGGCTGTTGGTTGGACTGCGGCCGGAATCGTTGGCAGGGCATTGGCTGGATAGGCTTGCGCCAAATTGTGCAACTGTTGCGGCAGATTGCCATTGCGCTGATAGTGGTGGTACAGCGCGCTTCGCAGGATCAGGACATTTTGCAACGTTTGCTGCTCCAGCGACAAGGCTTGTTTGGCCTGCTTAACCTGAGTGTCCTGTTCACAATTGCAATTTTGCGGAAACCACTTCTGGGCGATAAACGCGTTGGTTCGCGGGTCAAATCGGAGAACAGCCTTCACTTGTGTGGGAGCATAAAATAGCAATGGCGTAAAAGGTTCCACTCCCGTTATTTCCGGGACCAGCAGGATCGTAAACGGCTGGGAAAGCGCGGGACGTCTGGTTTGCAAATAGTGTTGAAGCTGTTTGCGGAGCGTATCCGCTGACGCCCGACCCGGTACAGAGATGACCTCCACATGCTGCGGCGCCTGAACAGGAACAGCGCTCTTGGCTGCTGTTGCGGCAAGGGAAGAAACGCTGTCGGCGGCCGGCTTGGCCGGTTCCCCCAATGGACGGGGAAAAAGGAGCGACAGCGCGCAAAGCAGCAGAAGCAATGCGCTGCTGCGCTGAGCGGTCGACGTCCGTTTGGCCGGTTTTCGTTGCCGCAGCATCCGCTGATACGCTTCCCGCGCTTCCAGGGAGTACTCGGATTCCTCGCCATGCAGCGCCTGGCGGTACGCCTTCAATGCGAGGTCGTCTTTGCCATCCTTCTCCCATTCCTTTCCCAAATAGAGCCAACCGATCGGATCATTGGGGTATTGCCTGACAAACGATCGGTAAAAAGCCAGATCATTCTGCTCGGGATAGGTCAAAAGAAACGTAATTTTCAATTGGAGAAATTCGGCTTTTTTCACCTTGTCATCCCCCTTTTTATTTTTATCGGAAAAGGTTGGAAAACGTGTTAGAATAGCAACGTCAGGATAGGAGTATTCCAATTCGGGCAGTAAAAGAAAACAAGACCCAATCAAGTGGGGAGAGAAAGAGGAAAAAAGAGAAAATGGAACATTTCCAGTTAGACAAAAGATTCCGCCTGTTGACGTTGACAATCCCGATTTTTGTGGAGTTGTCGCTGCGGATGCTGATGGGAAATATTGATACGATGATGCTTTCCCATTATTCCGATGATTCGGTCGCTGCCGTCGGCGTGGCCAATCAGCTTTTGACGGTCATTCTGCTGGTGTTTAGTTTGATCGAGATGGGAGCTGCCATCGTTGTTGCGCAATATTTGGGCGCCAAACGAAGCGATAAGGCAGCGGAAGCGGTGGTGGTCGCGCTTGCAGTCAATATTGTCTCTGGCCTGGTGTTGAGCGGTGCGGTGCTTTTGTTTGGCAAGCAGATCCTGCTGTTGCTGGGCTTGCCGGCCGAGTTGCTCCCGTATGCGCTGCCTTTCCTGTATCTGGTTGGGGGCTTGTCCGTGTTTGAAGCGATCTCCATGACAGCCGGAGCAATGCTCAGAGCGTACGGCTATACGCGAGATGCCATGTTTGTCACTTTTGGCATGAATATTCTCAACGGCCTGGGCAACTATCTCGTTCTGTTTGCTCCTTGGGGCCTGCCTGTGCTCGGTGTGGAAGGAGTCGCGATGTCGACTGTCTTTGCCCGCTTGGTGGCGATGGTTGTGCTGGTCGTCATTTTGTATCGGCGGCTGGATTGTTATTTGCCGGTGCACATTCTTCGCAAATTTCCCCGTTCGATTTTGAAAAATATTTTGAATATCGGTGTGCCGGGAGCGGGAGAAAATATTATGTACAATGCTTCGCAACTGGTGGTGACCGCTTTTATTGCCACCCTTGGAACGGAAGCGTTGACCACGAAAATTTACACGCAAAACATTATGAATTATTCCTATTTGCTGGCACTCTCGGTCGGGCAAGCGACGCAGATTCAGATTGGTCATCTCGTCGGTGCTAATGAAAAGGAACTCGCTTACCGAACCTGTCTGCGGAGTTTGAAAATCGCCTTTATCAGTTCGTTTGTCGTCGCCGGGATCATTGCTCTTTTCCGCACTTCGCTAATGGGAATTTTTACGGATAACCCGGCGATTATTGCCTTGGGCAGCAGCTTGATTCTCATACAGTGGATTTTGGAACCGGGGAGGACGTTCAATCTGGTGGTTATCTCGGCATTGCGGGCAGCAGGAGATGCCAGATTCCCCGTTTATATGGGCATTTTGTCAATGTGGGGAGTCTCCTGCTTGCTGTCCTATCTGTTAGGCATCTGGGCGGGGCTTGGGCTGATCGGCATCTGGATCGCCTTCACGCTTGATGAGTGGCTGCGGGGAATCCTAATGCTTTGGAGATGGCGTGGCCGCAAATGGCAGCAGATGTATATGATCGAACCTGCCGTTGCCAGTGTGAAGCCGCTGCAAGCCAATGCCAATGCCAAAGCATGAAGCCGCTGCAAAACTTCGCCCAGCAAAAAACGCTTCCGTTTGAAAAGAACGGAAGCGTTTTGCGTTTCACTTGTCAGTTCGGGCGGCAGATCGCTTCGACGCGATAAATGCGCTGGCCGCGAGCAGAAAACCGCTCTTCATATTCGGTCAAGACGTTTTCTTCCGCAAACGGGGAATGGTGCAGATCGAACGTAATATGGCGCATTTGGAACAACGCTTCAGACAATTGGTTTAACGTAAATTCAAACAAGTGTTCATTGTCTGTCTTGACATGCAGTTCGCCATCCGGTTTCAGCACTTGCTTGTACAACTGCAGAAAGGAAGAATAGGTCAATCTCCGCTTGTGGTGACGTTTTTTCGGCCATGGATCGCTAAAGTTCAAGTATATCCGTGAGATTTCACCAGGTCCGAACAGATCGGTCAACTGGGCGGCATTATATTGCACAAAGGCCAAATTGGGAATCGGGCGATGCTCGGTCCGTTGGGCTGCGCGAAGCACGACCTCCGCCTTCAATTCGATGGCAATAAAATTGATCTCGGGATATTTGGCTGCCAATGTCGTAATAAACCGGCCTTTTCCGCAGCCGATTTCCACGTGGATCGGGTGATCGTTTTGGAAGCGCTCATGCCAGCGAGTTTTATAATCAGTGGGCTGTTCAACAAAGGTTGGATATTCAAGCAGTGCCTGTTCCGCACCGGGGATATTGCGCAATCGCATAGTTACCTCCAAGCAAATTCAATCTAATACACGCTTTTTCTACTTTATAATGCAATCGGAATCGTTTCAATAGCAAAAATTGCGTATACGGTAAGCAAAAAAAACCTGTCCTGATCAGTCAGGACAGGTTTGGGATGATCTGGTTAAATTTTCATGACTCCGCCGGAGCTGGCGTTGGTCACCAATTTGGAGTAGCGGGCGAGATAGCCGGTTTTGACTTTTGGTTCAAAGCCTTTCCAGGCCGCTTTCCGTTTGGCCATTTCCTCAGGCGACACTTGCAGTTGCATCGAGCGGTCCTCCAAATCGATGCTGATGATATCGCCGTCCTGGACGAAAGCGAGCGGGCCGCCTTCTGCTGCCTCGGGGGAAACGTGCCCGATGCTGATTCCGCGCGATGCTCCGGAGAACCGGCCATCGGTCACAAGAGCGACTTTTTTGCCTAGGCCCATCCCGACGATTTGCGAGGTAGGAGCGAGCATCTCCGGCATTCCCGGTCCGCCTTTTGGTCCTTCGTAACGGATAACCACAACATGACCTTCTTTTACTTTGCCGGTTGCGATGCCTTCAAGCGCCTCTTCCTGCGAGTCAAAGCAGATGGCTGGCCCTTCATGCCGTTTGATCGATGGATCGACCCCGCCGGTTTTGATAATCGAGCCTTCCGGAGCCAGATTGCCGAACAATACGGCAAGCCCGCCCTTTTCGCTGTAAGGATTATCGAGGCGACGAATTACTTGTTCATTGGTGATCTCCGCATCGGCGATGTTTTCGCCCAATGTTTTTCCGGTGACGGTAATCCGATCGAGATGCAAGGTTCCCGGTTTTTTGGACAATTCCTTCAAAATAGCCGAGACACCGCCGGCATTGTGGCAATCTTCAATATGATACTCGGAAGCGGGAGCCAGTTTGCAAAGATACGGAACACGTTCCGCAACCTGATTGATTCTCTCCAGGGAATACTCCACGCCAGCTTCATGCGCCAAAGCCAATGTGTGCAGGACGGTGTTGGTCGACCCGCCCATTGCCATATCGAGCGCAAAAGCGTCATCCAGCGCTTCCAGCGTAACGATGTCGCGGGGTTTAATATCTTGTTCGATCAGATGCATCAGCTTGGCGGCAGTTGCTTTCACCAATTCGCGCCGTTCCGGTGAAGTTGCCAAAATCGTGCCGTTTCCTGGCAAGGCCAAGCCTAACACCTCTGCCAGACAGTTCATGGAGTTGGCGGTGAACATGCCTGAGCAGGAGCCGCAGCTTGGGCAGCCGAACTGTTCCAATTCTTGCAGCTGACTGTCATCGATGATTCCCGCTTGGTAAGCGCCGACGCCTTCAAAAACGGAAGAGAGGGAAATAGAGCGGCCATCCTTCGTTTTCCCTGCTTTCATCGGCCCGCCGGTGACAAACAGCGTCGGGATGTTTACCCGCAGTGCGCCCATCATCATCCCCGGGGTGATCTTGTCGCAGTTGGGGATACAGATCATTCCGTCAAACCAGTGTGCGGAAACGACGGTTTCCAAACTGTCGGCGATAATCTCCCGGCTGGGCAGGGAATAGCGCATGCCAATGTGCCCCATCGCGATCCCATCGTCGACGCCGATGGTATTAAATTCAAAAGGAACCCCGCCGGCTTCCCGGATTGCCTCTTTTACCAATTTTCCGAATTCTTGCAAATGGACATGCCCGGGAATGATGTCGATATATGAGTTGCAGACGGCAATAAACGGTTTATCGAAATCTTCCTCACTTACACCCGCGGCTCTCAGCAAGCTGCGATGCGGAGCGCGGTCAAATCCTTTTTTAATCATGTCGCTTCTACGCTTGACCATTTTATAATCTCCCTTCAATTATCAGGACTATATGATTCGTTATTTTTTGAATTATCGTATCACTATAAACGGGGAGAGACAACTGTAAATCTCTGAACATTCGCTCAGTTCGAAATGTCAAGACAGTTTTCTGTCTTAAAACCGATGATCGCATGGGCCGGCGGGATATGTGCATCGTCAATTGACAAGAGACTATCGCATTATTATAATGATGAGAAACGAACCGATAACGATCTTATTGGTGCTGGTTAAGCGGAGACGAGCTGGGAAAAGCCTTTTCATAGGGGTTATTTTCAGCTCTTATTTTGTTAAACAGACAAGGCTGACCAGTAGGCGTTTTGCATTAATCGCGTGGTGGTGTTGGGTCATAAACGGGCACGACTATAGCATCATTCGGGTTTTTAACCATAATGTAGTACTAGTGGAGGAACCGGTGACCAAAAGTGAAGTGGTTTTGCTCGGCAAGGGGATCGGTTTTGGCCGGAAACCCGGGGAGAAAATCGTCACCGACGATCCACGGCTGGAAAAGCGGTTCCGGCTTGAGAACGAAACCAACAAGCGGCAGTATCAAACGGTAATTGACCGGCTTGATCATTCCGTTATCGGCATCGCCGAGGAGATTATCGCACTCATTACCAGGGAAATTACGCCGCAGATCAACGAGCATATTCACGTTGCCCTGCCTGATCATATCCAGTTTGCCATTTATCGTCTGCGCAATGGCTTGGAGATCGTCAATCCGTTTCTGTTTGAAATCCAGACGTTGCATGCCCAGGAATTTGCCTTGGCCAAAAGAGCGGCGGAAATGATCAAACAATCTTTTGATATCGACGTGCCCGAAAGTGAGATCGGCTTTCTTGCCTTACATATCCATTCCGCGGTCAGTTATGTACCCATCACCAAAACGGTGCAATTTACCAATCTGATCGGTGAACTGGTGCAAATGATCGAAGCGAAAAGCCAGCAGCCGATTCAACGCAACTCTGTCGATTATGTACGGCTGATTACCCATTTGCGCTTCGCTCTGGACAGAATCAGGGAGGGAAAGCCAATCGTCAATCCGCTGCTGGAGCGAATCAAACTGACATTGCCGGAACAATACGAACTGGCGGTACAGTTGGCCAGCCATATTGCCGAACGGCTGGAAACGACCTTGCCGGATGATGAAGTGGGATATTTGGCCATGCATCTGTTTCGTCTGGTACAATTGCCTTATCGGGAAAAAGAAAATGAATAGCGTGTTACTAGTTCGACTAGGCATGAGCTAAGAATGGAAATCATGGTTCTACCATATTGCCTTTCTTATCTCATGCCTTTTCTGCTGCAACATGCCATAACTTACGCTTTGAGAAGGAGATTGACAACATGTTTAATTTGTTCAAGAAAAAGCGCAAAGAAGAAGTCAGCATGCTCGCACCGGTGACGGGAACCGTCGTACCATTGGAACAAGTGCCCGATCCGGTATTTTCGCAAAAAATGGCTGGTGACGGGATTGCCATTCAGCCGAGCGAAGGCCTGCTGCTTGCTCCGTTTAACGGAAAAGTGGCTCATCTGTTTCACACCAGCCACGCGATCAGCTTGATTAGCGAAGCGGGTGTCGAGTTGCTGATTCATATCGGGATTGATACTGTCAAGCTGGATGGCAAAGGATTCACGCCATATGTGCAGACCGGAGATCAGGTAAAAGCGGGTGACAAGTTGATCGCGTTTGATCTGAATGTGTTGCAGGAAGCCGGCTGTCCGACGATTACGCCCATCCTGTTGACGGACGAAACGGTCATCGAACAAAAGAATGTTACGGCCGCAGGAGCGGTAACCGCCGGAAAAGACGAAGTGATCCATTTGACATTGAAATAGCTTGAAAAGACGACTCAACACGGCTGGCAAACGTTTGGAGGGACAGACTGTGATGCAAATCAATGTGATGAAAGATTACCAGGATTTAAGCCGCAAAGCAGCGGATTGCGTAGCCCAACAAATCAAACGAAGAGCGAACTCCGTAATTGGTTTTGCAACAGGCGGAACTCCGGTCGGCATGTATGCGGAATTGATTCGGATGCATCAGCAGGAGGGCCTTGATTTTCAGCAAGTGACCAGCTTTAATCTGGACGAATATGTCGGTCTTTCTACCGATCACCCGCAGAGCTACTATCATTTCATGTGGGAGCGGCTGTTTTCGCAGATTAATATTCTCCCGGAAAATATTCACGTACCGCCGGGAATATTTGATGATGCAGAAGCCGTATGCCGTCAATATGAAGCGCAAATTGAGCAAGCCGGCGGCATCGATTTGCAAATATTGGGGATCGGCCAAAATGGGCACATCGGTTTCAATGAGCCGCGCGATACGTTCACGGTATCTACCCATATCACCGAATTGGCGGAAAAAACGCGAAAAGCCAACGCCCGCTTTTTCTCCAGCGAAGCAGAGGTGCCGCACCGCGCCATTACTATGGGCATCGGCAGCATCATGAAAGCGCGTTCGATTTTGCTTTTGGCGAGCGGACGGAGTAAAGCGGAAGCGGTCAAGCAGATTTTCAGCGGCCGCGTTGATCCACATATTCCCGCCAGCGTTTTGCAGTTGCATCCGCATGTCATGTTGATCCTGGATGAGGAAGCGGCATCGCTGATTGTTGACCAGGTGCCTTCCGGACGATAGCCGACGGTTTAGGGTTACCGCCTCCTGGATGAACCTCGCTCCTGTGCCAGGGCGATCGCTATTTTCGGCAGTGAAGTCCGTTTTTTCCCCGGAAACGGACTTTCTGATACATTTTATTCATTAAAAGGAGGTTTTTTTATGCTGGCTTTTCTGCAGAAGATTGGGAAAGCTTTGATGCTTCCGGTTGCTACGCTTCCGGCCGCATCGCTGCTGCTCGCCTTTGGATCGGTCGATTATATCGGCCAATTTAAACTGGGTGAGACGGTAGGGGGATTTTTGAATCAGTACATTGCTCCATTTTTGGCAGCGGGTGGTTCGGCGATCTTTGACAACATCTCCCTGATTTTTGCTGTCGGCGTGGCCATTGGTCTGGCTGGCGATGCGGTCGCTGCCCTTGCCGCTGTAATCGCTTACCTGGTCTTGACGACGGTTCAGTCAAAAGTGCCGGTCGCTTTTGGATTGGGCGAGGACTTGAAACTGAACATGGGGGTAATTGGCGGGATTCTGGCCGGAGGTGTCGCGGCGTTTTTCTATAACCGCTATCATGACATCAAATTGCCTGATTGGTTGGGATTCTTCAGCGGAAAACGGTTTGTGCCGATCATAACATCCATCAGTATGGTGATTATTGCACTCATTTTGGGACTTATTTGGGGACCGATTCAAAACTGGTTGGATACATTCGGCAGATTCATCGTAGACTTGGGCGCAATCGGAGCCGGTCTGTTTACTTTCTTCAACCGCTTGCTGATTCCGTTTGGATTGCACCACGTGCTCAATGCGATCGCCTGGTTCCAGATCGGCGACTTTACCGATCCGGCCACTGGCAATGTCGTTCATGGCGACTTGCACCGCTTCTTTGCCGGTGACAAGACGGCGGGCATGTTTATGACCGGCTTTTTCCCAATCATGATGTTTGCCTTGCCAGGTGCGGCGTTCGCGATCATTCATACGGCCAAACCGGAGAGACGAAAAGCGATCGCTTCTTTATTCCTGGGCACCGCATTTGCCTCCTTTTTAACAGGGATTACGGAACCGATTGAATTTGCCTTTATGTTTGTCGCTCCGTTCCTGTTCTTTGTCCATGCTGTTTTATCCGGGGTTACCGCGTTTATCGTGACGATGATCGGCATTAAACACGGCTTCGGATTCTCAGCGGGTCTGATCGACTATCTGGTCAATTTCCGTCTGGCTACCCATCCGCTATGGTTGATCCCGATTGGCCTGGTTGCGGCAGTGATCTATTACTTCCTGTTCCGTTTCCTGATCGTCAAGCTTGACCTGAAGACACCAGGGCGGGAAGATGACGAGACAGCACCGGCAGTCAAGACGAGCGGCGGTAATGCCGATTTGCAGGAAAAATCGAAACAGGTGTTGGCCTATATCGGCGGCAAGGAAAATATTAAAAACATTGATGCTTGTGTAACACGGCTTCGTTTGGTGCTTCACGACGACAAAGTTGTCGATGACAAAGGTTTGAAAGAGCTCGGTGCTGCCGGTGTCATGAAACTGGGGCAGGGCAGCGTGCAGGTCGTCTTTGGCGCCCAGTCGGAACGGATTATGGAAGAGATTAAAAAGATGTAGGGGATGGTCGACATGAAACGATTATTGGATTGTACCGCTTCCGATTTTCGTCAAATGAACGGAGCGGAGCTGAAACAAGCGATCAAAGCCTCCGAGGGGCGCGTGCTGGTGGCGGAAGTGATTGGCGCTGTTGCTCCCCTGTTTCCCAATGTCACCAATGCGGAGATGGCCGCTGCGTTTGGCGCTGATCTGCTTTTGCTCAACCTGTTTGATGTCTTTCAGCCGGAATTTGCCGGATTAACCGTAACCGACCCTTCGCAGGTAGTGAACCAATTAAAGGCGTATACCGGGAGACCGATCGGACTCAATTTGGAGCCGGTCGATCCGCAGGCCAAACAGGCGGAGCAGCTGCTGGAGCTGCCCAAAGGCCGGCTTGCTTCCCGGGAAACGTTTGCGGAAGCCAAGAAGCTGGGGTTTGACTTCATTTGTCTGACCGGCAATCCGAAAACCGGTGTCACCAATGCGGAAATTCTCCAGGCGATCGTGCTGGCCCGAGAGGTGATGGGAAACGATACGCTGATTATTGCCGGAAAGATGCATGGAGCGGGAGTGGCCGGTGAAGCGGGAACGAACATTGTTGGCGAGGCGGAGATCGTTTCCTTTATCGAAGCGGGCGCCGATGTGATTTTGCTGCCCTCGCCGGGGACCGTACCGGGAATTACGCTGGAACTTGCGCAAAAGATGGTTTCGATTGTGAAAAAACAGGGAGCATTGGCTTTGCTTGCTACCGGTACGAGTCAGGAAGGCGCCGACGAAGCAACGATCCGGCAAATCGCGCTCTTCAGCAAAATGGCGGGAGCGGATCTTTATCACATCGGCGATGCCGGTTATGCCGGAATGGCGATTCCGGAGAACATCATGCAATATTCCATCGTTATTCGCGGAAAGCGGCATACCTACATTCGAATGGCCACTTCCGTTTTGCGATAAACGGCAAAGCTTGACCCCTATACAACACGGCAGTGTGGAACGTTTCCGCACTGCCGTGTTTGTTTTTCAGGCGGGTTCAGGCCAGAAGGCGGAGCAAGCGAAGGCACAACTGCCTGCAACATCGGACGCTCGCTGTTGAACCACTAATGAAATCATTGGCCATTTTCTTTACAATAGTACTGAGGAGGAGTGAAGATGAAACGAGAAGAATGGCAGGATATATGGGAAAACGGCAGCGAAGAGGAAAAGCAGCTGCTGGCTCTCACTGTGCAAGCGATTAAACAAAAACGGAAAGATCAGCAGTTTTACTTATCCGCTTTCCTTGGCATACAGGGAAGCTTTCGCGACGAACAAACGTATCAGATTGAAATGCCCGTCACTTCATTTATTCATAATCCTGTGGGGATCGTACATGGCGGCATCTTGGCGACATTGCTGGATACGACGATGGGCATGATGATTAACAAAAAACTGCCTGCTGATCAGTTTGCCGTGACGACTGAACTGAAAATCAACTATTTGCTGCCGGGGAAAGGCGAGAAACTGCGGTCGGAAGCGTCAATTTTACATCGCGGCAAGACCTTGATTGTCACCCAGGGCAATATTTATGATGAACAAGATCGCCTGTTGGCGCACGGAACGGCTACCTTTATGGTCTTGCAAAAACGCTGAGTGCAGAAGCAACAAAAAACCTCCGGATGACCAGAGGTTTCTCAACGTTGCTTGCAGACTAGGGGATAACGACCAATCCGCTGTAATCGGCAACATAACGCAACATTTTGTCGGAGAGCGGCACAATAAATTCAGGGTTTTCACGTTCCGCCACCCCTGAACGGGTGACCACCCGAGCCCATTTGACGGATACTTTATAATAATCAGAGCTGAATTCGGCGCGAATCAATTCATGCTTGTGACGAAAGGAAATCGGGGCCGAATCCAGGCGAACAGGTACGATGCTGACAATATCATGCAAAAACAGGTGATAGGTCACATGCGGCTTGAAAAAGACCAGTTCCTTGCTGGTAACCGAGCAGCCAAGGCTTTTATTGATCTGGCTGAGCTTTAATTCGCCTTCCAGATTTTTTAGACGGATAAAGTCGCTATTCATGTGTCAGCTCCCTTCCTTGAATATGCCATAAAACGCTGAAAGAAAAAAACGAATCGATCTATTTATTCTAGTCATTTTTGTGCAGATCAGGCAAGGGAAATTTATGGGCGGAGTTGCGGGGGGTTGCCCGGGCTGTCGGGATAAGATACGATGATGTTTGTGTGGAGTTGAAAAGGTTGACTGAAAAGGAGTTCGGCACATGATCGAAATTGCGAAGGAAGCTGCGCTTTTTGCAGGAGAATATTTGAAGGAACGATTTACCCAACAGCTCATTCCGGATCTGGAATCGCACAATGACGTAAAACTACCGGAAGACAAGGAAAGCGAAAGGCGCATCATGGAAATCATTCATCGCCACTTTCCCAGCCATACGATTTATTCGGAAGAAGCAGGGTTGGTCAATCGCGAGGACGAGTACCTCTGGATTGTCGATCCGCTCGATGGTACGAACAATTACTTTATCGGGTATCCATATTTCTCTGTATCAATTGCTTTGCAGCATAAGGGCGACATCGTGCTCGGAGTCGTCTACAATCCAATAGCGAACCAAATGTTCTGGGCCGAGAAAGGCAAAGGTTCCTATTTAAATGGTAAAAGATTGGCGGTCTCCAGCCGGACGGAGCTGGTCAAAGCGGTCGGTTCTTACATCCGCGGGCGAGATACAATGACGAAAGAACATGAATTGGCCGTCACCAGACCGTATATGTTGCAAACGAAACGGTTGCTGCGAACTATCGCTCCGGCGCTGGACTGGTGTTTGTTGGCGCACGGTTGGATCGATTATATCGTCATGGAGCGTTCCGGTATTATGGATGTAGCGGCCGGCATTTTGATTGCCCGGGAAGCAGGCGCAAAAGTGACGGATTGGCAAGGCCAGCCTTATCAGCATCAACCGTTTGATTCCCGCGAATTTCCTTCGCTGATCGCTTCCAGCGGGCCCTTGCACGAGCAAATTCGCCAAATGTTAATAGAGGAGTAAACGGGAGGAAAATGACCGCAAGAAGTCAGCTGAGGCAAGCTGGCTTTTTTTATTGGTAAAAATTTACTGGAAAAAGCGGGAAACCTTTCATTCCCTGAAACGTAATAGTTTAAGGTAGAATTCTCAGGAAGGAGAGGCGTACTTGGCCAGATTAGAATATCGTTTATTGGATGAGCAAAAGCAATACCCGGTTTTGTATTATTACAACTCCATCGACAACATGGAGATGGCTATGCGGTTTGCTTGCGATTATCTGGTAAAAGATCATCGGGTATACGAAAAAATGTCATGCGCAATGGAGCAAGATGTCGGCGTTATTTATGTGAAAATCAGTTCGGAAGAGCAGGCGGTTGATTACTGGAATACGGCAGCAAATCGCTGGGGGCAGACCCAAATCGAACTTCGCCATTTTCGGGAAGGAACCGTCCATTATCCGCTGCTTCATACGCATTATTTTCGCGACGAAAAAGAGGCATTGCTCCATTTGTTAAGCGATTATTTATACTGGGATGGACAGGAATGGGAAAAAACTTCCGCAGAGATCGATGAGGACCGGGAAGTATATATTCTCTATGTGCGATCGTCTGAGGAGGGAGAGGCATGATGAAGAAAACGTCTGTCATCGTTAGCATGTTTTTGACAGCTTCCTTGGCGGTCTCCGGATGTTCCAGTACGACCTATTCAAACAGCAATGATTGTTATGATGGCGACAATGACGGCTATTGCGACGATGATTCCGGCAGCTCGGGGTCGTCTTCTGGATCGACCTACCGTTCTTACAGCAGCGGATCAAGCAAATATGCCAAAAATCCGTCGGCCATTACCACGGGTGCCAAAGGCGGAATTGGCAGCTCCAGCCACTCCAGTTCAAGTTAGGATGATCACATGAATTATGCATTGAGACGAGAAGAGTTGTATCAACCGTTGCGTGAAGAAGGAATCTTCACTTGGGACTGCATGTATGATGAAGAGTACGCGCTCGCTTCCCTGCATCTGATTCCGGATCGTCTGCGCGAGCAATTGGCCGAAGCAACGGAGCGATTGGCACGCATATACGGAAAGGTCTTGCCTGTATTGCAGCAAAGCGACAGCGCTTTGTTAAGGGAGCTGGGGATTCCGGAAGCGGCGCTCGCTGCTTGCCGGCTGCAAGTGCATGAATTGCCGACACTTGTGGGCCGATTTGATTTTGCGCAAACGGCTGAAGGTTTGAAAATGCTCGAATTCAACAGTGACACGCCGACTGGGATCGTCGAAGCCTTTCATGTAAACCAGCACATTTGTGATGCCTACGGAGCAAAAAATCCCAATCAGGGAATGGCGAAACAACTGACAGAGGCGTTTCAATCGATTCGGCAAAAATATGCGAGCATGGGTTACCGGACGGAACACATCTATTTTAGCGCTCTTGATTGGCACGAAGAAGACAAAGGAACCACGCTGTATTTATTAAACCATTCGGGACTTCCCGGCCGTTTTATTGGGTTGGAACAGCTGCGCTTGTTTGAAGATCGCTTGTACGCCTTGCAAGACGATCAATTTTTGCCCATTGATCTCCTGTATCGACTGCATGCCTTGGAAAAACTGGCGGAGGAGCACGATACCGATGGTTATCCAACCGGACCACACCTGCTTGAGCTGATTGCGCAAAAAAAATTGGCGGTAATCAATCCGCCGTCGGCCTTTCTGCTGCAAACCAAGGCCCTACAGGCGTTGATCTGGAATCTGCATGAATCGAATGCGTTTTTTACCAGGGAAGAGCATGAAACGGTCGAAACCTATATGCTGCCGACATACTTTGAAAACCGGTTTCTTGGCCGCGAGCGGTTTGTCAGCAAGCCGATTTTCGGACGTGAGGGCGGCGGAGTCGTGCTGCACGACCGGCAAGGGGAAACACTGGAGAGAGATCAGGAAGAATTTTATTGGGACCAGCCGATGATTTACCAGCGATTTGTCGACCTTCCCATTGTCGAGACAGACACGTTGAAAGGCAAGTATCACGGGCATCTGCTGTGGGGTTCCTTTTTGATCAACGGCAAACCTTCTGCGATCATCGCCCGTTTAGGCGGCCGTATTACCAATAATTTATCCTACTATTTACCGGTAGGGCTCCAATAAATGAATGATTTGGGGGAAAGAAGATGGAGGGGCAATCGTTTTATTTTCTTAATTTTTTATCTTATTTGGGCGTTACCTTGCCTTTAATGGGTTTTGGCCTGTTGGTTTTTACGATTACAACACCCTATAAGGAATTTCAGTTGCTGAAAGAGGGGGCGGATACGACCGATCCGCAAAAAGTAGCAGCCGCCAAAGCGGCCGCTCACGATCTGGGCGGGAAACTGCTTGGCTTGGCCATTGTATTGGGGTCAGCGATCTACCATTCTGTCGATTTGCTTGATCTGTTAATCTGGGGAATTGTCGGGACGATCTTTCAAGTGATCGTTTTTTATCTGTTTGAACTATTAACGCCGTTTAAAGTCGTATCCGAGATTCCGAAGGGCAATGTCGCCGTTGGCATTTTTGCCTCTCGTTTAAGTATTACCGCAGGTGTGCTGATGGCTGCATTGCTCAGCTACTAGCATCTCTTGAGGAGGATTCACGGAATTCCTGTTGGAGACGCGCCCAGACCGATTTGCACCGGGAATTGGCATTAAAAAACAAACGTCCGGACAACACTGACTTGCTGTGCAAGCTGGCGTTGCCCGGACGTTTTTACTGCCGTATCGAAATCATCAATGTGCGTATGGATTTAATAGCTTGCTTCTTCCTGAAACGATTGGATCAGGGGATAAAGGAAGCCGTTTTCGTCAAAGGCTTTCATGGCATCTTCATCTTCGGTTAATTGTTTGGTTGTTACCGTATTTTCCGCTGTTGGTGCGGCGATCGCCGGCACTTTTCCGAAGTTCCAGGAATACGTGTCAGATTCGAAAGCAATGGTGACCGGCTTGGCTGTCGGTTGATCGGTATTCTTGAGCGTCAGGGAAAGGTTTCCGATCTGACGAACAGGCATTTTGTTGTCGTCAACATAGTAATCCAGTTTCAACGTCAGATTTTCCAGACCTTCTTGTTTCGCCATTTCCACGATTTTATCCGGCGTATATTCTTTGCCTTCGGTAGCCAACCAGGTTTTCAATTGGGTCAATCCAAGATCGACCATCGCTGCTGCTTCCGCGCGTTTTTGCTCGGCTGAAACGTTTTGCGCGTCGCCTTCCGGAGCAAGCGAGTTGGTCAGGAGGAGGAATTCAACGGCAAATTGTTTCAGATCTGCGTTGGTGGTGGCATCTTGAGCGGCGAACAGCGCCATGTTGGCCAGTTCTTTCAGATCGAGCGTGAGCGCCACATGGGTTGCTTTAACACTTTCGCCAGTGGGCAGCTTTACTGTTTCTGTGCCCAGATTTTGTGCATCAGAGAACTGGTAACCAAATGTGCTGACATATTTTTTGGCAAAGTCGATGATCAGCTTGTTGGCTTGCTCTTGAAAACTTTTCAATTGTGCGGCATCTTCCGCAGCCAATTGTTCCGATGTATCCAGTTTCAAATATTTGCTGTCCAGCGGCGTTTTCAGATAGACTTCGTTATCGGCCGCCAACAGTTCGAGCGACGCTGGCTCATCTCCTGTCCACAGACCGTTTTCACGAAGCAGTTTGTCATCGTTTGCCTTTATGATAAATTTGGCGTTCTCCAGATCGCTTTCGGACCCGCTAATGGTCACGCCGGCGTGCAAAGCCTCCAGCAGCGCTTGTGCTTCTTCATTGTCCGGATCGTCAGCCAATGCCAGCAATGACTGGGGATCGCTCGTCAATTTGAGTGTTCCTTGAAATTGATAGTTGGGATTGTCGAGGGATGCGACAACGGATTGGCCAATTAAAGAGGTTTCACCGACGCAACCCGACAGGACAAAGGCAGCTGCTAAAAATAGAAAACCTAGTTTTTTCCACATAGCGTTTTCCTCCTTTTGTGTAATTTAATTCAGCGCGTAACAGCAAAGTACACGATTGTTAAGACGAAAAGGAAAGGAAAAAGTTTCACCAATTACCGAAAAAAATTGCAAATTGCCAATTCAAACCTCAATTTCATGTTAAGATGGTATGGTAAGAGAAACAAGTAATCGCTAACTAGAAAGGACGTTGCAAAATGTGGTCGTGGCTGAAAAAGCTATTGGATGTATTTGGAGAACCGGAGCGGGACGAGGCAGGCCAAACACCCGCTGCACCGACCACCCGTCACATACAAGTGCGCACGAAAAACATCTATCCGCGGGAACGTGTAAACGATCGCCAGCCAGTTCAAAGATACCAACAAAAGGAACGGAAATTCCGTTTTCCGGTCATCCCCGACAATGAACCGCAAAAGCGACCGGAACGGGACGATTCGCCCATTTCCATACATATGGCAAAACAGGAGGCGCGAGCGCGGGAAGCAAGCAAGCCCTATCGATCGCAAGCACAAGCGGAAACTTCACGCGAAGAAAAAACAAGCTATCGTCCCAGCGAGCTGATTTCTCCGATCCATGGCCGTTTAAAGGCAGAACAGCCGAAAACGAATAGAGAATTGTCAGCAGACCGGACAGATGCAGACTCGCAGCCTGACTCGCCAGCGCAATTTGCCCAGAGAGAACCGGCTCTTGCAGTCCGTTTTGTTCAGACGACACGACAATCCGAAACCGAGTTACCTTTTGAAGCTTTGCGGCCAAAGGCGGATGAAGGAGAGCGGGCCTTGCCGCCAGCAATTAAGCCGCTTCGCAATGTGGAGCATGGCGGCAGTGAGCAAGTTTACTCGAGCCAATCTCAACAGCAGGAGAACAGGGAAGAAAAAGAGGAGTCTGTCCATGCAGCACTGGAGCTGCGCAGAGCAGAGAAAGAATGGGCGGCCGTTGCCACTGAGGAATCCAAAGCGGTGGAGGCAGCACCCCAACAGACAGAGGGCGAATCGGCTGAGAACAGTCGGTTTTCGCCATCTGCGCCATCGATTGATTCAGCGGCGTTCATGACGAGTGTGACGACAGAAGCGGCAGCAGCGTTGGAGGAGCCTGTTGCCGAGCCGGAAGCAACCCCGGTGCTGCAGGAGTCTGTCGTCGAGCCGGAAGCAACCCCGGTGCTGGAGGAGCCTGTTGCCGAGCCGGAAGCAACCCCGGTGCTGGAGGAGCCTGTTGCCGAGCCGGAAGCAGAACCGTTACAGCAAAAATCGAAGCTGGAACAGCCGGTTGAGCAACCGGCCTACCGACTTCCCGGTCTGCACTTGCTCAACCCGTCACCGCCTGTGACCCAGGATTTTTATGAATATACGCTGGAGCAGCGCCAGCTGTTGGAAGAAACGTTAACCAATTTTAACGTCAGCGCTCAGGTGGTCGGAATCGTTAAAGGGCCGTCGGTGACCCGTTTTGAGGTGCAGCCGGCCCCCGGCGTCAAAGTGAATAAAATTACGACCTTGATCGATGATATCAAGTTGAATATGGCGGCCAAGGATATCCGGATTGAAGCGCCGATTCCCGGCCGAAACGCTGTTGGAATCGAAGTGCCGAATATCAAAAGCGAACCGGTATTCATCAGGCGTATTCTGGAGTCGGATAAATTTCTGCAGCATCCGTCTCCGTTGGCCATTGCCTTGGGGATGGATATCGGAGGCGAACCGATTGTCGCCGATATCAAGAAGATGCCGCACGGATTGATCGCCGGTGCCACCGGTTCAGGGAAAAGCGTTTGTATCAATTCGATCATCGTCAGTCTGTTATTTAAGGCAACTCCTGAACAAGTGCGTTTGCTGCTGATCGATCCCAAAATGGTCGAACTCGCTCCTTACAATCATCTGCCTCATCTGGTAACGCCGGTAGTCACAGATGCCAAGCAGGCCACCGCCGCGTTGAAGTGGGCGGTCGAGGAGATGGAGAAGAGATATGCTTTGTTTGTGGAAGCGGGAGTGCGGGATATTGACCGGTATAACCTGACGACCGACGAGCCGCTGCCTTTTGTGGTCATTGTTATTGACGAGTTGGCTGACTTGATGATGGTTTCTCCGCAAGAAGTGGAAGACTGCATTATCCGTATTGCCCAAAAGGCGAGAGCTTGCGGCATTCATCTGCTGCTGGCGACCCAGCGTCCTTCGGTCGATGTGATCACGGGCAATATTAAAGCAAACGTGCCAAGCCGGTTGGCATTTGCCGTCTTCTCTCAAGTCGATTCGCGGACTATCCTGGATCAGTCTGGCGCGGAACGGTTGCTGGGACGCGGGGACATGCTTTTTTTGGAAAGCGGAGCGGCGCCGATTCGGCTGCAGGGGAACTATGTCTCCGATGACGAGATCGAGCGGGTTGTCCAGACGATCAAAAAACAGCGAAAACCGGAATACCTCTTTAGCAAGGAGGAATTGGAACAGTCCGTTCATTCATACGATTTGGGCGAAGATCCGCTGTTTTTCGAGGCGTTGCTGTTCGTGACGGAACAAGGCCAAGCTTCCGCATCGGCATTGCAGCGTCGGTTCCGCATCGGATACAACCGGGCAGCCCGGCTGATCGAGATGATGGAAACAGAGGGGTATGTAGCCGGCCATAGCGGCGGAAAGCCTCGCGCGGTCTTGATTACGCGGGAAGATGCGCAAGCTTTGAGCGATGGCACGAGCCTGCTGTAATTTGTGATGGAAGGGAGTTCCCTGTTGACAACAGGGAACTCTTTTATTTTGGCGCGGATTCCAGTATACTAAATAGAACGATATTTCATCTGGTGAAACAGAAAAGGAACGGTACCATGTCAATTCAGTGACGCGATCGGCACTTTTGTGTGAAAAAGCGGCCGGTTGCTTCAAGGGCAGGTGAGAAAATGGAAGAACAAAAATCGACGGTGCGGGCCGTAGAGCGTGCACTGGATATACTGTTATGCTTTACCGAGGCGACCAACCTGGGATTGAGCGAGATCGCCAGTCGTCTGGATTTGCATAAGAGCACCGTCCACCGGCTGTTGGCCACTTTGGAAGCCAAAGGCTTCGTTATCCGTAATCCACAGACGGAAAAATACCGCTTGGGCTATCGGGTTTGGGAATTATCAGCCAATTTGACCCATCCTGATGATCCCGCCATTCTGGTGTTGCCGGAAATGGAACGTTTGCGTGACCTGGTCGGGGAGACGATCAGCTTGTACGTCCGCGATGGGCTGGAGCGGGTGCGCATCCAGGCTGTTCAAAGCAATCATCCAGTACGGCGGGTTGCTCCAATCGGGGCCCGTATGCCTTTAACGGTTGGCGCATCCAGCAAAGTGCTGGTTGCTTATGCCGATCCGGAGATTCAGCAGGAAGTGCTGTCCGAGCAAAACTGGCCGGATAACATCGATCGACAGGCTTTTAGCCAACAGCTGGAACAGATCAGAAAACAAGGGTATGCGACCAGTGTGGAAGAACGGGAATTGGGCACAGCCGCGCTGTCAGCCCCGATCTTTAACCATAATGGCAAAATGGTTGCCGCTCTCGCCATCTCGGGACCGTCCAATCGGCTTACCGCAGAGAAAATGACGGAATACGCCATCCCGATGATCGAAGCCGCCACTCGCATGGGCAATATGGTCCAATAATAGCAAGTTCAATGCCGGAGTTAATCCGGCTTTTTTATTAGGAGGGTCTTGCCTGTAACGGATCAAGCCCTGACAACGTCATTATTTAGAGGGGTGGATTGAAATGAAAAGAATCGGATTGATCGGTGGCATGAGTTGGGAATCGTCTGCCGAATATTATCGGTTGATCAACGAGGAAGTGAAGCGCAGACTCGGCGGATTGCATTCTGCGCAATGTTTGTTGTATAGCGTTGACTTTGCAGAGATTGAGCGTTATCAGGCGGAAGGTCAATGGGATTTGGCCGGCAAATGTTTAGCGGATGCGGCTCTTTCTTTGGAACAAGGAGGGGCGGACTTTCTCCTGATCTGCACAAATACGATGCATAAGGTGGCCGCTTCTATTGAAGGAACTGTCGGCATCCCGCTCTTGCATATCGCCGATGCCACGGCATCGCAAATTAAAAAACAGAACATTCGTACGATCGGGTTGTTAGGCACCAAATATACGATGGAGCAGGACTTTTATAAAGCGCGCCTGGAAGCAAGCGGACTGAAGGTAATCGTTCCGCAACAGGCGGACCGTGAACTGGTAAACAAGATCATTTATGAGGAATTATGTTTGGGAAAAATCGTGCCGTCCTCGAGAGTAGCATACAAACAAGTCATCCAGCGTCTTGTGGAAAGCGGAGCGGAAGGAATCGTTTTGGGATGTACGGAGATCGGCTTGTTGATAAATGCAGAAGATTCAGAAGTACCCCTCTTTGATACAACCCGAATCCATGCGGCTGAAGCGGTAAAATTGGCTTTAGCCTAAGAAAATGAAACTGTCCAAAAGTCCAGCGGAAAGCAAAGGGTGAGGATAACGGCGGAAAGCAAAGCATGGCATAGCCAAAGGGGGATTGATTTCATGGCAAGAAGAGGGAGAGTGAATGTTCGGCCGAGTCGACCGGCGTCACTGGCTGGAGTCATTATTGGGATTGTGTTTATTTTCATTGGGATCACTCAGGTTATCCCGACGTTTGGCGCGTTCGGCTTTTTATGGACACTGATTGCCTGTGTGATTACCGGCATGAGCGTGTATCAACTGTTTACAAACAAAGGGATGACCTCCTATGAGATCGATTTGGAGGGGAATAGCGCAACAGGTCAGCCGCCTGGCGTTGCCAGCGATTTTGACAGCCGTATGCGCAAAGTGGAGAGTCTGTATCGCGACGGAGTGATCAATCGGGAAGAATACGAGCGGAAACGGGCGGAAATCATGCAAGAGCGATGGTAACAAAAGTGATGGTCAACAGAAAAAAGGCAGCGGGGCCATTCCCCACTGCCTTTTTGTCTTGCGGCAATTAGCCGACGGACACTTGGTCATCCAGCAATTGACGGAGCACAGTTTGCAGAATCCCGCCATTGCGATAGTAGTCGACGTCAACCATGCTGTCCAGACGAACGATCACATCGAAATCGAAGGTGCTGCCGTCTTGGCGAGTGCCTCGTACGGTGACTTTTTGACCCGGTTGGATGTTATCGTTCAAGCCAAGAATATCAAATGTTTCTGTTCCATCAATGTTGAGCGACTTCCAGTTGGTGCCTTCCACAAATTGCAGCGGAAGCACACCCATGCCGACCAGATTGGAGCGGTGAATCCGTTCAAAGCTTTCCGCAATGACCGCTTTCACACCCAACAGGAATGTACCTTTTGCAGCCCAGTCGCGGGAGCTTCCGGTACCATATTCTTTTCCGGCCATAACCACGAGCGGCGTGCTGGATTCTTTGTATTTCATAGCCGCATCGTAGATCGACATAATTTCGCCGGTAGGAATATATTTGGTCACGCCGCCTTCGGTGCCAGGAGCAACCTGGTTGCGAATGCGAATGTTGGCGAACGTACCGCGCATCATCACGTCGTGGCTGCCGCGGCGTGCGCCGTAAGAGTTGAAGTCTTTGCGTTCCACGCCATTTTCTTGCAAGTAGCGGCCAGCCGGACTGGTCGGCGAAATGTTACCTGCAGGCGAGATATGGTCGGTTGTTACCGAATCGCCGAACAGAGCAAGCGTGCGCGCTCCTTTGATTTCTTCGATATGGCCTGCTGCTCCGGTCAGGTTTTGGAAGAAAGGAGGCTCTTGAATGTAAGTGGATTTTTCATCCCATTCGTACAGTTCGCCTTGCGGTGCGTCGATTTCATTCCATGCTTTGTTTGCTGTGTACACTTGACCATATTGAGAGCGGAATACTTCCGGATTCATCGCTTTATCCATTGCTTCCGCAAGTTCTTCCTGAGTCGGCCAGATATCTTTCAAGTAAACCGGTTGGCCATCTTTGCCAATGCCGATCGGTTCCTTGGTCAAATCGATGTCCACGGTTCCAGCCAGGGCGTAGGCAATAACCAATGGCGGGGAAGCCAAGTAGTTTGCTTTTACTTGCGCGTGAATACGGCCTTCAAAGTTACGGTTACCGGACAATACGGCTGCTACCGTCAGATCATTGTCAGCGATCGCTTTGCTGGTTTCTTCAGGCAATGGACCGGAGTTACCGATACAGGTAGTGCAGCCGTAGCCGACTACGTTAAAGCCAAGCTGGTTGAGCGGTTCGATCAGCCCGGTATCGATCAGGTATTGGGTAACTACGCGAGAGCCTGGAGCGAGCGAGCTTTTTACAAACGGCGGTTTTTTCAGCCCTTTTTCCACCGCTTTTTTCGCTACGATCCCTGCGCCCAGCATAACGCTTGGGTTAGACGTATTGGTGCAGGAAGTAATCGCCGCGATCACGATCGATCCTGTTTTCAATACCGCTTTTTCGCCGTTTGGATAAGTTACTTCCGCTTGGCTGGCGATTTTTTCTTCGCTCAAGGCAAAGCCGCCTTTTTCAATTGGTGCACGCAAGCTGGTATTGAAAGACTCTTTCATGTTAGTCAGCTCTACGCGGTCTTGCGGACGTTTTGGACCGGACAAGCTCGGTACGACTGTAGACAGATCCAATTCGATTGTTTCCGAGAAGACCGGATCGGGAGTATCGTCCGTGCGGAACAAGCCTTGCGCTTTGGTGTAAGCTTCGACAAGGGCAATTTGCTCATCATCGCGTCCGGTTTGACGCAGATAGTTCAATGTTTCCGCATCCACAGGGAAGAAGCCCATCGTTGCCCCGTATTCCGGCGCCATGTTGGCAACGGTAGCGCGGTCAGCCAGCGAGATGTTCGACAAGCCAGGACCGTAGAATTCCACGAATTTCCCTACCACGCCGCGTTTGCGCAAGATTTGCGTAACGGTGAGAGCGAGGTCGGTCGCGGTCGCGCCTTCGGACAGCGTACCGGTCAGTTTGAAACCGACAACTTCCGGGGTAACAAAGTAGAGCGGCTGTCCTAACATACCGGCTTCTGCCTCGATACCGCCAACGCCCCAACCGAGTACACCCAGACCGTTAATCATCGTCGTATGGGAGTCGGTACCAACCAGCGAGTCAGGGAAGGCAACCACTTCGCCATCGGACTCACGGGTAGCAACAACCGTTGCCAAATACTCGAGGTTTACTTGGTGGACAATCCCGGTAGCCGGTGGTACGGCGCGGAAATTGTCAAAAGCGGTTTGCGCCCAGCGAAGGAAGCGATAGCGTTCGCCGTTCCGTTCAAATTCCAGTTTCATGTTTGCCTCAAGGGCTTTATCGCTACCAAACTCGTCAACCATGACAGAGTGGTCAATAACAAGATCAACAGGCACGAGCGGGTTAATCCGTTCCGGATTGCCGCCGGCGCGTTTCATCGCAATCCGCATAGCGGCCAGGTCGACAACTGCAGGAACACCCGTAAAGTCTTGAAGAACGATGCGAGCGGGCATAAGAGGAACTTCCTGGTTGCTGTCGCGTCCTTTGGTCCAGTTGGCCAATTGATTTACGTGCTCTTTTGTAATCGCTCTGCCGTCAAACTGACGGATAGCAGCTTCCAATAAAACTTTAATGGAGAAAGGCAGCTTGGAAACTTCGCTGAAACCTTGCTCTTCCAACCCTTGCAAGCGGTAATATTGATACGTTTTGTTACCCACTTGCAACGGCGACTTGACCGAGAAAGCATCTTTCTTTGCCATTGCAATAACCTCCTTAGATCTACTGCTGTTTCGTCTGATGAAACTCAGTTTCGTTTTCGTAACTTCAACCATATTATACTCGATTTATTGTTAGTCTTCTACCCTATTTTCATAAATTGTTCAAAAATCGTCATACGTAACGAGATCCATGTCGGACACATAGCTTAAGACAGCGCTGCGCTACGCACCGATATACCTTGCGTGCAAGCTGCGGGCTGTACTGATGTCATCTGTCCCTTGTACCAACACTCGTCCATCAGGGAAAATGACCAAGGTATAGGGGTCTTGGTGAAAACGCAGCAAAAATTTGTTTCGCTCTACTTGCCCCAGAGGGCGGAGACGCTGTTCCAGCACGTCGAGCTCAAAACGGGTGCCGTCAACCGGGCTGATTTGTACGGAGTTGCGCCCGCAGAGGGAAACAGCCAAATCCTCCTGACTGGACAAATTTAAATAGGAAAATTCCTGTTTGCCGCAGGCCGGACAATCGCTGCGCCGCGCTTTGCCAATGCCGATTTGCTGCTGCTGGTTCCCCCACAAATCAAAATGGGTCAACGTCTGCGCAAGCGCTTCGGTAGCGCCTACCAGCAGTTTGAGCGCTTCCGTCGCTTGGTACGAAGCGACCACATGGATGATCGGCCCGATCACGCCAGCGGTGTCACAAGTTGGCATTTCCCCCGGATTGGGCGCTTCCGGAAACAGACAGCGCAAGCAAGGCGTCTCGCCCGGGCGGATGGTGGCATACATCCCTTTTGCACTGACGGCACCGCCATAAATCCAGGGAATGCCGTGTTTGACACAGACATCGTTGATCAAATACCTGATTTGAAAATTGTCCGTCGCGTCCAATACCAGATTGACGTCTGTCAGCAATGTCTCCGCGTTATAAGGTGTAACATCGGCTACGACAGGCTCCAGCTCAACTTCCGAATTGATTTTGCGTAATTTCTCATAGGCGGCGATAGCCTTGGGAAGGTGTTGACGCGCATCTTCCTCATCATAGAGCATCTGCCGCTGCAAATTGCTCGGTTCCACAAAGTCCCGATCGATCATACGAACAAATCCGACGCCTGCTCGTACCATATGATTGGCCAGGACGGTGCCCAGCGCACCCATGCCTACGATGGCAACACGGCTCTGCAATAATCTCTCCTGACCAGTTTTACCAATCGGGGCAAATAAAATTTGGCGAGAATAGCGGGTATCCATTTCGCTCCGTCTCCTTTCCCTAGTCGGCTGGGGCTAGCGGATTCCATGGACCGAGCTGATGTCCTTTCCACTCGCTGCCGTCTTCCCAGATTTCTTTTTTCCAGATCGGCACAATCTGTTTTAATCGTTCGATCGCGTATCTTCCGGCTTCGAACGCTTCATTGCGGTGCGGAGTTGCAACTGCAATAATAACGGCAATCTCTTCGATGGCCAGTTCGCCGATCCGGTGGTGCATCGCGACTTCCACGCCCGGCCAACGCGCTTCCATTTCCTCGGCAATTTGCTTCATCTTTTGTACGGCCATCGGAGCATAGGCTTCATAAGAGAGGTAGACGGTCCTTTGTCCTTGCGTAAATTCGCGGACGGTTCCGACAAACGTCAAAATCGCTCCGGCATGGGGATTGGAGACGAGCGACAGCAATTTATCTGCACTCAGCGGTTGCTCGGTAATCAAAAAGCGGCTGTCTTCGCCGCCGCTGACCGGGGGCAAAATGGCAATTTCATCCGCAGCGTTGACCACGGACTCCGGTCCAGCGTATTCCTGATTTAATGAAACAAAACAGGAGGGAAGCAGCTTGGCCAGTTCCGGATAATCCGCGCTGATCTGTTCCAATAATTTGCTTACCGTCGAACCGTTCGGAATCTGCGCAATAATTTCCCGTTTCCCGGCACGTTCAGCCAGACTGGCAAACAATAACACCTTGACCTGCATATCGACTCCTCATTTCCCGTTGTTCTTTTTCCGCATGATTTGCTTCAGCATGGGTCCTTACCGATGACGATAACATAAACCGCCAGACACTGCCAGATTTTGAAGTGCAGGTGAAACCGGGGAATTGATTTTCCGTCTGGCGCAGTTTAAGGTAGAGTAGTACATTGTGTTGCAGAACGGAGGCCAAAAACGGTGATGAGTGATCCATTAACGCACTTTAATGAACAGCAGCGGGCACAAATGGTAGATATTTCCGAAAAGAATGTCAGCAAACGGGTAGCCGTTGCGCGCAGTCAGGTGAAGATGCGCCCGGAGACATGCCAACGAATACGCCAGGGAGCGGTCGAGAAAGGGGACGTGCTGGCGGTCGCCCAAGTGGCGGGGATTATGGCTGCCAAGAAAACGGCGGATTTGATCCCGATGTGTCATCCTTTGCCCTTGACCGGAATCGACCTGCAGTTTATGTATGAAGGAGAAGATACGCTGGCAGTGGAGGCGACGGTTAAAACGACCGGGAAAACGGGGGTCGAGATGGAAGCGTTGACAGCTGCCAGCGTAGCGGTGCTGACCATCTACGACATGTGCAAAGCGATGGATAAAGAGATGGTGTTAGGCCCAACTTATCTGGTCAGCAAAACAGGCGGAAAAAGCGGCGATTTTCAACGTGCCGCCCAGCCTTAGGCAATATTGTGGAATTGCAGTGAACCGGCGTCGCCATTAACAGCAAAAGCGAGGAAGCAAAATGATGGGGAGTTTACGCGCCTATCCACGAAAGATCTGGATGCTGGCCGCAACAGGAATACTTTATGCAACAGGAATGGCCTTTATTTGGCCAATGGTGACGATTTATATCCACGATGTATTGGGCAAGTCTTTGTCCGTCGCGGGGATGTTGCTTGTTTTTAATCAAGGCGGCTTTCTGACGGGCAGTCTCGTGGGCGGTCTGCTGTTTGACCGTTGGGGAAAATTGCGAACAATTGTCGCGACTACGGTGTTAGGCGCTGTTGTTGCCATTATCATGGGCAGTTGGCAAAATTTCTATGTATACGGCGCCATGCTGGCCCTCAACGGCTTTTGTTCGGGAGTGATGTACCCGGCCATCTATGCGTTGACAACCATTATTTGGAAGGAAGGCGGCCGGACGGCGCTGAATATGACCTATGTCGCCATTAATGTCGGCGTGGCGGTCGGTTCAGCGCTGTGCGGGATTGTCGCCGAGCTGTCCTTTACCTGGACGTTTTACGGAAATGCGATTCTCTATGGAATCGTGTTGGTGATGTTTATCGCCATGCTGCGAAATCGACAGGAATCCCCGGCGACTGGAGCAAAGGAAGAAATCTACACGATCGAACCGATCGAACCCGTGCCTGTTCCCGCCAAGCGGCCGTGGGTAACGCTGGGGATGCTTTGCTTCGGTCTTATTGTCTGCTGGATTGCCTATGTGCAATGGCAAACCGTGATTGCCACCTATATGAGCTCGCTTGGCATATCCTTATCCAGTTACAGCATGCTATGGACGATCAATGGACTGCTGATTTTGGTGGGACAACCGCTGACCAAATGGCTGATCCGCTTTGCTTCCGATGTGAAGCAGCAGATTGTGCTGGGCTCGATTATTTTTGCCTGCTCCATGCTGCTATTGACCCAAACGACTTCGTACACGGGGTTTTTGGCGGGCATGATCATTATGACGCTGGGAGAAATGCTTGTTTGGCCGGGAGTTCCGACGATCGCTGCCAGACTGGCGCCCCCGGGAAAAGAAGGCCAGTTCCAGGGAATGGTCTCCGGTGCATCTTCCGCCGGACGGATGGTCGGTCCGGCCCTGGGCGCTGTCTTGTTTGAATCGTTTTCGGCATCCGTGCTGTTTTTGGCAATGGCTTTGTTATGTCTCCTCGGTGCAGTTTGCTTTTACAGCCATGATCGGCTGCGGCGGCGGACGTCAGAAAACGGGAACTCGATTCAGGCGAAGACGGAGAGTTTTTGATTGCGGGCACGAAAAAGGCAGCCGCTTTTTCCGGGGATTGACATTGTCGGCTTCCGCTCGTACTATATTAGTGATGAAAATTGAACAGCCTTTTGTACTTATCATGAGCGGCGAAGGGACCTGGCCCGATGAAGCCCGGCAGCGGATCTTGCAAGCGAACGGCTGACAAGATGCTGTGCCAATTCCAGCAGGATAATCCTGACAGATAAGGACGCGCTACAGTCTTGTACCCCCTTTTTTCTGTATGGAAAAAAGGGGTTTTTTAAATGAATGGGAAGGGAAGACATGACGCATGCGAATTCAACACGCTTCAATGGTAGACAGGCTACCTACACAATTTTTTTCAACGATGGTGGCAAAAGTGAATAAAGTCATTGCCGCCGGTCACGATGTAATCAATTTGGGACAAGGCAATCCTGATTTGCCTACGCCCCCGCATATCGTGGAAGAACTGCAAAAACAGGCGGCCAATCCGCTGCATCATAAATATCCGCCATTTCAGGGACACCGTGAACTAAAAGCAGCGATTGCTCATTGGTATAAACAGGAGTTTGATGTTGACCTTGATCCGGATGAAGAAGTGGCAATCTTGTTCGGCAGCAAAACCGGACTGGTGGAAATTTGCCAGGTGTTGTTGAATCCCGGAGATGTTGCATTGGTTCCAGATCCCGGTTATCCCGATTACTGGTCGGGAATCGCCGTTGCCGATGCCAAAATGGTGCTCATGCCGCTTCGCGCGGGCAACCGCTTTTTGCCCGATTACGGCGAATTGTCCCCGGAAGACGTAGACAAGGCGAAACTGATGTTTCTAAATTATCCCAACAATCCGACGGCGGTTAACGCGCCTGTGGAGTTTTTTGAAGAAACGATTCGTTTTGCGCGGAAAAATGAAATCGTGGTTTGTCACGATTTTGCCTACGGAGCGATCAGCTACGATGGCAAAAAACCGGTCAGTTTCATGCAGGTACCGGGCGCGAAAGAAGTCGGAGTCGAGTTTTACACCTTGTCCAAAACATACAACATGGCCGGCTGGCGCGTAGGAGCGATGGTAGGGAACCGGGAATTGGTCCGCCTGATCAATCTTATCCAGGACCATTATTTCGTCAGTCTGTTTGGAGCGGTCCAAATGGCTGCGGTTCGCGCTTTGACCGATTCGCAAGCGTGTGTGCGAGATTTGGTCGGGATTTATGAGAGCAGACGCAATGCCCTCTTTTCCAGCCTGGATCAAATCGGTTGGAAGGCTGCGCCTTCGCAAGGTTCCTTTTTTGCCTGGCTCCCCGTTCCTGCTGGTTACACCTCTGCAGAATTTGCAGATATCCTGCTGGAGAAAGCGCATGTGATGGTGGCGCCGGGGATTGGCTTCGGCCCAACCGGAGAAGGATACGTGCGAATCGGATTGCTTTCGACTGAGGAACGCCTGAAGGAAGCGGTTCAGCGCATTCATACTCTCGGTTTGTTTCAATAACCGGTTTCAGCGTATATCCAGGCGCTGTCGCCGACCGAGCCGACGCCGGGAGCCCTGAAAGATGGCTCCCGGTCGCTCGTTTTGGTCTGGATATTAACGCATTTTGGGGTTTGTCAAGAGGGAGAGCAGATGGCAACTGCCTTTTGTCTCCTTAGAAATAGAGCGTACTTAACTGCTGCTTGAGTGTGTCGATTCCGATAGAAAACCCAAGACATTGGCTGGATTGAATAATAAAGGCGTTTAGACCAATGACTTGCCCATGGAGGTTAATAAGCGGCCCGCCGCTATTCCCGGGATTGATGGCCGCGTCCGTCTGAAAAATTTCCTCATAAACCCGTTTTGCGACGGTCAAACGGCGGTTTTTGGCACTAATGATTCCGGCTGTCACCGAGTTTTCCAGCCCTAACGGGGAACCGTTTCTCCCCATAGCGCAGACCGCGTTCCTCTAGCGAAAAGCGAGGGTGGCAATCCGGACCTGCTTATTACCGCCCTGCGTCTGCGGCTTTTCTACTGCCGCTTCGATCTTGTCGACCAAGAGGGTAATCAAGTGCTTTTTTTCCGCAGAGGTAGCCTGATTCCAGATCGCGGATACGTCCTTGAGGGCTTGGATCAGTTGCCCATCGGATAGCTGATCTTCTTGTTCGGCAATCTGCTGGAATAGTTCTTGCTCAGCTGTTTGAAGCTCGGTTAACTTGTGCCGATATTGTTCCGCAGTCAGCAGCATTTCTTCAAACGCCTGCGAGAGCCGCAGCCGCTTGCGCTCCAGTCTTTGCTGGTGCAAGTGCAGCAACGGCGTTGGACTGGCGGTATGATTGCTGGAGAGGGTACAGGCTTGATCGGTTGGCCACTGGGTAAGGTATGGGGAGAGGCGGCGGAATATCGCGGCTTCCAGCAAATCCTCGCGAATCATCGGGGCCTGGCAAACGCCTTTTCGGCGGTTTGGACAAAGATAATACCGATACGTGTAGCATTTCCCTGATTTTTTTTTGCTATTTCCCGTCTTGCCAATCATCGGAGCCTGGCAGAGCGCGCAATACAGGAGGCTGGAAAAGAGAAAAGGGGAGGCCAGCTGCCGAGGGTGTTTGCGTTTCCGGTTGGTCAGCAACATTTGCGCGGACAAAAATGTTTCTTTATCGATTAGCGGCTGGTAGGCGTCTTCATGGAGAATCCATTTTTCCGGAGCGTTCAGTTTTTGTCCGGACTCGCTGTAGTTCCAGCGCAAGGCTCCGTAGTAGACGTGATTTTGCAGAAGATGAGAGAGCGTTGTCGGACTCCAGGCAGCGCCCGTCTTTCCGCGCAAGCCCAACTGATTCAACTGTCGGGCGATCTGTTGCAAGGAGGCGCCCGACAGAAATTTGGCAAAAATCAATTTGACGATCTCTGCTTCAAATGGCTGGGGCACAAGCATACCGTTCTGAATCTCATATCCATAAGGCGACGGCCCCCCCGGCCGTTTTTTTTCTTGTGCCATCTGCTCCATGCCCATTTTCACGCGCTCCGCCAAATTTTCCCGCTCCCATTGAGCCAGGGCAGCCACCAATGTAATAAACAGACGGCCAATCGCGGTCGTTGTATCGTACACTTCTGTACAACTGCGAAAGTTGACTCCGTAACGATCAAACTCCTGCAACAGCCGATAAAGATCCAAAACGGAGCGGGTGAGCCGATCAAGCCGGTACACCACCACAATATCGACCAACTGCTTGCGGATATCCCGGAGCAGTCGCTGCATCTCGGGCCGCTCAAGATTTTTGGCGCTGTATCCTTCATCAATGTACAGATCGGCAACCTCCCACGATTGCGAACGGATAAAAGCTGTCAGTCTTTCCTGTTGCGCTGCAATCGAGAAGCCTTCTCTCGCCTGTTCTTCGGTACTGACGCGAATGTAGATCGCTGTTCGTGTTCCCATAAAAAAACACCTCACACATAGCTGCTAGTAGAGCATACAGCAGTCGGTGAAGTGTTATTCCTGCTTGCGGAAAGGATGTATTTCCATAAGGGGACGAACAGCGTCTTACATCCACTTATGACTCCACACCTCGATCGATTCGATCACATGCCGCAAATCGTTTCCTTTTTCGGTGAGCTCGTACTCAATGCGAACCGGCGTTTCCGGATAGACGCGTCTTTCGATAATTTGTTCTTCTTCCAGTTCTTTCAATCGTTCGGATAACATCTTGTCGCTCATTTGCGGGACGATTTCCCGAATTTCTTTAAAGCGGGCCGGGCCACGGAGCAGCACGTGCAAAATCAACCCTGTCCAGCGTTTGCCTAATATATTGACTGCTCCTTCAAATTTGGGGCACATTTGTTCATTGCGAGTTGATTGGTCCATTTATGCCACCTCTATACTTTAGTTAGGTAATATCATTGTAACACACATAAATAGCAACCGTAAGCTATTCCCCAAAAATAGGGAATCAATAGCGGGCAGGCGTTTCTCTGAAAACGGGTGATCGCCCATCTTTTCAGAGAAGAAAACTACGGGTATTTACCCGCTTTCCGGAAAATCGGCACCTTCGCGAGGTCTCGTTTCATAAACTATCAAACGAGTACAGTAAAGAAGGTGTCAATGATGTCCAAAAAAGCGATTGGCATTCTTACTTGGCGAGATGGTAAAAAATTTGAAGAACCCCGTTATCTCCGCCAACTCGTGCAAACCGGGCGGAAATTGGGAGCAGAAGTTTTTTTATTTTCCCACCAGGATATTTTTCCTGTCAATGAAAAAATTCGCGGTTTTATCCCATCGGGGAAGGGAGGCTGGGAAGGCAAATGGTTTTCCTGGCCCGATATCGTCATTGACCGTTATCGCAAATATACGAAAGAGTATAACGATATTCGCCATGGCGGCCTGTTTTTTTATGCCAACAAACCGTTGGCGATCAAATGGATTGTCACGCAATTGCTGGCCAACGACGAAGCAATTCGCCGGTGGATTCCCCAAACCGTTGAATACAGCTCGGCAAAACTGCGCGAGATGCTGCAAATCTACCCTTTTGTCTACATTAAACCGGGCAACGGCACCGGTGGCCGCAGCATTATGAGGGTCAGCAAAAAGGACAACGGATTTCGGCTGGTGGGGCGCAGCAAAACGAGAGCAAAGAAGATGCTGAGCATCGCGAGCTCGACGGAATTGATCAGCTGGATGCATACATGGGTAAAAGAACAGCGAATCCGCAAAGGGAATTTTATGATTCAACAGGGACTGGACCTGGAACTGTTGCCCAAACGCACGGTGGATGTCAGAGTGTTGATCCAAAAAGATCGGTACGGGGAATGGGGAATTACCGGCATGGGCGTACGAATCAGCGAACGCAACAGCGCAATTTCCAATTTGCATGGCGGCGGAAAAGCGGCGGACTTCGTTGAATTTATGGGAAAAACGTTTGGCACGAGCAAAATGAGAAAGATTCGGAAAGAGATCCAGCAACTGGCCATGTTGACAGCACAAACGCTGGAAAAACATTTTGGCACGTTAATGGAGCTTGGATTGGATATCGGCGTCGATAAAAACGGGCAAATTTGGCTGATTGAAGTCAATCCGAAGCCTGGCCGGGAACTGTTTAAAGAGTTGGGACAGGATAATATCTACGAAGAAGCGATCCGAAAACCGCTTCAGTTCGCCCTCTATTTGGCGGAGCAAAACAGGCTTGCGGAGTTGTCCATTCCGACGACGGAAGCCGTTCCGGTTGTCGCAGAGACGCCGGTAGCGATTGAACCAATCGCAGATGCGGGCGAAGGACGTTGCGAGCAAAGCGAGGAAGAACTTGTGCCGCCAGCCGGTGAGGAGAAGGAAGAAAAAGAGTAAGGTTTTGCCTGTCGGAAGCAACGGGGAACCGATACTGATAACCCATTCGCCAACTCTCGTCTCGGCCGAGCTGCCCATGGGCAAAGCCTGGAGCCTGCCATCTGCTTCTATCTTTAAAACGGCAAAATCTCGGGTGCGATCGGAAAACACCCGCTTTGCTTCATATACGCGACCATTGTATAGCTTGACGCTAATTTTTTTCGATTTTCCGACAACATGTTCACTGGTGAGTATATAACCGTTTGGATGGAAAATAAAACCAGATCCATAACTGCGTTCGGAATGAGAATCAATCGGCAATTGATCGGGCATGAGATCGCGAATGATGCGCTCCATATTGCGTGACAGCGGTTGATCTTCGGTGACAATCGAGACAACGCCATGTTTTACACGGTCCACAATGGGCACGAGAAAGTTATAGGGATGCAGGCTGCTGCTTCCAGGGTGTTTTCCGTTGACATAGTTGACCACTTTCCTGCGTTTCACCAAACATATCCCCCCAACAGCAGATAGGTATGTATCAGTTTATGGCAAAGCAGAAGGGAAGGGACGCCCAAAAGTAAACCTGGGGGGAGATTGCCGATGCAGGCAAAATAGTATTAGTATAGAAATAGAATTAAGAAATAGATTCCTTACTTGTTTGCCGCCATCCCTGGTCATGTCGGAACCAGGGCCGTTTTTGGGCGGCCGAATCATTTGGAAAATATTTTTAATAGAAATAATCCTGTTTAAAAGTGATCTTGGAGGGTGTGGCACGATGGATGTAAGAACGATCATACTGGGCTTTTTAACATACGGTGAAATGAGTGGATATGACATAAAACAAGCGTTTTCTCACAGTATCGGTTTTTTTTATGACGCCAGTTTCGGAGCGATTTATCCTGCACTGCGCAAACTGGAAGAGGAAGGCTATGTAACGAAGCAGGAAGTGATTCAGTCAGGCAAACCGAACAAGATCTTGTACAAGATTACGAAAGCCGGCAAAGACTTGTTTCAGCAAGAAATCAGCGGCCCTGTCCTGCCGCCGGTTTTGCGCTCCGACATGCTGGTGAAGCTGTATTTCAACGCCAGCCGAACGAGGCAAGAGCAAGCACAGCTGCTGCAAGAATGCATCGAATTGCAGCAAAAGCTGTTGACGCAAACCGAGGAGTCTTTCGCCAAGTTTTCCGCCGATTTTGACCGGTACCAGCGGTTTTGTTGGGAATATACGCTTCATCAATTGGAGCAGTCCCTCGCCTTCCTGCGGCAGCGCGCTCCCTTGCTGCTCAACCAGGAGGAAATTTTACAAAATTCGTGAAAGAAAGACGAAAACCGCGGCTGCAGTCAGGGACCGAGCCGCGGTTTTTGCTTGCAAAGAAAGGCCAGCTTACTTCAGGTTTTCCGGATTGAGTGCTTCCAGTTCCGGCACAACAAAACGGCCATCTTTGCGGATCAGCTTGCCGTCAAAATAAATTTCGCCGCCTCCCCAGTCGGGACGTTGGATGCAGACGAGATCCCAGTGAATGGACGATTTATTTCCATTGGGCGCTTCGTCATAGCTTTGTCCCGGGGTGAAATGGAAACTGCCGTCAATCTTTTCGTCAAATAAAATATCTTTCATTGGATTCTGAATATATGGATTCACGCCAATGGCGAACTCACCTATATACCGTGCGCCTTCGTCAGTATCAAAGACTTCGTTGATCCGCTCGGTATCGTTGGCTGTCGCTTCGACAATTCGGCCGTCCTTGAAAGTCAGTTTAATGTTGTCAAATGTAAAGCCTTGATAAGGAGAAGGAGTGTTATATGTAATCACGCCGTTCACCGAGTTTTTCACTGGCGCGGTAAACACTTCGCCATCCGGTATGTTGCGATCGCCGGCGCATTTGATCGCTGGAATCCCTTTGATCGAGAAGGTTAAGTCTGTACCAGGACCGGTAATTCTCACCTCGTCTGTTTGTTCCATCAGTGCTACCAAATTGTCCATTGCCTGAGACATTTTGCTGTAATCCAAGGTGCATACCTTGAAGTAGAAGTCCTCAAAGGCGTCGGTGCTCATGCCGGCCAACTGAGCCATCGACGAGTTTGGATATCGCAAAATCACCCATTTTGTCTCCGGCACTCGGACATCAAGCACAGGGCGCTGCAGCAAGGTGGCGTGGAGTTTCATTTTGTCGCCCGGTACATCGGCGTATTCGCTGATATTGTCGCCGCTGCGAATGCCAATGTAGCAGTCCATTTTTTTCATAAAGGTGACATCTGCCTCACGCATCACCGCCAGTTGTTCTTCCTGAAAACCGAGCATCAATTCGCGCTGAATTTTCGGTTCAATCAATTGCACATAAGGGTAACCGCCGGCAGCATAGACTTTGCGGATGACCGCATTGACCAGTTCGGGCACTTGGCCGATAGCATAAATCAAGACATTTTCCCCGGGCTGTACATTTGTCGAGTAATTCACCAAAACATCAGCCAGTTTGTCCAGACGTGGATCTTTCATGGTACATTCCCTCTTTTCTTTCAACATTCCCTCTTATTGTACACAATTTTTCCACGGAACGCGA
Organism: Brevibacillus fulvus; assembly: GCF_016908525.1. Taxonomy (GTDB): domain Bacteria; phylum Bacillota; class Bacilli; order Brevibacillales; family Brevibacillaceae; genus Brevibacillus_G; species Brevibacillus_G fulvus. The sequence continues at coordinate 137,664 of NZ_JAFBEB010000007.1, forward strand.
AAATGGAAGCAGTAAAAAAACAGCTATCCGGGGAGATAGCTGTTTGGCCGAAACACGCCAACAGGATTCGGTATTGTAGTTATACGTTGGCGTGTCGCAAAACGTTCCATTTTTTTGCCGATTTTATTTGATTAGTTATTGTCGGAAGCACCGACGATGACCAACAGGATAAACAGAACAAGAATCAGGGTGAAATCGTCGAAATCTCCGTTAAAGATGCTGCTCATAAATAAAATTCCTCCCTTGGATTTTGTATTGGTTGCTTATGGCCTGTTGCATATGCAGGGCTTGATTGCCGCTGCTGATAAAGGGCGATCGCTTAATTATCGAATGCGCCCACAATCACCAGAAGAATAAACAAAACCAGGATCAACGTGAAACAATCGAAATCACCTTTGAAAATGCTGCTCATACTTACCATCCTCCTCCATCGCGTTAAGTCTCTTGTGCTTACATCCATAACATATGGGGGTAGGCGAAATGCCGTAACGGCAGATGCCCATTTTGCAGGAATTTTGCCGCTACAAGGTTTATTATTCTGAAAAGAAGGAAAAGCTGGAGGATACCAAAAGACTATGCAAGTGAAAGGATGGCAAGGTATGCGAAAAATGGTTTCGCTTCCTCAACAAGAAGAGCTTTCCATTACCATTAACGTAGGGGAAGAATTCAAGTCGATTGTGTGGAAAGCCCAATACGATATGGATTTCAATACAGAGTGCCTGTTTTGCTTTTCGGACCGGATTACCGGCTATCGAGTCGAAGATGAGCAAGGCAGATCTGGAAAGGTAGCTGTATGCCCGAGTTGTGAAAAAGTAAACGCCATCTATTTTTGAGCGGTCCTCCTGGTTTTTCAATGGCTGGCGACATTTTCCCGGAGCAAAGCTGATTGGCATTGCATCCACCAAGTACCACTCTCTGTTAGGCAGGATTCCTGCCGGTAAACTCGAATTTTACCTAGGGTTTAAAAAATAGGGAGAAGGTGTTTTCATGCAGAAGAAATGCAGCCGCTGTGGAAATGAAATGAGCATGATGCTGCGCAACGTAGTCTATCGCAACCGCGTGAAGATACATAATGTACCTGTTCATGTATGTATAGACGAGCATTGTGCCCATTGCCAAGTAGTCGATTTTGTCAAAGATGACTTGAAAAATTTAATGAATGATCTGGGGCAAAATCCAAGCCGACAAACGATTGATTTTGAACAGGTTTCCGAACTGTCCAATTTGTTGGTAATGGTCGCCAACCAGGAAGAGGATGAGGAAACCTCGATGCGGGAAGCGTTGCAATTGCGAATTAACGAATTGCTGGATATGTTCCTGCTCGCCCAGTCGTTGGGCGATCAAAACTGGATGAATGAACTTCGGCAAAAACTGACCCAACTGATCTAGTCCGTTAAGGGTGCTTTCAAGCTGGCGCTTTTAGCGACTTTTTCCTATACTGAAAGCGGTGGACAAATTTGCGCCGAAGATAGGAAAAAGGAGTGAACGTTTCTATGCCGCAATTTAAACAGCTACGTTCAGTGGAAGAGTTGGAGCAGTTTCTGCAGGAGCCTGGCAAACGGCTGTTGTTCAAGCACAGTACGACTTGCCCGATCAGCGCCAACGCCTATGGTGAATTTCAGGCCTTTTTGGAGGGACAGCAGCTTCCGGCAGCCGTGATTCATGTCATTGAAGATCGGCCGGTTTCCAACGAGGTGGCTGACCGCTTTGCCATTAAACATGAATCGCCGCAAATCTTCCTGTTGGAAGAAGGCGGTGTCAAATGGCACACTTCCCATTGGAAAATCACCAAGCAAGCGATTGAGGAAGCTGTTCAGGCTTAAAAACAAAAAAGACCGTGGCGCAGCCACAGTCCCGCTGTCGGGGAAGAATCCCGGCAGTTTTTTTGTTGTCCGGAAAAAAAGCTATTGGCCGGAGGTTTTGCTTTTTTCCCAATACAGCTCCAGCTTGTCGCCGCTTTTGATCTCTGTCTGAAACGTCGCGTCTTCACCGTTGACCCGGGTGATCAGCCGCATGACGCCGCTGCCTTCCGGTTGAACAAGCGAAACTTCGACAAAGCGGAACACATCGCTAAAGACAGGCGGTTTGCCGGGCAGCGCTTTTACCGTAATGATCGCTCCATCGGTGAGCGTGGCATCAGCGGTGACAGGATTGCCGTTCATGGTGATGTCAAGTTGACCGGTTTTCACCGCGACCCGCTGTTCGTTAAACATGACGTGCACTTCTTCCTGAATCCATTCTTCCGGCGGAATCACCTGCTTGATCGCGGGCAAGGGCAGCGGGTGTTGCTCATAAACAATCTCGTCCCCCGGTTGTATCGGCTGCTGCAAGGAAGCGGGCCGTCCATTTTGCAAAAGGTGTATCTCATGCCGGGGCCACTCAAATTCCTGTCCATTCAGGCGGAATTTGAGCGTTTCCGCTTCAAGCGGGTGGAAACCGGTTTGACGCAATGCTTCAGCGATCGTTTGCGGCATGCGGATTTCCACTTGGTCGCGGTCTGCCAGCGGCGTTTCTGTTGACTGTTCGACTCCGTTAATGAACACCAGCGGCTCGAGGCAAACAGCTTGCCCATTGATCGACAACTCGATCAGCGGCGAATTGCCGCACACATCTGCGACGAGCGCCTGGGCATCTTTGCCGTCTGTTCCGCGGATCACGACGATCTTGTCCTCATTGTCGATTGGGGCATCAAGTCCGACCGGTTCGCCGTTTTTCGTAATGCTGGCTGCGGTCCCGTGCTCGCCGGGGATGATCCGCATTCGTCCGTTCATTGTCACCGTCATCGCCAGGCCGGGGCGACCGTGCAAGCGGCGAATATCCAGTCCGGCAGCGATCAATGCATCGCCCACATTCATTTTCCGCAGATCGAAAATGCGCAACTGCAGCTCATTGACCGTTACCGTAATATACTTCAGAGGATGACGGCGAGCGGCCACGGCGATGCCCACCGGCGTCACAAATTCAGGCCCGTTAATTAACGGATGGGACTCGACAAATTGCTGGATCGCGTCAGCTCCGCGCACCGCTACGCGGGCGGCCGGCAGCTCCAGCATACCCGCCACCTTCTCCGTCAATTTGGGTGTCAAGCTCCCCCCGCCGATCAACATCACCGCTTGCGGAGCCCGTCCATTCAGTTCCAAAATCTTTTCCGCGATTTTTTGCGCAAGTTTATTAATCTCACCGTCAATTGCCGCTACGATTTCAGCGCTGGGCAAGGTATGATCGATTCCAAGGATGTCTTGAAAAGTAACCGTTTCATTGCCATTGAGCGAACGTTTGACTTGCTCCGCCATCGGAAAGTCGAGCAAAAAAGCGTTCATCAAGGCATCGGTAATTTCATCCCCCGCCACCGGAACCATCCCGTAGGCGGTGATCGTTCCTTCTTCGGTCAAGGCGACGTCTGATGTTCCCGCACCGATATCGATCAGGGCGATGTTCAGTCGGCGCATCGTCGGCGGAATCAGCACATTGATCGCTGCGATCGGCTCGAGAGTCAGTGCCGACATTTCCAAATCACAGCGTTTTAGCGCTGCCAGCAAAGAGTCAACCACAATCCGCGGCAGAAAAGTAGCGATCACTTCTACGCTCGCTGTATCGCCATGCTGATCGATCAGACTGCCGATCGGTTCATCGTCCAGCAAATAGCGAACGACACTGTATCCGACACAATAGTAACGGGTGGAATCGAGATCGTTGAGCTCCTGAGCGAGCTGGGCCTGTGCTTCCTGTACGGCAGTAAATTCCAAAGTCAGCACATCATCCCGCGAAAAAGCGACGTGTTGCCTGATTTCCATTTCCGCCGTGGCGCGACGTGTCCGCAGCGAACGTCCGGCAGCGGCGACCGCTACCTTGGTCAGCGGGCCATGCTTTTCGGCCAGGCGCTCTTTAACCTGTTGAATCACTTCAGCTACTGCGACAATATCGTGAATCTGACCGTCGAGCATCGAGCGCTCGCTGTGCTCCTGAATGGCACAGTCAATCACGCGAAACTTATCGCCAAGCGGTTCGACAATTAAACCAACTACACTTCGTGTACCAATATCGAGTGCAAAGATGGTGCCTTCAGAACTTGTGTGAAGATCGTGTGACAAGCATTTCTCTCTCCTTGTCGCGGCCAGTTTCGTTCAGGGAAAACTGCCAAAGGTATTTATAAGTAATCATTCTACTTGGAACAGGAGGAATCCTGTCGAATTTTGCAACAGAATAAAAATAACAAAAAAAAGCGAATATTTTTCAGTTTACTTTCGCGCTTTTTAGCATTAAAATGCAATACAAAGAGTTTACAAGATCACTTAACGGATGAGAGGAAAGGTGGAGAGCACAGATGAGCCAGGAAAAGATTGATGCGCTTCGCAAGCAGGTAGACGAGATCAACCTTCAGCTTTTGCAATTGATCAACCGTCGCGCTGCCTTGGTGCAAGAAATCGGAAATGAAAAAGAAAAACAGGGGATTAATCGATTTGATCCGGAACGTGAACGGGAGATGCTGAATCTGCTCGTTGAACATAATGAAGGGCCTTTTAATGACAATACGATTCGGCATTTATTCAAACAAATTTTTAAAGTTTCGCTGGAGCTGCAAGACGACGAGAAAAAACGGGTACTGCTGGTCAGCCGCCAGAAAAAGTCGGAAGATACTGTCATTCAGGTCAAAGGCGTCGAGTTTGGCGGAAAAGCGCCAATTTTGATTGCCGGTCCGTGTTCGGTAGAAAGCTACGAACAGGTGAAAGAAGTAGCGGAGAACCATGTGAAGCGCGGACTGCGCGTATTGCGCGGCGGTGCATACAAACCGCGGACATCGCCGTATGACTTCCAGGGCCTTGGAGTGGAGGGGCTGGAAATTTTGAAGCGGATTGGCGATGAATACAATCTGGTGACGATCAGCGAGATCGTGAGTCCGAACGACATCGAATTGGCGACCCAATACATTGATGTCATTCAAATCGGCGCGCGCAACATGCAAAACTTTGAGTTGCTGAAAGCAGCCGGCCGCGTCAACCATCCAATTTTGCTGAAACGCGGCCTCTCGGCGACGATTGAAGAATTTATTTACGCCGCTGAATACATTTTGTCGGAAGGAAATACGCAAGTTATGCTGTGTGAGCGCGGAATTCGCACCTATGAGAAAGCGACCCGCAATACGCTGGATATTTCCGCTGTCCCTCTGCTGAAACAAGAAACCCATTTGCCGGTATTTGTTGACGTGACGCATTCCACCGGTCGCCGCGATCTGCTTCTGCCGACGGCCAAAGCCGGGTTTGCAGTGGGAGCAGACGGTGTGATGATCGAAGTGCATCCCGATCCGGATGTGGCTTTGTCCGATGCGAAGCAGCAAGTGACGATTCCGCAATTTAATGAAATCGTCGATGAGCTGTTGAAATCGGGGTTGTATAAAACGGAAGCGCTGCTCGGCAAATAAATTCGGTTTGAATCTGCATTTGTCTATTTTCCGCCCACTCGACTCAAGCTGCGGCTTGGCGGGTGGGCTTTTCATAAGGAATTTGCGAAAGACAACCCGAATGTATGCTTCATTTGCAGATTGTGTACGATAATGACATGATATGTTCGAAAATAAGCGGAGAAAACCGATTGAAACGGTTGCCTGGTTAGCGTAATATATTTGCTATAAAATTTTTTGAAAATTACTATGAAAACCAAAATATGGGGAAAGAGAAGTGGTACCGATGCCTGTAACAATCTATGATGTAGCGAGAGAAGCGGGCGTCTCCATGGCAACCGTATCCCGGGTAGTCAATGGCAATCCGAATGTAAAGCCAACGACACGGAAGAAGGTGATGGCGGCCATTGAGCGTCTGGGCTATCGTCCCAATGCGGTGGCGCGCGGCTTGGCGAGCAAGAAAACGACAACCGTTGGTGTCATTATTCCCGATATCTCCAGTCTGTTTTACTCCGAATTGGCCAGGGGGATTGAGGATATTGCGACCATGTACAAATACAACATCATTTTGTGCAATTCCGACCAACGCCTGGAAAAAGAGTTGCAGCTGATTAACACTTTATTGGAAAAACAGGTCGATGGTCTGCTTTTCATGGGCGCTGACATCAAAGAAGATCATCTCGACACCTTTTCGACCGCTTCTGTGCCGATTGTCTTGGCGGCGACGAGAGATCCGGACAGCCTGTTGCCGTCGGTGACGATCAATCACTTCCAGGCGGCTTACGATGCTACGCAAACTTTGATTGAACGAGGGCATAAACGCATTGCCATGATCGCCAGTCCGCCCAGTGATCCATTGGCCGGCTTGCTCCGCTTTGAAGGATATAAACAAGCTTTGCATGATGCCGGCTTGCCGCTCCATGATGAACTGGTGACTGGCGGAAACTATTTCTATCAATCCGGCTTAAATGCGATGAACAGCTTTTTGCAGCTTGCCGAGCCGCCGACTGCGGTTTTTGCCACCAGCGATGAAATGGCGGTCGGGGCGATTCACGCCGTCCAGGATGCCGGCTTGCGCGTACCGGATGATATTGAAGTGATCGGTTATGACAATATTCGTTTGGCGGAAATGGTACGGCCGCGGCTGACCACGGTCGTCCAGCCGATGTATGATATTGGTGCGGTGGCGATGCGATTGCTCACCAAATATATGAATAACGAACATGTCGACGATCATGTCGTGCAACTGCCCCATCGGATCGAATTTAGAGAGAGTACGCGAACCGAAAACGTGTAATCAAGGAGGTCAACATGCGAATCGGGATGATCGGCGCTATGGATGAAGAAATAGCGCTTTATTTGCAAGAAATGGAACAGCGCAAGGAGACGGTGAAAGCAGGGATTCGCTTTTACGAGGGGGTCTTGAACGGGAAAACGGTCGTCCTGTGCAAATCGGGTGTTGGGAAAGTGAACGCGGCGGTTACGACCCAAATGCTGATCGATCAGTTTAACGTCGAACAGATTATTTTCACCGGTGTCGCCGGCGCAGCGCATCCTGACCTGAACATTGGGGATATCGTCGTGTCCACCGATTGCTTGCAGCATGATATGGATGTGACGGCTCTAGGCTTTCCGGCAGGACAGATCCCGTTTGCCGAAAAATCGGTCTGGGAAGCGGATCGCCAGCTGATCGATCTGGCTGTTCGGGCGGGACAATCATTGGCGGAAGATGTGCAGGTCGTGACTGGACGGGTGCTCTCCGGCGACCAGTTCATCGCCAACCATGACAAAGTCGAGCAGCTGTTTACACAATTTCAGGCGCATTGCATAGAGATGGAAGGGGCAGCCGTCGGGCAAGTGTGCGCAATGAATGAGGTTCCGTTTGTGATTGTTCGCTCCATGTCCGATAAAGCAGACGGTTCGGCACACGTCAATTTCGCCGAATTTACGGAATTGGCGGCCAGACGGTCATTTGCAATCGTCCAAAGTATGCTGCAGCAGCTGGGAGCGAACGTGATCGTCTACTCGACCCAGAATTGTGTCGACTGTGAAATCGTCAAGAAATGGTTGAAAGAAAAAGGAGTCGCTTTTGAGGTCAGGGATGTGATGACCAGCAAACAGTATCAGGAAGAGGTGGAACGCTTTGGCTTTATGGGCGTCCCGGTAACCGTTTGCGGCGACAAGGCGGTAAAAGGCTTTCAGCCAAATGAACTGGAAAAGCTGTTGGAATCGAGATAAGCCGATCGAGGCTGGACAAGACATGCCAAAAGCACGGGAGCGTTGCCCGTGCTTTTTCGCGTTTCAGGCGAGCAAAAACATCGCCCGCTCCAGCATCCTCCTGTTGGTTTCCTCAATCTCTTTCCGCCGGGGAATCGGCGGGAAAGGTGCGGCATCATCAAACAGATGGGTAGGCAGCGCAAGTTCGCTTTGCGGTTGCCAGTTGGCCCGCCAGACTTCCGGCAATGTTCCGTCTTGCAGCGGCCGGCCGCTCATTTCGCTCCATAAGATGGTCCAGGCGCGGGGGACGACCCGCCAAATATCATATCCGCCGCCGCCGACGGCAATCCATCTGCCGCCGCACAGTTCATGCGCCAATTGATGAGCCAGGCGCGGAATCGCTTGATAAATGCGCATCGAGCAGGACAGATGGGTCAGCGGATCGTAGGCATGGGCGTCACAGCCGTTTTGGCTGACAATTACATCGGGCTGGAAATGGTAAGCAGCTTTGCTCACCAGCTGCTGATACAGCTCGATAAATGAATCGTCCTCCGTAAAGGCATCCAACGGCAAGTTGAGCGAATAGCCGTAACCGCTTCCATCTCCTCGTTCCGTCACATTGCCAGTCCCGGGAAACAAATATTTGCCTGTTTCGTGGATTGAGACGGTCAGCACATTGGGATCATCGTAAAAAGCCCATTGCACGCCATCTCCGTGATGGGCATCCGTATCGATATACATCACGCGGGCATTCCAATGTTTGCGCAGATAGGCAATCACGATCGAACAATCGTTATAGATGCAGAAGCCAGAGGCGCGGCCGCGCTGGGCGTGATGCAATCCACCGGCAGGGTTGAAGGCATGGTCAGCTTGGCCGGTCATCACCAACTCCGCTGCTCGCAATGTACCGCCAACGATTAGCGAAGCAGCCTCGTGCATCCGGGGAAACACAGGGCAATCTTCCGAGCCCAATCCATAACTGTCCGCAACGGCCGACAGGTCCGCTGAGTGGCCGAGTGCTCTCACTGTCTCCATGTACCTCTGGTCGTGAATCAATGCGATTTCCTCATCGGTGGCATAACGAGGTGCGACGATTTCCGCTTCATCCAGCAGCCGATACGCTTGCATCAGGTCGTACATCAGCAAAAGCCGTTGCTGGTTGAATGGATGATGTTTATGAAAATAATAAGATGTAAAAGCAGGCGAATAAATTAGACGGGAGCGGGAATCCAACTCATCATTCCTCCCTGGAAAGTCTGTATAGCGGATAGCTGGTGCTGACCGGCTCCCCAAATCCAGCAAAGCCAGGCGATCATTTTATTAACGGGTTATCCACAATAATCGTATCACCTGCATGGTGAAAAAGAAAAGAAGGAATGCAAAGATAGAGCAAACTCAATAAAAAAATCGGTTTTGAAAACGGATACGGTCAAAAGTTTCCACATCTTCCGGCGGGACACGTTTGCCAACGCGGACCATTAAGCAATTGGCGGGGTGGGAACAAATTTCCGGATCATCGGTAGCCATCCATACCATGCCGACGCTGCCCATGACCTTTTCCATTACTTTGCGGTATCCCCAGATGTCCAGTCCGGTCCCGGCGAAATCCCAATGCCAGTAATATTCGGTCGTCAACACGATATAATCTTCCATCGCGTCATCGGAGAAGGCCAATCGCAGCATCGCTTTGCTGATCCCCCCGCCGCGGACCTGCGGACTTACTTCAATCGCGCCCAGTTCCAACAAATTGTCCAGCTTGGCTTGCGACCAACGCTCCAGCGGATCGGGGAATAAAAAGGTGACGTAAGCCAATACCAATTCTCCGTCGCGGGCGATAATGATTCGCCCTTCCGGCAGGGCGGCAATCTCGACGAGAGCCTGATGCTGCAATTCGGGAATCCGAAACGCTTTTAATCCTTCATCAAAGCGCAGCGCTGCCAGTGCTTCCGGCGTAACCGGTCCTTCGACGGTCAGTTTTCTTCCGTTCAGCTCAACCTCGCAGGAGGAATAACGCTTGACGTGAATCATCGTGATTCACCTCGATTTTCGTCGTTTTTTTTATTATAGCCAAAGAAAAGGGAGATGGCTTTGACCATCTCCGGCAATTCGGTGAACTATTCCGCCGATAAGGCAGCGTAAGCGGAAGGGGAGGATTCCCCGATTTGGTTAACGGCGGTGATGTAAAATTGCCCGCTTGATACCCCGTCGAAGAAATAGCTGGTATCGGTTACGCTTCCCAACAGCAAGAATCCTTCGGAAGGATTAGGGGCGTAATAAACATTGTACGTGATCACTTCATCGGCAGCCGCGTTGCTGTTCCAGTTGAGCGACATGCCGCCCGCTGACTTGGATACGGACAATCCCGTCGGCGGACTTGGCACCTGTTGTTCAAAATGACTTTGCTCCGTTTGTTGTTCAGGCGATTGCGCCGGCTGTTCTCCCAGCACCGGTTGGGCAGGAGACTGCCATTCGATCGTTGATCCGGCTGAAACAACCTCGGATGGTGATGATTCCTGTCCTGTGACATCAACTGCCGTCAGATAATATCCGTAGCCGGCAGAAGCGGCGCCTGTATCCGTATAGGAGAGCGCAGCCGGGTCTTTGATCGTCGCGATTTTCACAAACGATTGATCGGTGCCGGCGCGGTATAAACGATAGCCAAGCAAATCCGCTTCGCCGCCAGACTTCCAGGTAAGCACAACGTTGTTCCCGGAAGTTGTTGCCTTAACCGCACTTGGTGCAGCCGGAGTCCCCGAAACTTCAACGCGCGGATCTTCCTGGGAAGGCAGACGCTGTTCCCAATCAGGCGGACGGGCGGTCGTTGTCTTGACAACCTCCGGCGAATCGACGATCGGCTCCGGACCGCGATAAAAAATTCCCTCGGAGACAAAATCGTCAGGCGTTCCTTCTTTGGCCAGATACCGTTGTCCATTGTACTGGACGATTTTCGCTTTTTGATGACCGTCATCCGTCTTTGTCGGGATAAATTGCCGATTAAACAGGTCGGTGATCAAATGGCCGGTCTGTTTGGACAATTCGCTCGGAAGCAGGCCCGATTTGCTGTCAACGGTCAGGCTGACGATTCCGTCCGGTTTTTCAAATTTGGCATCAGGAGGAGAGAGCGATGGAATCGTGTCGACGATCTCTTTCATCACTTTTCCCCAGATCATCATGGGAAAATACTTATCGGCATCGGGCATCGGGTACGGTTCATCAAAGCCGACCCAAACCCCCATGGACAGCTCTGGCGTATAGCCGACAAACCATAAGTCGTTGGAACTGTTGGTCGTTCCTGTTTTTCCGGCGATATCGACGCTTCGCGGAACATAGTTGCGCACATGGGCACCGGTACCGGAATTGACGACCGTCCTCATCATGTCCGTAATCAGATAGGAAGTTTGTTCGCTGAACACGGGCACAGGCTGAATTTGATGCTTGTAAATGACCTTTCCTTCGCTGTCTTCAATCCGGTCGATCATGTACGCGTCGATGAACGTACCGCGATTGGCAAATGTTGCATAGGCGTTGGTAATTTCCTCAGCTGTCAATCCATAAGCCAAACCGCCGATTACCCCGGTGGCCGCATGATTGTCGCTATCGACCAAAGTGGTCACGCCCATTTTTTTGACATACTCCAGCGCTGTGGTGATCCCCACTTTTAGGTAGGTTTTGATCGCCGGAACGTTCCACGATTGGCGAAGCGCTTCCCGCGTACTCATAATGCCGTGGTATTTGTTGTCCCAGTTAAGCGGAGTATGGGTGCCGTTTTGCCCATCGCTCAGCACCAACGGAGAATCATCGATCGGTGACCCCGGTTGCAGCAAGCCGAGTTCAAAAGCCGGCGCATAGGCAGCCAACGGCTTCATCGCCGAACCAGGCTGACGGGGAACAGTAGCGTGATTGGTCTGTTCCACATTAAAATCGCGACCGCCAATCATCCCGAGAATCGCCCCGGTCTTGTTCTGAATCAGCATAGCCCCCGTCTCTTCCAGGGCATTTTCAATTTTTTCCGTTTTTCCGTTGGAACGGCGGATCGTATAGGTCCGATTTTTGCCGAAGTTTTTAGGATCAGCAGCGATGTCCTGCATAATCCGGTTGGCATCCTTATTGATCGTCGTATAGATTTTATATCCGTTTCGCAAAATCTCTCGCCGTTTTTCCTCGACCAGCTGCTGGTACTCATTGTTGCCTACCGTTTCTTTGTCTCGTCCCTGCTCGGCCAACTCGGAGTCGACAAGCGCTTTCGATGCTCTTTCTTCAATTTCCATCATCAGGAAGGGGAGTTCGGAGTAAGCCAGCTTGGTTGGCTTGGCCAACCGCGTCTCCAAGTCAACAGCCAAGGCTTGCTCATATTCCTGCTGGGTAATCTTGCCCGCCTCCAGCATCGATTGCAGGACAATTTTTTGACGTTCTTTTCCGCGCTTAAATCCTTCCGTAGTAAAGGGGGAATACGCGGATGGGCTTTGCGGCAGACCTGCGATATAGGAGGCTTCCGCCAGATCCAGATCTTTGACCTCTTTGTTGAAGATTCCTTTTGCTGCGGCCTGGACGCCGTATATGTTTGAACCGTTGGCATTTTTGCCCAAGTAAATTTCATTGATATAGGCTTCCAAAATCTGGTCTTTGGTGAACATCCGCTCCAACCGCAGCGCGTTGAAAATTTCCTTTGCTTTGCGGGCGTGGGTTACTTCTGTCCCCAAAATGGTCCGCTTAATCAATTGCTGGGTCAGCGTGCTGCCGCCCGTTACCACCGTTTGGTGCGTCAATTCCTGGTAAGCGGCCCGCAATGTTGATTGAAAAGAGACGCCGTGGTGGGTGTAAAAATTACGATCTTCCGTAGCGATGATCGCATTGATTAAATAGGGAGAAACATCTGGAATTTTGACCAACCGCCGGTCTTCTTCGGCACGGAGTTGGCCAATCAGGCTTCCGTCGCTGTAATAGACAAAACCGGTCAGATAGTTGCTGAAGATTTTTTGATGATATTCCGCATAGGTCCGTACAGGCTCGTCCTTTACGAGTGAAGCGACATAGCCTACCACTACACCACCTGCTATGAACAAACCGATCAATCCCAATAAAACTGCCAGCTTGACGATGGCTAGCACGATCCGTCCTTTACCGTACCGCCTTCGTTTTCGTTTGGTCGAATTCGACGCAGGCGAATGAGTATTTTGCATAGTATGTATAACCTCCTAAAAGATCGACCTAATTATACCACATCCACCGATTACAGGCATAATGAATGTTTTTTTGAGGGGTTTCGACATTGACAGAACATCTCTGGTTGTGCTATTAATAAAAACAATATCGAAATCGAGGCGTTGAAAGACGATAGTAGCGGGAAATTACGGCTGACAGAGAACTGGTGGGTGGTGCAAACCAGTGTCGTCTTCCTGGCGAATTACACGTCTGGAGCTTGTCGGCAATGCCGAACGGGTCAGGCCGTTATCCCTGTCGAGCGGAAAAGATGCGAGCGGCATCTTTTCAACTAGGGTGGTACCGCGAGTCAACTCGTCCCTATCAGGGCGAGTTTTTTTATTTTCTATGAAAAAAAGTGAGGAGACTGAACGAATGGCAGAATCTACGGAAAACCTTTTGTTAACTGAAGAGCAGCAAAAAGAAGTGGAGCGTCAGATGGCGATTCTTCGCCGGGGAACCGTTGAGATTATCCCGGAAGACGAATTGCGCAAAAAACTCGAGCGGTTTGTCGTAACCGGCCGTCCTCTGAAAATCAAGCTCGGACTTGATCCGTCCGCCCCGGATATTCACGTGGGCCATACCGTTGTTTTGCAAAAACTGCGTCAATTTCAGGAGCTTGGCCATACGATCCAGTTGTTGATCGGTGACTTTACCGGCCGGATTGGCGACCCGACGGGCAAATCGGAGACTCGCAAGCAGTTGAGCGAAGAACAGATCAAAGCAAATGCGCAAAGCTATGTGGAGCAGTTTGACAAGGTGCTGGATGCCAGCAAGGTCGAGCTTGTATACAATTCCGAGTGGCTGTCGCCGATGACGTTTGCCGATGTGGTGGAATTGGCTGCCAAAACGACCGTGGCTCGCATGCTGGAGCGGGATGATTTTGAAAAGCGGTATAACAACGGCCAGCCGATCTCGATTCACGAATTTTTCTATCCGTTGATGCAAGGATATGATTCCGTCGCCTTGCAATGCGACGTGGAATTAGGGGGAACGGACCAAAAATTCAACTTGCTGATGGGCCGCAACCTGCAAAAAGAATACGGATTGGAACAGCAAGTGGTGATGATGATGCCGTTGTTGGAAGGGCTGGACGGTGTGCAAAAAATGTCCAAAAGTCTCGGCAACTATATCGGCATCAATGAAGCTCCCAACGAAATATACGGCAAGGCCATGTCGGTACCGGATGAACTGATGTTGCGTTACTACGAACTGGCGACCGATCTGTCCATAGAACAGTTGGAGGAACTGCGCAAAGGTCTGGCTGACGGTTCGATCCATCCGCGCGATGCGAAGATGAATTTGGCGAAAACGTTTGTCCGCATGTTCCACGGCGAGCAGGCGGCGGAAGAAGCGGAAAACTACTTTAAGACTGTGTTCCAACAGCGAGCCTTGCCGACCGATCTTCCTGAAGTGCAGCTTGCCAAAGCGGATTATCCTGAACAGGTCAATATTGTCAACCTGATTTTTGACTTGAAACTGGCCGAATCGAAAGGCGAGGCGCGCCGGATGGTACAACAAGGCGCCGTTAAGGTGGATGAGCAGAAAGTGGCCGACATCCAGGCGGAGATTGCCTTGAGCGAAGGGATGGTCGTCCAGGTAGGGAAACGGAAATTTGCCAAAGTGCGATTGGTGTAAGCAGGCAACGGGCAAAGGAATAGGGTTTTGAAACGAATTACTTCCGTTTCAAAACCCTATTTGCTTGTAGGACTGTCAAACTCGACACGCTATGAACATACCGCCATATTCCCTCTATTCGAGTTAGCCCGTTCACACGTTTTTTTGAAAGAATCGCAGTGAACCAAAGCGACAAAATATACTTAAATAAAAAAGAGAGAATCAATTTGATTCTCTCTTTTATTACCTTCAGATTAACGGCTGTAGAACTCAACGATGAGAACTTCGTTGATTTCAGCAGGCATTTCTTCACGGTCTGGCAGGCGGTTGAACGTACCTTCCAAAGTGTTGTCATTGAAGGTGATGTAGTTTGGCAAGAAAGTGCGTGCTTCCAACGCTTCTTTCACGACAGCCAGGTTGCGGGATTTTTCACGCAAGGTAATCACATCGCCCGTTTGTACACGGTAAGAAGGAATGTTTACTTTTTTACCGTTTACCAGGAAGTGACCGTGGTTTACCAATTGACGAGCTTGTGGGCGGGAAGCCGCAAAGCCCATGCGGTATACAACGTTATCCAAACGGGATTCCAGCAATTTCATGAAGTTTTCACCGAGTACGCCTTGCATTTTGGATGCTTGATCGAACGTACGACGGAATTGTTTCTCGCTAACACCAAACATGTGGCGCAATTTTTGTTTTTCTTGCAACTGGATACCGTACTCGCTCAATTTGCGGCGGTTATGTCCATGTTGTCCCGGTGGGAAATTGCGTTTAATGTCTTTGCCTGTACCATCGAGGGAGATACCCAAACGACGGGCCAATTTGTGACGAGGTCCTGTGTAACGTGCCATTTATTCATTCTCCTTTAATTTGGGATTCGCAGGTGTTTACTTCCGAAAGGCTAGTTCCATCTTTAGCTACACGAACTTCGGACGGTAGCGTTTCCGCATCGTGCTCCTTACGAGGAAAGACAGCCGCTGCCTGTAAGGGATGAAACTAAGAGGGTTAACCTCTCGTTTTTACCTACAATCAATGCTACCCTGCACACATACATTCAATTTTATAGGAATAGGCAAACGTAAGTCAAGTAGTTGGGCGTTTAGAAACGACTGTTTTGTTCTGCCAATTCGCCTCGTTTTTCCAAAAAGCGATAAAAGGCAACCGCAGCATCGGCGCGCGAAACCGGGGCCTCCGGCTGGAAGCGGTTGTTTTCGGCGGACATGATGCCCAACGTCGTCACAATGGCGATTGGCCCGCGCAGCTTGCTGTCTTGCACATCGGTGAAATCGGCGGCAAACAGCCGGGAGTAATCGGCCAGTTTTTTGTAACCGAGCGCTCTTACAATTAAGTCGGCCAATTCTTCACGGGTAATCGGCTCATCCGGTTTCAGCGTTTTGCTCGACGGATCAAGCAGACCGCGATCGACCGCTGCCTCCACAGAGGCAAAGTATCGGGAATTGCTGGCAACATCGCTAAAGCTGGCTTTGCGGGCAGGGTCGGGATAGATTCGTCCCTGATTCAAAGCGATCATCAGCATGTCGATCATCTCGCCGCGGGTAATCCGCTGTTCAGGCATAATTTTACCGTCTTTCAGCGACAAGGCATCGTATTCATACATCAACAGCAGTTCTTTTTCTGCAGGATGGCCGGACAGATCAGTCGGATCGGGACGATGCAAACTGATCGGGTTTCCGTTGGCGATATTGATCCAGTTGCCTGTTTCTGCTTGATAGGCATAAGGCGTCTCATAAGGCGTCGTGACCAGACGATAAACGGGAAAAGCTTGCCGTTGTGTCTGGGCAGCGGATGTGCTGCTTGCTTTTGCCTCCATTTTCACTGGTGTCTGCATGTAGACCAGTTCGGCTTCCGCTTCTTGCAACCATGCCGACAGCGCGCTTTCCGCCGGTTTTGCTGTCGGCACCCGCGCAGGATAGGATTCTTTGCCAAAATCGACATTGTAGTTGGTCAATTCTCCATTGGCAGCAAATGTTACATAAGCGGTGCCGGTCGCTGCCTGAATCCCGTTCACATAACGCTGGAACAACAGAGTGACTTGCTCGGAATCGGGGCTTGTCGGGTTCGTCGTTTTGTTCCAGTAAAACTGGCTGGCCAAAGCTGGCGTCAAGCGACGGATTTGCTTGATCGCTTCTTCCTGCAGATCGGCAGGGATGGGCAGTTCAACGCTGCCCGATTGCATCGGCATCATCTCCGCATACTTGGAGAAAGAATAAATATCCCCATTGATCGCGTCCATGGCGATCGACAGATGCTTCTCCTGGGCGTTGTTTTCGCGCGAACGATAGTACAGATTCCAAACAGGACGATTTCCCCGGTAATCATTCTCTTGAAAATTGATATTTTCCAACTGATAGCCAGACAGATTAAACAGCTTTTCTGCCATGGCGATCGCGTTTTCTTGCGTTAACCGCTGGCCGCTGTGGCGAGAAGAGAGCGCGGTTTGACTGACCGGTATCAATTCTTCTTCGACATCGCGCGGTTTTAATTCCAACGTCAATTGTTTGCCATCCACCGCGTCCAGATAGAAATGGAACGGATTTTGGTAAACGAGTATCGGGCTTGGGTTTCCCCGCTGATTTTCCCAAGGGACGATATAAGAAAGTTCCGCCCGCGTCAGCTCGGCGAATTTGTCTCGCGCTTGTTGTGCAGAGATCGCCTGTTCAACGGGGGCAAACTGGATACGGTTATCCCAGTTCATTTGAAAGCTGGAAATCTTCCCTTGCCCATTGACATAAATGTCGATGCCGTTGTCGGGAAACGGAAGCCCGTTTACGATTCGGACAAAGCGGAAAGAATAAGAAGCTTCGCTGTTCAACGGGGTTTTGGACGGAACCGTTCCTTTTGTGTAAAGCTGCGTTTCCGCAACCTTCGTCGGGCTTTTCTCTTTGAGGAAACGCTCGGCGATTGTTTGCGCCTCCGCACGGGAAATAACCGATGAGTAGTCAGGCTGTTCCGGCGTATTTTCATGATAGTAGTAGGAAGTTAATTCCCCGGTGTCGGCATTAATGCCAACGTTAATCGAGATTTGTGGTACCCTGTCGGTCGCATCTTCTTTGACCCAGTAAAAACTCCATTCCGGAAAAGAACGCCACGCGTTGGCCGACTCAAAGGAAGAGTTGCGCAGTTCCACCCCTTTCGGCAAAGCGATCAGCTTTTGGGCCAGTTGCAAGGCCTGGCTTTGGCTTAAGTTTGCCTGGCTTGCCTGAACGGCGGAAACGGGCTTGGTGGGAAGCGGTAAAATCCCCGGCGAAGCGACGGAAGCATGATCGGCTTTGGCTGCATAAGCCGGTAATACGGGAAAAAGCAAGGCGCTTGACATCAGCAGCGCGCCTGAACGTTTCCATAATTTGCTCATGAGAATTCTCCCCTTTTCATTTCTTTCTATTGCTATGACGGAGAATAAAGGGAGATGTTTCATGAAAAGGCGGGCAAAGGAAAAAGCCCTGGCCGCCAGAAGGAAAAGGATGGAATCGCCTATTGCTTTCCTATATAATAGGAAGTGCTATGTAAATGGTCGGGGAGGGAAATGTGATGGAAACAATCCTGTACCTCATCCGTCACGGTGAAACGGCTTGGAATCAACTACGCCGCATTCAAGGGCACAGTGATATTGCACTGAACGAAACGGGCGAGAAACAAGCGGAAAAGATGGCGCTGTATTTGGCGCCTCATTCGTTTAAAGCCATCTATTCCAGTGATTTGCAACGGGCTTTGGCAACGGCCAACCATTTGTCTGCAATCACAGGCGTTCCGGTGACAGCTCTTGCTTCCCTGCGTGAACGGTACTATGGTCAGTTGGAAGGATTGACTTTTGAAGAAGTGAAGAAACGATTGGCGGTCGCCGATGAAGCGAGCTACGGCGCTGAACCGTTCAAAGAAGCGTTGCAGCGGGCCGTTAAGGTTTTGACCGAATTGGCGGAAAAACATTTGGGCGACACGATCGCAGTGGTTTCCCATGGAGGATTTATCAATTCGTTTCTTCACCATGTTACGGGCGGAAAGCAGGGAACGGGGATTACCCGTCTGGAAAATACGGGAGTCAATCTGTTTCGATATAAGGATAAGCAATGGGAAGTTATCAAGGTGAATGATACGAAGCACTTGCAAAGATGAGGCAAGAGGCAAGGAGAGAGGAAGAAATTTTTGTGGGGAATCAGTTGCTGGATAGATATGAAGCGATATTTGGGGAACTGGCCTGTTTTCTTGCGCGAACTTGGCCGGAAAATTGTCCGGGAATCCTGTTTTTGGCTGACACAGACGGCTGCCTGCTCCATACGCACCCTTTTCCAACCGAGTCTGCAGAGTCGCCCGGTATCGTCGGGAGATTGCCATCTGATGCGGTCAGTCGGCTGAACGATACCAAGCAGCCTTATTTCCATGAAGACGCCGCTCTTGTCTATGGTGTGGTTCCCATTGTGGAAAACCAGTTGGCAGTGGGGGCGCTGGGAGTGATGCTGCAACGCGGGCATCTCCGCTTTGATCTGTTCTCTTATCTCCGCAACGTTATGCCGATGGTGGAACTGGCAAAACAACAGCACATTCGGCGAATCGCCGGCGAAATCGTCACGCGCGCTTCCCAAGCAAAAGGTTCGAAAAACATCGTCCGCAGTTTGCTCAAACAAGTTGTCCGCATGTCTCACAAAGGGACGGGAGGCGCTGCCAAACTGGATCAGCTCGGCAGGCCAATGCCAGAAACTATATGCACAAGCGGAGAACAGTCTGATCAACGGCTGCTTGCTGAACTGCTTACCCGGTTTGCCGACGTTGTCCGGGATACAAAGGCAGTAAATCAGCAGACCACATTGTTCGTGCCGTTGTGGTATCAGGACAGCCCTTTTTACGCGCTTGTTTTCCATATTCCGCAACAACAAGCGGAGATCGGCAACGAGTACGATGACTGGGATGCAAGTTTGCTTCAGGAAGTGGCCCAACGGTTTGAAAATATTTTGTATCACGCGATTCAAGCGGACGAAATGCGCAAGGAAACCCGCAAAAAAGATTTACTCTACCAATTTACCAGGAAAATTCACTCCTCTATCGACGTCCATACCGTATTGGAAGAAAGTATGAACATCTTACGCCAACTCTACCCTTCTTTTTCCGTAGAACTTTATTTAACTGTAGAGACAGAGACGACATTGCCGGTGAAACCGCTGTCCATTCAAACTGATGAAGACGAATTCCAGATTCGCAACCAAGCCTATTTGGAAGGCAGGTTGGTAGTGAAGCGTCAGCAGCTGGCGCAACTATTTTCCCTGACAGTGGCCGCGCCCCTGCTGGGCAAGCAAGGAATATACGGCGTCGTGCAACTCGCGGCCAGCCAAGCGGTCAACCTGAGTCGGGAAGAGACTGAATATATTGCCATTTTGGCGGAAAATGCGGGAATCGCTTTCGAAAACGCCCAGTTGTATCAACAGTCTCGCAAATTGGTGCGAGAGTTGCGGATGATAAATCGGATGGCCCAGCAATTAAATCGCACATTAAATTTACCGGCGATTCTCCAATTTGTTCAGCAAATGCTGGAGGAATCTTTTTCGGCCGAATATTGCGCCATCTTATTGCGCGATCCGGACGAGAAAAAAATGATCGTTCTGTCCTCGACCCAAGCGGAGCATGTCGGACGCAAACTCACCTGGGAAAGCGAACCTTTGGCGGGAATTGTGGAAAAGAGGCAGGCAGTTTTGCACGCATATCCCCGCGAGGAAACCCGTCTGCCGCTCATCTCTTTTGCTTCCATGATGGGAGTCCCTTTACTCAGGGATGCCGAAGTGTCGGGTGTCTTGTTTGTCTGTGATTCGCGCACTCATGTTTTCAGTTTTGATGATTACCAGTTGCTCGATTTGATGGGCCAACACGCCAGTTTGGCGATCACCAATGCCTTGCTGCACAATGAAATGAAGCGGATGGTCATCACTGACGCTTTGACGGGGTTATTCACACGCCGCTATCTGGACGAGCAGGTTCAGCAACTGCTGAACCGCGATCAATCCGGTGCGCTGCTGCTGATCGATATCGATTATTTCAAAATCATCAATGACACGTATGGTCATCAAGTGGGAGATGAGGTGCTGCTGCAGGTGGCCGATCTGGTCAAAGGAAGCATTCGCCCGGGTGATATTGCCGCACGTTGGGGCGGAGAAGAATTGGCGGTTTATTTGCCCGAAGGCAGTCTCGGGGAAGCGCAGCGAATCGCTGAAACGATCCGCAAAGATGTGGAGGCAATGACCAATCCGCAAGTGACGATTTCTTGCGGGTTAGCCGGTTGGAATCGCCATGAAGCGGGCGCTGCTTTTGAAGTCAACGATCTGTTTTACCAAGCGGACACCGCGTTGTATGCGGCCAAAAACAAAGGGAGAAACCGGATATGCTAAGCGTTGGAACCGCAGTTCGCGCCACTGACGCTTGGCTGTATTTGTTTACGCGGGAATAAGCGCAACATTCCTCGGAAAACATAAGTGGGACGAGGAGGGAGCCCGAATGAAACAGATACAGCGGTTTCGGTCGATTGCCTGGGTCGTTTTACTTGCCATGGCACTGGCAGGTTGTACCCGGGAAGAGCCAACTCAACACGCGCAAAACGCTTACGAACAGGTCCGGAAAAATTTCAGCAGCCAGCAGGCGTTTGCTTTTTATGGCCGAACCAAGTTGGTGACAGGACAGACAGCGAATGGCAATGTCGTCAATTTTTCGGGACAGAAACAAGGGGATGATATATACCTGAATGTAAAATTGTCTGCACCGGAAAGAAAACGGATTGAGACGCTTTCGTTGTTAGCCCGCAGGGAGCAATTGTTTGCCCAGGACGGGAATCAAGGAAACTGGGTCCCGGTCAACCAACAGGATGTTGCTTTGCAACAGGAATTTAACAACTGGAATCCGGTGTTTACTTTCAAGCAAGTGGATCAAATGAAAAAAGAGATCGTTCCGATCGAGGATCGGCGTCCCGATGACGAACTGGAAGCGGTTCGCGTATTGCTGGATTCGGATAAGTTGAAGACATGGCTGGCGAAGCAATTGAAACAGCAGGCGCGAAGCCAGGCTTTGTCCACCCATGCCCTTGCAGCTCATACGCCCCGGCACAAATGGGCCTTGAGCTTATCGGATGACGATTGGAAACGCTTCGCCCAGGGAGCCCGGGTGCAAGCCGCAGAAACGAATGGCGATATTGACCAGTTGATTGACCGGATGGAGCTGGAAGCGGAATGCACCATTTATTACAATCGGGACACCATGTTGCCCTCCAGCACGGTGATGACCATCCGCTCCGCTTACGATTTGCACAATCAACGCATTCAGGAGCATACCCAGGTGGAAACGTTCCTGCAAAATTACGGCCGTTATTTCCAAACATCTCCGGCTAACGGTGCAACCAGATAAGCTATAAACTTGTGCGACCCGCTGCGCTGATCAGGCAAAGGCGGGTTTTTCCCATTGTTTGCGAAAAGACCGGTTTTTTCTCCGAAAATGTGGCAGGATACCGGAAGAGTTTGTCGAAATCAACAGATGGACGGCTTTTTTTGCCGAAAAGTTTATCCGCTACTTGCCAAAGGGTAACTTTTTGCTGATTTGTTTGTTCCCATTTACGAGCGTACAGCGCCCCGTTTCCATGAGGGGCATGAATATATCAAGCTGATGGCCTGCGATGCAGGTGTTGAA
Source organism: Brevibacillus fulvus (assembly GCF_016908525.1). Lineage (GTDB taxonomy): Bacteria > Bacillota > Bacilli > Brevibacillales > Brevibacillaceae > Brevibacillus_G > Brevibacillus_G fulvus. The sequence continues at coordinate 159,769 of NZ_JAFBEB010000007.1, forward strand.
GTGATTAAAGGGGTTGTCATACCGTGAACAAAACGCTAATACTCCTCAGTCTGGCCGGATTTCTCTGTTTCAGCCAGACCGTCTGGGCCGCACCCTTTCCCGTTAAAACGGCGGATGTGGTTCAGGATGAAAATAAATCGTTGAACGAAACCGATGTGAAAGATTTCACGGAGACGCTGAAACAGATTCAAGGCGAATATAAGGTTGTTGTCGTTGACAGTACGGAGCCGGAAGCGAAAACCGCTGACGAATATGCGCAAAAATTATACGACAACTATAATTTGAGCGATGAAGCCTTAATGATCGTTCTGGATATGAACACACAGGAGTTGGGGGTTTACGCGGGACCGGCTCTGCAGGAAAAGGGAGCCAGCGCGCAATTGATCGACGAGAAAATCGAGTCATTTTATGAGCCATATCGCGCACAAAAAGAATATTTAAAAGGAGTCCAGTTATTTATTACGGAATTGAACAATGAATTAGGCAAACAGACGTCCGCCGCCAGTACGCCAGCGGCGAATCCCGAGCAGCAGCCACAGCAGCCGGAAGCGAGCAGCAACAGTCACTCGCTTTGGTCGATTTTGCCGTGGTGGCTGTATTTGATCGGTCTCGCTTTCATCGTGCTGCTGTTGGCCGTGATGTATGCGTTTGTTCGCCGGCGCCAGATATTCGCGGAAGTGGATGAGGTAGAGGACTGGAAAGATGAGCTGGTTGAAAAAATCAACCTGCTTCAGATCGAGAAGTCGCTTCGCCGGGCGCGAGGGGCTACGGAAGAAAAATATATCAAGCTGGCCAATCGCAAAGAAGATTTGCTGCGGGTCAAAATACCTGATGTGGAAATGGCTATTCTGGATGCCGAGGAAGCGTGCGACCGTTTTCGGTTTCAACTTGCCGTGGAAATTTTGGACGAAGCGCGCGATCTGCTGACAGAAGTGGAAGCGGAATTCGCCGAGCTGAAGGATGAGGCGGGCAATGTGGTGCAAGCCAAGAACGAAAACAAAGTGGTCGTGCCCGAGCTGGGGAGATTGTTTGAAACGGTTGAGCGAAAACTGAGCAATATCCGCTTGGAGTATGGCTTGCCCTTCCACGAGCTGAAGCAGAAGCTGGATGTCGTGGAGAAATATCGCCAGGATATCAAGCGGGCATTGGCCGACGGCGATGAGGTCGCGGCTCTGGAAATGACCGAGCAGGCGCAAAGCATACTTGGCCAATTGGGACAAGCAATGGAGCAAATTCCCGAATTGGTTGCGCTTGTCCATAAGACGATGCCGGAAAAATTTAAACAGTTGGAACAAGAAGTAACCGAAGTGACCAGCGAAGGCTACGATCTGAATGAAACCAGCATTGACAGCGCGCTGTTGCAAGCCAAACAGTTGGTGACGGCTGCCCAGAATGCGCTGGAAGAAGGCGGAATTGAACTGGTCAAGACTCATGCAAAAGCGTTTGACGTACAGCTGGAAACCCTGTACGGGATGATGGAGAAACGGATGCTTGTCCAAGGTGAGGTTGCGGCGACCAGTGCGTACGAAACGGCGGAGTTGGCGTCTGGACAAAATGACGAACCGGAAAAAGACGAGCAAACGGTGCTGACAGCAGACGCAGAACCGCAGGCGGACGCACACTGGGAAAATCCGCCGCTGGCAGCTCAGCAAAGCGAGACCGAGGATTTGGGCATAATAAAACAAAAAGCGGCGGAGCAAAAGTGGCAGCAACTTTTTGCAGATTATGCCCCTGAAGCGGCGGAGACGTTACCGATTCCGGAGCAATCAATCCCGGATGCCGCCGCGGATGATCAGCCTTCCCGCTTACAGCCGGAGATTGTCGGACAAGAGGAGAACGAAGGGGAAGACGAATATGAGCTGGTTATCCCCAAAAAACCGGAAAGTGCTGACCGGGAAACCGATCGGCCAGAAACGGCTTCGTTCCGAATTGCCACGGAAGATGATGCGTATGATGAATTGGAGCGCATCTCCAGCGCATTGATTCGTATTCGGCAGCAAATCAAACGCAGCTATCTTCCCGGTGTTCCGGATCAGTTGAAATTTTTGTTTGAAGAGATCGTGCAAGTATTGGCTTTGATCAAAAAGTCCATGGAACGAGTCACTTTTGATCTGGAAGAGGTCGGCATGCTGCTGGATGAGGCGGGGGAATTGTTGACAGAAATTGAAACGTTAAGTGAGCAAACGATCGCGGATTGCCAAAGAGCCGAGGGAGCTATCCAATATACCAACCGGTACCGTCGACAAAATCGGCAAGTAAATGAACTGCTGACCAAGGCGGAGCAAGCATTCCGTCAGTTGCTGTTCAGAGAAGCCTTGCAGTTGGCGGAAGAAGCGCGGTTGGTCATTGAAGGAGAGCCAGAAGAGCCGGAAAGAGGCTGGATCTTGCGAAAGAAAAAGAAAGGGACAAAATACTGATGGGCCCATTAGGATTGCCGCTTTTTCTGATGATCGCCGGTATCGTTCTGATGTGGCAACCGCGGACGAAACGCTGGAAGAAACGGATCAGCGCCTATTTTGCCGGTGACGAACAGCGCGTAAAACAGCGCGCGAACACGTTCTTTTTACTCGGATTTTGCTTTCTGCTGGCTGGCTTCGCTTATCTGTATCGGGCGGTAACGGGATGAAGCCGAAGGCATGAAAAAGAAAAAGGGAGCGAACCTGGGCGGGACGCTCCAAAAGATATAGGGAGTAGAGGTGTGAGAATCAGCCCCCTGCCTATTAGGGGGAATAGGGGGGCCAATAAACTCTTTCGGGAAAAAGAGCACCTGTTACTAGATTAGCCCACTTTCAACAAAATTATACAACTAGAGATTGGCCCCTGTTCGCAGGGGCTTTTTTCATGGGGGTGGCAGTGAGAGAGCAAAAAAGGTAAGCGGGATGGATGCTCCCGTTTACCTTTTTGTCGGAAGATCTTGCGCGTTATCTCACTGCACCGCTGATGTCAAGGCGAGCTCGGCGGCATGCTTGCCGGCCACATAGCCGGAGGAGAAAGCGATCGTAATGTTGTATCCGCCTGTATGGGCATGCACGTCCATCACTTCGCCGGCAAAAAACAACCCTTGTTTGAGCTTGGATTGCATCGTTCGCGGATCAATCTCTTTGACGCTTACGCCGCCGCCGGTGATAAATGCTTCTTCCAGCGAAAGGGTTCCGGTAATCGTAACGGGAAAAGCTGTGATCATCTGAACAAACTCTCGCCATTGCTGCTTGGCCATATGGCTGTGCGTCGTCTCTTCGGCGATGTGGCACAATTGCAGAAGGACAGGAATCAATCGTTCCGGGAGAAACCCTTTCAGTACATTTTTTACCGCTTTTTTAGGGGAACTCTCAAGCAGATTCCAGCTTTCCTGAAAAAGTTCATCGATACTTTGCTCCGGCATCAGGTTGATCTTCAAGGTCAGCGGTGTCTCCCCGAATTTTCGCTTCGCCACGGAAACATAATGGCCCATGCGCAAAGCGGCGGGACCGGACAGCCCAAAATGCGTAAAGATCATATCGCCGCGCTGGGTACTCAGCTTTTTGCCATTGGGAGCGAACAGGTTCAACTCCACATCCCGCAGCGATAGTCCTTGCAAGCTTTTTTCCTGAATAAAGCGGTCATTGGCCAACAACGGGACTTCTGTCGGATACAGTTCCGTGATCGTATGGCCCGCCTCTTTGGCCCACCCGTAGCCGTCGCCGGTCGAACCTGTCTGGGGAACCGACTTGCCGCCGACAGCGATCACAACCGAGCGTGCCGCTAATGTTTCGCCACTTTTTAACAACACTCCGCGCACCTGATCGCCGTCATACATGACACGCTCGACCGGACTGTTGAGCCGAATCTCCACCCCTTGCTTCTTGATTTGCTCAATCAACGTATTGGCCACCGTCACCGCTTTATCCGTAACCGGGAACATGCGGCCGTGATCCTCTTCTTTCAGTGCCACGCCCAATCGTTCAAAAAAATCGATAATCGACTGGTTGCTGAATTGAGCAAAGGCACTGTACATAAAACGGCCGTTTCCGGGCATTTGTTTGATTAATTCATCCAGTTCCTTGGCGTTGGTCACATTGCAGCGCCCGCCGCCGGAGATAATCAGTTTGCGTCCCAGTTTGCCGCCTTTCTCCAGCAAACAGACACGCGCTCCGTTTACGGAGGCTGAGTGGGCCGCCATCAAGCCGGCCGGGCCTCCGCCAATGACTATACAATCGTATTCCAAATGCTTCATTTTTCCTCTTCCTTATTTCAGAATCAGCAGGATGTTGCTATCAGGCGAGAAGCTGATCAAGCGGTTGCCGTTCCAGCAAGTAAAACACGACCGGTTCAACGGGATGCCGGCCAACTTCTGTTACGCAATATCCTTTATCAAAATAGTATGGGAATAATGCCCCGGTTGCCTGGCGCCAAGCAGCCGCCAGAGCGAAGTCCGTCCGCTTGATCGCTTGAAAGTGGGCGGGAACCGCAAGCAGCAAGCGATTGTCCGCCAAAGTGCGGTCACTGTCAGCAGGTACTGGCAAACCTTGACCGTTTACTTGATAAGGCAAGATCTGCGGGATTGTTTCCCACGGAATCGGTTCCTGTCCGGTTTGCTGATAACGCTCAACCCGATTGCTGTCAATAAACCACTCGACCAGAAAGCGATCGGTGGGCAGGCCCCGGTTCATCTCGTCATTCAGTTCGCCATAGCAATTGGGCAAATAGGAACGGACGATTCCGCCCAATTTATGGATGTTCAAGTAGCCATTGACCGTCTCCAGAGGATCAAACGTCCAGGTAATCTTAGCATGTCCCAATTTGCGTGATTCCTCTCGCTGCAGCCATTTCATGGCGACGCCCAGTCCTTGTTTGCGGTATTCCGGCAAAAATCCGAGCATGTGGGAACAAAGATGCGGCTGTCCGTCGGTAAACCCCGGAAAGCTGTAAAGGAAGCCGATCATTTTTTCGCCGTCGTAGGCGCCGAGAAACAGTCCGCCAAATTTGGCCACCGTCAAGGTCATGTGCAAGGGGATGACCGAATCATCGCTCCAAATCTTGCGCTCCAATTCTTCCATTTCATCAAGTTCCTGCTTGCTCGTCAATTTTTTCAGCAATATCGCCATCGGAAGCTCACCTCGATCTGTTGGTTATTCATCGCTTCTTGTATTGTAACAGGCAGTCCCTTCCTGTGAAACAAGTTGCATTCAACAAATGGGTGAACGATAATAAAAGTATTGAACCTGCGAGGAGGACTGAATGTGGCTGATACCTTTCAAATGGAATTATGGCAAAGACTGACCGAAGCACCCGGCGCGCCTGGAGCGGAGGGGCCTGTCAAAAAAATCATGCATGAGTATATTTCTTCCTATACGAACGAAATCGTTTATGATAATTTGGGCAGCATCTTCGGCGTGCGGCGCGGGGACGAAAACGGACCGCGGATCATGGTCGCCGGGCACATGGATGAGGTTGCCTTTATGGTCACGAACATCTCCGAAAAAGGCTTCCTTTCTTTTCAAACGCTTGGCGGCTGGTGGGGGCAAGTCTTGTTGGCCCAGCGTGTTCAAGTGATCACCAAGTCCGGACCGATCGAAGGGGTGATCGGATCGATTCCCCCCCACGTATTAAGCGATGACCAGCGAAACCGGCCGATGGATGTCAAAAATATGTTCATTGATATCGGGGTCGATTCCAAACAAGAAGCGCTCGAGTTGGGCATCCGGCCGGGACAGCCGATTCTTCCGGTAACGCCGTTTACCGTGATGGCCAATCCGAAAAAAATCATGGCCAAAGCGTGGGACAATCGCTACGGCTGCAGTTTGGCCATTGAGCTTTTAAAAGAACTGCATGGCAATCCACAGCATCCGAATGTCGTCTATGCGGGGGCAACCGTTCAGGAAGAGGTCGGCTTGCGCGGCGCGCGAACAGCAGCCAACCTGATCAACCCCGATCTGTTCCTGGCGCTGGATGCCAGTCCGGCCGGGGACATTCCCGGTGTCCGCGACGGGTACGGAAAACTGGGGGAAGGCGTGCTGATGCGGATTTACGATCCGACGATGCTGATGCTGCCGGGCTTGCGCAATTTGCTGATCGAAACGTGCGAGCAGGAAGGGATTCCTTATCAGGTGTATATCGCCAAAGGCGGAACGGACGCAGGCGGCGTGCATTTGCAAGGGAAGGGAGTTCCTTCCGCGGTGATCGGGATTCCGAGCCGATATATCCACAGCCATGCCAGCATTATGCATCAGGATGATTATGAAGCGGCTAAGCGTCTGTTGTTTGCCGTGATCAAAAAACTGGATTGGGCCACCTTGGAAGCGATCCGCGAAAGCTGAGGAGGCGTTTTTTGTGAACGCGATTACCTTTTATACGCATCAAGAAGCAGAACAGCGTGTATTTGAATACAATATTTACGACCATAACTTTGCGCCCAGCAATCTGGTTGTACGGAAGATTTTTATCGCCATGCTGAATACGGTGAAAAAGCAGCTCACACATCTCGAAGTGGAGTACAACGACAAGATGATCGCCGACCAGTTAGGAAAGCGGGCGGCGGAAATTTTGCGCCTCCTCGGAGCGACAAGTGACAATTTGCGTGAACAACGCAGCGGAGAGATTGTGGTCAGCCGAACGTTCCAGTCTGAATTGACCCCCGAGCGCTTTGACTATTTTTATCGGCTGGTCGATCTCGCCGAATTGCCTCATTACCGGCTGCTGGCCGGCGAGCAGGAGCGAATCGAATATTATTTCCATCAGTATCTGAAGTTGACGATTCCGGCAGACGATGAGCCGACTTTTTTCGAGCAACTGGACGAACAGCAAGTGCCGTATCAGCTGCGGCCGATTGGCAACTGAATCTTGTAAGAGACCGCCTTTTGGTGCATCAGCAAAGGCGGTCTTTTTGCCTTTTCTCGTCTCGTCTGTATCCTGGCAGGACAAAGAAAGCTCGCCTCTGGGCTGAGACGAGCTTTCACGCGAAAGATCAGGTTGAAGGACGATTCGGCCCCTCCAGCTTTTTGTTGCCGGCGCCGGGTGCATCGTTTTGCACAGATTTGGGTTGATGGTTTTTGGCCTCATCCCTGACGTTTTGGTTATTGGATACACGTTCTTTTCCATAGTCCATTGCTCATTTCCTCCTCTTACCAGTAAAGAAATCGGTACTCATCGCCCGGATTCCGTTTGGAAGCAGGTATGGTCAGGTCATCTGTTTCGCTGATCAATTCAGCGGCCATGACTTTTTCTTCTTCCGCATGGATGCGTTCCGGCATAGGTTCCTGGGAGATCATTTCTTTCATTCCGCTTTTTCTCTCCTTACGATGGTGATGGGGGTGGTTGGAGGTGTTCGTTGATACTTGGGTACAGCATAAATCGCAAAAATCCCCAACAGCGCCAAAATCAAAACGGTCATTAACCCGAAGGCGACCCAGGGTGCGCTGTTGCCAACGCCGCCCAACCGCTCGATCAGCCAACCGCCCAAGCTGGTTCCAACGGCCGAACCAATTCCGGCGATAAAATTGGCAAAGCCGAAATAGATGCCCAGCAAGTCGTCTTTGGCAAAATAACTGGTCAGACTGTCCAAGACCGGAAGCAGGATCATCTCGCCGATAATGAACACAACGGCGGAAGCGCTCAGAAATGCGAAGCGGTCCGACCAGCCCAATCCGACAATCCCAACTCCCAGCATTAGCGTGCCCAAAAGCAAAGAAAGATAAGGATTGAGCCGCAACAGGAGAAAGCGCGAAATGCCTCCTTGCAGCAACAGGACTGATAATGAGTTGATCGTCCAGATAAAGCCGATGCTGTTTGCGCTGCCCAGCACATTCTCAACACGCAGCGGCAAGGCGAGACCGAATTGGGCGTAAAAAGCCCAGATTAATAAAGTAATGAGGGAGAACAAAAGGAAGCTGCGGTGGTAGAAGAGCATCTTGTACTGCGTGAGCGGAATGGGTTGTTTCGTGTTTTCTTTGCGTTCTTCCCGCAGAGTAATCCGGACGATCAAGGCGAGCAGCACGAAAAGCAGGGAAGAAAAGAAAAACAGGCGCTGGTTGACGGCGGCAAACCAGGAGAGCGTGATTCCCGCCAAAATAATCCCGGAGTGCGCCGCGATTCCGCGAATGGAAAACGCCGACGTTCGCTGTTCAACAGTGACCGAGTCGGTAATCATCGCTTTCAAGGCGGGAGCAATGAACCCCAATCCAAAACCATTCAGTGCGGCAAACAAGACGAATAGCCAAAACGTTTGGCTGATTCCAAACCCCAACATCGCGGCAGCTTGTGTCAACGCACCGGTTACCATCACACTTCTGCGTCCATACGTATCGGCCAGCATCCCTCCTAACAGACTTCCGGCCAGATAAACAATGTTTTCTACGCCAAGGACAAGACCAATTTGCGTCAGGGAAAATGTCAGGTCTTTTTTCAGCAAAATCGGAAAGATCGGTGTGATTAAAAAACCGGCTAGGTGCATGACAAAAACTACGACCAGCAACAGCACATAAACGCGGTTGTGGAGGATGGAAGAGATTGTTTGATTCATCTGTAGAACTCCCCTCCCGTTGTTCTTTGTTAGTATGGGAGAACGACTGGCAAGATTATGCATGGAAAATGGTGGGCGAGCGTGGAAAATAAATATGCCAAGACAATCGTCTAAGCCAATCCCCGCTACCTGACATAAACCTATAACTAGAGCGAGACTTGTTATGGATCGACCACAACAGGGGGGGAGAGTTTGATGAGAGGCTTTTTTAACAATGAGGGGTTTGAAATTGTCCTCTGGGTCATTCTCATTGTTTTTCTTATCTCCATCTTTTTTGATGAAGGGATCGATTGAGCATGGACCGAACGTTAAAAAAGTTGCGCAGGCATTATCGAAACAACCCCGGATTCAAGCAATGGGTCAAGGCAAACGAAGCGTGGTTTCGGCAAAATCCGGACACTTTCCGGCAATTGGTTCGCGATCCGGCCATGGTCAATTTATTTCTCGATTTGCTGGTGGTCAATTCGCCGGAAATTGACCGCAAACTGAGGCGGTCTCGCAGGCCGTAGCAGAGCATCATGGAAAATGGCATCTCTTCCGGAAAAAGAGGTGCCATTTTATTGTTGCGCCGTTTCCTCACTGGGATTGATAATTGGCGTCTTGCACATCGCTGCGCAGCAATGAACCCGCTTCCATGGCATAGGTCTGACGATACCGGTCGCCATGCACCTTTTCCTTGATTTGGTCAAATTCCTGCAGCAGCACTTGAGGTTTGTCCCCGTGATATTTCTCACCGCGCACAAAACGTTGGGCCATATCGAGCGCAAGATGAATCTTTTCCAAGTCACCCAAATTAAAGGTCGTCATTGCTTTTCCCCTCCAGTTTTCATTTCGCCTGTCTGACGTCGATCAGCAGCCTCGGCCCGATTTTGCGCTTCACGATCTTCCGCATCCGCCACATTCGGGTCATATTCAACATTCTCGTTGCTACCGAGCGGCAGCTGTTGGTTTTGCGGAGCTTCTGTCATAACTACCCTCCTCCATATGGGATTCGCTCCGTTAGTTTGCCAAACGCCGATGCAATTTATTTGCCGCATATTTGGCAGACAAGCAGCGTAGGGTTAAGCAAAGGAACGATAAGGGGTGTGAAAGCGATGGTTCAGGTGATCCTCACATTGTTCGTTGCCTACGGTATCGTTCTTGGCGGAGCCATTGCCGGGGGGATCGGCGCCTTTTTGACGGAAAAACCGCCGTTTTTGACCATGCACGAAATGGCGGATCAACTGAAAATTTGGGGACTTGTGGGTGCGTTAGGCGGAACATTTGATTCCTTTCTGCAAATTGAAAAGCTGCTGCTCGGCAATTTCTCGCCCGTCGCCAAGCAAGTCATCATGATTTTGGCCGCATTCGTCGGAGCCCACGCAGGAACGATCACCGTGCAATGGCTGGTACAGGTTCGCTCATGAACGAGCAGAGGGGCAAGATTCGTTACTGGAAGCGCTACTTCTCCTTGCTGATGATTGGCGTATGCCTGGGCGGGGCTGGCATGATCTTTTGGTATGGCCATCAACTGGAGGAACTGATGTTGGAAAACCGCAGCCTGAAGCTGGTAAATGAACGGCTGTACAAAGATTTGGCGAGTCTGAAGCAAACGCAAAAAGCAGCGCAAAAACGGCAAGACGCCGTGATTGAATTGATACGGGTCCAGATCGATGAACCAAAACCGCATGCGATCATCGAAACAGAGGTCATCCGCAGGCTGGAAAAAGACTTGGCTCCGCTCAAAGGGAAGAAAGCGGAACAGCTGGTGGAACTGCCGCCGTTGCTGCACGAGTTGTTGCGGCGCCGCGAGTACGTCATTGAAGGCAACATGGTAGAGGTCCGGTTGAAGACAGTGGTCATTGTCTCACGCGTGTTGTCGCTCACCGTAACCGCAGAGGTAAAACATGACGGAACAAGTTGAGGGAAAATACTGAAACCTTCTGCTTTTTTTTTCGTATAACCAATACATCGGGAAAAATTCTTTTATTCAACTGAGAGCGCAGTAATGAAAGGGTTGCAAACAGGAGGTAAGTTATGTCCATTTTCAAGAAACTGTTAGCCAGTGTCGGGATTGGCTCAGCCCAGGTCGATACACGACTTTATCACGAGTCGTTTCTTCCCGGAGACACCGTGGCGGGAGAAGTCCATTTGACTGGCGGCGAACTGGCCCAGGAAATTGACGAAATTTACATTTATGTCATGACACACTATGAGCGGGAAACGAAGGATCAGAAGGCAAAAGAGAATTGCGTCCTGTTGAAATATTTGATCTCGCAGCCGATCAAGCTGGAGCCGGGCGAAAACCGATCGATTCCGTTTTCCTTTCAGCTGCCATGGGAGACTCCGTTGACAATGGGGCGTCAGCCTGTTTATTTGCGAACAGGACTTGATATTAAAAATGCCGTTGATCCCGGGGATTCCGATTTTATCGAAGTGCGCCCGCATCCACTAATGGCAAAGACGTTGGAAGCGGTCAAACTGCTTGGCTTCCAGCTTTACAAGGTAGACTGCGAATACAATCGGCAGTTGGGAAGGAAATATCCTTTCGTGCAGGAGTTTGAATTCCGGCCCACCGGACGGTATCGCCAGCGACTCGAAGAATTGGAGTTGATCTTTTTTCTGCAGCCGGAAAAGTTGGAGGTTTTACTGGAGCTCGACAAGCGGGCAAAAGGCATGCTCGGATTGTTTGCAGAAAAATTTAATCTGGATGAACGGTATATGCGGTTCCATCTGAGAGCGGATGATCAGCACTTGACAGCGGAACAACTTGCAGCGCGCATTGGAGCATTGATCGAACAGGCGATCTCGTAAAATCACTTCCGGTTCAGGAGGTGATTTTTTTTTGCAGATGTATGAAGCCATATTTTTCAGACAATACTGGTAGCATGAAACAAACAAGGAGGAAGTTCCACGATGAACTTGTTGGAGAAAACAAGAAAAATCAATTTCATGCTGCAAAAAACAATGGGGGGAAGCGGAGTAGGCTACCAGGATTTGGCCAAACTTTTGTCTGAGGTCATCATGGCCAATGTCTATATTATTACGGCGGATGGGAATATTCTTGGCAGCGGTTTCACCCATGAATTTTCATTGCAGGAGGATGGACGATTCAACAGTTTGCTGCCAGCCGGCTACAACGAAAAACTGCTTGAACTAAACCAGTCGCTCGCCAACGAAGGGGTAGACAGCCCGTACAGCATGGTGCCGGCTGAATGGACCTCTCTCTTTCCGCAAATGATGACGACGATCGTTCCGATTAATGCCGGGGGAAGTCGATTGGGGACACTCGTTTTGCTGCGTGCATACGGCATGTTCGAAACCGAGGATTTGATTTTGGCCGAGATCGGAGCAACGGTAATCGGAATGAAAATTGTGCGTCATCGGACGGAACAAATCGAAAATGAAGTCCGGGACAAAACCTTTGCCAAAATTGCTCTTTCCTCACTGTCTTACAGTGAACAGATTGCGATTGAAAAAATTATGGAACAGCTTGACGCCAAAGAAGGGCTGTTGGTTGCGAGCCAATTGGCCGATCAAGCCGGTCTGACCCGTTCGGTAATCGTCAACGCGCTGCGCAAACTGGCCAGCGCCGGAGTATTGGAATCCCGCTCGTTAGGAATGAAAGGAACATACATCAAAGTGTTGAACGACAAATTTCAGTCCGAGCTGGAAAAATGGAAAACATCTTAAGAAAGCAACTGCAACTGCTTGACCGCAACAAAAAAAGCACCTTTTTCACCGCAATGAAAAAAGGTGCTTTTTCTATGATTTTTGCTATGTGCGAAACTTGCCCAACAGATTTTGCAGATTTTCGGCCAAGGTAGACAGGGCTTGGGCAGAGCTTGCAATTTCCTCCACAGTTGCCAACTGTTCCTCGGTTGAAGCGGAAGTCTCCTGAGAGGAACTGGCGCCTTCCACTGCGAGCTTTTGCACATGATGCATATTTTTCGTAATTTTCTCGGTAGCTTCATCCAACCTGGACATCGAGTCGGTCAATTCGCGGAAACGGCCGGCGACTGCACTAATGGATGCTTGAATGGTGGAAAACATCTCACCAGCTTCAGCCGTTTGCTTGACTCCAAGCGCAATTTTTACGGTATCTTGTTTCATCGATTGGATGGCCAGATCAATATTCGTCTGAATGACGGAGATGACGTCTGTAATTTGTTTGGCCGACTCCGACGACTGCTCCGCCAGTTTTCTTACCTCATCGGCAACGACAGCGAAGCCTTTGCCGTGCTCGCCAGCGCGGGCGGCTTCAATGGCTGCATTTAAGGCAAGCAAGTTGGTTTGACCGGCGATTGACGAGATCAGTTCGACAATCCCGCCGATCTGTTTGGAGTATTCTCCCAATTGCTCGACCACTTGCGCTGATTGCTGAACGCTGTCTTGAATTTCCGTCATTTGTTGGGAGGCGGCATCAACCATGAACTTCCCTTGATTCGATTGCTCCGCCGTCTGTTCCGAAAGCTGGGAAGCATCTTGCGTATGGCCGGCTATAACCGTTATGCCATTGGACAAAGTTTCAATCGTCTCCGCCACTTCATTGAAACTTTTGAGCTGTTCATCGCTGCCCAAGGCGATTTGCTGGGAAGTGGCGGCAATTTGCTGCGTAACCAGGGTAGTTTGTTCGGCGCTGGCCGTCAATTGTTCGGAAGAGGCTGCCACCTGGAGGGAAGCTCCTTTCACTTCCTGAATCATCGCTTGCAGATCCGTGACCATTGTCCGCAGCGAGTCAGTCAATTGCCCCAGCTCATCCTTGGAACGGATCTGGGGAATTTCCGCATGTAAATTTCCTTCTGCAACCTGGGCCAGCGTTCTCGACACCATCCGCAATGGACGGGTGATTGTTTTCGAGAGAGCCAAGGCAATGACAATGGCGATCATCGCCCCAAGAGTCGTCACCAGTCCAATCGTCAGCTTCATCGTGATTACCTGGGACATGACGAGGGTTTGTTCCTGCGTAATCAGTGTTTGTTGACCTTCCACCATTTTGGCGGTGATGTCTTTGATCTCATCGCTCAGCGGTACCACTTCTGTGGACAGTATCACCAGAGCGGCCATCTGGTTTTGTTTTTGCAGTTCGATGACATTTTTGCTTTTTTCTGCGTATTGTTGATGCAATTCGACAATTTTGGCTAGCGATTGTTTGTCAACATCCCGCTTGACCAGTTTTCCTGTATCTTCCACCAGTTGCAGCACTTTTTGCTGGACGGCTTGAAAATCGGTCAGGTATTCCTGGCGTTCCATCAGCAAATATTCGAGAAACAAGCTGCTTTGTTCATTGACCGATGACTGAATACCAAGCATGTTTTCCTGAATTTTCATCCGGCGTTCCAGCAAATCGTTATAGGTGTCCGTCGTTTGATCGACGTTGTAATAAGTGATGGAGCTTATTGCAATTAAGATGAGAATGATGACGGCGAAACCCAGAAGCAATTTGTAGCGAAGGGAAAACGTTCGCACAAATACCCCTCCTTAATTTAATTAAAATAAAAAAACATAAATATTATTAAACCACAGATTCGGCGCAAGAAGCTTGCGAAAAATGGACAAATTGGTAATCTTTTTTTAAACCGCTCTTTTCAGAAACAGGCGAGGTGTTACAATGGAAGAAAAGCGGAAAGGATTCCCTTCCTATGTTGGAATTGCTGAAACAGCAGGTATTTCGCCGTCTTTATGCGGCTCATGTCATACATATTGTTGGAAATGAATTTACTTTTATCGCCGTCGTCGGGTTATTAAATGATTTAAGCGGATCGGGCTTGTCTTTTGCCGCTGGTACGATATTCCGGCTGGTTCCGTATGTAGTGACCAGCATCTTGGCCGGCCCTTTATTGGAAAATTGGGACAAACGAAAAGTCATGATGATTGTCAATTTGCTGCGGGCAGTATTGGTCAGCCTGTTTTTCTGGGTGACCGATGCCTCGATGCTCTGGATCGCTTTCTTGTTGCTGATATTGACCAATATTTGCGCTGCCTTTTTCACGCCTTCCATGCAGGTGGCGGTCGTGTCCGCTGTCGCAGCAAAACAACGGTTGGCGGCCAATTCGCTGTTGCAAAGCACCACTTCATTCCTGATAATCGTGTGTCAAGGAATCGCTTCTTTTTTGGTTTATTACTTTTCCTATCGGTATAACTTTTTGTTTGACGCTTGCTGTTATTTGCTGTCCTTGCTGATTTTGATGGGGCTGCCGCGGCTGGTCGGGCAAGAAGGACAAAGCGCGGCCGGGTTTATGCAACGCTTTCGGGAAGGCTTTCGTTACGTGGCCGTTCATCATTCGTTGAAACGGTTGTTTTATATCCAGATGGCTGAACGGATAATTGGAGCTTCTTATGTTCTGCTGATGTTTTACGTTTTGCAGGAAAGGGGAGAGGATCTGTTCGTCTTTGGGCTGCTGGATATTCCGCTCGGGTTGGGCGGGGTGATCGCCGGCATCGTTGCCAGCAAGTGGACGTCCGGGCTGGCCGACAGAAAAATTGACCGGATGTTGGGCTGGTCGATCATTACCTCGGGGATCAGTGTTTGGCTGTTGTTTCACACAGCCCCGCTGTTCGGTATGATGGCTGCCGCCCTGTTCAACTCGTTTGCCTCTTTTTCCAATCAGATTCAGGCAGTGACCCGCGTGCAAAAACTGGCTGATCCCGCCTATTTGTCGCGTGTCTTTTCAATCAGGGAGATGCTGACGCAAGGGACATACTCGTTTGGCTGTCTGCTGATCGGTTTTGGTGCAGAAAAATGGGGGAGTTCCGGCGTTTCCACCATGCTGGCCGTTTGGGGGATTGGGGCCGGAGCCGTTTGGTTATGGAGCTTGGCCATAAAGCCAGACAGCCAGGCCGGAGACGCCAAGTGACCGCTATTTTCGGTTGAACAGCGGTGCAGTCCAGCGTTTAAGCCATTGGGGCAACAAAAGATAAATCAGCGAGAAGAAATGCAAGCGGAAGGGCAGCGCGACTTCCGCTTTTCGTGCGTCTACCGCTTGTCTGATCTTTGTCGCGGTCGCATCAGCCTTTAACAAGTAGTGGCGCACCTGATGACGATACGTCCCTGAACTGTCGGCTTTGTCCAAAAACGGAGTGTCGATGGGGCCGGGCAGGATGCAGGTGACGGAAATACCGGTGTTGGCCAGCTCCTGGCGCAAGCCTTCGCTGAAACGAATGACCGCCGCTTTGCTTGCGGCGTAAACGGCCGCTTTTGCTGTTGCCACTCGTCCCGCCAGCGAGCCGATGTTGACCAGTTGGCCGCGATTGGCCGCCAGCATCATTGGCAGGAAAGCATGCGTCATATAAAGCAAGCCATTCAGATTGGCTGCGGTCAGCCTGTCAATGTCTGCGCGCTGCATGTCCGCAAAATGTTTAAAAACGGCCGTGCCGGCGTTATTGATCAAGATGTCGCATCGGCCAAAAGAGGTTTTGACCCATTGGCAAAACTGCGTTACCGCCTCGTAATCGGTGACATCGAGCGGATAAACGTGCAATCGGGGCGAATTGGCCAATTGTTCCTTGCATTGTTGCAGGCGTTGGCGGTTTCGGCCGGTCAAGATGACCAGATCGCCGCAGCGTAAATATTCGGCAGCCAATGCGAAGCCAAGACCGCCCGTTCCTCCGGTAATAATGACAATTCGCCAATCTTTCATGGTTGCTTCTCTCCTCCAGACGGGTTTTTCAAGCAAAAACAGCCAGTATAAGCCTTCTTGCAAAAGTCAAGCCTAGCTGTGAGGGGGTGAACAAGTCATGCCAGTCGTGAAATGCAGCGTCGCAAATTGCGGTTATTGGGGAGAAGGTAACAATTGCAACGCGGATATGATCATGGTGGAGATTGACAAGCACGCCAACGCTGATTTTAAGGAAGAGTTTGCGGTCGAGTATGAACATTCCAGCACGCATCAAGATGTCGCGCGGACATCGGCGCAAACTTGCTGCCACACTTTCAAGCCAAAACGCGCCGCTCAAGCCTGACAAAAAAAAGGCGTATTTCCTGAAAAATGCGCCTTTTTCCTATGCCGGTTTCCGCAGACTTTAAAGCTGGTCAATCAGCTCGGCGATTTCTTGCCAACTGGTTACTCGCCGGATGAGCGGGGGGAGCGGCGATTGATTGTAGGGAGTGTCGAACAGGAAAATCGGAATCTGCAGGCTTTCTGCTAATTGCAGGGCGTTTTCCAGGCGGTCTTCGATAAACAGATCGACGTTTCGTTCCTTCGCCGCCGCCAACTTGTCGTGAGAGCCCAACAACGCAATTTCATGATAAGGTACCGCGTGCCGGTGAAACCAATCCTCCGTTACCGCCAAATGTTTTTGTTCCCGGGCGCTGATGTAGATCAGTCGATGCCGGTTATACCAATTGCGCAACACCTGGTCAGCCGTGCCGTGGAGCGGGGCTTCCCGATACAGGCGTTCGCCGTTTTGTTCCAGCCAATGCACAAACTCCGCTTCCGAAATGTTGTAAATCGTAGCCAAATTATAATCAACACATTCTTCGTAACGCAAATTTTTGCCAAAGCTTTCGTTCATCATCGGTACCATACTGCCGGGATCGGTGACGGTACCGTCAATATCGATGCCAATTGTTAGGGATTGTTTAGCGTTCATCCTCTCGCCTCCAGTTTAAATTGTACAACGAAAACAGACAATAAAGCTACTTCCTTCATCACATCCTTAACGAAGAGGGGTTGAGCACAACATGGCAAACGATCAACAAAACCGTTGCAATGCTGAGCAGAAGGAAGATGGACAGAGGTGCGAACTGAGTGTCAGTCAAAACAAAATGGACACGGAGTTCGCTGGCGACAGTTGGACACGCGCTGCGTTTGACACGGAGGCAACCGGTGACAAGGGAAACCTGGAGTATGAGCCGAACGGGAAAATGACCTACAATCCTGAGACGTATACGGAGAGCTATCAGGGAGAAAACAGCTCGCAGCAAAACAACCATGCGCAACAAAGCAACAGTGCGCAAATGCAAACTTTTGGCCAACAAGGACAAGATACACCAACGGCCAACGCCAATGCCTATACCCCTTTTCCGGTAAACGGCAATGACGATCAGGCAAGCCAACGGGAGGCTGTGCAGGCGGCAACCCCCTCGGCGCAACCAACGGCAGCAAACGTGAACGAAAGCACGAAGTACGAAACGGCAAACGAGTTTGCCCCGCCATCCTTTACGGCAACCAATTCATCCGGCGCAGCCAATTCTTCTGCGGCTTCCGCTTCTGTGCAGCAGTCGCAAAAGCAGGAGACGGCTGTCAACAAGCAGGATAACACTTTGTACGAAACCGCAGCGGAGTTTGCTCCGCCCACGTTTGATCGTTCAACCGTAACGCGAGCGGAGAGACAAACGGAGAACATTAACCAAGCAGCGGAGAATCAGCAGGCGAAATCTCCGGCATCCGGGTTGGGCTGGACAGCATTGGGCGTATCTTTGCTGGCATTGTTCTTTATGCCGTATTTGTCTGGCCCGGTTGGGATCGTGCTGGGATACTTGGCTTTCCGGCGTAATGCACGCACGCTCGGCACCTGGGCGATGATTGTTGGCGCGCTGGCGATCATCGGAGCCTTTTTGGTATATCCGTACTACACCGCCCGATAAAGCAAAGCAAAAGCCGCCTGTCCAAAAGCGGACAGCACCCGTCAAGCAACGGCCTTGGTCCTGGATTCCAGAGGACCGGGGCCGTTTCGTTTGCCGGATTGTCCCGTCCATGAAAAAAGCTCCCGTAACAGCAACAGGTTCCCCTTTTTCCTGATGCAAAATGGGAGCAAATTTCGGTTCTGTAAAGTGACCTTACATCCTGGCCAACCGTTGACCGGGTGCACGAACTTACCCCCGGGTCCTGCTTGACAGCCGCAACGAATTCGCGCGCCTTCTCGGTGAGTCCATTTTGCTTTTCTCCAAACCTGTGTTATCGCCGGGCGGTTTTCCTCTGCTGCCAAAAGGCTTTTACGATCGGAGTGAGCAGAGTGATCGCCGACAGCAGCAAAAGTACCAGCGGAATCGGGCGTGTATAAAAGATGTCGTAGCTTCCGCTCGAGAGCGCCAGCGAGCGGCGGAACTGGCCTTCTGCCATCGGCCCGAGAATCAGCGCCAGCACGATTGGAGAGGCGGGGAAATCGTATTTTTGCATGAAATAGCCGACAACACCCGCCGCCGCCATGATAACCACATCAAAAAAGCTGTTGTTGATCGCATACGAACCGACCATACAGAGCACCAGAATGATGGGCGTCAAAATTTGTTTGGGGATTTCCACCACTTTGGCAAAGTAACGGGAGGCCAAAAGCCCCATCAGGCACATGATGATATAGCAGATAATCATTCCTATAAACAGGGTGTAGACGAGATCGCCGTTGTTTGAGAAAAGCTGGGGCCCTGGCTGCAAACCTTGCACCATTAAAGCGCCGAGCATGACAGCCGTGACGGCGTCGCCGGGAATCCCCAGTGTCAACAAAGGGACTAACGCGCCTCCGGTGCAGGCATTGGCACCCGCTTCGCAGGCGGCGACACCTTTCATTTCGCCTTTGCCAAACCTTTCCTTGTCTTTGCTGAACCGCTTGGCTTCGTTATAAGAAACAAAGGCGGCTATGTCTGCCCCCGCGCCAGGAATGATTCCGATAAACGTGCCCAGTCCGGTGGAGCGGAGAATGGTCGGGATCAGGTTGCGAAACTCCGGCCAGCTCGGCAAAATCTTCTCAATCTTCACTTTGACCTTTTCTTTTGCGTTCATTTCGGACAGGGACTTGAATGCTTCCGATGCGGCAAACAGGCCGATCATGATCGGAATAAACGGCACACCGTTCAAGATTTGCTCAATCCCGCCGGTAAAGCGGGGAAAGCCGAGGATCGGATCAAGGCCGATGGTGGCCATTAACAGGCCGACCATGCCGGCGATCAAGCCTTTGACCAACGATTTACCGGAAATGCTGGCGATGATGCTCAGACCGAAAACGGCCAAGGCAAACGTTTCCGGTGCGCTAAACTCAAGGGCGATGTTGGCCAAAACCGGGGACAGAAACATCAGGATCAAAATACTGATCGTCCCGCCTGTAAAGGAAGAGAGGGTGGCTGCACCGAGTGCCTTGCCCGCCAGCCCTTTCTGTGCCAGGGCATATCCGTCGATTGCAGTAGCGGCGGCTGCGGGAGTACCGGGGGTTTTCAGGAGAATCGCTGTAATTGATCCGCCATACACCCCCCCAAAGTAAACACCGGACAACAGCAGCAGACCGGCCACTGGCTCCATGCCAAAGGTCATCGGGAGAATGAGCGCCACCCCCATGGTAGCGGTCAATCCCGGCAGCGCCCCGACGATGATCCCGACCGCCACGCCGACGACAGACAGAATGAGTGCAAATGGATCTGTTGCAATATTACTCAGTCCGCTCAATAACATTTCCATGTGTTTCCCTCCCAATCACTCGAAGAAAACGCCCGCAGGCAGGGGAACCTGCAGTACCTTTTCAAACACCAGATAGACAAACAAGGTGACAACAACGGTGACAGCCACGGCCGGAATCGTTTTGCGGTAGCCGAACAGCCAGATGAAGCAGATCATAAAGAGCGGGGTGGAGATATAGAAGCCGCCAAAATAAACAAGCGCCAGATACAGAAAAGTCAAAATGAACCCGAGTATTGTTTTCGACCAAGGGATGGCGCCTGTTTCCGGTTCATTGCCGGGCTGACGGCGAAACGAGGAAAAAATCATCACCAACGAAAGCAGAATAAGGACAGATGCAATCATTTTGGGGAAAAAGCCGGCTCCAACATCTGTGTCGCCGACAGCTGGAAAATCGCTGGCTGTGATCCACGCGGCAACGGACAGAATGATGAGCGCCAACCCGACAAAGACATCAACCTTTTTCACTAGAGGCCCCCCTTACAAAATTCGCTGAAAGTCCGCTCGCAGCCATTCGGGAATGAGAGGACACGGTAAAACGCCCGTGTCCAACGCCCATTACTTTTTCAAGCCGAGATCGGTAACAAGTTTGGCGAAAAGCTCGCTGTCCTTTTGAATCGCATCTTTGAATGCCGCATCATCCGCATAGGAAACGCCAAGATTCATTTTTTGAAGCACATCCGTGAAGCTTTTGTCTTCTGTTACCTTTTTGGCCACGTCTTTCAGAACGGTTACTACATTGTCCGGCGTATCTTTGGGGACGCCGATTCCGCGCCATGTGCCGATGGACAGGTCTATGCCCTTTTCTTTCAAGGTGGGCACATCTTTGAAGCTGTCCAGCCGCTCGTCAGCCATGACCGCCAGCATTTTCAACTGGCCCGCCTGCACTTGCGCCGCAACTTCAGCCGGGCTGACGGAAACGGCTTCGATATGCCCGCCCAGCAATGCTGTAACGGCAGGGTTCGCGCCGTCAAACGGGATATGGTTGAACTTGGTTCCGATTTTTTGTTCCAAGGCTGTGGCAGCCAAGTGCCAGATGGCTCCCGTTCCGGAGTTGCCGATGCGCACTTTTTCCGGATTTTGCTTGGCATAGTCCAAAAATTCTTCAATCGTGTTCCACGGTGCGTCTGCTTTTACGGTTATGGCCGATGGATCGGCATTCAAGCGGGCAACCGGTCTGAAATCTTCAGGTTTGAACGTCGCCAGCCCTAATGGCGGAAGCGTTGTCATTTCCACAGTGATCAAGGTTACTTTGTATCCGTCTGCCTTTGCCTTTGAGCCTTCGGACATTCCGACGGCACCACCGCCGCCTGTTTTGTTCACGACCCCAATCGACTGAGGCAAAACTTTGTTTGCCGAGTCCGCGAAGGCACGGGCCACGGCGTCAGTTCCGCCCCCGGCTGCGTAAGGCACGATCAGTTCGATTGGCTTTTTCGGATAAGCGTCTTGGCCGCCTTCTGCTTTTGCGCCGGAAGGGGATGCGGCATTGTTGGAGCCGCAGCCTGCGAGAGCAGCAATGAGTGCAGTGACAGCCAAACTGGTGAAGATGCGTTTCAATTTCATATTTTCATCCTCCAAGGTAGGTATGGTAATGTCAGAATTTTTATGGTGGGCAGCTTTCTGACAGCTTGAAGCGTTGGCGTTCCATAACGCGGAACATCATTCCTGTTTATTACAAAAGTATTACGCTTGGAAGCCAAGATGTCTGGAAATTTCCCGAGCGTAATGAACGACGCGATCTGCACAAAACCTGACTTTTTCTTCATCCATCCGCATCAGCGGACCGGCTACGCTCAAGCCGGAGACCGCTTCGCCATTGTGATTGAAAATGGGGGCGGCGACACAGTGAACGCCGGCCTCGTGCTCCTCCCTGTCCAGGGCGTATCCCATTTCGCGAATCTCCTGCAAATGAACAAGCAGATCTTCCAGGGAGGTTATGGTATTGTCCGTAAACTTGCGCAATCCGCGATAGGAGGCAAGCTTTCTTACCTGTTCTTCGGGAAGGTAGGCGATGATCGCTTTGCCCACGCCTGTGCAGTGGACGGGAGCGCGTCGTCCAATCAGCGAGTACATCCGGATCGTGTAAGGGCTTTCAATCTTTTCGATATATACCACTTCACCGTCTTCCAGGACGACCAAATGGGAAGTTTCCCCTGTCTCCTGCACCAGGCTGTTCATGAACGGGATGGCGACTTTGCGGATTTCCAGGGATCGGGTGACAAAAGAGCCGAGTTCAATCAACTTTAATCCGAGCAGATAGCGTTCATTGGAGGGCTCTTGCCGAACGTATCCTTGTTTTTTCAAGGAGGTCAGCAGCCGGTGAACGGTGCTTTTGGCGATATCCATCCGATTGGCCAATTCGGTGATGCCGAGTCCTTCATTTTGTTCTTTCAACAACTCCAATATGTGAAGGGCGCGGTCCACTGATTGAACCGAAGACGCTTCACGCGAGCTCTTCTTCATACTTCATTTCCCACCTCCCAACGTATGTTCCATCATGCGGAATAGTGTTCTTTTTGAATAATCTGAATGTATTATATGCTTTGTCAACACTCCGATGAACTGACAACAACATGCGGTTTCATAACGGGAAGAACAACTTGCTTATCGTCGCGTATGTATGGAGGACGGCATAAAACAACAAACGGCCTTTGTCCTGTGTGGTCTGGACGAAAGGCCGTTTTGCGGTTGTACTCGCCGTTGCAGGGCTTTGGGCCGCTGGCTACTTATACAGGGGAGAGCAAAAGGGAGTAAGTGCCGCCAGAACCGCTTCGCAAAACACGTCTGGCCGGTTGATCCGCCCTGCTGTCAGCAGTCCATATGCGCCTCCTTTTTGATGATTTCCCTCCGTACCGCTCCATTCGTCAATTACCGTCCGCAACTCAATCCCTTCCCGCTTGACCCGTTCGCCGATTTGCGCCGGAATGGGGAAGGCCAGCCCTTTGCCAAGGTATAATTGCCGGCCGTTCCAGGCGGCACAGACGGAGATGAGGTACCATTGGTTCGTAAATTGGTCGTCAAAGGTGAGACCGCCTTCCATGCCGAGGCCGATCTGGGCTTCCGGCACGGCTTCCAATACGGCCTTGGCGCGATTGATTGCTCCTTGCACCGTTTCCGCTTCCGACAGGGGCTGGTCCGAGACTTGGGAGGGGACCGCTGCGCAAAGTGGGGTTTGTCCGGTCGCCCGTATGACCGCTTCCTGCTTGGCGCGATTTGTTGTACCCAAAGCTAGTTTAATACCGGAAAAATCCATTTGCTTCACCTTCGTCAAGTTATCGTTTGATCAAGCGCGTTTACCGCCATGATTCCCCAAAAGTATAACATGAGTCAAAAAATCATGTCTGTACTCGTCCGTTTTCTCCGCGGTGATTTATGATAAAATAATGATCAATTCAGTTTAGAGCCAAAGGAGCAGCTTATATGAAATTTACCAAAATGCATGGTCTTGGGAACGACTACGTCTATGTGAATGGTTTTGCGGAACCGTTAGACCAGGTTGATTTGCCCGAATTGTCCAGACGTGTCAGCGATCGTCATTTTGGCATCGGCGGAGACGGCCTGATTTTGATTTTGCCATCGGAAAAAGCGGATTTTCGGATGCGGGTGTTCAACAATGATGGCAGTGAAGCGAAAAATTGCGGCAACGGTTTGCGTTGTGTCAGCAAGTATGTCTATGATCACGGGTTGACTGCCAAAACCAGTTTCACGGTAGAAACGTTGGGCGGGATTGTCCAACCCCGGATTCAGACAGGACCAGACGGAAAAGCTGCTCTCATTACGATCGATATGGGGGAGCCGAGACTTGCTCGCAAGTTTATTCCGATGCTCGGTCAACCTGATGAGCAGGTGATCGGGCATCCGCTGAAAATCGAAGACCGGGAATTTACCTTTACTGCGGTTTCGATGGGAAATCCGCACGCGATCCTGTTTTTCGATGAGCTTCGAGATGACGATGTCGTTTATTACGGGCCATTGATTGAAAACAACGAACTGTTTCCGGAACGAACCAATGTCGAGTTCATTCAAGTGCAAAATCGGAAGGAAATCCTGTTTCGGGTTTGGGAACGCGGTTCAGGTGTAACCCTTGCCTGCGGGACGGGGGCGTGCGCTGCCGCGGTTGCCGGCGTGTTAAGCGGGAAAACGGATCGGAACGTAACGGTTCATCTGCTCGGCGGCGATTTGGAGATTGAATGGCGGGAAAGTGACAACCATGTGTATATGACGGGACCAGCCACAGAAGTATTCTCCGGCGAATATTTGGGAACGATTCCTTATTTGCAACAAAAAACCCCTTAGGCAAGCCTTAAGGGGTTTTATCTGCAAGCGTCCGCTTTAATTGACACCGGCGGCGATTTTGATTGCTGCCTGGTGGTCGGGATCAAGCTTGTCGTCGGCATGTCGACGGCTGTTCAAGAAGTGAATGTCAAAATGTCCGTTAAAGTCGTTATCGGTAATGTATTCGATACTGTGCGGCATCGATGCCATCGACGCGGCAATTTTGCGTCCGTCCACTTCGACGATGACCGGGCGAACCGCCCAGGAGTATGTACCGCCCCATATTTTTTTGATGGTTGCCGCATCAGCCGAAGTCAACGGTTCGGTATCGGAGTGGGAAGCCCCGATCGTCCGCTTCACTTTGAAGGAGACTCCGGTTTCAAAATCGGTGACGTCCGCAACTTTGCCGATGGGGAACAAGTATTGGGCCGCTTCAAACCAATCCAGATATTCGCCGTATTTTGCGGCTGGTGTCTGGGTGAGCGGAATGTGATGCACAGGGATTTTCAACACTTCGCCTCCGTAGAGAACGGTCGATTCGCTCATGTTGTTTGCCTGCAGCAGCTCTTCCATCGGGATACCTTGGGCAATGCTAATATTCCACAAAGTATCACTGCTCTTCACCGTGTAGTTTTTATAGTCAACCCAAGGCTTGTCCGATGTGCCCGCGGTTGATTTTTCGGCCGTTGTGTTCGCCGAATTGTCGTCAGTGCCGCTATTTGTGGTGCCAGCCGTGCTGCGCGATTGCGCGTCCCAAGGAATGATCAGCTTTTGCCCGACATCGATGTTGGTATTCTTGAGCTGGTTGAATGCCATCAGCAGGTCAACGCTGATCTTGTTCGCGTTGGCAATCGACCAAAGAATATCCCCTTTTTTTACGGTATAAATCGCGCTGGCGGGAACCGGGATCAACAGTTTTTCACCATCAATCAGCATATCGCTGTCCAATTGATTGATTTCCTTGATTTTGCTAACGGTCGTTTTGAAGCGGTTTGCCAGTTTCCACAAGGAATCGGGCGGTTGAATTTCATAAACGATGGAAGTCGGCGGGATATAGAGAGTGCTGCCGTCTACAATCTCATCGTCGGCAAGATGGTTGGCGATTTTCAACTGCTCGATCGTCACACCGTATTTTTGGGCCAGCTTCCACAATGAATCTTGTGGTGTCACCGTTACGGTTTGGGCAAATACAAACGTAGCGGGCAACAATACTGCTCCGGTCAAAAGGGAGCCAATAATTGAGCGTTTCCATGTTGTTAGCCTCATAAAATCCTCCTTGGTGTCTTTCAAGATGTGGTTCTGGATAGATTCATTGTAGACGGAGGATAATCTCGCATTCATTGGATAATTTTCTCCTGCGTTTCCAGTTTTATCATGGTCGGGACTTAAGTCTCGGTTTTTGCCAATCGGGCAGGAATCCGCGGGAAACGGCTTGTCGCAAGGGCTCGCTGTCCCGCCTTTGCTGTTTTTGTTGCTCATCGGTTAATTGGAGCGAATCAGCAATTACGGAAAAATAAGCGAAAAGTCATTGCTGAATTTGGCAACGCTGATTTTTCCAAGAGAAGATTGAATGCGGACAGGGAAAGATAAAAGCAGCGGAAAACTATACCGTACGAAAGCTTCCGTGGTATGATGGAACGTAGTCTGAGACGACTACAGTCTTGATATAAGAAGGTGTCTTACGTGATTTACCTTGATAACAGTGCAACCACACGTCCTGATCCGCAGGTGGTAGAGGTTGTCAAAAAGACGATGGAACGATATTACGGCAACCCCTCCTCGCTCCACCAGCTGGGAGTCGATGCGGAAAAGGTGTTAAATCAGGCCAGACTGATTTCTGCCCAGGCGTTGCGGTGTAAACCGGGAGAGATCATTTTTACATCTGGCGGTACCGAGAGCAATAATGCGGCAATTAAAGGTGTTGCCTTTCAATATCAGTCCCGGGGGAAACATATTGTTACCTCGGAAGTGGAACATCCCGCTGTTTATGATGTGTGCCGGCAGCTGGAAGCATGGGGATTTACCGTTACTTATTTGCCGGTTGACCATCAAGGGCGGGTATCGTTGGAAGATGTCAAAAAGGCGATTCGCCCCGATACGATTCTGGTTTCCATTATGCATGTCAACAACGAA
Organism: Brevibacillus fulvus; assembly: GCF_016908525.1. Classification (GTDB taxonomy): domain Bacteria; phylum Bacillota; class Bacilli; order Brevibacillales; family Brevibacillaceae; genus Brevibacillus_G; species Brevibacillus_G fulvus. The sequence goes on from NZ_JAFBEB010000007.1 coordinate 186,040, forward strand.
CTGGGAACGATCCAGCCGATTCGGGAAATTGGCGAACATTTGAAAGCATTTCCGAAGATAGTTTTTCATGTGGATGCTGTCCAGAGCTTCGGCAAGCTTGAACTGCGGCCCAAAGAATGGGGGATCGATCTGCTCAGCGTGTCGGCCCATAAATTTCACGGTCCTCGCGGTGTCGGCATTTTAATGAAGCGAGAGGGCATTACGCTACAGCCGCTGTTGGCGGGTGGCGGGCAGGAAGGCGGCGTTCGTTCCGGAACGGAAAACTTGCCGGCAATCTCCGGAATGGCCAAAGCCATACGCTTGCTGGACGAAGCTGCCGAGCAACAGCGCAGTTCGTTGACTGCCATGCATGAATGGCTCAAGCGGGAGATTCAACAAATTCCCGGCTGTGTGCTGAATTCACCGGCTGAAGGCGGGGCGCCGCATATCCTGAATTTTTCCGTCCCGGGCGTCAAGTCGGAAGTGCTGCTGCACACTTTGGAAGAAAAGGGGTTCCTTGTCTCGACCAAATCAGCCTGTTCGTCGAAAGCAAACGAACCGAGCCGTGTCTTAATGGCAACCGGAATGGATCGCGAACGGGCTTTATCGTCGATCCGCGTCAGTCTCAGCCGGGAAAATCGGCAGCAAGAACTCGAGCAATTTGTTGCAGCGCTGCGGGATAGCCTCGATCGGCTCAGAGCTTATATGAATGTGTAAAGGATGGCTGAAATGAACTACGATGTGATATTGATACGTTACGGTGAACTCGCCCTTAAAGGGAGAAACCGCGATGATTTTGAAGAAGCTTTGCTGCGAAATACGAAAAATATTTTGCGTCCCTTTTTCAAGGCGAAGGTTCGCCGCAATTACGGACGAATGTATGTGGAATTGAACGGTGAAGATGCCGATGCCGTCATGGAAAGACTGCAGCGTGTTTTTGGGATTTCTTCGTTTAGCCCAACATTAAAAATAGAAGGGACGGAAGAAGCGATTAAACAGGCAGCCACAGAGCTGATGCTTTCACTGTCTCCCCGTCCTGCGACGTTTCGGGTGGAAACGCGACGTGCGGACAAACGGTTTCCCATCCCTTCGATGGAAGTGAGTCGCAGGATCGGCGGGCATCTGCTGCGCAATATTCCGGGGTTAAAGGTAGATTTGCACCAGCCGGAAGTGACGATCAGCGTGGAAATCCGAACGGAAGGGACGTTTATCAGCTGTCTGACGATACCGGGCCCAGGCGGTTTTCCCGTAGGAGTCAGCGGCAAAGTGCTGCTTCTGCTGTCGGGGGGGATCGACAGTCCGGTTGCCGGCTGGATGATGATGAAACGCGGCGTTACTTTGGAGGCCATTCACTTCCACAGCTACCCGTTTACAAGCGAGCGTTCTCTGCAAAAAGTTCGCGACCTGGCGCAAAAACTGACCCGTTGGGGCGGAACCGTGCGCTTGCATGTCGTCCCGTTTACGGAAATTCAGACGGCCATCCGGGACAAGTGTCCGGCGGATTATTTGATTACGATCATGCGGCGTTTTATGATGCGAATTGCCGAGCAAGTGGCGAAGAAGACCGGGGCGTTGGCGTTGGCAAGCGGCGAAAGCCTGGGGCAAGTGGCCTCGCAAACGTTGGAAAGCATGAACACAATCAATTCCGTCATCAATATGCCGTTGTTGCGCCCGCTTGTCAGTATGGATAAGACGGAAATTACCGATATTTCACGGCGGATCGATACGTTTGAACTGTCGATTCTGCCTTATGAGGATTGTTGTACGATCTTTACCCCGAAAAATCCGGTAACCCGTCCCAAACCGGAAATTGCCGCACGCTATGAGGAGGTTCTCGACATTGACGCGCTGGTGGCGGATGCCGTTGAACGGACTGAGGTGGAAGAAATTACGACGAAGCGGCAGGAAACAGATTTTGACGACTTGTTTTGACCAGACAGAACTGAGGGATTATGGGAGGGGAACGGCATGATCATCCGCTTTGAACGAAACGGAAAAATCAAACATGGATGGACCGTTGCAGAAGATCAGAAAGTACGCGTAATTGAAGGGGATATTTATAAACAGTTGACGGCAAAGCCGATCATGACCGGTTTGGAACTGCCGCTGAGCGAAGTCAGCATGCTTTCGCCTTGCACGCCTAGCAAAGTGGTTTGCATCGGTGTGAATTACAAAGATCATGCGGCGGAAGTAGGCCTCGAATTGCCGAAGGAACCGCTGATGTTTTTAAAACCTTCCACCGCTGTCATCGGAAGCGGAGAAGAGATTGTGTACCCGAAGCTGACAGAGAACCTACATTATGAAGGGGAATTGGCGGTCGTCATCAAAAAAGTGGCGAAAAACGTGAAAGCGGAAGAAGCGGAGGATTACATTCTCGGTTTTACCTGCGCTCTCGATGTGACCGCGCGCGACTTGCAGTTTCAGGACGGACAATGGACACGGGCGAAAAGCTTTGACACATTTTGTCCGCTCGGTCCGGCAATTGCGCCAAAACTGGATTATCAAGACTTGCGCATCGTGACTCGAGTAAACGGAGAAATCCGCCAAGACTCCAATACCAATCAAATGGTGTTCGGGATTCCGCGGCTCATTGAAGCGGTAACAGAAGTCATGACTCTTTTGCCGGGAGATGTGATTCTTACGGGGACACCGGCGGGAGTAGGGTCTGTCCAGCCTGGCGATGAAATCTCAGTTACAATTGAAGGGATCGGTACGCTGACCAATCGGGTTGTCTCGGAAAGCTAAACCGCCCAAAGGAACGACCGCTTCCGACGAAAGACAAATAGTTTCTGGCGCAGAAGAAGGCCGTTATATCTGCCGCCGGTTCTTGCTATGCAAGGAACAATTAGATTTATCTGCAAACAAGAGCAGCTCTGCTTATCAATGATAAGCGGCTGCTTTTGTTCTTTGCGAACAGTTATAAAGATTCCTCTTCTTGCGTTGGATCACTGTGGGGAGGATGAGAGGCGGGTTCATGCCGGCTTAAATCTTGATGCATTTTTCGCGTCTCATAAGTGAAGCGCGGTGAAGTGGAATGTTGCTGCGGTTCCCAGCCGGTAGCTTTCCCCAACTTGACCTCATTGGTGGCTGCGCCATACGGACCTTCGGGAAATTCCTCCTGCAAAATTTCATTTCGCTGTGATTCAACAGTCGAAAGCTCGCTGTACTGTGTATTATCGTATTCTTGATAAGTAGGCTTGGCCTTTTTGCTCATTTGCTCCATCACCCGCTTTTTTGTTTAATATGCGTAATATGCGGCAAAGGCATCCTCATTATGCGGAGAATGTTTTTTATCTGGCTAGTGTAAAATAATCCGTACAGGAAGAAACGCTTCTGCAGAGTTTATTGAATTTCTTTCACCACAATTTAACTATTGACGCACTTGCCCGTATTTTGTTATACTAACCTTTGTCAGCGATTGAGTGCTTGATTTACGAAATTAATTCTTGCATTTGGTTCTGAGATGTGTTACAATAGAAAAGTCGCTCGAACAAGAGCGCAAGATGTTCTTTGAAAACTGAACAGCGAAACGTTTGAAGTGATCAAATCACAAGCCAAGCAATTTCTTTTTGAACCAAAGATCAACACTTAACTTTATTGGAGAGTTTGATCCTGGCTCAGGACGAACGCTGGCGGCGTGCCTAATACAT
>NZ_JAFBEB010000008.1 GCF_016908525.1 Brevibacillus fulvus
CGGGTAATTGTTCTTTGCGCGGAACGATTCCCAGTTTACAGAAGGTGCTTTTTTCATTCAAACCCCAAATTCATTCATTACAGGAATGGCTCCTTTTTATAGATAGTAAAAAACCTACCACTGGGGTAGGCGTTTATTGATTTATTTTAAAGGTTTTTCTTTATACTCTTCCAACCAATACTGGTAATAAGGATTAGTCCATTTTGTCCCATCATAGTATTCAACTTCTTTAACACAGGCAAGCACAGTTTTGATACCGTGGTTTTCAGCAATTTCCCATCCTGATCCTTTGCCAAATGTCGCTTTCGATACGATGTTCACATTTTCAGCAGTACCAACAAATTCAAAGGAAGAGTCACCATATCGTCGTTCAATTTTTATTGGAAACCCATTCGCGTCAAAGCCCAACATTGAAACAAACATATTTTTCACAACTTTGTTAGAATTATTTCGCACGATTACTTGAATCATATCTGGATAAAGGGCTTTATACTCAGTACTTTGAATGATAATACCAGCCGATTGAACCTCTACTTCCTGTTGTGCTTTTGTTTCCTCTAATTTCTTTTTACGTTCAGCAGCGATTTTTTCTTCATTTTGCTTTTCTAACACTTTCTTTTTTGCTGCAATATCCGAGTCATTTGGAATTATGGTTAGTGCTTCGTTTAATAAAGATATTGCTTCTGGATACTTTTGTTCTGTAGCAAACTTTTCTACATCTTTTAATATTTGTGTCTTATAATCGTCAATGCTATTATCAATTAGTTCTTTTGCCTTTTGATAATTACTATCTTCTTTAATTACTTTCTTCAATTCAGCTAGAGCGTCTTTCACACGATTGTTATTTAGTAATTCCTGCCCCGTTTTAAATGCCGTTCTTGAATCATTGATTTTGTTTATTTCACTTTTTGCTGAATCAACCTCTGATTTCATCAAATTAGTTTTATATATCGTATCAAGTTCAGTAATTGCAGAATCATATTCGATTTTTTCGGAAAGATAATCATTTTTTATTTTGCTAATCTCATCTTTTAGAAGTGTTTCTAATTCTTTTTCTTTTTCGGAATTACCCTTGATTTCTTTTTCGTAAATAGCAATTGCATCGTTATACTCATTATCTTGTACAGCGTTTATGAATGCGTCAACTGGTCTATTTAGTAAAAAAACAAATGCCAATGATGCAACGACGACCAATCCAGTAATGCTGATTATTATTGTCTTTTTTGGAATATTCTTTGTTGCTTGGATACTACCTGCATCCACCTTTGTACCACATTTACTACAAAATGAACTATCGTCTGGTAAACTGTAACCGCATTTTTTGCAATTTATCAATGCAATTCCTCCTCAGAAAACATTTTTCTAGGAGGATTTTACCATATCATGTGGACTATATGAGTGATTTGTCGAAAAATTCTAGTATGTGGTCAACGCTCACCATTTAAGCAAGCGATTATTCTTCCTTAAATTGATCAATTTTTCTTGACGACTCTTCATCTAAAAATCTTTCATTGCAATTGCTGCAAACATAATATTTAATGTTGGGAATGGTATGTGCTTTTCCATCGGCGTTGTATGAGAAATTTTTGTATTCGATTCGGATTTGACCGCTACATAATGGGCATTTTTCCATGTTGGACATATACCATCCCCCTCATCAAAACCAGTATAATCCGTTTTTTTCGCGTGTGTGTAATTGGGTATGCTACAGCACCTTTTATGCCATTAGGGGTATCGAACATTCCGATGAAAACTTGATTTTATCACGTCTATTCCCGAACATTCCCCAGATTAAAACCGTTGATAAGGTAAGTTATCAACGCCTGACCACAAAACAGGCAAAAAATAGACCACTAACTCCATGAGTTAGTGGTCAACATATTAACAAATAAGCTGTCAAACTGGATCAATCAATATAAAGCAGCAGAAGGAACGTAAAATTTTTGAAATCTCACGTTCCCCTGCCCTTTATTATTATTTGTTTCACCTGATGAAACAGTAAGTATAACATGTGTGGGCGAGTGGACATTATCCCTTTCTACTCAATACCTTGAAAATACTACAATTATTTCCCAGAATTATTTCCCAAATCATCAGATTCCATACTCTCCTGACTATCATTATTTCCCGTATTATTTCCCATCTGATTATCCTTCAATCTCATCAACTCTTGACTTACATCTGTTATGTATGGACTATTCTCCAAGATAGTTTCCAAACTAATTGCTTTCATATCATTCAATGTCTTGAGATTATCAATAATGTCCTTTTCATTCTGTGGTCTAGCATACTGGAACACCACATCCAATGAATCAAACTCTTCATCACTAAACGTAATCCCTTTTAACTCCAATAGTTTTCTGATCTTTTCAAACCGTTGTTCCATTCCTGCACGCATGTACTTCTCATTAAGCCCTGCTTTCATATCGCTCAAAGAGAACAATAACTTGATGGAAACTTCGCTTAAATTTGAAATGTCTGTCTTAGACATAGACACAGCAGGAATGTTTGCAATGTCCAGTAAAGCACTTGTTAATGTCTTATAGATACTTTCAAATGCCTGATAATCAAACTTATTGGAAACAAAGTCAAATGTAGCACCATCATCTAATGCAAGACCGCCGCCAACTATATGAGTAGGTAGCCCATCGCCTTTTAACTGCTGGCCTGTAACTACTGGAATACCGATTATATGTTTATAGTAGGCATCTGTTGCTTTGCTGATTAAGTCCTCCATACTATCTAGGATGCTGATAATATCCTTTAAATCAGACCTTCCGAAACAAGGATCAAGTTCATTCTGATTGACATATGCAATCGGCAGCCCTGATAAATTCTCAAATACACCAGATAATCTCAACTGACCGCCTTTATTATTATACTTCTCTACTCTGTCCTCATAATAAACTGTGTAGTAATCAATATTGTCCACGTTGTAAAACTCAATGAATGCAATCATTTTATTCTCATGGTCATAGACAGGGTAAGAATCCTCCGGCATGATGATTTTGCTTTTAATATCCTTGTTTTCGTCCATGTAAACATATTCATAGGCATTGCCGTATTTAGTTAGTTTGTCAAGGATATCAAAGTCAATCCTGTTGTACTTCCCTTTCCTGTATACATTTTTAAACTCTTTTACAACATTCTCGTTCCCTGTAAGCGTAATGTTTTTTTGTAGTAAATATGAGGACTGAAAATTTAGGATGGTTTTAGCATATTGGAGAATAATCCTGCGGCTTTCAAATTCTTTCCCGTTAAACATTTCGTTAGGACGTTGCAGGATAGCGTGAACGCCTGACAGGTAATCTTTTATATCAAGGATTTCATTTACCCTTTGCCTATTGGCAACTGAATCACATTCCTCCACAAACCATTCTAGATTCCCGTCAAATTTTTCTAAAACGTATTGTTGAATACTCATTTACTGACCTCCTTACGCAATATCAACATAATATTTATTTTGTTTCATCGCTTGGCACGCAAGCGCAGCCGCCACGATCAAGTCATCATGATTACCTTCACCTTTTTTATTGTTCATTTTTCCGTCTACTTCTTGGAATATCTGCATCTGAGCCAATGTCTCTTTACAATGAATACTGATTAGTCCACGTTCAAAATTTTCTTTGTAGTCGCTAATCATAATTGACTTGGTTGTGTTAGTCGTTGTCCAGCCAAGTTGTAATTTCTTTTTACCTTTCTGATCGAAAATCTTAGATTTCAGTAAGTTCAAATACTCGTAATCTTTTCGTAGACGTTCAATCAACGGTAAACCAAGATTATTTCGCTCAATGGCAAGGTAAGCATAGTTACACCATTTACCAATGGCATCTACTATTTGAGCAAAAGTATAGACAGCCACTTTGTTGTGATAAAAACTAAGAATTTGCTCACCTTCATTATCAAATATAGAAATCGTGGAATAGTCCCCACCTGATCCGCTGGCGGTATCTACTCCGCCAAACATTCTGATTCCCTTTTTAGGCAACTTGTATATGTATAAACCTCTGTTAATGTATGGTTTTAAAACGTCTGGCAACTGGTTATATACTTCATTCGTTGGTAATGGCTCTGACACATAATTTAAACGTTCTAACACTTTGGATTGGTCGAAAACACTTTGACCAGTTGAGATAAATGATTCCATTGGATTGCTAGGATACTCCTGATAAAACTCCTGCAAAGTCATATCAAGCAATTTATATCTGCGCCACATCAGGAAACGTAAATTAGCCCCTTTTTCATACAGTATCTTCTCATCTGGTTCTAAATCCTTTTCTCTGAGCCGATTCCCTTTATTGTTTGCCTTAAACCATTCTTCCGCTTCGTCATGTTCTGCTCTAAACTGTTCCTTATACAAACTTGCATAAAACGGAACAAAGAACGCTTTATATTTAGAATCGCCTTTCCATGCACTCATAAACAATTTCTGATAAAAATTAAAGCCGTTACTGGTTGTTTCAATGACCAATTTACCTGTTCCTTTTGCAAGGGCTTGTTCAGCACTCAACAATTGCTTCTCTTGGTTCTGATAGAAAGCAAACTCAGACAGGTGAATCATAGAATATGTTGATCCACGCCCAACATCTTTATTTCCTGCTACAACACAAGTGATACGGCTACCATTTTCTAACAACAGTTCATTTCGATTATCCCGTTTAGTAGCAGGAAATACCTTTGTCCCATATTTCTCTCTAAACTGGTCTAAATCCCGATTCATCATTTTCAACTTCTCAAACAATGCCATTGAAGAATCTTGTTTGTAAGAGACAATCAGGATATTGCTATTCTCAAAACGAATGGCTTGCCATAAAGCCCTACCAAGTGCATATGTACTGAATCCACCCTGTCGGCTCTTGGATATAATCATATAGCGATTCTTTTCCAATAAGTCATTAAACTCTTGCTGCTGTGGATTAAGCAGGAAATTAATCTTATCGCCATTGTTGTCTACAATATATATAAAGTTCTTCGCAAACAGTTTAAAATCGTCCATTATCAACTGTAATTTTTCTTGTTTTGTCAATTGCTTTGTTTTAGCCACCGTTTCAACTCCTTTCAAGCAAAACAAAAAAGGCAGCCGAAACATCGACCGCCTTCTACCGCCGGAATAAATCGCCGGTTTAAAATTGACCCATCTTACAACTCCAAATCGTCATCCTCTTCCTCTTGTTCAACAATATTACCAAATGCCTTTAACGCTTGCTGTTTGTGCTGTTCAATCTCTTTTTGAAGAGTAAGCAATAATTTAACTGATTTCTCATCACCTTTAACCGCCTTATCCCTTACGGCTTCGTACATGTCAATTAAATCCTGTGCGGTTTTTGTCGCCAATACCATGCTGGCTATATTTTTAAATTCGTCAGTACGCTCCCATTTATGGAAACTGTTCATCGTCTTTTTGTTTACGGTTTTCAAAAACTCTTCCTCGGTCATGGTCTTGTTTGTGTCATACCAAAGGTTAAACCGATACTTTATGTATTGTTGCTTCGGAAACGGTAACTTGGCAATTACATCATATATGTTCATTGTGTGTCACCACCTTGATACTTTTCCAGCATTCTTTCTAAAGCAGCTCTAACATCATAATTAGGATCGTATTCAATCCCGTATTTCTCCATTAATCGCGTTAATGTTGCATTTACATCAATATTGGGATCATATTTGATTCCGTACTTTTCAGCCATTGCTGTAAGTTTACGGTTCGTTTCCTTTAAGCTATCTAATATCTCGTCCAATTCCTTCAAGTGTTTATTATCCATAGAGAAAATCCTCCTGAGTTTTAGTTTTAAAATAGAAAAGGTGACTACCTTGATAAATAGCCACCATGAATAACTCAATTCCCAGTATTCCTATTGGATATTAAATATGTATGTACGAAATCACTATTAATACATTATTTATTATTTTAGCAATCTTTTTGGGGAGGATTTTTGCTTTCAGGGAATGAGCATACAATTAGTTGAACATGTCATAAATTCCAACTAATAATTTTAACCAACTAAACTTTCATATTGTCGTCTAGGTAATATCTTCTTCAATTCCTTATCAGTGAAATAGAATTTCAGACAATCAGAAAAATCATTTTGCTTATTTGGTATATAATTCTCAAAATCCAAACTTGGATTGTCATTACGTTCGGCAGAATTCTGCCACACGATGTTCATTCGATATAAATTTGGCAACTTTTTCTGTAATCCTTTTCCTTTTTGTTTCCTGTTACGTTCAACTACTTCAATGACTCCAAGTTCAATTAGTTTATTTACTTGTCGCTGTACCGCTTGGTCATACAATCCAGTAACCTTCTCAATATCCTTAAACGTCATATAAAAAACGCCTTGTGCATTAGCAAAGCGTTTAGAGTGTATCAACATAGCGTATGCAATTAGTTTCTGATTCTTCTCTGGACAATGTTCGATTATCCATTTGATTTCAGTGTAGGTTACAGTTAAATCTTTAACATTGGCTGTCAAATTGTAATTTTTCTCATACATATTTTTTACTGTGCGGTCAATTTCTTTGTAACACTCTTCCAGCTTGGTTGTATATGTATCTGGATTCTGCAATTCCATCCATTTATACAATTCTACAATCGTTTGTTCCTGCTCAAGTCCCATGTACTTAAAATACAATCCGACTAGGAATATTGAATTGTTACGGCTTCCTTGTATCTGTAATCCATTGTGTAACAAGTTAATTGCCCGATCAATCGAATAATCTTCATTTGGTTCATAACTTGGTAATGGTTTATGTTGTGCAAGTGCATCCTCTGTCTGGATTATGGTTTTCTTCTTGATTTTTTCGCCACTTTCACCAATGATATCAATGATTGTTTCAGATTTCATTTTTTCAATGGATAATAGGTATTCTTGGCTTTCTTGTGCATCCATTACCCTTAAACCATCTTCAATCAAACAGAATCCGCAAAAGTTACCTGTTCTTTGGTGTATGCCAAGCGGTATTTTAACGCCTAATTTATCCGTTACCCGAAATTCTACTTTATTTGCTTCGTCAAAGTATTGTTCTATATCTGATTGAGATATGGCGTATTGGAAAAACTTCTCGGCGTAATCGACTCGGATTAAATCCTCAAAGAATAAATCAATATGATAACCCTTGTTACCGCTGTAACTTATGTAATAGTGATTGATTCCTAATCCATTTAGTGTATTGGCGACATTGTATGTAATCCATTTTGCCATTTGTTTATCTTGAAAATCTACATCAAACGTCATAAACTTACTGAAAAACTTTGCAAAAGTTCCAATTGTATATTCACCTTCAAGATGTTTTTCAAATTGCCAATCTTGAAGCGGTTTTACCTTTTTACCTTTACTGTTAATGTGTCCTGCTGTATATTGCCGATATCCAATTGGCTCTTTATATTGGATTAGATAATGCTTCCGTTGAATAAAATATAAGTCATTCAGTTTGTTAATGATTATTTTTTGGTCAATTGTCAATGTCTCATCTCCCTTGGTCTTAAAAGAAAAAGCGCAGTCATTTGACTACGCTTGTGCTTGTTTCTCTCGTTCTCGCATCTGTTTATAATCATTCAATGCCTGTGACAGTTCTTCGCTCTGTTCAAAGAGCCAAAATCGGCTTCCATTCTTGGGCTGTACGGCTTCCGTAATAAATGGAATCCCTTTAATATGTTTCAAATAACTCGCAACTGATCCGTTGTAGCAGAAAAAATATCCTTTCATAATATCCTCCTTGATTATAAAGGTGAGTTTCTTTATCGAAACCCACCTTTTTTTGATTAGTTCATTTTTTCCGTATATGAAACATGATTCTGAAAGGTTAACGCAAACGAAAACATTTTGTTCATATCGAATGACTTTCTTCCGTCTATGTCCTCGCCTTTACGCTTGTATCTTCTGACCAGTTGGAATGGCTCATTGGGTAAAGCGATCTGAAAATCAAAAAAACCTTGCAACTTTGCAAGGTTAATGTCTGTCGTCAATATTCCATTGTCGTCTATCTTTATTTTGCCGTATAGGTTGTATTCATCGACAATCTGATACATCTCTTTAATTGAATGTCGGTTAAGTACGTCTATAAGTTCCTCAAAACCAAGTTCTTTGAGATAGCTATTATGTATTGGATTAAATCGGGAATTATAATGACCTTTAAAAGCGATATCCACGGCAAGCAATATTTGCTTCCCACGCTCTGATTGTGGGAGTGGTATATCGTAGTATGACCAGATTTGTAACAAAGTTGAACCGGCATATTTGTTGCCGTAATGCCCTCTATGGTTCTTTTTGATGTTGTTGATGTTGGCCGATTGTGGATTAAAGTAATCATTGGCATGTAGCATGGTTACATGATTGTCCCATGTTTTATGATGCACTAATGCCATGTCTACGCCAATTGGCTCCTTCTTGCTTGTAAGATCAAGGCCAAACATATTGCTGAAGTCGTAAAACCATTTGATGGTGTATCCTTTTATGTGCTTGAGTAATGAGCAACTTATCAAACTGTCGGCATCGTCACCTAAAACGGTATCAAATTTTCCAAAATCATTATCTGAACACCATGCTGGATACTTTTGTTTTAATTCCTGATTCATTAGCGACTGCGAAAGATACGCAACCGCTCAAAGTACCTAACTTAATTTCCTCCCTAAATTACCTTGACTGTATCATTTTCTCTCTCTACCGATACAGGCCAGGTACAGGGAGGGTTACGTTTTAATTTCTTTCAACAGTTTTCACCTCCATAAATTTGATCGAAAGTAAAAGAGGATAGAGCAATTAGCCCCATCCTCGGTTATGTATGAAATTATGCTTTAAGAGTGTAAACTGCTACGGCTTTCTTAGAAGCGACTTTTAGTGTACCTTCTGCCACAACATGACCGCGAACACTATCGCCAATTGCTGCGAGTGGAGCAAATTGTGCTTCACGCAGAAATGCAAGAGAAAGGTAATTTGGATCGAATACGGTCAACTTGTCAGCAGAAGCATGGCGAGAGAGAATCAGATTAAGATTACCGTAGTTTGTGCGGATTGTATCAACAACCAGACCGAATACATTTTGTTGGGCAATGTAAGAATAAGAATCTTTATACAGTGCGTCAATTTGCTCTTTCATATCAGCATTTACCAATCCAAAATATTCACCAGTTGGTAGACCTTGATCCCACAATTTCTTCACAGTGGCTTTTACTTCGGCTTCCGTAATCTTTCCGATAGTAGCACCTGTAATCAGGTTAGCAGGATCAGCCCATCCTTCAAGCCCTTGCATTTTACGGATGAATGGAGTTGCAGAGCCATCATTTTTTACACCTTTTGTAACGGCTTTTTCCATGTTCACTTTTAATTCGATTAGACGGTCAGCCACTTCACTAGAAAAGATATTCCCTTGACCATTTACACTAATAGCGTTTGCAGTACCAGATACGCTAACACCCTTTTGAAAGATTTCCAATACGTTAGATAATTCTGCCCGACCTGATTGATAGAAGGTTACACTTTCGTTGCCCTCTGGTACGCTAATGTCGGCTGTTTGATCAAGTGAACGTTCTCTCCAAGTGTGAACAGTTGAATTTGTCTTTTCAGTTAAACCTTTGGACATAAGCAAGGAAACAAGTGGTGTATCCTGTACACCAATTTTCGTAATTTCCTTTGCCAAAGAAATAGATTCACTTGCAGTTAGATTGTTAGATTTAAACATCAAAAATCATCTCCTTAAAATATTTTTAATAAAATGAAAAGTAGCCATACATTAGTTGACTACTTGAACAAACTCGCCAATTTGGATTCGATCATTCCAACGACATTTCCACTCTTTTCATATTGAGAGTATTTGTCGGTTGATTTATGGTCATTTGGCTTGTATGAGTTATCAATCTTCATACCGTTAATTATTTCTTTTAGCTTCTTAACCTTCGCAGTAAGTTCATCAGTATCTTTGACTTGAAAGAAATCGGCAAATGCTTCAAGGCCTTCTGACTTAAGCGTTAATTGAATTTCCTTTTGCCACAACTCGGCTTGTTTTTGTTCTAATGCCTTTTCAGCATCAGATTTCTCGGCTGGCTTATACTTTGCCAATTCAGTTTGAATCGGATTCAATACTTCTGACTCCCATTTGGATTTTTCTTGTTGTAGTAATTCATTTACTTGCTCTTGTGTAAAAGTTTGATTCTCTTCCATTCAAATAACCTCCTTATGTTTTCGTTAAAGCAGAAACTTGTTTCTCCAATCGTTCAATCGCCTGAACAATTCTGTCCTGTGCCTGATTCTGCTTGTCAATTTGCTCAAGCAATCTTGATTCTCTATCCTTGGACTCTCTACGTGTATCAATAAAGAGCCAGACGAACAGGACTGCAAAGATACCTTGTGAGACAATCATTTCAATAGGTAGACCGCCTACATCCATTTGATCAATCACCTCCTTTTAATGTTAAAAAATTTTAATAAAAAAAGAAAAAGATCGGGGATGACCTTTCTCTTCTTAAAAGGGGAGAGTATTAGATATATTGAAAACTGAAATTGGAAGGGAGTAGCCCTTCATTCATCGTCTACACTTGGTAGGCAATCAATGAAATTTACTCCATAGATATTACCTATTCTGATAAATACCAAGTTTTTCGCTACTATTCTTCCCATAATAGAAAAATCAAGGCAAATCGCTGAAACCCATGTGGCTGTAGGAGAGAAGGCACTACTAAAAACTTCTAGCGTCTATATTTTTGCTTATTTTCATGCCATACGCGTCTTTTTATTTCTTTTTCGTTTTTCTTCCAGCATTCACGGCACATCTTATGGTTTTTTCCAGTATTACCTATTCTGATAAATAAACTTCTATTGGTGGTTATTTTTTCCCTTATAGACGATTAACTCAGTAGCAAAAAGTCCAGTAATATCAAGGCATTAAAAAAATAAGGTATGTTCGTTTTCGCTAGTTCCCTTATAGGCGATTATCTATAATAAATATGACATGTTGTAAACGTTGATATATCAACATTCTTTGTAAATCACTTAAAATCACATATGTTTATTTTCGTTCAACTTTTTATTTTCTCTAAATGGTATAATTAAACGGTATACAATATTAGTATTCATAATTAGTTGCCCATATTTTTTGACAAGATTTAACGACAATATTTTTTGACATACAATATTAGTATTCATAATTAGTGGTTATATTTTATGGTACTATTTTGTGGTACACAATATTAGTATTCATAATTAGCAAGAATTTTTTTACCAGTATTACCTATACTGATAAATACCATTCTAATTGGTAAAGTTTTCACCTCTTCCCTTAAAGACAATTATCTACAATTTGAAATAAGTGCTACAAATGTTGATATATCAATGATTGTTGAAAAATACCGTGTTTTCAGTATGTTCGTTCGGTCGTTATTTTTCTTTTATATCCATAATAGAAAAATCAATATGGAACGCTGAAACCCTTGGGGCTGTAGGGGAGAAGGCGGTTTTAAAAATGATTAGAATTGTTTTTTTTGCTTGTCATACCAGCGCTTGAAATTTTCTCTATTTTGTTCTTTTCTATGTTCCTTCCAACACTCACGACACATTTTATGATTCTTGCCAGTGGGCTTTATTCTTTTAGAGCAAACTTTGAATATTGTTTCTATGCTTCCCTTAGAGACCATCCTGTTTTAAATGGTCTTTTGCACAAGTGTTGATTTATCAACGTTTTTCAGGTATGTTGTATTTTTATTTATTAAACTAGTTGCTCGAAAATCCTTATGTATCAATGGTTTTCAAGATTTTTTCTATTTTCCTAAGATGATAATAATATTTATTTTGCTCGTTTTTAATTTTCTTAGCACAAACATTGCAATACTTATTTTTGTTATTTTTTAATCTTATTCTATCACCGCAACCATCACACTGTATATTCTTTTCACCATATTTTCTTTGAAGATTTCTCTTTAGATTCTCAACTAGAATATCACCAAAACTTGACCATAATGTTGTTTTGTAATTGCTTTTTTTATAGTTATATAAATATTTAACTAGCACATCAACTAATTTATAAATATCAGGTTCGATATTTATGTGTTGGAAGTAATGATACCTGTTGTACCCCATTTCGTACAAACAAAAATAATAAATAATGTATTAATAGTGATTTCGTACAAACGCTCTCAGACCGTCTATATCGCCGTTTAAGGCGTTTTATATTTAGGTTAGATAAAATATACCTACTTTATATAAAAATTGCTGTATCGGGCTTATAGAGCGTCTGGTGACGTGTTTAACATCAATTCTATTTCAAAATTTCACACAGTAATTAATAAATTTTTGACATGTCGTGTTGGGCGGGCATGGTTAGAGTGGGCAAGGGGAAAGGGGAAAAATTTATTATCCTGACAATGAAAAAGAAGCGGATTGACCGCTCCTTTGAATGTGCTATTCTGCTTGTCTATATACTTGATTCATTGCTTTAGCGTACCGTTCAAACTCATCCGTCATCAACCATTCTTCATACATCTGGATTTCTTTTTCTTGATCCATTACGCAGCTACCTCCTGAATCAATTGATAACCAGCCGAATCAATTTCCCCATCTTCATCATAATCAATGACGTACTTGCAAAGCCCTTCTTCAACTTTGATAATCCCGTCAATTGGATTATCACCCAAGCATACTGCATCTTTCAGATCATCAATTGTCGCCAGATAATGTTCATATTGTTTCGCTTCCTCTTCATCTACTGTGACGAACCAATTCTCCATTGTTGGGCAGTAGAAAATGAACGCTTTTTTGATTTCAGTTTTTTGCATGGGTTTAATTCCTCCCTTAGTTTTTGTTAAGAATTTCATTTCGTTTCTGCCGCAATGCTTCAATTTCTTGCATGATTGCTTGGCGGCGTTCAGTTGTCGTGGCTTTCTCGGAAAACTCTTTCGCCAAAGAAATATGACGAAAAGTAATGGACTGTAATTCCTCATGTAAAGCGTCATCTTGCCATAGACGTAATGCAATCGACATTATTTCACCCCCTTTGGCTTTAGGGCTGTGAAATAAAGGATGTGAAGTGTGTTCAGGTCTGGTTTGACTGGTACACGATGATTGGCATATTTAATGTGTAATCCTTGGCTATCTTCATGCAAAACACGTTGATAGAATCTACTAGCCATTAGCACTTTAACTTTTTTCCCGATAAGCGATTGTAAATCGGATTGTTGAAGTGGTGTCATAGCATTGTCCTCTCCTCATATCTCTAAGGAGTTTAAAGGATTAAATTTTTCATTTTGAGAAGCCAAAGCAACACCCCAAATTGCCAAATACCTTTGAGTCATAGCAATATTCGAATGCCTAAGCATTTTTTGCAATGTGAAAACATCACAACCGTTCATCAACATCCGATGGGCAAACGTGTGTCTAAAGGTATGAGCTGATAAGCGGCAATCAGGGAAATTCATGATTTCCTTCAACCGTTTAAAAACACATTTAACTGCATTGTCCGTAAGTTTTTTACCTTCTACATCAGTAAAAACATATTGAGGAACTTCACCAAACGTCTGCTCACAATATACCCTGTACTCACACAGTTCTTTGATTAACTTTTCCGTAATCGGAATGGAACTTTGTTGACGTTTCTTTCCGAAGACGATGATAGTGCCATTCTTCAAATTAATTTCATTCCAAGACAGATTGACCATTTCACCTAGACGAACACCTGTCCCAAGCAAGAACACAATCATTGTATAGTCCCTATAAGCAAAGAATGATTTTTCACGCTGCTTCAATCTTCTGTAATAACCTAGCATTTGTTGAATATGCCGATCCTGAAACACTTCAATCTTAATGTCCTCTCTGCCGTAACCAATTTTCTTGGCTGGATTCTGTTTCTGTGTAATGACCTCGATCTCTTCAAGATAGTTAAAGAATATCTTGAGGACATGCAACTTACTGTTTCTGGTTGTGGCATTGTTGTTTCTTTCCTTTTGGCAGTAGATAAGATAATTCTTAACTGTGTTCGGAGTCACATCACTAACATCGACAATTTCTTGTTTACCGCAAAAATCCTGAAATTCATTGAGGGCAGACATGTACGATTCGATTGTTTTAGGCGACAAGTTTTTAAATTCCCGATCCTCCTTGAAATCTTTAATGGCGAACTTTAATAACACGAAAAAGCACACTCCCTTCCAGTTTTCTGATACTGAAAGAAAGTGTGCTTCCTATTTGAAAGCGTGTTTGTATGCGACCACTTATTTTTCAAAGTGTTAAAAAGTCGCTCAAACCCTTGATATATCAATTATGGTGATCCGGACTGGGTTCGAACCAGCGACCCCCACCCTGTCAATTTGATGTCTGACGTTTCTTTCTATTTCTGACCTTATCAAAAATGGCTTTATTATGCTGATTTCAACAAATTAATTCTAAGTATTATTTCCTTATTAATCCGTTCATTTCTGCATTTGCGTGGTCAAAAATGTGGTCAACTTGCCTACCCCCTGAGCACCTTACTGTCAACAAGAAGTCCTGCATTTCCTTCCTTTTCTGAATGATGCAAAGCGCTTCCTCTTATGCGGTTTCTTATCTTATATATCGCCTTAACACTTCTTTTCATTTCCGCCTTTTGCAAACAGCGCGTTTGCAGTTTTGTTTGCAAAGACATCAGTTATTTCTTCTGATCCTGATAAACCTCCATTAGGAACCTAGCCAGGGTTACCCCAGCATTGACTACCAATCGAGCATGATACGGTTTGAGTCCACTCTCATTCTTTACTTTCCCATGCCCAGTTCCATAAGCATTGCGTAGTTCTGTGATACCTATAACTATTTGTCCTAAATTATTTAGAGTACGTTTAACCGTGTCTGTGGCTTTATTTGCCTGCGCTACATCGTCAGGAATAAGCTTCAGGTGGCTTTGTACTAATTTTATTAATTCTGGCATCTCGAGTTTATCCAAATTTTCAGCCTTACCACTAAGTATTGTTTTCAGTACTGTTTCAATCATCTCTTTTGTTGTACCAAGTGCGAGTTCAGGGTCTTCTTCAAGTGAGTTATATATTCTGCTAATTTGTTTTGTTACATCAAAGGAATCAGTATCCAGTGGATTTTCATCTAAAATATGACTTGGTTCACTATCATCAAAAAGTTCTTTGTAAAGATCTGGTCTTCTTGCTTGAAGCCATCCCTCCAGATTAACTTTTTCAGCAATAAAAACTAATTTCTCAGTATTTCTTCCAATTCGTTTGAGTACTTCAATAACATTTTGCGTATAATCAGGATCTCCCCAATTTAGACTTCGTATCAGTCTATTATGTCCCTCGATTGCATCAACTTCGTCTATCTCATAAGCTAGCTTCGTCCAATCACTCGCATCAAATTTAGCCTCGATAATAAGTGAAAGCGCATAAATTAATCGATTTTTATTTTCTGTTTTTAGCATTTTTTGTTCCCCTTATCACCATAGTCGCTTAAGTTAAACTGCTTTTGTATTTCTGCATTTTGGATAACTGGAGCATCCGTAAAATTCACCTTTCGCACCTTTTCGCAAAATCATTTTTTCTCCACATCTTTCACAGAGCATTTCCTTCTGAGGTAATTGTGCTATTACTTGTTTAGGATTTGGCTTAGTAGTGGGGTTCATTTGCAGAATCATCTCAATGAGCTTATCGCGGTTTATGAGTCTCACGCTATTTGATGATGCAAGATTACGTGCAGCATCAGTATAATCACGATTACTTACAACCCATGCTTCGTGAGCTTTATAGTGAGCAATCGATGCCTGCGCCTGTTGAACAGCTTCGATGCCAACATTCTTACTATATCGTTTCGCCTGAACTACAATTTTCTTGCCGTCTTTTTGAATAATCAGATCGGCCCCATAATCACCTGCCGCTCTGGTTACTTCTACCTTATATCCTTGGTTCCTAAATAATAGTCCTAGATAGTGTTCAAACTGTCTCCCATCCATTTGGTCAATATCTTTTATTCCGGAACGTTTAAGTCTCTCCTGCGCTTTGGCGTCAAGGATGAACCTTATCCCCATTGCTACCCCTAGCAACACTCCAAATGTTACCCCTGCCATTATTAGTGATCCAGTCTCTAAATAAATATAGCCCGAAAGTGCAATTACGAGCAGAGCTGCTAAATTAATCAATGAATCTTCTAAGCTGTTTGCCTTTTTTCTTCTTCGTGCCATTTCTCCTACCTCCTAATTATTCAAATTAAAGGATATAGGACAAATTGCACCCAAACAAGGGTAACCTAATGACACAATTCGACAAAAACCCACCTCCTAAGAAGTGGGGAGTATTCGCTTATAGCTACCCGTACATATTCGGGAGATAATTTTAGAATGGGAAATCAAAATCATCATTCTTTTCTCTTAATTCAGCTGGTTCATAAATAAAGATACTGGGCTTACCTATCTTTTCTAAGCTATTATTATCCCATTCGAATAAAACAACATTGGCGCCATAAGCGCGGGTTGAATTGTAGCAAATACCACTATAACCAGCTAGCCTTGCACAATCGGCAATAAACTTTGTTATAAAGTATTGCGGCTTCCATGTGCTTTTTCGATCTGGAACCTTTTGTTCTAACAATCCTGATGATAATATGGCAGCCAATACTGCACTTGTTGATGAAGGACCTATATAATCAAAATCGCTCCTTAAATCAAGCAAGTTTTCTATCTCCTTCACTTTAAACTTTTGAGTCCAGATTAGCTGAGACTTATTTTCCTCAAGCACAACTTCATTAACTGCAGTTTCCTCACTTTTGGCCAAATAAAGAACACTTTGTCCGGTATGATGATATCTGCCATCTCCCGCTATTCCCGTTCCAGGTGCATCAAGGTCGGAACTGTCAAACACTCTATTATCTTTTACACTTCGTGCTCTATACCATTCGCCATATATTTTTGTTGATGGTACTTTCTTTGATAAAATTTCTTTATGTAATTTCTTTCCCAATGTCTTGGTGAGAGCCAGTGAAGGGTATAATTGGAGGTGTTCTTGCAACTCAGTGATTTGATTTCCATACTTTTTTATCGCTGTTTTAAGGTGATGCTTGGTTTGGATTACGTATCGATCTTCAGTCCCAATTGTGTCATACCGATCAAAACCGGAACATCCGCAGTTGGGACAGGTGATATGTTCAGAAATGGCATCCCTATATCTTTCTGGCACATTTAAATTTTCATAAATTTCCTCAAGAGTGGTTTTTTCGCCTAAAATCCAAACGTAACTTCCTCCATCATAAGGCTGACATGTTGGACAATATTTTACTTTCGCTTGTGTACGAACCCTGTGTCGTTCTGCCGTTTTGTTTAAATCGGGAAGAAAATCATAGTAATCCATCGAAATGCCTCCAAATTTAGTTAATTTTCTCTATTATAAATTAAAAAATCCCCGCTCTAACCAAAGGAAGAGGGGAATTTTATATTATGCCTTAACATCAGTAATTTTATCTATATCAATCCATTCAACACTTTCGTCGTTTGCGATCTTAATCCGGCGTGTATTCTGATCAATCCACTTGATCATACCCCATAAGCTGCAAAAGGTACCGAGGTTCGCCTTGACAGGTTTCCACCATGTGACTGTTACAGCATAATCCTCTCGCGCCGAGTCTTTAATAAGATACTGGAAGTTCGCCAGCTCATCTTCTTCAAGTGTTGGCTGCTCCGAAAGCTTCTGGTCCTCCTTGAGCTGCAGGTACAATTCCCTTTGCTCAGGCAAAACGAATCGACTCGCGGCAAAGATGTTTTCTATTCTGCTTGCCATCTGAATGTATCCTTCCTTTCCCATGCCTCCAGGAGTGTTATGTCATCCGGTCGCATGCGATCCCATTCAATGTATTCTTCTCGGGCGAGTACGTCTAAGACTTCCATAACGCCCCCGCGGGATCGCCCCGTTTTCACACATAGTTCATCTATAGTCGGCAACCGCCGGCGACCAGCTGAAAAATTCGCGATTATACGGAGAACTTTCCTCTCGATATCAGACAGCAACGTCCTCATCCTCCACAACCTTGATGGTTCGTGGAAAAGACGGCTCCCAGGTGATCAAGCCAAGCAGCTTTAGGTTTTCCAGGTGCCGGTGCATCGTACTGGATGATCTGAGGCCGACCATCTCGCACAGCTCACGAATGCTTGGTGCATATTTATTTTTTTCGGTATACTCCATGATCGCGGACAAAATCGATTGTTGTCTTTCAGTGACTCGTGGCATGGCTTATGCCCCCTTCTTTTCAGCTGCAGGATATATAGCAAGAATGTTTTCAATCGCAAAAACACGGGGAGCACTGCGTGACAAGCAAAAGACTTTTACTAGATTTCCATCGATTGCCCGCAAGCGTAGCGTTCGCCTACTCGTCTGTCCGTAGCGATCTAGATAGATGACATCAACGAGCTGACCCGCCTCTAAATACCTCTGTAATTCACGCAGCATGTTGCTCACCCTTTCACAAACAGGAACATTTGTTCTCTTATTATATGCGAACAGCATGCGAACATGCAAATAAAAAACCACTTCCATTTAAGGAAGTGGTGGTAAAAGTCCTATTACTTTTGCGACTGTGACACCAGCTGCAGAAGTTCGAAGCGTTTCTGAGAAGAGTTTAAATATCCCCTTAGCTCGTTCCCAGTTGCTTTTTTTCACTGCTTCTTGAAGGTTCTGAAAATCAGATATCGCATCTGTT
Source organism: Brevibacillus fulvus (assembly GCF_016908525.1). Taxonomy (GTDB): domain Bacteria; phylum Bacillota; class Bacilli; order Brevibacillales; family Brevibacillaceae; genus Brevibacillus_G; species Brevibacillus_G fulvus. The sequence continues at coordinate 18,642 of NZ_JAFBEB010000008.1, forward strand.
TTTTCTTGGCCTTCGGGTAATTTTTTAATTTCTGACAAAAAAGCTGCTAATGCTTCTTCAGAAATACCATTTGTCTCAGTATATTTTTGTTCCACCTGGTCACCTTGTGCGTTTAGGTTCCCACGGAATTCGGAGTTATTAAAGCTATTGGAGATATTTCTCTGATCCAAATTTAATTCTCCTCCAGTTATGATGATTTGTTGCACCAGTATTGTAGCCAGCTTCTCAGGTGTTAACCCAGCCCTTGCAAGATCATCAAGGGTAGTTCCCACCACCCCTTCTATTGCGTTTGGAGCGGAAGATTGGGTTGTCCTTTCAGCTTTTTTTTTAGGTGTTCCACATATGGTGGAAGAAAGTCAAACGCAATCCATACTTTTTCCGGACTGGGTATATAATTAATGCCGCAAATATGGCACTGTCTTTGTTCCTGAACAATGTCCAAAGGGGAATCAACTGCGTAATCACTGTCACCCTCAGGGCATTCAACTTCAAAATATACTCGCAGTTTTCTTCCAACATGTGTAAGCATATGTTCAGTGACGAATTTCAGATCTGCTATTCCTGATCGTGCACATACATAGTGAGGTGAAAAATGCTTCTTGCCTTCTAACGCCATTTCTTCTAATACATCATCAATAAGAAATGTAGACATGCATGATCACCTCACTTCAGAATTCATTATTCACTAGTTTCAACTACAAGTTCTTCTTCGTCAAGCCCCTGATCACTTTCCACGTCTGTCTGTGGAAATTTGATAAGGAGTATTTCATGTAGAACATGCTCGATTACTTCTTCCCCGACTTTGGTTCGGAACCAGAGGCCTTCATCGGTTATCACGTATGAAATGTCCTCTTCAAAACCAAAGGAATACTTAAATCGAAAAACTAATGTTTTCTTTTTCATCGGAGTACCAGTAAATTCCTTCTTATACTCCTCAGTTTGTTCTAAATCTTCAACTTGGGTGTTTGCAGTTACCTCTTTGGTAGCATATACCCCTTCAGTCATTTTATGCTTAGCAGCACGAAGTTTTGCTCCTAATCTTCGGGCCAATTCGTTCGCTTGAAGATCGTTTAACTTTGTAATCTTGTCCCAAATAACCTCGCCTTGAATATCCATTACCTGAAGAACTGCTTGTTTAAACACTTCATTTTGTGATTGGCTCGCTCGGATTTCAAAAGCAAATGGTGAGAAATGAATAACTACGTACTCCAAAATCTGTGGCGAACGGACTACAATTTCAAAGTCCTCAAGAAATCTTCGAGGACTCCCCAACAACGAGAAGGCAAGAACCATTTTGTTACCGAGTTCGTAAGCCCTGATAAGCTGTGGTTTCTCGTTTAGCTGTGGCCGAATTCCTCGAGTAAAAATGGTGCTACCATATTTTTGAATTAGGTGATCCCTGAAGAAATCCTTGTTATGCCATTCAGCTGGGATACCGCTCATCATAACGTGAATATTTACTGCAGTAGCTCCAGCGAATTGGAACTGATCAGCCAAAGCCTGTCCTACGTCAGGAACCTTGTCGGATATTTCTTCGGCCATTTCATCTATTGAATTTTTTCTAGCATCCAGTTCTCGTTCAGAAATTATTTGTTTGAGTGCACCTGATGGCACTTCCATTATAAGGATATCCTTCAAAGCCATCCGCTAATCAACCCCCGTACAAAAGACCTAGAAACAAATTTACCACTGATGTATTTTTTTGACAATCGAAAAAATGTGAATAAAATAAAAAAACTCCCTGATGGAAACCATCCATCAGAGAGAGTATTGTTATTCTTCCGTGTTACCATGCACCTTCTTAATTCTACTGCGTAGATAACGATACAGCCATGTCACCAGCCACGCCCACGCTATCTTCCCACCAAAAACTTTGAATCCATAGTGGATTCGAGCAGGCAGATACTCGTACCGATCGATGAGTTCTTGTTCCTTTGTCAGCACGTACAACTCGAATCCGGGATAGTGGCTCTCGATTTGAGCAATAAAACCGAAGATGCGCGGGAAAAGATCGGCTGCCATAAAGAGCAAAATAAATAGGAGTAAAGCGATCAGCGCGCCCCACTCCTGCACGAATGGAATGACATGATCAAGTATCAATTGCAGACACATCCTTTCGATAATTTCACGGTTTTGGTCGTCCCGTCCCATTCCACCTGCAGACCGAGAGCCTCAGCAAGTTCACGAGCCGGGGCATAGGAGACGCCAGATTCTATCGACTCCGTCAAATCGTGACAGTTGACCGTCACCTGTTTGGTGGCGGCATCGTATACCGGCTCCACCCCCAGCGCCTCTGACACCGCTCTGACCGGGAGCATGGAAACCCCGTCCTTCAGGTAGCCATCAGCTTTTAAGTGGACGCCGTTGATCTCAATGGAAACCTTATCCACAGGTTTTGGGGTTGGTTGTGGATTTGGTGTGAGTAAATTCTGCACATCCGCTTTGAACTTTCCCCAAGCCTGCGCCGCTGTCAGACAGGTAAATCGGCGGGCGAATTCATCAGAAACGAAATAGGCTGGGCAGTTTTTTCCTGTGATGTCAAAATGCCTCCACAGTCGATCCACTCCCCAGCCATACCGCTTCAGGATATCAGCTGCCAGCTCAACCGTTCGCTGATACATCGATTTAAAATCTCCGTCCGAGTTGACGCACATCTCGATCCCGATCGTGCAGTTGTTCGGGTAGGAACTGAGCAGTTTGAGTGCTTCAGGCTTGTACGACTTGGCACCTACGTGGTAGCCCATCTCAGTTTCCGGAAGGCAGCGTACAATTTGCTTGTCATCAACAATATAGTGGGCGCTAGCTTCGGTAGTAGGTTTATTGAAGTAGTTGCGGTTGGCCACGGCGTTGGCTCCTTTTCCTTCATTGGCCGTCCAGTGAATAACAAGGCCCCGGGGAGTGATTCTGGTCCCGGGGCGCGCATTTCTATTGGTCAAAAGCATATCCGTAATTTGCATGTTACTTCCCTTCCTTCTGCTTAATTGCACGATCAGACTTGGCCTTGATCTCGGTAGCCACCATATTGACAATAGCCTTTGGCACCGGCCATCCTGCTCGATGAGCATTTGCCGTCAGGCTGTTCCATGTATGATAAATTAGCCCGAACGTGACACCGTAAAAGAGGAACCCAGGAGTCGCCATCACCCGATCAAGCAAATTGGCGACCGCTGGAAGGACCAAGAGAAACAATGTCCGAGGAATTCGACTCAGCCCATATTCGGATGAATAGGTTTTGTCCTTTTTCTTTGCCGCTTGGATACCTGTGATCCAATCCAATGCGATACATAGCAGAAGCACAACCATGATATCTGTTCGGCCAGTGCCGTAAAAATATTGAAAAATAGGTGCCAGCACCGCCCCCATAGCTGCCGCTATACCGTTCGCTGGGGTCACTACATTCTCTAGGCTCTGGATAAATTTCATATACTCATCTTCCTCCTCACCCCCTCGGGGCAAAAAATAAGCTCCGATCGGTTCGGGGCGGGCTTTCAGTCATGATGAAGAGGGGCGCGCCCCCTATGCAATCTTGGAAAGCTTCTCTGATGAAGCCAGCAGACCAGGCGGCAGGAAATCTTTTGGTCTATCCGGAAGCAACTCGATCCACGCGGTCTGATACATCTTGTAAGCCGACTCGCAGCAGTTCATCTTGTTTGCTGCATCCATGACATGGATTCTGCCTTGCGAAAGAATAAACAAGCCATTGCTGAGCGATTGCCTCAGGTCGTATGGTGTGCGCAAATGCTCGTTGATAAATTGCTGCATCCGATGTTTTTGTAAATCAGATAAGGTCTCCTTGAGACGGAAAACATCGTATTCATCTGGCCGGTATTCCAAATGACGGATCTGAAAGGGATACCGCCAATCGGTTTCCGCGAGGTGGAGCTCGTCCAGGACGATAGCAACATGAGAATAAGGGGAGTCCGTGACCCCCCTGATGATCTTTCCTATCCATGAATCCCCCTTGTAAAAAAGGAGGTCGAAGCGTCTAAGTCCCACACGCCTCGCCTCCTACCAGTTGATGGAGTCCACTTCTTCTTTGGTTGTTGCAGCTTCAACCTGCGCCTTCAGCGTCCAATACTTGCCGATCTGTTGCTGTTTGTGCTGACCAGCTTCAAATACCACTTCGATGAATTGATCGCGGGTCAGGGTAACGATCCCTGCATCCTCCGTTTTCCATTGCGTTTCAGCGAGATCTGGCTTCAAAAGGAACAGGGTGCTTTGCTGATTAAAGTTTGCTTGGTCCTCCTCGTTGAACCGGAAAGTGTGACCGGTGGATGCAGAGATAAACCCTGCATAGATCGCTTTGAAGCATTCGTTATTCAGGAAGTCAATTTTCGCTGTCTTTACCTGTTCCAGAGGTGCGGTTGGAGGTGTCAGGTCCCAGATGATGGTTTGGTTGTCTGGATCGACTCGATACCGATATTGAGCAAACTTGTCCGAGTCTTGTCCATATTCAAGCTGCAAGCATCCTACTGTATCAGGATTGCGTTCATCTAACGCCGTGTATGTTTTGAAATCCTGTTCCTGTGTGGTTTCTACGACAAAACCTGCTCGTTCGCCTGTATCAATAAGTACGTTCCCTGTGAGCTTGTCGAAATATATCTTTCGTCCGATTGTGATCATGTTATCTCCTCCTATTCGTAAGCAAACCAATAAATTGGGTTGGGGAAGCTAATGCTTGAAGCATCTGTTTTAAGAGTAAATCCGTTTGTGTCAAGTAACGTAACCTCAAACGGGCCGCCGATGGCATTTGCGAATGTTGATTCGGTGGCATCTTGGAATAGTGCGCGCACAGAATACCTGTTTCCGTTAGAACTGACCGTACTGGCTATAACCACCCTTGGTTTAAACCCGAGGCCAGTTACGACAGTAGAGTTTGCCTGCCTCATGAGGTTTCCGTTTGCCGATCTCTTTACAGGAATTGCAGCGACTTTACCAGCCAATGAAGAAAGGCTCTCGCTACCGTTTGCTGTGTTCAGACCTTGTGTATTGATATTTGTTGCAAGAGTATTTTTAGCGTTCTGCAATTTCGTAATAATCGTTGCAACGTCATCCGTACTTACTGCCGGACTTCCAACCACTGCTGCAAGATCAGCTTTTTGGTTGACTGCTTCCATAGTTTGAAGCGCTGCAATAATGTCTTTTATTGTTGCTGTGCTTGGTAATTGAGCCATGTCTGCCCCTCCTTTCTACTCAAATGCATACCATCGAGCGTACATGGTATATGAAGATGAGAATGCCTGTGTAACCACAAAGCTGTTACCAGTAGGTTTTGCTGCAGGCAGGGTTTTTGTAGACATCCCTGCTACTGATTGCTTCCATGTCGTTGTTGACCCGCCGTACGTTTTCGCCTGAAGGGCGACATCTATAGTGGCCGTTGGGTCATCAGAGGTAGTAGCATAATGGAGCAAAATCATGGAAGGAACAAAACCTAATCCTGTGACAGTATAGCTAGATGATGTTCCTGGCAAAGAAAAAGTACCCATTGCCCACTTTTTTCCGATGTATATTGATGGGATCGCTGCGATAATATCGGCAAAGGTGGACGCGTTTGAGAGTGGGAGATTGGCGTCTTTTGCTAATAGCGCGTTGATGATGTTCGTTTTTACTGTACTTTGATTCGTATCAGCTGCATTCACTGCATCGATCAACGCTTTTTTGTCCGCACCATTAAGTCCTTTCCCCAAGCCGTGATCCCGAAGAATTTCGCTCATCATGCGCTTGGCACCTCACTTATCACGTCACCGTCAGCATCGTAGGTGATGGTGACGGTGACAGTGTAATCCACTGTGACACCATCCGTTTTGTAATACACCCTAGTGTCGGTCTGGTAGTTACCTTTGGCATCCGGATTCGAAAAGGTCGATTTCATGTAAAGAGTGTTGTCAGCAATTCTTCGATATTCGACTACGGTGAAAATTCCGTTTGCATCCTTGCCACTTTTCGTTTTCTTGTAGTTGGTCAGTTGATCAGCAATGAGTCGACCGACTGCATCCCTCTTTGGGATGTTATTCGCAGCTGTACCAACATGGTAGCCGTCGACCATATCAGCACTAAGGTTTGTGACTGTAGTTGTGCTCGACACGGATAAAGGAGCCGTTCCTGTCGCCACACTAGACTTCAATTGACGAGCTGAGAGATCACCGCTTGCATCACGGAGAGCAACTGTATCGGCTGTGCTGTTTGCGCTTAACGACTTCCCGCCGACTGTCGCAGCATCACCGGTGATACTAAAAGCTCCCTTCCCCTGAGCGTCAAGACGAGGAATCTTATTCACTCCACTGGTGGCAACATCCGTTTGCTTAACAAAAGTATCTTTGGATACGATGTTACGGTTATCGGTTGAAGTAATGACTGAAGTTGCATCAGTAGCGAAGTACCAAAGTTTACATTTGGCATCCGCGGTTGCCTGAGCAGTGGTGTTTTTGACCATTCCGTCTGAGTCCAGGTAGATGAACTGTCCTTGAGTCGCATTCAACTGGATGCTTCCAGCAGCTACATCAAATTTCACTCCGTTCACATACGCGGAACCGGCAGAATAGTTGGCCGTCAGCCCATTCGCTGTGAACGCTAGCCCCGAGATGACGGAGCTGCCCAGAATATTTTGAGCCAACCCTTCAACCAACTGATGGGCTTTTTCAATTCCAGTTTCAATATTATTTGCCCGGGTGGCTGTAAACTTGGTCCCTTGTTGAACGATTTCTCCGGTACCAGGATCTACAATGTGATCAACCCACGTGTTTTTTTGGTAGCTCAAGATGTGCCCACCTCCACTTTCACCTCAAATTCAAAGGCGATCAGCAGGCCGCTATCGCCCTTTGTTATGCTTAATGGCTTTACTGCCAATGCATTGCCGCCGCTGTCAACCAATGATGCAGCCTGAATCTGTCCCTGGGATTGCACGTCGTCCAGATAGATATACTTGGTGACCTTCATGCCGCTGATGCTTGTCTTAAAGATTGGATAAGGCTTCAGTTGACCATCGACATTGATCAGCGCATTCGCAACATGATTGCTAAGGTCGTCTCGTAGAAGCTCCAACAGCCTATTTTGAACAATAGCCAATGCTCTCACCCCCTATTCAGGAACAGAGTAGAACGTATTGGTCAGAGGGTGGTCCACGGAATTGGTCCGGGCTGCTTCTCCCACCATTACGCTCTCTTTATAAATGCGTCCTTCCAGGTCATCCTCGGCATAAAACAACCCACAAATCGGATACTCAACCTCGAAGGAACGAGATGAAACTGACACCGTGATCGCTTCCGGCTTTGTCTTAGCCAAAACTGAGAAACTCAAATGTTTTGGCCGCATTTCGAAAACAGACTCAGCAAGTCGTTCATAATCGAGAAGATCGTCGATATCAACGACCACCTCGAAACGCTTCTCACGTCCATACTCCACAACATTTGCCTGCTTTGATTTCGTGAATTCCCCAGCTATCTTCTCCATTTCCTTTGGGGTGATAAGGGGAGGTATATTCAGCCGAGACAAAACCCTTGCCCGCCTGGTCTCAATGGCAGTTCCCTCTGGCACCGGCGGGAGTTTTAACTGCCTCTCCCATTCCGTCAGCCCCCACGTTGCAAGAATGGGATTTCCTTGCTTGATGACGTCCAGCGCAAAGTCAACACGGCGATCCGATTCACTCTCGATTGCCCCCAAAATGCCATTGGTTATTTTCGACTTCCTGTAATAAGGCGGTATGAGGAAAATAAGCCGCTGACTCATGCCATCACCTCAAGCGTCACGGAACCAAGAACAGGCACCTCATCGGGTCCGAAAGTGCTGTTTCCTGCCACTCCATTGATGGTCAACCCGCCGTAGTCATCGACACCCTTAATTCCCAAGAGGAGAGCGCCTGCTTTTGTCCAAACGACCGGACGAATTGTTTCCTCGGCATCTGTCGATTCCAGAAGGTCCAACAGGTATTCGGCCAGTGTTGCCTCATAAGCCGTTGTCACGGTGGCAAGATCGAAATTCTTTGCCAACTTGGCCTTGGCGTAGAAATTGAATATTTTTGGCGTTGCAGCAACGACAAATATTCCATCATCACCAGGACCAAGCGGACGATTCGCTTGGATATGTGCCCGGGCTGCTTCCACAATCGTTGCGTCCGGCGAGGTACCATTCTGACCGAGCAGCACCACGCGAACGGTGTTTGGTCCATCAAGGTTTTCAAAAACCCTAGCGCCGGCAACCCCCGGGACCTCCAAAGCCCATTCAATGTAGTGAGCCGCATTCCCAGATGTCGCTCGGCGCCGCACTTTTTGCCAGTATCGGCTCCTAAGGTCCGGATCGGACTCGTCATCCGCACCACCTTCCAAATCTGCGAGAAGCTCAATCGTTTGTAATCCGTTAATGTTTTGAACAGGCAATAGCTTCATTCCAGCCTTCAGATTACCTTTCTGGCCTGTTTCCTCTGCCTGCAGCAACCCCATTCCTACACCCGAACCATCCAGATTTATATCCTCTGGGACAACAAAAAATAGAGGAGCAGCCCCCTCTGTCATGAAACGAGACCCGGAAGAAATCTTATCTCCGGGAATGCCCGTCAATTTTAATTGTGGTGTGGGGAGCCTGGCCTTTGTTGCCATCTTCCGTGTAATCCCCTGCGTGCTTACAGCAAGGTCAAGGTTCTCACCCTCTGCATATTCCACCCACAGGGCGTAATAAAGCGCCAAAATATATCGATAACCTTCGGCGTGTTCCATGGCGTCTACTTTGAGGAAGTCATACGGGATGCTTCCTTCCTCCACATTCATTGGCCCAGTGATAGACAGGTACTTTGCCACTAGCCTGTTAAAAATTTCGTCTTCGGTTGGAATCGTCATCATTCAACTATCACCTCCTGCGGGATCGCCCCCTGATCTGTGACAAGCAAATAGCTTATTTTGAGGCCGGCTCCAATCCATGCAAATGAGAAGCCCTCACATCGATCGATACCATACAGAAACTCCACTGCTTCCCGAACAAGGCGCTTTGCTTCTGCCTGTTTCCATTCCCGAGTACCTTCGCCCCTGATCAGCTCCTTTAATTCATGGCCGTAAGCAGAAGTATAAATAGGGTAGGTGTAGCGATCCGTGCTCAACGCCTTCTGTGCATTTTGCTGGAGAGCCTCTACTCCATCGATAATGATCGGTATCCCGTTCGGGTGTAAGAGAAATTCTCCCTGCTCAATGTCAAATGCGTAAGTTCGTAGAGAGGGTTGCTGCTGCTCTTCTGTTGCTTGTGATTGTTCAACCTGATCAATAATTTCAGGGAAAATGCTCATGGCCGCACCACCCTATCGATGATGTAATAACGCGAACCGACTGAAGCAACAAGGACCCTGTCCCCTTTTTTGAGGACATCCTCATACTTCAACTCCACAAAGTTGTAGGAGAATTTTGTGAGCTCAGGTGATGGCGAATCGTCATCCGTATCCAGAAGGTCCTTTTCTGTCTTGTCCCCCAGATTACGCTCTTTCTGCTCTTCATGAGCGATGGTGACGATCCGCGAATGCCTTGTAAGGTGCTCCGCGATCATAAGAAAATCCTTACCGAATGGTTTGTTTATGCCATCGATAAGGATTGATAGGTTGGGGGGCGGGGTCTGCACGGTAGCCAATTCAAGGCGCATTTCTTTCGGGACTGAATTTGCATCTGACTTATTCGGCCCTCCAAGCACATGGGCAAGTTTTTGAAACCCGTTCACGCACCGCTCACCTCCATCTGCAACTGTAACTTCATTTCATGATAGCCAGGACGAATCGTATGACTATCTCCCCAAACTGTATAAATCCCGTTCAGCTCCGTGATTTCCTCAAATACCTCGATCTTTGTACCGGAAATGATATCATCGATACCCAGTGAGCTGACGGAGGCTTCGTCTTTTACCTTGTTCAGGTTGCTCAGTTCCTGCTTTGCAAGAGACGATGCTGTCCCCTTTTTCTCATCTTGGACCTCGATTACTTTGACCATTTTGCCGTATCGTTTGGCGTTGGTCTGATCCAACTGCTCGTGCAGAATCGCGCTGCTTTCGTTGTCGCTACCAATCACCCTGACCGCCGTCCTCATTTCGCTGATCGAGCGTTTGCGGCTCGCATCGAGTAGGCTGGTGCCCTGACTGATCTTCCACTGCTTTGTTTGGCCCCTTTGGGTTCCCACGAACACTTTCCCTTGCTCAAGCCAACACCAGTATCGAATGCCGCTGCTGCGATACACCTGATTTAAGATGTCCACCACCGCATCCCAAAGGCTTTTCCGGATAACCTGTTTCTCAACGTATGGCATCGGGCCGATTTGTCCGATTGGGATGCCCACTTGCTGGAACATCCTTGTCAGCAGCGCATCGGATCTCTCCCCTGTTGTGACCTCCACCACGTCGTTATTAAGAAGGTAAAAGCCGAGATCATACGCGACGGGATTGATATCTCCCTTTGATGTTTTCCCGAGATCAACAATCATGCCGGCAAATAGAGAGCGAGGCGCACCAGTAAAATAGGAGATCATCTCCATCAAGTCGCCTTCTTCAACATCAATCTTCGGCCAAAACTTATCCCGTCCCCTATTTGTTTTCACCGCCAATGTCCGCTTTGCTTCTTGCCGACTGCCCGACCATGTGGCTTCCGTGAAAGGAATTCGTTGAGCCGTTTTACCGGGCTTTTGAATGCGAATCTCGTATCGATAATTGGGCTGCATGGCGGACACCTCACTTCTTCAGCTTTGGTTTCCCGCGGGAAAGGTATTGGTCAACCAAGCTCTCTTTCTCTTTATCCTTTGTGGAAGATACCTTCGCTGAGCGAGTATCGGGGCGTATTTTCCCGCCATTCACTGTCTGGAAGGAAATATTCACGTTGGTGCTTTCCAACGTAATAAAGCGGTATTCCTTCAATGTCAGACTGAATTCTATGTCAAACCCATCCCACTCGTGAGAAAAGTCTCGTATGGTGGCCGGAGTGTTAATGGAGCTGCCGGTGACTGTAAAGCGGATCGGATAGCCTGAGTTCTTCCATCGTTTGATCGTCTCGACAAACTCCTCTGGGGAAGGGAATCCCTCATAGTCACAAATCCCAGGGTCATATGTTTCCGGCCAGATGGTAGAGAAAGAATACTCGTCCAGCTGCGGGTCGCCGATGATAGTCGCTTCCCCTACCGCGACCAGCTCAATGTCGGTATAGGAGTGACCAATCTTCACGGATATCTTTGGCGGCAGGACGGGCAAGCGGAGCCTCTCTGCGTTATTGTTCCAGGTCAACCAGAACTCAAGATGTTTGGATTTCATCTCACCTACCCCCAATAGAAAGAGACGCCCGATCTATTTGAAAGGGCGCCTCTATTACACTTGTTTTATTTCATTTCAAAAATATATTCTTCAATACTTTTGGTTCCGACAGCGGCCATCCCAATTTTTGAGTTGCCAAATCTCGCTGCAGCTTTTAAGATGCCGTACCCAAATCCGTTCGGGTTGTTGTCTGGCTCATGAATATACAACCATACCGCCTCATCGGTTTGATATTTATTTCGGATGTCTAAAACAATTTTTCTCAAATCCTCTTCCGATGATGCACTTGTTGTAACTCTAATATTCTTGTGAGTTTTGTTGCTTTCCTGATCAGCAATTGAATACTTGGGAACGTCTTTCACTTCATAAAGATTTTCCTTTTGCTGTACCGTTTCTTTGGCGGAATTTGCATCTGAAATAACACCGATAAACGCTAATACCATTGAAACCAGTGCAATCAGAAAGTTTCGTTTGGCTTTTCCATTTTTTCTAATTGCACTAATGATTCCAATGATTATAAAAACCAGGAAAGCCAATATACCCAAAATGCCCAATGCCTTCCACATCCAAGAAGCCTCCTTTGTAGTTTGTAGGGGATATTCTCTATTTTTACAAAGAATACCTCTTCACTCAAGGACAAGCGTTCCTTTTCCTGCCAAAACATGTTGTAATTTGTCGGCAAGAGTATCAGCAATCTTTTCGGATAGACTGTCCAGATCCTCTTTGCTGTTTACGCTATTGCTCTGGAGTGTCAGTTGGATAGTTGGTCGGAAATCAACGTATGTTGATCCAGCAGTTTGTTCCCCAACTGCTGCCTGAGCAACCCCTGTATTGGCGAGGGAAGGTGTATAGCTTGGCACCTTGCTAAATGAATCTTCCATAGCCGTCGCAAGAGAATCACCCGAAGCCTCAACACCGATCGCCATTGTCTCAGGAATAGCCATACCGCTGTCTGTGAGTCGGGAGAACGGCCCCAAATCTGCGTCTGAGTGGGGCAAGAATTGATCCGCCCATTCAAAAACGCTCGAAAGTGCGTCAGCAACCTTATCCTTCACAGACAATATACCATCGACAATCGTGGTGATAATTTTCTGTCCGCTCTCAAATAACCCGCTGATCCACCCGCCAAACCAACCATCGATAGTCGTGAATGCGTTCAAGAAGGTATTCTTGATGGTCTCCCATGCACCTGACCAGTCACCAGTGATGAACTGAGTGAAGGCTGTGAAGATGCCCTTCCAAAAAGCAATAACGGTATTGAGATAGGCAGAGATTCCTTCCCACACTGCTATTCCTGCGTTCTTTACCCATTCCCACGCGGCTACCAGATAGGCACTCACCATATCCCAATTCTCGTATAGCCACCAGCCAGCAGCAATAAGTGCGATTACGGCGGCTATCACCAAGAGGATCGGCCATAGAGCTGAAAGTGAAGCTATTCCGAACCCACCCATAGCAGCGGACATGGCTGCAAATCCTGTTGTTACCGGCATCCAAATCCCAGCAAGAAACACAAGTGGAGCGACCAGCAATAAGAGTGCAGCTACGACCATTAAGAAGGCAACTGCAATTTTAGTAATCAGAGGATGATCTTTAGCAAACTCACCAATTCCTTTTGTAATATCTGCGATGAAACCAACGATTGGTTTAACTACATCCAGCACCGCGTCACCAACTGGTTCAAAGGCGAGTTGCATCTCATTGGACATCGCCTGCCAATCACTTGCTACTTGGTCAGCTATTTCTCCGGCCTTTCCCCCGAATTCTTCAAGAGGTTTTGCGTTCATCATGGCCTTTACTGCAGCTCGTCCAGCATCCTCGAACTGGGTGCCGAAAACTTTGGACATAACATCGTCCTGCACGCTAGCATCTTTGATTGATGCAATACCCGTTGTAATTGCCATGATCGCCTGTTCTGCCTCTTTGCCCCCGGCCTTGATTTGATCGAGTATCTTGAACAGTTTATCCTTACCGAATATTCCCTCAAGCGCTCCCAATGCGTTTTCGTCCAGGGCCTTATTCAAGCGGATGCCAAACGATTCCTTGAAAGCATCCCCTAACTTGTCAAAGTTGAAAGCACCGGACTCTGCTCCCGCCACGAACATACCCATCATTTTTTCAGCGCTGATTCCGGCCTCTTTGAATTGCGGAGAGTATTCCCAAATGGTATCAAGCAAATCATCCGCTTTATCTCCGACTCGTTGATACGCAGCGGAAATCATATCAAGTCCTTTGACTGGCTCTGTTCCCCACTGTCCTTGCATCATGTCCAGGGCCTTAGCAATACTGTCCTGATCGAGATCGCCAAGAGAAACCTTCTCCAGAGCAATGGCACCCTCAGCGACTTTCCGAATCTCTTCATCAGTACCCTCAAGGAGATGTCTGAATCTCCCGAATGACTCCGCAGCTTCCTGGGGAGCTTCGACCAGACCGGACGTGAATAATTTTTTTACTGAGTCTGACATTGACACCATTTCCGAATCTGTTGCACCCACACGAGCTTGCAGCAAGTCAAGGGAATGGTCCATGTTGTATGCTGATACTGCCGCGGCAGACAAACCAGCGGTAACCACCGCACCACCTGCAGCAGCAACACCCGCAATTTCTTCCATATGCCCGGCTGCTTTATCAACATACTCGAGTGATTCTGCCGCCTCATCCCCGGCCTTGGAAGCAGCCCGAAGTGCTCTTTCCAATCGTGTGATATGTTTATCATCGACCGAATCCGCTTCGTGATCCACATCGGCAATTTCGCGGGCCAGCTTTGTAGCTTGGCGATGGGCGTCATCCATAGCATTATCCAGTTGGGTTATTCCAGCGTGGTCTATGCTATCCAACGCATTTTCCATTTCGGTTGCGGCATCTTCAACATCATCGAAAATGTCCAGAACATCACCAAGGTGCTTCAGAAGGGAGGAGAGCTGCTTGGACATCTTCTCTTGAAACGCAAGCGTTGTCGTTAAAGCCATTACCTATCTCCCCCTTCCTCTTCGCCTGCGGCTTTTCATTCGCTCCATTTTCTTTGCCTGCTCGGATTTGCGCTCCATCTCCATAACGGTAGAAACCAGGACGAATTGCTTTTCCCGCTCAGGGAGAGTTAGGATTTCCGAAGGCAGGCGGTTTTTTTCTTGCCAGATATAAGAATAGAGAGCCAGTTCCGGGCTCTCCTTGATTAGTTTTTTACCTCTTCCTCTGCCTCCTCATCGTCTGCAAAATCACTTATTTCAGCGATCGCATCATACAGGTCATCCAGCTCTTTCGGCGATGGGAAGATGCAGGGAACAACTTCATAGGCAGCCAGCTTTCCATACTTCGCCAGCGCCTGCTGCGAGTCAATCCGGAAGTTTGTGCGATCGGTATCGATGCCGGCGATGATGATCTCAGCCTTGAAGCGCAGATCATCGAATTCAACTTTCCGCTCTGCCTTGCTCTTTTTACCTGTGACGGATACCTTAAGCGCTGCTTTACGGGCTTTGTAATACACGTCACCAGGTACAGCACGGATAGGGAGCTTCACGCCTTTCCGTTTCCACTCCCATTCCCCTTTTGCATCGACCTGGGTGTTCATCCCCAGAAATTCTTCCATCGTGAGAAATTCACTCATGTAAAACGCCTCCTTGTCTTATTGGAATTAATCGATCGGATCGTAATCGTCCACAGTTCCTTCAAGCGATGTATCTTCGTCCAGCTCGCCGTGACTCCACTTGGCAATAGACAACGAGTCGGGGGAGAATCCGATAACCGCAACGCGGTATTTACCGGCGATCGGGTCATCAAGCTCGCCAATGAAGTTCACTTTCCCCTCAGGGTTTTTGGCGAGCTCCATGATGAGTTTCTGGACATTCGATGTCCGTTCAAATGTGGCCGTCATGCTCACGGATGACGAAACGACACGGTGCCCCTTTCGAAGCTTACCGGCTCGCTTGCTTTCGGCCTTGTCAAACTCCTCGGTCAATTCAAAACCAATGCACTCGGTCAATTCGTTACCGTTCTGGTCGTAGAAATGCCCGTGCGTACCGGAGTAGGTTTGAGCGTCCTTTGACATTATCAGTCACCTCATTTCGCTTTGTTGTAGGTGTAAATCTTCTCGAGTGCATCCTGATGACGGAAGCCAGCGATGAAGTGCCCTGCGTTTCTTGCTGGCGTGTAAATCGGATCTGGTCCGTGGTATTCAGGGTCTTCGATGTATTCATAGTCAGCAGCAATAACCTCCAGCGCTGCAAGTGGACGGAATACTTCCCGCTTGATCATCTGGCAGAACGCGGCGCGGCGCGCCGGACTGTTGCTGTTCGGTTGCTGGCGTACCCACTCCTTGCCCGCCTCTTCTTCCGCATACATGATCGAATGGAAGGTATCTACCACACGGATTTTCCCGAAGTCCTTGGATTGATCGGGTCCCGGAGTTGTGAGCGTATTTACCGGTTCCTGAATGATTACCTTGCCATTGTCCATGTTGAGCATCAGCGTGCCGGATTGTACCAGTTCGATCAGATCGGTTTCGTCCCACTCTTTGGTGAGTGCTTCGAACTTGGTCACGTAGAGGGCCATTGTATAGTTCAGAGGCATGGCAGCCATCAGCGAGCCAATAAACACCGCTGTTTTGGCGCTTGAATAGGTTTTGCCCTTCCACTTGAAGCCGCTACCGACGTTCACCACAACCATGTTGTTTGCATCAGTGGACGACTTTTTGATCGCCGCTTTATCCTGATCACGCGTGGAGTCCCCACCGAAAATAAACTTGATGTAATTCCCGAGGACGTTTTGCTGATCCGCCCAATCCTGAGCGGATGCGTTCAATGCCGCATCAGAAATCCCCAATGTGAAGACGCCAAACTTCCCTTTTTGGGTAGCCAGAGCGTTTTGATAGGCGGTATATTTGGTGGCTTCTACACTCTTCCCGCTGTCTCCGCCGGTTAAATTCGTCCCCGCGGTGGAATCGGGCAGCTGATCTGCCAGTTTAGTCAGAACGATGTAATCGCTGAAAGCATACGCAGCGACCAACTCATCCACTGTACCGCCTGTCTGACTGTCAACCAGTTCCGCATCTTTATAAACCAGCAAATCACGCTTGGTGTTGTCCAAAAGGTTCGGTTGAACAACGACTTTCAGACTGTTACCAAGCACGCCTTTATACTTCGCCTCGATTTTCAGTACGTCAGTCGCACCGCTTTTCAATGTAGCACTCGCAACCTTCGCGCTTTCTCCTGCCACACGATAAAGCAGCACCTCAGTCGGCTGTGGGTCTGCCGCCCATACCAAGTCAAAGTCATCGACCTGGCCGAATTTCTTCTCTGCGGCCGTTTTATTGCGGACCGTGATAAACTCTCCGATCGGGCCCCAATCGGCAACGATCGGCAGCGCGAATTTTCCACGCAGCCCTGCTGTGGTCTGCTCTTCAATAAACGATTTGAGGAAAGA
Source organism: Brevibacillus fulvus (assembly GCF_016908525.1). Taxonomy (GTDB): domain Bacteria; phylum Bacillota; class Bacilli; order Brevibacillales; family Brevibacillaceae; genus Brevibacillus_G; species Brevibacillus_G fulvus. Next base: position 35,319 of record NZ_JAFBEB010000008.1, read on the forward strand.
GTAGGCGCCGGAAAGCACCTTCTCTTCCCCCGGTTGGTATTTACCAGACATCTATTCCACCGTCCTTTCCTTGAACTTCGTAACGAACTCTTCCGCCTCCTCGACGGTCATTTCGTCAGGGGCATCAAAAAAGGCAGTGATTGCTTCCGTCCGGTTCAAGCCGAACTTCTGCTCCGCTACCTGCATGATTTGGTGTTTTGCGTACTTCACTGTGCCGACACTGTCGCTGTCATTTCTTTCTTCTTGCGCTAATTGAGCAGCAGCTTCATCCGTCGATGCTTCTGCAGTCGGTTGTTCTGCATTAACTTTTGTAGTTTCTTCGATGTCCGTTTCCGTTTTTTTACGTACCACTTGGTTTCCCTCCTTTCTTCAAGGTAGGATCATATCGGTTATGAATCACTTCTAGCGGGTCGTATTCGATCGGCGTGTACGGGATATAAACCAGATATTTCAGCTCCATCGATTGATCGAGGCCATCCGGTTTACTAAAAGTCAGCCGGCACTCCCTGATGTATCCAACCTGCTGGCGATTCGTATCGTAAAGCGGAAGAATCCAACGTCGATCAGCAAGGTCTTGCCTCACTCGTTGCACAATATCCTTCCGTTGGCCGACATCCTTTGCCAGAAATACCGCATTCAGCGTGACTCTTTCACGGTATGCATCGGGCCTTCTTGGATCCGGAACTCGCATTGGTTCTTCCACAAACCATGTTGGCCGTGTAAAGTCCTTGGGCTTCGGCAGTTCCTCTGCACCGATGTTGGTCAAGGAATACAGCCAGCGCCGAATGGAAAGTACATCATCAGCCATCGGGGAACAACCTCCTTGCCAACTCGTCAAGCTCTTCTTGCACCAGTTCATCCATGATGGATTCAACCTCGGCTTCCGAACGAGCCAAATAGTGAACGCCGGGAATGCGTTTGCCTGTTAAGATCATGCCGTAATCCCAGATGTTCGGGTTCTTGCCTGCCGCCTGATCATAAAGAAACTGCACATAGGCTTTCGGGTCATAGATGAATTTTTCATCATCCCAATGCCCAGGCACGAATTGCCCCTTCCGCTGTGTGAATCCTTCCTCCACATATCGGGCGTATTCAAGATGTGTCCCGACAGTGATTTCCGCTTTCGTCCCCCGAAGAATCAGGTCGAAGATGTTATCTGGATTCCCGATCATGAGCGATTCCTGAAGGACGCCGTCTCGAACCGGAGCACGATCCTGCGCGCCTCTCAGAATTTGAAACCCTGCCTTTCTGGCTACCCGATCCATTGCGGCTTCGACTTCCCGTTTGCTTTGCTTTTTCAGGCGGCGATACTGTCGCTCCAAGTCCTTTTTGTTGACGGTAGCCATTAGATTTCAGGCTCCTCTCCCGTTGCTGCATCGATCAGGCTGATCACAACCTCGTAGTGATGCAGGCCAGCGTCTCCGTAAACGGGATAAGGCAATCCAACTTGATAGACAAGCCCGGAAAACTCAGGCTGTTCAAGTTGAATTCGCATGCCAGCTTTCATCCCGCCATGAAGGGTATGCAGAAGGAAGTCCTGAGACGTTGCCTGCCGCCCTGTAAGCTGCTGAATACGACCGGGGGAACCAGATACCCTGCAAGGCACGTTCTGGGCTACTGTGCGCCATTCTGAGCTGTCTTTACCTCCTGTGAAGGGGTCAGTCTCCCCTCCGACATCCAGAAGGGTAAATGAGTGGCACAGAAGCCGTTTGTAATTGGTCAAATCATCCACAGCTTCTGCCCCCGTTTCTTACTGTATTTCAAGAGAATATCCTGCACCTTCGGATCGTTTGACGAGTAGGATATTGACTCCTGATAGTCCCCTTGCTTCACGCTGGTTACACGCTTTTCCTGCGCCATATCCTTCGCAACCATGGCCGTAGCCAATCGCAATTCTTCAGGCACCGGGTCAGGAAGATTCACCTGACCCAGCACATAGATGTTTGCATTCAGAACGACTGAGCTCAGCTTGTCAGGCGACAAAGAAGCCAGTTCAGGAAAATGAGCCAGCAGCTGCTCGTTACTGAGGATTGTCATCGGTCGTCACAGCCTGACTGCCGCCTTCGTCATCCCCGGATGGGTCTTCCACAACCTTGTATTCATGCTGGGAGTAGATGACCTCATAAGCTTTGCGACTGACTTTCAGTTTTTCTTTACCCTTGCTGATCACAAGGATGTCATTTGGCTTTTTCATTGTGGGGAACTCCTTTCTCACTGAATTGATTAACCTACGAAGCCTGCAGGACGCAGCACGCCAAACGCGGCTTCTTTGACTACCAGGAATGCCACTTGGAACGTAGCTTTCAGCGCAACCATGTCCTGTTCAGCAAGAGAAAGAGGCTTACCATCTGCTGCATTAACGCTTTGCAAGGTAGCCTCTTTCAGGATTTCGTATTCGATTTGTTGCAGAATGCCGACCTTAGACTTTTTGTAGTCGCCAGCAATGAGATCCGCTTTTGTTTTGTCCCATGCTCCATTGCGGCAGTATTCGATCGGGAGAGCGTACAGGGAGTCTTCCGCAACCCCTTCACGAACGGAAGTCAGATAGAGCGGATCACCCTGGCTGTTTTTCAGACCGCGCAGAGAGGACTTCAAGCCAAAGTGGGCAGCGAATGCGCGTGGTTCTTGATCATCAGCTTCAATCAACGCCATAACGCTGTTCACGTCATCCGCGAGATTTTGCCCTGCGACCGATCCGCGGGTAAAGGTGTTGCCGGAGTTTACCGCAGCGGTCAGTATGTTGGTTGCAAACGGCGACTCCGTACCGATGAAGGCAGCTGCATCCAACTTGGTGTAGAATGCTTCCGCGATGTAAGGCTTCAATTCCTCGAAAACGTCAATACGCGGGCGGTTGAGTGCTTCCTTCGACATCGGAATGATGACACCCAATTTTTTCGCCTGCAGCGTTACCTGTGCCCAGGTTGCCTTTGATGTTTTGATTCGCTCTCCCTCACCGACCCAGTAGGCGCCCGGACCATCAAGCAGGACGGGAATCTTCTTTGTGGCCGTGGTCATCGGTTCCAAATCGGCAAGCTTCATGATCGCTGAGCCGCGAACCACGTCCTTGACGATGTCCGTTGCGGTTTCATCTGGAATCAAGCCAGTCAGTTCCGTGCTGAGGGTAGCACCTTCTGCAAATTTTTGAATGTCAAACGAAAAGGTTGCGGCCATAGCCATTACCGGCAATACGCTTATTTGTTTTTTCATCATGGATAAGTTCCTCCTTAGATACGCTGCATTTTTCGCAGGTCAGTAATGTTTGGAATGGTTGATTTTTGTTGCGTTGGCGGTTTGGACTGTGGCGTGGTGCCACGCGGAGTACCATCTGATTTGAGCCAAGGTTTCGATGTGATCAACTCGGACACGTGCTTGTCGATGTTCTTGATCTTCCCGCTGTCGGTGACTTCGACTTTGGTCAGCTCAGCCAACCGAATCGCATCAGCCAGTTTGTCAGGATCAACCCCTTGTTTAATGGCTTCCACGATAAAGGCATTTTCAATGCGGAGGGATTGAATGGTCCCATTAGCAGTCTTCAGATCGGTTTCCCGCTCTGCCAGCTTTTGCTCCGCCGTTTTTTGCGCTTCCTGCTGCTGTTTATGGGCATCGACAATCCCCTTCAGATCGTCAGCTTTCTCAATGCCCAAGCCTTTAAGGAAATCGCTGACTGCTCCTTGCAGCGCGGAGTCATATTCCTCTTTTGAGGAAAAGGCTACCGCAGGTTTACTCCCTTCCCCTCCCTTATCGCCTCCTGCAGCTGCTTGACCGCCTCCTCCATTGGCAGCAGCTGCTGCTCCGGTACCACCACCGCCATTGTTCCCGGCCTGTCCACCCTGACCACCTCCATTCCCGCCGTCACCGCCGCCGGCAGCACCACCTCCTTCGTTGAATCGTTGCACTTTAAAGCTCCATTGCCACTTTTTCATTTTGACTTTCTCCTTCCTCAGATTGAATTTCCATAGAAACGTATTCGGGGTATTGCTGTGCAACAGCTTGGATACCAAGTAGAGCTGTCTGCATAATGGTGGAGATTGCGGCACAAACAATGTCTTTCCCATGCTCTGCATAACCCGCATGCCCCACCGCATGAATCTTCATTTCGCCATTATCCAGGTACGCTTTGATCTTGATCACATCGATGCCCCCTCCCTTCCAGGCAATAAAAAAACACCTTGATAAAAAGGTGAGATTACGTTGCTATGCCTTTTGCTTTTGCCCATTCTTCATAGTTGCGAGCTGACGTATAGCCGCGCTCTTCCTTGCCGATACGATAAGATCGCTCACGCTGCAGCCTGTCAAGCACAGCCGACTTGATAACGGGTCTCCAGTACGACCGGCAGTTTGGATGATTTGGGATGCGCTCGCCCTCACGCCCGGGATTCTCTGGCGTGTCATAATCAAGCGGATACCTTTTCCCGTCAGCCTTTCGACATTGGGAGGAAGTCCGCTTATCCAGCGTGGCACAAAATTCTTTCTCGCCAATGATGTCTGAATTCGCTTGATAGGCGGTGGACTGCCCCTGTGCTGCCGCTCTATTCAACTCGGTACGTGCCAGCCGGAGCGCGTTTGACCAACTCTCTGAAGTCCGTAGCGTGATTTCTTTGGCTGCCCTGGTAACACCCCATCCCTGAACCGCAGCTTGCGTGATGACATCTTCCATCGATGCCGCCAACAAATCAGTGCGCAACCGAATCCGCTTCGAGAAGTGCCTTCCCTCCCACGGCTTTTCGATGGCCGCAAGGATCATTGGGAAGTTCACTTGCGGAAGTGCCACACCGATTTCAAAATCTTGTTCAAGAAAATACAGGTGGTGGTATACGCTTCGCTTGTATTCTTCCCCCCACACGATGCGAAGCTGCTGCTCCTCTTCGTCGCGGAGGCTGTACAGAATGGTGCGGATGCTGTCCATAATTTGATCCAGCCGCGAGGCATTGTAAATCAACGAGACGAGATCCTGTCCGCTTTCGTTATAGCGGGCATACAAGTCTGTAATCTCTTTGACGATACTGGTGTTCGCTTTCCCAAACAGCTTTTTGAGCCGCATGCCATGCTTTGCGATCCGCGCTTCTAGCTCCTCTTGGTAGCGTTCCTCTCTGCTCATGCAGCATCACCCGGCGGGTCATTCCCGCCATCATCATTCTCATTTCCCTCATCACCGTCAGGGTTATCCCCTTCATCTACAGCCATAGGATCAAGCAACGCCATACGACGCTTGGACTCTTCTTCCTGTTCGGCCAGAACTTTGTCACGCGAAGCTTTCGGATCATCAATGAATGGCAGGAGGGCCAAGCGCTCTTCATGCGACACCTGACCGACAAGCTTGGTCACGATATCTACCATCTCTACCAGATTGACAGGCAGGTTTTTGCTGAACCGGATATCGATGTCTTGATAGTCCCATTGCTTTTTGTACTTGGCATTCAGCATGCCCGTCAGGATACGGATACGGTTTCTAAACCCTTTTCCGTACTGACGCATTTTCAAGCCAGCTTTGATGTCCGCATGGTAGAAGATGATCTTCAAGGCAATGCCAGAAGGCGCGGAGCCCACTTGATCAGGCCGCAGATGGGGCGTTCCCGATTGATCGAGAAGGGATTCAATCAGCCGGTTGATGGTGTTTTCCTCGTGGGTATCTTGAAGGTCCCACGTGATTGGCACCGCCTTACCTCCGATGAGGATTTGAGAGGTTGCCCACATTTTCGCAAGATACTGCTTTTTCCTCTCCGTGTCGGTGATCAGATTCCCCTCTTCGTCATAAAGCAGTAACTCGTCCAAATCGAGGTCTTCAAACAGCACCTTCGGATTTTTGAAGTATTCCTGGACGTTCACCTTTCCGGTTACCGCTTTATTAATCGCATCCATGAGGTTTTTCAGATCAGCCAGATCACCCATGCCTTCAATTAATCCATCGTCTCGGTATTGCTGATGTTTACGCCTGCGGTTCACGTAATGTGTCCAGGGCACAACTGGTTTCTGCTGGAGCTTGCCGTCTTGGTCCTTTGTTAATACAGTCACCTGATGTGCGACCGGATTGACCTCTCTACTCGTATCCAGTACGAGCACGGCGCCCTCCTGCCGAAGATAGGTAATTTCGTTTTCGTCGTACACCTCGACGATCAGCGATTTTTCATTCCGCTGCATGTCGGTCAGAGAATAATAGCGGATGACAGCGATCAGCTTGGCCTTCACTGTTGTGTCATATACAGCAATGCACTCATCCGCTTTGAACTCGGTCATGCAAATCTGGCCGTCTTCGTCAAAATAATAGTATTCAAAGACCTCTCCATCGATAGAGCCATCCTCTATCAATTCGTAGGACAAACTTTCTTCATCGTTGTCCACCAGAACCGCCTGCAGCTTTTCCGTATACTCATCGATGCCATCTTCTTCGACGTTGGCCGTATAACGGATCGGGTTGCTGGCGATGTAGGCAGTCCCAAAGTCGATGATCTTGCGGGCGAAGTTTACCACGATTCGGTTATTTGGCTTGCCCTTTTCCTCTTGCTGCTTCAGGATGTCATGATCACCATCCACGTACTTCCGCATCAGGGAGTAGTCTTTTTGCTTGTGTTTGGAAATCAGATCGGATACCCAGCGCCAAGTATTGTTGGCTTTGTTCTCCTCGTAAAACTGCTCAAGCAGCGTTGTTTGCATGCTTTTTCACCCCCTTTACGCCGCATCGTCGGCAACTTTCCACGGAATCACTTTGAACCGGGCTATCAGTAACTGATGGAATGTCTTGCTGTTCCAAACAAGGTACCGCAGCGCGTCCATAGAGTGATCATTTTCCTTGAGCGGAATCTCCGCTTTTTCTCCGGAAGCTCCTTCTGGATACCGGTAGTTTGTCAGCTCCTGAATCACATCTTTCAGGTGATCGCTGATAAAGATGTTTGGCCGCCCGTTGTCCGATTTCACTGTGAACAGCGATGCAACGGCACGAATACTAGGCTTTAGATGCTTCTTGGCCGCTTTTGCCGGCAGGCCGTTTGTCTGATAGGTCTTGATGTTACTCGGGTCTTCCTCGTCACACCAAAACAGTCTGATCTTCCACTTTTTCATCAGCTCTTTATCCTGAGCCACCCAGCAATTCGGATCACCCGGAATGAGGATTTCCATCTGACGCTTATAGATGGCATCGACGATCCACAGTTCCCCATTGGCTGTCATGGCACCAACCAATGTCACACCGGGATTTGTAAAGCCCCAGTCTTTACCGGCTTCAACCAAAACAAAGTCGCCGTTTTCAAACTTCTGACGGCAGAGGGATTGCGGGACAACGTGAACAGAGCGGTCAAATTCTTCATACACCTGCCCAAAAAACACATCAAACCGGGCAAAAATCTCCCGGTCAACATATCGCTTCGGCATGGTCTCGATCATGCGCTGTATATTCCTCTGCAGCTCAGGCAGTGGATTATCCTTGCTGGTCCAGTAGAAGTTTCGCCACTCTGGATCGTTTCGGTATTCTTCCAAATGCCCTCCAGCTGGCGTGTGTTGGCCGTTCAAGACGATTTCATGATAGAACCAGTTCATTCCTTCAGGCGTGGTCGTCCAAACGCTCCAGCCGCCTTTATCAGCGAGAGCATAGGAGAGATAACCACTCCATGTATCGGCCTTCATTTTCGATGCCTCATCCAGCCACACCCCACTCAAACCTTTACCAACGAGCGTTTTCGGCCTGTCAGCGGACTTGAACTGAATGAGAATGTACCCTTTCAGCCAGATACGGTTTTTTGACGCGTCCCAGTTCTCAATCATCTCTTCCGGGATTACCGCTGCCAGCTCTTCCTGCTGAATTTCCGACATGGAGTAGGTCGGCGATACGCACCAGTATTCCAGCCGCGGCTTCGGCTTTTTCATGACCTTCAAGTTTCGCGGGGGCTTATACGGCAGGCCCTTTCCTGCCTCAATGTCGGCCAGGATGTTATCAAAGAATTTTCGGGCCCCTACGTTGGTTTTGCCACCACGACGACCGCAGTTCATGACCACATTTCGAGCGTCGCACTCCATGACCTCAATCTGTTTTGCATGAGGAGTCCAATCCGTGAAAGGATCAAGCATTAGGCTTGTCACGTGACCACCTCCGCACGATGATTTCCTTCTCAGGACCACCGCCGTTGTTGACCAGCTGCGCCTTCAATTGAATGGCCTTCAATTTTTTGTCCTGGACGCGGGTCAGAGCTTCTTCCAAAGCGAGAATATCCTCAATTGCTCGGTACTCAGTCTCCTCTATCTCCGTTGTGACCAGCTCGTCGCGGGAACGGATGAAGGTTTTCGTTTCCCCGGATTTCTCATCATGAATTTGCACCGGCTCTTTGATGGTCAATCTCTCCTGCAGGACACGCCGTTGCTTCTCGGTTAACCCTTCGGTCAGTTTGCGAATGCGCATCATCATTTCCCGTTCGCGCCAAGCCAGCAAACGAATTTCATCATCTGCTTGGCTGACAGGATCAAGGTCGATGCGATCAAGCACTTCCGCCTGCTCAGGAGTCAGAGCGTCCATCCAGATTGATTGATGTTCCCCTGTCCTCACAGCATTGGTGTTTCGTGGCGGTGCCCCGCCGCTGTTCCCGACAGCATTTCTGTTCCCAGGGGGAGCGCCCCCGCCGTTGCCTACGGCGTTCTTGTTACCTTTCGGCGCGCCCCGTTTTTTTGTTGTACAACTTTCATCAGGCGATTGTTGTACAACATTCCATTTGTCGCGCTGCTTCCACACAGCAATGACCTTTTCATTCTCTCCAAGCATTTCCGCGATCTGGCGATTTGTTATGTCTCCATTGTGTTCAAGCCATATCTTGTATGCTTTATCACGATTGGGATTTCTCTCCCTCGGCATTACATCTCACCCCACCTCCGGACTCGGTTTTGTGTTGTGTTGTTTTTCAACGCCAGCATGCCGGAAAAAGTTTCTACCGGATTCACCTCTTTATGAAAGGAGGTGGTTCTTGTGATTCGATTCATCATCAGCTTGCTCGGAATCGTTTTGGTTTGCAGCCATATCGATGATCACCCAGTGGAGACTTTGATTGCATTGGGCGCAATGTTTTATGTCTGGCAAAAGGGCAACTAAAGCTCATCTTTCTGCAACTCGATGTCCAGCTCGATCAGCTTTTTCAGATCATCCACCGTTTTGATTTCGATGTGGCCGGATTGAAAGTCTTTCACCCATTTGCCGATTGCTGCTTTGACGACTTTCCTGTACTGCGCCTTTGACTCCAAGATGCCTTCCAACACTTCAATTTCATGCTGCAGCAAAAGGTCGTCAGGAGCAGAAGGAGAACATTCGTTTGTATTTTTCATTGAGACACCCTCAGCTTTCCTGTAAAATGGAAAACGAGATAGCGAGTTCAGGAATCTGCGGCCGCAGGGTTTCGCTATCTCTGCCGGGGGTGTCCCGGTGGATCTGGGAGGGCGTTGGAGCGTCCTCCCTTTTCATTTATGCTGCGTCGTGTTTTCTGCTGACAAGCACAGGTTCTATACCGGTGCTCTCATAGAAACGTCGCTTAATGACATCGCAGAATTTCGGATCAAGCTCCATCGTTCTGCATTCACGCCCCATCTGTTCACAGGTCATCAGTGTTGCACCGCTACCACCAAAGAAGTCAGCTGCAATATCCCCTTTCTGGCTGCTGTTACCGATCGGGATTGCAAGAAGATCCAGTGGTTTTTGTGTTGGATGGACATACTTACTGACGTCCCCGCGGGATACCTCCCATACTGTCTCTGGTTCCTGCTGTTCATCAGGTAATCCAGCCCGCCAAACAGTGGTTTGCTTTCGATCACCGTACCAAGCTGGTGCCTTGCCCTTCAAATGAGCATAAAACACAGGTTCATGCTTGTATTTGTACTGAGCAAACCCGAAGGTTGCCGCATTTTTCACCCACACACATTGCGTTCTGACCACGATGCCGGCTTTATTCATGGCATTTTCAAATTCACGCTGATACAGTGACGGATGGAAAACATAGATCGCAGCCTTTGGGTCCATGACAGTTGCATAGTTTAGGAAAACCTTGTCCAGAAATTCAACGAACTGCTCCATTGGCATATCATCGTTGAGGATGCTTTCCCGCCCATCTGCTGCAAGCTCAGCTGACTCGCTTTCAAATGCGACGTTGTATGGAGGGTCCGTTACGACCAGGGCAGCCTTCTTACCATTCATCAACTGCAGGACGTCATCCAGATTTGTGGAGTCGCCGCACATCAGAAAATGCCTTCCCAGCTGCCAAACGTCTCCATACATCGTCTCCGGCTCTTTGATATCATCAAGCGCTTTTCCGACGTCGAAATTATCGTCTACCACCGGCTCGTCGACTGCAATGTCCTGGTACTGTACAAGCAGCGAGTTGATCTCCTCTTCTCCGAAACCGGTCAAACTGATATCAATGTCTGTCTGCTGCAGATCCGAGAGAACCTGAGCCAGCTTCTCCTCGTCCCAGCCCCCGCTGATTTTATTCAGGGCCAAATTGAGAGCCTTCTCTCTGCTATCGTCCAGGTCCACAACGGAAACCTCTACCTCGACGGCCCCCTGCTCGTTGACGAGGATTTTATACCGCTGATGCCCCCCAACGAGATTTCCGCTTCGCTCATTCCAAACAAGCGGCTCGACGTAACCGAATTCTTCAATCGATCGTTTCAGCTTTTCGTAATCGGGATCACCAGGCTGCAGATCAATTCTTGGATTGTACGGAGCTGGGTTGATCAAAGAGACAGGTATTTTTCGTATGTCCATGCTTTTCTGCTCCTTCTGGCAATAGTAGTAAGAATAAAGAATATTGCCAGCCCGAAAACGGCTGAATGCCTTGAGAGGCAAGGGCTGACATCGTTTTTTTGAGCGCTACAAAGTAACTACTTTTCGAGCGGAAAAGTATACGTTTTGTATCACTGCCAAAATCTATGGTCGTGCTTAGAGCGACAAGGCTTCTGAGCCTATGTGATTCCGGCGACCCCCTATTCGGAATTCGGGTCTTCCCCGGCCTCCGTGATCTCCTGTCTAAATAGCTGCAGGAGAGATGTTTCCGCTGCCTTCCCGTTAAGCGAGAACAGCGGGTTTATTGCCAGGGCTGTCCTTCCATCGGTTTCGACGCGCCGGAGAATCCGCTGCTCAATAAATGATTTGACGATCTTTCTGGCCTGCGGATAGGAGCAGTCGGCAACTCTGGCAAGGTCCTTGACAGTGAGCGGTATGCCTTTCTGGCCGCGCTCATTGTCTCCTTCAAGAAGATTCGTCCCCTCGCTGGCATACGGAGTGATCTTCAATAAAAAACCAGCCTCAGCGAGTGACAGCTTCCTGAGCCGTCGCTTTGCCTTCTGGCTGGCTTTGATCTTTACGAATTTTGCGCTGCGCCCTGCTGGACGGAAAACCTTGACGATCTCATCCGGGCGCCGGAGGATTTGCTCCTCATAGAAAACCTCTCCGGTCTCTGGGTCAACGAATTGACGCACTACATGATCACCACCACCTGCCATAATTACGCATAAAAAAGGGAGTCACGACTTCTGCCGCACTCCCTTTAGTGTTTTGCCTATACAACTGTAATTCCAGCCTGGCGTAGATATTCATCAAAGCTGTAACCGTGAATAGAATTTACGATTTGACCAAGCTTATACTGTTCCTCTGTGATAGTCATGCCGTCCAACTTAGGATAAGGGATATAGGAACGGTGGCCATCAACAGCAACTGTAAAAAACTGCTCAATAATGCTGTCATTGAACTGCAAAAAGTATATTTTTCTTCTTGCATTCTTATCAGGGAAACTTCTTGCCCAATCCTCGTAAAAACCGTCATCCCCTACTGGTTCAGAACGATCTGATAGAATTGAGATTCTGATGTCCCCTTTGAAAATAAACTTACCTAGTTCGTCGTCGTAAAGCCAATCCTCTTCATCGGAATTGGTAATCAACGACTTAAAATCATCATATCTCACAGACAATTCACCTCCTCTTGTCATTCTTCGACATTTAGGAGGATTTTCCTGTAACATTTTTACTATTCCCCCACTTCCTTCGGCAGGGGGAGCTCCGCCGCGAGCCAATCCTTATGCCTGCTGCGGTCACAGACTGTAGGAGGTGGTGCAGCTGGGCCTGCAAACCCAAACCAGCAAGCATTTGCCCCTTACTTGCTGCAAATGACACGTCCACTGCACTCTTAGGGAGGATCGGCGTATCGAATATGAGAGGTACTGGACAAGGGGCGAGGGGCCGGAGCCGTAGGTCTCGCATGTAATCCCCTGTCCGGTATATCCCAGATGTATACTGTCGCTCTCAGCGTTCACCCAGGCAGATGGGAGTCATGTGAATCGTGATCGCGACGGACACAGACACAAAGATCAAACAGAAATCTTGTTCCTCCGTAGCGCCCGCCGCACCTAACACCCCAATAAGGAATGTGCATGCTCTCATCGTCATGCGCGCAAATAGGACTCCAGCTGCTCTGCCTGTTCGACTGCAACGCTCATCGCCCCTACGTATCGCCCCGAGTACCGCCGTTGATAAGGGAGGATACGGTATCTCCCAAGAGCAAAACTCTTAACTCAAGGGTACCGATCCGGCCAAATAAAAACGTCCAGCATTTTGTCCTCATTTTTTTCCATATTTTTCTCCGGGTTTTGTCCTACTTTTTGTCGGACTTTTTTCGAGAAATTGAAAAACGGCACTCAAATGATCCGGAGTGCCGTCGCGAGCTGGAATATCGCCTCTCGCTTTTTGATGTAGTATTGGTCTTTCGTCAGACCCAGTTCCAGATACACATTGATATCGTTCACTCTGGCCGGGCTGAGATATTTCTCCTCGATGATCTTCCTTTCTATTTCATCCAGTGAGTATTGGAGTGCCCGCTCGATCTGTCTGGCTTTCAGGTCGTTTTTTGTCTCTGACTGATGCAACCTTGGAAAAAGCTGATCAATTCCCTTCTCGGCCTGCTCTTGTTTGTTTTGTACGGCGACACGGAGGGCTTTGTATGCCTTCAGCTCTTTTACAACAGCCTTACGGACCTCTCTTTCGTTCACTGGTTGCAGAAAGGATAATTGCTCTGGAGCGCTCATCTTCCATTCCCCCTTGTCCGGTTCCAATGGTATAATTTTCTTGGCTGAAATACCTTGGGCTCCCGGATAGGGGGCTATTTTTGTTTACTGTTTTTTCAAGAGCAACTCACTGCCCGATGCTTTCACAAGCTTTGTCACCTCGTCCACGTCTCTTTTTATGCGCTCTATAGCTCGTTTCATATCAGGATGGATACCCTGCCCGATCATTTCCACGACATCCCTCGGCCACCATGAGTACCGGACGTTTATTCCTGCTTTTTCGGCAGCTTCTTTGATTAGAGCTAGCTGTTCACCCTTATTTCCGCCGTATCTCAGCTCATCTTCCAGCTCCTTCACCTTTTTCCTCAATGCACTGATCTCATCGAATAACCGTCCCTTAAATTCCTGGCCGATACGCAGACGTGCTTCTTTTTGCGAGAGGTATGATTCGATCATCTCCCGTCGATCACTGAAAAACGGATGGCGGTCAGAGTCAGTCCGAGACAGAAGGATGTAATACAACAGGTCAGCTGGCATCTCGATTAGGCGATATTTTGCTGGGCGCTTTGTCACCAACGCACCAGAATCTGGGTAGTACCAGATCAGCCCTACTTCGGTTGTTAGTTCCTCTGGTGCTATCAATCCTTTTGGGCAAACAAAGCTGAAACAATGGCAATGCTGCAGGTATCCAGGCCACTTTTCGTCTTTGAGGAAGTCACTACGGCTTACCTTTACTTCGTATCCTGTCAGGCGCGGCTTTGCCCAGCTTTTCTTTATCGCAAATGCATCGAACTTCAACAACTCATTGCTTCCCCATGTCGCTCCGGTCTTTACCTCTGTAAGGAAAACATCGTCAGTGTGCCGCTTAGCCAACGCGCGTTTAATCTCGTCCGCCTTGACGTTTGTCTTTTTGGTCACGTTCTTCCCTCCCGACTAGTTTTTTTCTAAAACTGACGATATGCCTTAGCTGCCTCCTCTTCCGTTTTCATATCCATCATGTAAAGCATGGAGCCCTCGATCTCTCTGATCTGCTCCTCGCTGTACCCCTTCCGCTGCATCGCCAGAATCATATAACCAATTGCAGCTTGATTCGTCATAATAAACATCATCCTTTTCTTTTTTTGTCCCAACTGAAAGGGTTATGCTCTACCAAAAGGAGCGTGATTCTATGAACAAGTCTTTCTATTACCTCATCCCCTGGAGCCGACAGAAGGATATCAAGCGCAAACTCATGGGGTTGAGGGTACCCTTCACATTTGAAACTGCTGACGGAGAGTGTGCCGTCGTCTTTCCGGATCTCCCCGTCAGGCAATATGCAGAAGTTAGAAAGCTGTTCAATGGTGACGGTGCGCCTTATCCAAACTAAGTGCCATATTCAAAAAGGCTTTGTTCCATCGGCTTGTAATTCATAAGGAGAAGCTCGGTTGCATCTGGCCGTGTGTAGCCTTCGCCAGAAACAACCGTATTTTTCTTGGCCTTGATCTCCTTTCGATACCATCCTGGATACAATTCGCGGACCAAATCGCAATCGTAATAGGAGAGAATCACCTTTCCCTTGGCTTTATTCAACAGTTTGGCAAGATCCCGATGGTCATTCTCATCAAAATCTCCTGGGTAACGGTGTTCGCTGCCTACATAAGGCGGATCAACGTAATGCAGCGTTCTCGGGGTATCGTACGTCTTGATGTTGTCCCGGAAATCATGACGTTCGATGATCACCAGCCGCATGCGATCTGCAAACTCATGAATTCTTTCACATACCCCCTGGTAAGATTTCGGAGAATTGTGCTTCGGGCTGTGCTTAAATCCTGACTTATGATTCAGTCCGCCGCCGTTAATTCCTAGCCGATTCACATAAAAGAATCGTACAGCACGGTCGAAATTGCTGATGTAACCACCGCGGCGCCGGTAGTGAAACAACTCTTCTTGCCACTGTTCGAACAAGGATCTCGAGTACGGCAGTTTTTTCACCGCCTGATAGAATCTTTCCGGATCCTCGTTGACGACCATCAGAAAGTTAACTGCATCGTCATTGATATCGTTGTACACGTCGACCTTGCCGGGCGGCTTTTCTGCAATGACCCGAGCAGAGCCACCAAACGGCTCATTATAGGTATCGTGGTCAACCTGCTCGATCAGTTCTAAAATGTGCCCGAGAATAGTCGCCTTTCCTCCGAACCAGATGAGTGGTGATTTCGCTCCCATCAGTGGATCACCGCCAGTTCCCCTTTTGATTCCTCTTCTTTGACCCATATCTCTTCCCAGCTGAGCTCAAACCCGATACCGGCTTCCGCTTTAGCTGCGGCCAATAGAATCACATTCCCCATTGCCTCTGCCGCTGCCGGTGGCACTGCATTTCCGATGTACTCCCGCGCCTTGGCATCACTGCATCCCTCAAGTTGGAATGGACGTCCGTCTGGCAAATGAGTATCAAATCCCTGCAGCATCGCCAACTCGTACGTCGTGAGCGGCCTGTGCCATGTCCCATCCTCGGCAATAATGATCCAGATACCTCGATCGGAATCAGTCGGGAATGGTCGTGGATCAGCCACGGCGGACGTACCGGAATGCACATCGCTGCTGCCGGTTACTGTCGGAGCTGGCTGTTCCCAATCAGCCACGCCCATCGTTCCTGATCGAGGGCTGCATGTCATTCGGACATCTGCGACGAGCTGCGCACCGCTCTGTACATCCGTAACGCCAGTAACGGTTGCTGCCGGTTCATTCATTGGCTGCATGCGAAACTTATCAGTGTACCGACCTGGTCGATCGGAGATACGCGGATCGCTGATGCTCGCCGCGGATTGCATGATTCGAGAAGCAGAGCGTACCGTTTTGGATGACCCATGCCACTCCTGTACGCCATAGCTGTCTGGATGCAACTTGGTCAAAACTTTCGGGTCAGCCACGGCGATGGCGCCACTGCCAAACCTTGTTCCTGTTACGCACGGAGATGTTTCGTCGGGCCCCACAATCCGGTACACGCCCGGGTGCCGCCCTTCCCGTTCCGTGAGCTTTGGATCAGAGATGCAAGCCGCCCCATTCGATGGGCCAACTGCTCCCGTTACGCAGTCCGCGGCTTGGTTGTAGGGCTGCACATGATACAGATTTGCTTTGCCGTCGCCGCTGATAGCGAGACGCGGATCGGATAGCGCGGTCGAACTGTTGCTTCTCCCCGGTCCTGCAGCGCTTGTAACTGTCTTCCCTGGCTTGTTCCAATCCTCAACTCCCCATGCCCCACTGCGTGGCTCGTGAATGATTCTGTACTGCTCATATGGGATGTTCTGGAGGTCCCGCCAATCGCCGCCCGCTCGGATCAGTGCGAGGCGTACCCACGTTTTCCACTCCAGACGTGGCAACCGGTGCAACGGTCCTCCTGCTTCGGTATCACCCGGCATGGGCAGAGGACCAATGACATCCCCAATCGTCAGAAGTGGCTTTTTCGGCGGAATGTAAACAAAATTCGGGACCTGAATTTCGTCTCTGGCTAAAATTAGGAACCTGACACGGTTCTGACCCAGCCCACCGATCTCCCCAAGGTTGTGATCAGCTCGCATATTCACCGCGTATCCGAATTTTTTAAGCAATTTCTCGATTTTCTTCAAAAGGGCCTTGCCCCGTGTCTGGATGCGGGGCACGTTCTCCAGTTGAATGAATGCCGGCTGCCCCCCACCATATTCCTGGCATGCACGAAGCGCCAAATCGATTCCCCTCAATGTAAGCTGGTTCAACGCTTGATATTTTTTCGACTCCGCGGATTCTTTAGGGAGAAGAGCACTCAGACCTTTGCATGGGGGCGAAGTAAACAAGAAGTACGGGATCTGATAGCCAAACGCCACCCACATATCCCAAGGCGTAACTTCCCGCCACTCTGGAGGAGGCTCATGCCCATGCCAGTCAATGTATTGCTCACGTGTGAATAAATCCATGACCACCGCTGTGTTTTCGCCTGTTATGGCGTCGTGATTCAGGCATGCTACAGGGTCATAGTCAATCGAGCAGAGAAGCTTCAGTTTGTGGATTCTCCCGCCGTACTCGATCTTGGAGCGCATGTATCCTGCGGAAGCTCCGCCGATGCCGCCAAAAAGGATTGCTGCCGTTCTTTCGATCATCCTTACTTCCTCCCGTTCCAAGGCTGCATGCCGCCACCAATCTTGTAGTTATTCACCCAAGGGTTGGTGCCTGATTGCTTGATAAATTCGTTCACATCCCGCCTGAGAATGCATGACCGTCTCCAGGGATGGTTTGGTTTCGGTTTTACCGCTGGCATACATTTCCCCGCCTTTCAGGAAGGGAGCAGCATTACGCTGCCCCTTGTTCCCCGTCATTGTTGGATTTTGCCATATGCTCAGCAACCAGCTTTTTGTATTTGGACCAGGCGCTCTGCATTTTCGTTGACGACTCACCGATCGAGTTCGCGATCTGCATCCATGTTTCTCCGGCCAACTTTCGTTTTAACAGGCTAGGGAAGTCGAAGGGGATATCTGCAAAAACAGGTGCTTGTCCGCTCAAAATAAACTGCTCAAGTGCCTCTTTATCAACGGTAGCAGCAGTCTCTTCGGAACCTGTGGTTTGTGAATTGTCGTCCTGTTCAGATTCGCCGTCGTTTTCCTGCTTCGCTTCGGGTTCAGGATTGTCACCATCTGCCTTGTCTTTTCCATTTTGAGGATCTGCTTTGTCTTTTCCTTGTCTCCACTCATTCCATTTCATTGCAAGTGGGGCGACACGCTTCCGGTACTCATCGACCAGCTCGACGATCTTCCCGCTGGAGATACCAAGCTCACTTGCCATCTTCATGTAGGTTTCGCCATCGTATTTGCGCTTGATGATGCTTTGGAAGTCATATGGCAGGTCATCATAGCTAGGCGACATACCGCTCGTGATGAACTCATCGATCACTTCCAATTCGGCTTGCTCAGTTTGTTCTTTGGTAGGTACTTTTTCTGGGGGCAGACCTAAGTCTGCTTCAATTTGTTCCCCTTGTGGCTTCACTTCCGAGACCACGCCCTTATCATCCACTTTGTATGTTTTCAGGGGCTCATTTGTCTTCGCATTAATCGTCACGTTGTAGTTAACAATCAGGGATTCCATCGACACGTCAACTTTGCAATCGATCATCTCGGAAAGGCTGTCGAGCTTCCCATCCAAACCGTTATCCGATACCTCCAACACGATTTCTTTCTTGCCACCTGGTTTCAAATTGACTTTCTTCACAACGGATTTGAAATCAATGTACGGCATTCTATTTTCCTCCCTAATTTGGAATGGTGAGGGGGGACAGCTCATCTTCCACACCCTCCCTTGGGTTTATAAATCCAAGGCCATCTGTTTTTTGGTTGAATTTTTATTCCGTTTTGGCTTGTCTTTAATGATCGGACCGCCAATTATCGGCTCAATCTCAATGCGCGGGTTTACCCGGTCAATTTCAAAATCCTGATACTGGATGAGGGCCTGACTATCGTCTTCGTAGATAATTCCTTCCAGAGCATCAGCCCACGCCTTATCAGTGTTGTGGCAGTCCTTGTCCTTCCCGTCGTTCCAGTAAATCCATGTCCGGAGTATGACTTTCCTACCTTCAACCGATACCCAGTCATTATCCATAGCCCATTCGAACGCAGCATCAGCTACTCGCTGTTTGTATAGCTCCCCCCACTTCCCGAGCGTAGGCCTGTTGTTGACGATCACGTAAAGGTGATTCCATGTCGGCACGACCCAAATGTTCTCCATGTTCCTAGTCGTTGGGTTTCTCCGGCGTTTTTCCATCAGCAAGGGGATCACGAGTCGAGGTGGCAACATCAGCCCTTCACCCTAAGCCGTTTGTTTTGGATTGCGCTGCAATTCAAACCGATGCCATTCGTCTTGCAATTCATCGAGTGATGCTTCTTCAACCGGTTTGCCGCAAGCCTCTGTAATGCCGTGTTTGATCAGATTGGCAAGCAGCACTTCACGTAGTAATTTCATGCTTCATCTCCCCTATCTCCATGTTCTATCCTTTTCATCATCATCTGCCGGCTTGTCCGCAGTTGTTTGCCTTTCGTACCGGTGATCGATGCTGACGAACTTGTTATGCTCTTTCAGGAATGCGAGCTCGACTGTGCCAGTCGGGCCGTTCCGTTGCTTGGCAATGATGACCTCGACGACGTTCTTGTTGGCAGATTCCTTGTCGTAATAGTCGTCACGATACAGGAAGGCAACGATGTCCGCGTCCTGCTCAATGGATCCCGATTCACGGATATCGGACATCATTGGGCGTTTGTCTTGACGCTGCTCGACCGAGCGACTGAGCTGTGACAGTGCGATCACGGGCACATCCAATTCCCGGGCAATTGCTTTAAGCATGCGGGAGACCTCGGAGACTTGCTCTTGTCTGTTCCCCTTAGAAACGCAGTGAACTAGCTGCAGGTAATCGATCAAGATCATTCCGAGTCCATGCTGCTGTTTGAGCTTTCTCGCCTTTCTCCGAATCTCCTGAACCGTCAGACCAGGGGAGTCATCGATGAAAATTTTCGCTTTCGCCAAGTTTCCGATTGCTCTGGTCATTCGCTCCCAATCGTCACCCTCAAAGCCGCCATTCCGCATCTTGGAAGCATCGATGTTTCCTTCCGCACATATCATCCGCTTGACCAGCTGCAGTGTGCTCATCTCAAGTGAGAAGATGGCAACCGTTTCCCCGGTCTTGATTCCTACGCTTTGGGCAATATTCAATGCAAAAGCGGTTTTCCCAACCGAAGGCCGCGCAGCAAGGATGATCAAATCTGATCGCTGGAACCCGCCAGTCATCGCGTCCAAATCGGGATATCCGGAAGGTACGCCTGTGATCTCTGTCTTGCGGGTACTGAGGCGGTCGATCTCCTCATAGGCATCCATCATGGCATCCTTGATGGGAACAAAGTCTGAGCTGCTCTTTCGTTGTTCGCCCAGGCTCATGGTAATGCGGTCTTGCTCTGCGATTAATTCCTCAACCGTTTCGCTCTCAAAAGCTAAGGTAATTTCTCTGGTTTTTGCTTCGATCACACGCCGACGGTAAGCTTTTTCCGCCACGATCTCCGCGTAATATCCCACGTTCGCTGCGGTTGGCACCGAGCTGGCCAAATTGGTCAGGTAAGCGATCCCTCCAACTTCATCAAGCAGCTTTTTGTCTTGCAGCTCGGCAGTCACGGTAACCAGGTCGATAGGCTTGTCCGCATCGTAGAGCTCCAGCATGACACTGAATATTCGCTGATGATTGGCCGGATAGAAATCCTCGACAGTCAGCCGTTCAGATGCCGTTTCCATCGCTTGCTTGCTGAGGAAGATGGCGCCCAGGACGGACTGCTCTGCCTCAATGTTCTGAGGTGGTAATCGATCGAACATGGCTCCTATGCCCTCCCTTCCAAGCGATAGTTCAAACCTTCGCCACGCAGGGTCACGTTGTAGTCTCTAGTCATCTCGTAAATCCGGGAGCCAATTGCATCGTCGATATCCGATATCTCGTCAATGTCTCGCTCCGAGGATACGAGCATCGGCAGATTGTTCAAGTACCGGAAATTGACGATTGCGAATAGTTGCTCGAGCTGGAACGCAGTAGGAGTCGTTCGGCCTTTGAAAAGATCATCGATGTAGAGCACATCGACCTGCTGCAGCTTCGTCACCTTCTCATCCAGCCTGTCCAGGTCGTCCTTGATGTTGTTGAACCCTTCCACCCACGGGAAGTACATCACAGGGATTCGCTGCTTGATGAGGTTGTTTGCGATTGCCATCAGCAAATGTGTTTTTCCGCTGCCGACAGCCCCCAGAAGTGCGATGCTGTTTTGTCTTGTCTTCCGGATCTCGTGAAATGCCTTGTAATAATCCGTTGCTGCCACGTAAGCATCCAGTACCACTTGTGGCCGATCCAAATCAAAGTTTTTGAATCCCATATGCTGAAAGCCGGGAGTGATTTGGCTTGCGCGGAACAATCGCTCAATTTTCGCTTGCTCCTGGCACTCGCAAACCCGCCACACCTCATGGCCGTCAGATGACGTCGTCAGGAAGCCACCCTTGTCCATGCACTTGGAGCATGCGCTCGTTGTAGTTGTCCGGCTTGTTGAGGCGTCCTGCTTCGCCTTTTGTGATAGGTTTTGGAACATCTGTATGAGTTCTTCTGCGCTGATTGACTGCACCAGCGTCCCCCCCTCTAATTGGCGTTACCTTTGCCAGTTTGGCTTGTTCATGATCGGCTTTCTTTTGGCGCATTTCCTCCAGGGTCTTAACATTCTCCTGCAGACAGCGACGAAGAACCCGGTCAATGTAAGCCCATGATCTCTTCTCATGGATGGCAGCCTCTTTTATGGCCTCGACGAGAATCGATTTTGGCTCTTCAAAATAGCCACCATCGAGCCAATCAATCATGTTGTCCTTGATTGTCTCCGTGAACTTACCGATTTCTTGCTGATAGATCAGAAATGGGTCATCATCACTTCGCGCATGCGTAGCAGGTAGAAGATTAATTGGTTTAGTATTGTTTTGTTTAAATAATGCGGAAGCATTGCCGGAAACACTGTCGGAAGAACTGTCGGAAAGATTGTAGGAAAAACTGTCGGCATTTATTGCCGACAAACTGATCATTTTGTACATTGCTGATTTGTTGCCTTTACGCGACTGGAAGTCGATAAAACCTTTTTGTTTCAACTCATGCCTTGCGTTGGTGATGGTTCGCTCAGAGAGGCCGGTCTTAATGCTTAACACAGATACAGCTACAGCAAACGTATCTATCCATCCAGCTTTATTGTTTATGTGCATTAACGCATGCCATAAAGCAATTGCAGATGTCGATAGTGGGCTTGTTTCGAGCCGATCGTAGAAGGCATTAAGCTCACGTATGTAGTTCAACCATCATCACCTCCGCTTTTTTCGATTTTGTTTTGATCAAGACACTTTCCGTGTTTTCTCCATCAAGGTGAGGAAAGTCATTGGGACATCCCAAGGCTTTTTCCTCTTGGTAAGGCACTTTAGCCTTGCCCATTGTTCCCCATTGCGCCAGAAGGTTTTTGCAACCTCCCAGCGCATAAAACGAAACTCATAAACGTCTCCAACCATCGCGACCTCCTCATTGTTATGAGGCTCTTAATTCAACGACCTTTACCTTGCCTGATTCTTTATGCTCCAAAAGCCAAGCAGTTGGAAGCTTCTTAATGATCAACCAGTTGTCCGGTTGCAAATTCGGTGCGAGTTGTTTGAGTAGAATCTTTTCTTTCAGCTGCAAGCTCCGCCGTTTCACAGTCCCACCTCCTCCACCGCGGGCATGAGGCCCATTTCCCTGATGAACTGGCTGGGACCAGGCTGGAAGAACTTTTTGCCGTATAAAGCGATCTCACGTGGCCGAGTGAGAATGAGCCTTCTCTTTGCCCGCGTGACTGCGACATACATCAGGCGCCGTTCTTCCTCCATGTCGACTGTCCGTTTGGAAGGAAATGTGCCTTGATTCATCCCGACCAGGATCACCGTGTCGAATTCAAGACCTTTGGAACCGTGAACGGTGAGCAGTTGAACCGCGTCTTCATCTTTGCGAAAGTAGTCCTGTATGTCTCGGATTCGCAGCCATTTCAGAAATGCTTCGATGTTATTCCGCTCGCCGGCAGCCTCTTGCTGAATGCACCAACGCTTCACGTATCGAAGAGCTGCCAGCATATCGTCGATGCGGTTCTGCAGACCCTTCTCTTCGTAATAAGCTTTCAAGCCGATCGCGTACCCAGCTTGTCTCATCGCCTCGTAAGCATCGATGTCAAAGAACTGGATCTCATCAAAGTTTCGTAATGTATCAACGATTCGGGCGAAATCCTGCACCTTTGGGCTTCCTTCCGCCCGCAATACATCCAATGGTCGCTCGCTTGACCAACTTGGTTTCGAGAGCAAAGTCGCCCGTTCAAGGTCCGTCATCCGGTTTGCTGGGAAGTTGATGCAGGACCAGAGCGCCTTTTCATCCTTTGGGTTGACCACCAGGGACATGAAGCTGATTAGTTTTTTGATGTCCGTCCGTTTAAGCGGATCAGCGTCCTTGTTCACGACCAGCGCTGCCATCTTTGCCTCGGCAAGCTTGTCCTTTATGATTTCAAGCTGTCCATTCGTCCGCGCCAGCACTGCGATATCCGAGAGCTTCCCTCCATTCTGGACATGGAAGTAAGATGTTGCCACCACGTAATGCGCCTCTTCCTCAACCGTCAGCGGAGCTTCAACCAGCTCGATCGGAAGGCCGTCCCGTTCGTTCACAAGCTTTTTATCCGTTCGATTCTCGTTATGTCTGATCAAAGTGTTGGCGGCTTCCACAATGGGCGCCGATGATCGATAATTCCGTTCCAGCTTGATCACTTCACAATTGGGATACTGTTTTGGGAAGTCCAGTATGTTCTGCACATTCGCACCGCGAAATCCGTAAATCGCTTGATAATCGTCACCCACAACGAACAGATTCTCTGGAGCCATTGCCCGAATAATGTCCATCTGCACATTGTCGGTGTCCTGAAACTCGTCCACATATACGTACTTGTACTGATTTCGATAGTATGTAGCGATGTCGTCTTGTCTCATCAGTTCCAAGGTTTTGGTAAGCAAATCATCCAAGCTAATGGCATTGCTCTGTTTTAACCGAAAGAGATATTCCCGTGCTGCTTGCTCCGATTCGTAAGAGCGGAAATTCCCTTCTCCGCCACGAGCCAGCAGGGCAATATCGTCCAATACTTGCCGCACCTTCGCATCGTACCTGAACTCATCGAGGATGGCCGCAATGATCGCCTCTTGGTCCTCTTGGTCATAAATTGAGAAGTTGGGTTCCAGTCCAACCCGATGGCCCCATTCACGCAGCACGCTGACGCAGAAGGAATGAAAGGTATTGCAGAATAGTTTCTTGGCCTGTTCTTCACCGATAAGGTGAGCGATCCGTTCCTTCATTTCCAGCCCTGCCAGGCGGGTGAAGGTGAGTGCCAGCATATTGCTGGTCCCCACCCTCTTTTCCTCATGCAGATAGGAAATGCGCGTCGTGAGCGTCTTTGTCTTACCTGTACCGGCACCAGCCAAACATAGAATGACCGGCTCCTTCGATGTGACAGCAGCTGCTTGTTCCTCGTTTAATCCCTGAAGAAGGTTAAGCGACATCTTCTGCTGCCTCCTTCAAGCCGATGGGATGCACCCTCCACCCGACTGGGACAATATCATGCGGGTCAACCACGCCAGCAATCAGGATGTTGTCCAGTTTGTCGGAGAGCTTGTCCAAACCGTGCAGGACGTTTCTCAGGTTCGTTTCATCGAGGTTCTCGATGTTATCCAACGCAAGCACCTTGATCGGAGGTTTCGCCCGATCCAACACAGCCACCAGGAAAGCGATCAGGAAGATCATCTGCTGACCGGTAGAGAGCGCATCGAAATTACGACGCTGGCTGCTGTCCTCCCAGCCAAACTGGAAGATTTCCTGCCCGGTGTCCGATTCCGTTTGGAAGAAAACAGGGTAATTGATCCCCAACACTCGCAGATTGGCCTCAATATCTTCCCTCATTGGCTCCAGCATTGTCTTGACAATCTCTCCCTGAATCCCTTTTGCTCCAAGCGCTTGATCCAGCATTTTGAAAGCCTCTGATTTGAATTCCGCCTCTTTGTTCGCCAGCATGGAGGTGCGGAGAGTAGCCATCTGATTCCGTACCTTTTCCTGCTCCTCAACCTTTGCCTGCAGTTGAGTGATTTGGTCACGCAGACCGTTCCGACGGGTCTCCAACAAATCAAGGGGAGCAATGGCTTCGACTGGCTCATTTTGCAGCTTGTCCCGTTCTTCCTGGGCACTCTTCAGGTCATCAAGTCGTTTTTGCTCCGCGCCCAGTATGGCCGATTTCTGTGCTTGCAGGTTTTTGATGGATTTGGCTCGTTCCGCATTTTCCTGCTGATATCGGTTAGTCTGCTGCATAATGAGTGACAACCGCTGCTCGATCTCCATAATCCGTTCACGCCGTTGCTGAATGGCTTTCTCAGCGGTGTTCAAGTATTCATGATGCCTGTTTATCGCTTCGTCTTTTTGGGCAATCTCCGAAGCAGCGTATTGGATGTATGCTGAAAAATCTTTGTTGCAAGCGATCTGACTCTGAATCACGCAGACCCCTTTTGTTTTGTTGATGGTATCCAATGTTTGCTGTATGGAGGCTTTTTCCGCGGTAAGGCGGGCAATATCCTGATTCAATTGAGTGATTTCGTGTTGCTGAATATTGTTGACTTCTTTTTGCAGGTTGGCTCTTTCTATGGAAAGGGCATCGAATTCGGTAGTGTCGGCAATATGAGTCATCTGAGCTTCCAACGCCTCGATTTGCTGATCAATCCAGTCTGTAGATTCTGGCGTCTGAGAAGATAGGCGTTCAATCAGCGTTGCCAGTTCTTGCAGTCTGGAGAGCCTGCGATCAATTGCCTTTTTCTTCTCCGTATCCCTTGCCAACTGAGCTTCAACTTGCACCAGCTGCTCACGAATCTCGGCCAGCTCCTGCTTGTTTGCCTCAATGTTCCGATCCGTCTCCGCCATCTTATTTTTTTGCTCAGCCAGCTGCTTAATGGCGCCTTCTGCATTCTTGGCCTTCTCTTTCCACGTGGACCATTCCCGGGAAACATACCCGCGCATTGCGAGCAGACCCTCATCAATCGACATGCCGTCCTTGTATTCGGACAAGACTGCGGCGATGGTTTCCGTTAATGCCTGATGAAGATCAGGAGAATTGACCTCAATCTCCATCGTCAGCAGCCGTTCCTCCAGATACTGCGCCACTCGTTCTTTGTTCCATCCACCTTCGATGCCGGCACTCAGGCCATAGATGAAATCACGGCGTTTGGCATCGGAAAGGGTGAGAAATTCGTTGAAATCCAACATCACCGGGAAGTTTCCAACCTCTGCGGAAACTCGAGCCTTTCGGTCAGTTTCAGTCCGTTCCCCGCGTGCTGGCGAGACGGTAATCGATTCGGAAATGGTTACGTTCGGTATGCCCTTTGTAAGCTTCGTGGTTCGTTCAAATGTTCGCGTGAACTTGAATCCCTCGAGCTCCAGCCCTACACTCATCACGTTGTCATCAGAAGAGAATTTGTAATTGTCCAGTGCTCTCTTTCCGTTCCCTGGCACATAACCGAGCATGGACATTTGCAACGCTTGGAGGCGGGTGGTCTTACCCGATCCGTTCCGGCCGATGAAGATGTCTTTTCCGGTCAGCGGCTGCTTGGCCGTGGTTCCTTTGAGATTCTGCATGGTGATCGCTTGGATTTTGCTCATCAGAACTTCACCTCGCCTTCACCAGCGGAAGCAGCGCGGCTGAACAGATCGCCCTGATTCCCAGAGGATACGGAAAACTCATCTTCTTCCTGATCGATGATCATATCTTCGGTAGTGGCTTCGGCAG
Organism: Brevibacillus fulvus; assembly: GCF_016908525.1. Taxonomy (GTDB): domain Bacteria; phylum Bacillota; class Bacilli; order Brevibacillales; family Brevibacillaceae; genus Brevibacillus_G; species Brevibacillus_G fulvus. The sequence goes on from NZ_JAFBEB010000008.1 coordinate 61,711, forward strand.
TAGTTTCGATGATCTCAGCACGTTGGCCGTTCACCTTGATTTCTTCTCCGCGCTCAGCCTGGGCGGATATTTCCAAAAGCTGTTTACGGTCAAACTCGTTCACATAGCCGACCACGGTAACAGCTGCTACACGATTTTTTTCAGGGCCACTTACTTCCACGTATGGATAAGCCAATGCAGGATGCTTGGACATAACCAAGCGCTCGCAAATGGTTTGAGCATTCCGCTCAGCAAATTGCTTTTTATTAATGAAGGTATCTACTGCTTTGAGAATTTCTTTGTGGGTGAAATCCACGTATACACCAAGAGGGCCTTGGATTTTGTAGAATCCGCCACTTCTCTTTTCTTCTTCTGTCAGCATGGCCTCCATGCAAACCCGACCAGCGTCTTTGTTATATTTGACCTTGTTGGTTAGGTCTTGAATGAAATACATGTTTACGTCGTAGAGAAGTGTTGCAGATGTAATCACGAGGTTCCCAATAGGGCTGAAGCCGATCGCAAGTTTTTTGACCCAGACCTTGCTGATCGTTCCACTCTCGGGATCAATGATCGGATACGGATTGACCACCGTGTGCCCTTCAGGAAGCGTTAGTTTTTCGGGGGTTACAATGGAAAGGCCAGCTATTTGATTCAGTTTGTTAAATCCCTTTGCCGTTACCATCCCTTTGTCTTGAATCACTGCGATTTCGCCTTGCTTTTCGGAAAGGGCCATTCTGCCTTTAACAGAGCGAATTTGCCCTCCATCCGTTTTCTTGACAAAAACATTGCCATCACCGAGGCTTGTAATTACCGCCAGCTCATTACTCATTTACGTACCTCCCACTTGTTTTTTGGAGGCGAACACGCTAGGCTAGAAATAACCGGATTCTAACAGCGTTTCACCTGAAGGCTCAGCGTTCCAGCGCTGGGTCTTTTTCGATTGCTATACTTGTGATGACCATCGTCCCTGTACCGACATCGCGTAGATTATCTGATTGGCAATCAGGACAAACAATGTGGCTCTGGTCCGCAGTTGCTTCAACAGCAAAACCGAGGCAGCAATCTTGGCATTCATAAACGTGATACTCCAATTTCCCCCTCCTCTCGTTTAGTCACGAGGTCGCCACCATCCCAACCTCTACGGCGGCCGTTGTAGTTCCTTGCCTACTCCCGTTGTGACCTCGCTATGTATGACCTGTCTCATCAGGCAGGGATGGTCATTCCCCTGCGACTGAGGCGGAAAGCCCCAGTTTCGACTCTTTAACCGGCGAGAAAATCTCGCTGGCTTAATCCGTGGTACCCAAGTGGATTTTTCCGATATGCCACGGAATCCTGATACATTTCACGAACGGTTTCCTCTGCTTCGGTAAACACAGAATGGTCCAGCTTCTCCCGCACGTAATCGCGGATATATTCGCGGCTGTAAACCTGATCGTGATATTCAAAGAGGTCCAGCAATTCCTCTGTCTCCTGGGCAAAGAGGTCATCCTGCTGCAGATCAATTGTTCCATCCTCTTCAACGAACCGCTCAGGATTGCTGCTATACACGTTTTCCAAGCGATCTCTGACCAACTTTGCCAAAATGGTCACCAACTCCAGAATGTTATCGCCGATGGACATGTCCAAATGGTTCACCTTGTTTTGCACATCGATTTGTTTTTTTGCCAGCTGCTCCAACTGCTGCTCCGTATCGTGCAACGCCTGCTTTTCTTCGTTGAGAAGCGCTGTCAGGTTAGTGGTCTCCGTAATCAGTGAGCGAGCTCTAGTGATGTTGCTCAGCGTGCTGCTTTTCATATGGGTTGCCCTCCCTTTAAGGAATGTGGTATTCTTCCGGTATCGAATATTTTCATTAGGCCGTCTGTTGCGAGCAGGCGGTTTTTTCTTTGTCTTGGATTTGTTCGGTCAGTTCCCGTGTGATCTGCTTGTAGACTTCATGAGCAACCAAGTCTCCTGCCGTTTTGGCAATGATCATCATCCGTTGATAAAAGTGGAGCTGCATCCGCAGTGTTTGGATATTCACGCTGTTCCCTCCCTCGCTTCAACTTGTTTCCTAAATTCGGTCAACCGCTCAGCATACAGCTGATTTTGCCTTTCCCCATCTTGAACAAAGAGAGCCATCAACTTTGCGTCATATGGATAGGTCTGCTCCAGAACTTCCAGCACCCGGCGATTCCATTCTTGGGCTTTTGTCATTTCACCCCACCTCCCCCGGTCACCATTTTTAGAAATCCGCGTTTGGCAAGCTTGGCTTTATGGGATGTCCACTGATAGACCCATGAAAGCTTGACCTCCCTGCAAATTACTGCCGTCATGTTGGTGGTTGAGGTGATCACATCGAGGGTTTCCTGAATCAATTGCTCCAGCTGCTGGCGTTCTTGCGTCGTGAGGCTCTTCGGCGGCTTAATTAGAATTGCTTGGGCCTTCTTGATCGCATCCAGGAGCTCTTCTACTTCCTCGACCGTCTTGGCAACTGCCGTGTGCCGGTTGAGTTCTACGTTGTCACCGTCGAGAATGACAGGGCTTGTCCCGGCTGTAGATTCGTGCGCGGCAGCCATTGCCAGGAACGCATTATCTGTAAGAAGAATCGATTTTGATTTCACATCCGGCGGCGCTACGGCTCGTCCATTTTTGTAAGCAGAAACCGCTTCTCTGCTCACATGTGCTTCAAACCCAAATGACATTTGCGTCATATTGGCTTCCATCAGCGCATTTCCCAATTGATGACCGAATTCATTTGCGCTCATTTGTTCGTTCACTCCTTACCGTCGATATGTAGTTGTATGAGGTATAATGAAGTTGCTCATCTTCCAGACTCTCCCTCGGCACCCACCGAGGGTTTTTTGTCAAGTTGCCGCAACAGGTTGAATATCTCCACATCCTGTTTCAGTACGTTGAACATCATCTTTTCGACCTGTTCCGATAGTTCCGGTGCTACCATCTTCACCTCGTGAACACAGTTGACGAGCGCCGCTTTCAATTCGTCTGCTGCGGTGACATAGCGCTTGTGGTTCATGATCATCTGGCTTACTCCTTTCTTGTTAAGCTGAAATTTCGGATGGTTTGTCACCCGGCATCTCGATTCCAGCCCAGCGACAGAAAGCATCGCGCGGTATCCTGATGCTCTTCCCTAAGACGATCTTCGGGAATGTGGGATCTTGGGCCAGTTCGTACGCTCGGCGCAATGCAATGTCCATTACGTTGGCAACATCGCGCATTTTCATCATCAGAGGCAGTTGCTCAACATCAGTGATCCGTTGTTTTGCCATATTATTCACTCCTTCTCATCAAGCTGGCTTCTCTCTGTCACACTCATGAGACACCTGATCCAAAAAAAAGATGTCTTCAAAGGTGTGAGACGAAAAAGCGTTGAGGATTTTAGCAATAAAATCTTGTCCTAATGAAAAGCGTTTATCATGTGGTGGTAACTTAGCTCGCCACAGTTGGCTCCTAGAAACACCAACGAATTCAGCAAATTCTTGATCTGTAAGTTTCATTTCAATCTGCAAATTATCAAGCACACCGGGTATTAGTAGGACTCTCACCTCCACCCCTCCTTTCGTGTCTCACGCTTGTTACAAATATAAAATAACACATCTGTAACACGCATGCAACAAAAAATTTCATGTATGATACAAAATTTGTTTCACGCATGCAACAGATGTCTGTTATGATAATTATGGGTGATGAAATGATGAACCTTAAGGAATTCGGCATTTATTTCGCTGAATTAAGAGAAAAAAGTGGATACCGAAGTCAGCGTGAACTTGCCGATAAATCTGGGGTCAGTCATTCAACTATTAACAGAATTGAGGCAGGAACTCATAAAGCAAAACCGGAAACCTTAAAAGCGGTCGCTCCTTTCCTAAAAGGAGTTGATTATGAGGAGTTGTTGGAGAAGGCTGGTATTCTAAATGAGGATCAGTCAAATGTCTCCACTAAGAAAGACGATCTAGCTGAGTTACATAAAGCCATCAGCAGGGCCTTCCATGACTTTGACTCTTTACCTGAAGATGAAAAGAATTTCTTGTTAGAGGAAATACCCGAGACGGTACAATGGAAGCTAAATGAATTTCGCAAGGCTAAAGCGAAATTTTTAGAGCAAAAAAACAACAAAAATAAATAACCCTGATAACCAGGGTTTTTATTTTAAACACAAAACCGAACATACGTTTGTTGTTTAAGGAGGTTACTATGCTGAATTTTTACGAACCAACAGTCTTGGAAGAATGGGTTGAGAAATTTTACATCAAGCACAACATCAGAACCCCCTCAAATTTAAGCATTGAAAATATGTCTGCTATTTTGGGAATCGGTGTCACATTCGCACCTGGCGTTGATGATGAAGTGTTATTTGATGAAGAATATACCCACGTCTTCATCAATTCACTGCACTCTCGGCAGCGTCAATGGGAAGTGTTCTGCCACGAAATATGTCATCCGCTAAGACATCTCGGGAATCAGATTATGCTTCCTGATGAATTCCGAAAAATGCAGGAGATCGAGGCAAATGCTTTTCAGTATTATGCCGCTATCCCCTTCTTTATGGTACGTGATATGAAATTGCCCGATCATCAAAATGAAATCATTGACTTACTTGCTAGAGAATTTGGAGTAACACATGAATTTGCAAAAAAGCGATGGGATCAAATCCTTCGCAGGATCGCACGTGGCCGATCACATCATGAATTTATTACAGCTCTTGCAAACCAATACAAAAGAGCTGATCCTGCTAACTGGTCACATGAAACAAAAAAGCTGTTTAGTTTAGCAATCCAAAGAAAACTTCAAAAAGGACAAGGAGTTGTTATCCGATGAAAATCACTGTTTATTACGACTATATGGAAGAAAAACTGGCACCCATTTGGTACGTGGTTGGGTTCCGTAAGGGTGAGTTTGACTGGTCAAAAAATACTCTATACATCCCTGTAGATGCACCCTTTCAAAGACAAGGTGCAGAAGATTTTCACTCCGATACATTGGGCCTCTCTGTAACAGTTGGCGACTTAACACTGAACCATGAAAAGCCAGGGAAGTTCGGCATACATCTTCCATCATTGCGGCAAAGAGCTGCCACGGCTAACGTCGACTATTGGGACGTTGAACAATTAATCATACAAGTTTGCGACATTGAAGAATTGCTGCAGATGAATGTATTCAGTGAACGAATAGCGTAAATTTACCAGACGCCCTTTTTGGGCTTTACTTTTGACCTCAAATCAGAACGTACATTCCTATACTGTTTGCCATTGTAATTAATAAGTGCCGTTAACATTGAGTGAATGAGGAAAGTCAATTAGGAGGTTAAGCGGAGTGAAAGGCTATTTTAGGAAGCGAGGAAATTCATGGTCGTATACAGTAGACTTAGGAAAGGATGAAATAACCGGGAAAAGAAAACAAAAAACAAAGAACGGATTCAAAACAAAAAAAGACGCTGAAAAAGCTTGTAATGAACTAATTAATCAACTTAACAAGGGGACGTATATTGAGCCCAGCGAAAAAACAATCAAGGAATACATCATGGAATGGATGGACATCAACGCTAAACAAATTCTCCGTCCCTCTTCATATGACAACCATTTGATTGTTATCGAAAAGCACATTATTCCAGAGTTAGGCAGCCTGAAACTCAGCCAGTTAACCCCAAGCCATATTCAAAAATTCTATAATCAACTATCAACTGAAGGATTGTCACCTGATTATATTCGCTACATGCATTCAATTTTAAGAAAATCGATTGGACAAGCAGTAAAGTGGCAGTTGGTAGCAAGAAATGTTGTTGAATTGGTTGAACCACCAAGATTAGCTGATAAAGATATTGTTACCTGGTCTTTGGAGGAAGCTACAGAGTTTTTAGATTATGTTGAAGCACACGGAAAGAGATTTTTTGTTGCATATGTCCTTGCTATATATACTGGAATGAGGCGAGGAGAGATTTTGGGATTAAGGTGGAAAGACATCAATTGGGAACATGGTAAATTAAGCGTTAGACAGACTGTTTATAGAACTAGGCAAGGGCTGCTCTTTCAAGAACCGAAGACAAAGAATTCAAAACGTCAGATCTCACTACCAGAATATGTTTTGTCCTCGTTAAGACGTCATCGATCCGATCAAAATAAACAGAAACTTCTTCTTGGTGGATTATACAATGACCATGATCTTGTAATATGTACTGATGAAGGGAAACCTATTGAACCCAGGAACCTTGTAAGGCACTTTGATCGAATGATTCAAGAGACAGGGCTCCAAAAGATTCGTTTTCACGATTTACGTCATACTCATGCGACAATTCTCCTCCAGCTTGGGGAACACCCAAAAGTTGTATCCGAACGATTAGGACATAGTCGTGTAGGTGTTACTTTAGATACTTACAGCCATGTATTACCTGATATGCAGAAAGATGCTGCCAATAACTTTGAACAAGCAATGAATGAGAAAAAAGCAAAGAAATCACTTTAGTTAAGTAAAGGTGGTCAAAATGTGGTCAAACGGGCTAATCAGCAACTTTTGTGGTCAACTGGTTAGCTCGTAATAAAATAAAAACCCTTGATTTATCAAGGGTTACAACGTCTTATGTATGGTGATCCGGACTGGGTTCGAACCAGCGACCCCCACCCTGTCAAGATGGTGCTCTCCCAACTGAGCTACCGGATCATATGATCATTACCGCTACTGCTTTTTTAATATAGCATCCTTCTTTATAAAAATCAAGCTTGTTTTGCTTGTTTTTTTATGGTGGGCCCTGTAGGACTCGAACCTACGACCAATCGGTTATGAGCCGACCGCTCTGACCAACTGAGCTAAGGGCCCGATAAATAGCTCAAACATGACAAAAATAACTATAACTCATCTGGCGCTATTTTTCAAGAGTAAATTTTCGCCAATTGCTCCTCAATAAAAGTTCCAGCATTTTGCGAATCCACAGCAAACGACCAAAAATGCGAAAGCTGTCCGAGCTGGAGCGAAACACCCCACTCCCCCATAAGACATAAGACAACTAGCCCGTTCAGCAAATTCGTCTGCTGCACGGGCTGATCTTCTTTTTTGTCGTGAATCATCATTTGGAAACATTCGACTATCATTATATTATATCAACCGGTTTGCTTGTTTTTTTGCTCGTTGAGTTGCAGTTCCACTTTCGCCGCTTCGGCCTCCTGTTCGTCGCGCAGGCGATGGGCCATGCGACTGGAGGCATTGGCCGCGATGCTGGCGACCAGGTCGTCAAGAAACGTATGAATGCGGCCTGAAGTTTTCGTGTCCAATCGTTTGATGATCCCGATTTTGTGCTTATCCAGATGGCCAAAGGTGGTGACGGCGATGCTGCCGTAGCCAAACACGGAACCAAGCGCCAATGTTTCATCACAGCCGAACAGTCCTTCGTCGGAGGCGATCAAGGATTGCAGTGGTTCGGAAAGCTGGCCTTTTTCCGCCAACATATCCAGTTCCACGCCAACCAGGATGGCATGCTGCATTTCCCGCTTTTGCAAAACGGCATGAACGCTTTCTACGCATGGCTCAATCGTCAAGTTGGGGTGATAGGGCGATTGCATCTCATACACAATCTCCGCGATATCTTCCACCGTGACGCCTCGCTCGGCGAGACGCCGTAATGCAGCTTCTTTTACTTCGCTGCTATGCACTTGTTTGCCCATACAGAGGACCCCTTTCACTGCAAAGTGAAGTGATGCTTCTATATAGTATCACAATCGTGGACGAATTGAGACAATTTTTCGAAATTGCCGGAAATAGCAGAATGCGGTACCATAAGAGCAATCATCCTTCTTTTGGGCTGTGTGCCATTCATTTTGGAAAAGTTGGCTTGCCGCCGATCTCGGGGAACGACATGAGGAGGGATTTGCATGTATCAGAAGCAAACGGCAAGAGGTTCGTTGCAGGAAGTTTGTCTGAACAGCCGATATTTGAACAGCGCAGAACGGCTCGTGGTTTATACCCCGCCGAGCTATTCGCCGCTTTATTCGTATCCGGTCATCTATATTCAGGACGGAGAGGACTATTTGTCCATGGGCCGTTGTGCCTCCCAGCTCGATCAGTTTTTCGCCGAGCGAGGTCACGAGGAGGCGATTGCCGTGTTTCTTCCCGTGGAGAAGCGACTGCGGCAAGCGCGCTACTATCCCGAAGGAGCAGCGTACGCAGGCTACAAACGGTTTGTCGCCGATGAAGTCGTGCCTTATATCGACAGCCACTTTGCCACCAACCCGCTGGCCTACGGACGAACGCTGCTGGGGGAATCTTTGGGCGGAGTCGTCTCGCTGTTTCTCGCGTTTACTTATCCGCATACGTTTGGTCAGATCGCGTGCCAATCGGCGGCGGTCGATGAGCGACTGCTCGATCAGCTCGCTGCCTTGCCTGGTCGCTATCCGCTTTCCGTTTATCTGGAAGTGGGCAAGGAGGAGACGGCCGTCGCCACGCAACGCGGTTCCTTGAATCTGCTGAAAGCCAACGACCAACTCGCTGCCGTACTGAGCGGTTTGGGCTGCGATGTCTCGCTGCACCATTTTGCCGGCGGCCATGACTGGGGGGCCTGGCAAGCAAACTTGTCCCGCATTTTCCGCCATTTCTTGGGGTAAACTGTATGCTGGTCATTCTTCCGGTTTTGGATCTTCTTTCTTGGGAGGAACGATCATCTCTTCAAATTCTACCTTGCGGATCATCGTTAGTAAGGTAAAAGAAAGAAAAGAGAGCAACAGCAATACCAGGAACGTAAATGTGATCATCATCGCCAATTTCATCTTTGCACCTCCCGTCTTCCTTTCAGTCTTTCCCAGGCCGATCGGAATATACGGGGGCGACCATAAAATTATACAAATGGCGAATTTTCTGTTAAAATAGGACAAAAGACTGGTGACGCGCCGCGTTTTTACCACGGCAAGGAGGGATTCCAATGAGATATAGTATTGTGGTGTTTCCATCAAGCAAGGTTCAAGAGGCTGCGAATTCGTATCGCAAGCGCTTTGATCCCGCTTACGCATTGATTCCGCCCTATATCCGGATCAAAGAACCGTTTGAATGGGCGGAAGCGGATCTTCCGGAGCTGGTCAACCATTTGGAAGAGGTGGCTCAATCCACCGAGCGCTTCGCCACTCGCTTCCACCGGGTATCCAGCTTTCATCCAACCACCAATGTCCTTTATTTCGCCATCCAAAATAAAGAGCCATTTGAAAAGCTTCATGAAAAAATTGCGCAAAAATGCGTCAACCAAAAAGAGACGTACGCTTACGTGCCGCATCTTACCATCGGGCGCGACTTGTCCGATGACGAGCTTCGCGATTTAACCGGCCAGCTCAGCATGGCAAAAATTGATCTGGAAACAGAAGTCGACCGCTTCTCTCTCGTGTATGAGCTGGAGGACGGCATCTGGAGCGTTTACCAAACGTTTTTGCTGAAGTAAATGGGCAGATCGAGACTCTTCCAGCCGGAAGGGTCTTTTCCATAAGAAAGGAGAAGCAGGCCATGACCGAAAATACCTACACGGTCCAACTCGTCCTGACCGAGCCGCAAAAACGGGATGCGTTGGCTGTCCGCCGCGCTGTTTTCATTGAGGAACAGCAAGTTCCCGAACAGATCGAGATGGACCAGCATGACGAGCCGCAAGCCGACACGTTGCATTTTGTCGCTTACAATGGAGCCAGTCCGATCGGCGCCGGCCGGCTGCGAACCTATGCACAAGGAGTCGGCAAAGTCGAGCGGATCGCCGTGCAAGCGACGGAACGCGGCAGCGGGATCGGGCGGAGGCTGATGCTGCAGATTGAGGAAACGGCTCGCCAGCATGGCTACCACAAGCTGAAATTGAATGCCCAGACACACGCGAGGCGATTTTACGAAAAACTGGGGTATCTCCCGGTTGGCGAACTGTTTTTCGAAGCCGGCATTGAACATATCGCGATGGAAAAGGAACTGTAAAAAGACCCCGCTGCGCATCTTTTACGACGCCAAGCGGGGTCTGCTGTTCAGCGGAGCTGACGGCGCTGTTCCGCGATGTCGCGCAACTGCTGCACCGTCTCGGCCGGCGCGTTGGACGAGCCGAGCTCACCGTGGTACGGTTCGTCTCCCCGCCAACCGTGAAAGTCTGAACCGCCCGTCTTCAGCAAGCCATAACGGTTGGCCAACTCCGCATACCGCTGCCGGTCTTCCTCTGTATGATCGGGATGCCACACTTCTATGCCGTCCAAGCCGAACACGGCCAGTTCTTCGACCAGCTGGTCATCGTGGTAAATTCCCGGATGCGCCAGCACGGCCACGCCTCCTGCCTGTTTGATCAACTGGATTGCCTGTTTCGGGTGAATCCGCGGCGGATTGACATAGGCCTGCGCCCCGGTCGCCAAATACTTTGCAAACGCCTCTTCCATGGTGGCGACTGCTCCCAACTCGATCAACTCCTCGGCGATATGCGGCCGGCCAATGCTTTTCCCTTCCCCTGCCTTCCGCTTGTACACATTTTCCAGGGTGATCGGTATTCCCAACTGCTGCAATCGTTCAATGATCAGCCGGTTGCGTTCATGCCGCGTCTCCCGCAGCTTTTCCAGCTCCGCTTCAAATGCCGGATCTTCATACGGTATAAAATAACCCAGCACGTGAATATCCTGTCCATCGGCCACGGAGCTGATTTCCAGGCCGGGCACTACGTCTACGCCGTATCGCTGCCCGGCTTCCACCGCTTCCGCCACACCGGCTATCGTATCATGATCGCAGATGCCGATTGCCGCCAATCCGGCTTCTTTTGCCAATCTGACATTTTCCGTTGGCGTACATGTCCCGTCGGAAGCTTTGGTGTGAGTATGCAGATCGGCCTGTTGCGCCATGCTGATCCCTCCTTGTTCGTTTTTTATTCTTCATTCTGAAAATGGTTTCATGCTCATACCATAGGAAAAAACGCACACCCACGAAGGAGGATGTCCATGCAACTGAGAAACAAAGCGTTAAGCGGTGTTGTTCAACCTCTCACCTATGTTGATCGGATGATGCGGCAACAAGGCTTTCAGCTCACCTGGGCGGATGGTATTCCGAGTTATGGCATGCGTATTTACGATTCGGCAACCAACACATCGTATTTCCTGCGGATGTGCATTCACTATACCCGTCATGTCAACCGCAACGGGGAACAAATTGTCAAACTGGGCGCTCCCTCTTTGGAAGCCAATGTTTCCGCAAACAAGCGGCAAATCGAACGATCCGCCATTCCTTTGCCGATTCGCCAGGCAGTCGAACATAAACTGGCGGAGGTCGCCGACTATTTACGCTGACTTGGCGCGGCTCAAAGCGCTTTCCACAACAGTTGATTGCGGTCAAACCGGTACGCAATCTGTTCTTCGCGCAACAAACCGGTCAGATAACCCATCAGGGCGGTGCGATACAAGGCGTAGGAACTCATCGTGGCAATGTTCAGCTCCAACTCCTCCGCCAATGCGGCAAGCAGCTCCTCCATATTTTGTTCCCGCCGCAGCAGCGCTTTGATCCGGCTGATAATTTGCTGGTGCAGCTCGATATTTTTGCCGATGACCGCGTCGGGACTGGTCACAAACGAACCATGCCCGGGCAAGTAGCCGGCATAAACGGTTGCTTGCAAAAGCTGCAAACTTTGCAACGTGTCGTGGACATCGACGAGAAACGGCAGTTTATGCTTGCTTAACGTCTCCTCGCCAAAAAAGCTGTCCGCGGCAAAACAGATCTGCTCACAAACTATCCCGACCTGCTGCCAGCTGTGTCCCGGCAAGGGGAGCACGGTAATCGTTACCCCGTCGACTTGCAGCTCTCCTTCTTCCGGCAACAGCCGGTCTACGCGGGAAGCGGGCGCTTCTAAAAATTTATTCCGCAGCTCCTTGACCGGTGTCGCTCCCATGCCAAGATAAATCGGCTCCAGCACCGGATAGCGAATGATCGCTTCTTCCAGCGGCGGCGCGTAGACCAGCGCCTGCGGAAAGACCGTCAGCAAATGCGCATTGCCGCCAAAGTGGTCGGCATGAGCGTGAGTTTGGATAATCGCGACCAAGGGTTGGCCAATTTGCTCCAACCCTCTTTTTAACCGTTTTGCCGTTTGTGTATCCAGTCCCGAGTCGATCAAAATCGCGCCGCTTTCCCCAAGAATCAGTCCGACATTGACGCTTCCCGGAAAATACCCAATCCGTGACGTAATCATTTCAATTGTGACCTGATCAGCCATAGCGTTCCCCGCTTTCTGCTGTTTTTCCATTATTTTCTCCAAAGAGAGGCAGATCCCTTCCCGAGCGGTCCAATAATTTGATATGGGGCGTAATAACTGTTCTGGACGAACCGGCAAACGAGATGGGTGCTGATCGCTACCGCAGCAATCGTCACCAGCGAATATACGAACTTGTATGGCCCGGCAAGTTCAAACGAACAGCCGACGATCACGCCATCGATCAGAAAAATCAGGAGCGCAACCGGTATCTCATATCGTCTTGCCAAAAATTGGGCGAGCAAATCGGTTCCGCCGGTATTCGTCCCATATCCGAGCATCCACCCTACTCCGCTGCCGATCAAGCCTCCGCCCAGAATAGCGGAAGCCGGGACAGCGAGCGGATTGTATTCACGCAAAGGCGACAGAAAGTCAATAAAAAACGAAGAAAGCAACATTCCGTGGAAACTGTGATAAAACAATGGGCGATCAATCAGGAAGATCAGCAAATAGATCGGCAGACTGGCGCACATCACAACCACGCCGGGAGAAAGACCCAAATAATAGTTGGCCAACAAACCAATCCCGATCATGCCGCCTTCGATCAGCTGATGCGGGACGAGAAAAAAATTGACTCCCGTGCCGATCAATATGCTGCCCAACAGGACCGCGATCATTTTGCGGAAGAAGTACATGTTTCTCCCTCCTCTGGAATAGCGGCAAGTCCGTGTCATTTCTCCATTTTCTATCCTATGTGGGACAAAAGGCCGGTATGTCCGCTGCTGAACATTGCGCGGCTGATGGTCATTGGGTATAATCTTGAACACGATTGCCAGTATTTTCAAGAAACTCGCATGTTTTTGACTGTTTGCTGCTCCAACTGTTATACTAGAGGTTACAAAGCGATTGCGAACAGCAATCGTTTTGCAACTGCGGTGAATTTTTTGAAGCGCTTGGCATGGTAAGAAAGAGGTGAATGGCCGATGGTAGATATACCGTCGGAAGCAGGGATGGTCTTGCGTTCCCGTTCCGCACGGTCTACATCATCTTCTGATTGCAAGTGATTTCCGCGGCCCAAACCACGAAATCATCTTTGCATAAACACAATTGACGATTAATAAATAACATAAAAACACGTGGAGGTGAATTCTCCTCCTTTTCGAAGGTCGAAAGGGATGGAGACATATGGATATTCCTATAGGTCCGATAGGGGAGATTTTGTTAAATCTGCTGCTCGTCTTTTTTCTTGTTCTACTAAACGGTTTTTTCGTAGCAGCGGAATTTGCATTGGTAAAGGTCCGCCAAAGCCGTCTGACACAGCTTGCAAGCGAAGGAAACAAAAGAGCCAAGTATGCCCAAGCCGTCACACATAAACTCGATGCTTATCTGTCGGCTTGCCAATTGGGGATCACACTTGCTTCGCTGGGGCTTGGATGGGTAGGTGAACCAGCAATCGCCCACTTTGTCGAACCAGTATTAATTTCCATGCATTTGCCAACCTATTTGGTGCATCCGATTTCGATTGCGATCGCATTCTGCATTATGACATTCTTGCACATCACCTTTGGTGAGTTGGCGCCAAAATCAATGGCTATTCAAAAATCAGAAGCGATTTCGCTTTGGACGGCGGCTCCGTTGATGTTCTTTCACAAAATCGCCTACCCCGCGATTTATATCTTGAACGGAACGGCCAACTTCTTTATTAAACGGTTGGGGATTGAACCGGCCACGGAAGAAGACTCCGCCCATACCGAAGAGGAAATCCGGATTCTGGTAAATGAAAGCCATAAAAGCGGATTTATTGACCAGACCGAGCTGGTTCTCGTCGACAATGTCTTTGAATTCTCTGACCGCTTGGCCCGGGAGATCATGATTCCCCGGATCGACATGGTTTGTTTATATGATGACAGTACCTATGAAGAAAACCTGGAAATTATGCGCAATTCGCGCCACTCGCGCTTCCCGGTCGCGCATGAAGACAAGGACAATTTGATCGGCTTCGTGCATACCACCGATTTTTATTTGGCTGCCTTGTCTGATCGTTCTACCGATTTGAAAGATTTTCTCCGTCCGTTGCTGACTGTTCCCGAATCGATGGAAGTCAGCCAGGTGTTGCGTCTGATGCAAAAGCGCCGCTCGCAGATGGCGATCGTCATTGACGAGTACGGCGGTACGGCCGGACTGATCACCATGGAAGACATTTTGGAAGAAATCGTCGGCGATATTCAAGACGAGTTTGACGAGAACGAACGGCCCGAAGTCGAAAATGTAAATAACGCGTTGTCCGTTTCCGGCAAAACGTTGCTGACAGAAATTAATGATTACATTCCGATTGAAATCCATTCGGACGATGTCGATACGATTGCCGGCTGGATCTACAGCCAACTCAACGAAGATATCGCGGTTGGCAAATCGGTTAAGTATGAAAACTATTTGTTTACCATTACTGAATTGGACAATCACCGAATCACCCGGGTGGGCATAACCCAGATTGAGGATGATGCAAATCCTCCAGATGAATCGGACGTATTGGTGCAAGCTCAGTAAACCAGATGACAGGTGTCCCCGCAGTCAGGGGACACTTATTATTTGCCTTCGATGTTTACATAGCGAAAAAAACCCCCACCCGCTCGACCTGGACAGACGACCCGAGCCGGGAATTTGCATGGAGGTGGAGCATGAAATTCGCATTGCTGGATGACGAGCTGATTTTTTTGCAGGAAAGTACATATTCGCGCATCCCCTCCTGGCGAATGCGTGCGGTGCGCGGTGATCTTCGCTGTCCCGGATGCGGCGCTGCCCTTCGGTTGGTCGCGGGCATCAGCTTCGAACCGTTGTTTTCGCATACGGCCGAACCATGCCCGCTGCAAGGATTGGAGCAACCGCCTGAACATCTCCTGGTACATCGTTCGGGCGAAGAGACTGCGGCGACAGTTGCGGCGTTGCCCGCTTCCGATCAGCGCACATTTGGTTCTTACCGGCTGCCGACGGGAAAACCGATTGGCAACACCGCCGGTTCCGGTGAACGGCCGAAGAGCGAAGCCGCTTTTCGGAAAAAGTTGCGGCCTCGCCACGCCATTCCGCATCTGGCGGAGCGGCCCCCTGATCCGCTTCATCCGGAGCAAAAGCGAGCGGTCTTGAGCACCGAGGGCCCACTGCTGATTCTCGCCGGGGCGGGCAGCGGCAAAACTAGAGTCATGTCAGCGCGGGCAGCCCATCTTGTCCAGGACAAAGGGGTAGATCCCCGCTCGATTATGATTGTCACCTTCACCGCCAAGGCAGCAGAAGAAATGAAACGGCGCCTGTCCAATCAGTTGACGGCACAGCAAACCAGCCGCTTGATCTGCGGGACGTTTCACAGCATCTTTTACCGGATGCTGCTCTTTCATCAGCCGGAGCGCTGGCAGCAAGAACGGCTGCTCAAATTTGATTGGCAAAAGCGCCGGTTGCTGCAGGAAAGCGGACAACTGCACGATGCCGAGCTGGCGGGACGAAAAGATGCCGAAATTGACGGCGCGCTCGGCGTGATCAGCCGTTGGAAAAATGCTTTTATCACGCCGGACGCGCTGGAACAACTCGACTGTGCCAATGAGGAAGAAAAGCTGGCCAAACAGTTGTACCCGGTTTATGAAACGGCGAAGCAAGCGTATCGTTACTTTGATTTTGATGACATGCTGCTCGGCTGTTACCAGCTTTTGCAAAGCGAGCCAGCGATTCTCGCACGCTACCAGGAACGAATCCATTACGTCATGATCGACGAGTTTCAAGACATTAACCGTCTGCAATACGAAACGGTGCGGATGTTGGCCGCACCGCAAAACAATCTCTGTGTGATCGGCGACGATGATCAATCGATCTACGCCTTCCGCGGCAGCGATCCGCGTTTTATTCTCGGCTTTACCAAAGACTATCCGGCGGCGCAAACGATCACGCTGGAGGTCAATTATCGCTCGCACGCCTCCATCGTTGGGCTTGGCTATTCCCTGATCGGCAATAACCGCATTCGCTGGAAAAAAGAGTTTAAAACTTATCATCAGGAAGAAGGAGAAAGCTACCTGTTTTATCCCGAGGATGAAGAGGAACAGGCTGCCCGGATCGTCGACGAGATTCGGCAACAACTGGCGGAAGGGGCTTCCCCCGGCCAATTTGCCGTTCTTTTTCGGACATATGAGTCAACCCGTCCGATTATCGAACAGTTTATCCAGGCGGCGCTTCCGTTTCAATTCACCCATGAACAGGAACTGTTTTATGATAAGCAAGTGGTCAAGTGGGCGCTTGGCTATTTGCGGCTGGCACTCGATCCGGACGACAGCTCCGCCTTGCGCGAAATTTTGTCGACGCTCTACATCTCCCATGAGCAATGGAATGCCATTCGCAGCCAGGCGATCTTAGACGATTGTTCGTTGCTGGAAGTGTTGCCGAAACTGCCCAACTGGAAATCTTACCAGCGCCAGCATTTGCAAAAAGTGGTCGAGATCCTGCGGGCACTGCCGACCTGCTCTCCCCGTCAGGCATTGGAACTCGTGTACGAAGATGGCAAACTGCGGGATTATGTCAGAAAACGGATGAAGGAAAGCCATTCAGCCAGTCAAACCAGTTGGCAGGATGATCTTCAGCAGTTGCTGACTGCCGCCAAACGGCACGATAGTTTGCCGCAATTTCTCGCCCATCTCGCCGACATGAATCACCAGGCCAAAACCTTGCGAAAACAATACGCTGCGGCGAGCGAGGCGATTCAGGTGCTGAGTATCCATCGGGCCAAAGGTCTGGAATTTGACACCGTCTTTTTGCTGGACCTGGTAGAAGGAGCTTTGCCGCATGAATATGCCTTGGACGAGTTGCGCAAACAGCAGTCCCATGCCCTGGAAGAAGAAAGACGACTGCTCTATGTGGCCATTACCCGTGCCAAACGGAAGCTGTGCATCGGAATCCCGCTCGAACGGTTTGGCCGAAAAACCAAAGTTTCCCGCTTCATCGCCGAGATGGAAAAATAAAAAGACCAAAGCCGGAACCCGTTTCCGCTTTGGTCTTTTTTGTCAGTCAGGAGAAGCGCGCCAGCTGTTTCATTTCAATCGCCATTTCCTGCAAACTTTGCAGCGCTGCGTTGATTTGCTGAATACTGGAGGCCATCTCCTGAGTGGCCGCCGATTCCTCTTCCATTTCGCGCATCACCTGTACGACTTTTTCTTTCATGCTGCTCATGCTTTTCAAGATGCTCTCCGAAGATTTCCGTGATTGTTCGGCCAGGTTGCGAATTTCGCTGGCCACCACGCCGAACGTTCGTCCATACTCTCCAGCCTGCGCCGCTTGAATGGCGGCATTCAGTCCCAGCAGATTGCTGCGGTTGGCCATATCCTTCACCACATCGACCACTTTGGCATTTTCCTCCACCGACTGCATCACATCGCGACAGTTGTGCGAAATATCGGTGATCGAGCTGGCCAATTGCGCCGCTCCGCTGGCGACGTGTTCGGCCCACTGATTCATTTGCGTAACAGAACTGGCCAATTCTTCGGAAACGAGCGAGATTTTTTCTTCCTTTTCCCGGGAAAAGATGAGGGTAAGTGCCCCCTCGAGTTTTTTTGCTTCCCCGTAGATGGGAACGCTGATGACATTAAAAGCGATCCCAAAGCGGGATTGTTCCCGGGTCACCGACTGCCTGATCGTTTCTCCGCTTTCCATCGTTTTATATGTGATCGACTGTTTGTTCACCTCGTTGCCAACTACCAGTCCGAGTTTGATGTCGCCTTCTTGATAGTAAAGAATCTTCTCTGTGTCAGATAGCGCAAGAGTAGCAGTGGGGTACATCAAACTTAATGTTGGCATCGTTGCCAATACATGTTCAATCATCAGCCTACCCTCTCTTGTTTTCGTAAATTTTAGGCGCCTACCTTGTTTAATTCAGGAGAAGGACTCACTTTGGCAGCCGCTTTCTCATGCACCAGCAGAATCAGCAAGGCGGCCAGAATCGGCCCGATCGCCAAGGTGAGGAAAGCGTAGAAGTAACTGCCGGTTGCATCAAGCACAGCTCCCACTGCGATCGGAGAGATCAGCGAGCCGAGCTGCCAGATCGTATTGACGAACCCGGTGGCCGTTCCGACCAGACGCTGATCCACCAATTCACCGATAAACGTGTTCATGACCGGACTGTAAATAAAAGCGGCAATCCCCAAGATCGCACCAGCCACATACAGCATGGATACGCTGGTGGTTGTTCCGAACCAGAGCAAAACCGGTCCAAAGATAATCAACACAATAAACAGCAGCGTTTTGCGGCGAACTTTCAACACATCGGCCAAAATTCCGATAATCGGTTTGCAGAGCAAAGCGGTCAAACCGTACACCGACATAATCACGCCTGCTTCTACCAGCGAAATTTTCAAATCATCTTTCATATAGCTGTTCGCCCATGTGGCCACGCCCCAGGTTGCCCACATCGCGCAAAAACCGGAAAAACCGGTGATCATCAAGTTGCGGTTTTTAAACAGACCAGCGACATCCTTCCAGAACCGGGAGGCGTTTTCCGCGTTTTGCGAGCGCTGTACCGTAGATGGCGTCTTTTCTTTTAAAATGAAGAAGCCCAAGACCAGACCAATGATCGGCAGCAAACCCGCTACCAGGAAAGAAGCCTGCCATCCGCTCGCTTCCGCCACAGTTGGCACAAACAAGTTCACCACCGAAACCCCAAGGGAAGAGGCGGTCATGAAGAAGCCCATCGCCGTGCTGCGCCCTTTTCCCGGGAACCAGTCGAAAATGGCCCGAACACACGCGGAGAACACCGCTCCGGAACCCAAACCGGCCAATACCCGCAGCGCAATCCCCATTTCATAGCTATGCACCGTGCTCATCAATGCGGTGAAAACACCCATCACAAAAAATGAGCCAAGCACAACTTTTCTGTAACCGAAGCGGTCGGTCAACAGACCTCCCGGCAACTGTGTAATGACATAGCCGATGTAAAACGCTGTCATAAAGCTTCCTGCCTGTGTCTTCGTCAAGCCCAGATCCTTCATTGCCAGCGGCATGATCGGTGTCCAGGACAAACGATCGACAAAGGAGAAAAGGAACGCCATCCATGCAATGATGACAACGCCAATCGCCAATTTTTTTGAGTTCATCAGTTTCCACTCCTTATTTGATTTGAAAAAATGGATCTCGTTATGAGGTCATGACACGCAGTTGCTGTTCAAAAAACAACATCTCGCTGGTTTTGCCTGTTTTTTTATATAATCGGCATAAAATGCGGATTGCTTTAATTTTTTGCTTCCTGCTTAACTCAACATGGCGTGTGCTTAAACCGTACTGCAAGTAATGAATCGCCCCGTGCCAATCCCGGAGGAGAAGAAACAATCGAATCAGTTCGGGCAAAGCTTTTCCTTCCAGGGACGACCAGGAATGCTGCCGATAGACGTCCAATGCGAGCAGCAAAGCTGACACAGCGGCTTCCCGCTGTCCGAGCCGATCGAGACAACGGGAATACAGATGCCAAACTTGTCCATACAAAATCGGAAACAAGTCGGGCCGAAGCTGTTTGAGGATACGATGAAACAAACCGGCGCTTTCCTCATACCGCCCTTGTTGCAAAGCCTGCCAGGCTGACAACACCTGCTGCAAATAGAAGTCGCCTTCCGCTTCCTTTGGCAAGCTCTCCAGCGAAAACTGTGCTTGACCGTCGATGAGAAAGATCAGGTTTTGGATAATCTGTCGAACCGATTTGTCGTGGTTATGCGTCAACCGATATTGATGATTTCGCCCCATCCCAGAAATTTCCTCCTTCCCTTCTCATCAAAAAGCAAACGTTAAATAATGGCCTCTTGACGGAGCAGTTCCGCCCTGACGGCTTGGGCATCGGCTTGACCGGACGAGGATGTCAACGCCGCCGCCACTCCGGCAGCATGTCCGGTGGCAAAAGCTGTCCCCATGACACGGGCAGAGGCAAAGGCGATCGGATCGCAGTCGATCGTTCTGCCGGCAGCCCAGAGATTGTCCACGCCGTTCACTTTGAGCGATCGCAGCGGGATGTCATAGAAGGACTGATCCTTGATCTGATGCCATACATTCGGGGCGCCTGGTTCCGGATGCAATTCTACCGGCCATCCTCCCCGGGCAATCGCATCGGAGAAGCGCCGCGCTTCCAGGACATCCTCTCCCTTCAGGCAATATTCTCCGACAACATGCCGCGTCTCGCGAATGCCGATTTGCGGTCCTGTCTGTACCAGATAAGCGTTTTCAAAACCGGGTAAGAATCGCTTGAAAGCTTCCAGATAGGCCCATGCCTGATTGCGGGCAGAGATTTCGGCACGCGTCAAACTGGCCGCTTCCAGGCCGTTTACTTCTTCATCGCAAAGGATGGCCAGCACATCGCCGCAGCCAGGCATGCGGACAACCGTGCCCAGTTCCTTGGTCAAGCCGACGATGCCGGCTGCTTTGCCCTTCTGCACCGCCTCCTCCACTTTCAACGGATGGGCGTCTGCTTCCGCCAGCACGCCACCAATCCGGATCATCAGCGTTGCCGATTGCAAATGTCCTTGATCGTCTCCAAACACGACTCCTCCGCCGGCAAGCGAGGTGAGATTCGCTTCGCCGCTGGCATCGACAAATGCGCCCGCTTCAATGACAAACGGCCCGGCATGGTCAATGCATTGAATCGCCCGAATCCGTCCCTGCTGCACTTCGGCGGCGATTACCTGCGCGTGAAGCAGCGGTTCCACCTTCGACTCCATAATGCACCGATCCAGCGCCACTTTTGTCACTTCGGGGTCAAGCGGGACAATGACGGTACGTGTGCGTGCGGTTCGCCGCGGCCCGTTATACATCCCCATCTTGGCCAGCTGGTTCAGTACTTGCTGACCAACACCGCCGACGATTTGCTCGTACGGTTCCCCTTGGGTAAAAAAACCACAATAAGTCAATACGGAACTATGGGTCGCCGCTCCGCCAAAGTATGGATTTTTTTCGACAAGCAGCGTTCTTGCTCCTGTTTGCGCTGCACCAACCGCCGCGCCGATCCCGGCAGCACCACCTCCCACCACAACTACATCGTAACTGTATTTTCTCTCCATGTGCCCTCTCCTTGCAGTTATTGCATTTTTCTAAAATTTACTGTTATTTTGCTATTGGGTGCAATCGCTCTTTCCGATATGATTAATAACTGGAAATGATTAATCTGGAGTGTGGATAAATGGAAATTCATCAACTGGAATATGTCCTGGCCGTTGATAAATATCGACATTTTTCCAAAGCAGCAGAGGAGATTTGTCTGTCGCAGTCAACCCTTTCCCAACAAATTCGCAAACTGGAGGAAGAGCTGGGCATACAAATCTTCGAACGCAACACCAGAAATGTTCAGCCCACCCCTGCTGGCAGCGAATTTATTTTGTATGCCAAACGGATCATGAACGAAATTGAACGGGCGAAGATTGCGATGGAACAGTACAGCTCGCTGGGCCGGGGCAAAATTGTGATTGGGGCGATACCGATTCTCGGCTACTTGGGGATAAGCTCGGTCATTGCCCGTTTTCAGGAAACGTATCCGGGCATCACGCTGGAGATTCGGGAGGCGGGCAGCGATATTTTGCTGAAGTGGATTCAGGAAATGGAAATTGATGCGGCGTTGGTCACGTATCTTGCCAATCCCCAATTCGAGCAAGCGTTTGACATTTATCCGCTGCTGGAAGATGAGATTGTGCTGGTTGCGGAGCAGTCCCATCCTCTGGCCAAACGCAAGAAGATTGACTTGATCGAAGCGCAAAACGAAAAGTTCGTGTCCATCAAATCGAGCACACCGATGCGATCTTTATGCGAACAAGCTTGCATGGCTGCCGGTTTCCAGCCGAAGATCATCTTTGAAAGCACGCAGGTAGAGACGATCTGCAGCATGGTGGAAGCGGGACTGGGGGTTGCTTTATTGACGAGAAGGGTGGCCAAATTTGCCAATCATCCCAAACTGGCGATCATTCGCCTGTCGCAACCGCTGAAACGAACGACAGCGATCGTTTTTCCTCGTCAAGAGTCGCTCAGACCTTCGCTGAACGCTTTTAAAGAGTTTCTTTTGCAGCATTTTCCGCCTGCTTCAAACGAGAAGTCTTCCTGATAAACAACAGCTCCATCCGTGGCTTGTAAAACGGCCGGGATGGAGCTGTTTTTCATCACCTTGATTGGTCACCTTGCTGCATGGCTTGCGTGAGGTGGTCATCGGGAGCAGCTGCCAGATTCTCGTCAAAATGCCAGTCTTCTTCCAGCGGATTTAGGGAAGTGCCCTCTGCCGGGTACTCTGTCTGTGCATGAATCGGTTGCGCCGGATTCTCTTTCTCGCTGTGAGAATACTGGTTCATCCTCCCCCGCTCCTTTCAAAATGAGTTGGAATACGTATAGCGTGGAATAGCAGTTGGTATTTTATGCAGGATGCAGCAAGTTTTTTTGCACAAGCAGAGAAAAAAGCATGTAGCCAAGCATGCCCGCGAAAAAATAAAAGCCCAGCTGCTGTCTTTGCTTTTGCAAGATATGGGGGACGAGATGACTGGCCGCCACAAACAGAAAAACACCGGTTGTGATAGAGATCACGATTTCTGACCAGATCGCCGGCAACCACTGATCAAGCCAATAAACGCTCAATATCCCCAGCAAAGTGGTTCCGCCCAAGGTGACCGCGCCCAAAAATGCAAAACACCGATTTTTGTTCGAGGCGTACAGCAGCGTAGCCACCGTCACACCATCGGGAATTTTGTGCAGGAGCAAGGCGATGATCAAGGAATAGCCCAGATGGGCGTTCACTTGAAAGCTGGCCATCAGCGACACGCCTTCGACGAACGCATGAATCAAAAAACCGAGATAGACTCCGCTGACGCTCCGTTTGTTGGCCGGATGCGTGGCCTCCTTTCCCGCCAGTTCGATGACAAACAGCAGACTGAACCCTACGAGCACAAAGGGAATCAGCCTCGGCTCATGGGCGGCATGGGGAATCATATCGAGGATCGTGAGCGATAACAGGATGCCGCCGCCTGCGCTGACCATCGCTTCCAACGCGTAATCAGACCAAGCTCTGCGCAAAAAAATGATCATTCCGCCCAGCACACTGGCCAGAGCGGAAGCGCAAACAAGCAGAAAGAACGTGGATGGAAGTAGCTGCACCAACTTAAGCCCTCTTTCCCATCATGTTTTTGGACTGCCCTGCACCATTCTACGCCCGGTACTGCTTGTTTATGAATGCTTGGCTGGCGCGCGCTCCTTGCTCTCCCCGCCTGGGCAGCAAATACCGGTTCGCGGCACATCATTGCCGACTGTCTGTGCCGGAGGTAACCTCAAGAAGCAGCTTCGGTCTGCTTTCGAGGTGGTCAAACGTCCGAGATGCAAAAGAGCACCCTCCTTGTGGTGCTCTCTTTGCTTTTCTATTGGGAAGCAGGCGCATTGCGCGGAGTGTCCGCATTGCCGAGACATCAGGCAGCGACTGTTCTTTTCCGTGCTATGATTCCGTGGAGACATGTCCGGCGCGCGTGAACCAGCGCAACGGGTTAAGCGACCAGCGGGATGGCTGGCGCTCAAAGCGCTGCCTGCGCCGGGTCAAGCGCTGATGCATCAAATCCATCTCAAAAGTGACGCGGCGCATCTCCAGACGGATCGACTCTTGCCTTTCCTCGATATCGGCAATTTTTTGCAAAATCGTTGTCTGCATTTGATTGAGGGAAGATAGCTGGTTTAACTCCTGCTGAAACTGAAACAACGTTTCCTGGACGGTTTGTTCCACCTCATGAAAAGCCGATTGCAAATAGACCGTTTCCGGCACGTTTGCGCCGGCGTCAAATTCGGCGTCTTCTGAAGAGAGCATGTCCGCTGACAATTTCCCTTCGTCGATCATTTGCCGCTGAATTTCCCGCAGCGAGTAGTTTCCGGCGTCTTTTCGGGCTTTTACCTCCTTGAGCAGAGCAAAACCGGTTTCACTGATCAAATAATGGCCTTGCGGGTTCTTTTGCCGCTCATGCAGCGGGACAAACATGTCCAGCCAGTTTCGCAGCGTGCGCACATGAACGTTCAGCCGATCGGCCACTTCTTTTGAAGCCATCCAAACTTGCACTTCCATCCCAATCACTCCTTCGCGATTCACGGGAATATCCGGTTATCTTACGGACATTATAGCACCGATTTTTCCCGGCAAAAGAGAATCGACAAAGGTTCTGAAAACTAGTGGTTTTTCGGCTATTTTGGACAGCTCGTCCATTTTCTGTCGCTCTCCCGCATTCTGCTCGCTCGACCGACCGGTCTTGGGGTGCGCTTGGCTCGGAATAACAGCCTTTTTAAGCAGAAACGGGTTTGTTCACAAGCAAAGAGCACCCCGAGGGGTGCTCTTTGTTTTACAGAGCGTCAAACGTTTTAGGAACCGCTTGCCAGTTTGTCCTCGTTCGTAAGACGCGCTCTTTCCTCTTTGCGTTTTTCCGCTTTCTTGCCTTGCCAGTAGCCCGCAGCCAGCACAGCGGCCACGATCAGAACTTTTAACACCGTTTCCAGCCAAACCATCTCGGCAAAGAAACCGGCAATCACTTTTTCCTCAAAGATCATTTTGGCCGCGGCCCAAGCAAGTACCGCTGAACCAATATATAATATCCAAGGGAAGCGCTCCATTGCTTTCAAAATCAGCTGGCTGCCCCAAATCATGATCGGAATGCTGATGACCAGACCGAGGATGATCAATGTCAGATTTCCGCCTGCCGCACCGGCAATGGCCAAAATATTGTCAAGCCCCATCATAATGTCGGCAATGACAATGGTGCGAACAGCTTCCATCAGGCTTTCGCCGGACTGGATTTTCCCTTCGTCATCGTCATCCAACAGCAGTTTATAGCTGATATAGACAAGTACCAAACCGCCCAGCAAGTACAGGAACGGAATTTTAAACAGGTAGGATGCCAAAACAGTTGCTACTACACGCACGATGATCGCAAGAAACGTTCCCCACAATATCGCCTTTTTCCGATTCTTCTGCGAAAGTTTTCGACAAGCAATCGCGATTACCACAGCGTTATCTCCGCTCAGGACGATATTGATCATAATGATCATCAATAAAGCTGAGAAAAAGCCTGCATCAAACAACAACGACGCCCCCTCTTTGTTTTATCCACGCACAAGCCAGAAAAGCATTAATGGATTAATTCCGGAAAACAAAGGACCCCTACCCTTTCAGGCAAAGGTCCTGTCAACAACAAAATGCATGCTGTCAACAATTCTTCCATGTTACCTCTATCGTAAGCCCGTCCAGGGTTGTTGTCAACTGTGCATTCCGTTATCATGTTGTACGAGGAGGGTTGTCTCTAATGTCCAAACAGTTTGTGATAGAAGCTGTCATGCTGGCGATTTACGGTGAATTAACGCAACCCGGTCAACCCGTGGAATACTTGATTCCCGTTTCTTCCCTGTATGAACTGGAAGAACTCGTACATAATCCCGAACCGCTCATGCCTGATCCGGACGATGAACAGCACGTCCGCAAGATGATGGCCCAGCTGGTGCAATTTTTTCACGACCCTTTTAATCGAAAGCGGATGGAGAAGGCATTGGTCGCTCCATGGTCAAGGCTGTCTTTTCCGTTTCCCAACGATGTGACGATCACGGTTGTGCAAACAGAGGACACCGCTTTGTGGGGAGAATTGTTTGACCCGATTGAAACGGTGTTGCTGTTGACCGCGATCCATTTTCAAGTCCCGCTGTTAACCGATCAGATCGAATGGCAGGATCGTATCCTGGAATATGTGATACCCGTGCAATTTTACGATATTGAAGACTATGAGTTCGCTCTCGAGCAAGTTGACCCGTAACCGCCAAGTGTGAATGCGGAGCAGTTTTTCCGCCTTCCGCTTGGCTTTTTTTCATAGCGGAATTGGCTCTTTTAAAATCGAACGATAACCCGTATATTGAGGAGATAGCAAATGTAACAAAAGAGGCGACAATATGGGAAGAAAACCGATATACAACAAAGTATACAACCAGCTGCGCTACCAAATTTTAAGCGGCGAACTCCCAATTGGCTCCTTATTGCCCCCGGAACGAAAACTGGCAGAACAAATGGGAGTCAGCCGCAATACGATCGTTCGCGCTTACAGTGAACTGGAAGCGGAAGGCTTCATTTCCAGCCGCAGAGGCAGCGGGCGCTTTGTCGAGCCTTTGCCGCCTGTCTCGACCTTTTCCCGCTTCAACTGGAACGACACCTATCACAGCAGCATGCTCAACGCCTATCCCTCTCACATGGCAGATTTGCTGTCGGTGGGCATTTCCCAGCCGCAGATGGTCAATTTTGCCCACGGCCACGGCGGAAAGCATACGCTGGCCGAGTCGGGATTTGCCGAATACGTTCGTTCAACCGCCGCGCAACTAAATTCTTACTATCTTACGGCGGTGGAAGGAGATCCGGCCTTGCGGGAACAATTGGTCAGCTGGATGGGCATGGAACAAATCTCTTCCCCGGAACAGGTGCTGATCACCAGCGGTTCTCAAGAAGCGCTCTATATGTTGACGACCTTGCTGGCTCGCCCCGGCGATGCGATTATTACGGAAATGCCCACATATTTTGGCTCCCTGCAGTTATTTCAATCGCTGGGGATGAAAATCTTGCCGGTTCCCGTTGATCAGCAAGGGATGCGCATTGACGTGCTGGAAGGTCTGCTGGCGAGATACCGGGCGCGCTTTCTCTATACCGTTCCGACCTTCCACAATCCGACCGGATATACGCTGTCGCTCGAGCGCCGCCGCAGGTTGCTGGCGTTAAGCGAAAAATATCAGCTTCCGATTATCGAAGATGACGCCTACCGCCATCTCCATTTAGAGCATGAACCGCCGCCTTCGCTGAAATCGCTGGATTTGAGCGGCAACGTCATCTATGTAAACACATTCTCCAAACTGCTGTTTCCCGGGTTGCGGATCGGCTGGATTGCCGGAAGCCGACAAGTGATCCAGTTGCTGAGCAAAATAAAGGAACTGTCGATCTCTACCAATTCCCTTGGCCAACGAGCCGTAGCCGCTTTTATGAGCGACCAGGCGCTGGCCCCTCATTTGCGACATACGCGGCGGTTATACCGGGAACAGGCCGAGACGATGGGTCATTATTTGGAAAAATTGAAACGTTTGGGCTTTTCCTACGAAAAGCCGGCGGGAGGGTTTTATTATTGGATAGCGCTGCCGGAAGAAATTGACGCGCGCCAGCTGATGCTCGTTTGCCGCCGGCATGGCGTCTCGTTTACGTGCGGTGACATGTTTTTGCTGCGGGAAGCGGAACAGCGGTTTATTCGGCTTTGTTACACCCATGAACCGCAAGAGCAGATCGAACGCGGCATGTCCATTCTCGCCGACGTCCTGCAAGCAAGAAAGGAGTTTTCGCTTTGAAATCGTCAGAATCGACCATTCAGTCTTTGCGGAACGGATTTATTGATGCCTTGCCCGTGACCGCCAGTTATATTGTGTTTGCCGCCATCTTCGGCATGTTGTCCCTGCAAACCGGTCTCAGCCCTTGGCAAAGCATCGCGATGTCGATTATCGTTTACGCCGGTTCAGCCCAGTTTACAGCCCTGTCGATGCTGGCGGAGCAAGCCAGCCCTTGGGCGATCATTTTTGCCACCTTTTTGCTCAACTCGCGCCATCTCCTGATGGGACTGTCGCTGTCTCCCTACTACCAGGGCTATTCCCGCCTGCAGCTCAACAGCGTGGCCTTTCTGCTGACGGATGAATCTTATGCGATCAGTCTCAATCGGCTTCGCGAACAACCAAAAATCAATGTGAGCTATGTCGTCGGTGTCTCGCTCTCCCTGTACCTGGCCTGGATCGGCGGTACCTGGCTCGGCACCATGGCCGGGCAATGGATTCCCGATCCGGCCTCGCTTGGTCTGGGCTTCAGCTTTACCGCGATGTTTCTGGCACTGGCCTACTATCAACTGGGCTCGCTCGTCCGCATCCTCACTTTCGTCGCCTGCGGTTTGGTCGCCACCTGGCTGGCGTTGTTTTTGCCAAACGGACTGCACTTGCTCATCGCGGGCCTTCTCGCCTTTGTGGTCGGTTTCTCGCTTCCGCTGAAACAAGCCGCCCAGACATCAGAAGACGCACGACAGGAGGTGGAACCAGCATGAGTGCCAGCACGACTCTGTTGCTTTATTTGGCAATGTCGGCCGTGACCTATTTCAGTCGACGGCTGTTTTTGCGCGTACCCAGCAAATATTTTTCTCCGCGGCTGATCAACGGCCTGACCTTTATTCCCGTTGGCATTTTTGCCGGCCTGATTTTTCCGTCTTTGTTTGTCAGCGGCCAGCAACTGGTCTTTCAGCCGGTCTTTCTGATCGCCAGCGCCATCTGTCTATTGGTGATGGCGCTCAGCCGCAACGTGTTTCTCAGCTTTGGCATCGGACTGGCTTTTGTCATTGTCGCTTCGCTTGAGCTGTTTTAAGCACAGGTCTTGTTCACCGGCCTCCGCTCTTTTTGCAAAAATTTGGCGAAAAGTGGCCAGTTTTTTGTTTGCCCGTGATAGAATACGGGTATTAAGTATCTCATAGCCTTTTCATAGGAGGAACGGACAATGAGCAGCGAACTGCACAACTATCAGCTCCAGGACGGAACCGAAGACGAAAGCATTCAATGCATACTCTTTCGAATGGGAAATGAATATTACGGTCTGCCCATTAGTTCCGTGAAAGAAATCATCAAGCCGCTTCCGATTACACGGTTCCCCAAATCCCCCCCGTTTGTCGAAGGGGTGATCGATCTGCGCGGTCATATCCTGCCAATCGTCAACCTGCCGAAAATGTTTGGACTGGAACCGCTCCCGCTGAATGAAGAGAGCCGTTTTGTCGACATTCAGATGGAAGGATTAAACCTGGGCATTGTCGTCGATGCCGTGTCGGAGGTCATCCAAATCCCGCTCAAGCAAATTGAAGCGGCACCCGCGATTGTCGCCGGCGTCGAAGGAAAATATCTCAACGGGATTGCCCGTCTGGAAGACAGATTGATTTTGCTTTTGGATCTGGAACAAACGTTTGGCCAATGGCGAAAACAGGGACAATAATAAGGCAAAACGCGCAAATCGAGAGCTGTGCTTGCTTTCTCGACTGCGCGTTTTTTTACGCTTCTCGCCCGCCGCTGGCCAAATAGGCAAAGTTGACCCAAACCATCTCTTCGATGCCGAGAATCTCTTTAAACAGATCGACAGAGTCGTACAAAAGCGAGCTGCCCGTTTCTTCGTCATAGTCTGTCAACAGGTTGATGTCAAACAAGGCGCATAACTGCTGCAGCTGTTTCGGCTCAAGCATATGGGCGAAACAGTGCGGACGGAACCGGCTGATTCCCTTTAGCACTTCCCGGCGAAACTGCTCGGAACGGACCACCTTCTCTAACAGTTCTTCATAGAAATTGCGCAGTTCGTCGTCTTCAAATGTTTCCTCGTACAAATCAATGTGTGGATACCGCTGCAGAAACGCTGCTTCTGCCAGTTCAACATCGAGCGAATAACTGATCGTGGCCGCAGACACTTCTTGGCCGCCGTCGAACAACCGATAGCCCCAACCGCTGTCTTCCGCATCATGGAACCAAAGCAACGGAAGTGAATGGGCAGAGAGGTTGAGCAGGAACTGCAGCGTTTCCGTTCGTTCGATCGATTCGTCTTTCAGGAAAAACGCATTCCAATCCTCGTTTACGTGCTTGTGAAAGTAAGGCTGGCGCGATGACGGCAACTCGTGCAACACTTTCTCTTCATATTGGCGCGGATATAAAATCCCGGTAGTAAACTCATTCATCGTTTTCCCACCGCTTTCCGAAGAAATGTTGTGGTAATCTGATTACCCGTATGGTTTGAAAACGAAACATTTCTACCAGTTTATTCAGTTGTTGCTCGTTTTTTGCCGCCAACTTTTGCACCAGGTCCTGTTCAACAGGCGAACAACGCGCTTCACTTGTCTTCCCCTGAAAGAGTTGCGGAATGAAGAATGGTATGCACGGCTCCTTCCGGCCTCAGTTCCGATTGAAACAAATGGACCTGCCGTACTTCCCAGTGCGGCAGCGTCGCCTCGCCCAGCAAACGCTGGTTCCACTCAGCCAGCGGCAGTTTCTCTCCGTCCGTCCGGGGCCCCCGCGCCAAAGTGATATGCGGCTGATACGTCCTTCGATCAAACGAAACCTCTTGATGGAGCTCAAATCGTTTGCCCAGCAGCGTATGCAGCTGTTCCAGCGCGCGCAAGTAACCGCGCAGCCCGATCCACAACACACGCGGCCGCTCCGCGTGCGGAAAAGCTCCGAGGTGGCCAACCTGCAACGAAAACGGCTTGATGATGGCACTGACCAAGTCCAAATCGTGAATCAGTTCGGGCAGCAGCGTTTCGTCGACCTCTCCGAGAAAATGCAAGGTCAGGTGAAGATTATGCAGCGGCTGCCAGCGCTGGGCGCGAATCTCCTGCTTTACCTGTTGCTGGATGCCGGCGATAAAAGCGACGGCGGACTCCGGAATATCCAATGCTACAAAGAGACGCACGTTTCACTCCACCCTTCTGAACGAAATCAAAAGTGATGCCTGATGAAAAAAAGGCCCACCCATACGGGGAGCCAGCCGGTAACTATGCGGCTAATGTCTTTCCTGTTATAATGCACATCATCATTTTGGCGTATTCAAACAACATATCGCGATGCGTCTGATACAAAAAATGGACCGTTCCTTCAAAATGGTCATTCAGTCCGAGCGGCATCACATTCCAGATTAGCTCGGCCTCCTGCCCCATGTATTCTTCGATCCGCATTCTTTTGCTTTCCAGGTCCGTGCCTGGTTCCACCGTCAGGGAAAAACGGATGGTTGCCGGAAAAGCGCTGAGCGGCTCCTCTCCTGCTCCGTTTCCCAGAGGAAGCAGCCCCTTTACGACCACGAGACCTTGCTCGTGCCAAAGCATATACTCCAACTGTGCCCGCATACGCCCCTGCCCTTGCAGCGAGAGATCGGACGTATGGATATTTAGGGAGAACAGCCGGGCGAGTCGCTCCACCTCCTCGTGAAAGCTGGCCACTTCACAGGCAAATTGCTCGGGATCAGCTTGCATCATGAACATGGGATCACCTCTTTTTCATACTCCCTGTCCCTAATTCACGGCCCAGCTTGTCGTTTCCTTTGTTGAACGTTGACTAGTTTTCGCCAAAACAAAAAAACCGTTTGGCAAAAGTTGCGAATTCGCAGCAAACGGTCGAACGAGCGATTTTATTCGGTTTTGCTGTCTGTTTTTTCGTATTTTGTCTATTGCTGGCCCGATCGCCAGTTTTTGATCACAGACCAGTCGTTCACAGTTTCCAGCAGCGCCTTATCGGTAGCATCGATATGAATCGGCGTAACGGTGATGTACCCCTCTTGCAGCAAGCGGTAATCTTCGCGCTCCTGTTGACCGAGATGCTCCGGATATTCCCGCTGCAACCAATAGCCTTCTTCCTCCCGTTTATACACATCCTGATAATGATCCATTGCCAAAACAGCCGGAGCGACCCCTTGAATGT
The DNA here is from genome assembly GCF_016908525.1 of Brevibacillus fulvus. Lineage (GTDB taxonomy): Bacteria > Bacillota > Bacilli > Brevibacillales > Brevibacillaceae > Brevibacillus_G > Brevibacillus_G fulvus. The sequence continues at coordinate 93,332 of NZ_JAFBEB010000008.1, forward strand.
CCTGACTGGAGCGATGCGGAATGTTAATATTCCAAAATACGTCAGTCGGCAATTGCTTCCGGCTTTGTTGCTGCAAAAACTCCGCAAGCAACGGTTGAACAATCGTGACAATTTCCCCGTAATTTTCCTGGTCGTACCAATTGTCATAGGAGAGAGCAACTGCCGGAACACCCAAAATGACAGCCTCCCGTGCCGCACTGCATGTTCCCGAATAGTAAACGTCACGCCCCAGATTGCTGCCGACATTGATCCCGGAAAAAACGAGATCGGGCTTGACCCCTTCCTGGAATAAAAGATGGAATGCCGCTTTTACGCAATCGGCGGGATTGCCATTGACTGCCCAAGCTTTAACCGGGTAACCGTAAAAAGGATGCGCTTCAGGCAACACGGCGGAACGATAAGTTAACCCGTGCCCGACTCCGCTTCGCTCCTCGCTCGGGGCGACCACGTAAATGTCCAGATCGGCTTGTGTCATCAACGCTTCAACCAGTTTGCGGATTCCTTGTGCATTGATCCCGTCATCATTGGTTACCAATACTCTCGTCATCGTTTCTTCCTCCTCGCTTCGATTTTTTTATTGTACCAAAAAATGCAAACCGGTAGAACTCCGCGGAAAAACTGCTGTCCGAGCGAAAACGTAAAAAACAGAGGCGCTTTCCTTTGGGGAAAACGCCTCCGTTTGCGGAAAAACATTTTTTGTGGCCAAAGAGACGTCTCTTCCAAGGCGGCGACCCGGACGATCCACACCTGCGCGCGGCCTGTGGCGCGGCGCAGCTAGCGCTTGGCCGACAGTTGTTTGCGCAAGGATCGCACAGATTGCCGCCTTTTTTGCGAGAGCATCAACGCGTACAAACCGGAAACATGGGCAGCCGCCATGGAAGTTCCATCCAGCACCTTGTATTCATTGTTCAACCAGGTCGATTTGATGCCGACCCCCGGGGCCAGGACATCGAGACCTTTCCCGCGGGAACTGAACTCGGCGAGGCTATTTTTTCGGTCAACGGCGCCAACCGCCACCACTCCTTTGTAAGCAGCGGGATATTCCAATTTTCCGCCGTTGTTGCCTGCCGAGGCGACCAGCACAATCCCCGCCCTATGCGCCTGCTGGATGGCATGGCGCAATGCATAGTTGTCTTCTGTTGTCCCGAAACTCATGTTGACGATATCCATCTTGTTTTCAACCGCCCAGTTGAGCCCCTCCACGATATCGGCTGTCGATGCTGTTCCGTCGGGCGCAAATACGCGGACATCATACAATTCGACTGCCGGGGCAACGCCGACGATGCCCTTTTGGTTGGCGACCGCGGCGATTGTTCCCGCTACATGCGTGCCATGGCCGTCGATTTGTTTGTAGCCGCGACCGTTGTTGGCAAAAATGACGCGGCCTTTTACCTGTCCTTGCAAATCGGGGTGCGTGCGGGAAATGCCCGTATCAATGACCGCCACTTTCACCCCTTGCCCTTTGGTCGTGCTCCAATATTTCGGAGCGCCGATGCTTTCCACTCCCCAAGGGATTTCCTCGGCCATATGCAGCCGGATTCGCACGTTGTCGGACACGACGTGTTTCTGCTTGCCAAACATTTTGCACAGTGTCTCGACGTGCTCCTCCGGCACGACCAAGGTGCGAAGGGAGCCAAAAACCTTGGCCTTCTGTTTCACCGCCGCCTCTTTTTCCAGGCATGACAAACAAAAATGGTACGCTTTTCTTGTCGGTAACGTGATGAGTTTGTGCACGCACATATCCCTCCAGAGAATCTCGATTTCCCTTCATCTTATGTGCATGACAAAAGCGGAGAATAGACTGCCGCCTACTCTCCGCCAATTTTCAGGTAATCCTCTTGCCGATTACTGGACAATTCCTTGTTCGTGCAAATACTGCACGATCCGTTCGGCCGATTCTCTCACCGACAACTCGCCGCTGTCGATAACCAATTCCGGTGACAGCGGTTCCTCATATGGAGCGGAAATTCCGGTAAAGTCCGCAATTTCACCGTTCCGCGCCTTCTGATACAAACCTTTTGGATCGCGCTTCTCGCAAAGTTCCAGCGGACATTTGACATAAATTTCGATAAACTCTCCCTGATCCAACAACCCGCGGGCCAATGCCCGATCTTCGCGATAGGGAGAAATAAACGCAGTCAAGGTGATCACACCGGCATCAACGAATAATTTCGCCACTTCGGCAATCCGGCGAATATTTTCCCTGCGGTCTTCCGGGCCAAACCCCAAACCGCGGTTCAAACCGTGGCGGATATTGTCGCCGTCCAAAACGTAGGTGCGGAATCCTCTTTCATGCAGCAAACTCTCGACGGCATTGGCCAGCGTTGATTTACCCGCTCCGGAAAGCCCGGTAAACCACAGCACACAGCTTTTGTGTCCGCTTTTGTCTTGCCGGTCTTTTTTCGTGACGGTCGTCGGATGCCAGACGATGTGTGGGGCGACTGTCGCTTCCTTCGCCATCTGCACTCGCTCCTCTCTGTTATCCTGGAATTTTTTGCAGGCCGGCGATCAATACCTGCGCCACTTCGGGTCTGCTGAATTCCGGTGGCGGCGCTACTCCTTTGGACAGCATTTCGCGAACTTTCGTCCCCGAGAGAGAGACATGATCTTCAGCCGGATGCGGACAAGTTTTGCTCGAGGCCATATTCCCGCAAGCCCTGCAGAAAAAGCTGTTTTCAAAAAAGAGCGGTGTGATGCCCAGCTCCTCACTGGTGAAGTTTTGGAAGATCCGTTGGGCGTCATACGTTCCGTAGTAATTGCCTACGCCTGCGTGATCTCTTCCGACAATAAAATGGGTACAGCCAAAGTTTTTGCGCACCAGCGCGTGAAAGATCGCTTCACGCGGTCCCGCGTAGCGCATCGCTGCCGGAAAAACGGCCAGTTGCACCCGTTCTTTCGGGTAATATTGGCGAAGCAGCACCTGATAGCTTTCCATGCGCACTTCAGCCGGAATGTCATCCGCTTTGGTCTCCCCGACAAGCGGATTTAAAAACAAGCCATCGACGATTTCCAGCGCGGATTTTTGAATATATTCGTGAGCGCGGTGAACCGGATTGCGGGTCTGAAAGCCGACAACCGTTTTCCAGCCTTTTTCAGCGAACAGCCGGCGAGTTTCGGCAGGGTCAAAAGAAAAGGCGGCAAACTTTCCTTTCTCCCGCCGTCGGACAACGGTTACCGGCCCGCCCAGATAGACATTCGGACGATCGAACATCTTTTTGACACCGGGATGGGCGATATCTTCCGTGCCATAGACGCACCGGGCCTCTTTCCGTTTGTCAGGGCGATACAGATCGGTGATCTTCAGCAAGCCATAGACGACTCCCTGAAAAGTCAATCGGACCGTTTCGCCCACTTGCAGCATCCGGGCGGTCTCCTCTGTCACCGGCAAGGTGATGGGAATGCTCCACACCTGGCCGTCAGCGAGCCGCATCTGTTCGACGACGCTGTGATAATCTGCTTCATTCATAAATCCTTCAAGTGGACTGTATGCGCCATTGGCCAACAAATCCAGGTCGGAAAGAGCAAAGCCATCCAGTTCCACATCATGGATAGCCTGTGCAACATCTGCAGAAGGATCAAAACGATTGATTAATACACCACCATGTGGTTGACTCAGGCTCATATGGGCAACTCCTTTACGAGAAAATCTGCTACATCGACAGGGAATTGGAAGACGGCGGAGGCAGATGCAGTCCGCATTCGGTCTTGCCGCTTTCGGACCACCGCCCCGCCCGCAAATCCTCGCCGGCCGCAACCGCTTTGGTGCACGGCGCACAGCCGATACTGGGGTACTGTCGATCATGCAAAGGATTGTAGGGCAATTCAAACATGCGGATGTATTGCCATATTTCATCCCATTTCCAATGAATCAATGGACAGATTTTGACCGAGCGAAACCGCTCGTCACGGTTGACAAATTGTACATTGGCCCGGGTTGGCGATTGTTCCCGCCGCAAGCCCGACATCCAGGCAGTCGCGCCAGTCAAGACGCGCTCCAGCGGCCGAACTTTTCGCAATTGGCAACACATATCCGGTTGACGTTTCCATAATTCGTCCCCGTAAGCAGCCGCTTGTTCCGCAAGCGACAACTCCGGTTGGACCATGGCAATTTGCAGCGAGGGATAGCGCGAACGCACTCGTTCAATCAATTCGTACGTTTCCGGAAAATGCAGGTCTGTATCAAGGAAGAAGATGCGGGCATCTTTTTTCACCTGGCTGATCAAATCCAGCAAAACGACGCCTTCCGCGCCAAAGCTGCAGGCGTAAACCAGCTCATCGCCATACGTTTTGTACGCCCATTTGATTACATCCAACGTGTCTCCCTTGCCCAATTGTTGATTAACCGCAGCAAGACGTTCGTCTGACAAGGTATCGTATTTCCAGCTCATATGCCTCCTCCTTGATCGTTTATCGAACTCTTTTCACTTCGTACCAACCGCATCAGGACGACTGAACCTAAGGTTGCGACAAAGACGCTCAGCAAGACGATCACCATATAGACGTCCGAGCGTAGCACCAGATAAACCAAACCGTAGGAAATCACAAGGGAGGAGACGGGTGAAACGATCCAAACCATCACAATTTGCTTGATGATGCTTTTTTGCCACAGCATAAAGCCGTTTTCCGCAGTACCTACTCCCAAAATCGCGCATGTGGTGGCCTGAGTCAGCGGGACAGGAATACCGAACAAAGAAGCGGCGATCACCAGGGTGCCCCCGGTAAACGAAACTGCGCTTCCTTGCAACAAGGAAAGTGACGTGATCTTTTTTCCGTTCGTCTCCAAAACACGTCCGCCAAGCAGCAAACATCCGGCGGCGACGGCCAAACCTCCCAGGGAAATTCCGGTTGTCTCACTCATAATTCCGGCGCCAACTAGCGGCCCGACCGCATTGGCAACATTGTTCATCCCAGCGGAGTATGCTTCATACACCCCGCAGACGACCAGCAGCCGGCGCAGCCATTTTTCCCCCGGAGAGCCCGCCTGTTGCAGAGCGGGCCTAGCTCGCTCTACCCGACAGATCAGCTTTCCCAGGATATAGCCCCCGATAAATGCGATCAGGGGAACCGCAATCCAAAACGAAAGGATGACAAGCAGTTGCTTGACATAAACTTCGTGAAAAGCCAATCCGACGCCAACGATGGCACCCACCGTCACCTCGCTGGTGGATAAGGGAATTCCCAACAGATTGGCAAAAAACAGCGTGAACGTGGATGCTGCCAGCACAATGACGACCGTTTCCACAACCATCAGCGAAGACGGAATGATCCCCCCGCCGATGGTTTTGACCACCTCACCTCCACCGATGATGGCCCCCAACAGAGCTCCTACCGCGACCAGTACCATGGCTGCCCGCTTGCTGCGAACAGCACCGCTCCCGTATGCTGCCCCCATGGAGGCAGCCGTTCCGCTCGCCCCGATGTTCATGGCGAAAAACAATGCAATCGTGATCGCGACATAGCTCCAAAACAAGGGTATGACGACCTCCTACCATGCAAATTAAAAACAGTGCTTGTCGTACAGGGGGATAAGCGTTATTCAGGATCGATCGTATTTCAAACCTTCAACTGCTCCGCATTTTGCTTCGACCATCCCATCGTACTGGTGCGCCGATTGGCGCGAGACAAGGATCTCACTCCAACACTCCTACAGTTACGGTATGCCGAGTTAACCCCTTTAGGTGAATGTCTAAGGTAAGAATGTCGAAATCGTTTTTTTGATTATGTTAAAAATGGGCGGTTTCGATCACATAGCCTACGCCGTGCCGCCCCAGCGGTTTCTTCTCCACCAGGCTGAGTTCCTTGATTTGCGGCGGTTTGACCGTATGGCGAAGGATATTGTTTTCCGCTGTCTGAAACGCTTTTTCGTCCGACGTCGCCAAAACGACCACCGTCAACAGGCGCTCTTCCTCCAAGACCGCTTCCAATTTGTACAAGTAAGTTTCCGGCTGTTGTTCTGCCATCGTTTGCTTCGCTCCTCGCCTTTTAAGCCGTTTGTAATATCTCGTTCACCTGCTGCTGAATGTGCTCGACGCCAACCCGTTCGACATAGCGCCAATACGGTTCGTCCGCCCGTTTTTCCGCCTTGTAGAGCGTGATCAATTGGGCGAGAAACGGTCCGAGCCGGTCAGACGTGACCCGGGCGCTCAGCTTTTGATTAAAGCGGGGATCTTCCAAAGTCCCGCCGACATACACATCAAACGCTTCCACCATGCCGGATGCGGTTTTCACCAAAGCTCCCTGCAGACCGATATCGGCAATTTGCCGCTGACCGCAGGAATTGGGGCAACCGACCATATGGATGCGCAGCGGCGTATCAAGCTGAACGGTCTGATCGAGATACTCGGCAAGGGAACGCATCCGTTCTTTTGTTTCCACGATCGCCAGGTTGCAATACTCGATGCCGGTGCAAGATACCGCATAGCCGACAAAAGTGTTCGGCTTCAGTTTGAAGCGGGAGACGACAATCGGCTCGCTGCGGAAAGCATCGACCTTTTCCGCGGGAATGTTGCGGATCAGCACATTTTGGGTGTTGCAGGTTCCGATCGTGCCATCGCCGTATTCGTCGGCCAGGCGCGCCAATTCGCTTAATTCGTCGGCATTCATCCGTCCAACGGGCACAGACAAGCCGGCATAAAAATAACCCGCTTGCCGCTGCTCATGCAGTCCGTAGAAATAACCGGCATTCCAGCCTTGCAGCAGATCTTCGCCGCGTTCCGGCAGTGCTCCGGTCAAATTCAGCAATTCTTCCTTGAATTTTTCCGCTCCCCAGTCCGCTACCAAAAACTTCAGGCGGGCGTGGGTCCGCTTTTGCCGATAGCCAAAGTCGCGGAATAAGGTTGTCACTCCTGCCGCTACCTCGACAACCTGTTCGGGCCGGACAAACACATCGAGTTGTTGAGCCAGATACGGCTTTGCCGACAATCCGCCCCCCACCCAGACATGAAAACCAAGCACTTCTTCGTTACCGATCATCTTCTTGGCCGGAGTAAAGGCCAAATCATTGATTTGCGCGTGTGCCGCGTTATAAATATTGGCCGACACGGAAATTTTGTATTTGCGCGGCAGATTGGAAAATTCGCGATTAAGCAAAAAAAAGTTTTCCAATTGCCGAATAATCGGTCGAGTATCCAAAATCTCATGGGGATCAATTCCGGCCAGCGGATTTCCCACGATCGTCCGCGGGCAGTCCCCGCACGCTTCAAAAGAAGAGAGACCGACCGAAGAAAGGCGATTAAAAATATCGGCCAACGATTCAACGGTAAGCCAGTGAAACTGCACAGCCTGACGTGTTGTCACATCGACCAGATCGCGGCCATAATCTGCGGCGATTCCAGCCAGCACCCGCGCTTGTTCACTGGTCAAAATTCCCCCCGGGATGCGAACGCGCATCATAAAGTGGCCGTCTTTCGGGCGCTGCTGATATACCCCGGCCCATTTGAACCGGTCCATATCCGCCTCATCGATAGATTGGTATCCTTCTTTGGAATAGCGATTGACGATCGTTTCAATCACATCCAGGCCATCTTTCTCCAGCTTGGTCAATTCCATTTTGTTCAATGAAGGATCATCGGCCCATTTCCACTTTTTTTGTTCAGCCATGAATCATCCACTCCTTTTCCGCATAAAGCTCATTTGCATAACAAAACCGTTGATGCTTGTTTCCGCTTAAACCAATATGTTTAGTTGGAATTATAAATCGATCGCCTATTTTCTGTCAATTATTTTTCTTTTCATAAAAAACAGGCTGCCACTCGGGCAACCTGTTTGCGTCACTGCTGTCGCTTATTCGCAATCTGCTAAAATTTCTTCCCAACGAGCCTTCCATTTCAATCCTTCGTATACCCACTCTTCCACTTGGCGCTGCTTCTCTTCAGAGATGCCGAGCAGCTGCGATATTTTGCGGATTTCCTGTTCTTCCGCTTTGTTAAGCTTGCGGTCGATAATTGCCATATTGTAAAGCTTGCGCAACAGCGTCAACTTTTCGGTCAACGTCAGCGTGATCGCCTCGGCCAGGATCGATTCCGGGCTTTTCGGCTCATCGATATCATTCATCAAAATCTGCCGATCGCGCAAGGAAAACGGTTCGTTTCCCACCACTTGATAGATTCTGGAGATCTCTTTTTCTCCGACATATCCATCTGCATGGCCGACACAGATCATCAGACGGATGGATAAAAACAGCAATTGTTGTTCTTTTTCTTTCTCTTGTTTCGATTGCAACCGCTCTTCCTCCTTTGGCTTCCTTTCCCGATCGACGAGACAAAAAGAAAGCGGTTTCATTTTTTAACCCAGCTGGAACCGCCATTTTTGTCAAACATCCTGTCTTTTTCTTTCGCTGTCATTTTAGCGGGCTGTTCGGCGGATAGATTGGCAATCACGCCGATTCCCCCTCATTGTAACAGCATTTTGCCGAAAGTCGAAGTTAATTTTTAATGAAGTAACAACATTGCCATTTTTACGTTTCAACGTCAAAAGGTTAGTTGGTTGGCTCGCCCGGCTGCGTCTGGGGCACTTTTTTGACCAGGACACGCGTAATTCGGAAATGATCCACTTCCCCGACGACAAATTCATAGTCCCCCATGACCACCGTATCGCCCACTTTTGGCGGATGGTCAATCTGCATATAAATCCAGCCAGCCAGCGTATCCACTTCACTGTCATCCAGCGAGAGGTTTAAATAGTCGTTTACTTCTTCCAGCAACAATCGCCCGTCCAGCGACAAAAAGTTATCCTTCTTCTCGATTTCCGGACGTTCATTATCAAACTCGTCCTGTATATCGCCAACGATCTCCTCCATAATATCTTCAACCGTAACCAGTCCGGCCGTTCCGCCGTACTCGTCGATCAGAATTGCGATCTGACTGCGCTGTTTTTGCAGCATGGTCAGCAGGCGGCTGATCGAAATCGTTTCCGGAACGGTCAGGATGGGCCGCATAATTTCTTGCAACGAGCGCTCGCCGTGTTGCAGAAGGTTCGTCAGCAAATCCTTGATGTGCAAACTTCCCACAATATGATCCTTGTCACCGTCAACAACCGGATAACGGGTAAACCGTCCATGTTCAACCAGTCTCACATTGTCCTCAAACGTATCACGCAGGTTTAACACCACCATATCCGTTCGCGGGACCATAATTTCGCGGGCCATCGTTTCCGAAAAGTCGAAAATATTGTCGACCAGCATCAGTTCGGTTTGGTCGATCAGGCCGCTTTTGTGACTTTCGTTGACCAGAATGCGAATTTCTTCTTCTGTATGAGCTTCCTGATGGGGCTCCATACTGATCCCAAACAAGCGCAAAACGGTGGAAGCCGACCAGTTGAGCATGATGATAAACGGATACATCAATTTGTAAAACAATTGAATTGGCTTGGCGACCAACAAGGATATGGACTCCGTCTTCTGGATCGCCAATGATTTGGGCGCCAATTCTCCCAATACGATATGTAAAAAGGAAATCAATAAAAATCCGACAATCACCGAAATGGTTTCAGTAGCGGTTTCCCCTACGCCGGCATATGCCAGTAATGGGTGAATCAACCGGGAGACGGCCGGTTCCCCCAACCAGCCCAACGCCAGGGACGCAAGGGTAATGCCCAATTGCGTGGCAGAGAGATAGGCATCCAGGTTGTTCAACAACACTTCCACATTGCGCGCGCCTTTGTTGCCTTCCGCGACCAGCTGGGCAATGCGCGACTCCCTCATTCTGACGACGGCAAACTCCGTTGCGACAAAAAATCCATTAAGAAAGACAAGAATCCAGACGATCAGCAAATGAAACGCGGCACTCCACATGTCCATCGTGTTTCATTCGAGCCTCCTTTCGTCAACTTCGGTTAGTTTACCCTAACTGCCCAAGAAATATGGTTGGTAGTTCACCTTCGCCTAAACCTTGCCGTTATTTGTCAAACGCCTATGATTTTTTTCCTTCCCTTTCGACTTATGGTAGGATGAAACTACTATAATCGGTTAAGAGGTGACATTGGTTCATGTCTTTCCAACCCGAGAAGCCCCTGATTGTGCAAAGTGACCGCAGCATTTTGCTGGAAGTGGAAAATCCGTTCTTTTCCGAGGCAAGACAAGCACTGAACCTTTTTGGTGAATTGGTGAAAAGTCCCGAGTATATTCATACATACCGGATCACCCCGCTTTCCTTGTGGAACGCAGCGGCCAGCGGTCTGTCCGCCCAACAGGTGATTGATACCCTTCAGGCGTACAGCAAATACGGCGTTCCGCCTACGCTGGTCAAAGAGATTGACGAGTGGATGGGCAGGTACGGCCTGCTTCGCCTGGAACAGGCAGAAAACCAATTGCTTTTGCTTTGTGATGATCCGCTGACACTGGAGGAAATCATTGGCTTTCGCCAAATTCAGCCGCATCTGGACAAGCGGATCACGCCAACGAGCGTGCTGATCAAACCTGACAGCCGCGGTTTGATCAAACAGGAATTGATCAAGCTCGGATTTCCCGTGGACGATCGAGCAGGGTACCTGCAAGGCGAGCATCTTGCCATTTCATTAAAATCTCGAACTGCTAAAGGAGCTTCCTTTGCTTTGCGCGAATATCAAATACAGGCGATCGACAGTTTTCACGCCGGAGGGGCGTCCAGCGGCGGAAGCGGTGTGCTGGTGCTGCCGTGCGGTGCCGGCAAAACGGTCATCGGCATCGGAGCGATTGCCAGACTGCAGACCGCTACGCTGATCCTGACCACCAATGCCACTTCGGTCAAACAGTGGATCAGCGAACTGCTGGACAAAACCGACATCGCTCCCGAATTGATCGGCGAGTACAGCGGGCAGAAAAAAGAGGTAAAACCGATCACGGTCGCTACCTACCAAATTTTGACGCATCGGCGAAAGACAACGGATGAGTATGTGCATATGCCGCTCTTTTCCAAACGCGACTGGGGGCTGATCATTTATGACGAAGTTCACCTGCTCCCTGCTCCGGTTTTTCGCATGACCGCAGGCATACAGGCGAGAAGACGGCTGGGGCTGACCGCTACGCTTGTCCGGGAAGACGGCTGCGAGGAAGAAGTTTTCTCCTTGATCGGCCCCAAACGTTTTGACTTGCCGTGGAAAGTTCTCGAACGGAATGGCTGGATCGCGCAGGCGCACTGTCAGGAAATCCGCCTGCCGTTTGAACCGCGGCTGCGGCAACAATACAGCGGCGCCACTTCCCAGCAGAAATACCGGATTGCCGCGGAAAACCCGCGAAAGTTGGATGTCATCAAACGCTTGCTCAACCGTCATCAAGACGGCCGAATTTTGATCATCGGGCAGTATGTCGAGCAATTGACGCAAATTGCGGCTGAATTGGGCGTCCCCTGCATCACCGGTCGTATGGCGGAACGCGACCGCGAGCGGCTCTTTCAGCAATTCAAAAACGGTGAAATCCATTGCCTGGTCGTCTCCAAAGTAGCCAATTTCGCCGTCGATCTGCCCGATGCCAATGTCGCCATTCAAATTTCCGGGACGTTTGGCTCGCGACAGGAGGAAGCGCAACGGCTTGGCCGGATTTTGCGGCCCAAATCGCAAGAAAATGAAGCCTATTTTTATACGCTGATTACCCGGGATACAAGCGAACAGGAATATGCCCGTCAGCGGCAAATTTTTCTTGTCGAGCAAGGATATCGTTATGAAATCATTGATCTTGAACAGCTGTCATGAAACATTAGAAACAATATATCGTCTTACAAAGGGAAGGGAGGCCGGAGATCAATGCATTCCGACGCCGAAATCATCCAGCGGATTATCCAAGGCGACATCGAGGCATACCGCGAGTTAATCCAACGCTATCAGCATATGATCTTTGTTTTTATCTATAAAATGGTGAACAATCGTACCGATGCGGAAGATTTAACCCAGGAAGTTTTTGTGAAAGCATATGAAAAGCTGTCTACCTACCGTGGTGAGAGCCAATTCAGCACTTGGTTGCATACGCTGGCCCGCAATAAAACCATTGATTTTCTGCGAAGGCGAAAGGTACATGACTCCGACGAACAATTAAAATACGTTCCTGCCCAGACGCGTGAAGAATCACCGCAAGAATCACTGCTGGGCAAAGAACGCCGCAAGGAAATCGAGGCGGCATTTTCCATGTTGTCAGAACCATACCGCGAAGTGATCGTCCTGCGTTGCACACATGAGTATCCCTTCGACAAGATTGCGAATTTGCTGGGAGTTGCTGAATCAACGGCCCGTGTTCGCTATCTTCGTGCCCGTCAAGAATTTGCCAAAATCCTAACTCGTTTGGAAGGAGGGCTCGTACATGAACTGCCATGAATTTCGGGAAAAGTGGATGGAACAAACGGATGAGGAAGCGCTGTCGCTTTTGGCCGAATGCGATGAATGTCTGAGCTGGATTGAAGCAAATTCGATCAGCGACGAGGAGGAACAGTTTATGAAAGAGTATCCTCATCCTTCCGTTCAATTGGAAGATCGCATCATGCAGGCCATATACCAACAACAGGCTTCACCCGATTTCCCTCCGCTTTCAGCAGCAGGACAACCGTTAGGCGAGTCATCCTTGGCAAAAAAAGTCAGACGCCGTTATCCCGCTGCGGCGTGGATCAGCGCTGCCGGCATCCTGCTCGCAGTCGGTCTGATCAGTTTCAAAGGGATGAGCGGTTCCTTCGATTCTGCAAGCAATGTCGAAAAGCAGATGGCAACAAATATGCAGACCAAAGATTCCCCAGGCGAATCGGACGCCAATCCGTCGGGGACAAATCCGGGAAACACATCAACCGAGATCGCCGCTGCTCTCAAGAAACCGGCGGCAGCACCCGTCCCAAGCAGCCAGCCGGCAGAAGTTGAACCAAGTGCCGCCCAACAGACCGTTTCTGCTCCGGCAGCGGTTTCGGACAGCGCGCCGCAAGCGGATGAGGGAACGAAGGAAATCCAGACAGAAACACCGGCAAATCCTTCGCGGGAAATCGCCATCGCCAACACTGCACCGGTGCTTGATCAATCGCTGGTCAGCGAACCGCTGCAGCAACAAGCGGCAGCACAAGCGCAGACGGAAACAGCCGCCTCGTTGCAAGCTCCCGCTCATCCGTCGATACCAGCGCGGAACAAACCGGCAGCGGCAAAAGCACCTGTTTCGGAGCAAGCGGAAGCATCCGCAAACGCAGCCGCAGCAACGCAACAGTCAACATTCGCCGCCTTGTCTGCTCCGCAACCGGAAAGCGGTGCACAGATGTCAATCGCTGCCCTGCCCGCCACTGAAGCGGAAGATGAGGCGGAAGATGCGGCGCAAGCGGGAGCGAAACAAGCGGATGGAGCAAACGCGGCCAGCGAAGCTGCCTTGATCGGCCCGCCTGCTCTAAAGGAACTGCCCGAGCAGCCTTTAACGGTTTCTACTTTTACGGATGTCGCTGCCGCGGCGCAAGTGTCGGATTTGCCAGTTCCTTCAGCAAACGCATTGCCGGAAGGTTTTACCTTGCATTCTGTCGCTTTGCAATATGAATCGGAGACAAGCAAGAACGTCACCGAAATTGTCGCGGAATACAGCCGAAACCAGGATTTGGTGCAAATCGAAGTGACCCGCAATTTGCAAGGAAAAAGAAGTCTCTCCATCCCCGGTACGTTCAGTGAGACTCGGCTGTTTACGGTCGATACCGAACAAGCCATCGGAGTCACCTATACTGACCCGGCCGGACAGGAAGCGCAAATGCAGCATGCCGTTTACTTCAATACTTTAAAATTAAACCAATCGCTCTATGTCGTTATTAAAGGACGAGGCGTTGCCCTGAATGATGTGATCGAATTGGCCGGACATTTGCAATGGAATTGAGCATACGAAAACGCAGCCTTTCTTCATCGGGAAAGGCTGCGTTTTTTAGCGTGAGAGGACCTAATCGGCGGAGGGCCAACCGAGGCAGACAATATCATGTCGTCACATCGCGGCGAATAAAGACAACAAAGGCGATCATCAGCGAAACGATGGCCCAAACCGACAATACCGCCAGCGAAAAGGACAGCGTCATCCCGCGAATCGGCGGCAGCACTCCTGCCAAATAATCAGTTAAGCCGAGATTGACGTTGAACAAGTACTTCGCCGATTCCCAGGTCGAAGCCATTTGGGTCAAAATCGTTCCGCTGATCAGCGCTGCCATCATGATCCCCATACCGGCCGCGGCGCTGCGCACCAACACGGAAACCATGAAGGTGATCGTACCGACGACAACCGACACAAACCAGCCCAGACCGTATTGCATCAGCAAGTATTGCCATTGCGGCAGGACAAACACCCGCGATGTATCCAGTTCGCTGCCGACCACTTGAAAGCCGGTCAACACAGGCAAATCCCAGCCGCTGTAACCAAAGACAATTCCGGAGATCAGGGAGGCAAGCATCAGCGTAGCGATGATGACCAATGAAACAAACAACAACAAAGTCAAGTACTTGCTTGCCAGCACTTGCCAGCGGCGAATCGGCCGGGTCAACAGCAGTTTGATCGTCCCTTCGCTAAATTCCGCTGAAACGAGATCAACCGCCAACACGACGATAATCATCGGCAAGAAAAGGGAGATCGCCTGGTCCATAAATCCCCGGGCAAACGTCGGGGCTCCCGGCGCCATCGGGTTGATATTGTGATCGAGGTAGTATTGCTGCTGCTGGATGCGCACTTTGAGAAACTCTTGCCACTCTGCGGGCATTCTGCTGGAAGCCAACCGATTTTGCGTATCGACGATTTGCTGCTGGAGCAGAGCCCGCCAATCGCTTGTCCCCATCCGCTCTTGTGCGGTCAGAACCGATTTGTATTGAGCATAGGTGAAAATCGGGATCAAGATCGCGAGAATCAGCAGCACGACGAGGAACCGCCGACGACGCAACAATTTTAACGTCTCATTATGTATCAAAGCGATCATGCCGTCGCTTCCCCTCCCGTCGTTAACGAAAGGAACAAGTCCTCCAACGTAACCGTTTTGGTGGCAATGCCAAGGATCGGGATATCTGCCTGGACGAGCGCCTTGTTCGCCTCGGCGATCTTGTCCGTCTCCATGCGGCACTTCACCCGCTGTTCCGCCGTCAGCCAAGCCTCTTTGACAAAAGGAAGCGAGCGCAGCAGCTCCATGCCGGCATCCAGTTTGTCCTGGGCAAACGTCCATTCCACCTGGTCGGCGAATTGCTCCATCAAGGAAGCAACCGAACCAACGGAAATCACTTTCCCCTGGTTAATGATCGCCACCCGGTCGCACATCATTTCAATTTCGCTCAGCATGTGGCTGGACACAAAAACAGCCAGCTGCTCCTCTTCCGCCAGCCTGCGGATAAACAACCTCATTTCCCTGATGCCGGCCGGGTCCAAGCCGTTGGTCGGTTCATCGAGGATCAACAGGCGCGGGCGATGCAGCAAAGCTTGAGCAATGCCCAGCCGTTGGCGCATACCCAACGAATATGTTTTTACCTTGTCATCGAGCGCATGAGCCAAATCAACGAGCCGTACCACCTCGTCGATGCGCTCAGCGGAGATGTTTCCGCTCATTCGCGCAAAATGCTCCAGATTTTCCCGTCCGCTCATAAACTTGTATAATTCCGGGTTTTCAACGATACAGCCAACCTGGCTGATTGCCCGGGTAAAATCATCGCGCAAAGAATAACCGCCAATTTTAATGTCGCCGCCATCGTAAGCGGCCAAGCCGACCAGCATGCGAATCGTCGTTGTTTTGCCGGCCCCGTTTGGCCCGAGAAAACCGAATACTTCGCCGCGGTACACCTCAAACGTAATGTCGCGAATAATTGGTTTGCGTCTGATTGCTTTTTGCAGATGCGTAACCGAAAGAATTACTTCTGCCGACAAATCCACAGTCCCCTCTCCTGCAAACATGCCAAACCGTCTTTTACAAACTGACGAAGGCTGTTCGCTTGTGTTACACTACAAAATAATTAAAAATCATTATACCACGAAAGACAAGCAACCATTTCAACAGGAGGTACGCATATGCGCGTTTCCCGTGAACGTCTCTTATGGCGCTCGACCGGTCTTGCAGCGCTTTTGGCATTCTTGCTTTGCCTGGTCGGGTTTGCTCTCGCCCTCAATCCATTTGTTTTGGCACCCGCCAACTCCGCTCTTCCTGCGCAGAAGCAGCCAGCTACGGCCACGCCCCCTTTGGCCAACAACGGCGGAGCGCTGCAAATTGTCACCTTGGGCGACTCGTTGACCCGCGGAACCGGCGATACGAACGGCCGAGGTTATGTGGGCATATTGCGCGATGCTTTGGCCAAACAGAACGGAACGAAACCGGTCATCAACAATTTGGCCATCAGCGGGCAACAATCGCCGGCCTTGCTGGAGCAGCTGGCCCAACCGCAAGTCAAGAAGCTGATCGCGCAAGCCAACCTGATCGTATTTACGATCGGCGGCAACGACTTGTTCCAACAAAGCGGCGGGCTGTATGAGCTGGATAAAGAAAAATTGGCACAGGCGAACGAACAGCTCGCGGCCAATTTTGAGCAGATTCTGAAACAACTGCGGCAGTTAAATGCAACAGCGACCATTATTTATCCTTCGCTGTACAATCCTTTCGGCGACACGGAAGCGGCCGCCGAGACCGCTCCCCCGGTTCTCGACTGGAACAGTACCGCCTCGGCCATTGCCGCCAAATATCCCAGGGTGATTGTCGTTCCCACCTACGATCTGTTTGTGCAAAAAGAGCAAGCGTATTTGTACAGCGATCATTTTCATCCGAACAGTGCCGGTTACATTCGCATCGCCGAACGCATTTTACAGGCATTGCAGTAACCCGGCCGCCCCATGATCAGGTGCTGCCGACATAGCGCAGCGCCTTTCCTGTTTTCCGCAAATATACTTTTTGCCCAAGCCAATAAAATAGCGTACTGACGACGGAAACAGCGGCGACCAGCAGAAACAGTTCCATCCCCCCAAACCGGGACAGCATGACACCGCCAAGTGTCGGGCCGACAAACTGCCCGAGATTAGTAAAGCTTTTCGCTCCGAAATATGCGCCTCGCATGCCCTCCGGTGCCAGCCGATCGATAAAGACATCAGAGGAAGTATGGGTAAGAATTTCCCCAAACGTGAACACTACCATCGAGATCATAAAGACCAGCCAACTATGGGCGAAGGCATAACCGATATCGCCCAATGCGTAAAACAGATTGCCCACAAAAATGCTTTGGATCGGAGAACGCTTCTCGGCCAGCCGTGTGAGCGGCACCTGCATCGCCACTACGACGATCGCATTGACAGTCATCAGGATCGCAAACAACTCGTAGCCGTTTGGCACAGACATTTCCACATATTTGGAAAGCGTGCTGGACATTTGCGAATACCCGATCGCGCCGAGAATACCGCCGAGAATGTAAAAACGGAAAGCTTTGTCGCGGGTCAAAACGGCAACTGAATTTTTAAACGTAACCGACTCCCGCTTTTGCCCTTCGATTTGTTTGATGCCGAACGCGGCCAGCAAAATTTGCAACAGAATCACATAGATGAGATAGACAATTCCGGTCACGATAAACGGCAGCGCGCCTCCCTGAAAGGCGAGCAACGTCCCGAGCAGCGGTCCACAAGCCACCCCCACGTTAATCGCCGTATAGCGCGTGGCAAACACGCGAAAGCGTTTTTCCGGTGCGGTCAGATCGGCCATTAAAGCCTGGGAAACCGGTTCATAAAACGAACGGCACAACCCGCTTAAAATATTGAGCAACAGAAAAAACCAGGTGCTGTGTCCAAAGGCAAATCCGATAAACACAAACGTCCAGACATATAAGGCCGCCAGCATCACCCGGCGGCGGCCAAACATGTCGGACAAGGTTCCGCCGATAAATCCTCCCACCGTGCCGGCCAATGAACCCGCCCCGATGACAAGACCGATGGTTGCCATGTCCATCTTTGTATGATTGGACAAATAAATAAACAAAAAAGGCATGCTCATTGAACTGGCTGCCCTGACCAAAACAGTGCCCAGCAGCAGCGACTGCACGATCGGATGGTACGCGCCAAACAGCTCTTTTACTTTTCCCATAGTCCGCTCCCTTGAATGGTCCTCTATTCACATACAATTTCTGTAAATATTTTCTCATTGTAGTCAGAGCGCGGTATAACGTCAATAGGCAGACAAAAATATTTTTTAGTACCAGATACTAATATCAAGTGTTATAATTAGATCATAATTTATCACAATGAGGTGAATTCTCCATGTATAAAGCGGTTATCAGCGGAGTCGGTTCTTACCTGCCCGAGCGAATACTGACCAATCAAGATCTGGAACGAATGGTGGAGACGAATGATGAATGGATTACGACACGTACCGGCATTTCCGAACGGCGCATTGCTGCCGAGACAGAAGCGACCTCTGATCTGGCCTACCAGGCGGCGGTAGCGGCTTTGCAGGATGCGGGATTGACAGCCACAGACCTTGACATGTTGATCGTAGCGACTTCGACGCCTGATTATCAGTTGCCTCCTGTGGCCAGCTTGTTGCAACACAGACTCGGCTGCCGTCCCATTTCCGCCTTCGATGTCTCGGTGACGTGCATTGGTTTTATCTCGGCGATGGAGACGGCCAGCCAGTACATTCAGACGGGCAAACACAAACACATATTGGTGGTCGGCGCCGATGCGCTGTCCCGTATTACCGATTATGCCGATCGCACAACATGCATCTTGTTTGGCGACGGAGCCGGTGCCGCCATTTTGTCGCGTGCCGAACCTTCCACCGATCAAGGCGTCATTCACGCTTCCACCCACTCCGCCGGCGAACACTTTTTCAGTTTGTATGTTCCCGGCACCGGCAGCCGGCAGATGATGCCGGAAGAAGCCGCAAAAAAAGGCAAAATTATTATGGAAGGCCGCAAAATTTTCAAATTGGCGGTGACAAGCATGTCGCAAACCGTCAAAGAAACGTTGGAAGCAAGCGGCTATGATCAGGCTGATCTGGATTGGGTAATTCCGCATCAGGCCAACCAGCGCATCATTGAAGCCGTTGCCCACAATCTCGAACTGCCATTGGAAAAAATGGTCAGTACGATCAAATATTACGGCAACAATTCCGCGGCGACCATCCCGGTGGCGATGGATACCGCCATTCGTGACGGTCGCATCAAACGGGGCGATCTCGTCATGCTGGTGGCATTTGGCGGCGGACTTGTCTGGGGCTCGCTGCTGTTGCGCTATTAAAGCATCCAGACCGCCTGCTTGATGGCGGCAGATGTATCTGCCGCAGATTACGCTGGATTTCGCGATTTTGCTCGGCAGATATTGCTCCTCATCCACTTCCGGATGAGCAGGTTCATCTGGGCCAAAAAACAGCGGCAGTCCGGGACGAAATCGTTCGTCGCGAACTGCCGCTGTTCTGTTTTGTCTAAAATGCCAGTTCGATTTTAGACACGATCTCTCCCGACGGGGTGATCTTGATCGCCCGATAAAGCGCATCGTGATAAAACGAGAGCCATGCCTGCTGCTCGGCCGCTTGTTCCAGCCATTTCTGTTTGGCAAAGATCGAGGTCATCGGATAATCGTCGTAGGCCATCACCCACAAAGGATTCAGGTGGGCATGTGTCGGAAGCAGGTCGGCCAGATGCAGCATGACTTCCCCTTCGCTTTCGAGCCGAAATACGGCATGGCCATAACTGTGACCGCCCGTATGATAAAGCGTGAGGCCCGGCAGCACTTCCCATTCGCTATCGAACGTCTTGACCATCTGCTCGATGGGCCGCCAATTTTCTTCCCAATATGTATTTCGCGAGCGAATGTTGGGATTGCGCATCTCCTCCCATTCCGCCGCTTGCACCAAAATCTCCGCATTCGGAAAAGCAGGGCTCAACGCATTTCCTTTGGATACGGCAACCAACCCGTTGGCGTGGTCATAGTGCATATGCGTCATCAGGATCATGTCGATATCGGCAGGTGTCAACTGCTTGGCGGCAAGCGACTCGCTTACCTGCGATTCTTCCAACACGCCGAAATTGCGCTTTTGCTTGTCCGTGAGGCGGTTGACGCCGATTCCCGCTTCCACCAGAATTCGCTTTCCGTAACCTTCAATCAGCAGCGGATCGGTCCGCAACGGAATCTGATTCAACTCATTGCTGGGGTATTTTTTGGTCCAGAGCGGTTTGGGGACTACGCCAAACATCGCTCCGCCATCCAGTTGCAGCATCCCGCCGCGCAGCCAGGTGACGCTATATTGTCCGATTTTTAATTGATTCATCTTGTTCCCTCCCACTTGCTTTCCTTGGCAGACTGTTTTTAGGAAAAAAAGCACCCGAACTGGGTGCCTTATAGTTTTTCTTGCAGACGAACCATTCTGTTGACAGGAGAAACTTCCAAGGTGATATCACTCGCGACAGCGAGCACAGCCAGGTGGGAATCGTACCGTTTGTGCGTCAACAATAATTGCGCGACTTTTTCGGAATCCCGATAAATACTGATAAAGGTTTGAATGGGATTGGCACTTCCACCGGCAATCATCCGAAAACCAGGGGCAATGGAAAAAACCCAACCTTCCATCGATACATTTTGTTCCTTGAAATAGAGGAATTGACGTTTTCCTAGTAAAATGCCATTTTCATTCATCATTTTGATGCCCCCTAAACCACTCCACAAAATAATCCAGCGTGTATTTATTTTCCTACTAACCATGTAAAATTGAAAGTCTTTCGACAAAGAAAATCATAAACCGACATTCTTTTTGTCTCGCGGCAAGTCAACTGCTCCAGCGGCTTGCAAGGCGGGGACAAATAGTTTTACCGGCGCTGCAGCAGATGCTCCAAGTCTTTCAGCGCAGCGGCGGCGGCGGCCCCGGGATCGGATTTTCCCCCCGCAACAAACAGTTCGCCCATTTCCTCGGTTTTGACGAGGATCGCCTTTTTTGTTCCGTTTACCCGTGCCAGCGGATGGTCGAGCGGGTAGAGCGACAAGCCGACTTCGGCCTGTACTTTGTCGTCCGCGAACCGCAAGCGTCCCGTCAATTTGGGGACTACCCCCGATTCGCGCCATTGCTTGATCTGTTCCGGCGTAATCTGTCCGATTCCGGAGCGCTCGACTTGACTGAGCCGAATATTGGCCTGAAAGCCGGCATTGGCCAAAATGGTCAGTTTGCAAGCCGTATCCCAGCCGTCGATATCGTAGCGCGGATCCGGTTCGGCAATTCCTTTCCGCTGGGCGTCGCTGACCGCCTCCCCGAGCTCTGCGCCTTCCCCGACCATCCGGCTTAAAATGTAATTGGCCGTTCCGGTGAAAATCCCTGTCAGTTCATGCACCCGGCACCCGGCCAAATTGTACTGAAGCAAATCGATCGTCGGCAGTGCTGCCGCCGTTGCGCCGCTGATTTTCAGCACTCCCCCGTGTTCTGCCGCCAAACGCGACAACCCGGGATAATCCGTTACCAACGCCCCTTTGGACAACGCGATCACGTGCATTCCGCCCTGCAGCGCCGCTCTCATGTAGCGGGCGGCTGCTCCTCCGTCCTGCAGATTGGTCGGGCCTGCTTCAATCAGGACATCCGCGCCGGCAGCTGCCACAAAGGATGCGCCGGTAAACTGCGAAGCGGCGGCAGGATCGCCGGAGACACCTCCTGCCTGTTTGGTCAGCGGCTGGAGCCTGTCCCAGTTCAACCCGTCCGGATCATACAGACCGCTGGTTGAACCGCAGACGGCTATCAGCCTTACGTTCGTTTGATACAGCGATCGATAGCGTTCCGCCCGTTCCAGCAGCAATTTTGCCGTTCGATAGCCAACCGTTCCAAATCCGGTGATCACGATCTTTATTTCTCTCATCAACTGGAATTTCTCCCTTCCTCTGCTGCGATTTGCTTGTATTGCCGTGAAAAACCAGCTTTTCGCCAGTCTGCACTTGAATCCGGTTCCGGACAAGGATAGACTAGGTTTATCCAAGATGTGGGGGGAACACAGATGCAAAAAATCGGTTTTATCGGACTGGGCACAATGGGATTGCCCATGACCAAAAATTTGTTGAAAGCGGGTTTTCCTGTCTACGTCGTCTCTCGCAGTCGCGGTCCGATTGAGACAGCCGTCTCGTTGGGAGCGGTTGAAGCAGCAAATCCGCGCGATTTGGCGGAAAAAACAGACATTTTGCTGACTTGCCTGCCCTTGCCAGACACGATCGAGCAGGTTTATTTTGGCGCAAACGGCCTATTGGAAGCCGATTTACAAGGCAAGTTGATTATTGATCACAGTACTGTGAGTCCCTTGCTGAACAAACGGGTTTATGCGGCGATTGCGGAAAAAGGCGGCTCCTACATGGATGCCCCGATCAGCGGTGGACCGATGGGAGCGGAAGCAGGCACCTTGGCGATCATGTGCGGCGGAGCAAAATCTGACTACGATCGCGCCCAGCCTGTCTTTGCGGCAATGGGCCAACATCTTTTCCATGTCGGAGAGATCGGCACAGGCAGCATCGTCAAGCTCATGAACAACTATCTGATTGGCGTACATACCGCGGCGTTGGCGGAAACCTTCATTCTCGCCACCAAAGCGGGTGTCGACACCAACATTATGTATGACATTATCAGCGCCAGCACGGGAGACAGCAAAATGCTGCATCGAATCGTCCCGCTTGTGCATCAGCGGGATTTTGCCGCCCGTTTTAGCAATGAACTGCTGTACAAAGATATGAAGTTGGCAGGCGAACTGGCCGAAGCCTATGAGCTGGAAATGCCGATTAACCGGTTAGCGGAGCAAAAGTATGCGCTCGCCAAGGAAAAGTACCCAAAAGAAGACATGGCTGCCTTGTTCAAAATTTATGAAGAACAAACCGGCATTGTCGTAAAAGGCAAATAACGATCGCGCTCAACACGCTGGCCCGCTCTGTGCGGGCCTAAGCTGTTTGATCGGGGCGGACAAGTCCAAAGAACGCTGGTTCAACCGGACTTGCGCCATTAGCCAAGCTGCAACAGCTTCGCCAAATCTTGGGCAAACCGCGCAAACAGGGGTTCTAATTCCCGCTGCGCAGTTTCCGAAACATCCACCACGAAATGATAGTCGAACACAACCGTTCTCTCCACCAGCTGATCGGGGGCAAGATAGCGGTTTTTTTCGGTCCAGGCGATTTCCGCCACAATTTCCCGCGCTTTATTCCATAATGCGGCGATCTCTGCTTTTCCCGCATCGGCTATCGTGAACGCAAGCTCCACCTCAATTTCAACCATCGTGTCAGCCACCGGAAAAAGGTGGAGGGTAGCGTAAGGTTGACCGGCTTCGTTGTCCGCCATTGCCGCAAAGTAGAGCTCCATCTCGCGCGTTTCTTCCTCTTCGAACAACGAGCGTTCCGTCCGCAAAATCAGATTGGTAATCACACCATGCTGCGACAAATGTTGATCCAGTTTTTCCAGTAATGGTTCCCACATGCTGGTTCCTTCTTTCCTTTCATCTGTCACCAGTATAGCACAGAAAAACATAAAAACCCCTTCAGGAAGGGGTTGAACTTGGTGTATTCAAATTTTTTTGTTCCATAAATTCGGTCAGCCAGGCCCGCCGGACTTCTTTGCTCGGGCAATAGCCTAACACGTAACTTTCTCCTTGCATATATCGCGCTTTGATCCATTCTTTATGTTTACGAAAAAATGCGTGTTGAAAATCAATCGGCATCTGGTGATACTCTTCCAGTGCTGAAGGATTCTGCAGGAAAAAATTCTCATCATAAACCAGTTCTTCATGTTGCTGTCGGCTCAGCACAAATAAGAAAGCGACGACCAAAAAAAGGTTTACTAAAAAAAGAATCATGAAAATCCCTCCCCGGCCCAAAATCAGTGACCTCACAGCCCAGCTTTTCCGTAAACCCGGAGTTGTCTGAAGTATCAGTTTTATCTGTTATATTATTATTCTATCATGTTTTTGGTGTTTGCAAACCTTGGAAGCCAAGAAAAAAACCACCTTTTTTGAAAAAGGTGGTTTTGGCTGTTATCCTTCCGCTTGTACACCGTTTGCCGGCGTTTGTTCCTGCGCTGGAACGGACTGGGGAACGGTTTGCTGGTCCGGCAGCTGCGGCACTGGCTCGGCTGGCGGCGTCTCGACCGGTTCGGTTTGCTGATCGGGCTCCGTCGGTTCCGTACCGTTGGCATCCCCGGCCGGGTTGGCAGGAGGGTCGGAATTGACCGGGATGTCGCTTCCATTCTGCTCGTCGATCGAATCAGCCGGCTGATTATGCCCGGTCTCCCCTTGTCCATCCAATGGCGCCATATCCGGCGGCACCTGTACTTCCTCAGTCTGTTCGTTCTCGGTCGGTTTGGTCGCCGGTGCTTCCGCTGCCGTTTCCGTCACTTTTTTCGTGACTTTCGGCTTGCTGCTGGAAGCGGAGCTCGCTTTAGCCGGGGCGACGCTGTCAGCCGTATAAATCGGGGAATCATCGAGATCAGCGACCATGCTTCCCGTCAAGCCCATCTCCGCCTGCAATGTTTCCCGTACCTGATAAAGATTTTCTTTCGGCCAATAAGTGTACGATCCTTGCCAATAGGCGCCATTATCCAATGTTTGAATGGACGTGGAATTGATGCCTTTGAAATCCATGACCAAGCCTTCGATTTTATCTTTGGACAGATCGGTTTGCACATGCTCACCGGCAACTTCGATCAGCTTGAACACTTTGGGCAACGCCTCCAGTGATGTCATCTTGTCGACGATCGCCTTGATCACTTCCTGTTGACGCCGGTTGCGATCATAGTCGCTGGAATAATATTTCGGACCGCGGCTGTCTTCGCGGTGACGGACGTAATCCAGCGCCTGATCTCCATCAAGTATTTGCAAGCCCGGGCTGAGATCGATATGCGTGCCGTCCGTAGGGTCATTGTAGACGAGGCGGCGATCGACATTGACCTCAACCCCGCCCAGTTCATCGATCACCGAGCGGAACCCTTGAAAATCAATTTCCACATAGTGTTCAATCGGGATGCCGACCAGTTCCTGCAACGTCTTCTTTGTCAAAGTAACGCCGTTTACCGTGGGCTGCTCGCCATTACGCTCGGCCTGACGACGCTCCGCTTCCCCATTGGCGTAGACCGAATTGATTTTATGATAGCCGCGGTAGCCGGGAATTTTTACCCGCGTATCGCGCGGCAGGGAGACCATGGTAACTTTCTTCGTTTGCGGATTGGCTACCGCCACAATCATGACATCGGTGTTCAGCGATCCGGTTTCCGGCCGCGTATCGCGTCCGAGAATGACCATCGAGATTGATTTATCGGAATGATAAGTCAAGTCAACACCCGGGTCCAGCGTGTTCACCCCATCTTTGGTGGGTTCCGTTACCTGATCAAGCGTCTTGTCAACTTGCCAGACAAGTGCGGCTGCTACCCCGCCAACGAGTATCAGGGCAGCTGCTATCGAAAAGAGGATCATTCTCAACAGGCTTTTGCGCTTCCCCGTTTTTCTGGCTTTGCGGCGCGTTGAGCGATCCTGCATATTCGGTTCCGCCATATATATCAAACTCCTTAATCTCTAAAATTTTTTACTGTAAGTTTATGTACTTGAATGAGAATTGAGAGCCAATCGACAAGCAATTTTCTTTTTTCTGTGATTATAAAAACTCTGTCTAGTATTGTAGCACATGACTGTCCTTATTTGTAGAAAAATGTACCTTTGCTGAACAAAACGTTTATCCGTAAGCATTGATTTGTTCTTTCAATTGCCACCATTTTTATGCCCGCAATAAATTAATGACGGGTCAGCGGTTTGGTGATAAAATGTTCCAATCATGAGACGAAATGGAGATGGATACATGCTATCCCAAAGTTCTACAGTCTATCGTATCCTGTTTGCGATCAGCCTTGTTCATCTATTGAACGACAGCTTGCAAGCAGTCATTCCAGCCGTTTTGCCCATCCTCCAGACCAATCTGAATCTGAGTTATTTCAATCTGGGGGTAATCTTGCTCGTCATGAATATGACCGCCTCCGTCTTTCAGCCGGTGATTGGTTATTTTTCCGATCGCAAACCTCGGCCTGTCCTTCTGCCGTTGGGCATGCTCTCCTCGGGGCTGGGGATGTTGGGGATCGCCTTCGCTCCCAACTATGCAGTGCTGTTGGTTGCTGTTGCTTTTGTCGGCCTTGGCTCGGCAGTTTTCCACCCAGAAGCGTCTAAAGTGGCTTATCTCGCTTCAGGCGCACGCCGTGGACTGGGCCAATCGATTTTTCAGGTAGGAGGAAACTCCGGGCAGGCACTCGCACCGATCATGACCACGTTAATCTTTATTCCATTAGGACAGGGCGGTGCTGCCTGGTTTAGCCTGACCGCCTTGCTCGCGTTGGGCGTGTTGCTTTTCATCGCCTACTGGTACGGGAAACGCGAGAAAATCAACAAAGCGATGAAATCCGCTGCCGCCCTCTACAATCATAAGAATCAACGGATTACAGCACTTATTCTGCTCGTTTTGTTCGTTAGCGTACGCTCATGGATTCAAGCAAGCTACCAAAGTTTTTACCCGCTCTATCTGATTCACGATTTCGGCTATTCCATGTCCGCTGCGGAACTTTACATGTTTGTCTACATGTTGGCCGGCGCTGTCGGGACATTCTTTGGCGGACCGATTGCCGACCGGTTTGGCAAGCGAAATCTTTTGATTGTTTCCACTTTGGGCGCCCTTCCTTTTACGTTACTCATCCCTTATGTGACGGGATTTTGGGCGTATCCGTTACTCATGATCAACGGATTAATTATGATGTCGAGTTTTTCCGTTGCCGTCGTTTACGCCCAGGAGCTGATGCCGGGCCGGGTCGGCATGGTCTCCGGACTGATTACCGGACTCAGTTTCGGAATGGGCGGCATCGGAGCGTCTGCTCTGGGCAAGATGGCGGACTCGCTCGGCCTCTCGTTCGTCATTATTTTTTGCTCGATCATGCCGGTCATCGGGTTAATCGGGTTCTTCCTGCCCAAAGACGCTACCCTGGAAGAATGGGAACAGGAAGCAGCCTAGCCCCGATAAATCAGCGCGTGTTTCCCGCGAAAAGAAGCAGGGGCGAGTTCAATAAAAAAGGAAGCCGATATTCCGAAACTTGCGGAATATCGGCCTTTTTTTCGTTACAATCGTTTTTGCTTCCTGTGCCTGCGAAACCCTCACACAGACACGTGGATTTTTGCACCCAACATTTGGCTAATCGGCGGCGGATAGAGGCCCGGCACTCCCAAGAGTACCCAATCGGTCTTGTCTGTTTGGCCGTACAGTCCCGCGATCAGCCAATTTGGTTTCAGCGAATTTGCCAGTTCCTGATTCAGCACCAGCTTCAACTCTTCGCCTTTATGGTTTCTTGCCAACCATCCGTTTGAAGTTTGTTCCAGCAAGAGCAACTGTTCTTCGGCAACTTCTTGCAAGCGCAAGGTGGAATCGTGCAGGCGAAGTTGCGCTTCTTTCGCGAATACGGGACGAAGCCGATACGCTTCCGGCAATTCTTCCTTGATTTCGCTAAACAGCGGCTGAAATTTTGGGGTTAAGGCGGTTTGATGCTGTTTATCGAGCCATTTGAAGAAAGCGGTCAATACGGACAGCAGATTGGCAGCCAGCGTTTTGGTCGGATGATCCACCCGTTCCAACACGTCCTCCACCAAAAAGTAAGCCAGTTCCTCCGGGCGGAGGTCTGTCCACTGAAATCCCGGTCCAAAAGCGCCGCGGACAAACGTCCGGAACAAGCCCATCACTTCATCGTATTTTTTTACGGTTGCTTCCGATTTGCCTTCGGTCGCTTCTTTTACAAAGCGGCTAATATCGCCGAGAATCTCCCGATGAACCGTATAAACGCTTTCCGGCAGTCCCTCGATCAATGGTCGGTTCAGCAAATTGGCAATATGCGTTTGTTCATTGGACAAAGCCAGGCGAGGGCGAAGGAAATCGATGCGCATAAAGCGCGCCAAGCCTTGTCCCATTTTGCTTTCCTCTTCAATCCGTTCCACCAGCTGCACCAATTTGTCTTTCAAGTCCTGATTATTCGAAGCAGCCGCCAATGTAGGAGCCAAATTGGTTAACGCCTCGTTTGGCGTAACCAGCCATTTTTCCGCAAAATACGTCTGCACCGCCCATTGCAGAACCTTGGACGGCAACACCGGCTCGCTGGTAATAAACAAAGTGCCTCGAGACAATCTTGATCCCGTCGATGTCAGCTTGCTGATCTCTGCTTCCTTTGCAGCGTGCGGAAGGTGGAGCAACTGTTCAATCTCCTCCACGTGCGCGGAAAATCCTTCGACGGTCAGTTCAGTCTGGCCGATGGTAACTTCGGCCAAAACTTCATGCAATTCCAGCAAGGTATTGTTCAGGATCGGAAAGAGGTGTCCTTCTTGCGTTGTCGCGTAAACCCAAATCTCGGCATCTTCTCCCCTTTTTTTCAGTTCAAAGGAAGGATTGCTTTGGACAAGTTGACGCAACTCCGGCAAGGAAACATCGCGATACACCCGTTGGAGCAAGCGCTCCTGACCGGCAGCCGCCGTTTTGTCTCCGGACTGAACGATCAAGCGATACAACGCTGTCGTGTAAGTACGGTTCTCCGCGTGCATGACGGCAAGCGAAATTTCCGGATGCTGTTCGATCCAGGAAACGACTTCCTGCTTTTGCCCCGGACTGAGCAGCAGGCTGCCGGAAAAGAGCACGTCGCGCAAGCCGAGATTCAGCAGCCGTCCGACGAGGATTTGTCCCACGACAGGCCGTGTATTGGCAAAACCTAAAATATAATGCTTTTCGCCATTGGACAAATCGCTTGCTACCACAACCTCATCGGAAACTTCTTCGATTTCATACAAACCGAGCGACAATTTCAAGAAAGCTCGCCGCAATTCCGGTTCCATTTTTCTTCCATATTGTTTGACAAAACTCTCCAACAACGTAGCGCCGTTAAAAAGCAGGTCAAAAACGTACCAATTTAAAAAGTGGGCTGTCCATTGCATTCTGCGTGTCTCTTGTTCTTCCAGTCCGATCTCCTCCGCAAAGCGAATTCTCGCCTGCTGCAAAGAGTCACTGTCTACCTGATTGCTGACAAAGTTGTTCAGCCTCTCCATCCAGGAAGTGTATTCCTTGCGCAGCTTTTGCTCGTGAGCACTCCGCAATTGAGTGATCGGCGTGACCATACCGCAGCATTTCTTGTATTTTTTCCCGCTTCCACAAGGACAAAGCTCGTTTCTACCGACTGACATTAGGGGTTGTTTCTCCTTTCGTCCCAGCGCGGCATGCGCGGGGAATTGCCACAATCCCCCTATTTATACCGCATCTAATGTAGTGAAATCAAGTTTAAAGCATTTTTAATGTTCAATTGTTAATTCGGCATTTGCTTCCCATTTCTTTATAAACTTCTCCAATTTTTCTATTCGCAGCATGATTTTTTGCTTTTCCTGAATGCAGCGGGAGATTTCGGAAAGCTGATTGGCAGCGAACCATTGAACTACTTCCGCTTCCATATGTTCCAGGCGAATCCGGTAGCTAGCCACAACCTCGCGCAGCAGGTCAAACCTGTGTTCCAGCTTTATGATTGCCTCGGTCTCGTTCATTGCTGCTCAATCGTTGCCAGCACTTGCTGAATGCCAAGTGCCACCTGTTCGTTTTTATGTTTCTCTTTCATCAATATTTCTATTGATTGCATATCGCTTTGTTGAAAAAAGGAAATGACCTCTTGCGCCATCTGTTGATGACGTGCTTCCAGTCGCTCCAATGCTTGACGCATAAGTTGATGCACTTCGGTATAAGTAGTTTGCATTTGATTGCCGTTCATTGTAATTTCCTCCTTGGAGCTATGTTCCATTGTTTGAAAAGTTGCCGCGACCTCGGCATGACTGCTCACAGCAACTTGCTGTTCGTTCGGTTGCACAAGTTCGACGGTGGAATCGTTCGTTTCCTGTACGAGCTCTTCTTGCCCGCCTTGCGCGGTTTTTTCCGGTAATACAAAAAGCAGGGTATCTCCGTCAAGCCGGAACCGCTCATCCAATTCCGGCAAAAATAGATGGGCTTCAGCAGGCAAACCGACCTCTTGATCAAGAAAATACGGAAGTGAACGAGTAGAAATCTCGGATATTTGATGTTCCTGCATAAACTGTGCGACCGTGTCGTTGGCGACTTTCCAATCTGCCAAATACCAGCGCTTGTCCGATTCAAACTGGACAAAACGCGGATCGCGCTGAAGAATTAACAGCCGGTTGATTTGATTCCAGGAAAACTGGGTCTGTCTGCGCAACTCAGGCACAATTTGTTCCATTGCTTTGGGCATGTTGGACAGACGTAAAAAACGATAAGCGAGATCAAATAACTGGTGGGATTGATGCGTTAATTCGATGATCGCTTCAGATCGTCCAATCCGGACGGGGGAGTGTTCCATGTTTAACACGGCATTCAGCAAACGTTCGCTATCTTCTGGCGACTGTGCCGTAAACAAACCGCTCTCCTCAATACGCAAGCAAACTTCTGTTTTGGGAAGAGAACGCTCCCCGGGCCGAAATACCTTCTTGATGATACTTGCTGGTGTATAGGTTGGCCGTCTCATGAACCTTCTCCTTTTACATTTTCGCAATCGAAATTATGTTGGAATATCTTCCTATTCTACGAAAACCCGCAAAAATCCTACTGCGGCAGCAAAGTATTTAGAAACCGCGCCAAATCTTGCGGCGAAGAACAGAAGCGTACATCCATTCTTCCGCTTCGTCCGCTTCGCGCAGCGTATTCCCCAAAGCGTTCATCTTGCTGTCAATCTGATCGAGATAGTGAAACAAGACAGCGGTCGGGGTCTTTCCGGAAACGGCGCTTCCCCAACCGTTCTCCATTTCTCCGTGGTGACTGAGAATACAATGTTTCAAATGAAGAATCTCCGGATCGGTCGTGGAAATGCCCAACTTGCGGCATGCCTCACTGACCATCTCCGTTCCCATGACCAGATGGCCGATCAGTTGCCCCGGTGTTGAATAATCAGGCGCGATCGGATCGGACAATTCGTAAATTTTGCCGATATCGTGCAAAATGCAGGTAGCGAACAGCACATCCCGATCGACCTGGGGGTATAAAGGAAGCAGCCGTTCCGCCAGTCTCAACAAGGAAACCGTATGTTCCAACAGCCCGCCAAAATAGTGGTGATGCATTTTGACACCTGCCGGAAAACTGCGCAATCTCTCCGAAATCTCTTGATCATGGATTAATTCGTCGACCACCGCGCGCAGGGTTGTACTTTTAATCTCGGCTAACCGCGCTTCGACTTCATCCCACAGGCTCTCCAGTGGGAAAGCAGTGGTCGGGACCAATGAATCCATCGCGACTTCATCAGACGAAGAAGCGAGTCGGACCCGTTGCAGTACCAGTTGTTTTTTCCCGCGATAGTTTTGCACATAGGCATCTATCTTGATAATTGCCTTGACCTGGATCAATTCTTTCAATTCGTCGGTTACATCCCACAATTTCGCCTGGATGCTCCCGGACTTGTCCCCCAGCTCAAGATTCATATATTCACTTTGATTCGACGCGACCGCTACCTCTCTGCTCTTCACCAGGCAGAAAGCGATCACTCTCTCTCCCTCTTCATACTCAAGCAAGTACTTCATCTTTGTTTCCTTCTCTCTCCCTTGCAGACGTCCCAATTTATTTTTTTCCGTTGCGGAAGAAAGTCTCTTCCAGCTTCCGGATGATTTTCTTGCCAACCAGTTCATCGGCGGCCTTGATCACTTTGGTAATGACTTCAAGCAAGTCTTCTTGCCCGTTCCAATGTTCTTTGACGATTTGCGGATCGACATCGACAAGAATTTTGCGCAGCGCATACACCGCCAGCACTACATCATCCAGCCAGCCAACGGGACCGGTCAACATCTCCGGAATAAAATCAAACGGGGTAATAAAATAGGCGACCACCGCCCCCGCCAGTGCTTTCGCAGAAAGCGGCACACGTTTGTCCAAAATCAGTCTGGCCAGCACGACAAACAGATCGGGGGCCAGCAGTATGAACTGAGCAACGCGGTCTTGTACACCGCGTTCTTTAATAAACGCTTCAATTTTGGCTCGCAGCTTGTCGTAAAAACGTTGATGCTCCTCTGGCAAAGGGATGGGCACCAGCTCTTTCGGTTGCTGGACGACAGGCAATTTATTGTCCGGCTGTTCCTGATTCATTTTTTTATCCCTCGTTTCGTTTTGGAAGTCGTTGATCTCCATCTCCAATAGGACAATCCCGCAAGCACTATAATGACGAACAAGAAGAAGATCGCCAGATTGCGCGAGACGGCTGCAAAAACAAGTTCCCAGCGTTCTCCCAGCTGCCATCCCAACGTAATAAACAGAATGCTCCAAAACAGTCCGCCGGAGTACGTCAGCCACAAAAAAGTAAAGAGCGGCATTCTGGTCATTCCGGCAAAATAAGCGCTAAATTGGCGGACGCCGGGGATAAAATAGCCAAGCGGCAACGCCCATTTTCCGACTTTGTTGAACCATTCCTCGGTTTTTTTGTATACAGTGTACCCCAATCCCAGCTTTTTCCCGTATTTATCGATAAAGGCATACCCGAAACAACGACCGATGAAATAGGCCGTGGTCATCGCCAGGACGGAGCCCAAAAAACATACCAGATAGGTCGGAAACAACTTCAATTGGCCGGTTGAAACCAGAAATCCCGAAAAGACCAGCAATGTCTCTTCCGGTAACGGCATACCGATAATTCCGAGAAAAAACAGGCCAAACAACGCCATATAACCGTATTCGGCTATGTAGGCCCCAAATGCAACCACCATCTCTTGCAATCAGCTCACCACTCTTCTAACAAATACCGGCTCTTTCATTATGCCAAATAGCAGCAGGAAAGCCAATTTTTCTTCCAGTCACTGGTTATAAAAGTTGCGAAAACAGGAGAAAAAGAGTGAAAATTGATGTAACTGCGTGGAAAATTGCGTTTTGCGTGGCTATATTGCGATTTTTTCGATATAATGAAAACAGTCAATTCATAAAAATGAGGGACAAGCCAACCATGTGGAAAAAAATCTATCGAAAACTAAAATACGAATACTACAAGCTGATTCGGATGAAAGGTGCTCCGTCTTTTGTCGCCCGTGGCTTTTCCGTTGGAATATTCATCGAATTCATCACGTTGCCTACGTTTGGTTTGGCTTTCCTCTTGCTTTATCCCATGAACTTGCTGTTTCGCTCCAGTTTTTCTTCTTCTTTGATCGGTTTTGTCATCGGCAAGCTCGTTCTGCCCGTCTTTATGGTGATTAACTTGAAAGTAGGCGGCACGCTTGTCGGCAAACACATGCAAGACCATCTCGCCCAGGGCGGTCATTCCCCGTTCGGTTGGCTCAGCTGGATGAAACGAAACGGCATTGCTTACTTTACGGGCAGTTTCGTCGTCGGACTGATCGTCTCCATCGCCAGTTATTTTCTGGTCTATTCTGTCCTTCAATGGTATCGTAAAAAACGGTCGCGGCGTTTCCTTAGCCAAAATGACTGAAACCAAAATGACTGACATAAAAAAACGGCTGTCCCCAACAGGAAACAGCCGTTTTTTTGCGGATGAAGTTTACTTTTTATCAAAAGCTCCCTTGGCGCGTAATTGTTCCATAATTTCTCCGACCGTATACTTTTGTGTAAGCAGCAGATCGGTTGTGAAATCTGCATCTTCCCGGCTCAAACCGTTGGCATGCAGACTTTCGCGAATCAGTACATCATTGGGACGGCGAAAGTAGGTTTGCAAAGTGCGAAGCACACGTCCTTCCAATGTTGTCCTCAACATCAATTCGGTCGTAGACATATGTAGCCACCTCTCATCCAAAATCAATCAGTACTCTTTATTATCCTACAATTAATTCGATTAATCAATGCCGGATGACTGTAAATCCAGCAATTTCCATGGTTAAATTTCCGGCATCGCGCGACGTTTATGCTCGGAAATCCGATGCAAATATTCGATTTTCTCCTTGGCTTCGGGGTTGGCTTCTCCTGTGAGCAAGAAACGGTCCAAATCTTCATAGGTGAAGCCCATCTCCTGCTCGTCCGTTTGTCCGGCCCAAAGATCCGCGGACGGAGCTTTGGTCAGGATCGATTCGGGAATCCCTAATTGACGAGCCATAATCCGCACTTCGTGTTTTGTCAGGCTGGCCACCGGGTTAATATCGGCCAAGCCGTCGCCGCCCTTGGTCATATAGCCGACATACACTTCGCTGCGGTTGCATGTGTCGATGACGAGATATCCTTTCTGGTTCGCGATCGCGTACAGAGTAGTCATCCGCAGACGGGCTTTTGTATTCCCTTTCGTCTTGTCGTCCAGTTCCAGCACTTTGGAAATTTCCGCGACCGCAGCATCGTACGCCTTGCTTAAATCGACGGTGACCAGGTTTAAATCGATCGCCTCAGCCAGCTTCCGCGAGTCTTCCGCATGGACAGCTTGCGAGTATGCCGGCATCCACACGCCGATGACACGTTCCTTGCCCAATGCGCGGACGCACAGAGCAGCCGTGACAGCACTGTCGATTCCGCCGGAAATCCCCACGACGGCACCACCAAGTTTTTGCCCATCGACCTGTTCCCGGATAAACGCGACCCGTTTGGCAATATCTTCTTCCAGGCGTTCTTCGTATTGCAGCAGGTATTCCTCAAATTTATCCATTCCCATCCCTCCAAGATCACATGTTCTAAGCTCCTTTTATCCTATCATGCAAGATTTGTTTGTGGCAAACACAGGTAAATTGATCTACACTATAAGAGAGCCAATTTTAAAAGGTAAGGAGAAATTGATGTGATCACCCTCAAAAGTCAACAAGAAATCGAAAAGATGAAAGCAGCCGGGGAGATTCTGGCCGCTTGTCATAAAGAAATTGCCAAACTGATCCGCCCGGGCATCACGACATTGGAGATCGATCAATTCGCCGCCAGCTTTGTTGAAAAACATGGCGCGACGATGGAGCAAAAAGGCTACCAGGGCTATCCTTTTGCTACTTGCGCCTCCGTTAATGATGTCATTTGCCACGGTTTCCCCAATAAACAGCCTTTAAAAGAAGGAGATATCGTGACGATCGATATGGTCGTCAACCTGAATGGCTGGCTTGCCGACTCGGCGTGGTCTTATGCCGTCGGGAATGTTTCCCCGGAAGCCGAACGCCTGCTGAAAGTCACCGAACAATCGCTCTACTTGGGGATTGAACAAGCGGTTGTCGGAAACCGGATCGGCGATATTTCCCACGCGATTCAAGTCTTTGCCGAGCAAAACGGATTTTCCGTTGTCCGCGATTTTACCGGACACGGAATCGGGCAAACGATGCATGAAGAGCCATATGTTCCTCACTATGGTCCAGCCGGAAAAGGACCGCGTCTGAAGGAAGGCATGGTGATTACGATCGAACCGATGTTAAATGTCGGCACATACCACGCCAAAGTGGATGATGATGGTTGGACGGCACGGACACGAGACGGCAAATTGTCCGCCCAATACGAGCATACGATTGCCATTACCAGCGATGGACCGGTCATTTTGACCAAACAGTAAGAAGCGCCGCTTTTCTTGAGGAAGCCGATAAAAAAATGGCGAACTGTTGCACAAGCAGTTCGCCATTTTTTTTAACGGGTTGTTTTGATTGTAAAACGGTCCACCATCTCTTCGATCTCGCGAATATCTTTTTCCAGTTCGCGAATATCCTCTTCAATCAATTGCTTCAAAAGCTGTTTTTCGCGCAGTACCTTGCGTGTTTGTTCCAAGCGTTGGTTGATATCGAAGACACCCAAATACACAAACGTTCCCTCCCTATGTAGCTTCCTTCCAATTTTTACTGTATGCAGGAAATGGCCGTTTGTTGTCTGAATTCCTGTCGGACGTCTGCACTGCCCTGCATGAAGCGCAAGTGATTGGTTTATGCTAAAGCCGAGGTGATCGTATGAGGCGAAAGTGCGGAATGTGTTTGTTCGTCGTTGTTCTGCTCACCGGGTGCCAACCAACGAGCCGACCCGGGACGACATCTTACAGCGACCCTAACTATTATTATCAGCAAAGCGTAGTACGGCCGGACGGTTCTGAACCAAATGTCACGCCATATGGTCCCCCTGTCAACAGCGGCACCTCCACTGACTATGATCGCCCGTTGCGAAGGGATGCGATTTCCGATTACAGCCGCATTTGGCCAACAACCGTTCCGAAACGAACCAAGCCTTAATGCTGCTGTTTGCCGATAACCTGTTTCAGCAACTGTTCCATATCCTCCGGCAATGGTTCGTAAAAGTCCAGCCGCTCTTGGGAGCGCGGGTGCAAAAACGACAGCCGCACGGCGTGCAAAGCTTGCCGGTTGATCAAAGCCAGACTTCCCCCGTACAAATCATCGCCCAGCAACGGATGTCCCATATAGCTGAGGTGGACGCGAATCTGGTGCGTTCGGCCCGTCTCCAGCGAAAGTTCCACCAGAGCCGCTTGCGGTCCTTGCGCCAATACCGTAAAGTGTGTTCGCGCGTACTGTCCGTCTTCCCTGACTTCCCGTTCAATGATGGAGTGGTCAGCGCGGCCGATCGGCGCTTCGATCACCCCTTCCGGTTGTTCCATAACTCCTTCAACAATCGCCTGATAATAACGTTTTAGCGTCCGCTCTTGCTGCATGCGGGAAAACTGTTCATGGGCCCACTGATTTTTCGCCACAATCATTAGCCCGGAAGTATCTTTATCCAAGCGATTGACTGGCCGAAACCGGCGATGCTCTCCTTTTGCCTGCCAATAGGCAATCACTCCGTTGGCCAACGTGCCCTGATGATGATTCCCTGTCGGATGGACCACGATGCCCGCCGGTTTAGCCAAGACGAGCATGTCCTGATCTTCGTAGCGGATCGCCAATGGCATGGGCTCCGCCTGCAGATGCTCCGTCTGTTCTTGTTCGATCATGACTTCCACTTGATCGCCCGGTTTCAGGAGTGCCGAAACAAAGGCAACTTCTCCGTTTACCAAGATTCGTCCCTGATGCTTGGCCCTGGTCAACAGACGTCGCGATACGCCAAATTGCGTCGTCAATACTTCCCGTAAAGTCTTCTCCGCCTCTTGTGCGGTTACTGTAAATTGCAAAACTGTTTCCAACATTGTCTTCTCCTTGCCGGGGTCGCTCCGTATTGTAACGATATAAATAGTTTGGCAAAAAGCCGATAAAAAACACCTCCCCAAGAAAAGGAGGTGCCAAACCGCAAGCTATTTGCTGTCACTCAATCCACAATTGGACTCGCTCTGGTGCTGCCTCCAGACGAGCGTATCCGCCGATCGGGAAGGTGAAAATCGGAGTGGTATGCCCAAAATCTGCATTGGCAATGACCGGAATATGGTTCAATTCCGGTTTGCTGGCAATGATTGTTTGCAACTTTTCCACGGTCATTCCGGAAGCTCGCTGGAACCGTCCGATCACCAGGCCGCGAATTCCGTTGCTGTCAGGCACATGCAGCAATGACTGCAAATCGCGATCAAAAGTCTCCGGCGTCACTTCATGGTCGTCCTCAAGGAACAGGATCGCTCCATCCAGCGACGGCATATAAGGCGTTCCTTGCAGCAAATTGAGCGTGCAGAGGTTTCCGCCGACGATCCGCCCTGCCCCGCTGCCGTATCGAATCGCCTCATAACCGCCGTTTGGGAAAAACCGCCGATTTTGCTGATCGCGGTACCACGAATCGTCACTCCATTCGGACGAAGGGCTTAGTTCAAACGGCAGGCCATCCATCAGGCATTTTTGAAAATGCTCCAATGTATACTCAAATCCGTTCATCATGCCAAAAGACGAAAAATTCGGTCCTGAATAAGTAATCAGTCCGGTCTTGGCATAAATCGCGTTGGCCAAGGCGGTTATATCGGAATATCCGCAAAAAATTTTCGGGTTTTGCTGAATCAGTTTATAGTCAAGCCCTGCGAGCAGCTGATTGGCATTAAAGCCGCCCGTCGCTGCCAGCACGCCCTTTACGTTTGGATCGTGAAAAGCCTCGTGCAGATCGGCCAAGCGGGCCTCCACAGAGGAAGAATCAAATTCATCCCGCTCCTCTGCGCGGCGGCCAAAAGAGACCCGGAATCCCAACATCTCCAGGCGTTTCGCCGCAATTTCTCGCGCATCTTTCTCGATGATTGCCAAGCTTTTGCTCGGTGCAATCACCCGGATTTCGTCTCCATGTTGCAGGCTGGTCGGTTTCATCGCAAACTCTCCCCTTATCTCCCCCCACTCTAACATGGATACGGTTGTCATTCAAGTCAAAAGAAGTCTTATCCGGATTGTTGTTCGCTGCTGCCCGAAAATAAAAAAAGTTGCCGAGTTTTGCACTCGACAACCTGGTTCATGCTTAAAGCGAGAACACTTTTTCGTTAAGCTTATTTTGCCGCTTTCGCTGCTTCGATCGCTGCTTCGTAGTTCGGATGTTGCCCAACAGCCGGCACATATTCCACATAGACGACTTTATCATTGGAATCGACAACAAAAACAGCCCGGCTCAACAAACGAAGTTCTTTCATAACCACACCGTATGCAAGGCCAAAGGAGAGATCCCGATGGTCAGACAAGGTCTGCACTTTGTCAATTCCGGCCGCACCGCACCAACGGGCTTGCGCAAACGGCAAATCGACGGAAATGGTCAAAATGGTCACTCCATCCAATTTGGCAGCTTCTTCGTTAAAGCGGCGAGTTTGCGCATCGCATACACCTGTATCCAAAGATGGAACAACGGAGATGATGCGCACCGTTCCCTTGGAATCATCCAGGGTAACAGGAGTTAAGTTATTTGCAAGGACAGTAAAGTTTGGTGCTTGGTCCCCTACTTTAATTTCAGGACCCACCAAAGTCACAGGAGCGTCTTTAAAAGTAACGACACCATGGCGTTCAACTGTATTGGTCATTAGAGCCACCCTCCAATCAGACTGTTAATATGTATCCTAGAACATCATACCTCATTTTTTTTCTGTTTTCACTATGCAAATTGGGAATGATTACACTTTCTCTGACTATGATTGAAATTGGATCTGCTCGTTAGAACGGCGGTGCGGCTCTATTCGTTTGATCTCTTTCACTTCATGTTCAAACAGCCATTCCGTTTTTTCGTTTAACTCATGGCACCGCAGCAAAGCGTGATAAAGCGCAAATTCAAAACTGACCTTATATAGTTCATAGCTGGACATCATGGTCTGCCCCGCCGAACGGTTGACGATCTTGATTTGGTAGCAGGTGTTGGCCCGCTGCCGCTTGACAGGTGCCAGATACCCCATGCGTTTCAGAATGAAACCATAATCAAATTCGCCGTTGTCGTCAAAGTCATACGTGTCCTCACAAGCGGCCAACCATTCATACAAAGAACCAAGGTCCATCCACTCCAAATGAGCAGGTTTGGCTGCGGAAATCACTGAACCATCTTCGTTCACGAAATACAGCCGATCGCGATAATGAAAAATCAACTCGTCTTCAGGCAACTCAGCGGCATGCAGCCAATGGCAGGAGGGGATTAACAAGCGCCATATGTGACTTGGTAAAGCATCCAACAATTCCACGATGCTTCCTCCTTTTTTGGTCGGCCAAAAATGCCCGACGCTACTTTTTATAACAACGCATTTTCCTTACCATTCTCGGCATAAATCTTTTCCGTTATACGGTTGTGTGTCTTCCAAACATTTTTTTCCAAAAACACAAGGAAAATGCGTGCCACTGCTTACTTCTTTTTGTATATTTAAACTATACAAAGTTTGTTATAAACGACAAATAGGAGGGAAAGAAATGGGCAGTCAAAAAATAAGACGCTTACTCGTGGCCAATCGCGGCGAAATTGCGATTCGGATTTTTCGCGCTGCAACGGAATTGGGCATACGCACGGTTGCCATCTATTCGGAGCAGGACAGCGTGTCCATCCACCGCTTCAAAGCCGATGAATCCTATTTGGTGGGAGCGGGCAAAGGGCCTATCGAGGCTTATTTGGATATCGAAAGCATTATTGAAGTCGCCAAACGCAATGATATCGATGCGATCCACCCCGGCTATGGCTTTTTGGCCGAAAACGCCGAGTTTGCCCGCAGGTGTGAAGAAGCCGGCATCATCTTCATCGGCCCTTCTCCGGAGCTGATTGAACGCTTTGGCGATAAAGTGGAAGCGCGAAATTTGGCGGTTGCAGCCGGCATTCCCGTCATCCCGGGAACGCCTGAGCCGATCGAAAGCTTGCAGGAAGCGATGCTGTTTGCCAAAGAGCATGGCTATCCGATTATTATCAAAGGCGTTGCAGGCGGAGGCGGACGCGGCATGCGAATCGTCCGCAGCCAGGATGAATTGCAGGAAGCGCTCGAGCGCGCCCGCTCTGAAGCACGTTCTTCTTTTGGCAATGCCAAGGTCTATTTGGAACGTTATTTGGAAAAGCCCAAACATATCGAGGTGCAGATCATCGGCGATCAGCACGGCAACATCGTTCATCTGTTTGAGCGCGACTGCTCCGTGCAGCGGCGTCACCAAAAAGTGGTGGAAGTCGCCCCCAGTTTGGCGCTGGATGAAGCCTTACGCGAGCAAATTTGCCAGTCGGCGCTGACCTTGATGAAAAGAGTGGGATACAGCAATGCCGGAACAGTAGAGTTTCTTCTGACTCCCGACCAACGCTTTTATTTCATCGAGGTAAATCCGCGCATTCAGGTGGAACATACAATCACCGAGCTGATCACCGGCATCGATATTGTCCAAGCCCAAATCAAAATTGCGGAAGGTTATGCCTTGAGCGACCCGGAAATCGGCATTCCGCCGCAAGAGCAAATCAAAATGAACGGCTATGCCATCCAGTGCCGGGTGACGACGGAAGATCCGGAAAACGGGTTTGTGCCTGATGCAGGGCGTTTGCTCGCCTGGCGTTCCGGCGGCGGATTTGGCGTTCGGCTTGACGGCGGGAACGGTTATCCCGGAGCAATCATCACGCCTTACTACGACTCCCTGCTTGTCAAAATTTCCACTTATGCCAACACGTTTGAACATGCTGCCCGCAAAATGTTAAGAACTTTGCGCGAATTTCGAATTCGCGGCGTAAAAACCAATTTGCCGTTCCTGGAAAATGTCGTCACACATCCGGATTTCCTTTCCGGCCAATACGATACTTCCTTTATTGATACGAAACCGGAGCTGTTCATCTTTCCTGGCCGGCAAGACCGGGGGACAAAGCTGTTGAACTACATCGGCGATGTGATCGTCAACGGTTATCCCGGCTTGCCCAAATTGGAGAAGAAGCCGCACTTTGATACACCGCGCATCCCGAAAACGCCTTTTTCCCAACCGTATCCGGAGGGAACCAAGCAAATTTTGGACCAAGAAGGCGTTGACGGGCTGGTTCGCTGGATTAAAAACCAGCAACGTGTGCTGATTACCGATACGACATTCCGTGATGCCCACCAGTCGTTGTTTGCTACCCGCGTCCGTTCTTACGATCTGGTCGCCATTGCCGAAGCAACCGGCAAGCTGGGCGCCAACCTGTTTTCGCTGGAAATGTGGGGCGGAGCAACCTTTGACACATCGATGCGCTTTTTGCGTGAATCGCCATGGGAACGATTGCAGCTGCTGCGGGAAAAAATCCCCAACATCCTGTTCCAGATGCTGTTGCGTGGAGCAAATGCGGTCGGATACACCAACTATCCCGACAATGTTATTCAATCCTTTGTGAAAGCTTCTGCAGAAAATGGCATAGATTTGTTCCGCATCTTCGACAGTCTCAACTGGCTGCCTGGCATGCAAACCGCGATTGACGCTGTCCGCAACTCGGGCAAAATCGCCGAAGCGGCGATCTGCTATACCGGAGATATTCTTGACCCCAACAAAACCAAATATGATTTGCGGTATTATGTAGATTTGGCCAAAGAACTGGAGAAAGCCGGAGCGCACATCCTGGCGATCAAGGATATGGCCGGACTTTTGAAGCCATATGCGGCCTACAAGCTGATTACCGCGCTGAAAGAAGAAGTTGGCATCCCCATCCATCTGCATACGCATGACACTTCCGGCAATGGGCTGCCCATGCTGCTGAAGGCGATCGAAGCTGGTGTCGATATCGTTGACGCTTGCGTCAGCTCCTTGTCCGGCCTGACCTCACAGCCAAGCCTGAATGCGCTCGTCGCTGCTCTGCAGCATACCGATCAGGACACCGGACTCGATCTGGAACATTTGCAGAAGCTGTCCGATTACTGGGCTGATGTCAGACCGCTGTACCAAGGGTTTGAAAGCGGCATGAAAACGAGCAATACCGAAGTGTACTTGCATGAGATGCCCGGCGGCCAATATTCCAATCTGGAGCAACAGGCCAAAGCTGTCGGACTGGAAGGACGGTGGGATGAAGTAAAACAAATGTACGCTACCGTCAACAGGATGTTCGGCGATATCGTCAAGGTGACGCCCTCCTCCAAAGTCGTCGGAGATATGGCCCTGTTTATGGTGCAAAACAACTTGACGGAAGAAAATATTTACGAAAAAGGAGATCGACTCGACTTCCCTGAATCGGTCATCCAGTTTTTCCAGGGATACCTGGGGCAACCGCCCGGGGGATTCCCCAAACGGTTGCAGCAACTGGTGCTGAAAGGTCGTGAAAGCTTCACGGCCAGACCGGGAGAACTGCTGCCGCCTGTTGATTTTGATACCGTTAAGCAAGAGCTTGCCGAGCAAATTGGCCGCGAACCGTCTGAGCTCGACGTCCTGTCATACATTATGTATCCCCAAGTGTTCCTTCAATATGACCAGAGCCTGAAGGAGTACGGCGACTTGTCCTATTTGAATACGGCAACGTTCTTCTACGGACTGCGTCCCGGCGAAGAGACATCAGTCAGCATCGAACGCGGCAAGACGCTGATTATCAAGCTCGTCGAAGTGGGCGATCTGCATCCGGACGGTCGACGAATCATTTACTTTGAACTCAATGGACAGCCGCGGGAAATTACGATCCGCGATCGCGCAGCCAAGGTAGTGACGCAAGGACGGGCCAAAGCAGAACCGAAAAACCCTAATCATCTCGGAGCTTCCATGCCTGGCAAGGTTTTGAAAGTGCTGGTGGCAGCAGGCGACAAGGTGCACAAGGGGGAACATCTTCTGGTCAGCGAAGCCATGAAGATGGAAACGACTTTGCAAGCCCCCGGCGATGCGAAGATTAAGGCCGTCCATGTAAAAGCGGGCGACGCGATCGAAGCGGGCGACCTGTTGATTGAATTGGAGTAGTTGGCCAAGGCATGTTCCTTTTGGAAAGAGAGGTGTGATCAACTGATAACCGCCATAACGAACATCCCGAGGTCATACCCGATCCAACGCTATCGTATGCAAATGCTGCACGCATCCCTTTCCGGACCCGTTTTTCCCGTTTCGAATTATCTGGTCCAACCGTTACTAAACAAACAGCAGGGCTGGAAAGAGAGCATGACCCAGTCTCTTGCCGAGTTGCAGCAGTCGGCAGACGAACTGTTAAAATCAACCGAACCGTTTGCGGAAACTTCGACATCGGCCCTGCTGTTTAACCTGGGCAACAGCGGAAGCGACATTCCGCTGTTGTCGAAGCAAACCAGCCGGCTGGTGGACCTTTATAATCAGCTGGTCAACAAGATGAGCAAGCTGCCCGCGGCGGAGCCGTTTTCCACAAGGATGAAAACAAGTTTGCAGCAATGCCGCGCCCAATTGGAACAATTGGGAATCCACGCCGACGAACAAGGGTTGCTTGCACTGAATCAGCAGCAATTGAACGAAAGCGCAACCGCTGATTTTTCCGCTGTGCTGAAGGCGCTGGCCGGCCCGACCGGATGGGCTGGCCAACTTCGGCAACAAGCGCTGAGCTGGAAACAAACTCCCCT
This sequence comes from Brevibacillus fulvus, assembly GCF_016908525.1. Taxonomy (GTDB): domain Bacteria; phylum Bacillota; class Bacilli; order Brevibacillales; family Brevibacillaceae; genus Brevibacillus_G; species Brevibacillus_G fulvus. The sequence goes on from NZ_JAFBEB010000008.1 coordinate 137,005, forward strand.
GACAAACTGGCTGTCTGACGGAACGATTGAACATCCATACAAAAAAGCCCGGCTCTCCTCCTTTTTTTTGACGGAATCTCTATACTCTGGATTGTTTTTTAATCAGCTGTTCTAAATACGAATCCCCATCCTTGCTTGGATGGGGATTCTGCCTAATTTTGAAGGATGCCGAAATGATCTTCGCTGTTGCTGCTGTTATTGTTGTCGCTATTATTGTTGCCCGACTGTTGGCCCTTGTTGCCGATCATGCTGCCAATCTTGTCAACAAACTGAGGAATCGATTCGAGAATACGGTCATACAAATGGGTGGTATTTTCCAGCGGAATCGAGCGAATTCCCTGTTTGCCCACGACCAGAAAAGCTACGGGTGTAATGGATACCCCGCCGCCGCTGCCGCCGCCGAACGGGTGATTGATAGCGGAAGGTTCTGTCGTGTCAAATTCGCTGCCCCCTGCGGCAAATCCAAATCCTACCTTGGAAATCGGCAAAATAACACTGCCGTCCGGGGTTTCTACCGGCTCGCCAATAATGGTATTCACATCAACCATCTGTTTTAAATTTTCCATGGTTGTCTTCATCAAACCCTGGATGGGGTGGTCTGCCATTGTTGCTCACGCCCTTTCCTTAGCCAGTATAGGATTCTTACCCCTGCTATCATAGCGTGTCCCAGCTGAAACGTAAGTATGCAGTGAAAGCGCGTGCGGAGATAGTTGCTATTCCACACAGGCTGCACATCAAACCGGGGAATGCCGATCAGCCGCAGATAGTGAGCCAAAACAGAAACGATCAAGCTTTTGCTTCCCCAAATCATGCCGATGAGAGTCCCTGTTCCTGCCGCATCACCGACTCCAATCTTGGTTTGCCATTGCAGATCGCGGCAGCGAATATGGCGCATGAACTGTTGAATCACCCGTTTGATTTCGGGCAGCCCTTCCAACAACAGCGGGACATATTTCATTAGCATGCCTGTTTTTGCCCCGCTTTGTTGTTTTTCCTGCTTCTCATTGTGCCTGTTGTGCTTGGAGGAGCGGTTGCTGAATGAAAACTTGAACCGCAATGTGATGAAGAACCAAATGCTGATGACCACTAACAATTGATCCTCCAGATTCGTACGCTCATAGGTGATGTTGATTCCGATCGGGGTTAGAAACAGCAGCACCAAGATTACGAGAATAACCACGAAAATAAATGCCAACATCCAGCCAAACAAAAGATCCCCGCCTTTCCCCCAATAGTATGGGTAAAAATGGCGGGGAATATGTTCCAAACGCTTTAATCAAGCAGATAAACTTTGGTGTCCTTTTGTCTTCCATAAGCGAGCGCCGCTTCAAGAGAAGGCAAAAATACATCAACATGCATCTCTTTGACACCGCTGCCAATATCAGCCGCCACCGCATAACCGTAGCCCTCGATATATAAATGGGTGCCGAGCGGGATCACTTCAGGATCTACCGCAACGATTCCCTCTCGCACCGGCCACTCCAGATAGGTCGGGTTTTGTTCGATAAAAGCGGTGCTTTCGACAGTCAGCATGTGTTCATACGGAATTTCCATACCGGCTACCGTCAAACGCGGTTCCGTATCGGAAGGCAGGAGCTGCGTTGCAGCCAGAAATGCCGCTTCCGCCCGCGTCGCCAGTTGTGCCGGGCGAAGCGTTCCGTCCTGATAGGGATGGACGATCTGGTGCATCAACGCATAGGCAAAAGGGCGTTTAAACAGCGGCAACAAGTCCGCTTGATCAGGATACGCTTCCAAAAGTTTTCCGGCTTCTGAGCCGAGCAATTGGTTGACTTCCCCGCTAACTCCTTTCGCCCGCAATAAAGCAGATACCAGTTCCTGTTTTTGTACGGGCTCATCCGGGTGCAAATAGAGCAGTCCATTTTCGCTGACACCGTCCAATATGCCCAAGCGATAGGCGGTTTCAGCATAAGGAACAAGCCAGCTGTCGGCAGAAAGGTCAGCAAAGTGAGACTCGCCCTCCGCCACGGGCTTGATCATTTTTGCCGCCACGATCATCTTGAACATCTCTGCTCTCGTGATCGGATCATCCGGTCGAAACAACCCTGCCGCATCCGGGTGAACCACACCCCGTTGCGCCAGTTTCGCTATCTCTTCATGCGCCCAGTGGCCATTAATGTCAGTCATGCCGGCTGCAGTCGTTGTTTCGGCTCCAACGACCGGTGCATACGCCAACAAGCAAATTGCCATCAAGCCGATTATCAGCCATTTCCTCGTAATGGTCATCACTCTCCCGCTGTTTTTTCTGCTGGAAAACTATAACTTTAATTGTAGCGGACAAGCCGGGAAAAACAAACCCTTTTATTCCGCTATGCTTGCTGAAAACGCGAGAGAAGCGGTTTCCCGGCATTCATTCTCTGACTTTTCGCCAATAAAAATAAATGACAATTGCCAATAAAACCAATAAGCCCAACAATGCACTGATGAATAAGGCCATTTGTTTGCCAACTCCTTATGAATGCGAAAATTTGCCGACGAGCCAAAAATATTGTTCGATCGCGCCGACAATTGCTTGACAGATTTCCTCTTGCCGCTCGGAATTGGTCAGCCAATACCGATCTTGCGCATTGCTGATGAATCCCGTCTCAATAATCACCGCCGGAAAGGGCGAGTGGTTGAGAACATAGTAAGTACTGCCTTTGACCGGCTTTTCCTTCTGCCTGTAAAGATCGTTCAGCGAATTTTGCAGCAGCTCAGCCAAAAAATAACTCTGGTTAGTTTTCTGATACAGTACAACAGCTCCTCGCTGGTTGCTGTCTGTTGACCAGTTGACGTGCAAACTGATTAAAATTTGCGGATTCAATTCCAGTGCCAGATGCTTTCGCTGGGCCAAATCGCGAAGATGGCGGGAAGGATTTTTCAACCAGCTGTTTTCTTCACTGAGCGCATAATCGCCTGTCCGATTGAGCACTACATGGTAGCCTTTGGCGGATAACTGTTTGTATAACCGTTTTCCCAGTTGCAGATTGAGATTCTTTTCCAGTAACTGCTGGTGGGATGTTCCCCCATCCACTCCCCCATGTCCGGCATCGATCAACACATCTATGCCGGGGATGGTTTCCATCGCCGAGGCGACTGGAGCGGCCAGCAGACAAGCCAGGAAAACAAGCACTCCCGTAAGCTTCATGATGATTCTCCCTTTCTCCTCATGCTCTTTTTATTGTTTGCCTTCCGGTGCTGTCCATTCATCTTCTTTCAGCATCTAGCAGCCTGCCGTATAAAGCAAAAAAGACAAAAGGAACGAGTCCTTCTGCCTTTTATCCCGAAACTCATTACTTACGAACGACCAGCCAATTGCTGTTCAGCGAAAGAAACCAGACGTTTGGTGATTTCTCCTCCAACGCTACCGTTTTGGCGACTAGTGGTGTCTGCTCCCAATTGAACACCAAACTCTTGTGCAATTTCATATTTCAATTGGTCGAGAGCCTGGTTAGCTTGAGGAACCAACAGGTTGTTACGAGAACCTCCGTTATTTGCCATCTCTTTTCACCTCCTAAGCCGTTTGTAACTTTAATATGTGTGAACAACAGATGGTTCATTCATGCTTCGCAATGCCAGTTTCTAGTCGCTAACTGCCCAATCATTTCCGCCGTTCGATAGGCAGCATCGGGCCGGGCGGCAAGTCTCATTTGTTCGCTGAGATTTAACCTGAGCGAAGGTTCTGCCTGCCATCTGCGGATGATTTGCAAAATGTGCTGTTCGGATGCGGCGTGTACGGCCCACCTCTGTTCAAGAAAGAACTGACAATTTTTTTGTTCCTGTCCGGGCAAAGGCTGATAGAAAATCAGCGGGGTTCCCAGCGCCAACGCTTCCGCACAGGTGATTCCGCCCGGTTTGCTGATATAGACGTCTGCAGCCCCGATCCACTGCCACATCTTCTCGACGTAGCCGAGCAGCAATAACGGCAGATTGTCCAGTTTGCTTTCCTGTTGCAGTTCACGATACAGCTGCTTGTTCTTTCCTGTAATCACCACCAGCTGCAGGGAGCGATCATGTGCTGCCAGGCAGCGGACAATCTTGCGGATCGCTCCATATCCTCCTTCTCCGCCGCTAATCAAGACTGTAAATCGGTCAGGGTCAAGTCCAACTCGCTGTTTCCATTCTCTTTTGCTCACCTGTGCTTCGTGGGCGAATGCCGGACGCAGTGGAATCCCATAAGTATGAATATGATGCTTGCTGATACCATGTCGGATGCTCAGCTCTTCCCCGATGGACTCATGCGGGACGACATAACGATCCACTTGTTCATGAATCCAAAACGGGTTGACATGAAAGTCGGTGACGACAACGACCAGTTGAAACGGTTGAGCCAGTTGCCTTTTTGTTTCGGCCAGCGCTGCCAAACAATAAGCGTGGGTAAGGACGACCACATCCGGCCGTTCCAATCGGATCACTCGGTCATGCATCCGCTTGCCAAGATATTTTCCTAACGGTTTTTTTAATAACGAATGCCAAAGTTGCCCTCGTTGGTACAAAAACTCCCATCCGCGAGGAAAATGCTGTATTGTCTGCAAATAAGAAATGCGGGATAACTCCCGCAACAGTGGGTTTACGTTCATTAAACCCTCCAATAATACAACTTCGGTCTCCGCCTGTTCCTGCAACACTTGCTGCAGGGCAACCGCCGCCATACGATGCCCGCTGCCGGCCCACCCTTCGGTTATGATCAATACTTTCTTGTTCATGACGGCTCCTTTTCTGCTTCTCTTGGTGAAAGGTAAAGGCGAAACAACTCTTCTTTGGAAATATAGACCCGTTTTAAAGGCATACAATCGTCCCAGCGTTTGATGCGTTCCTTGCCATTCGGATGAATGATGCGCATCATAATCCGCAGATACCAGCGTTTATAGCGGAAAAACCAATTCATCGGCACATCCGACACCGAAAAACCCAGATGGGATACCCCTTTATGCAGCATCGTTGTACCGACTACCCCTTTGATTTCTCCCACTCTCGGCAAGGAGGCGAGATAGCTGGCCAGAGACGGCAATGAGGAAACAATCTGTTTCCGCAACAGTAAAGCTGTTCTGGTTTCATTCTTTACTCCTTTGCAGAGGGTGGCGAACTTGTAATTATGAATATGTAACTTGAGAATAAGGTCACCGGAACAAATTTGTCGGTTGTCGGAGGTCAACAATGTTTCTCCGCGATAACGCAGCAGGACCACGCGAAAAATATTGCTTTGTTTATTTACGTATCTGAGCCTTGTACAGCGTTGGTAAATATGATCCCATACGCCCCAAAGCAACAAGATTCCCGTATTCATCCCCACTCTGATCCTTTCCCTTTGTTCTTTCTCTTAGTATTTCCAAAAGAAAAAAAAACAACAGAGCTCTCCGGTGATTTCCCCGTCAGGATGAACGTTTCATTTTGCCTAAAGCCATCACGAGGATTGCTGCTACCATCGGCAGCCATTCTTGCTGAAAGATCAGCGGATTGATCATTTTCCACACATAAGGGTCTTCCAAACACATTTCCGTTGCTGTATATGCCAAAATAGCTGACCCCAGATAAATCAGCATAGAAAACCGATCCATCAAGCGAGCGATCCATGTGCTGCCCCACATCAGCAAAGGAATGCTGAAGCCTAATCCAAACAACACCAGCAGCAAGTTTCCGTGAGCGGCGCCGCCAACCGCCAACACATTGTCCAGACTCATAATAAAGTCGGCAAGAATAATCGTTTTGACAGCCTGAACAAGCGATTTGCTGTACACGACATCGCTTTGTTCCTTGTCTTCTTCCGTCAACAATTGATATGAAATCCACAGCAGCAAACAACCGCCAATCGCTTTTAACAAAGGAATATCCAACATCCATGTGGTCATTCCTGTCAAACTGATGCGCAGCAGAATTGCGCCAAACGTTCCATAGATAATGGCTTTTTGTTGTTCTTCTTTTGGCAATCCCCGACATGCCAAACCGATAACAACCGCATTGTCACTGCTTAACACGAGGTCGATCAACATGATTTGCAGAAAATTAAGCATGAATTGCCCGTCCATCTTGTCCTCCCGCAGCCTACTTTGTCCCTTTTACTCTATGCGGCTGCCGCTCTGGACATGAAGTCTTTTCGTGTCATTTTGACCCGCATTTTCTGCAACGCTTTGTCGCAAACTTTCATTGTTTCTTTTTCAGATTATTCGCTATAATGGGTTTATTGACAAAACGATGGGTAAATTTACATAATTATACATTGATGGCGAACGTTCACACTTTACCGATCCATTATTAGACATATTCTCCTACCTTTCTGCCAAAAATAGGAGATTTCTACCTTGTATTTGTGGACAACCTTTCTTACGATGATTAAGGGGTGAATACGATGGTCGAAACAATGTCTCTGAATCTTCATTGTTTTAAAGATAAAATACTGGAGTTGGCACCGCTAATCACCAAAACTTGGCTGTCTGAAATTGAGCGCAGCACCTCGACACCCTTATCGCTCCCCTTTGATTATGCGGAAAAACGAACCGTTCTGATCGCCCTTTACCTGGTAGAAGATGTTCAGGAAATCATGAAATCCTGGTCTTATGAAATGAGCGAGTGGCTGATGGCCCAGGAATTTCCATTTTCCTCCATCCTGCGTGCTTATCAATTGCACCGCAATGTTTTTTGGAGTTTGTTCCGTCCCGCTGTTCAAAATTCCTCGTTAAAACAGGAGGAAGTGCTCTTTCTGGAGCAAAAAATCGGAAAAGCGATGGACGAAAGCATGTATTGGGCAGTTTTCCATTTTGAACAATTGGTTACAAAAGAACTGGTACGAAAGGAAGAGAAAATTTCCTATTTGCATAATGATAAGTTGACGATGCTGGGGAAAATCGCAGCGAACATGGCGCATGAACTGCGCAATCCGTTATGCGCGATCGAAGGTTTTCTGAAATTAATCTCGGAATCAACCGAAGAACACAAGACCGTTCAATCCTATATTAGTGTTGTTATGCACGAATTTGAAAACTTGCACCGGCAAATCACCGGCTTCTTAAGTTTCTCCAAAAAACCGATTTTGGACGAAATCTATAAAAAGGTTGAAATCAAGCAGCTGCTGAATGAGGTTGAATTGCTGATCACACCGCGCTTGGTGGGGGAAAATATCCTTTTTTCCAAAAATGTTTGCAGCTGCTATCTCGATTGCTATGAGGAGGGGCTCAAGCAAGTCCTGGTCAATCTGATCAGCAATGCGATCGATGCTGTGCAAAATTGCGCGGAGAAACGCATTTCCATCACCGCCTCGTGCGAACATGACCAACTGTTGTTAAACGTTGAAAATAACGGGGAGATGATTCCAGCGGAAGTGTTGGACAACCTTTTCCAGCCTTTTTTTACAACCAAGCAAAATGGAACCGGAATCGGCTTATCGATTTGCAAAAATATTATCGAAAAACATCATGGCACGATCCATTGCGAGTCGAACCACGAAGCTACCCGGTTTATTATCACTTTGCCGCTTCATAGTCAGGTCAATCAAATTTCTGATGTATCCTAGATTCTTTGCCTTTCGTATCGGTTGGCAACGGACAACAGCTAACAACGCGCAGCGCAAAAAAGCCTCCTGTTCCGTACAGGAGGCAAGCCAAGAGATCTGTTACCCGTTGGTAAGCGATCTTACTCATACTCTACATGAAAACATATGTTTCTACCACAGTATTTTACTTGCATTCTTCGACATATTCTGCAGTTGATGTCACCGCAGACACGTTTTCCGCTCATATCCATATCTTATTTTTCTTGGGTGAGCAGATTGGCGATTTGATGCTCCACTTTGCCAAATCCATTTGAAATTTCTACGATCTCTTCTTGTTGTTGGGAAACGAGTCCTAACACTTCTTGTAAACTGTTCTTATTCCGATTCGTAATGTCTGCGTTCAGATCGACTGTCGCACTAACTTCTTGCATCATTCCTCTGACATTTCCGATGAACCCCTGCAGATACCTCGTCTTCTCTGAGAAGTTTTTCATGTAAGAACCCACGTTCGTAAAAATTTCCCTTATCTCCGTCATGCCTTGTGCGTTTTTTTCAACAGATTCTTGAGATTGAGAGATCGTGTCCGAAGCAAGGCGCATTTTTTCTCGAATGGTCAAGAGCAGCTGTGCGATCGACTGAGAAGAAGCCTTGGAAGATTCCGCAAGTTTTCTCACTTCCTCGGCAACCACAGCAAATCCACGCCCATGTTCCCCTGCTCTGGATGCTTCAATCGTCGCATTCAATGCCAGAAGATTCGTTTGTGCGGAAATGTCGGAGATTGTTTGAATGATCTTTTCAATCGACTCTGTTTCCTTGTAAAGTTCCTGGATTAAACGATTGGTACACTCAATGCTTTGATTGAAACTTTCCAAATCATTTCCAAGGCTCTCGATTCGTCTTCCGCTTTCAAATGTTGCTTCTTGGGTAGATACAACATAGTCGTGCATTTCATTAATGGAGCGAGTCATATCATCGACTTGATCATTGGTCGACCCGATCTCCATACGCAGTTGATTCGAGTGTTGCGTTTGTTCATCAAAGGAACGTATCATTTCATCTAATGAAGAAACGATTTCAAAAGCACGATTGTTCGCACCATCGGTGGCTTTGTTTAATTCATCCTGGTACGCTTTAATTGAGTTGAGTGAAGCATTAATGCCATTCAGCATTTTTTGCAGTGATTTACTGGATTCAACAGCTTCCATCCTTTGCCTTTCATTTTCAGCTTGCAGCTTGTTATTAAACAATGATTGCAATAAATTCGCACACGATACAAAGCAAAAGGTCAGAAGGAAATAAATAAGATCAACTGCATTGCTGGAATGAAAAATAAGTTCTCCTTGCGTAAAAAAGTAGTATGAAACAATTCCCATCGATACAATGATCGTCAAGAAGTTCATCATCTTGTCTTGATAAATCCCCATGACCGCAACGTAGAACATCATTGACATAATGTTGATAATATGGGGGTCCAATGACAACACGATGAAATAGAACGCCCCAATTACCAGGAAAATAAAATACTTCATTACGGGAGCCATTTTTTCTTGCAAGTTCGGACGATTGGAGATATAGACAAAAGGAGCTAACACTCCATATAAAATCCCAAGAATGGTTAAAACAAAGGTTAATGGGATTCCTAATATCAAATTCAACAGCTGAACGACTGTAATGATGCTGGCAAATACAAACACGACCCAATTGTTTCTTCTTCTCAATAGATCCATATTAACCAATTAATGTCCCTTCTTTCTGCTCAACTTGTGGTATGTACCAGGAAAACCTTGGATGATGCTTGTTTTCAAAAACTTCTTTTATATCAATGACAACGGGGATCACATCAGCCCCTTTGTAGAAAAATGCTTCCTTTACTTGTTTCACATGCAACTTATACTTATTGATTAATTGCTGATAAAAGGCTGGATCAGCAATCCCTATCATATGCGTAAATCCATGCTTTTCGGCATAATCAACCATCAGACAAACTGCCATGCGTCCAAGTTTCCCGCGATACTTTGGCAGGACGGCAAGACTGTCACCTTCGAAATAATGCAGGCCTTCTTCCAGAACATCCAAAAATACGTTTTTTATAAAATCGGTAGACTGCGAAATCGGTGTAAACTCGATCGTTCCTCCAGGTTGTCCATCCTCTCCAAGCAGCAAAAAAAGGTCAGACCCTTTTTTGGCATATTCCATTTCAAACCCCATTTCATTCCATACCTCTTCTTTGATGCGATGGAATGTATCAAGTAATTCTTTGGAATCTACACGTTTATACATAGGCTTCTCCTCTTTGCTATCATTACCGTTTGTATTTCCAAAATCAGCTTACTCTTTATCGATAAGTCAGTTGCTTCATCCGTCTCTCCTCCTGCTATTTTTCTACTGTTATGGGTAGTTTTTGATGATTTAAAAACACCCATTTTATGCAATATCATACAAAATAATAGATTTGCAATACCTTACCATTACGTTTTCAACTTTAAAAAGATATCCAATATTTCGAACCTTATTCCTCTGTCGATCGTCGTTTAATCAATGAACTGCGAGCAACACGTTTCTTTCTCACCTAACGGGGAGAATCGTTCGAAAAGTTTTATGAAACTGCCCACCAAACATCCCTGACTCTTGAAAGTACGCAAACCTTAGTCAAGCGTGCAAAACCAATCATTACGGGAATGGAGAGAATCAGTACATTAAAACCGAGGGGGAAAAGGGCGTTTCATCCAATTCCTGTTAAGCTAACGGGAGCATTAGTCGAACGTCAAAAGATGATAACTCTGCATTAAAATTATAGAGCCTTAACAAAAAACTCTTTTAAGCTGAAAGAGTTTTTTTGTCTCTTCTTTTCACCTATCAATTTTTAACGACAACGGCAACAAACGGTTTTGTTTGAAGTGTTGGACTACGGTGCTTCCCTGAGCAAAGTATTTTTGACCAAAAAAAAAGACAGAGCGAAGTTAAGTTCACTCTATCTTTCCTCACATGTATGGAGCGGGTGATGGGAATCGAACCCACGCGACCAGCTTGGAAGGCTGGGGTTCTACCATTGAACTACACCCGCATGGTGCCGAGGACCGGACTTGAACCGGTACGGGAGAAACTCCCGACAGATTTTAAGTCTGTTGCGTCTGCCTATTCCGCCACCCCGGCATGATGTATGCAAACTGGTCGGGAAGACAGGATTCGAACCTGCGACCCCTTGGTCCCAAGCCAAGTACTCTACCAAGCTGAGCTACTTCCCGAGAAAAATAAATGGCGTGCCCTGAGAGATTCGAACTCCCGACCTTTTGATTCGTAGTCAAACGCTCTATCCAGCTGAGCTAAGGGCACAAATGGAGCGGACGACGGGTCTCGAACCCGCGACCTTCGCCTTGGCAAGGCGACGCTCTACCAATTGAGCTACGTCCGCATGGTGCGGTCAAGAGGACTTGAACCTCCACGGTGTTGCCACCACTAGAACCTGAATCTAGCGCGTCTGCCAATTCCGCCATGACCGCATGAATATTTTGTTTAAAATGGTGAGCCATGAAGGACTCGAACCTTCGACCCTCTGATTAAAAGTCAGATGCTCTACCAACTGAGCTAATGGCTCCCACAAGTAAAAAACATGGTGGGGAGAGACGGATTCGAACCGCCGAACCCATAGGGAGCAGATTTACAGTCTGCCGCGTTTAGCCTCTTCGCTATCTCCCCAGTTTACAGTGGTGCCGGCGATAGGACTTGAACCCACAACCCCCTGATTACAAGTCAGGTGCTCTACCAATTGAGCTACACCGGCAACATATAAATATTATACCACACTAAACTTAAAAACAAAATAATCAATTTACCTAAACCGCCAAGCAATTTTTTCAAATTGATGGCGGAGCTGACGGGACTCGAACCCGCGACCTCCGGTGTGACAGACAGGCGTGAACTCCAGCTTCACCACAGCTCCATGACTAAAATATTTGGTTGCGGGAGCAGGATTTGAACCTGCGACCTTCGGGTTATGAGCCCGACGAGCTACCGAGCTGCTCCATCCCGCGATGATATGGTGGAGGCTGACGGGATCGAACCGCCGACCCTCTGCTTGTAAGGCAGATGCTCTCCCAGCTGAGCTAAGCC